>SUWW01000020.1 GCA_015061285.1 Bacteroidales bacterium | reverse complement strand
CAACACCCGAAAGTTTGCTGCTTAATTTCTGTGGCTATTTTTTTTGAGAAAATGTTTGGATATAACCTATAATACTGCGTATATAACCGATAGTTATACCAATTAATGCAAAACGACCATTATAAGTAGAAGAGCATTTTGGCATTGTTTGTGCTTATTATCGACCTACGTTAAATGATAAAGGGTTGATTATTATGGTTAGGTTTATTATCAATTTTTTTGGCACACTAAGCATTATTGCACTTATTATCTACTTCATCTTTTGGGGAGAAATGAATGTCCTTGCTTGTACTCTAATAACAATAGTTATAGTGTATTGCTTGTATTGTGTATGGGAGTATAGAACCTACATGAATGGTAAGAGTTTTCCATTCTGATTATGTATTTTTTTAGTTTAGTTGAACGGTAGAGGCAGTCGTCGTTATGGCGATTGTCTCTTTTTTTTGACTTTATCTTATGAAACTGTTATGCGAATGGAGAGAGTTGTGCGTATATACACCCACAAGACGGTCGGCAGTGCCAGCAAAGTCGCGAAAGTATACTGCAATATGGTAGTCCGATTCGGTGTCGGTGAATGATGCAAGCGGCTCTATATGATTCTTGCGCATAGTTACATAATCATAATTATAAAAACCTTGTTTCAGGCGCAAGTCAAGAGAGTATAAGTCTCGTTCGCTATCGTAGGTCATGCGATAACGAGGCTCAATAGAGTAGTTGGTCAGTTGCCCATATACATAAATAGGAAAATCGGCAGGATTGATATCAGCTGGTAAATCATCTGGTACAGCGAGAGAAAAATGCACCATTACATAGTCGGATTGAGTGGCGGCATCTGCATTGGGTAGGTCAACATTTTCAATGTAAAACTTACCATTAAACTCTTCGTGATAGCTGTAGCTAAGCGGCTTGCGATCGGTTTCGAGAGTTACGTGATACATAGGATCGATAAAGTCGATGCGTCGCACGCCAACACGCGTGGCACGTATAGAACGAGTGTCGGCCCATAAATATTCATTTCCAGCAGGGAAGTGAAAAATATTTATGTATGATAGTTCCTCGTTGCGTATGAAACTTGGTTCGCAGGTAATTATAGCATCGTCGATGTCGTCGTCTTTCCAAGCAGCGATGTGCATTTGGCGAGAAGGAACATCAACTTTTATGTTTGGGCATCTAACCATCAAGTCGAGCGAGTGAGTAGCTATGTGGTTATATGTATTCCTAATTATGCGCGTAGAGATGTTAGCGAGCGGCTCTATCACCCACATAGGTCGCGATAGAATCAGTGAGCCATTTTCGTCGTATACGCTAATGAGGTAGTTGCCCGAATGAGTGATGGCACCTGTAGGAATATTTATTTGGTAATGAATATAATCAGCTGTTGTATTGGTGGAAAATTCCGACTGTTCGTAGCCAAATTCTTTGTTGAATCCGGCAAAATACTCTACAGGCAACAGATCGGACGGTAACCAATCGAAATTGCAGTGAGTGAAGTTGAAATACAGAGTTTTGCGGTCGGAATCCATAATGTCGAACGACAATATGAGCGATTCGCCCGAGCCGAGATTTACAGCAGGCAAAGAACGCTCTTGACCAGAACGGAAGAGCTCAATGGAACAAACATCAGAGCGTTGAAAATATACGCGAGAAGACTGCGCAGATGCTGTAAATACAGGAAAAACGCTTAGTAGAATAGAAGGAAACGAAATAAAGAAAAAATTCGTTATATGTTGGTAAATGAGAGCGATATTCATTTTCTTTGCAACGCCTTATAATAGCTTATTATGAAAGCGAAAAATAAGCATAAAACACTTACAAAGAGAGAAACAAAACATAAAAACCATTTCATTACAAACACAAAATGTCTGATGTAATCAAACTAAAGAAAGGCCTCGACATACGCATCGCCGGACGCTCGGAGACAGTGTATGCGCAGGTAGCCGCATCGGAACTTTATGCTATTAAGCCGACAGATTTTCACGGCTTAGTGCCAAAGGTTACGGTAAATGTTGGCGACAAGGTTGCGGCAGGTGGTGAATTAATGCACGACAAGCAGCATCCTGAGATTAAGTTGGTATCGCCAGTATCGGGCGAGGTTGTTGCCGTTAATCGCGGTGAACGTCGTAAGGTGCTTGAGGTTGTGGTGAAAGCCTATGGCGCTTCACAGCCTGTAGAAGTTGGCAAGACCGACATTAAATCTCTCAACCGCGAGCAAGTAATAGCTAAACTTCTCGAAACTGGTGCATGGCCATATTTCAAACAGCGTCCATACAACATTGTGGCCGATCCTACTGCACAGTTCAAAGCAATTTTCATTTCCACATTCGACTCGGCACCTCTTGCCCCCGATTATGACTTCGTAATTAGTGGTAATGAGGCAGATTTCCAAGCTGGTCTTGATGTGCTTGGAAAGATTGCTCCAGTCTATGTAGGTGTACACAACAACGGTGCTTCGAAAGCATTTACCGAAGCTAAAGGCGTCACCATTACTGCTTTTGCAGGTCAGCATCCTGCAGGTTGCGTAGGTGTACAGATTAACCACGTAAATCCTATCAATGCTGGCGAAAAAGTTCTTACCATTCAGCCTCAAGAGGTCGTTGCCATTGGCAAAATATTCTCTAAAGGCGTACACGACTTCAGCCGCGTAGCTGTGGTGGTAGGTTCTGAAATTAAGCATAAAGCATACGTACGTACAACTCTTGGCGCGCAAGTAAGCAACATGCTGAAAGACAACATTGCAAGCGACAATGTGCGCATCATCAGTGGCAACGTACTTACCGGTACTGCAATCCCTGCCGACGGTTTCTTGGGTTTCTACGATAGCCAAGTGACCGTAATTCCTGAAGGCGATCAATATGAATTTATGGGTTGGCTCGCTCCGGGCTTCAATAAATTCAGCGCCTCGCACACATTCACTGCATGGCTTACTGGAAAGAAGGAATATATACTCAACACCAATACTCACGGCGAACATCGTGCATTTGTGATGTCGAACGAGCTCGATAAGGTGTTGCCTATGGATATTTATCCTGAATTCCTCTTCAAAGCTATCATGGCTCAAGACATCGATAAGATGATAGAACTTGGCATCTTCGAAGTTGTAGAAGAAGATATCGCACTTTGCGAATTTGTATGCACTTCGAAAATAGCACTGCAAAAAGTACTTCGCAACGGACTTGACCTCATGGCCAAGGAAGTAGGTTGATTTCGTAACTGTTTGATTCTAAATACAAAAAATTCAAAGTGAAAGCACTAAGAAATTATATAGACAAAGTGAAGCCGAACTTCATGCCGGGCGGTAAGTACGAAAAACTTCGCTCGACTTTCGGAGGCTTTGAGACGTTCTTGTTCACACCGAACACGACGAATCAGCCTGGCGGCGTTCACGTACGCGATGCTGTTGACCTCAAGCGTAACATCATCGTGGTTGTTTTAGCTCTTATACCAGCATTATTATTCGGTATATACAATACTGGATACCAGCACTATCACATGACTGGTGAAGTTGCAACATTCTGGGAGACATTTGGTTATGGCTTGCTTACGGTTTTGCCACTTCTTATTGTTACCTATGTTGTTGGTCTTGGTATTGAGTTTAGCGTAGCTCAAATGCGTGGCGAGGAGATAAATGAAGGCTTCCTCGCTACGGGTATGCTTATTCCACTCATAGTTCCAGCCGATGTGCCCCTCTGGATGGTTGCTGTAGCAACAGCCTTCTCGGTAATTTTTGCCAAAGAGGTGTTTGGTGGTACTGGTATGAACATTTGGAACCCCGCACTTATTGCACGTGCATTCCTATTCTTCGCATATCCAAGCAAGATGTCGGGTGATGCAGTTTGGTATGGCGCAGGCGAAGCTGTTGAAGGCTTCACTGGTGCAACGGCTCTCTCGCTTGCTGGCGAAGGCAACTACGACACATATTCGTTTGCCGATGCATTCTTTGGATTCATTCCAGGCTCTATTGGCGAAACAAGTGCCTTGGCCATACTCATTGGCGCAGTGCTCTTGCTCTGCACCGGCGTAGCAAGTTGGAAGACTATGTGCTCTGTGTTCGTTGGTGGTGCACTCACCGCATTCTTGTTCAACACCTTCGGCTCCGATGCTAACGCAATGGCACACTTGCCTTGGCAGCAGCACCTCGTGATAGGCGGTTTCTGCTTCGGCGCTGTATTTATGGCTACCGATCCTGTTACCTCATGCCGCACGGAGAGTGGTAAATTCATTTTCGGTTTCCTCATTGGTGCTATGGCAATAATTATTCGCGTGCTCAACCCTGGTTATCCTGAAGGTATGATGCTCGCTATATTGTTGATGAACACCTTCGCACCGCTCATCGACCACTTCATCGTGGGTAGAAATATCGCTATGCGTAAAAATCGTGTAAAAGCTAACAAATAAACATCATGGCAAATAACACTAAAGGGCTGTCGACCAACAGCAACACCTACACGGTTATCTATGCTGCCGTGATGGTTATCATCGTAGCGTTCTTGCTTTCGTTCGTTTCCTCAGCTCTCAAAGAGCGTCAGGACAACAACAAGAGCCTCGATGTGAAGAAACAAATTCTCTCGTCTCTCAACGTAAATAATGTTGAAGATGCACAAGCTGAATATGAGAAATATGTAAAACAAGTCCTCAATGCAGATGGTTCGGTAAAAGAGTCGGCAACTACGTTCGACGTTCTCAAAGAGAGCGAAACTCCTATCATCTATCAATGCGATGTGAATGGCGAAACTAAATATGTATTCCCACTCCGCGGTAATGGACTTTGGGGCGCTATTGGTGGTTACATTGCTGTAAACGCCGATGAAAGCACTTGCTACGGTATTTTCTTCCGCCACGACTCGGAAACCCCAGGTCTTGGTGCCGAAATCACTACCGACAAGTTCAAGAGCCAGTTCGTTGGTAAGAACATCAAACGCGATGGCGTATTGACCTCAATTGCAGTCTTGAAGAAAGGCACAAAGGCCGAAGGTCAAGATCAAGTTGATGCTATCTCGGGTGCTACGCTTACCTGCAACGGTGTAAACGAGATGCTCTCGGCAAGCCTCAAGAAATATGACTTCCTAACCAAGAAATAAAAAAGGAGAGAACTACTATGAGCGAATTATTTTCGAAAAAGAACAAAGAGGCTTTCCTCAATCCATTAGGAAGCAACAACCCTGTCACCGTTCAGGTGTTGGGTATATGCTCGGCTTTGGCTGTTACGGCTCAGCTCGAACCTGCCATAGTTATGGGCATTTCGGTTACGGTCATTGTAGCAATGGCGAATGTTATTATCTCGCTTTTGCGCAAGACAATTCCTAACCGCATACGTATTATTGTACAACTTGTAGTTGTGGCATCTCTCGTAACCATCGTTAGCGAGATTCTCAAAGCTTTTGCCTACGACGTCAGCGTACAACTTTCAGTATACATAGGCCTTATTATTACCAACTGTATACTTATGGGACGCCTCGAAGCATTTGCAATGCAGAACGGCCCATGGGAGTCGCTCCTCGATGGTATCGGTAACGGTCTTGGTTATGCTAAGATTCTTGTCATTGTAGCATTCTTCCGCGAGTTGCTTGGTTCAGGTACGCTTTTCGGCTTCAATATTCTAAATTATGACGCCGTTAACAATGCTGGCTATATCAACAATGGTCTTATGCTTATGCCTCCTATGGCGCTCATCATTGTGGCGTGCATCATCTGGTGGCAGCGTGCTCACAACAAAGATTTACAGGAAAAATAAAGTTATCACCATTGAGCCTACGTATGTAAATACAACGGGCAAAAAGTAGAAACTAAAAATGGAAAACTTATTAAGTTTATTTGTCCGCTCAATCTTTGTGGACAACATGATATTCGCCTTCTTCCTCGGCATGTGTTCCTACCTTGCAGTGTCGAAGACGGTGAAAACAGCAATCGGTTTGGGTATAGCTGTTACCTTCGTACTTGTAGTTACGTTGCCAGTGAACTACCTACTTCAAACCAAAGTGCTTGACGTAGAAGGAATTTTGGGAATCGACCTAACATTCTTGTCGTTCATATTGTTCATTGCTGTCATTGCCGGCATTGTGCAACTCGTAGAGATGGTTGTCGAAAAATATGCACCAGCACTCTATTCACAGTTGGGTATATTCCTTCCTCTTATAGCAGTAAACTGCGCCATCATGGGTGCATCGCTCTTTATGCAACAACGCATTGGCTTAGATGCTACCGATCCTAAAGCCATCACTGGTATTGGTTCGGCTTTCGTCTACGCTCTCGGTTCTGGTATCGGTTGGTTAGTTGCAATTGTTGCACTTGCTGCAGTACGCGAAAAAATGGCATATTCTAACGTACCCGCACCTCTGCGCGGCCTCGGCATCACATTCATTGTGGTTGGTTTGATGGCTATGTCGTTTATGTGTTTCTCGGGTCTTAAACTCTAAAACATCACAAAAGCAATGGATTTACAATTAATACTATCGAGCATCGGGGTTTTCCTCGTAATAATTATGTTGCTCGTTGTAATACTTCTCGTTGCAAAGAGTTATTTGACTCCAAGCGGCAACGTTAAGATAACAATCAACGGCAAAGACCAAGTTGAGGTAGGGCAGGGTAGCTCGCTGCTCTCTACACTCGCCAACGAAGGCATCTTCCTCCCATCGGCTTGCGGTGGTAAAGGTTCTTGCGGTCAGTGCAAATGCCAAGTTGTTGAAGGCGGTGGTGAAATACTCGACTCTGAAAAAGGTCACTTCAGCCGCAAACAGCAGAAAGATCATTGGCGTCTTGGCTGCCAAGTGAAAGTGAAAGGAGACCTCGGAATAAAAGTTCCTGAAAGCGTTATGGGCGTGAAGGAATGGGAATGCGAGGTTATTGGCAACCGCAACGTTGCTACCTTCATCAAGGAGTACAAAGTGGCCTTGCCTGCTGGCGAGCACATGCACTTCGAACCAGGTTCTTATGCTCAAATTAAGATTCCTGCATTCGAGATCGACTATAACGACTTCGACAAAGAGCTCATCGGCGATACCTACTTGCCAGCTTGGCAGAAGTTCCACATGTTCGACCTCAAGTGTAAGAACCCAGAGCCAACTATTCGTGCATACTCAATGGCCAACTATCCAGACGAAGGCGATATCATCACGCTTAACGTACGTATAGCAACGCCTCCATTCAAGCCAAAAGATCAGCAGAAGCCTGATGCAAACAACTTTATGGACGTTAATCCGGGTATTGCATCTTCGTACATCTTCAACCTCAAACCAGGCGACAAGGTTATCATGTCGGGTCCTTATGGCGAGTTCCGTCCACAATACGGCACTGGTCGCGAGATGATTTGGGTAGGTGGTGGTGCCGGTATGGCTCCTCTGCGCGCTCAGATTATGCACATGCTCAAAGGCCACGGCATTGCCGACGAAGATCGTAAGCGCCCAATGCACTACTTCTATGGTGCTCGTGCGCTTGAGGAAATTCCATTCCTCGACGACTTCCTCCAGCTCGAGAAAGACTTCCCTAACTTCCACTTCCACTTGGCTCTCGACCGTCCAGATCCAAAAGCCGATGCAGCTGGAATTAAGTACACTCCTGGCTTCGTTGCTCCTGTTATGGGCGATACCTACCTCAAGGCTCACGAAGCTCCAGAAGATTGCGAATACTACCTCTGCGGTCCTCCTATGATGGCTAAGACCGTTCTCGATTTGCTCGACTCGCTCGGCGTAGATCCTGAGTCAATTAGATTTGACAATTTCGGCGGATAATACGTCCGGAAACGAAATAGAAATGCAAATACCGCTCGGCTTTATGTTGAGCGGTATTTTTTTTGTTGATACTTGCATAAAAAGCATTTGCAAAAAGAAAAAGTAAAGAGTAATTTTGCCGCCGATTTGTAAAACTCAAAAAATAAAAATTTATGTTGAATCAGTATGAAACCGTTTTCATTTTGACTCCCGTTTTGTCTGATACTCAGATGAAGGAAGCGGTGCAAAAGTTCAAGGACTTAGTTCTGCAGAACGGAGGCGAAATCGTAAACGAAGAAAATTGGGGCCTTCGCAAATTGGCATACCCAATTCAAAAGAAGACAACAGGCTTCTATTGCTTGTTAGAGTTCAAGGCAGAGCCAACTTTTGTTGAGACTCTCGAAACAGCTTATCGTCGCGACGAGCGCGTTATCCGTTTCCTCACCTTCAAGATGGAGAAATACGCTGTTCAATACAGCGAGACACGCCGCAATGCAGCTAAAAATGAAGAAGTAAAGGAGAATTAAGTCATGGCACAAAAGACATCAGACATTCGTTACCTAACGCCTCCTACCGTTGAGGTAAAAAAGAAAAAATACTGCCGTTTCAAGAAAAGCGGTATCAAGTATGTAGACTACAAGAATCCTGAGTTCCTCAAGAAATTCTTGAACGAGCAAGGTAAAATTCTACCTCGCCGTATCACTGGTACATCTTTGAAATATCAGCGCAAGGTGGCTAAAGCTGTTAAACGCGCTCGCCACTTAGCTTTACTGCCATACGTAACCGACTTAATGAAATAGGAGATTGAAGCATGGAAGTAATATTGAAGACTGACGTGGCTAAACTCGGCCACAAAGACGATATAATCACAGTAAAACCTGGCTATGGTCGCAACTACCTCATACCAAAAGGTATTGCAGCTCTTGCTACCGAGTCGGCTAAGAAAGTTCTTGCTGAAAGCATCAAACAACGTGCTCACAAGCAGGCTAAACTCAAACAAGATGCTGAAGAGTTGGCAGCTAAAATGGAAGGTCTCAACCTCACCATCGGTGCTAAAGCAAGCTCTACTGGCAAAATCTTCGGTTCGGTTAACACTATTCAAATCGCTGAGGCTCTCGCAGCTAAAGGCTTTGAAATCGACCGCAAGATTATCCTTATCAAGGACGAGAATATCAAAGAACTTGGTAAGTACACAGCTACTGTTAAACTCCATCGTGAGGTGAAAGTTGATATCAACTTTGAAGTTGTAGCTGAATAAACATTTATTCAATCAAACACAAGATACTTTTATTCAACACATAATGCCGACGCAGCGATTTGCGTCGGCTTTTTCATTATAAATCGACGTTGTTGCGTACTTAATACATATTTATGAAGATTTCGCTGTTAAACTTCTGGCAAACAGTGCGTTATCTGTTAATGCATGCCTTGTTTTGGCTAATCCTTTTCTTTGAATTGCGCCTCCTATTTGTAGCCATAAATAGCAATCAAGCCATCGATACCGACAAGTGGCTTTTGTTGCAGTCGCTATTTGTAGGAATGCGATTCGACTTTAGTATTATTGGCTATTTGAGCCTATTGACATGCTTTGTAGTTATTATTACTACTTATTGGCATGCTCCCGCAAAATCATTACGCTTTTGTAGGTTTATTAGTGGCATCTTGGCTTGTATTTTAGTCTTTACCCTTCCTGCAAATGCTGTTGTCTACGGACATTGGCTACATCATGTCGATGCTGTGGATTTAGGTATGTTTTCGAATGATCCTATGGCAATTTTCGATTCTACCGAATCGTGGATTGTTATTATATATACAATAGCAGCAATAGGACTGAGTGTGGCGGCAATATACCTACTTAGACGCTTGACTAACAGTGCAATTGAGGCTGCAAACAACGAACACGAACAGTTGCCTGGCAAATTGGTAAGAATGGTAGCAACTCTGGTGATGGGTGCAGTAATGATTCTACCTATTAGAGGAGGTGTGGGAATAGCTCCTCTCAACACTGGCCATGCTTTTTTCTGCAATTCGACTTTTGCCAACCATACGGCGCTTAATCCTGCTTGGAATTTCTGCTATTCGCTTAAACGTGCAAGAAATGCCACTGTGGATTATCATTTTATGAATGATGATGATGCTCAGAGGCGTTTCAACGATTTGATGTATCAGAATGGCGATTATCCTCGTGTGTTGAATAGCTCTCGTCCGAATGTTGTGATATTGCTTTTGGAGAGTTTTTCGGCACATACAATAGAATTTCTTGGCGGCGAAAATGTTGCCAAAAACATCAAGGCGCTTGTGCCAGAAAGCATCGTTTTCGACAATGTTATGGCGGCTTCGGACCGATCTGGTAAGGGTCTTGTGGCTGTTATGTGTGGATACCCTGTTTTGCCAACTATTAGTATAATACAATACCCAAGCAAAACGCAATCGTTGCCATATATTGCCAAAAGTCTTCGCGAAAATGGATATGCAAGTCAAACGTTTATCTATGGAGGCGATTTGCATTTCAACAATTTCAACTCGCTGATAACTATGGCGGGTTTTGATAATATTATCACACAAGAAGATTTTCCTAAGTCGGAGTGGGGCGACAAATGGGGCGCTCATGATGAATTTACGCTCAACCGCTTACTTAGCGAAATGGATAAGCAAGAGCAACCATTCTTTGACGCGATTTTTACATTATCGAGCCACGAACCCTTCACCGTGCCAATGAAGCGAAAATTTGAAAACGACTATTTCAATTCTGTTGCCTATACCGATAGTTGCATTGGTGATTTTTTTGCTAAGGCACGCACACGCAGTTGGTGGAATAATACGCTATTTATACTCGTTGCCGACCATGGTCATGGAGGACCAAACAACGTAGCTAACGATAATCCTATGCGATTCCGTATTCCATTGATAATGACGGGTGGAGCACTTGCTGTGAAAGATACTGTTGTGCATAAACCTGGTACTCAGATAGATATTGCCGCAACGCTACTTAGCCAACTTGATATTGAGCATTCGCAGTACACTTTTAGCAAAAACTTGCTTGACAAAGGCAATAGAGGTTTTTCGTTTTACGACTTTTCCGATGGTTTTGGATATGCTGATAGTGTGTCGTTTCAAGTGTTCGATAATCAAGCAAATAAATATATACGTATAGAGAGTGAAACGGCCACACCCGACACCATTTCGGGCAAAGCAATTCTACAAATGATGTGTAACGACAATAAGAAACGATGATACGACGCGAAGACATAGAGATAATGGCGCCAGTGGGCAGCTACGAATCACTTACAGCTGCCATTCAAGGTGGTGCTGATGCCGTTTATTTAGGTATAGGTACGCTAAATATGCGAGCTCGCTCTGCCAACAATTTTGATGAAGCCGATCTACAAAAAATAGTTGAAATTGCTCATAGCAATGGCAAAAAAGTCTATCTGACTGTTAATACTATTGTGTATGACAATGAATTTGAAGCAGTTCGCAAAACTATTGATGCTGCCAAACAAACAGGCGTAGAGGCTATTATCGCATCTGATATTGCCGCCATTATGTATGCACGTTCGATAGGTGTCGATGTACATATATCAACTCAGTGCAACATAAGCAATATTGAGGCTGTGAAGTTCTATAGCCAATTTTCTGATGTAGTGGTGCTTGCTCGCGAATTGAACATCAATCAAGTGAAATATATACACGACCAGATAGTGGCACAAAACATCTGTGGCCCTTCCGGAAAGCTTGTTCGTATAGAGATGTTCGCCCATGGAGCATTGTGTATGGCTGTTTCGGGTAAATGCTATTTAAGTCTCAACAATTTGGGGCGTTCGGCTAATCGTGGTGCATGTTTGCAAGTCTGTCGTCGAAGCTACCTTGTAAAAGATGCTCAAACGGGTCTTGAACTTGAAGTCGATGGTAAATATATTATGTCGCCTAAAGACTTGAAAACCATAGATTTCCTTGATAAACTCATTGAGGCAGGTGTAAGTGTATTGAAGATAGAAGGACGCGCACGTTCGGCCGACTACGTAAAGACTGTTTGCAGTTGCTACGACGAAGCTGTACGCGCCATAGCCGATGGTACGTATGCCGAAAAAGGAGTTGGCTTCTGGGACAATCGCCTGACACGCGTCTTCAATCGTGGTTTCTGGGACGGATATTATCAAGGTCAGACGATGGGCGAATGGACCGACCGCTATGGCAATTTGGCTACTGTGAAGCGTGTCGCTATTGGCACCGTGCGTAACTATTTTTCTAAAATAGGCGTTGGTGAGTTTGTGCTCGAGTCGGACGTACTTAACAAAGGTGACGAAGTGGTTGTGATAGGAGCTACAACGGGTGTTGTTGAATTTACTGCCTCAGAACTTCGTACGGATAAAGATCCGTTGAAAAAAGTAACAAAGGGAGACATATTCTCTATGCCCATACCATCGCGCATCCGACGAGGAGATAAGCTATACAAGATTGTCGATTCTTCGAAGGTGAATGATGGTCAACGATAAATGAATCAACACAAAATGATAAGCCCCATGCGTGATGTGTGGGGCTTCTTTGTTGATGTAGGTCTTCTGTGCTTGTTGTTCGGAGTTATTTCGCTGATTGCTTATACTATAGTTCGAACAGTGTAAGTATTGGTTATGGGCAAACTATTCTAAATACCTACGAATACTTATAGTATCGCTAAAATCAAGCTTCAAAATAGCTATTAGTAGTGATTGTGATGAATTATTGCTCAAGATAGTTTTGTGTGTAATAATTCTAAACAAAAATAGCAATGAGTAAAAAAGTCATTTTCTATGGTTCAACGACAGGAACTACAGAAGAAATAGCAGGTAAAATTGGCGCTGCTGTAGGCGCAGAAGTATTCAACGTGACAGAACTAACTGCAGAAAAAATTGCAGCATACGACACACTTATTCTGGGTACGAGCACGTGGGGTGCTGGTGAGTTGCAAGACGATTGGTATGATGGAGTAAAAGTTCTCAAAAGTGCCGACCTCAAAGGAAAGACCATAGCACTTTTTGGTTGTGGCGACTCTTCGTCATATTGTGATACATTTTGCGATGCTATGGGTGTTATTTACCAAGAACTTGCTGGTTCGGGCGCTACATTCGTTGGTCAAGTTGCCACAGATGGCTATTCGTTCGATTCTTCAGCTTCTGTAGTTGATGGAAAATTTGTTGGTCTTGCTATCGACGAGGTTAACGAGTCGAATAAAACCGACGAGCGTATTGCTGCTTGGGTGAAAAATATTCAGTAAAGAAATTGAATAGTCAAGGAGATTATGAACGTAGTTAATGTTACGCCAGAACTTATGGTGCTTTGTAATCATATATACGAATACAAAAAAGGAGTTCGCAATTTGATTCTGTTTACGCTTGCCAATAATCAAGTTCAGAATGCAGTAACGCGCCTTCAACGACAGAATATAGATTATATTCTTCAAGCAGTAGGCGACAACAACGTTAATATCTTCTTTGGTCGTAGAGAGTGTCTCGAGGCCATTCGCACATTTGTAAACCGCCCACTTAATAAGTTATCTCCCGAAGAGGATTTTATTCTCGGTGCACTACTGGGTTATGATGTCTGCCAGCAGTGCGAGCGTTTTTGTGAGCGTAAGAAGCGTACTACCGCAAGTTAATCTATCATTAATTCATTATTTGTTTTTGCCCCTTTTATCCGTTAGGTAAGAGGGGCTTTTGACGTAAATACAAACGTAGAATTGCGTATAGTGAATTGTGAAATATCTATTTTTGTCGCATCATTATATATATACATGAACAGAATTTTAGCTTTTCTATCCGTGATGCTGTGCACCGCTTTGTCGGCACAGAACGAAGTCTCTTTTTCCTCAGAACTATTGTCGACTAACGACAGCATTTTTACTATTCGTTTTAGTGGCACTATGGCGCCAAGTTGGCACGTGTATTCAGTTGATAATGCTGGAGGACCTACGCCTGCAGAGTTTGTTGCCGAAAAACTCGAAGGTTGTCAACTCGTTGGTAGTTTAGAGCCCGTTGGCGAATCTAAGCATGTCTTCGATGACGTATTTGGATGCGAAGTGAGCTTCTTTGAAGGTAAATGTGCTTTCGAACAAAAGATAAAAGTGATAGCCGATTCATACACCATAGCAGGCTACATGGTCTATGGCGCTTGCAACAACGAGACCTGCTTGCCTCCTACCAATGTGGAGTTTAGTTACACTGGTGCGTTGGTAAGTAATAACGAAACTATCGATGCTGATACGACGTCAGCCACTGGCACCCATTCGTTGTTGTGGATATTCTTGTCGTGCCTATTGGGCGGATTTGTTGCACTGCTTACTCCTTGTGTGTGGCCGATGATTCCGCTTACTGTAAGCTATTTCTTGAAGCATAGCACTTCGCGAAGTAGAGCCATTCGCGATGCTTCGCTCTACGGACTATCCATTGTAGTTATCTATGTAGCGTTAGGCTTGATAATAACACTTGTTAGTGGACGTCCTGATGCTCTCAATGCCATGTCGACAAATGCGGTGTTCAACATATTTTTCACTCTGTTGCTTATTATGTTTGGCTTATCGCTTCTTGGCGCATTTGAACTTACTTTACCAGCATCGTGGAGCAATGCAGTCGACCGTAAGTCGGAAGCCGTTGGTGGTGTGCTTGGCATATTCTTGATGGCTTTTATGCTTGCTCTTGTGTCGTTCTCTTGCACCGGACCAATAATAGGATTCTTGTTGGTAGAATTATCTACCGTTGGAAGCATTGTAGCACCTACAATTGGTATGTTGGGCTTCTCTGTAGCATTGGCTTTGCCATTTACACTTTTTGCTATGTTCCCATCGCTCATGAACAAAATTCCACGTTCTGGCAGTTGGATGATGACCGTAAAGACAACTCTTGGCTTCATAGAAATACTCTTTGCTTTCAAATTTTTCTCGGTTGCCGATATTGCATACGGTTGGGGATTGTTGCCTCGCGAGACATTTCTTTCGCTATGGATAGCACTCGCTGTAGCCTATGCATTATGTATGTGGGGAATTATAAAAATGCCGCACGATGCAGGATCAAATGTTAGCATCGGTCGTTTGATGACGGGAATTGTGGCCTTTGCTTTTGCTATATATCTCGTTCCAGGATTGTGGGGCGCACCTTTGAATGCTGTTAGTGCTTTTGCTCCTCCAATCGAAACGCAAGATTTTGTCATCGGTGCAAATGCATACAATGGCGTTGATACTCATAAAAATGCCATAAAATACGACGACTTGGAGCAAGCAAAGCAAGCTGCTAAGACCGAGAATAAGAAACTGCTTATTGATTTTACTGGTTATGGCTGCGTTAATTGCCGAAAAATGGAGCAAACCGTATTGTCGAATATTGATGTAAAACAACTTATAAATGATAACTTTATTCGCGTTACGCTTTACGTCGACGATAAGCATAAACTCACCGAAAAAGAAGAGGTTATGGAAAATGGAAAAACTGTTACACTGCGCACCATTGGCGATAAATGGAGCTTGCTTCAAAGGCAACTCTCAGGTGTAAACGCACAACCATTTTTTGTAATTATGAATCCTGTAAGCGAAGAGGTCGTTGCTACTTCGGCGTTTACTGAAGACGTAGCAACGTTTGTAGCGTTTCTAAATAGTTGATAACAAGAAGTATATATATAAAAACAAAACACATGAAATATCTACTTATACGTAACTGTCGCATTCCGTTCTACAACCCGCAAGAGCAATTCTCGGTCTTGATAGGCGGAAGTAAGATTTTGCAAATTGAAAAGAATATTATGCACCCCGCGATAGATACGCGTGAGTATGATGCACAAGGTAACATTCTCATACCATCTCTTACCGATACTGCAAATGCTTTTGGTGAGTCTCAGGCGAGTGATGACCTTAGTAAACAGGCTATTAGCGATATAGAGTCGGGCATAACCACGTGGATTACACCACTTACTACTTCAGCAATAGATAAAAACTCAATAGCTATAGAGCATAAAGCCGATCATATACTTAATTATAGTTATCATATTTCGCTCAATACCATCACTCGCAAGTTCGATGCTATACGAGCTAAATTAGTTGTGCTGCCTAAGGGTGTCTCTTCGATTTATTGCAAACTTAGTACACCATTTTCGCGTGAAGCTCTCGACAACGTCAGTTTCCTCGTCGCTTCTGCTATCGACTTGGGCACAACGTTGGTGTTTGACATATCGCGCGGTGGCACTTCCAACGAACATATAAGTGGATTGCTCTCTTTGGCTCAGAAAATAGAGTCGAGTCATAAGTGTAAGGTCTATTTCCTCAACGTATGCTACGAAGAGGAATTCGACATACTTAAGCGAATGCAAGATAATTGCTTGATAGGTGCCGAATTGCGCTATTCGCCTATTCTTCGGCATAGTTCGGCACTCAAAGAGTTTACTCCAGAACGCTTTGCTGCCATATTGCGCGACAATCCATGGTGCTCGGCAACTATCTCTAAAACACCTATGCGAGAATACAATTTTGTGGATCTCCCCGACGATTATTGGCGGAGAAATCAATTGTCCATTCTTAGAGGTATGCTTGCTAAACAAGGTTTTACGTTGGAGGAACTGATTGATGTTACTTCAGCTCGTTCGTCTAAGATGTTAGGTATGTGGCCAAGCTATGGAAAGGTTGAAGTAGGTGCAGATGCCGATTTGATTGTTTGGAACGACCAGAGTGCCGAAACTGTCAATTTGCGCAACGTCAGTGGTGCCGAATTTGACGTGCCTATGCAAGGAAAGATACATGGCGTAGTTATGAATGGTCGTGTAGTATGCGACATCGATGGAGTAATAACTAATAACATAGAAGGACGGTTTATCTACCGTAGACTTTTGTTCTGATTAGTAATTATTAACAATTGTTAAACACTTGATTAATAGCTATATATGTATTGGAAGTGTGTCGTGTATGAGGGATAATTGTCCGTTTAACACTATGAAGAGTATTGCCAAAGGAGCTAAGGAGTAATTTTGCGCCGTCAAATTCGAGTGGCGAAGGAGATGTAAAAATCTTTAGTCGCAAGTTGCATAGCAGAGGTTGTGTGGCTCTCGAGAAAAACAACATAATGATAAAAAAACGCTTATTTGGCTCGGTAGGTGTTGCCGCAGTAGTGTTGCTTTCGTCGGCGCGCTACGACAATGTCGACCAAGTTTATGAAACACAAATTAGATCAATCGACGGAACGGAAGAAATCAACGGAAGAAAGTTTTGGGCGGATAGTGTAGCAGGAAAAATGCTGATTATCAACTTTTGGGCTTCTTATGACGCTACATCGCGAATCAATAATTTTGATCTTGTAGCTTTAGCTGAAGAGTATAGGGATAGGAGTTTTTATAATGGTGATGGTCTTGAAGTGATTAGCATATCGCTCGATCGATATAAATCGCCACTCCGTCAGGCTATTTTGACCGATGGCACAAGTGAGTTTCATCACATTTGCGATTACAAAGGTCTTGATTCAGAACTCGCAAGTTCGTTCGATGTTAATAGCCCTGTAAATATGCTCATCGATGCTGATGGCAAGGTTGTAGCTCGCGATTTCAAAGTATCGCAATTGCGCTCTACTCTCCAAATGTTGGCGAACAACGAGTAGTAGAATCTTAAGTTTTTAGAGTTTATAAGAATGGCTGTCACTTGAGTGGCAGCCATTTTTTGTGTGTATAAAACTCGCACAGATGACGCGCGATGACACAGATCGGTAACTTTTCGAGTCGCCTTAGTCGGGTGAGCGTGAAGAAAATTATCGAAGTGAAGCGCTCGAAACGATTTCACTGTTTGAGCGTAGCGAGTTTGAAATCGTTTAGCGTAACGAAGATAATTTTTAGCGAACGGACTACAGCGACGAGTTCTCTTTTGTTTTACTTTTCTCTGTCGGTACAGAGAAAAGTAAAGAACATGCGTTACTTCAATTCTATTTGCAGCTCTTGTGTCTGTTGCATTCTCTGCATAGCATTTGACAATTCTCTGCAATTGTGCGGCCTCCATCTTTCCAAGGAGTGATGTGGTCGGCTTCCATTTGTTCTATTTCGAAATGTTTGTTGCAAATAGAGCAAAAACCTTTCTGTCGTTCATATACTTCGCGGCGCGTGTTCTCGTCGAAAATACGTATTCCAAGGTGTTTCTCATCGCCATCAAGTACGTATGCATAGATGCCCGATTTCTTCTGCACATCGCTATCTGCCATTAGCTTTGCTATGCGCGTTTCGAGCTCTTCTGCATCAAGCGTGTCTCCTTTGTGCGCGTTGTACAATTCACCCCATTGAACGCTTTTCATCTCCTTGCGATACTTAGTAAACTTGGTTGTAGTCCAATCAATTACCTCTTTGAAGTAGAGCCAAAGCGGATCGGCATTTTTGTCATGTTGATGCTCAGACATATAACCTGACACATTATCGTTGTTAATCCAACTTATTGCCGTTTCGAGGTAATCTTGGCGGATGCATGAACCGCTAAGGTACTTATTGCCAATTTTATACGCTACGCAGCCTGTTTTTGAGAATTTCTTCTTTGCTTCTGTAACAAAAGGCCCTTTATATACAGCGTTTCGGAGTTCTTGCTCTGTGAGTTTTTCGCCGGCAATGTTTATCGTGCGAAACCAATCGAGTTTCTCGCTATCGCTGCCGCTGCATTGATAGACCGTGAGTTCGTAGTCGAGAATTGCCTTTTGCTTATCCTCAGTGAGATTGTTGAACGTCTTTGGATCTTTCTCACCATCGAAAACAACAGAGAAGTTGCCCTCAAGATATTCGCAAATGGACATTGTTCTTTGCTGACCATCAATGACTTCAAACGTTCCGTCATCGCGTGTTGCCCAATACATAACGTTGAGAGGGAAGCCTTTTATTACGGTGCGAATGACAGATTTTTGCTGTTCAGGATTGTATATAAACTCGCGCTGATATGGCGGGCGAATATCGAGCTTGCCACCATAAGCGCATACGCCTTGCTCATCGTTGTTTTCGTAACCATCAAAAAGGTTGCGGATTGGGATTCGAGTTAATTTTATTTCCATATTGTTTTGTTTTTATGTGAGATCTTGTATTGTGAATATTATATCATCGATGCTGCTTGAAACTTCTTGTAGTGATTCACAATTCTCATTCATTGTGTCGGCCATATCTGATGATTGCAAATTGTCTGGCAGGTTTGCTGATGACTCCTCTTCTTCATTGCAAACGTCATCTATTATTTTTTGAGCATCTTCAAGTAAACTGATAGCTTGTTTCAATTGCTTTCTTCTCTTGTTGTTCATAAAATATTGAGATATAGTTATTTGCGTCGGATGAAAATGCGGCTATACATACGCTTTCCGTTTATATAGCATCTGCCTTTTTCTATATTCTGGTCATACTCATTTCCGATGATTTCAAATTGCTCTGGGCAATACTTATCAAGAAACGTAATAGGTACGCCCATTATACCATTATAATCCATTGGAATATCGGCTGTTTTGTCAACGTTTATGGCATCGTAGTTATCATATTTCGGATATTCTTCGGGCGTGTAATGTTTGTATAAATCCAATTCTTCGTGACGTTTACTATTGTCAAGATTAGTGAACCATCGCACACCTTTTACTCTAATAAAATGGCATCCATTTTCGTCTATTCCACAACCAGCAGCATTCAATGGATAATTATCGGGAACGTTGAATTTTCGGTCACCACTGGTAATGCTTGGACCTAACCACATCTTATTCTCCTTCATCAAGGGAAATATTTCTTTATATGTAATAGCATTTACATTACCAATAATCAAAAACATCTTCTCATATTCAATGAGTTGCGCCACATATTCACGAAACAAAGAAAAAGGAGGATTGGTTACAACAATATCGGCTTCTTTTAGTAATGCTATACATTCATCTGAACGAAAATCACCGCTACCGTTCAATCGAGTTAGTACGTTTTTGTCATTTTGAATCAGATATTCTACGTCAGCAAGATTGATAGCACCATCACCATTGAGGTCTTTAACCTCTGTAATTACAATCTTATGAGGTACGCCAGTTCGCTTTTGCTCTGTCTGTTCATCGGCAATAAGTTCAAACTGCGTGCCGCTGACAGGTGAACCATCGTAGCATGTGGCAATGAGCTTTTTCAATCCTAATGAATTGAAATTCATAGCAAAATACTTGAAGAAGTTGCTCTCGTATGGGTCGTCGCAATTACAGAAAACGACTTTGCCGTTGAAGTGCTTTCTATAGTGTTTTAGCTCATTTTCGATGTCCGCAAGTTGAGTGTAAAACTCATCTTGTTTGTCTTTTTTTGCTATACGAAGATTTGTATTTCTTGCCATAGATATGTGACTGATTATGCCATTGCTATCAATCACAAAGCGGCAAAAAGAAAGGCGCGGGCCTAACTATTCACGTTCACGGGGAGCCTCGCATGAACCCCGTCCTCCTTTATAGCTTTAGCCCACACCTTATCGGCGTGAGCATTAACATTTTATAAAGGAGAACGAGTCGGTAGAATACCACCCGTGAACGCACAATTGCTCTTATCCGCTTGTAGGAGTCAAGAGTTTGCGAGGCTTTTGATTCGAACGTGAATAATAGTCAATGCGTTATGTTATACTTTATGTTCTTTTCTTCTTTCTGTTTCTTTATTCCGATTTTTTATGCGAGGTCAAAAATAGAATTTTGTGGTCGAATATATAATTACAGAAGTCGCAGAAATAGCTGATTTTATTCTCTTTTCTTTTTGTGCGTGGCGGTTAGAAAATATGTCTCATAGAAGAGAAAGTAGTTCCGCGAGGACTATTTGCCCTTCCAATACCATACTTATGGTATGTATATATACCAATACCAATTATAGTTATGCAATACACCAAATGAATGGTATTACTCACTTTGTAGTTGAGTAGTATGTTTGCCATTGTAAATCAGTAAAATAAAAGGATATGGCAACATTCAACAATGTCTTGGATATGATTGGTAATACGCCAATGCTCCAACTAAAACGGCTCAATACGGGAAAAAGCACACTTTTCTTGAAACTTGAAAACCAAAATCCCGGAGGCAGCATAAAAGATCGTACGGGTCTTAACATGATAGTGCAAGCCGAAAAACGCGGAACAATAAAAAAAGGACAACTTATAGTAGAGGCCACTGCAGGCAACACCGGATTGGGGCTTGCGCTGGCCTGCCGAATGAAAGGCTATAAGCTACTTTTAGTAATACCCGATAAAATGAGCCGCGAAAAGGTAAATCACCTAAAGGCTCTCGGCGTTGAGACGGTCATCACGCGTAGTGATGTAGGCAAGGGGCATCCTGAATATTATCAAGATATGGCCGCAAGAATAGCCCGTGAGCGTGGCGGCTACTACATCAACCAATTTGAAAATCCAGATAACCCAGAAACGCACACTCTCTATACAGCTCCAGAAATTTGGGAACAAATGGAGCATAAAGTCGATGCCGTAGTTGTTGGCGTTGGCTCTTCGGGTACATTGTCGGGGCTAACAAAATTCTTCAAAAAAGTAAGCCCTCAAACCGAATTTATACTTGCCGATCCTAAAGGTTCTGTACTTACTGATTACATAAATCTTCATAAACTCAACAAAGAGAGCGGTTCGTGGTATGTAGAGGGAATTGGTGAAGACTATATCCCAGCTCTTGCCGATTTCGACCTTGTGAAAAAGGCCTATGCCGTAACCGACGAAGAGAGCTTTGCCGCAGCACGACTCCTTATTTACGAAGAAGGCATATTGGCTGGCTCGTCGACAGGCACGTTGCTTAGCGCTGCATTGCGTTATTGCAAAGAACAAACATCTCCTAAACGTGTGGTTACTATAGCTTGCGATAGTGGTAATAAGTATTTGTCGAAAATGTATAACGACGAATGGCTAAAAGAGAAGAAAATTGAATTGAGAATTGAGAATTGAAAATTGAAAGTTGAAAATTCAGAATTGGAAATTGAAACTTCAGAATTGAACTGAACTCATAACTCGTAACTCATAACTCGTAATTATTAACTCGTAACTCGTAATTATTATGACTGGTTTTTCTACAAAGGCAATACATAGAGGCGAAGAGCCCGATTTTCGTGAAGGTGCAACTGGCGATGTAGCCGTACCTATTCATTTATCAACCACTTTTGCACGCCAAAAGGCTGGAAACCCTACTGCTGGCTATGAATACACTCGCAGTTTGAATCCTACGCGTAAAGCTCTGGAAGATAAACTTGCGGCTCTCGATGGCGCAAAATATGGATTAGCCTTTTCGTCGGGACTTGCGGCAGCGTCTACACTTATACTATCGTTGCTGAAGGCTGGCGACAATGTTATTGGCTTCGATGATTTGTATGGCGGCACTCGCCGACTTTTGAGCAACGTATTTTCAAATTGGGGCGTATCTACTACTTATGTCGATGCTACTAAAGCTGAAAATATCGAAAACGCTATCTCGACGCTTACGAAACTCATCTGGATTGAGTCGCCAACTAACCCGCTGCTCAAACTTGCCGACATTCGCGCTATTGCTTCTATAGCTCGGAAGCACAATCTTATTTTGGTGGTCGACAACACGTTCCTCTCGCCATATTTTCAACGTCCGCTCGAGTTGGGGGCCGACATAGTTGTATATAGTACCACTAAATATATAGGTGGACATAGCGACGTGCTTGGTGGCGCTATAACACTCAACAATGAAGCATATTACCAACGTTTGGCATATCATCAAAATGCCGTTGGTGCAGTGCTTTCGCCGTTCGATAGTTATCTGACGTTGCGAGGCGCGAAGACGCTTGGTGTGCGAATGGAGCAGCATCAAAAAAATGCGTTGGCTCTTGCTGAATTTTTGCAATCGCAGCCGAAAGTTAAGCGCGTAATCTATCCAGGACTGAAAAATCATCCACAATATGCACTATCACAGCAACAAACGACAGGTGCGGGAGGAGTATTCTCGTTCGAACTTGAAGGCACGCTCGACGATGCAGAACGCTTCCTATCGAAACTAAAACTATTAGCTACAGCCGAGAGCCTTGGCGGCGTGGAGAGCCTTGTTGAAATACCTGCTATAATGACTCACGCTTCTGTTCCGAAGGAAGTAAGAGAGCAGAACGGAATCTCCGACACACTGATACGAGTATCGGCTGGCATTGAAGATACCGACGATTTGATAAACGACTTCAAGCAGGCACTGCAGTAGCTATAACTACTGCTCTCGCCTCAGTTGACATCGTTCATACATATATAATTTCAACTTCCAAATTATTTGAATACTATGAAAATACAACTTGGTGATATTGAAACTACAGCTCTCATTCCTCTATCTATCAGAGCCAATGAGACTAAGCGTTCGAATGCTCGCATAAAGGACGAAGTGGCAGTGGAGATAATAGATACACTTGAAATAGACACTGCGCCGTATGATAAATTCTTATCACACGAAGGTGTTATTGCACGTACTGTGATGCTCGATAGGCAGCTCAAGGCCCTTATTGCCGAGTGGCCCGACGCTGTGATTGTGAATCTTGGTACTGGATTCGACAACCGTTTTTCGCGTGTCGACAATGGGAAAATACTTTGGTTTGATGTCGACTTGCCTAATTCTATAGAAATACGCAAAAAGGTTATTCCTAAACGCGACCGTGTTTCGATGATTACTGGAAATGTGCTTGATAGTTCTTGGACCAACACTATTCCTAAAGGCAAGAAGACTATTCTTATAGCTGAAGGCTTGTTTATGTATCTATCGAAGCGCGAAATACAGACTGTGATAGAAATATGCAAAGATGCCTTCCCTCATGCGACGCTCATTGCAGAGCAAAGCAGTTCGCTATTTGTAAAACGACAGAAATTCCACGATACGGTAAGGAATACAAACGCTGTGTTCAAGAGTGGAAGCAAAAATGGGCAAGAGATTGCAGATCTTGTTGATGGAGTTCGTTTAGTAGACGAGCATAGCTTCAACGAAGAGATGAAAAAGCACTCCATACGAGGTAAACTTTGGGCGTTCTTCTTCCCTCAGATTAGCGACAGATGGGCAACCTTTGAATGGTAAATAATTAATACGTATAAATCGTCATATAGCTATACTACAGAGAGATATATCATTCGGACAAGCATTGGCGTTCAAAATAGTTATGGACGAAGACGAAAGCGATAAAACATACGCGCAATTTTCCTTGCAGGGGTGACTTTTTGTCGTTTTGCGTTGCAAGGGGGGCTGCTTATAATGCTTTTATACATACGTATTTGTGCGTATTTTTTTGCTTTTGAAGAGTGGCTAAAGCAGCTTTATGATGGAAAAATGCAACTATTTTGTAATTATTAACACTATTAGGAGCATATACTTCAAACGAAAATCTTGCTTTTGAGGATAGAAATAGACCACGAATTGTGGCTGGATAATTGCCAGTGTAATACGTTGATATATAACGGTTTCAGCTGGAATGTTTTTTTTCTTAATTGACCGATTTGTGGCTCATAGCGTCGGTTGGCAAATTAACACAATTAAAATATCTCGAACGATTTATATCTCATACTTGAACGTTGCATGTCGCTTTTGGGCATTTGCAACAGAATAAATTAGCGACATACGATTTGAAACGTTTATGAGTGATAATCGTAGAAGCCAATTACTAATTTATTTATTAACACGGTATGAATAAGATCTTTTTACAAGCGCTCGCACTTGGAACAGCGGCAATGCTGTTTGCGTGCGACGACGATGAAACATCGTACGCAGTGGTTGATGGGGCTCTGCCAACCATTTCCATGGAAAGCAAAATTTTAGCGGAGCCCGGTAGACAGTTCACAATCGAGGCAACAATCAAAGACAACGATGGATTGAAGTCTATACGATTAGTAAACGATGAGTTCTATCTCGACAAGACAATAGATCTCATAGCTACACACAAGGAAGTTCTGAACGAATATCAATTGAAATATGGCTATAAGCCGGATACGACTTTCGTCGAGACAGACAAGACAGTAGTTACTGTAACAGCTACCGATGTTCTCGGAAATGAAACTACGCAAAACCTTACAATTCAGATGAATGGCGACTTCACTGCACCTTCGTTCTCCGTAGCTCCAAGTGATGAAATATTTGTATTGCTCAAAGACGAGACAAAATTGAAGCTTGGATTTACTGCTATCGACGATAAGGCTTTGGGAAAGATTAGCATATCTATTCCAGACCTTGATTACAATAGTGAAGTAACACAATTCGCTGATGCAAAGAAATATGTGTATAGTGAGTTTATCAGTGTACCATCGAAACTTGCAGAGTATGAAATGGTGGTTGAACTTACCGACACTACAGGTTACACAACGTCGAAAGAGTGTGTTATTAACGTATCTGAGTTGATAGACTTTCCTAAATTGTATTTGAGCGATGTAGAAACAGCCGACGAACTCAACTCCGACCTTTTTGGTGTGCCAATGCTCATCGACCATGGCACAGAGCCTTTCACATACGTAGCTCATTACTATGCATCGAAAGCAAATCAAGGAATTCGAATCCTTCCTCAGAAGACGAATTTCGACCCTGTTTGCTTTGCTGCTGATGTTAACGATAAGAGCAAATTGGGTAGTGAATATGATGCTACAGAGCCTATTGTTTTGCCTGAAGTAGGATACTATGAAATAAAAATCAATACAAAAGAGTGGTCTTATAGTGTAGAAAAATGGGAGCCCAAAGTTGTTGAGCCAGGCGCACCTGAAGCTAATGGTGCATACAAGCAAGCTAGTCTCAAAACAGCCAATCCGCTGCCATCTGGCATTCAATATTATCTTGATGATGCTCAAGATTATACATCATCGTTCGAATTGGCTCTTGCAGGTTCGGGCTTTCCAAACATTGGAAATTGGTCGACTTCCAATGCTCTCGTTCTGACGCAAGACAAGACAAACCCATATATCTGGACTGGTGAGACACAACTTGAAGCCCAATCAGAAGTAGAGTTTACCATTACGCCTCGTCATGATTGGGGCTGGTGGCCAGAACCATTCTTCCGTTTTGAAAGTGGTGATAACGATTCAAAAGAAAACGAATACAACACACGCAATGGCGGTGTCAATATGACAAAGGTCGTTGTACCTAAAACGGGTAAATATCGATTTGTGTTCGATACTGCTTTGCTGCGTTCTAAATTTATCTTAATAGACTGAGTATCAAAATAAATATACAAGTACGATATGAAAATCAAGACATTAATAGCCACATTGTTGCTCTCGTGCACAGTGGCATTTGCTCAGCAAAAAGTCGAGGTTAGCGGACGTGTTATCGATGATACTGGTGCACCAGTAGCAGGTGCAGCCATCGTAATAAAAGGCACTTCGCAAGGCACTGTAACCGACTTGGATGGTAACTATACCATATCAGTAGCGCCCGACGCAGTTTTGGCAATAACGATGCTTGGCTATGTAAATCAGGAGATTCCTGTTGATGGTCAAACAAAAATAGATTTCAATCTCGAAGCCGATTGGCTCGACCTTGATGATATTGTTGTGGTTGGTTATGGTACACAAAAGAAATCCGATATTACCACATCAATTGTTTCTGTCAAGGGCGAAGACCTTCGCAAAGAGACACAAGGCAACGTAGCTACAGCAATTCAAGGTAAGGCTGCTGGTGTGCAAGTTATATCCAACAATGGTGCTCCTGGCGGTACGCCAACAGTGCTTGTGCGTGGCTTCACTACTATCAACTCGAGCACTTCGCCACTCTATGTTGTCGATGGTGTGCCCATTGTAAATACCGATGGTAATGGCAACATCAACTTCCTTAGCTCAGAAGATATTGAGAGCATAGATATTTTGAAAGATGCGTCGGCTGCCGCTATTTACGGTACTCGTGCATCGGCTGGTGTCATAATCATAACTACAAAGCGTGGTAAAGTTGGCGACACTCAATACAATGTGAACTTCACCTATGGCATTCAGCACGTGAAGAAGCCATACAATGTGCTCAACAAGGCTGGATATATTGAGGCTATGAACACTGCTTATAAAAATAGTGGAGCAGGTCAACTCATTGATGAGGCTACAGCTAAAGATCTTGCCGACACCGATTGGTGGAGCCTTGGCATTCGCGACTTTGCTCCAGAAATCAACGCAAGCATAAGTATGAATGGTGGCGATGAGAAACATCAATACAATGCAACTTTCTCATATTTCCGTCAAGAGTCGTTCTACAATGTAGGAAATTGGGAACGTTTTACTTTGCGTGTAAATAACGATTGGAAACTCACAGAATGGTTGAAACTCGGCGCAGACCTTAACCCTCGCCACGAGAAATGGGATAACACACCTAATTGGTATGGCGACTATTTGCAAATCGACCCTACCACAGCTCCTAAAAAGAGCGCAGACCAACTTGATGGCACCGAAAACGAGTACAGCATCTACAGCCGCTCTAAGTATACTTACACTTGGAACCCTGTTGCTCGCGAATCGCGTCAAGATGGTAATGGTGGTAAAAACTATGGCATCACTGCTAATGGTTATGTGAACGTTACGCCAATTGAAGGCCTTTCGATTCGTTCGCAGATAAGCGCAAACTATAACCAAGAGATGACAAAGTCGTTCAACCCTGAATTTGTTATCGATGCTTCACACGAATTCAATGCCGTAACAAATGTTGATCGCAAGACTGTTACCGATTTCAATTGGAGTTGGCAAAACACCGCTCAATACGACCTCAACATCGAAGAGCATCATGGTAGTGTGATGGTAGGTATGACAGCCGAAGAGCAAAACCGTGAATATTTGCAAGGCTATCGCGAAGGCTATCCAAGCACTACTGAGACCATGCGTCAACTCGATGGTAGTAATGGTACTGTACAAAAAGCTTCTGGTAATGAGTATACCAACTCGATAGTTTCATATATCGGTCGTTTGACGTACAACTACGACGATCGTTACCTCATCACTGCTACTGGCCGTTACGATGGTTCTTCGAAATTCCTCGACAAGAACAAGTGGGCATTCTTCCCATCGTTCTCAGCAGCATGGCGTTTTAGCCGCGAGGCATTCCTTATCGACAATGAAATAATTAGCGATGCTAAACTTATAGCTGGTTGGGGTAACGTAGGTAACCAAAATTTACCATCGGATGTCTACCTATCAAAACTTGGCACCGACTATTATTCGTTCGATTCTGAGTACGTTTCGAGTGTTACTGGTATGAGCACCATGAAGAACGAGGATATTAAGTGGGAGATTATCGAGGAACTCAACGTGGGTGTAGAAGTTGGTCTTTTCCAACAACAACTCACCGCAAGCGTCGAACTCTATAAGAAGACCACTAAGGATATGCTCTTCCAAAGGACCTATCCATATTATGCAGGTTTCCCAAGTTGGGGTAACATTTGGACCAACATCGGCGATATGGAAGCTAAGGGTATTGATTTCGCAGTCAACTATCGCAACACGTTCGACAAACTCCGTGTCGACCTCAACTTCAACATGTCGACCGCTAAAATGAAGATGAACAAACTTGCTGGCACTGAAGAAATCCTCGGTCACAAATGGAACGACCAAGAAACAACACGAATGGTTATTGGTGATGAACCTGGTTATTTCTATGGCTTCAAAACCGCAGGCTTGTTCCAAAACGAGACAGATGTTAGAAGCTATACCAATGAGTATGGTGAATTCCTTCAGCAATATGCACGCCCTGGCGATATTCGCTTTGTCGATGTCAACAACGATGGTGCTATTAATGCTAATGACCGCGTGAAGATAGGTTCGCCATTCCCTGATTTCACTGGTGGTTTCAATGCAAACCTATCGTATGAGCTCGACAATGCAGGAACTGTAGACTTCGGTTTGAACCTCTACTTCAGCTATGGCAACGACGTTGTCAATTGGCTTCTCATCGATAAATACAACGCGTCGAGCCAAACCAACCTTGCAAGCGATGCCCTCAGCAAATGCTGGCACGGAGAGGGCACAAGCAACTATTTGCCAATACTCTCTTACAACGATAACAACGGAAACTACACTAAGTTCTCTGATTTCTTCGTTGAAGACGCTTCATATCTACGTCTGAAAGATATTCAAGTTGGATACTCACTTTCTCAGCCAGTTTGTGCAAAACTGCATATCAATAGCGCTCGATTCTCAGTATCGGCACAGAATCTCCATACTTGGACCAAGTTTACAGGTGTAGATCCTGAAACCAACTTCGCTCCTATGGAATATGGTTTCCAAGAATTTGCATATCCTATGCAACGCACTTGGTTGTTCGGACTTAATGTGACATTCTAAAAACTACTACGACAATGAAAACTACAATAAAAATATTTCCACTGGCTGCCATATTGGGATTTATGTCGCCATCGTGCAGTGAAGATTTTATAACTACTCCTCAGAATGGTGTTGAGAATTTGGATGACTATTTTGCTACTGCCGAAGAGTGCGAAGCCTTCACTGGTAGCCTATATGTAGGTTTCTCATATTGGCACGACTGGTGGCAGCAGCTCCTTCGTTTGATAAACGAAACCGCTACTGACGATGCTTGGATGGGTAACCTCGGACAAGACAACTCGGCATATTATCCATTTGCTCACTACACTGTTACGGCTACTAATACTCCTGATGGTTTGTATAATTTCTATTATTATAAATATCAGAATATTAGTACAGCCAACACTCTGATAAAGCGTATTCAAGATTCTCCAGTGAGCGAAACTGTAAAGAATCAGTGCATAGGACAAGCAAAGTTCTTCCGCGCATATTCATATTGGGAACTTGTTCAGAACTTTGGTGATGTGGTACTTATTACCGAACCTATTATTGGTACAAGTAATAATAATAATTTCGCTATGGTTCGTTCGCCTAAAGCCGATGTATATGCTCAGATTGTGAAAGACCTCAAGGAAGCAGCCGAACTTCTCCCAAGCGAATGGACTGGCGTCGACAAAGGTCGCGTGACGAGTGGTGCTTGTGAAGCTCTCTTGGCTCGTACTTACCTATTTATGGGCGATTATGAAAATGCATATACCTATGCCGACAAAGTCATCAATAGCGGCCGCTACGCTCTCGAAGAAGATTTTATCAACATCTGGAGTGTGTATAACCACAACGGGAAAGAATCGATTTTCGAAATACAAGCCAATAGCAACCAAAGCTATGCAGTGGGTGCACGTATACCGACCGTTACGGCAGCTCGTGGCGAAGTATGGAGCAATGATGATTTGGAAGCTAATAAAGCAATGGATGGTTGGGGCTGGTGCGTTCCTACTTCTAACCTTGAGCAAGCCTATATCAGCGAAGGTGATGACATTCGCCGTAAGAGCACCATTGTTAAGTATGGCGAACCTGTCTATGGTGACGAAGACCTTAACCCTGAATATAAATTCGATACTAGCGACAACAAGTCGTGCCGCGTATGGCGTAAGTTCTATGTGCCTATTGCAATGCGCCAAGAACTCGCTGCAGCAGGCAAAATTGATGGCAAAGTGCCCTTGGATCTGATTTGCATACGCTTGGCTGAAATGTATCTTACTCGTGCCGAGGCTGCATACTATAAAGGCGAAACGGCTCAAGCACTTGCCGACATCAACACAATTCGTGCTCGAGTTGGTCTGTCAGCTAAGACCGGTATTAGTGGCAACGACCTTCTTTATGCCATTTGGAAAGAGCGCCGTCTGGAACTTGCTGGCGAAGGTATGCGTCTCTACGACCTACGTCGTGAGATAGACCCTGTACAAAACAAACCAAGAATCGCTTGCGTTATGGGCGAAAATGGTGAGTTTGTTCGCTACAACGCTACGTCGACCGATGAATGGGAAGTTAAGAACACTAAAGAACCATCTAACGAAGGTCATCTCTTTGTAGAAGGTCGCCACGAACTCTGGCCTATTCCGCAAGCAGAAATCGACAGAAGCAATGGCTCTATTTCTCAAAATCCTGGTTACTAATTGATTAATTTATATTTCTAAAACGAGTTACGAGACTTTGTTTCTTCAATCTCGTAACTCGTTTTTTGTAATTATCAACTCGTAATGCATATACACTAAATAGTAACTATTACTCATGAAAATGTACTTAATCTTAATATCTGCATTAGCCATACTTATGGGATGCGATAAAGACAATACCGAAGTGTCCGCTCCCAATGAGGTTGTACCAACCGATACTACTTCAACCGAGCCTGCTACTACAGACACCACTACCACCAATGATGAGGTAAAAGCAACTGCTATTGTTATCGATGCTGCTACGACGTATCAAACAATAGTAGATTTCGGCGCGTCGGATTGCTGGACGGCTGAATATGTAGCCGACTATTTTTCCGAAGCTCAAAAAAATCGTGCTGCAGAGTGGCTTTTTAGTCAAGAGATTTCTCAGTCTGGAAAACCTGCTGGCATAGGTCTTTCGTGTTGGCGTGTAAATATCGGTGCTGGCAGTGCTACGCAAGGCAGCAACAGCAACATCGACGACGAAACGCGTCGCGCAGAGTGTTTCCTATCCGAAGATGGCACCTACGATTGGTCTCGTTGCGATGGTCAGCAGTGGTTTATGCAGAAAGCCAAAGAGTATGGAGTGCCTCACTTTTTGCTCTTTTCCAACTCGGCTCCAATCTATTACACCAAAAACGGACTTGCTAACATGAATCGTAGTGGACAAAAGTGCAACCTAAAAGACGATTGCTACGACGATTTTGCTGAGTTCTTAGCCACTGTAACAGAGCATTTTGCTAACGATGGTTATAATGTTACTTATATCGATCCTGTGAATGAGCCTCAGTTCGATTGGAACGATGGGCAAGAGGGCTCGCCGTGGGAAAACGAAAATGTGGCTAACCTCGTTCGTGAACTTAATGCGAGTGTCGAAAAACGAGGCCTCTCTTCGCAAATTCTTATACCAGAGGCAGCTAAGTTGACATGTCTGTATGCTGGCAACGAAGCTCGAGGCAACAATCAAATTGATGCTTTCTGGAATAGAGCCAATACCAATACTTACATTGGCGATCTTGAACATGTGGCTCCCATTGTGGCAGGGCATAGCTATTGGACTTTTACTACCAACAACGATCTAACCACCATACGCGAGACAGTGCGCGATGCAGCAGCTGAATATGGATTAAATGCAATGCAAACCGAGTGGTCGATGCTCGACAAAGAACCATCGGCAACCGCAGGATTTCCTATTAGCTACGATGCTGCTACCAAGATGGATATAGCGCTCTATATGGGCAAAATTATTCACTGCGATCTGGCCTATGGCAATATGGCAGGCTGGAGTTATTGGACCGCGTTCGCTCAAGAAAAATGGGGTCAGAAGAATCGTTTCTATCTAATACGTATGAATGCTGCGGGCGATTCTGGCGACGAGAGCTATGGCGACATAAAGAAAGGCGGTACGCTCACTGCCGATAAAAATCTTTGGGTGCTTGGCAACTATAGCCGCTTTGTTCGTCCAGGAAGCAAGCGTATCGATCTTAACGGTGCAAATGAACTTAATGGCTTGCTTGGTTCTGCATACATATCGAGCGACAATTCGCAGATTGTTGCTGTATATGTAAATATGAACAATATCGACATTACCACTGAAGCAACATTCAAAAATGCCGATGCTCCAAAATCGATGTCGGTCTTTGTTACAGATGCTAATAACAATCTGCACCGAACCACTCAAGGCTCCTACAATGCTCAAATCACGTTTGGTGCGCGTTCTGTCACTACAGTAGTCTACGATTTGTAGTAATGGCTATGTCAGAATAAATATTTTTCTAAGTAATTCTAAGGGCTGTTCACATCATGTGGCAGCTCTTTTTTTTGTTATGTGTTGCGAACCGAATTCTGGTGCATGTCAATTATCAATAACCCATTCTAAAAAGAAAGCTCCCTCAATTCTTGCGAACTGAAGGAGTTGAATTTCGTCAGATGATATAGATTACTTCTTAGCGAAGTATGCTTTTACATCGTCATTAAGTATCATTTCCTCTTGGAAAGTGTAAGCACCCGTTTTAGGCGATTTCACCATCTTGATAACTTTAGCATGACCTTTTTTGTCATCTGATTTCAGAGTAGCGACTACTTTCTTTGCCATAGCTTAATTATTTTATCTCACGATGGAGGGTTACTTTTTTCAGAAATGGGTTATACTTCTTGCGCTCAAGGCGGTCAGGAGTATTTTTGCGGTTTTTGGTGGTGATGTAACGAGACATACCAGCAACGCCGCTCTCCTTTTGCTCAGTGCATTCAAGTATTACTTGAACGCGATTGCCTTTTGATTTCTTTGCCATTTTGCCTATGTATATTGATTAGCAAATTATACCATTGTCAACAGCTCTCTTGATAGCTGCCTCTATTCCAATTTTATTGATCAAACGGAGACCTGCTGCTGATACTTTCAACTGTATCCAACGCTCTTCCTCCGGTAGGTAGAACTTCTTGACGAAGAGGTTTGGCTGAAAACGTCTCTTCGTACGTCTCTTTGAATGCGACACATTGTTGCCATTCATATAAGAGATGCCGGTTATTTCACAAACTTTTGACATTACTAAATTTCTTTTTCGGATACTTTATTCAAACACGGGCGCAAAGTAACGGACTTTTTTTGTCAATTCCAACACCTAATTTTTCTCTTTTTTCATTTTCTAAATTGTGCCTTGTGCAATCAACTTCCAAAGTGCGGCCACCATTGGCGCTTGCTCTATTTCTCCACTCTTTAGCATCGCCTTTACTTCTTCGCTACTACATAGAAATACCTCAATCTCTTCTGTTCTCTCGGGGTGGCTTATGCCTTTTTCTACGCCTGTGGCAAGAAAAACGTGCGTATGATTCGACATCGTCCCCGAATTGGCAAGGACGAACAACTCTTCCCAATGTCCTCCTTCATAACCTGTCTCTTCCGACAACTCTCGTTTGGCGGCTTCGAGTGGCGTCTCTCCTTTCTCTACTACGCCTGCACACGATTCTGTGCTTAGTTTTTGTATTGAATGGCGATATTGGCGTTCCATCACCAATTGTCCCTCGGTGGTTATTGCTACTACGTTTACCCATTCAGGATATTCCACTACCCAAAAGTCGTTTATTTCAACTCCGTTGGGCAATCGCACGTGGTCGCGTCTTGCCGTGAGCCATGGCTCTTGCAATACATATTCCGACTTCAACACTGTCCATTTTTTGCTCTCGTCAGTTGTCATCATATATGGTCTATTAATCGTTTTTATCTTCTTATTACTATTTCAACTCTATTCTTAATTCTTTACTATAATTATGTATGCATATTTTTCGAGTCGATAAATGAGTGCGCAAGTTAGCTACACCGAAGCTATTGTTATGCTATTTATAGCAATGTTGCGACAACTTCATAGCGAGATATTATGTATAAATATTTGGCGCGTAGCTTCGTAGCAATACTCATGCGTTTGCTAATGCAGATTTATCGACTAAAAACGTATCTTTGCAGCCGCATTCATATATAGGTATTGTGAATGTATTAGCTAATCTTATTTATAATTAATGGAACTCGCAACAAAGTACGATCCTGCCGACATAGAGCAACGTTGGTATAAATACTGGATCGAAAAAAATCTCTTCGCGTCGAAGCCCGATAATCGTCAACCGTATACTATAGTTATCCCACCACCCAATGTGACGGGTGTGCTTCACATGGGGCACATGCTCAATAATACTATCCAAGACATACTTATTCGTCGTGCGCGCATGACTGGTAAGAATGCTCTTTGGGTGCCTGGAACCGACCATGCCAGCATTGCCACAGAGGCTAAAGTGGTGAACAAACTCGCTCAGCAAGGCATCAAAAAGCGTGACCTTACCCGCGAGCAGTTCCTAAAATATGCTTGGGAATGGAAAGAAGAACACGGCGGCATAATCCTCGAACAACTCAAGAAACTTGGTGCCTCGTGCGATTGGAGTCGTACGGCGTTCACCATGGACGAGAAACGCTCCGAGAGTGTGAAGAAGGTGTTTGTAGACCTTTATAAGAAGGGTCTCATCTATCGCGGTTTGCGAATGGTGAACTGGGACCCTAAGGCTCAGACGGTTCTCTCTACCGAAGAGGTTATCTATCGCGACGAAAAGAGCAAGCTATTCCACCTTCGCTACTATGTGGCCGATGTCGACACCAATCCTGTTGTCCCAACGGGTGAAGAGGGCGAAGTGATTCATAAAGATGATAAAGGTCGCTACTACGCCGTTGTAGCTACCACACGTCCTGAGACAATCATGGGTGATACTGCAATGTGTATCAACCCTAAAGATCCGAAGAATCAGTGGTTGCGCGGTCATAAGGTCATCGTTCCGCTCGTAAATAGAGTTATTCCGGTTATTGAAGACCGTTACGTAGATATTGAGTTTGGTACTGGCTGTTTGAAGGTTACTCCAGCTCACGATGTTAACGACTATGCTCTTGGCAAGACTCACAACCTTGAGACCATCGATATTTTCAATCCAGATGGTACAATTTCCGAGGCTGCGGGTATGTATGTAGGTCAAGATCGTATGGAGGTGCGCAAGCAGATTGCCATCGACCTTGAGGCTGCCGGATTGATGGAGAAAATAGAAGACTACTACAATAAGGTTGGTTATTCTGAACGTAATCAAGATACGGCTGTCGAGCCTCGCCTTTGCAAGCAGTGGTTCTTGTCGATGAAGCATTTTGCCGACATCGCTCTTCCTCCTGTGCTCGAGGGCAAGATTAAGTTCTATCCTACTAAATACGTAACAACTTATCGCAATTGGCTTGAGAATATTCAAGATTGGTGTATCAGCCGCCAGCTATGGTGGGGACATCGCATTCCTGCATATTTCTTGCCTACAGCCGAAGGCGAAGAAGAGAAATTTGTTGTTGCACTCACGCCTGAAGAGGCGTTGAAAGAGGCTAAGCAGATTGCTGGCTTCGAGAATATCACCATCGACCAACTTACTCGCGATGAAGATGCTCTCGACACGTGGTTCTCTTCTTGGTTGTGGCCTATCTCGCTCTTCGATGGCATCAACAACCCTGGCAACGACGAGATTAAGTACTACTATCCTACGGCCGACCTCGTAACGGGTCCAGACATCATCTTCTTCTGGGTGGCTCGTATGATTATGGCTGGCGAAGAGTACATGAAAGATGTGCCTTTCCGCAACGTGTACTTCACTGGTATCGTACGCGACAAACTCGGTCGCAAGATGAGTAAGAGCCTTGGCAACTCGCCCGATCCGCTCCTTCTTATCGAGAAATATGGTGCCGACGGTGTACGTATGGGTATGATGCTCTCTGCTCCTGCAGGCAACGACATCCTTTTCGACGATGCTCTTTGCGAACAAGGTCGTAACTTCAATAATAAGATTTGGAACGCCTTCCGCCTCGTTCAAGGTTGGCAAACTGCCGATGTTGAGCAACCACAGGCTTCGAAGGTGGCTATAGAGTGGTTTGGTGCTAAGCTTCGTGCTACGGCAGCCGAGATGGAAGATTTGTTCAGCAAATATCGTTTGAGCGAGGCTATTATGGCCATCTACAAACTCTTCTGGGACGAGTTCTCTGCTTGGTACTTGGAGGTTGTTAAGCCAGCTTACGGTCAACCTATCGATAAAGCAACATACGCAGCTACGCTTGGCTTCTTCGACGATCTTTTGCGTCTGTTGCATCCGTTCATGCCGTTCATCACCGAAGAGTTGTGGCAACACATTGCAGAACGCAAAGAGGGCGAGTCTATTATGTATGCTCAACTTGCGTTTGCGGCTCCTACCGCTGCCGACGAGGCTGTAATAAATGGTATGGAGATAGCCAAGTCGATTATCTCTTCTGTTCGACAGATTCGCAACACCAAGAATATTTCGCCTAAAGATGCTCTCGAACTCAACGTTATCAATGCCGACGTTGATGCCAAATACATAGAGATGATAACCAAGATGGCTAACCTCACCGCTGTTAATCGTGCAACGCAGAAGCCCGATGGTGCTGCTTCGTTCATGGTTGGCACTACAGAGTTTGCTGTTCCTCTTGGCTCGTTCATCGATGTTGAGGCTGAAAAACAGAAGATTGAGGCTGAACTAAAGCACTTGCAAGGCTTCCTTGCTGGCATTCAGAAGAAACTCTCGAACGAGAAGTTTGTTGCCAATGCTCCAGCACAAGTTGTTGAAATGGAACGCAAAAAGCAGAGCGATGCCGAAAGCAAGATTGCTGCTCTTACCGAAGCTCTTAGCAAGTTGAAATAGTATTTTCGTACATACTTATAATTACGAAGGCGGGGAATTTTCCTCGCCTTTTTATTTGTATACATACGTAACTAAAAATATTTTATACATAACTATAAAATATAGTTGCATGTAAATAAATTATAGTTACCTTAGCGGTGTTCTGATAAAACAATTCGTATGGAGAAGATTACCAAGAAAGAAGAAGAGGTGATGAACATCTTTTGGGAGCATGGTCCGATGTTCGTGCGCGACATGGTGGAGCTATATCCCGAGCCGAAACCTCACTTCAATACTATTTCTACCATTGTGCGTGGCCTCGAGGCGAAAGGCTTCGTCGATCATAAATCGTATGGTCCTACGTATCAGTATTTTGCAGCTGTGAGCCGCAACGACTACGGTCGTCAGTCGCTCAAGAGCATCATAAGTAGGTATTTCCAAAATTCATATAAACAGGCAGTTTCGGCTCTCGTTGGCGATGACGATTTGTCGGTAGATGAGTTGAAAAAGCTGATTAATCAAATAGAGGAGGGTAGCGACAATGGAAATGATAATCTATAGCCTCAAGGTTGCGGCCATATTGATAGCATTCTACTTGCTCTACAAGTGGGTGATGAGCCGCGAGACGCACCATAGCGCCAATCGTTTCTTGCTGCTTGGCTCGGCGGCGCTTGCCTTTGTGCTTCCGCTTTGCAGCATAAGTATACATACGAGCAGCCTCAATCCTACGGTGGCCATTTCGCAAGCCTTGTGGGGCTCGAAGAGGTGATTGTTGAGGCAAATAGTGGCGGCAGTTCGTTCCACTGGATGCCGATAGCTATTTCGCTCTATTTTGTAGGCGTGGCGTTCTGCGTAGCGCGTATAGTTATGTCGATTGTGGCAGTGCTGAAGATTGTTGGCTCGGGCACTAAGCAACATCTGCCCAATGGTATCACGCTTGTGGTGGTCGATGGCGAACAAGCACCATTCAGTTGGTTCTGCTACATAATTATAAGTAAGAAAGATTACGACGAAAATGCGGCAGAAATTCTTGGCCACGAGCAGGCACATATCCGTCATCGTCATTCTATTGATGTGCTATTGTGCGATTTGATGTGCTGCCTTCAGTGGTTCAACCCCGCAATGTGGCTTTTGCGTCGCGAATTGTGCGCTGTGCACGAATACGAGGCCGACAAAGCCGTTCTTGACTCTGGCATTAATGCAAAACAATATCAACTATTATTAATCAAGAAAGCTGCTGGCGCGAAGTGGTATTCTATTGCCAACAGCTTCAATCACAGTAAACTGAAATATCGAATAACTATGATGTCTCGTAGAAAATCATCAAGTTGGACGTTGGCCAAGGCGCTTTACGTCCTTCCAATTGCAGCATTTGCAATGGTCGCTTTTGCACAAATTTCGTGCTCTGAAAACAAGGACGAAGATAGTGAAAATATTGATTCTGAAATTACTTCGCCTGAGGATTTGGCTGATGCCAAAGCTATTGAGGTAAAAGACGGTAAAATCTACAAATCTCCAGAAGACGAACCATTTTTGGTGGTAGAGGATATGCCAGAATTCCCTGGTGGTGATGAAGCACTTCGAGAGTATTTGGCTAAGAGAGTCAAATATCCTGAGAATGCAATCAAAAGAGGTGTTGAAGGTAGAGTTTTCGTCACTTTCGTAATTAGCAAAGAAGGCTATGTAACCGATGTTAAGGTAGCCAAAGAAGTTGACTCTGACTTGGATGCTGAAGCAGTTCGCGTAGTATCTGAGATGCCACAATGGACTCCTGGTAAGCAAAAAGGTGTAGCGGTAAATGTCTCATACACCGTACCTATAAACTTCAAACTCAACTAATCATATAGCAGTATTCTGTTTTGCATTAGAGCGTTTTAGCCCTACCAATGTGGTGGGGCTTTTTTATTATGTATATGTACAAAAAAATCGGAGTCAGCTTTGGACCAACTCCGATTGTGTATGATGCACTGCAATGTATTTATAGGAAGAATCCTAAAGTAACATGCTGATTGAATGTCTTGCACTTTTTCTCATACGATTCGTCGTTGAACTTTGCGTATGCAGAGAAATCTGGTTGAATTTGGTAACCGAGATACACGCCACCAAAGCGAAAACCAACGCCGAGGTTCATACCCATTTGAAATCGTTTTGACTTTTCGCCTCCGATGGCCTTCATATCATCTTCGTTGAAGAACGATGATTTTTGTTTGTATGTCTTTCCATCTTTAGTTTCGGAATATTTATATATACCGACGATGTTGAATTTGAAGTTTGGACCAACGAAAGGTATAATTTCAATGTCGTTGCTGTCGAATGCAAATTTGTAAGCCACGTTGCAAGGAATGGCTATATCCATGAGAGATACTTTGTTCTCGATTGAAAAATCATCGTAAGATTCTTTGTCTTTGCCGTGTGTAAATGTTAGGCGGCCTCCAAGTTCAAGGAAGAGAGGTATTCTGTTGGTTAGGCTTATGCCTTTGATGTATGCAATCGACCCACCTTTAGTTTTTATTTCTATGTTGTCTTCTAAGGCATTGTCAATTTCGAAGCTGAATTTCCCAGGAACAAATGAGAATTGAAGACGAGTATATCCTTCTGGGTCGTTTCGTAGCTGAGCTGATGTGTTTAGTGCTAAGGCTGCAATAGCCAATGTTGCAAAAATTTTAGCTGTTTTCATTATGTACTATCTAAAGTTTCAGTTGCTGCAAAATTATGGTTTTATGAGTATTCGAATGCTATTATACTTGAGTTAGTTTGGTTTATTTTTGCGACTCTAAATCTTCAAATCCAATAAAAATGGAGTTCAACGAGCATAACAAGCAAGAATTTCCGCCCATGCACACGGCAGAGCATATCATTAATAGAACTATGATAAATATGTTCGACTGTGGACGTGCGATTGAAGCTCATATCGAACGTAAGAAAAGCAAACTTGACTACAAAATGGCCGAGCAACCCACCGAAGAGCAAGTGTCTGCTTTGCAACAATCTGTAAATGAGGTAATAAATATGAATTTGCCAGTAACAGTTGAATATGCCACTCAGAGCGAAGTTGCTGGCAGGTTCAATCTTGATCGTTTGCCTGAGGGAGCATCCGAGCAAGTGCGCATAGTTCACGTAGGCAACTACGATGAGTGCCTATGCATTGGAGCACATGTGGAAAACACTTCTGAAATAGGACAGTTTGTAATCATTAGCCACTCGTGGGACGAGCAGAACCATATCTGGCGAATGAGGTTTAAGCTTGTTCGTTAGACTCTTCAAAGAGTTTGTTCATGCGCTCTTCGGTCTTGATAAGTTTTTTCTTGCATTCGTTGAGAAGTTTCACCGCGTGTTCAACTTCTTCTATCACCTCGTCGAAAGGACATTGTTGTCCATCGTTGCCTTGTAGTTTAGAAATAATGTTTTCGACTTCTTTCAAGGCATTGTCGTAGCTCATGTCGGTCTGTTTCATTTATATGAATTTATCGCGTTTGGGCTTGTTTTTGTTGGGTAGCGAGAATGTCACTTTTGTGCCTAAGCCTCGCTCACTCTCTATTTTCAACTCTCCGTGGTTAATCTTTATGAGTTTGCGGCACACAAGCAAACCGATGCCCGAACCTTTCTCGTTGTTCGTTCCTAAGGAACTTTTTATATATGTGTCGCCATAAGTTTTATCTATAGCTTCGCGAGTCATTCCAATGCCAGTGTCTTCTACGCTTATATATATGTAGTCGTGCATCACTTGTTCAGAGATTGTTACGCGTCCACCAGCGGCAGTGTATTTTATAGCGTTGATGAGCAAATTGTGAAGTATTATGGCAAAGCACACTTCATCGACCAATGCTTCGGCATCGTTGTCGTTATTGTCAATATTTACATTGATATTTACGCCTTTACTCTCAGCATAGTATCGGCAAAGGTCGACAAGTAGTTCTATTGAGAAGCCCACTTTCAAGCCAATAATGTTTGTGCGTATCTGTTCGCTCAGTTGTACCCAATACAGAATGTTGATAGCAGATTGAAACGACTGCAAAGTGGCTTTATATATATTGCTGCTATATGTAAGTTTGTCGACGTCGTCTTGTGCGGCTGCATATTGTATTTGTAGGTTCGACTCGTCGATTATTTTCTTGAATGTGTTCGCGAGTTCCGACGATGCGGCTGCCGACACTCGTGCAATGTCGTGCGATTGTTTGTGCAGAATCTTTATTCTCTTTTTGTGGCGATGGTTGAACCAAATAAGCACTATCACACAAACTGCCATAAATAGAGCTATACACAACGAGATGTATACCACAACACCCATTCTGTGGTTTTTTTCTGTGTATTCGAGCAGTAGCTCATGCAGTTCGTTGCTTGTCGATTGGTCGAGAACAAATTGAGAATTATTGCCGTCCTCACCTTCAATTGTCGATATTAGCGACGAATGCATAGTCTCTTGCATCTTAGCATCGTGGTAATGCTGGTATTTCAGCGCGTATTGGTAAGCTTTTTCATAGTCGCCCATCTTCTTGTAGAGTTGGGCAAAAGCTTCATACAACTCCACGTGGCCAAGGTAGTCGTGTGTCTCGTTTACAAGTTCTTCTGCTTGTTGAAGATAAAACTCTGCCATGTGCACATCGCCAGCCACGAGTCGGGTGCGTCCATGGTCGAACTTGAGTTTTGCGCGGAAATGTATGTCGTGGCGTATTGTACCTGAAAATTTTTCGGCCAAGTCGAGATATTTCACCGACTTGACGTAGTCGCCATTCAAAAAACAGATGCAGCCAATACCATCGTAAGTGTAAGCCAAGATGGTTGTGTCGGCTTTTGCTTCGGGGGTATTGAGAAATTTTTCATACGTACTAAAAGCTTCACTCTTGCGGTTCATAAGTGCGCACACGTTCGACAAATAATCCACAGCACGCCACCGGTCGTAGGTGTTGTTTGCCGATTGGAGTGCAATGTGGTATAACTGTCGAGCCTTGTCTAAATTTCCTGCTATTTGGTATGTCTCGCCTAACGAAATTATGCGATTGATGTCGGGCGTGTTTTGCACAGTGTCGGTTTCTTGTGCCGACACCGAGCTAAACTGTAGAAGCATCCAAACTACAAGTAAATTTATGAGTGAATGGCGCATAAACTATTGTTTTTGTTTGTACGTATTTATGTGACGAGCTGCTTTGCTCTCATACAAGTCGTGCAAATTTATAAGTATGCCGGTCTCTTCCACATCGCCAAATTCGTCGTTTATGGCTGTGTCGTAGACTTTCATCGAAGGCGAGAGAGTCATATATGCATTCACAAGGGGTGGAATGTGTTCGCCACATTCGCGCACTTTGCGAACAAGAATCATGTAGTTCTCTTTGAAATCTTTACCATTGAAGACCTCGTCGCAATCTTTTTCTGAAAGGCCTATCGATATTGGTTTGTATGCATACACGAGGCGCTCTTTGTCGCCGAAGAATTTGTGCCAGAAGCCAAGTATGTAGTCGCGTGCTTGCTGGTTGAAGTGTGTATACATAGTCACTTTGCCAAAGAAGTACTTAACGTCTTTATTATCAACCACAAGCGAGCCGAGGCCGTCCCAAAGGTTGTCGAGTGCATAAATGCTCTTAGCTCCAGCTTTGCTGCTCTGATAAAGTGGCTGAACAAAAGAGCGTCCGAGTTCAATGGTTTGAGGAAAATATTCGTTGATAAATTTCTCGGTGAAGTGAAACATATGCGAAGTGGCCAAATAGCGCGTTCCTTCTTGGCTTTTGGGCAGGTTTTTGCAAAGTATGTATCTATATCCGCCCAAAATTTCGCGTTCGTCAGGATCCCACACAATCAGTTGACGGAAAGGTATGTCGCTGACGTCGTATTCGTCAATATCTGTGCTTTTGCCTGTGCCGCCACCAGCCATGCGGAATGCTATTTCGCGCAATCGTCCCACCTCGCGCATAAGTGCAGGTGCCTCTTGTGCCGAGAAATCGAATATCTTGTTGTTGCCTTTGTTCGTAGTGCGTACGAAGCGCTCTTGCGTAAGTTCGCGCTCAAGTTCTTCGCGTGATACGGGTTCTATTATTGGTTCTGACATGTTCGAAACTATCTATTTTCAATCGCTAAATTTCGTAGTTTTATTTCTGTGTATATAGATTTTCTGAGATTTTTTTGATCTCTTGTGCCACTTCGCGTGGTGGTCGATTCTCAAGGGTCTGCCATTTTATTGGCTTCCCGAAGTATACATCTATGTGTCGACCTTTCTGTTTGTACATCTCGTCCACGAGGTAGAGCATCTCTATATTCACTTTTATACCTAATTTCTTACGTATGTTGCTAAGGTTGTAGAAGAAATTGCTGTTGCGCCCCGATATGTATACAGGAATAATATCTCGCTGATACTGAATGGCTTTACTTACAAAACCTTTCTTCCATTCGAGGTCGACAATTTTGCCGTTTATCTTGCGCGAACAAAGTCCTGCAGGAAACATAAGTATTTGATTGTCACTTGCAAAAGCCTCTTCCATTAACTCGGCTGCATGTCGGCCTGTGGGGCCTGTCTTGTTTACTGGCAAGAATATGTCGCGAAAATTCTTCACGAAGAGCAGAATGTCATTCACGGGGAACTTGAGGTTCTGGAATTTCTTGCCCACAGCGTGGATGAAAGCCATGCCGTCGAGTCCGCCCATAGGGTGGTTCGATGCGAAGATGAATCGGCCTTCGTCGGGCAAATTCTCGAGCCCGAAGATGCTCACCGTGGCGCCGAATTTTTCATATATATCCTTTGCGTATGGAATACCAATAGAGTACCGCTTTGATACTATGAAGTCGTTCACATCGTCCTGATGTACAATGTGTTTGAGGTAGCTTACAACGAAGCGAGGCAGCCAACGCTTGAGTTTAGGAGCTTTTGTCTCGAGCACTTTATCGATGTCGATGAGTAGTTCCGGATCAAGGTCGGCAGGGTATGTTTTTTTCATAAACTTTTTTCCCTTTGTATATGCATGCAAAAATAACATACAGAAAACGCAGATAGAAAAGATTTGGACACATTTTATGTGTATAATCCGGTGTTTTTAGACTATATGTTCTAAGATGAAAATGAAAATGTATGCATTTGGGGATGTTATAAATATGCATAAATATACTTCTGTACAAACGTTTGCGCTAATAACTAAGTATTTACAGAAATCAATTCTGCGTTCTTTTTACTAATTACAAATTACACTTTGAGGCTAAAAATGTAAAGTGCAAATAGCAAAACTTACGTTTTGATGCATAATTTTGCCACCGTCATATCAAGTGTAGATGCAAAGTCTTTATAAAATACACGACGATTTGGTGCGAGATCTCAAACCTTGGATTCGTCGAGGTCTGATGGATGACATCGATTGGACTGCCAGACTCATAGGTATCAAGGGGTCGCGTGGCATTGGTAAAACGACTTTTCTACTCAATTATGCCAAGGCAATAGGTCAGTCGAAGCGGTGCTTGTATGTAGATCTTAACAACTTCTACTTCTCTACGCACTCCATAATCGACCTTGCCGACGACTTTCGCAAACTTGGAGGTAATACTCTTTTGCTTGATCAGGTGTATAAATATCCAGATTGGAGTAAAGAGTTGCGCTATTGTTATGATAATTTCCCAGAGCTTCATATTGTATTTACTGGTTCGCCAGTGATGCGACTGAAAGAGGAGAATCCCGAATTGCATGGATATGTAAAAGTGTATAGCTTGGAGGGCTTCTCGTTTCGCGAATATGTGAATCATATTACGGGCGAAAATTTTCAGAAACATACGCTCGACGAAATTGTTGTCAATCATCGTGAGATAGCACAAGAGGTGACTTCGAAGATTCGCCCGCTTGCCTATTTCGACGACTATTTGCATCATGGTTTCTATCCATATTTCCTCGACGAAGAGAATGTGTTCGTGGAGATGATAAAGACCATCAACCTTGTGCTCGAGATTGAGATTGGCTACCTGAAGCAGGTGGAATATAAATGTATGCCTAAGTTGCGCAAACTGCTATACTTGATAGCACACGATGCGCCATTTCAGCCAAACGTAAGTAAACTTGCTACCGAAATAGAGACTTCGCGCGCTACGGTGATGAACTATTTGGTCTACCTCAAGCAAGCGCGACTGATACATTTGCTCTATCAAGAGGGCGACTCGGAAGGTAAGAAGCCTGCACACATATTTATGCAAAATCCGAACTTGATGTATCTGTGTAATTATGGTGGAGTAGAAACAAATGCTCTGTACAAAACATTCTTTTTCAATCAGTTGGGGTATATACATACGCTCACTCGAGGCAAAAAAGGTGATTTTTGTGTAGATGGCTCTACATTTTTCTGCATAGGCAATGCGCCCAAGCGAAGCTATCAAGACGTGATACACGCTAAAGAGATGATAGAGATAGGCGAGGGTAGCACCATACCATTGTGGCTATTCGGATTTAGATATTAGTATACAATACTAAGAACAACATAAATCAAAATAATTGTTAGTAACTAAAACAAAGAAAATGGCAAAAGAAAAGAAGTTTATCACTTGTGATGGTAACGAAGCCGCAGCTCACATAGCATATATGTTTACTGAGGTTGCAGCTATCTATCCAATCACACCTTCGTCGCCAATGGCAGAGCACGTAGATGAGTGGTCTGCACAAGGACGTAAGAACCTCTTCGGTGACACCGTAAGCGTGCAAGAGATGCAATCGGAAGGCGGCGCTGCTGGTGCTGTTCACGGTTCACTCCAAGCTGGTGCGCTCACAACCACCTTCACCGCATCGCAAGGTCTCTTGTTGATGATTCCTAATATGTATAAGATTGGTGGTGAGTTGCTGCCATCTGTATTCCACGTTTCGGCGCGTACACTTGCTACTCACTCACTCTGTATCTTCGGTGACCACGGCGACGTTATGGCTTGCCGTCAGACTGGCTTTGCTATGTTCTGCGAAGGTTCGGTACAAGAGGTTATGGATTTGGCTGCTGTGGCTCACTTGGCATCAATTGAGACCCGCGTTCCATTCATCAACTTCTTCGATGGTTTCCGCACTTCACACGAGTATCACAAGATTGAACTCATGGATATGGAAGATCTTCGTCCTCTCGTTCGTTGGGACAAGATCAAAGAGTTCCGCGAACGTGCACTCTCTCCTGAGCATCCTCAGGCTAAAGGTATGGCCGAGAACCCTGAGACATTCTTCGCTCACCGCGAGAGCTGTAATCCATACTATGACGCAGTTCCTGCTGTTGTTGAGAAATATATGGACGAAATCTCTAAGATTACTGGTCGTACATATAAACCATTTACATATTATGGTGCAGCAGATGCAGATCGCGTAATCATACTTATGGGTTCTGCTACCGAGGCTGCTCGCGAAGCTATCGACTACCTCACCAAGAAGGGCGAGAAAGTTGGTATGGTAAGCGTTCACCTCTATCGTCCATTCTCTGTAGAACGTTTGCTCGCTTCTGTTCCTAAGACGGTTAAGGCTATCGCAGTGCTCGATCGTACCAAAGAGCCAGGCGCTGACGGCGAACCTCTCTACTTGGACGTAAAAGCTGCATTCTATGGTCAGCCTAATGCTCCTGTAATCGTTGGTGGTCGCTATGGTCTCGGCTCTTGCGATACCACTCCTACCATGATTACTACCGTATACGAAAACCTCGCATTGCCAAAACCAAAAGATCACTTCACCATTGGTATCAATGATGATGTTACCTATACCTCACTTCCTGCTAAAGAGGAGATTCCTATGGGTGGCGAAGGCATCTTCGAGGCTAAATTCTTCGGTCTTGGTGCCGACGGTACTGTAGGTGCAAACAAGAACTCAGTGAAGATTATTGGTGACAACACCAACAAGCACTGCCAAGCTTACTTCAGCTACGACTCGAAGAAGTCGGGTGGTTTCACCTGCTCACACCTCCGTTTCGGCGACAACGATATTCGTTCTACATACCAAATCAAGACTCCTAACTTCGTAGCTTGCCACGTTCAAGCATATCTACATATGTATGACGTAACTCGTGGTTTGCAGAAGAATGGTACGTTCCTCTTGAACACCATTTGGGAAGGCGAAGAACTCGCTAAGAACTTGCCTAACAAGGTTAAGAAGTACTTCGCTAAGAATAATATCACTGTATATTATATCAACGCAACCAAGATTGCTCAAGAGATTGGCCTTGGCAACCGTACCAACACCATTCTCCAATCGGCATTCTTCCGTATCACAGAAGTTATCCCTGTAGAACTTGCTGTAGAGCAGATGAAGAAATTCATCGTTAAGTCATACGGCAAGAAGGGTCAGGACGTTGTTGATAAGAACTATGCAGCTGTCGACCGTGGTGGCGAATACAAGACTCTCGCAGTTGACCCAGCATGGGCTAACCTCCCTGACGACGCTGAGGTTAAGAACGACGATCCAGAATACATCAACAAGATTGTTCGTCCTATCAACGCACAAAACGGTGACCTTCTTCCTGTTTCGGCTTACAAAGGCATCGAAGATGGTACTTGGGAGCAGGGTACTGCAGCTTACGAGAAACGTGGCGTAGCAGCATTTGTTCCACAATGGAATGCAGCCGACTGTATACAATGTAACAAGTGTGCTTTCGTTTGTCCTCACTCATGTATCCGTCCTATCGTTGCTACTGCTGAAGAAAAAGCAGGCATCAATGGCGATATGATAGAGATGAAGGCTCCTGCAGCTATGAAAGGCATGTTCTTCCGTATGCAGGTTGGTGTTATGGACTGTCTCGGTTGCGGCAACTGTGTTGACGTATGTATGGGTAACAACCCTGAGAAAGGCAAACAAGCCCTCAAGATGGTTGCATTCGACCCAGAGTCGGAAGCTGCTAAGGTTGAGGCTGCTAACTGGAACTACGGCGTTAAGAAAGTCAGCAGCAAGCAAGACCTCGTCGACATCAAGGCTAATCCTAAGAACTCACAGTTCGCTACGCCTCTCTTCGAGTTCAGCGGTGCATGTTCTGGTTGCGGCGAGACTCCATACGTAAAACTCATCGCACAACTCTTCGGCGACCGTCAGATGATTGCCAACGCTACTGGTTGCTCTTCTATCTATTCAGGTTCTATACCTTCTACTCCTTATACCAAGAACGAGAAGGGTCAAGGTCCAGCTTGGGCTAACTCACTCTTCGAGGACTTCGGCGAATTTGGTATGGGTATGGTACTTGCCAACAAGAAGATGAAAGAGCGTATCACCCGTTTGCTCGGCGAAATGATTGCTTCCGACAAGACCAGCGCTGAATACAAAGCAGCTGCTCAAGAGTGGATTGAAAATCAGAACGACGCTGAAGGCAGCAAGAAAGCAGCTGCTAAACTTATCCCTGAAATCCAGAAGGGTAAGGCTGCAGGTTGCCCTGTTTGCGCTCAGCTCGATGAACTCAGCCACTACCTTGTAAAACGCAGCCAATGGATTATCGGTGGCGACGGTGCTTCTTACGATATTGGTTACGGCGGTCTCGACCACGTGCTCGCAAGTGGCGAAGATGTCAACGTATTCGTTATCGATACCGAAGTATACTCTAACACCGGTGGTCAGTCTTCTAAGGCTACTCCTATCGCAGCCGTTGCTCAATTCGCAGCTGCAGGTAAACGCATCAAGAAGAAAGACCTCGGCCTTATGCAGGCTACCTATGGTTACGTATACGTAGCTCAAATAGCTATGGGTGCCGACAATGCTCAGTGCCTCAAGGCTATCAAAGAAGCTGAAGCTTATCCTGGTCCATCACTCGTTATTGCTTACGCTCCATGTATCAACCACGGCCTCAAGGCTAAAGGCGGCATGGGTAAGAGCCAAGAAGAGGAGCGTCGCGCAGTAGAGTGCGGTTACTGGCATCTCTGGCGCTTCGACCCAAGACTCGCAGAAGAAGGCAAGAACCCATTCCAAATGGATAGCAAAGCTCCTAACTGGGATAAATTCCAAGAGTATCTCGACGGCGAAGTTCGCTTCCTCTCGTTGCGCAAAGCTCTCCCTGAAAAGGCTGAAGAACTCTACGCAGCTACCAAGAAAGCAGCTCAAGACCGCTACGCTCAATACATACGTTTGAGCCGTATCGACTACTCTGCGCCTATCGATTAATTTCTATCAATAGGTATATATATATAGCGCCCTGCATTTCATCTGAAGTGCGGGGCGCTTTTCGTATTATGGCACAGAGAACTTTTTTCGCACAGAAAACACAGATGACGCAGATTTATAGAGATTTATGGGGTAAAAATCTGTGTGAATCTGTTCAATTTGCGTAATCTGTATTCCATTTCGAACTTTTACGTCGTTACAAAACCTTGCCATAACCTATGGCGAACTTCTGCGTCGTTACAAAACCTTGCCATCACCTATGGCGAACCTTTGTCATCATTACAAAACCTTGCCATAACCTATGGCGAACTTCTGCGTCGTTACAAAACCTTGCCATCACCTATGGCGAACCTTTGTCATCATTACAAAACCTTGCCGTAAGCTCCGGCGAACTTTTGCGTCATTACAAAACCTTGCCGTAAGCTCCGGCGAAC
>SUWW01000006.1 GCA_015061285.1 Bacteroidales bacterium | reverse complement strand
AGAATTGACTCGGCTTCCGCCTCATTCCTTTTCGTTGCACTATCAATATCTTCAAAGATCGTCTTATCTTCTTTTTTTGTCTTTCGGTATGTCATTCCCGAAAAGCGAGTGCAAATGTAGAGCCTTTTTTGTTACCCGCAATACCCCACTCGCAAAAATTTTTACCTCTTTTCGTTTGTTCGCTGTTTTTCTGTCTATTACAACTGTGTTAACGATGGTTAAACACCGACAGCATTCTATTTTTTCTTTTTTATCTCCATTTTAACTCAATGATTTTTACAATTGTTAACTTTATATCGCTGCGCAGATGATAATAAAAAGGCTTTTGAAGCGTAGTTAGAGTATATTTTTTCACAAAAAATTGGAAGGTCTACTATGAAAGAGAACGAAAAAATGGTTTTGGATTCAGAAAATGCATTTGAAGAGTTGCGAATTGCTGCAGATAATGGCGATGCCGAGGCTCAATTTCGTATTGCAGAGTGCTATAAGAATGGTCAATTCTGCAAGAAAAGTATCGACAAGTGGCATATTTATATGAAAAAGGCGGAAGCAAACGGCAGCATAAGTGCACGAAATGAGCTTTTGACCTATTACCACGACAAGGTAAAAAACATCAGCGGCTACATTTCTATGTTGAAAAGCGGAAGGAGACAGGGTGACAAAAACGCGGCAATTACGTTGGCCGACGTATATGCAAACGGCAAAGAGGGCGAATCGGTAGACCTAGAGTATGCCTACAAAATAGTAAAGAATTTGAAAGATAACGATGTTGAATTTGACGACCCGAAGCAGTTAGCAATAATTGAAAAGATTGAGTTTAGGCACGAAACTATGGCGACACGCAAAAACTTGATCTTAGTATTCAAAATCTTCATCTACGCATTTGCGGCCTCTTTACTACTGAACTTCATGAGTTTGTTCGGCGTAATATTGATGGCAATGGTTATTGGGCCTTCGATAAAATGGCTAATTCCATGGTTCGAGAGCCTCGTGCAGAAAGCAGACAATTTGACAATGGCCAAAATTGTAGCTGCTATTGCTGGCATAATTAGCATACCCATAACACTACTGACATTATTTGCTCTAAGGATTATTATTGCAGCGTGCTTAGGCGTATAAATAGAAAAGTAGAGATGTAAAAAGGCAGGCTCAAAATGAACCTGCCTATAGAGTTTACAACTTAGAGCGTAGTGCTATTTGTAACAGCACTACGCTTTACATTTTATGATCACCGCTCCTATTTCACAAGAGCCTTCTGGCTTGTGCCATTGGAGTAAACTACAATATATACGCCCTTAGGTAGATTATCGGTTGACGTACCGAGATTCTGACCCGAAAGTGCGTAAATGCCTACTATAGTAGCTTTGTTATCTGATTTGACGTTTACTACTGGAGTTGCTCCGCTGAAACGAACTTCTATAGTAGAAGTCTCCAATATTCCGCTAATAGTTATGGTACCATCTTCGTTCATTTGTGCTCTGACGGAAGCAGATTTCAACTTATTGCCATCGAAAATCTTTTCTCCATCTACGAATATTCCAACCAAAACATGTTCATTTTTGGGCGTTATTGCCAATCGCATAGTATCAGCAGAAACGCTAAGGATTTCTACGCTGCCGCAGTTAGCATCGAAAGAGAGTTTTGCTCGATTGGCGGCATCGATGAAGGTTGCTGCCAACACTAAGTCTGAAGCCTCTGCAGTGTACTTGTAAGTATTATTTACCAACTTATCTGTGATGTCTTCCCCATCTACATTTACACTATTAAGTGCATAGCCTGCTTCTGGCTTGAACGACAAGGTATAGCCTTCGCCTGCCGTGGTCTCTATGATATGCTCACCATAATAATATTCTTCACTATTTACCGACACCGAACCATGCTTATCTACCCACAGAACTATTGCATCGCTCAATCCATCTATGCCTTCATAATCGAATTGGCTCCAAACCTGATGCGTAGCATACGATAGCAAACCCGTTTTAGGTACGTAGAGTTTGCAACTTGACGGAGATATGCTACTAAAACTCTGCGCAACTGATGGCGCAGCATTGGCGTAGCACGTTATTGTTATGACTTTGGTGCCGTAGAATGCATCGTAGGCTATCTCTTTTACGCTTTTCCCAATTGTAACTTCTTGCAAGTTCGAGCAATCACAAAATGCATATGATGGTATAGACTCCAAACCTCGCCATATACTAACAGAAGTAAGCGAAGTACAATCTTTGAATGCATACTCACCTATCGTTTTTACCCTATCGCCAATTGTGACTTCAGATAAGTTTTTGCATCCGTAAAATGCATAATTACCAACATACGATATGTTTCCGCCAAGTACGAAATCGCCGCTCTGCGGATAGTCTTTTGTAGTTAAATATCTCAAACACGAGCAATCACTAAATGCCGATGCACCAATACTGTCTAAGCTTGCCGGTATCGTTAGATAGATGAGATTAACAAAGCCTTGGAATGCACTATCGTTTATCTTTTCTGTACCATCGGGCAGTACAAGTTCGTAGTAACGGCTACATGTTTCTTCAGATATTTGCTCATTACCTTGAAATTCACTCTTCAAACCCGATAAATCGAGAGACCAAAGACTATTCATGCTGTTGTTTACTATAGCCCAATCGTCTGCGTTTAGCGAGCCAGAGATTGTAAGTTTGCTTACCTCGTTGAGCTTATAACCTGCCAAAACAACGCGCTCTGCAAGAGTACCAGGTGCAACATTATCGAGTACAAGTCCGCCATCTGCTTCGGGCACTTCTATGTATTTGTTTGTTATGCCCCAATTATCTATGTAAGCCTTTTTCGTACCCTCAGGAATATAAATAGTGAGATTTGTAAATGCACTATAATTGAAAGGTACAATCACCTCCGACTTTACTTCTTCCAAACTGGTGCAATTTAAGAAAGCGTTCTCGCCAATGCTCTTTACGCTATTGCCGATAGTAACGCTTGTCAAACCAGTGCAACTATAGAAAGCGTTCTCGCCAATGCTCTCTACAGTATTCGGGATAGTAACGCTTGTCAAGCCTGTGCAACCAGAGAATGCATTACTGCCAATGCTCGTTACGCTATTCGGGATAGTTATGCTTGTCAAACCAGTGCAACCAGAAAATGCATAATTGCCAATGCTCGTTACACCATTGGGGATAGTTATGCTTATCAAGCCTGTGCAACCAGAGAATGCATATTCACCAATGCTCTCTACGCTATTAGGTATAGTGACGCTTGTCAAGCCTGTGCAACCTGAAAAGGCTCCAACGCCTATGCTAGTTACACTATTGCCGATAGTAACGCTTGTCAAACCTGCGCAACCAGAAAATGCGCCACCGCCAATGCTCGTTACTGCATCTGTAAAGACTACAGATTTTATACTACTTCGTTTGCTATACCATCCATACGACGAACTGCCTGAGTAAGAGTAATCGCTTGTAATGGTAAGAACGCCATCATTGCTTAGCGACCAATCGGCCTTTGCTTGCTGCATTGCAAACAAAAGACATAAAAGTGTTAGTAGAATGTGTTTCATAGTATTTATTTTTCAAAGTATTTTTTGTTGATATCATTAGCAATAGCTTCCAATGTATCGTTTTGTTGTACGTACTCTGGATTTATACAATTTTGATATATAAGATCAGTTTCACCGTTATCTTTTATTTCGGGAATCAAAAATGATGGGACTATTATTTTGGACAAACCAATGCCAACGCTTTCGAAATCAGAGTTTGTTAATTCATGGCAATGCGGTTGGATAGTAAAACACCCATGTTGCATATTTTTGCGAGCATCACTCAATGGGGCAAAATCGCCATCAGGCCAATAGCTACAAGATCTAAAAAAGGATAGTTTGTCCAACTCATATGTCCAAGTCCCAAATTGGGGCAGATACAATTCTGAAGGAACAAGCAAAACATAAATAGCAGCGTCTGTTCCTTTGTTATTGTGCAATGCAAACGACATTGCAATTTCAAATCTTCTGCTCCAATCTATTAGTCGACACTTCATACCTACATGTCGTGCATGATACAAGTAGAAAGAATCGTCATCTATATGAAATTTATATTTGCCTAACGTTTCTTTTGCTCTTGCTTTGAATTCATCTAAGGCTTTACGTTCTCTAATCAATTTTTCCTCTTCCGTCAGAAAATCAGTATTAACACCAATGCTTGGTTTAAGAGAGAAGTCCTTGTTACAAACACCTCGATATACAAGTATAAAGTTGTCGAATATTCTCTGTCCTTCGGTATTCAGTCTTTTATATTCTGAATACGAACTCAACAAGAACGTATTGTCTCCATTATAATTTGTTATATATGTTGCCAATATACTCTGTAGTATGTCAGTCCTATTATACATGGGATAACTTTATATGAGCGTCAATAATTTGGTTTTCGTCTACTTTATCCATATCCTTACCTATAACTATATTTGCGTATGCCCAAAAATCAAACAACTCAGTGAGATCGAAATACTCTTGGGTTAAGAATTTCACATATTGGTTTGATGATAAATCCCTACAGATAAACTCTGCTATTATATCTGTATTTTGTCTTCCAAGCGAGAATTTCATTCCTATACATTTGTATCTCGAATCATCAAAATTGTTGAATTTGGATAGGAGGAGGCTATCAAACGAATCTGTATCTCTTCCATCAGATATTACTTTAGCAGCAATAGTGCCTTCAAAATCGTTGTACTGTGTTTTTGCTTTCATAATGCTATTATTTATATCTCTCAAATATATCCGCTACGTAGCCTCGCACGTCTAAACATTCGTACCATAATCCGTACACTTTTGTACCATAATCAGTTCATTTAGAAGCGGATGCACAGTCATCATTCTTCATATCGGCGGAGAGGAGAATGAAAAAATCTTTGTTGAGGAGTTGACCAATACGCTTGAGCAAATAAGTATCGATACTGTTCTTTCTGAATACGGCGTATAGTGTGGCTCGGCGCATGTCGAGTTGCTGTGCAAGCCAAGTTACAGTGCGCCCTTGTTGGTGTAGCTCGGCGCGAATCTCTTTTCCAATATCTACCATAATTTCTATGTCTGTTTCGCAACAGCCATCGCAAACGCCTAGTATCGACCGCACATAAAGAAAGGCGTGAACCATTCCACTCGCATTCACGGGAAGCCTGGAAGAAACCCGTCTCCAACTCGGAATTGATTCACACCTTACGGTATGAACATCAATCGAGTTGGAAAACAGTTGGCCGACCCATCGTAATGGCAGCATACGGCTTACTCAAAAAGGCTTCGAGAAAACAGTTTCCAGGCTTTTTTCTTGAATGCGAGTAATAGCTTGATGTTGCTTATGTCTTTTATATAAATATCGTGATAGTGTTTGCTATAGGCGAAAACGTTTAGTGCAGCGCCTAAATTGACGCAGCAAAGGCAAAATTAGCAATTCATATATGGAGAATTGAAAATTGTGAGTTGAAAAATTGATAACAATTATCCATTTTGTGTTTGCGTTCTCTTCAGACGGACACGGTCGCCACGTCACTACTACATATGCGAGAACAAAAAAAGCCGCCCCGAAGAGCTGGCCTTTATATGTAATTTTAGCGAAAGTGTCTACAAATTTCTGACGAAGTAATTATACATCATATTGAATAGGTGACGACGTGTATTGCCGCCATAAATACTATGATTGCGGTTAGGATAAACAAACATGTCGAATTGCACGTTTTTCTGCACAAGAAAATCAACAAGTTCAAGTTGGTTTTGTTGGTGTACATTATCATCGGCTGAACCATGAACGAGGAATAGGCGACCATGAGGTTGATGATCGAAGAAACCAAATGTGCTATAATTATCGTAACCACTAATGTTTTCGTCGGGTTTGCGCATGAAACGCTCGGCATATACAGTGTCGTAGAAACGCCAAGATGTTACTGGAGCAACTGCAATTGCTGTTTTGAAAATATCGGAACGAATTAGACACGTAGCAGCCATTGAGCCTCCAAAACTCCAACCATAAATACCAATTCGATTGGCATCGATATAATTAAGTTCTGAAAGTTGCTTTGCAATAGCAATTTGATCGTCGCTCTCGAGAAGACCGAGTTTTTGGTATGTACATTTCTTGAAATTTTCGCCACGAGCGCCAGTGCCACGCGGATCAAAACAAGCTACAATGTAGCCTGCTTGTGCCAACGCTTGTTCCCAACCATAATCCCAATTATCAAGAACCTCTTGAGAACCTGGTCCACTATATTGGAATAGCACGAGAGGATATTTCTGATTACTATCAAAATTTGCAGGATAAACAACCCAGCCATTGAGATCGGTAGCATTGTCGGCAGCTTTAAGTGTAATAAACTGCTTACGAAGAATGGAAGCTGTATCGAAATTGTTGTTAGAAATAATATTACGAACAACTTTACCATCGAATGTATTGCGAACATCGACACGATTGGGCAACTGCGCTGATGAGAAATCGGTAATCAAGTATTTACGATCGGAGCTAAGCAATACCGCTTGATTATAGCCATCGTCGGTAGTAAGGCAAAGCGTTTGGCGAGTCTTCATATTATAGCTATAGACTTCGCGTTTGAGAGGCGATTTAGCAGCAGCTTCGTAATAAACAGTCGATGTCAACTCGTTATATCCAAGCAGATTTGTGACATCGAAATCACCTTTTGTGATACAACCTTGCTGTACACCATTAATAGCATAATGATAGAGATGCGTGCGACCATCGAGTTCGCCCATATAAATAAAACCTTTACCATCGGGCAAGAAAAGGACTTTACTATAAGTAAATTCATCGATGTAGCATTTATTGCGGTCGGTGAAGATTTCGTTAGAAACGGTAGAAGCCGTGTTAGTTATGAACAGAGAGAGCTCGTTTTGACGTCGATTGAGTTTGAATATAGCAAGCTGACGTTCACCTCCAGTCCAATAAATACGTGGTATGTAAAAATCTTTACCATCGCCAAGCTGCATGGTTTTAGAGACGCGTTTATCAACATTGAAAACCTTAACCTCAACCTTAGAATTTTTTTCGCCAGCCTTTGGATATTTATATGTATAAGATCCTGGATAAAGTTTATTATCTGGTCGATCAGGATTAGAAGCCGCATACATAGGGAAAGAGAATTCAGGAACATCAGATTCGTCGAAACGTACGTATGCAAGTTCTTTACTATCGGGCGACCACGAGAAGATAGCAGGAGTTGCAAATTCTTCTTCATAGACCCAATCGCACGCACCATTGATGACTCTATTCAACTCGCCATCGGTAGTAACGGGAGAAATACTATTGTAGCGTAATTTTTTGATATACAAATTATTATCGCGCACATAAGCAACCATCCAACCATTGGGCGAAAAGATGGCATCGCGTTGTTTACCACCTTCATCAAGGGGCTTAAGTTCCTTATAATTAATATTATATACATAATAATCGGCAACATAAGAGCGACGATATATACGTTGTGCATTAAACGCGATAAGCATTTTAGAACCATCGTCACAAAAAGAAAAGCTATGAATGCGGCCTTCGGGAGCGCCTTCGATTTTTGATGCATCGAAAATAGTCTCCGAAAAAGATGAATTCACAAAGTCGTATTTTACAATACTACGTCCTTCATTGACAGCAAAATAGCCATCGGGAGTGGCTTGCACGCGAGGCATAGTTTCGGCATAATATGCACCTGTGACAAATTTTTCAATATTTTCATTGTTCTGTGCTATTGCAGTGAACATGGGGAGAGCAAGAACAAAAATGAAGAGAATTTTTCTCATAACTTATTTAGAATGAAGTGTTAACAAATGAATTTCGGCAGGCGCGAATAGTCGAACATCTTTACGCGAGGTGCCAATGCCGCGACTAATCAGCATAGGTACTCCAGCCGACGTATAACGCAAACCTTTCAAGAATCGCTGTCCATAATGCGAAGGGACTACAGGCGCATAGAGACCAAATAGTGTTACCTGTCCGCCATGTGTATGACCAGCAAGGGCGAAATCGATATTGGTAATATCCACATCTTCGGCATAGTCGGGAGTGTGAGTAATCAGAATCGCAAAGTCGTTATTATTCAATCTATTAGCAACGCATGGCGTGGTCTCTTTGCCACGAAAGTCGTTATGCGCTCCAACTACATATATACTACTGCCATCTTTGGTTATAGTATCGACTTTATTCTCGACCATACGTATGCCAGCAGATTGCATCTCGTTGTAAATAAGCTCCGTACAGCGTTCAAAATCATTATTTCCCATAATAGCCGCAGCACCATAAGTAGGTTTGCACGACATAATTTCCTGAAAAAGAGGGCGCACATATTCACACCCCTCTTGATAGTCGCCTCCAAGGAGAATCAAATCGGGATTGAGTTCGCGCAACATATTACCAAGAAAGGCAAGCGTTTTCTCGTTGAAACGGCTTTTATAGTGAGTATCAGTAATAAACGCAATGCGAAAGCCATCGAACGACTTTGGAATTTGCGACGATGTGAGGTGATATTCCACACAACGCCTAATGCCACGATGTGGAGCTCGATGACGGCATTTCAGATGGACACGATTGCGCTCAATTTGCAAATCGGATGGCTGCTGCGCTTCGGCAGCCGCAACTATACATAAGAAAATAAATATCAAATACTTACGCATAACACTACTCTGCTATAGGGCCTGACATAACAACTTCATCGTCGATATAGACAGCAGCAAACTGACCAGCCGTGATGCCTCGCTGCGTTTCGTCGAAAATCACGTAAAGAGCATCTTTTCCCATACGTATTCGAGCCTTCTGCAGCGGCTGACGGTAGCGCACGCGAACCAAACAACGTAAATTGTCGCCCTCGGCAAGCGCCAAATCGGGGCGAACCCAATGCACTTCATTTGCATTGACACGCAGCACTTTACGATGCAAGCCGCGATGTTCGTCGCGCATGCCTACGTATATCTGATTGTATTCAACGTTAGTACCTATGATAAAGAGCGGCTCGGGAAATCCGCCGATATTCAGGCCTTTGCGCTGCCCTATCGTGTAGAAATGTGCACCTTGATGCGTGCCTATTTTCTTTCCATACTTAGGATGGAACGGATATGGACGCGAAAGCTCCATGAGTTTTTCTTCGGGGCATTCGTCAGAATCGGCAGCCGACCAATCGCGATTGAAAATCTCGCAATCGTTCTCCACAATGAAGACTTTGCCCTCTTTGGCAGCCAATTTCTGCTGAAGAAAGACAGGCAAATCGACCTTTCCGACGAAGCAGATGCCTTGCGAATCCTTCTTATGCGCGGTAATTAGGTTCAGCTCGGTAGCTATGCGGCGCACTTCTGGCTTCACCAGATCGCCAATTGGAAACATTGCCTTCGAAAGTTGTTCTTGCGAGAGTTGGCAAAGGAAATAGCTCTGATCTTTGTTTCCATCGGAGCCAGCGAGCAAGCGGTGTGCAATAGTGCCATCGGCAAGCGTGACTTCATCTTTGCGGCAATAGTGTCCTGTAGCCACATAGTCGGCACCAAGTTCGAGCGCTTTTTCGAGGAACGCATCAAATTTTATTTCGCGATTGCAAAGCACGTCAGGGTTTGGGGTGCGACCTTTCTCGTATTCAGCAAACATATAATCGACCACACGAGCACGATATTGTTCACTCAAATCGACCATGTGGAATGGGATATTTAGTTTACGGGCAACGGCTTCGGCATCGAACTTATCGTCCATCCAAGGACAATCGCCTTTGAGCACGCCAGTGGTGTCGGTCCAGTTGCGCATGAATAGAGCCACCACATCATAGCCTTGCTTTTGCAATACATATGCAGCGACGCTGGAATCGACACCGCCCGACATACCTACCACAACACGCTTCGTTTTATTTGTATTAGCTACCATCTATTTATGAAAAGAGGCGCTCCAAAGGAATGAAGACGCCTCTGTAAAATATGAATATCAACTATTTACTTTTTATGATTCTCGACCCACTTACGAGCTTCAACGAGAGCAGAAATCCAAGGAGTGACATCATCGGCACGACGATCGGCAGGATAGAAACCGCATTGCCATGGGAAGATAGCGCGCTCGAGGTGAGGCATCATTGCCAAGTGGCGGCCATTGTCGGAGCAGATACCTGCTGCGTTGAATTGACTGCCATTTGGATTGGCTGGGTAACCTTCGTAACCATAAGTACCAATAATATTATACTTATCGGCGCTGTATGGAAAGCTGAACTTACCCTCGCCGTGAGCAATCCAAACACCGAGACGACTTCCAGCAAGATGTTTGAGCATAACAGAGTTATTCTCGGGTATATACATAGAAGTGAAGCCGCTCTCGAACTTATGAGAATCGTTATGCAGCATGTGTGGACGCTCAGCATGAGATGGGCAAATGAGGTTGAGCTCAATCATAAGTTGGCAACCGTTGCAAATGCCGAGCGAGAGCGTATCCTCGCGAGCATAGAATTTGTCGAGAGCCGCCTTTGCTTTCGGGTTGTAGAGGAATGCGCCAGCCCAACCTTTTGCAGAGCCGAGAACGTCGGAGTTGGAGAATCCGCCACAGAAGACTATCATATTTACGTCGTCGAGCGTTTCACGGCCCGAAATCAAGTCGGTCATGTGGACGTCTTTCACATCGAAGCCAGCAAGGAAGAGGCTGTAGGCCATCTCGCGGTCGCCATTCACACCCTTCTCGCGGATGATTGCAGCACGTACACCAGTCTTGTTGGTACGGCTCAAAGACAAACCTAAGGTCTTGAGAGAACCATCGAAATTAGCTGGCAACTTAATATCGAGAGGCTGGTTTTTATAATTAGCATAACGCTCGGCAGCCTTCTTCTCGCCACTCTGCTTGCAGTCGAGTAGGTATGAAGTCTGATACCAAACATCGCGCAAGTGGTCGATGTCTAAGTCGAAGAGATCGCCATTGAGACCGATTTCGAGTGTACGTTTCTCTTGTGGATGACCGATATATGAATACTTAACACCATCGGCTTCGAGGATAGAAGCTACTTTAGCCACATTGCGAACCTGAAGTACAACGGCAGGATTCTCTGAGAAGAGAGCCTTAACAGCATCACCATTAGCAAGATGGGAGGCATCGGCGGCAATGCCATACTTAGTATTAGCAAAACACATCTCGAGCAGCGTAGTTACAAGACCACCAGCCGAAACGTCGTGACCAGCAAGCACAAGGCCATCGCTGATGAGTTTCTGAATAGAGGCAAAAGCCTTCACGAAGTAATCGACATCGGCAACCGTAGGAGCGTCGTTACCTACGCGACCAAGAACTTGAGCCAAGGCGCTACCACCAAGGCAAGCATCCATAGAAGAGAAATCTACATAGAGAAGTGCAGTGTTCTCGTCGCATACGAGTACTGGTTCAACAATCTTACGTATGTCAGAAACTTCGCCCATTGCCGAAATAATCACCGTACCAGGCGACAACACAGCATCACCAGAAGGATATTTCTGCGTCATCGAGAGCGAATCCTTACCAGTAGGAATATTTATGCCGAGTTTGCAAACGAAGTCGCTCATCGCCTCCACTGCTTTGTAGAGTCGAGCATCTTCGCCCTTCTGACGACAAGGCCACATCCAGTTTGCCGAGAGCGAAACGCCCTTCAAACCGTGCTGAAGCGGTGCCCATACGATATTTGTAAGAGCCTCAGCAACCGACATAACCGAACCCGCAGCTGGGTCGATAAGACCAACAGCCGGTGCGTGACCAATTGAGGTAGCCATACCGAGTTTGCCTTTGTAGTCGAGAGCTACAGCGCCAAGGTCGTTGAGAGGCAACTGGAGTTCGCCGGCGCACTGTTGCTTAGCAATCTTACCCGTCACTGAACGGTCGACTTTATTGGTCAACCAATCTTTACAAGCAACTGATTCCAAGCGGAGCACATCTTCAATATACTTATTTATGGTATTAGCCAACGTGCCATCTTCTTCGGGTTGATAGGCAACCGGCTTATACTGAAGCGGATTACTATTGTCGGTCATAACCGTTTTAGGCGGATTGCCGAACATATCAGCAAGTTTCAGGTTGATAGGCGTCTGACCATCGGGCTGATAGAAGCGGAAATTGAGGTCGTTGGTAGTTTCACCAACTACGTACATAGGAGCACGCTCGCGGTCGGCAACACGTTTGAGAAGGTCGATATCTTTCTTCTCAACCACAAGTCCCATGCGCTCCTGACTTTCGTTGCCCACAATCTCGCGAGCCGAAAGCGTTGGATCGCCAACGGGTAGCTTGCTCATATCTATATTACCACCCGTCTCTTCTACGAGTTCCGAAAGACAATTGAGGTGACCGCCAGCACCATGGTCGTGGATAGAGATGATAGGATTGTTATCCGACTCCACCATGCCACGAATGGCGTTCATGACACGTTTCTGCATCTCTGGGTTAGAACGCTGAACGGCATTGAGCTCAATAGAGTTGCCATATTCGCCAGTAGCTACACTCGACACAGCGCCACCACCCATACCAATACGATAGTTATCGCCACCAAGGACAACAACTTCCTGACCTGGTTTTGGTGTTTGTTTGAGAGCATCGGTCTTCTTAGCGAAACCGATACCACCAGCCATCATAATTACCTTATCGTATGCAAGCGAACGACCATGCTCTTGATGTTCGTAAGTAAGTACAGAACCGCAGATGAGCGGCTGACCGAACTTGTTACCAAAATCACTGGCACCATTCGACGCCTTTATAAGTATCTGTGCCGGCGTCTGATAGAGCCACTGACGAACTGGCACGCCTTTTTCCCAAGGGCGATCCTCGGCGAGGCGCGAATATGAGGTCATATATACAGCCGTACCAGCCATAGGGAGAGAGCCTGTGCCACCAGCCAAACGGTCGCGAATCTCACCACCAGTACCAGTTGCGGCGCCGTTGAAAGGTTCTACAGTTGTTGGGAAGTTGTGCGTCTCGGCCTTGAGCGAGAGTACGGTATCAATATCTTTTGTTTCAAAATAGGAAGGTTTGTCGGCCTCGGCAGGAGCAAACTGCATAGCTACAGAACCTTCGATGAAAGCAACATTATCTTTATAAGCAGAAACCAAATAGTTATGGTTTTCTTCACTTGTGCGCTTGATGAGCTTGAAGAGTGATAGTTCTCTCTCTTTACCATCGATAACGAAGATGCCGTTGAAAATTTTGTGGCGGCAGTGCTCCGAGTTAACCTGCGAGAAGCCGAAAACTTCCGAATCGGTAAGCGGACGACCAAGGCGTTTAGCAAGGCCTTCGAGATATTCAATCTCTTGAGCGCTGAGAGCCAAGCCCTCTTTCTTGTTGTAGGCCTTCATATCTTCGATATACACAATGTCGTCGGGCTTCTTATCGATGGCAAAAACCGAGTCATCGAGTCCATTGTAGAGCACTTGGAGCATAGGGTCGAACGAGGCTTTATCGTTCTCCACAGGGAAATACTCCTCGATGCGCAGAATGCCTTCTATACCCATGTTTTGGGTAATTTCAACAGCGTTAGTACTCCAAGGTGTAATCATCTCTCGACGTGGGCCAACGAAATAGCCATCAATCTTCGATTGTTCGATTGGAGTAGCCTCACTAAATAACCATTGCAACTTTTTTATATCATCGGCATTCAAGCCGGAAGCCGCATTTACGGCCAAAACGTGGGCATCGGAGCCCTTGAAGAAAAATACCATTTTGTATTTGTTGTTTTGCCCCCAAAGATAAGGCTAACAACAATAAAAACTTTACAATTTGGTGATTAGACTATTTACAAATAGACTATTTGAACGCAGACTTCACAGATTGAACGGATTCGCGCAGATTCTTTACTATCCTAGTTATTCTCTGGCAAACGGAAATTAATAGGTACAGTATAACTAACCTTTACTGGCACACCATCACGTTTCCCAGGCTTCCAGCGAGGCATAGACTTCACAATTCGAATTGACTCAGCATCGAGAAGTTCATTGAATGGGCGTGTCACTTTTACATTGTATACGCTACCATCGCTATCAACAACAAAACTAACGAACACACGTCCTTGGATTTTGTCAACAATGGCTTCCTTTGGATAATGAATGCTTTCTTGTAAATATTTACGGAGAGCTTCCCGACCTCCGGGAAATTCGGGCATTTCATCGGCTATAAGCCAAACCTCGTCATCTTCTCTTAGGTCGCGACAATCTACTTCCACAATGTGATACTCAACTTCATCGTTTTCATTCATCTCCGAAGATGAAATCCAAATAGGCGTTCCGTTATACATACGCACATTTTCCTTTACGTATTCTTCAAATGTTTGTGAAGGAGATAGATTAATTGGAATCTCGTCAAAATGTCCACAAACAGGCACTTCACCTTCTTCTATCGTCGCTTCATCTGGTATTTCATAAATCTCATGACTATAAACAGGACTTATCGGTCTGTTATCGCCTTTAGGAACGCCGCACGATTGTTGCGTAGTAGCTACCGCAGCCGATAGCCCAGTGGCAATTCCCACCACGGCAATCTTTTTCCCAAGGCTTTGGCGGCGCTGAAGTTCACGCTCTATGTAGCGCATCTCGCCTTCGCACGCCGGACATGTGCCACGGCATTCGCCATCAAACGTACATTCGTGAGGTTCGTAGGCAATATCGTTGGCATCGGCAATTTGTTTGCGAATGGCTTTCAGCTGGTTGCAAGTGTTCTTCCCGTGGTTCATGGCTTATGAATAAATCAACGTTTTCCGTAGTTATACAATCTCACAATTTGGAATTCGTAACTCGTAATTAACTACATCACCACGCGCACGCCAACCATAGTTTGGTCGTCGGTTTGAACAAGACCTGCACGCCAATCGGTAATGAGTTTTGTGATTGTCTCGAGTTGTTCGTCTACGGGGTGACTTGCATACTCTTCGAAAAACGCAGTCTGACGCTTTGCAAGGAATTTTCCGTTCGGACCGAACTGGTCTTTTATACCATCGCTGAATAGGTATATCATATCGCCATTTTGGAGTTCTATTTCGGTTTGGCTGAAATCGTTCTCTTTCACATAGCGACCAATAGGCATACTATCGCCCTTGATACGTTGTGCTGCGCCATCGCGAATGAGGAAGAGATCTTGCTTAGCACCTGCATATACAGCCTTGGTTTTGTCGGGCATAAATATGAGCACAGCCACGTCCATACCATCTTCGGCATGATAGTTATTGTCGTCGCTCTTTGCCAACGACTCTATTATCTGTTTACGCATGCGATTGAGAATTTCCGAAGGCTGTGGCTCTTGACCTCGCTGCCCCATATCGGCTAAAATTTCTTTGAGTGCACTAATACCCAACATACTTAGCATTGCACCTGGTACGCCGTGACCCGTACAATCGGCAACAACAAGAATGCGATATTCACCAAAACGTGCCACACGATACCAGTCGCCACTGACAATATTTTTAGGATGATAATAGACAAAACTTTCAGGGAACAGCTCGCGCACTTCATCAACAGTGCTTATGGCAGCCGACTGAATGAGGTGAGCGTAGTTGATACTTGCAGTAATCTGCTTATTCGTCTCGTTGAGTTGGTCGCGCTGAGCGGTAATCTCATCTTTTTGTTTAGCGAGCAATTCGTTGGTACGTTTTTTCTCCTTGAGAGAGCGCAGAATAACTACTATGAGCGATAGTGCCAGCCCCAAGCCACAGATTAGCGCGATGCCCACAATACGTTGACGGCGCATCTCTGCTTCGCGGTTTATTCTCTCTATCTCTATCTGTCGCATCTCTTCCTCATGAATAAGTTGCTGCTGATATTCAATAGATTGGCGCATTTTCTGCTCGTTTTGGAAATTCTGTTTCAGTAGGCGCAGATGATGCTCGGCTTTATATGCATTAGCGAAGTCGCCAATCTTCTCGTAGCACTGAGGCAAAAGTTCATAAATATTTAGTTCAGCCACCGATAGCGACTCCTGACGCACCGTCTCAAGGTCGCTTTCCAAGAGAGCAAGCGCCTTACGATACTGATTGTTATTCAAAAGTTGTTTTGCTTTGAGAATGTCGAAATCTACAGCATAACTTGGGATTGGTGTATTGCGCAACAATTGTTCACCTTCAGCAATTGCCACGCTACTACTGTCGGCATAGGCAACATTACTGGTTCGCTCGAAAAGATACTGATATGCTTTGGCACGAGTGAGATTGTTGAGTATTATGGTGAGGTCGCCGACATTGTCGCTGCCCATAAGTTTGGCTTCGCGTGCATATTGCAAGGCAAAGCGCAACTGTTCTGGACGCTCTTGCGGTGCATCGGCAAACGAATTAATACACACATCGGCCATTTCGGTCAACATACGATATACACAATCGGGGAAATTGGCGGTGCGCGACATTGCAAGCGCCTGATTGTAGTAGTCGATAGCTGTGGTATACAAACCACTATTGCTGCTTTGAGCGCCCATACCACTAAGGCAATCAATAATCATAAAAGTGTCGCGCAACTCAGTAAAAGTTTCGACAGCCTTCTTCATATTTATTTGAAAACTGTCGGTTTTATGCAGCAGGTCGTAATTGGTAGCCATTAGGTTGTATGCATAACCTTCGAAGCGCTTATAAGAACCATTTTCGTCATCGGCAGCAAACTCTAAGATGCGGCGTAAATAATAGATTGAAGTATTGAATTTCTCGTTGTAGTATGAGTTTTGCGCCAGACAATAAAGGCACTTTGTTTGATTTTCGACATCGGCAGCACGCATCGAAGCTTCGAGACCGAGATTTGCATAATACTCTACAGTATCGTTTTCATAAGTATTAAACGCTATACGACGATAACAAACGCCTCTAATACTATCGTTGTCGGTGGTTCGAGCTACATTGAGCAAACTATCGATAAGCGTTCCGTCTTGCGCTTGTAAATTATAATCAATTGATATTAAGACAATAAACAATATAAAAATGCGAACAAACTTAAGTTTCATAGTTAGGTTAGCAATCAAATTTGCGCCAAGTTATGAAAATGGCGAGAATTTTATGCATTCAATTTTTCCGATAGATAGAAGAGTCGAGGATTCAAAATTCTACACACATAAAAAGTGAACACTTGAGTTTTGTTCATTCAACGTTAAATTTGCGATTACATATAAACATACAGAATCGTGAAAGCAACCGAAATGCTACGCACCGCAACCGACTTCGTGCGAAGAGATATGTGGCGCATACACAAAGAAGACCTCAGTAAACGCAACTCACAACTGCTCACCATAGCACGAGTAGTGGCTTTGGCAGTGCACAAATTCGACAACGACCGCTGCGCCGACAAAGCTTCGGCTCTAACCTATTATTTAGTTTTGGCCATTGTACCTCTCGTAGCCATGGCATTCGGCATAGCAAACGCATTTGGCTTTGGCGACATACTTATAGAATCGATGCGCACATCGCTCGAAGGGCAAGAGATGATAGCCAACTACCTAATAGAATTCGCCGAGAAGTATCTAAATAGCATGAAAAATGGCTTGCTCGCAGGCGTAAGTTTTGCAATGTTGATATGGGCCGTCATGAAACTCATTGGACGCGCCGAATCGGCATTCAACCAGATATGGGAAACTAAGAAATCGCGTTCATTAGCTCGCAAATTCAGTGATTACGTATCTATAGTTATAATAGCTATCATAGCCGTAGCAGCATATAGCGGCTTCATGGTGGAGATGTCGAGCCAAATATCCGATAGTTTTGTGCTAAAAAAGGTTTGGCAAATCACTATGACTATCGCCCCTTGCGTGCTAATATGCATTGGACTTACGCTTGTCTACTACATATTGCCAGTTACCAAAGTGCATTTTGGTCCAGCGCTATTAGGAGGTTCAATAGGAGGCATCGGTTTGCTTGTGACGCAATTTGTATACTTATATTTTCAAATAGGTATGTCGAAAAACAACGCCATATATGGTAGTTTCGCTGCCATACCGCTTTTTCTGATGTGGGTACAAACGATGTGGTATATAATTATGTTAGGATGCGAGATAGCTTTTGCAGCACAAAACTACCACACACGTTCGCTCGACTCCGACACAAGTAAATACAGCATATCACTACGCCGCAAAATAGCGTTATACATACTTACGTGCATAGTGAAAGATTTCGAACAGAGAAAACCAGCACCAACACCAGCCGAGATTTCTGTTCGACTGAAACTGCCATTACTCTTAGTAGTGAAAATAGTATCGCAACTTACAGAAATAGGTCTTGTGTCGGAAGTACAAGCACACGACAACAAAAAGAATGAGTCGGCATATCAACCAGCATTCGACATAAACATTATGACCGTTCACAGCTTCGTATGCATGATAGAGGAAAAGGGCGACATAGATATGAGCGAAAAGATGAAGACAGACGAATTTCGCCGCATCTCCGATTTCGCCGACCAACTAACCATATCCAAAGATTCGGAAATAGGCAGCAAACTAATAAAAGATCTATAACGAATGACTAAGGTATGTATAGCCGAGAAGCCATCGGTAGGGCGCGAGATTGCTAATATATTGGGAGCCACCAAATCATGCGATGGCTACATGGAAGGCAATGGATACGCCGTCACTTGGGTGTTTGGACACTTATGTGAACTAAAGGAGCCTCAAGAGTATCGCCCCGAATGGCGACGTTGGGACATACATAGTCTGCCTATAAATCCGCAAAATTTTGAAATTAGGCTCAAAGGCGACAAAGGGTGTGAGCATCAGTTCAACATAATAAAAAAACTCATATCAACTGCCGAAGAGGTTATCAACTGTGGTGATGCTGGGCAAGAGGGAGAGCTCATTCAGCGATGGGTGATGGAACTCGCCAACACACGATGCGAGGTAAAGCGACTATGGATTTCATCGCTCACCGAAAAATCGATTCGCGATGGTTTCAACAATCTACGTTCGAGCCACGATTTCGACAACCTCTACGAAGCAGGTCGTGCACGCGCCATTGGCGATTGGCTTTTAGGTATGAATGCTACTCGTGCATATACCATACGTTTTGGCACCAATCGTCAAGTGTTGTCTATCGGCAGAGTGCAAACTCCTACTCTCGCTCTTATAGTCAGCCGTTATCATGAAATAATGCAATTCCAATCGAAAGATTTTTGGGAATTGAAAACTGTATATAGAGACGCAACCTTCACAGCTTCGCAAGGACGCTTCGAAGATAAACAGAAAGCTACCGATGCTCTCAATAAGGTACAAGACCAGCCATTTGTCATAAATAACATAATAAAAAAGGAAGGTATCGAGACTTCGCCTTCACTATTCGACCTTACGTCGCTACAAGTGGAATGCAACAAGCGTTTTGGATTCTCAGCCGACGAAACGCTACGTCTCATACAATCGCTCTACGAACAAAAATTCACCACATATCCGCGCGTCGACACTACATATTTGAGTGATGATATTTATCCTCAAATACCTAAGATAATGTCAGCAATGACGCCATACGCAAATCTCACAGCACCATTGCTCAAGGCAGAACTTCGAAAATCGAACCGCGTATTCGACAACTCGAAGGTAACCGACCACCACGCCATAATACCTACAGATGTAACGCCATCGACATCGCTATCGAGACAAGAGAAATTGGTATACGACCTCATTGCACGCCGTTTTATTGCAGTTTTCTACCCCGACAGCAACATATCAACAACACAAGTCATAGGCTCATCAAACGGCGTAGAATTCAAATGCAATGGTAAACAAATACTTACGCAAGGTTGGCGTGTATGCTTTCCTCAAAAAAGCAAAGACGACGACGACAAAAAAGATGACGAAGCAAATGCTGTGTTGCCAAATTTTGAAATCGACGAAAGTGGACCGCACAAGCCTACTTTAGCATCGAAAAAAACTACGCCACCAAAACCATACACAGAAGCTACCCTACTCCGCGCAATGGAGACCGCAGGCAAGCAAGTCGACGACGAAGAACTTCGCCAATTGATGAAGGATAATGGCATTGGTAGGCCTTCGACTCGTGCTGCCATTATAGAGACTCTATTCAAACGTAAATACATAGTAAAAACTGGCAAATCTCTACAACCAACACCTATCGGCATTCAGCTTATTAGCATACTTAAGAACGACATGCTGCGTTCGGTAGAACTAACAGGTCAATGGGAGAAAAAACTACGTCAAATAGAACAGGGGAAATACGATAAAGAGCTATTCATCAACGAATTGCGACAACTATCAGACATGGTAGTTCGACAAGTTGAAGAAGACAAGATCTCACCTCGTTTGCAAAATATTGAGATTACTAAGGCCAAACCAGCGAAAAATGAGAAGCCTAAAGAACAAATGTTATGCCCAATATGCAATCGACCTATTTTGAAAGGGCGTACTGCGTGGGGTTGCTCAGGCTACAGAGAAGGTTGCAACTTCCGTATTCCGTTTGAGTATCAAGGCAAAACAATTACAGAGACGCAAGCCAAAGTGCTCATCAGCAAAGGCGAGACAGCTATAATAAAAGGTTTTTCAGTGGATGGGCATAAAGTTGATGGGCGTCTGCGATTGGATGCGAACAAAAACATGACATTGGAAGTGATGGAAGCCGAAACTATAGACATATCATCGCTTAAATGTCCGCTTTGCAACGCCCAAGTGGTGCAAGGCAAGAGCGCTTGGGGTTGTATGGGGTACAAAACTGGCTGTACATTCCGTGTTCCTTTTGTATTTATGAATAAAGTAATCACACCAACACACCTGAAAGTGCTCACCGAGAAACGCATGACAGGCGTCATTCGCGGCTTCGTGGACGAAAGTGGCAGCAAACACAATGGCCGACTAATAATCGACGAAAAAGGGAAATTGACGATAAAGAATTGAATATATACCAAGCACTGAGAATATGTAAAAAAGCTCCACTACCGAAGTAGCGGAGCTTTTATAAATATCAGTCCGTCTATAAGCCGAGTTCTGTACTCCCGAAAGAGCGTCTATCATTTATCTCGGATCGTAGTCACCCACGACCTCCAGCGACCTACCCCTTCCGACTTGCCCGAAGGCAACCACAACGAGCAGCTGTGTAGCAAAGCTTCGGAATATACATGGTCTTACAATCCATCAGGCGTATTGCAACTCTTGTCGCCAAGCGTTCGGTGAGCTCTTACCTCGCCTTTTCACCCTTACCACATAAGTGGCGGTAATTTTCTGTTACGCTACTATCACCTCGCGGCGATCTTCCCGTTAGGAAGCATGGTGCTCTATATTGCCCGGACTTTCCTCTTACATGAAGCGATAGACCGACTTACTGATTTTTTCGTTTATTCTATTTTGAATGGCGCATATCTGTCGTATTCTACTACAAAAGCACCTTTATATCCTTTAGCTATCATTTCGTTAAGTCGTTCCTCTATCTCAGTGCCATTGCAAGGAGCCGTTGTATAACGAAATATCTTATCGTTCAAACGATATTCATACACAGGTTCAATGCCTTCGAAAAACGAGAGATACACAGGATAACGGAATGCTGCTAATTGAACAACATACTCACGATCATCAATTATGGCTACTCTGCGACCACCGGCACCAATGAGAGTTTTTCCACTATGTGCGGTTGAACTCTTAGAATATGTTGATGTTGCACCAAGTTTTTTTGTATTTACAACAAACGCATCTTTATATCCACTCGAACGTACTTCGTCAAGTTTTGCATTAGCGTCAGCAAAGTTATCGTAATCGCCTACACAGTAACGGATAAAGCCATCAGCACAAATAAACTCATAAACTTTATCGAGCGATGCAAAGAAATTAGCATCTTCTGGCGGATTGTTTACTGCCAACAACTGTATAGAATATTTTGGTGCTCCAGCGCCATTTTCTACGGTTATTATTTGCTTGTTAGTACGTAAGTTATTCATGGTTGTTTGAGCCACACAACTAAGCGAAGCAGCCGCAAACAATATTGCAACAATATATATTTTCATTGAGCTAATTACTGTGTTTTTCATAATCTCATTATTTGCGAACATCCCAAACTACAACTTCTATACGACGATTCTCAAGGTGCTGTGCCTTATCGCAGTATTTACCACGATGACAACGATTCAACAAATATCTCTCACCATAGCCACGAGGGATAACCTGATCGCCGTTTACACCTTGACTAATCAAGTACTCTTGCGCTTTTTCAGCCATCTTCTGCGAAATGCTCAAGTTTTTGTAGCGAATACCTTTAGCTTCAGTATGTGCATTAAGCTTAATGACAATCGAAGGATTCTGTATCAAGTATGCTGCAAGTTTGTCAAGCATAAGTTTTGCTTCTGGTGTGAGAGAATCGGTATAAGGTATAACCAAGCCTCCAATGTCTTCGAGCACAGTGCTGTTGAACATTGGCGTAAGTTGTATGCCCGTATTTCTCAAATCGTCAATTTCCTCAAGCGATGCAAGGAAAGATTTTGGTTTGAAACCATCCTTCTTCACAGTGACGTTATAGTCGCCTTTGTCATTTACTTTATTGCCATCAAGGTTCATCGTCACACGACCTTGTTTATCGGTATGTGCCGAACCAATATAATCGCCAGTTGAAGCATCAGAGATTGTAACTTGAGCTCCAGAAATTTTTGTACCATTGAATGTACTTGTAACCTCAGTAGAGAATGGATGAGGAACTCCTACAGCAACGGTTTGCTCAATAACAGGTTCTTCAATTACAGGCTCTTCAATTGGCATTTCGATAGTTTCCGTAGCAGGCTCAGTCAACTCTTCATCGGGCTGAGCTTCAAGCTCTTCTTGGTTGAAGATAAGAGTTTCCATACCCATAATAGGAGGCATATCTTCTACTTGAATATTCTTATCTTCTTCGGTAAGTACGCGAACCGTAAATATGACATCGGCATCGTTAGTACCATAGTTGTTTGATGATAGAAAACCACGGTCAGGATTTTCAGGATCGATTATGTAGCAGAAGTCGTCGTGGTTGGTGTTGAACGGTTTCATCATATTTTTCACGTTCTGCCACTTACCATCAACATTTTCAGCGACGAAAATATCCAAGCCACCGAAACCATAATGTCCGTTGGAGCTGAAATACAACTTATTGTCTTTACTCAAAATTGGATATACTTCATCAGCATAGGTATTTATGGTGCTACCAGCATTTACAACATCACCAAACTCATTAGGGCCAATGCGCTCAACATAATAAATATCCTTACCGCCATATCCTATATCCTCACGATTCGACACGAAATATAGATACTTATCATCGGGTGTTAGCGCAGGATGAGCGCAATCGTAATCATCGCTATTGATGGTTAGAGCACGCTCGTTGACCCAATCTTTTCCATCGAACTCCGACACGAAAATTTTCATGATGTCGTAATCGTCAACTACAACCGATTTTGTGTAGTATATGTACTTATAATCGCTTGTAAAGCAGATAGCGCCTACGTGATATTTAGATTGAAGTTTTTTCGAGAATGATCGTTTAGTATTCTCAACCACTTCGCCATTTTCAAGATCCGAAGTATAGAGGTTCAGAAATGGGTTACCATAGCGATCGACATTACGGGAGTTGTCGGATGCCGATGAATAGACAACTTGCTGATTGCCTAAATAGTATTGCACACCGAACGATTGTCCTTGCGTTGCCAATTCGAAACAAGGGTTAACACGATAGTCGAGCTGTGTTCCATTTGCCATTGCCCAACGGCACGATTCTATCAAATCGTTGACATGCAAAGTGTTAGCTCCTGCTGTTTTTGCTTTCTCGTACCACGTGATAGCGTCTTCGTACAAACCAAATTGATGAATAGTAGAAGCATAAATAAAGACATCTTCACCAGTAAGTGAACTTTCCAAAGCTTGAAATGCCACATAAGCATTGTCGATATCGTTCAAATAATAGTACGACCTTGCTTTGTTTTTCTCATCATCTAAAGTGAGTTCACCACCGAGTTCTTCGGCACTGTCGTAATAGAATAGCGACTGATAATATTCGCCGTCTTCATAAAAACCTCTTGCTCGCTTTAGCTCCTTTTTCTGAGCTGAAGCATCATCAATTGATAGAGCACACAAGACGAACAATGATAAAAGCGCGTAAATTGATTTCATTGTCATATGAGGATTGGTCAAAGATTTTACAATTTATTGTTAGAAATAACGCATTGAACGAATACCAGGTCGACGTTTCGGCGAGAAGTCAAATTGTAGACCAATCTCGTGAGAGCCTGCCTTAGCATAAGTTTGTATATCACTAATTGAATAATCAAATGAATATTTAATTGTCCACTTACGATCTATTCTGTATTCAGCCATAAATACAAGTTCTGAAACAGTTCTATACGAAAGACCTACCCACAAATCATAATCTTTCATTGGCTTGAAAGAGCACGACACGTCAAGTGTGAGAGGAGCTCCTGGAACTATACGAACCAAACCTGTTGGCTTTATTAGAATATCATCAACATCAAAGATATAACCTCCGTAGATATATGTATGCACATCTTTGAAACGAACTATATTTCTAATCTCTTGTTTGTCGGTGTCGTATTTATTCGAGAAGAACTTTGGTATACTCAATCCAACAAAATATTTGTCGGTATAGAGATAACCACCAGTACCAAAGTTGAAACCGAACTTACTTATTCTACCTTCAAATACTGGGTCACCATAATCGACTATCACGGCTTTAGTTCCATCGTAAACAACATTTTTGAAACCAAGTTGCAATCCAAGAGCCAAGGTCATGCCGTGAGCTAATTTCAGTCGATACGAACCTGCCACATTCACAGCAAGGTTGTTGGTGAAACCTATGTGGTCGTTTTCTACTACAACACCAAGACCAAGATTTTGAACCGCGTCAATAGGACTATGGACGTTGAGCGCTCCAGTAAAAGGCGCACCATCGAAACCTATCCATTGCTTGCGAAATATTACCAAACCACTGATATTATCACGCGTTCCATTATAAGCCGGGTTGAGTATACCTTGATTCGAAATGTAATTGTTGTATACCACCTGATCTTGTGCATTACAAATTGAGGCAATGCCAAGAGCAATTATGACTATTATATATCGAGATATTGACATCATATTAATATTCATTTTGCACATAGTTCTTAGCATTATCTTCTGAGTTCAATATATCCATTGAGTTCCTTGTGAACTGTTTCTGCTGTTTCATCGCTCGTGAAATCTATCTGGAACACATAGAAGTATGTACCCGATGGCAGATGAGTGCCAACTGTAACCATATTCGATGTAGACGACGTTCCATCCCAATAAGGACAATCCACTCCATATTGCGTGCCAGACGATTCATAAACTAACGTACCCCACCTATTAAATACTTTCAACCTTGTATTACCATAATCCAAATCTTTTGGCATAACAATCTCATACGTATCGTTGTATCCATCACCATTTGGCGAGAATGCATTCGGTATAAGGAATACTTTGCCGTCTATACCAGTATCCTCGTTACCGCAAAGCACATAGATGTTTGACGTATTAGAGGTTCTAATAGATGGCATCAATGTATTCACAGCGTAATATGGTATCACTTCCATACCATAAAAACGTGGACGACGCGTATACTTAAACCAACCAGACTTAGATTTTGATGTTTCCAATTCGGAAGAATTCAAGTTATAGAATCCATATTCACCATATATACTATCCTTCACTTGAGTGTAAGAATATGTGGTATCGTTGCGCGAAAGATATTGGTAGGTAATCTCGCCAGAAACTAAGATAGAATCGCAATTCTCTTCGCGAGCTGACAACCAAGTAGTATCAGCTGTAAGTACCAACATCGAATATGAATAAGATGTTTCAGTCTTAGGAGTAGCTATGATACCAACTACATTTGAAGGTAGATCCTCTGTGATAGTCTCTTCAGCATTGACATATGTCTTACTATAGGTATAACTACCATCGCCATTAGCTACTGAATCGCACTTAATTACACTATCATCAAGTGCAGTGGTTACTGTATCTAATGAAGTTGTAAAGTACTTAGTTTGAGCTGCACCAACAACTGTAACAGTATCAGTAACAACTTGAATAGACTCTATCTTCTTTTGAATGTTAATCGAAGGAGCAAAATGGAATTCAATATTCGCCTTATCTTCTAATGCTGTATAGCCAGTCTTATTGCCTCTTGCGTCAGCAATATACTTTTCATACTCTTCATCACCATCGTATCCCAACTCTGGAGCTCCTTGAGTCTTGAGCGTATCGTTAACAACTGGCTGCCAAACTACGTCAATCTTCGAACTCCAATCGAGATATTTATGATTACCCTTTGAGCCAAAGTTTGGTACCAAATTTTGATATACAATGTTGGTACTCTGCGACAAGAAGAGATAAACATCATACGTTATAAGCTCATCTTCGATAAACTCTATAGAACCTGGAATATCGTCACAACCAGTTTCATTGTCGATAGCACGAATGTAGTACGTACCCTCAACACTAATAGTATCGAAATGGATAGCATTATGCTCAGCATCTTTATCGGCAATAGTCTTTTCTTGAACCATTATACCTTTATCATCATTTATAAGCTGATAAGTAACACCAGCCCGAGGAGCCTCGAGAACCACTGCGCCACCAATTATACCATATTGATAGTTTTTAGTGTCAGGATGCCAAGCGCCCTTACCATAATCACTTATAAATTCATAATAGACAACATTAGTAGTATCTATTGGCGAAGGATCCATAATTATGGTAACAGTATTGGTTCTATATGAGCAACCTGTAGCTTCATCCAATATTTCAACATAATACGTACCAGCACCAGCATAGTTAAGAGTATCGCCAGCATTGAAGCCCCATCCATCGAAATATAGATTTTCTATAACGTCATATTCACTATAGAGCGGAACTTCTTGAATATCTTGAATTTCATCAGCAATCATCGTAGAGTCGGCTTGTTTATACAAGCGATAGATCTCATTCTTTACAGCTCTACTATAATAGAGTTTTACGCCAAAGTCACCTTCACAATAGTGAACATGAACGGTATCTCCATCGAAACGAACTTTTCGCATTTCGCTCGTATCAGCTAAAGCAAACAGACGAGTACCCTCAAGAATCGGATTAGTGATTTTGAACTTAAATGAGGCAACACTATCTGCGGAGCAATCACCAGCAACAACATCGAGGACAACGTTTATTATGCTATCGTAGCCACATTTCTCACCTATTTCTTTCAATTCGTAAGTCTTAGGCATATAGATGTTGTTCTTATCAGATTGCATAGTAGCGTTCACCGAATCGGTAACAATTCTGAAGATATAGCTTGACGCTTGAACAGATGAAGAACCAATTATAGATACTGTAGAACCGACACAGACTTCGGCAACATCACCATCAGCTACTGGAGAACCATTAACATAGAATGCTATTTCGCCAGTAACGGTTTCTATGACGTGAGGTTTAACGTTGGCACCCATTTGAACTTTACATCCATTAGGTGTAATAGCGTAAACAGTAGCGTAATTAACACTTTCTATATCATCATAAGTATATGAATAATTAGCATCAAGAACAGAACTGAATACTGAGCCATCATTTAGAACAAAGTCAACTTGATATACCACATCATCATCATGTTCGTTTAGATAGACTTTCATCTTGCCATCGCAAGAAGAAGCAGTATATGAGTTGTAATTATTAGCAACTTCAGAAACCACATTAAACTCATCTTGTCGTTGCAAGCAATCGAAGGAATCATAAGAAGCCCAAACAGTGTAAACACCCTCTTCAGTAATATCAAATTCGAAGTCGGAAGTGCCATCAGCTACAGTCTGAGATAAGATTTCAGCGCTATTCAAATCAGGTGAGACATTACCACGAACAATGTAGTAAGTAACACCAGCAACCATATTCGCACTGCTATATGTCATATGAGCGGCAGATCCATTGCAAATAGATGCATCTGCAACCATTTCAGATGGAGCAGGTATAGGAGTATGAACACGAGCAAAAGCAGTGTCGCTCATTTGAACGTTGCAACCATTAGGCGTAACTGCGTATGCCAAAGCATATTCAACATCAAGCCCATTCTCATAAGTATAAGAATAGTTTTCGTCGAGAGAATAACGTGGCGTAATAGTGCCGTTGTTGAGTACAAATACTACTTCGTAGTCAACTCCAGCATCGGCAGTTTCAAGACGAACCGTCATAGTGCCATCGCAAGAGGCATCGGAAATCAAAACATGATCTCTAATCTCATTGATAGTTACATTAAACTGGTCAACAAGCTGCATGCAAGCGAAATAGTCGTAAGATGCCCAGATAGTATATTGACCATCTTCATAAACGTTTTGAACTAAATCAGAAGTACCATCAGCTTTGATCTTAGCGAGAATAGCATCTTCATCATTTTCTGGATTTACGCTACCACGAACGAGGTAATAAGTAAGGCCAGAAACCATATTAGAAGCGCTATATACTACAGGAGCAAAATTATTGTCGCAAACAGTAATGTCGCTCATAGCATTTACTGGATCGATGATAGGACTGTTAGTTACTTCAATAACTCCATCCATGCTTGAGGTACAACCATATTTATTTATAGCTGTAGCGGTATAAGTACCAGCAGAGACCTCAGAGAATGCTATTTCATCACCAGTTCCAATAACAGTGCTGATAGCTTCGAGAGTAGGTTCAGAGCCAGAATATGTAACCTTATACAAGGTGTAAGTAGTATTAACATCGCTATTTGCCAATGTAAGCACAACGCCTGTCTCCGTACCGCAATAATCTTCCTTACCAACGAGTTGATATGAGTTAGGAAGAGCGTGAGAAGCGAATTCAAAGTCGCCCATGTGTATAGGACAAGGCGTGAGCGAAGTAGAATTAACACCTACAACATAATAAGTACCAGATTGAGTGATACGAATATCGCGGTCGTTATCATCAACGAACGTATAAGCCGAAGTAGATGTAGCAGTATATGGTTTGCTTATACGTATATCGTCATCGTCAACACCATCAGTACCAACAACTCTATAGAGAGTATACGTAACACCAAGCTCGGTAGCGGCAAGAGTAACAACATCGCCTGCATCGCCATGACAGATTTCAGTTTCAGCAATTACTGTTTGCTTTTCTACGTACTTAGTACTTGTAATATTAATGATAGCAGGCAACCAATCAGAGCAATAGCCATTTGACACCTGAATCATATAAGTACCATTATTATCGCGAATATCGGTGAATCTGTCAAGCGCAGCATTACCAGAAGCAACAAATGGAGAATTGTTGGTAATAACCTTCTGATAGTTAGCAACATTACCTGTGTTATTATCGCCCGTCAAATTCTCATAACGATAGAGAGTATAGCTGTAATCAACATTAACATCATCTATTTGATAAGAAGATTGAGCACCAGTAATGATAATGTCCTCGCCATAGCATTCATCAGTTACACCAGCAGGAGTTTCATGCGAAACAATTTCGCTGCCAGCACCGACACTATTAACAACAACAAGCTTAGCCGTATGAACAGAGGTACGAGCACAAGTCAGAGCAAACATACCATTGTCGTTGAAGTAGTCTTTTTCGAGAATGACGCCAAAGGTTACAGAACCAACATCTTGATTTATAGCGAAATCTAGATAATTATCGGTTGCAGTCTGAAGAATACCATAAGTCATCATCACGCCCGAAGATGCGAAAGTCACAAGCTGATAACGAGAACCAGGCTCTGTGCCAAGCAAGCGTAGATTAACCGTTTCGCCTTCACAAGCAACGTATTCAGTTTCAGAATTATCACCGAGTACAATTGCAGTCAAATCGCTTGGTTCTTTAGAACGAACTTTAACAGTATCTGTGAGCCACAAGTCGCAACCACCGGCAACACTTGGAATAGATACACGTACTGTATATTCAGCATTAACAGTAATAGTATCAGAAAGTATTAGAGGCGTACCAGAATTATCACCAAGAGTAGAGAAGAGTTCTATACCATTGCGATAGAGCGTATAGAGATAACCATCTTGCTGACCAGAAACGGTCAACTCAACTCCTGGTACATCATAGCAATAGAAGCCTTCGTTGGTAGCCGTGAAATCGTAATCGATAGGAGCTTCAAATTCAGTAAGCTCAACCGAACCACTCATTGGGACAAGACAACCTTTGTTAAGGCTCATAATAGAATATGTTCCCGCAACTTTTACATTTTCGAAGGTAATTGGGCTTCCAGTGCCAGAAAGTTTAACTGTATCAGTACCTGAAACAATGTAATCGCCATTGTGAATCAAATAGTAGACAACGTCGGTTTCAGAGCCATTGAGGATAATATCAACGCCATCACCAGTAGTACAGAAGTTGCCATTAGCTGGGTTAGAATATGCAGTAAACGTGGTGAGATTTGGTATCTCAACTTTCACATAACCATCAAGATCGACAGGGCAAAGGAGTCCACCATTTGCAATATCGAATTGATAAGCTACAACCTTGTACTGACCAACCTTATCGGGAGCTTTGAAGATAAGAGTTGAGCCATTACCCTTAATTGGTCCCATCTCCATTTCGTATGAACCATCGAAATCGGCATCATACATAAGATAGTAACGAACGTTGACTTCCGAATTAGGAACTTTTATAATACGAGCATCAGAAGTGTAGCAATCGCTATAGGTCTGATTGTAAGGTGTTATCTGCTTTGTTCCATCAGGCAATACATATTCAGAAATGGTTACTGTATTATTCATATCGATAACCAAAGCAGGGAGCTGTGTATAGTAAGCAGTAACGTTATAGGTCTGCGAAACACCATTAACACCTGAAATAGGAGTACCAGCATCAATAAGCACTTCCCATTCAACGGTAGGATTAGCCGCTGTACATTGAATTGGTGAACATGAAGCACAATTGTTCAATACATATGTAACACCAACCTGTGGATTTTCAACGCTAATTGTAATAGGTCCACTGCCTTCGCAGTAGTAATCGGCGCTCGTAAGCACATCGCGAGGCAATATTTCGTCAAGAACAACAACTGAAATCTCTTTTGTTACCGAACATCCATATGCATTGGTAACAACAACAACCATTGTTGTGTCGTTTGCTATATTATTGAGTGTATAAGTAGCTTTAGCATCATCAGTGCTTACCTTGGTGTTGTTCAAGTAGAACTCGTATTTAGCGTAAGTATTTGGAGTAACAGTAAATACAATATCATCACCTTCGATAGCTGTAGTAGCCGAAGCTGTAAGATTGATTTCAGGCATCACATACGAACGAACGACAACCACCTTAGAATCGTAGCAAGTACCAACAGACATATTGTATGTAAGAGTATAAGTACTATAATCTTTACCGCCCGCAGTAGCTTCGTCGTATGGCAATGAAAGGTTTTGTGTAAATGTAGCATCAGTTGAAGATGCAGTAAACATTGAAGTTACATCATTACCATCACGATCGACAGTGAGAGTATATGAACTTGCACCAGTAGCGGTCAGACGCAACATATCAGATGAGCAAACTTCATAATATGAAGCATTGACAGGCGCAGGTGAATAAGTATCCGTAGAAGCATCGTAAATCTCAACTGAAGCATCAGGATCAGGAGCATTCAACGTAATTATAGTAAGATCAACAGAGCAACCATTTTCATGGGTTACAGTGAGTGTATGAGAACCAACAGTTGTACCTGTAACATCAAATGATACTCCCGAAGCCTTAGTAACGCCATCAAGAGAGAATGTGTATGAAGGATCGGCATCATCACTCAAAGAAGAGGCCGAGATTGTAGCTGTGTTGCCAAGACAGAGTTGCAAGGTGTTGCCAGAGATTGCATAAGGAGCAGGAACTGAGAGTTCAATTGGTGCATAATTATGAATTGTAATCTCTGTAACCTCAGATATACAGTTTGTTGTACCGCCTTCGAGTGTAATAGACCAAGTGTCATCTACATTTTTAGCAGCATCAGCATAAACAAAGAGGAACTTACCAGCGCCGTCGTATGAGAGGACAACATTATCATCAGTTGTTGTAACCGATGATGGAACATTAACGTCGAAGGTGAGTTTTCCGTGAGAACCACTCTCGAAATTGAGTTTGTCACCTGTCATGCCACCATTGACGGTGAGATCGAAGTTTTGTTCCGAACATACATAGTATTTACCATCACCAGACTTAGTGAAACTGCTAGTTACTGTAAATGAAGGCAACTCAACAACGTTGATAGTCTTAACTACAGAACTTGAGCAGCCTGTAGAAATTTCAGTGAGCGTTGCTGTAAGTTCATACACACCAGCAACAGCAAATGTAAGATCTACAGACGAACTGGTAGAAGAAGGATTAGGCTGAGCCACACCATCGATAGCCAATGAGTATGAGTATGTATAATCGGAAGGATTAGCTATAAAATTATCTACCGAGCCATGGAAAACTGAACTTCCAGAAATAGTGTAAGTAGCTTCACCACCTCGGCACGAAGTAGCAGCGCCATCAAGAGCCCCAACGTTAATTTGACTAACCTCTACTGTTGTTTCAGCAGAAGACGCTTTACAGCCATTTTCGCTCGTAAATTCAAAACGAACTCTAACATCACTATCAAGGTTGTCTGTACTCCATACATAAGACACCGCACTTGGCGATAATGTTTCATTAGCAGCAACTACATCATTGACATACACAACAACATTAGAAATTAGTTGGGTAGTAGAGATGCATGTGAATGTTGCTTTAGTGTCTTTGCATATAAGAGTCTTATCAGCGCTAACAGTAGGATTAAATTCATCCAAATAGCTAACATTCAACTCGGAAGAAGTTTCTTCGCAACTTGCACTCGTAATCTTGACGTATACTCGATCACCAGTTGTAAGAGTTGAGCTTTTGAATGTATTGCTTGTATTAGACTGAACAACAGCGTCGTTGACATAGAATACATATAAATCGTATCCTGCGACAGCTTCAAATGTAATCTCATCGCCTATACAAGTAGGCATGTTAGAAGTGAGCGTGTTGTCAGGTTTTGCAAGAACTTTGACATTGAATGGTTCAGAAGTACCACTGCAAATAGTAGCACCAAAATTAGCATGAGCGGTAGCGACAATCTTATAGTTGCCTTCAGCGAGTGTCTGAACTTGCGAAGCTGTAAGAACGAAATCTTCACTCGTAGAGCCTACAACACTAAATTTCTCGTTATTGTCTGAATCATAGAACACAAAGTCGTAGGTATAAGAATCGGCAGCTACAGGAACTGCAGTTACATCAGCCGACCAAGAGACTGAAGTAGTGGTATTGTTACATGTTGTAATAGCACCAGAGACTACTACATCGACTTTGTATACGTTTATAGTATAATTAGTATTAGCCTTACATCCATTTTCACTAACAAACTCGAAACGGATTTCAGTATCCGCAACCACATTATCGCAAACGTAATTATATGTGAGCGAAGGTGTTATATCTTCATCTAATACCGATACATCATCACGGTATATTTTAACATGAGCAATTCTCTGAGTAGTGCTTGTAGCTATAAGTGTAGCAGAAGAACCTTTGCAAGTAACCACATTTGCAATAGATACCGTAGGCGCAAACTCCGACAAATAGCTAACTGTTGCCACTTCTGATGTTTCTTGACATGTTGAGCTAGCCACGGTAACAGAGACCAAATCACCAGCACTTAATGTCGAACTACTATATGTATGGTCGGAACCATTCTGCACTTCAACTCCATTCACACTAAACGAATAAGAATCGTAGCCAGCTACAGCAGTAAATACTATTTCATCTCCAATACATGTAGGCATGTTAGAAGTCAACGTAGCATCTGGTTTCGCATTAATTTTCAGATTGAAAGCCTCAGATGTACCTTCACATGCAGAGCCACCACCAATATTAGCATGAGCTTTAGCTACGATGGTGTAGTTACCCTCAGCAAGTGCTTGCACTTGAACAGCCGAGAGCGTATAAACGTTGCTCGTTTGTCCTGAAACACTGTTAACTACAACATTAGAAGAGTTATATAGTGCAAAGTCGTATGTATAAGTGGCTGCAATAGCAGGATTTACAGATGCTGAAGCAGTCCACGATATTGGTTCTGTAGTATTGTTACAAGCCGAAGTAGAACCATCTACTTCAACTTCAACTTTATACATATTAATTGTATAATCGAACGAAGAGCTACAATTATCTTCATCGGTAGCAGTAACGGTTACTGTGTATGTAGAACCAGAAGATGGGTATTTCAAATCGTCAATTGTTATTGACGCACCATTTTTAGAGCTCAAATCAATAGCACCCGTCGATTCTTGCCATTTATATGTATATGTAGCTGCAGGAGTAACCGTAGGACTCAGAGTAACAGAAGAACCTATGCAAGACAAATCCTTCGTACTAACAGCGTCTGTAATTACAACATTTTGCTTAACATAAACATTCTTACTTACTTGGGAGCTTACACAGCCCTTACTATCAGTAACAACAACCTTAACATTGACTGATGTTCCCGGCGTATAATCATCGCCATTAATCTCTAAGGTTGGTGTAGTAATATCGCTGCCATCGTTAACGTTCCATACGTAAGAAGCATAAGATTCTGTGGTAGATATTGTTGCAGAACCAGAGCTACAAATTCTGTCAGCAGCACTAATAGTAGGTACAGGCAAGGCATTTACAACTACATTGACACTCTTTGTAGTAGAACAATCAGCAGCAGGAGCACTAATAGTCAATGAATATTCGCCTGCATCGGCAACTGTTACTCCACTAAGAGTCAAAGTCTCATTTGTGCCAACCAACACCGAACCATGATACCACTGATATGTATATGTGCCAAGCGGATTAGTAATATTTGGTGTCAAAGTCAACGAACCTCCAACACAAACTTCTTCATTTTCAGTAATAGTGAAGTCAGGTTCTTCGTAGATAGTAAGACCTGCATCAACTTTATCCCAACAGAGCAAGTCTCCATTAATGACCAAAGCATACACACCATATGTATGACCTGCCACAATTGGGAACGACACAGCCGCACCATTGGTCAATTCATACTGTTTATCAATCGAACCAAAACCATCATATTGGTTGATAGTCAAAATGTGATTATCGTCTTCGGTCCAAGGTGTAACTTTCACAGTAACAGTTGCTTCGTTACCGATACATACGTCTTGTGCCGCTGGAGTAACTACAATATCACCAATGCTATACACATTCACTGTGAAACTTATAGTATTAGATACACAATGCGTTGTTTGGTCTTCAGCATACACCTCATAAGTTGTAGTAGAAGAAGGCGTAACTTCATGAGTACCAGTAGTAGTTTCAGTTCCATCGGACCAATGGTAAACCAAGTCACTTGTAGATGTTGTAGTTACTGCAAGTTCTTGTGTGTTATTCTTACAAATGTTGAATGACGTGGCTCCCTTGGCAGCAATAACAGGGCTTTGGTAATAGTCAATTGTTATAGTTTCGGATATAGCCGACTCACAATTGTTGACATTTTTACCAATAACATGGTAAGTTGTTGTTGCAGTTGGTGTGTGGTTTATAGAATTTCCTGTACCAAGCATAGCATTTGTTTGGTCATACCAACTATAGGTAACGCCAGATTCAACATTAGCAACACTAAGAGTTACAGATTTATCAGCATCACCACTACATATTGATGTGCGTGAGGCACTTATTATAGGCTTCGTAGGAATATCTACTACAGAGAAACTAACATCTTTCCTGCTTTCGCATCCTGTGGTTTTGTTAGTAATCACCATTGTGTATGTATATACACCAACAGCCAAAGAGCTAAGTGTCTTATTTGCAGTAGTTGCAATTTCGTTGTCTGAAGCATCGCGCCATGAGTATGATACGTTAGCAGTGGTCGACGATGCTGACAGTTCAACCGATTCACCATAACAATACAAAGACTTGTCTGAATTTGCTGTTATATTCGGCATTGGACTCATAGTTACCACAAAATCGTCGGTCGATGAACAACCACTAGTTGTGGTAGCAGTAATTCTATAAGTATATTTTGTAACTGCAGTAATACCAATTCCCGCCTCGGAGTTAACATAACATTTACCACTTGAATAGCTTACTGCAGGCGCACCCACAGTAACAGCGGCAACCGTATATGTATAAGACGGATCGTAATTGGTAATATCAGCTGAGCCAGTAGTACCATCGCACATAGTGAAATCATCGACATTCACTTCTGGCTTCTGATTCATAGTAAGCTCAATGCTGTAATCAGGATCAAGTTCACTGACACAACCTTTTTCATCTTCGAGCTTCAAATAAATCTTAACTGGCGTATCAGCATTTATACTATTGATTTTCAGCGAAGAGGTTGTTGTTGTTTCTGCATGATCGCCATCAATATCCGACCACGACCAATTATACTTGAGCGATCCTGTACCATCATCAGTAGAAGCTTGCAACACAACCGATTGGTCTATCTGACAAACAGACCACGATGATGGAGTAATACTTGTTACGTATGGCAGAGGATTTACTGTAACTGTAACACTCTTCTCTTTAGAAGTACAGCCAGTATCTTTATTCGTACCAACAACTTTATATATTGTTGTTGTATATGGAGATACAACATACGATGACTGATCGCCCGATGTCGTAAGTTCACCACCAGAAGGAGTCCAAGCATATTCAGTGCCTGCTGTAGTAGCTTGATCTGAAGTTACCTCCAATGTTGTAGACTCACCGCGACAAATTTCGACATCAGCACTTGGAGTAACAATAGGAAGTGCATTTATATGAACGGTAGTAGTTTCTGAAATTTCACAACCAGCGTTTGAAACGATAAACGTAAGCGTCTGATCACCAGTGATGCCTTCTGCAAATGTGTATGAGCCAGAAACTGCACTTGCAAATTGAGTATCGCCAAATTTCCAAGCAAATGTATAATCTGAATAATTTTTACCAGTAACACTTGCCACTGGGTATATAGTACCCCCCTCACAAATTTCAGCAATAGGAGCTATTTCTATAGAAGCCTGTCTCTCTTTTACTAATATAGTGAAAGAACCAGTTTCCTCACATTCTGCACCGAACTCATCAATATCAATAGTCTTGTAAGTAAAAGTATAGGTAGTATTCTCACCATTGATAGAAGAAAGAGTTCCAAGGTTAATAGTCTGTTCTGATTTTCCCTGAACAGGACCATAACTTACAGTCTCTGAATTTTTATCATTCATAGACTCAAGAGATACCCAAACATCAGAATACGCATCACCATCCCTAAAGAAAGAGAGCGTAACAGGCACCTCATCGCCGTCACAGACTACAAAAGAGGTTCCTTCAGTTCCATTATGCGATACCGTTGTACTTACAGGCGCTGTATAATAAACCTCATAAGGATTAGTACTATCAAGGAATATAATACAACCATCACCGATTTTAACCTTCGGCGTGAATGTATATATATTGGACATAGTGCCATTAGTCATATCAGTAAGCGTTATTGTCGAGCCAGTTCGATAATTCTCGCTCTGATATTCATCATAACCTTGAAAATCGCTAAGAGTCCAATAATAAGTAGTTTCGTATGTATGACCTAAATACGACGACACCGTACCCGCATACGGATCATTAGAATTGTCTATAGAAATTGTAAACTCATCACCTTCACACACCGGCAACTTATACACATCATCACCAAATAAGCCTGAACCAAATTCAAAATTGGAAGATGCTGCAGAATTATGCAACAAGTTAGGAAATCCTAGATATTCAAATTGATAATTCTTAACAATTTGATTTGCTCCTGAACCAACATCAAAGCTAACCTCTATGGTTTGGCCATAATACTCAGCTGGAAGTCTATCATAATAAACTATCAAATTTCTCAACATTGTCCTACCCATAGTAGTCTGCACATCCTTATAGATGACAGCATCACTCGATGAATCCGAAACCAAATCGGACAAATCTTTACTAGACCCATCAGAATACCTCACACACACTGAGAAACTATTGATAGGTCTATTCTTTATATCATTATCCTCTGCTGTTTTATAATTATAGACGTACCTAAAGAAGCCTACGTCATTCATATCCTTACAGAATACTTTAGGCGTTTGTGCAAACGCTTCAGCAGGAAATAGAGAAACAATAACTAACGAAATTAACTTTACGATAGCTGATATTTTCGTTCTACAACTCATAATCAATTGATATATATAGAGTTAGCTTTATATTTTTCGTAATCTAACAAAAATAAACACGCAAATTTACTCAAAAACTATTATTTGAAAGGTTTTTTTACAAAAAAGTCCCTATTCATACGGCTTACAAACAATAGACGTTATATTTTTTTGAGTTTTTGCGAACCTTGTTTGACAAATGTCTATAGGCAAAAAAACTCCAAGCGGTATACAATACTTATACCACTATAGTGATTACCAGCGAAATATTAACAATTAGAGCTGTCGTCAGTTTTCAATTTCCGACACCTCTTCCTCCGTCTCTACCTCTTCGGGCGCGATTTCAATGTCGTTGATACCAAATTGTTCGAGGAATTTCTTACGCTGCGAACCTGGCGCTAGTGTATATGTATATTTACGCACACGACGATCGCGACCAGGAATGGCTTGCAACTTCTGATTGAATTCGGCACTCGACGAAAGCACCATCATTGTGTTGGCCATGTATCGGAAATAGTACCAATGATCGTCGCCAAACGAAATAAGCATTGTGAATTTGCTCTGCGTAGGCGTTGCTCGGTTTACAAATTCCGCTTTCAACTTCACCTTGCGCAACACATTCCGATTGCGCATCATAACAAGATTCACGGTAGTATCACAGATGTAGGCTTTTTTAGGAGTATACCAACGGAAAATAAGATTATTAAATGTAAAAATTGAGCCATCGGCTGGCAACAAAAGTTCCTTGGTTTTCTCGTTTTCTATAAGACCAGTATGACGAGTCTGCTTAAGCATCTTCAAGGCAGCTGTATCTTGTATGACCTCTGCTAAACGTCGTTCGAAAAGAGCTGAATTGGTATCGGAAGCACAAGAGACTGTGGCATTTTCGATAATATCATTATAAATATCAGTAACAAGTTCGTTGGCAAAAGGAAAGTCTACATAGCTTAACATGTTAGTGGTGATAATGCCATTAGCTCGATCATCGTTCAAGTCGCCTGCCGATTCTACATAGAAATAGTCATCACCAGTAAGCTGCATATCAATCTTGCCGAAGCCAAATATTCTATCTTCTTGAGGCAAATAGGTGATAGATGAACCCATACCAGCAAAATTTTCTCGTTTTTCTGTTGAAGATATTGTGTAGCCTTCACGAAGACGGCCATAACCACTTGGGTGATAATAGAGTTCGCCTTCCGAGCGCAACAGAGAATGGTCGTTTGGATGCTGATGTCCTTCGAGGAACGAGCTATAGACATGCATAGAATCGAGATGCATAAGAAAATCTCTATGAATCTCGGAAGCCGTGTTCATATCTGTTGGCGCATTAGTAATACGCTCACCAATAGGGATAATGACCTCTGCTGGATTTATGAGCGACTCAAAATATACATAACCCTTAGGTCCATGAGCCGACTGCTGCAGAAGTTTTGCGCCACCATTGAAAAAGAGGAACTGACGCCCCGACTTTATTTGCATTCCACCTTTGAATCCGAAGTATTTGTTGAAGGTGAAATTGGCATCTTCCGACACGCGTCCATTGGCTACAGTAGAATCGTTATCTTCTGTATGCACATCGCTCATAAATATTCTATATATATCACCAACAGCATTGATGAAATTATAATCGCCAGAAGCATGATATTTCTTAGCACCTTCGATTTGAGTCTTTGCATTGAATATCACATGACGCGAATTGTCTGATTCGAGCACAATCTTGGTATTGTACAACATATCCATCTCGGCATTTTTACGTATGGTGACATATCCACCTGTATCGAGCAAGACTTCGGCATCGGCTGTTTTGATATTCTTAACCTCTTCGCACGAAAGGATACCGTTGGCATTATCGTAATATGCAACAGGCACAAGGAAGTTTAGCGAATCGCGGCGTTCTTTGGTACATACGAAACGGTTACCGCGCGAGCCATGTTCACCAATGACGATACGATTGTTCCTCATATCCCACGTAAAACGGTCGAGCGTAGTTATGTAGCGCACAAGTGCAAAGCTCTGATTGTTACCTATACCATTAGTATAATATGAATACGATTCACGTTTATCAAAATCTACAAGCGTGTGCATGCGCGTCGACGAAATCGTGTTGTACATATCTATAGATTCGCTACATGCGGCATCGAATATGGCATTTTCGCGCAGGGCCATATTATTAAACATCTGCGTTGGTCGGCTTTTAGCTGCAGCATCATACGCATCGGTGTTTGAGCGATGATAGTAACGGTCATCTTTATTTTTGATTATATCGTGTCGCAATCCGCCGAAGTCAATTTGACGAGTGTTTGTCTCATCATATTTATATGTAGCAAAATATGTAGAATCGGACTCTATTGCATTATGAGTCAACGTCATCGAGCGTGCTTCCAAGTTGGCATCAAGAATGCTCACACAACCAGAGCCTCCAAGTCCCGAAGGAGTAACAATGAGTTCGCCATCGAGCAAGCAGTCGTAGCCGTCTTTCGATTCTGGATTGCTATACAATCGGAAGCGTTCGTCGGTATTGGATACATGCAATTGATCGCGCTGTGGCAAAAATGTAAAATCTGTTTCCGCCACGTGCATTTTTTCATTCTTATCGGTATAGGCGAATTGAGGTCCAAGAGAGACTTCAGGGAAAGAGGGCGAATCGGTAGTCTTTTGCACTTCGAAATCGTAGGTATAGGCAATAGTCTTATCGGGAAGTAGAAGAAAATCTTCGCTTCGGCTTCTACTTGTCATATAAGTAAAGTCGCCACCGGCGCGCAAGCCAAGGTTACTCATATCAATATTGGCATAGAGCATAGCTTTATTATCGTAGAGCGGGAAGCCTTCTGAAGTATTGCTTTCGATGAAGCCCAGCGAATAGAGATGCTCGCGATCGCGCACAACAAGTTGTTGGTCCAAATCGGGAATGATGCCCGACACGAGTGTACCCTTCATAGGCAACGTGTCGCCCGAATGGATATGATTGAATCCTGAGAAGCTGAATGTATCGACCCTGAAATAGAAGTTTTCGCGATTATAGCGTCCGCCTTGTATCGAGGGGTCGTCGTAGTATACATATGCCTCTTTATCGGTGGTAAGTCGCGGAAATTCAGGATAATACTTTTTACCAGATTTATTGTTAGGATTATCTATTTCGATATGACCAGAGAAATTCGAAAGTGTGTTGGGCACTTCAACGGTTAGCAATCCCCCACCCGCGAGTTTTTCATTCGTTTCGGCCTTAATCTTCATATTATCGATGTTTTTCAGGTCGATGCTAAATGTGTTGTAGTTGAAATAGAAAGCCGAACCCGTGAAGAGCAAATCGCCAGCACGCACACGTCCATCGAATTCGAAATCGAGATCCTTTTTGAGTTTCAATTGTCCGTTGTCGGGATAGATGGCCACATCGAGCATCTCATTTTTCGACACTTGCACGCCAGCTACACCATTGAGCAAAATGTCGTAGTTTTTCAAATCGAGCACGCCATTTGGCTTTATGTGGTCGAAAGGATCTTTGACATCGTGAGATTTCATATAGTTAGAAATCTTACGTTGATCGTAGGAGCGCAAGTCGGGAATATCGGTAACCGACTGAAAACGAATGACATCGTAATCTTTTTGAGCAAGCTTAAATTTCAAATAGTTGAATAGTCGTGGACGCGGTGTGACGAGGTCGTTGGTGTAGTCGTAGTCGACAAAATTGGAATACGAGAAATCGATAAACTGCTTGCGCAAATCGCCTTCGGGCAATTGTCGATATGCAGCATAGTCGGCCACAGTAAATGGATTACCACCATTGAAACGATAAAAATCTGCAATATGCTGAAAAGGATGCTGAAACTCCATGCCTTGCAGCTGATTGTAGTAGTCGTCGGAATAGTAGTTGAGCGACTCGAAATTAGCTATACCAAAAGCGGCATCGCCCACCATCTTGAGCTCCATTTCGTCTTTGGTCATATCCCAGCTAATATATTGAGCATCAATATTTACATTATGATAATTATCGTAGTAATATGCATCTTCGAGATTTTCTCCCATACGTATGAGTTCCACAAGATGGTTAGCATTGGAGAAGCGAAAACGTACACCAGGATGCTCTATCACCCTATCGGCAAGCTTCATGCTTATTTCGGCCGATGATGCGTCGATACCTTTCTTATCTATATTGAAAGCAAATGCTTTGGCTACAATAAATATCGTATCGTTTCTATAAATATCGACCTCAGCTGGGGCTTCTTGCACACCACAACCTTGAAACGTTGACCCCACCTGACTAAAACCACCATGATAGTCGAGACCTGGAAAGATGCCAACCACATCGACCTGATTGGCGGTGGTGTAGAATTTTGGATACATGCGGCCAATTTTAGTATTGCGATTAACCACTTTATGTTCAAGTCGGCCGATCATGGTATCTTTGAAATAGTCGAGATTGACAAATCTCACGCTATCGACACGAAATTCGTGTTTGGTGAGGTCTACTTTGTATTCTCCAAACTTGGCATAAGTCTCATTTATAGGCAAACCACACTTTTCCCACGTCACCACACCGGCAGCGCCATACCATTTCTTTTCATCTATATCGCAATAACCAGTGGTTTGCACTATGTCGATACTATCATTTTGCGAGAGACAGACGAGGCGTATTTCGCGATTGTAGTGCAACAAAAGGTGACCATCTCTATTTTCAAATTTAGGAGCATCACCAGAGACATGCCATTTCGACGATGGCGACACACATAAGCTACCATCGCTCAGATAATCGCGCGTGGCAAGCATATAACGCACAACCGCACGTTGCGCAGCATTTTTTTGTTTCAGTTTATCGTTAAGCACCGACTTCCACACTTGCAGATTCTCGCCCGTAATCATGGTGTTGGACTTCATATCCATATATACACTGATAACGTTTATGAAATCGGGCGCAGGTCGGGTGCGCAAGCGTTTCAACGAGTTGCTCAGACTAATTATCTCGCTTCTCCACTGCTCGTCGCCATCTTCACTCTGCATGAATGTGGAGAGTTTGGCTATGAAGTTTTTAGCTCCTACACGATCGGTAGCAGTTTTGAAATACTCTTCGACTTGCTTCAGATACTCTTCCGTGTCGGACGAGAAATAGTCGCCAGCAGCTTGAGTATTGTTCGCTTGATAGATATAGAGCGGTAGCAGCAAAAAGAGAAGAGCTACAGCGTATGTTTTGAGATATTTATGCATGTTTATAATTATTTCTTTACAAACACTAACGACATCCAATCATTATCGCAAAGCTGCGACTCACGAACGAATCCAAATTTTTCAGCTTCAGCTATTACATATTGAGCATCAACAGAATAGAATCCACTCACCACAAGTTTTCCATTCGGCTTCACCATTCGAGCATAATCGGGCATATCGTGAACGAGGACGTTGCGCATGATGTTAGCAAGCACTAAATCGAACTCACCCACCACACCTTCTGCCATTCCTTGACAGACGTGAATACAATCGACATGATTGAGTTCTGCATTATGTTTGGTGTTTTCCACCGAAGCCTCATCGATGTCGACTGCAACAACCGACTCAGCACCGCGTTTAGCTGCCACAAGGGCCAAGATGCCAGTGCCACAACCAATGTCGGCCACGCGGGCGCCATGCAAATTGCACATAAGCATATTACGCACCATCATGCAGGTGGTTTCGTGATGTCCGGAACCAAAAGCTAATTTCGGATCAACTACTACATCTGTTTCTACTGCAATTGGCTCATACATAGGACTATGTATATACACCTTATCATCGACATTTATTGGCGAAAACGACTCCGACTCCCACGTGCTATTCCAATCTTGATCTTCGATATTTTCCACGTCATAGCTCATTGTCACATGATTGAACTTCTCGCCCATGAGCGAAAGCACTTCATCGAAACTATCAGCAATAAAATTAGGTTTATCGAGTTCGTCCCAAATAGAGGTTTGCACGTATCCATCAAAGCCATTTTGAGTTTCTTCGAAAACATCAAAACCATTCTGCCCAAGCAAAGCTTGAAACACCTCCGAAACCTCCGCCACATACGGATTGAACGATATTGCAATTTTTGTATAGCGCACTTTATATTCTAAAAAAGATGTTAGGCGCGAAATTAATTATAATTAGCAAGGCTTTTTCATTTTGAAGCCACATAGCCAATGCCATTTCACCCCATTTTTTGTCCATATTAATACTTAAGATACTGCGCTATGTAGGAGATACAAATAACAAATAAGTGTAAATTAGTGCTCTAAATCTTTTTTTCAAGCTATGAAGTCGTTTCATTGGTCGTCGTTAGCCACACATATTGGTATTTGGTGCGGCATAATACTATTCCCACTTTTACTTCAAATAGAAGATGAATCGCTCAATTCGCGCTTTATGAGCCATCTTTGGGTTATGATTATAAGCATCGCTATTACATTTTATATCAACTACATATGGATAATCGACAAGTTTTTCTATCGCAAAAAATACATTCACTTCATTGCCATCAACGTAGTGCTTCTGCTTTTTTTGCACATCTTTCAACAGGGTGTGAGTGGCCTTATAGACCAAAACAGAAATAGGCAAAAGCAGGAAATTGTAGATGCTCGCACAAACGAAAAAAGCGAAAGAACTGAATTGGCAGCATCGAACAATACGCAGCAAGACAAAATTCAACCAAACAACCAACCTCAAGAAAGCAAGAAACAGCGCTCGAGAGCGACGAGTGGTATGCGTAGTATCTTTTTCTACAACGAGCTGATAATATTCGCATTAGGCGTGGTTGCCTCACTCGGCATTAAGCACAATTCTCACATTATAGAAATTGAAGAAGAACGCAAAAGACTTCATTCCGAAAAACTTGCTTCGGAGCTGACTATGCTGAAATATCAGATGCAACCACACTTCATCTTCAACACACTGAACAACATATACGTACTCATAAGCAAAAGCCCAACAAATGCTCAAAAAGCCGTGCATAGCCTCAGCAAAATGATGCGCTACATTCTCTACGACAACACTGCTAATTATATAGCTCTCACTGCCGAAGTAGAATTTTTGCGTAACTATGTAATACTTATGGGATTGCGACTAAACGACAGTGTAAAAGTCACATACAACATTTCGGATAATATTGAAGGCGTTGACATTCCGCCACTCTTACTTATTCCACTACTCGAAAACGCTTACAAACACGGCGTAGTGACGGGCAAACAATCATTCATCGACATATCACTAAAAATCGATGACGACTACCTACACTTCAACGTAACAAATAGCTACACCACATTGCCACAAGAAGATCGCAGCCATTCGGGCATAGGACTTACAAACCTTCAAAAACGATTGTCGATTCTCTATGGCGACAAAGCCTCGTTCTCTTCAGGAGAAACCGACGAAAACACATATACAGCAACTCTCTCTATACCAGTAAATAGTCAAAAAGCATGACAACAACCATCAACACCATCGTTGTCGACGACGAGCCACTCGCACTCGACCTTGTTCGCTCATACGTAGAACAGACTCCGTATCTGACCCTTATCGACTCGTTCGACAACGCCAAAGCAGCCTTTGAACGCATCCAACAAGGTGGAATCGACTTGATTTTTTTGGACATACAAATGCCTGGACTTTCAGGGCTTACGCTGATGAAATCGCTACAAGGACAAAATGCGCCCAAAGTCATATTCACCACTGCTTTCGATAAATATGCTATAGATGGCTTCAAACTCTCGGCTGTCGACTACCTACTGAAACCATTCGACTTCGATGAATTTTTATCGGCAGCAGCTAAAGCTCGCAACCTCATCGACCTTGAACGTGCAGCTGTCAACAACGCTTCTGCACCACAACAAGTAAGTTCGGAACCTGCACAGGACGAGGATTACTTCTTCGTAAAGAGTGAATACAAATTGGTACGCATAAACATTCCAGAAATAATCTACATAGAGGGCTTGAAAGATTACATAAAAATCTATCTCGAAAACCAGCCCAAACCTGTGCTAACCATATATACGATGAAAGATATTGAAGCTCGACTGCCAAGTCCTCAATTTCAGCGTGTTCACCGTTCGTTCATTATAAATATTTACTACGTACGCGGCATCGATCGCAACCTCATTTTGCTATCAGACGACGCCAAAGTGCCCATGGGCGATTCGTATCGTCAGCATTTCCTTGACGTCATCAACAACAAGACTATTTAGACATGAACAGCGAGCAACTTCTGCACTTCGTTTGGCAATATAAACTATTCTACACCAACAACTTGCGTACAACAAGCGGAGACGAAGTTGACATTATCAACGTAGGTATACTCAACACTGATGCTGGGCCAGACTTTTTCAATGCACAAGTAAGAATTGGCAATATCACATGGGCTGGCAATATCGAGATACACAATTCGTCGGACGACTGGTACGCGCATCATCACGATAGCGACGCTGCATACAACAACGTCATTTTGCACGTTGTGGGCAAGAGTTCTGGACGCGCCATAAAAGACAGCAACGGTCGTGTTGTACCCGAGATGGTGCTTAAATATCCAGAACAAATCGACAATAGATATGCACATTGGTCAAACGCCTCTGGATATGTACGCTGTTCGGGCTATTTGCCTAATATGCAAAAGATTACGCGAGACGGCTTTTTAGATCGTCTGCTATTTGAGCGCATGGAGATTCTGAACGAACGAGTGGAGACGTTGCTCACTGAGTTTAATGGCGATTGGGCACAAACACTCTTCTGCTTGCTTGCTCGCTCGATGGGCTTTGTGGTTAATGCGGAAGCAATGCTCTCGATGGCTCGTCGGACTCCTGTAAATATTATGCTAAAACACGCAGAGCCTATTCAACGCGAAGCATTGCTTTTGGGGCAGGCTGGTATGTTGTCGACACAAGCTGCGCAAGAAGAGCAAAACGAACATCTACGTCTACTGCAACGCGAATATGAATTCCTTCGCATAAAATTCAACCTCACTCCGGTTGATGTCTCTATTTGGAAACAGCTACGCTTGCGACCATCTAATATGCCCGCCATACGCATTTCGCAACTCGCCGCCATAATAGGCGCTATAGGCAGCAATTTTGAATCGTCGCTGCTGAGTATGGACGCAAAGACGATAACCAACACTCTGAATGTCAGCGCATCAGAATATTTCGACAACCATTTTATAATTGGCAAAACTTCAGACTCAAAAACCACAAAGCACCTTGGCAAACAGGCTCGACAACTCATTATAATAAATACCGTTGTGCCATATCTGTTTGCATATCATCATCGCTACGGCAACACCGATGAGCTATACAATACCATAAATATGCTCAAAAGCATTCCTACCGAAAGCAACAGCCGACTCGACATATTCGCCAACTACGGATTGAAAGCCGAAAACGAGGGCGAAGCGCAAGCGCTACTTCATCTTTACAAAGATTACTGTCAAAGTCATCGTTGCCTACAATGCCGTTTTGGATTGGAGTTTTTAGCGCACGATATAAACACAAGCACCGCCAACAATTTGTAAAGCACACAAAAAAAGAGACCGCTACGAATAGCAATCTCTCTCATAAATTTGGGGTGAGGTGACATCATCTACTACTCATTGTTGTGAGCCCAGAGTTTCGATTGATGATTTGCAATTGCATAAAGTTGTGTTTGAGCTTGTTTTTCACTCAAGCGAAGAAAGCCGCTTTCGTTATTGTAAGTTTGTCCATCGCTTAAGACCCAGCTCAAAAAGGCATCAACTTCACTATTTATATTATTATATACAAAACCAAAATTGCCAACCACCACAAGGTCGCTACTGTGCGACTCCACTACTCTAATGACATCGTCGAGCGTACCATTGGCAAGGGCGTCAGAAAGATTTTTCTTCACGCTAAGAGGCAAAATGGCCAAATCGGGACGAAGAGCACGCGTCTGTAAATCGTAAATATTCTCAAGAGCACCAAACGTAACCGACTCTTTATCAGCGGCTATAGCAGATAAGAGATATACATCGTCACCAGCTATTTTCTTACCTCGAAAATCGTTTGCGCTACGATCGAATTTTGCCGCAAAAGCAACCGAAGTAGACGTGCGACTATTTCCACTATAAACAGTAAGGCGATTAGTTAGATTATTTTTCTTGTTTTTGCTTCTATCATAATCGTCTTCAATATCGTCGGCAACGAAGAAGAGCGATTGAATATCTTTTTCTTTCCACTCTCGTTTTTGTATATCTGATATTAGAGGATTTTCAGTGGTAGTGACAGGCAGCAACGCATAACGACCTACCGAAACAACATTTGCAACGCCCTCATCTACCGACACAAGCGTCAGATCCGATTGGGCATTCTTGCCAGCCACAAACTCTATCTTAACATCGGGATTAATCACTTTATACGCCTCAACCCATTTCTCTATAAGAGGACGAGTAGATTTATCGGCTTTGATACTTATTGTCTGCTGAGCTGATGCTATAGCATAAGATAAAAATGCTAATAATAGTACTGATGTAAATTTTATTTTCTTCATGGCCGCTTTATTTATTATTGTTTATACTATGTTTTTACAAGAGCAAAGGTATGTAGCCTAACTATCTTGAGAAATACCATACGTATGGTATAAATACAAAATCACATAGAATAATATTCTATATATAACCAACATACATATCTAATATTCTACAGACCATTCGCACCATCCAAAACATTATCTACAACAAACTGAAGAACAGCCGCGTAGCAACAGAATAACAAACAACACTCCACATTTATATATATGTAGAATTATTTTCTACGTATTTAGATTTCAATATACCATACGTATGGTATGTTTTGTTATTTGTAGATTTTTGACCTTTGCACTCGAAGATGTGATGTAGAACAAATAAAATCGATAGCAGATGAACCAAAAACTAACTCAAATTAAGATTGCATCGCTGTGGGTGCTTTTATTCTTTTATGGCATTAATATTTATGCTCAGAGCACCACACTGCAAGGGACTGTTGTAGACAGTCGCACGGGAGATCCACTTATTGGTGCCACTATTATAGTGGAGGGTACAACGCAAGGTGCCTTATCGGATCTTGATGGAAATTTCAAAATTTCGGTTGCTTCTCTTCCGGTAAGTATCAACACAAACCTCGTGGGATACCTTACTAATACAATCGTTGTCTACGACGATTCGGAACCAATAGAGATTCAACTTACAGAAGACCTTTTGAAGCTCTCAGAGGTGGTAGTAGTAGGCTATGGCACACAGAAACGTAGCAACCTTACAGCATCGCTTGCTTCAGTGAGTGCCGACAAATTGCAAGGCATTAGTAAAAATAGCGTAGACAACATGCTGGAAGGTTTGGCAGCGGGCGTGATGGTTTCGACGCCTGGCTCGCAAGTAGGGCAAGCACCTATCATAAACATACGAGGTGTAGCATCTATTTCGTCGAGTTCGCAGCCTCTATACGTTGTTGATGGTATTCCGGTGAACAATAGCGACATAGCATCAAACACCGACTACAACCCGATTGCCGACATTAACCCTGCCGACATCAAATCGATTGACGTATTGAAAGATGCTGCCGCTACTGCACTCTATGGATCAAGGGCTGCTGCTGGCGTCATACTTATAACTACAAATTCGGGTGCAGGACAAACGAAATCTAAAATCACTTACGACTACAACTTCGGGCTTAGTAAGGCTATAAACCTATTCGAGCCAATGAATGCCGAACAATATACCGACATCAAAAACGAAGGTTGGCTCAATAATGGTGGCGACCCAAACAAATTGCCTTATGCCACTATGACAGACAAAAATGGCAAAATAGTAAACACCAATTGGGTAGACCTCATCTTCCGCACTGGAGCCACTCACAACCACAACCTCAATTTTCAAGGTAGCAACGACAAGTTTACATACTACGTATCTACAGGTCTCACCAAACAAGAAGGCATAACCATAGATGCCAGCTACGACCGATTTACGTTCCGCGCAAACACCACATACGAAGTGAACAAGTATATCAACTTAGGATTCAACTCGTCGTATGCATGGTCGAAGATTCGCACATCTGATTCGTCGCGAGGTGGATCACTAAGTTCAATCGGAGGTTTGACGCGCTTGGCATACGTAGATTTACCAAACGTTCCTGCCTACAACGAAGATGGCTCTTTCTATGCTTCGGAAGTGTCGCCCGGAAATCTGGGCAAAGGCAACAACTCGGTTGAGGTTTTCTACTACAATGTGCTTGCCGTTGCAAAGGGTGGACACTACAACGAGTCGAAGACGAACCGCATATTGGCAAGTCCATTTGCCGAAATAAAGCCACTAAAAGGGTTGACGCTTAAAACTCAATATGGCATCGATTGGACTATTGTGCAAAACGAAAGTTTCTCGCCACCTGTGAAAGGTAGTGGTACGTACTCTAATGGCGGCAGCAGTTCAGTTGGCACTACAAGTCTAAAAACTTGGACTTGGACCAACACCGCCGACTATAAATTGACAATAGAGAAAAACAACATCAATGTGTTACTCGGAGTTGAAGCCTCTGAAAGCGAACGTCATGGATGGACTCGCACTGGCACACAACTTAGCGATGCCGATATTGCATACGTAGAAGCCAACTACATTACGTATGGTGGCTCGGGCAACATAAGCGAAAGTTCGTTGTTTTCATACATATCGCGTCTCACTTACGATTACGATGGTAAATATCTTTTTACAGCCAATTGGCGACGCGATGGTCTTTCGAAACTTGGCAAGAAATGGGGAAATTTCTGGGGATTGAGTGCTGCTTGGCGTATTAGCGACGAGAACTTCTTCAAACCTCTGCGCAGCTTCATCGACGACTTCAAAGTGAAAGCAAGCTACGGTATTGTTGGTAATGCTAATGTAGGTTGGTATGCATCGAAGACCACCTACGGTACATCAACATTCAACGGCCAGACATCCTACAATTCATCAGGTGTGAACGACCCTAACCTTGGTTGGGAACAGACTGGGACTACCGACGTTGGTTTCACCGCTGCTCTTTTCAAGCATCGTCTGTCGGTTGATGTCGATTTCTTCAAATCGACATCGAAAGATCTCATTCTCGACTCGTCACAAGCATACTCTACGGGCATCGTGGGTGCATCAATATCTACTAACCTCGGAAAGGTTGAAAACAAAGGCATCGAAATTGGGTTGAACGCCGCCATAATCAATAAAAAACGCTTCAAATGGAATAGCACTTTCAACATTTCATTTGTAAAGAACAAGGTGATAGAACTCGACGACGACATAGTAAGTCTAAGCTCCATAAAAGCAAACATCACCACCGAAGGTTATTCAATGGGACAACTCTATGTATATCCAACGGCAGGTGTTGATCCCCAAACCGGTCGACGCATAGCTAAGATAAAACAAGCCGACGGTAGCTATGTTAATCAGCTTCTCATATATAAAAACGGCAATGGCGGAATTGGACTTTACGACATGGATGGAGAGACAAAATCCGTTTACTCTCTCAGCGATTGGAAACCCGAAATAGCAGGCAATACAAAGCCTACCGTCTACGGCGGTTGGAACAACACTTTCAAATTCTATGGCTTCGACGCAGCGCTCAACTTCCACTTCTCGGGTGGCAACAAGGTGCTCAACGCCATGAAAGCTACACTCTCTGATGGACGTATGTGGAGTGGCACCGAAAATTACTATAAGAAAGTTTGGCGCAAGCCCGGTGACAAAAGTGATTTTGCCAAAACTTCATACAACGATAGCTACTCTAACGGAACGACGAATCTCAACTCCGACCTCATCGAAAATGGCACATTTGTCCGACTTCAAAGCGCATCATTGGGATACACATTCGACACCAAGAAATGGCCCTCGGCCCTCGGCATAAGTTCGCTTCGTGTATATGCTCAAGCTCACAACATCTTCACCATAACATCTTACTCCGGATTCGACCCAGAGATAAACTCGCACGCCGAATCGTCGAACCTCAACACAGGTATCGACCTCAACACTACGCCTCTTTCACGCACGTTTACTATCGGCGCAACTCTTTCATTATGATATATATAAACTAACAGCCATACAGAATAATTATGAGAAAAAATATATATACATCGTTAGCTTCTATAGCATTGGCAATAGCTTCAACTTCGTGCGGAGACGATTTCTTGGATAAGAATCCTCCACTATCTGTCACCGAGGACGACCTCTACACCACAGAATCGGGCATTGAAGGTGTATACAATGGCGTACTAAGCCGTTTCCGTAGCCTTGGTGTCGACGCGGTAATTATAGCCGACAACCGCTCCGACGACTTTGTTAATTATGGTATGAATACATACTATTATTCAGAGGTTTACAATATGAACGTCGGTGCTGCCAGCGTGGTGAATCCAGGATATTTTCAAAGCGGCTATTTAGCAGTCAATGCAGCCAATATTTTGAAAGAAAACCTCGAGAATCGCTCAAACTTGCCCATCAGCGATGAGGTTCGTAATGAATACATAGCAGGAGCTCTCTTCATTCGCGATTTTGCTTGGTATTATTTGGCTCAAGTCTATTCGCAGCCATACGCCTACGACCCAAATTCGCTTGCTATTCCTATACATACGGAAGCAGTGAATGGACCTGGCTACAACAACGCCGAACTTTGGACCATTGGTGAGATATACGACCAAATACTTAGCGATCTCAGCGATGAAAATATAGCAGCCTTGCCTGCATACACATCTAAATTTGACCCTACACGTCCATCGCAAGCTGCTGCTTTGATGCTTCGTCAGCGCATACACATGGCAAAACTCGATTGGAATTCTGCCATAGCCGATGGAGAGTCTATTTCGGGTTTCACGCTTAGCAACTCGGTGGCCGACATGTTCGATGCACCATACCACACTAATGAGAATATTTTCTCACTTCCAAGCACCAACACCGAACGTGGGCATAATCCAATATTCTATTTCAACCACGAAGGCGGCTACATCGACACGCTCAACACTCGCACAGGCATTCTTACCAATCCTGCTTATCACTTAGCAAGCGATAGTCGTACGGCTTTCATTCGTCAAGACCCTAATAGCATTGGTATTGATGGGCAGCCTAACAAAGATGTTTGGTATGAGAAATACGACGAATACTCTGTTCGCCTCGAATGGACGCACCTTTTCCGTTATGCCGAGACTCTGCTCAACCTTGCTGAAAGCTACTACAACGTAGGCAACGAAAGCAAAGCAGCCGAACTGCTCAACATTGTTCGTTCTCGCTCAGTTACTTCCGACGACATTATAGATGTGCTTTCGCTCACTGGTGACGAATTGCGCGAGGCTATATATAACGAACGTCGTGCCGAATTTCTTGGCGAGGGCTTAAGAGGCTACGACATTTCGCGCCGTGCCGACGACTATGTATATCCACTCAGCACCAAAACTGGCGATGCTTGGAACACCAAGGTGGTGGCAACGCCTTCCGACCGTTCTACTTACGCTTGGGCTTTGCCTGAATATGAACTACAAGTAAACAAATTGATTAACAACTAATTAGACACCTAAACATGAAAAAACTTTTTGCAGCATTATTACTCTCGATAGCAACAATATCTGTTGTGAGAGCACAGAACGACTATTTCTTCCCCAAAGGAGAAAAATTTAATTCCAACATTCCTACGCCAAAAGAATTTTTCGGCTTTGAACCTGGCGATGCGCTTGTTCGCTACGACAAAGTGGTGGAATACTTCAAGCTACTTGCCGAAAAATCCGACCGCGCTACGTTTGATATTATTGGTCATAGCCACGAAAATCGTGATTATGTGATACTTACAATATCATCTCCAGACAATATCAAAAACCTTGAAAACATTCGCCAAGAACATCTCAAAATTGTCGATCCAAAACAAGACGTTAGCGATTTCGCAAATCAAAAAGTTGTAGTGCAACTTGGCTACAACGTGCATGGCGGCGAGCATGCTGGTACCGATGCTGCGGTTATCACGGCATACTATTTTGTAGCATCGGAGAATCCGGAAATAGTATCGCACCTAAACGAAGCAGTGATACTCGTTGAGCCAGCATTAAATCCAGATGGACGTGAACGAGCTACAACTTTCTTCAATGAATTTCACTCTGTTAGCACCGTTACCGACCCTAACGACATTGAACATTCGGGCGGTTTTGTGCCTCATCGTGGCAACCACTTCTATGCCGACCTCAACCGCGATTGGTTCTCTCTTGTGCACCCAGAGAGCAATGCCCGCATAGATTTCTACCACAAATGGTATCCTAATATCTACCTCGATTATCACGAGATGGGCAGCGAATCGAACTACTATTTCGAGCCATCGCCCGAACGCAGCACTTGGAACTACACCGTGCCAGAGGCTACATACGACAAGCTCAATCCGCTCTTGGCTAAATATTTTGGCGAAGCACTCGACGAATTTGGCGCTCTCTATTTCACTCGCGAAAATTTCGACAACATCTCGCCCATCTACGGCTCTACTTATCCCGATTTTCAAGGTGGTGTAGGCACCACACTCGAAGTCGGTAGTTCTCGTGGCGTGGCAGTTGAGACAAGCGTTGGCGTACGCAAATTTGCCTTCAACATCAAAGAAAATCTTCGCACTGGCATAGCAGCTGTCAAAGCTGGTGTAGTGGAGAAAAACACATTTCTAAAGCACCAAAAAGAATTTTTCAAATCGGGCATTAGCAATGGCGCCAAGGCTGCCGATAAATATGTTGTATTTGGCTCGGAAAAAGACAAAGGAATCACGCGCCTATTCCTCAACAACTTGCTAAGTCACCACGTTGATGTATACGAACTTCCGCAAGATGCTACTTATGGTGGCAAGCAATACAAAAAAGGTAGTGCATACGTAGTGCCATTTTCGCAAGCGCAATATCGCATAGCTAATGCCGCATTCGACGAGCACACCGAATTTGTTGATAGCATATTTATGGATATTACCGCTTGGAGCACTGCTCATGGCTACGGCGTGCCATTTAGCAAGGTGAAAGCAGCTTCGCTTGGTAATAAAGTGACCGAAAAACTTGCCGTTGAGCCAGGCAAAATCGATCGCCAAAGTCGTTATGCATACATATTGGAATACACAGATTTCCTTGCTCCGCGTACCCTCTATGCATTGCTTAATCGTGGCGTATTGGTGAAGACGGCCTTCAAACCTTTTGCTGTTGAGACAACTCAAGGACGCAAAGAGTTCAACCGAGGTTCGCTTGTCATACCAGTACAATATCAAACACTTTCTGAGACAGAACTTTATAAAGCTATCGAAACTTCAATTGCCGAAACTGGTATTAATGTTTATGGAGTAGAAACAGGCGCATACGTAGAAGGAATCAACCTTGGTAGCGACAACATTATTCGCGTAAACAAGCCCGAAGTGGCCACCATTGTAGGCGACGGCATCAATTGGACAAGCGTAGGCGAAATTTGGTATTTGTTAAGCAACCGTTTCGACATTCCGCTAACCAAGATACCTGCAAATTCTGCAGCTCGTGCCGACTTAAGTCGCTATACATCAATAGTGCTCGCCGACGGATCCTACAACAACCTTTCGCAAACGTTCGTCGATAATCTCAAAGCATGGGTTCGTGCTGGAGGCTCACTTGTAGCTATCAAAAGCGCTGCTCGCTGGGCTATAGAAAATGGCATTGTAGAAAACTATGCAGAGTCTAAAGAACGTGGCAATAAAGCAGAACGTAACGATATAGCTAAACAAGAACTTCCACGTTACGACTATGTTACTCAACGCGAACACATCGGGCCTTCGCGCATAGGTGGCGCCATATTCAAAGCTGACCTCGACATCACCAATCCGCTTGCCTTTGGCTTTGAAAGTCGTGAATTCTACGCAGTAAAAACTGGCAACTACATTTTGCCGCGACCTAACAACAGCTATGCTACGGTTTTGCAATTCACCAAAAAGCCTCTTCTAAGCGGATTCGTAACCAAAGAGAACCAAAAACTTCTTGAAAATGCGCCTCACATAACATTTGGCAATACGGGCAGAGGCACCGTGGTGCTTTTCAACGAATCACCAACATTCAGAGGTTATTGGTTAAGCACTTCGCGCATACTCACCAACGCCATCTTCTACGGCAACAAAGTGTCGATTTACGGACGTTATAGACCATAAAGCACTGTTCATAAAGTTCACTCTTTTCCATAATGCATAAGCAAGAGAGGCCCTCCAAATATGAAATGGAGAGCCTCTCTTTTTGTATGAAAAATTATGAAAGAATTAATCCAAGCCAACTTGAGTCTTGCGAAGCCACTCTTGACGACTGAAGAAAAACGAACTTTCACGTTCGGCATTCTCATCTGAGTCGGAGCCATGAATAGCGTTTGCCGTTTTGCTGGTAGCAAACATGCGACGTATGGTTCCTTCGGCTGCTTTTTCTGGATCGGTAGCTCCAATAAGAGCGCGGAAATCCTCCACAGCATTGTCTTTGAGCAATACCATTGCTATGATTGGACCAGACGACATAAATTCTATAAGTTCCTGATAAAAGGGCTTACCTTGATGCACTGCATAAAACTCTGCTGCATCTTCGAGTCTAAGCTGAATTGTTTTTATGGCTGCTATAGTATAGCCATTCTCTTCGATTTTCGACAAAATGTGACCTATGTGCTTGTTTCTCACAGCACCTGGCTTAATGATTGCCAAAGTTTTATTTCCTGCCATATAATTATTAATATGATTTAAGGTTTGAATACACAATTTTAGATTAATAAAGAGATATGACAAAACAATAGGACGATTTTCTTTTACTTTTGGTAGCAAAAAAATGACAACAGAGATGAACGAATCAGAAGTAGCTAAATTGAAAACATACATAGAGGGCAATCAAAAGTTTGTTCTTACATGCCACACCAATGCCGATGGCGATGCTTTGGGCTCGACATTAGGGTTGAGACGTGTATTGATTGCTATTGGCAAAGAGGCCACTGTGATTGTTCCCGACCTGCCACCTTCATTCTACTCTTGGATGCCAGATTTCAAAACAGTTAAAACCTACGAACGCGAAACGGAAGTTTGCGACACAATAATCGATGATGCCGACTGCATTTTTGTGATGGACTACAACGATTTGAAACGTGTGAAGAGTTTGGGTGAAAAAATTGCAGCATCCAACAAACCTACGTTGATGATAGACCACCACACCGATCCTCAACTCAAAGCTAACGTTTGCATTTCGGTGCCAGAAGCTCCTGCCACTTGCGAATTAGCCTATCGTCTGTGTTGTCAAATGGGCTATGAAGATAAAATTGATGTGAAAGCCGCTACCCTATTCTATTCGGGCATAATGACCGACACTGGTGGCTTGAGCTACAACTCTTCACAGCCAGAAATATACTTACTCGTTGCCGACCTCTTACGTAAAGGCATCGACAAAACGACAATTCACAACAACATATTCAACAACAAGAATCTACGACGCTTAAAACTACTTGGCTTCGCGCTACACCGCAAGATGCACCGAATCGAAAAGCTTCCTTTAGCTGTGATGGCTCTAAGCAAAGATGAACTTGAGCGCTTCAAATACAATACTGGCGACACCGAAGGTTTCGTAAATTACCCTTTGCAATCGAAAGACATCATAGCCACGGCGCTTATTCTTGATCGCCCCGATTGCATAAAAATCTCCATTCGCTCAAAAGGCGATTTCCCTGTAAACGAGTTTGCTGCAGAATATTATGGCGGCGGCGGTCACATAAATGCTGCTGGAGCAAACTGCTCTGGCGATTTCGACGAAGTGGTAAAGCAATACGAAAAAAACATTGCGGAATTCTATATACGCAAATCACTTAATAACATAAGTAGCAAGTAGTTAAATATTTAGTTAAGTATTCTAAGTCTTATTATCCATTCTCATGAGATTAGCATTTTTCATAATAATTACAATGTTATGCATAGCATGTTCGCAAGAGCACAAGCAACGCCACAGAATGCTAACTAAAAAAGAGCACACCGAACTCAACAAAAAAATGTTCCTGCGCGATTCGCTACTCATAACGCGATACTGCATATCTCATAACCTCGATAGCTTGCCAACATCGAATGGCGTATGGCTCACCATAACAAAAAATGGCAACAACGACACCATTCGTCAAGGAGAAAAAATCTGCATCAATTATGTCATTAGCGATATGCTGAGCGGCGAAATCTACTATCGCACCGACTCTGCCATAGACAAACGCCCCATTGACAAACCATACATAATACAAGCTGCTATGGGACAAACCATTAGTGGCATAGACGACATTCTTACTATGCTGACAGATGGTAGTGAAGCGACTCTTGTGCTTCAACCCGACAAAGCCTATGGACTACTTGGCGACGAAGACCGCATCAACGGACGACGATTGCTTGTATACAAAATTCGAACAGAAAAATTATAGTCATGAAGTCTACAGCACTTATTGCGACATTGACAATTGCATTTGCCCTTCTTTCTGCGTGTCGCGAGAATGAAAAAGACATTACGTATAGCGGCATTGCCACCGTAGAACGTACCGACTCGACATTTGTGCTACACTTCTACGAACTCGCTATATTCTTCCCAAATGAGCATCCCGACTCGCTCGAAAATGGAGCTCGCGTGAAATTCTTGTGCACTACAACTGAGCAACCCGACTCTGCCGGCATAATACACAATGCCAATTTGAATGAAATATCGGGTGACCTCACTCAAAGAATTGTCTACTATGACTCTATGAAAGAAATCCAGCCTAAATACAAAGGAGAAGCCATTCTTATCCCTGTGGATATGCATATCACCAGGGATTATCAGCGCAACGATTTCTTCAACATCACTACATATTTCACCACCACCAACGATGGCAACAACGATGATTATGTATGCTTAGCACACGACCCCTCGGCCCAACTCGCCGACACCACTGTGCTCTGGCTGCTACACTATCAAAATTCGTCGGATAACTGCAACGTATTTACATACAACACCATCTCTGTGCCAATCAACGAACTAAAAAAGGCCGATTCCGAGTGGATTTATATCAAAGTCTTGCGCTATGGATCTGCCAACGATACCGTTGCTACCAACTATACTTATGGTTATAAATACTAACTGAATTTTCCTACAAACGAAAAGTACATTTTCAGAACTATGAAACAATTATTGCTTTTCATATTACTATCGATGTCGGCATCGGCAATGGCTCAACTCAACGTTGACAAATGCACCTATCGTTGGGAACAAGGTTTCTATGCCAAAGAAACTCAATTCTACGGCGATATATATGTATGCAAATCCGAGAATGAAGAGTATGATGTTCGTGTGGCATTTGTTACAACAGACTATGAATTTTGGGACTGTCAAGTGAAAATCACCGACCATAATACTTGCGAACACTTTGAGTGGCACTATGTAGACGATCCCGAAAAGGCTTGGTGTCGCATTCTCGTTGTCGATAACCCCGACCGCGCACACGTTTGTGTTGTTATTGGCGATTCAGGTTGTTGGCCTTGTCGTGCCAATTGCTTCGGATTTACCACCAAATGAGCTTTATGACAATCGTCGGTCTACAGTAATATTTCCCCACAAACGAAAAGTACACAGTCTACAAACGAAAAGTACATTTTCAATGGGAAATACATGTAGATTCTATGGTGGAAAAATCTTCACGGTCGGTGAGGTTCGAAAGAGTTGCGGTGATGGCAGTTTTATAGGCTGCGCCACCATCTTGGGCTACGGTGGCAGATTTTGCATATACGTCCATATAATTACGAATTAAGAGTTACGAATTGAGAACTATGAAACAATTATTGCTTTTCATATTACTATCGATGTCGGCATCGGCAATGGCTCAGCTCAACGTTGACAAATGCACCTATCGTTGGGAGCAAGGTTTTTATGCTCAAGAGCGACAATTTTACGGCGACATATATATATGCAAGTCGGAAAATGAAGAGTATGATGTTCGGGTGGCGTTCGTTACGCGCGACTACAATTTTTGGGACTGCCAAGTAAAAATCACCGACCATAACACGTGCGAACATTTCGAGTGGCATTTTGTAGATGACCCCGAAAAGGCGTGGTGCCGCATTCTAGTAGTTAAGAATCCTGAACACGCCCACGTTCGCGTTGTTATTGGCGACTATGGCGCTTTGCCTACGCGTGCCAATTGTTTCGGATTCACGGATTAATAATCTTATGACAGATTTTGGGTTTCGCAGTTTACAACATGCAACTCTACTAAACACCTATATTTGCATTGCCGAGGACCGAATGAAAACCTCTTTCATCGTCTCGGCTTTTGAGAATCGTTGGTAAACCCTCCTCCTAAGCGAAAAGCCAGAGTACAAAGGTTTATCGACGATTCTTTTTTATGTAAAACATTATATTCGCAATAGAAAGTTTGCATTGAAACGTCGAGGCGGTTTGGCTTCGCGTCAGTGCCGACTTTCGACGTTGAGAATTGACTGATGACGCGTTACTAAGCTATAGCCGTAACCCGACGGCATCTGCCAATTCTCTTTTTTTATCATATGATTGGTCTGATATAGGTTTATACACAACTATTTCGGTGAATATACGTATAACTGCAAAACGTTAATTACTAACCGGTATGACTTCGATACTCACTATTATATTCTTTGTTTATCTGCTACGCGGCGGATGGAAAAACCCCACCCACCACTGGATGGACGACTACAGAGCGCGCGGCGAAGAGAACAAAAAGCGCAATAAGCAGTAACTGACATACGTATAATTGTAAAACGTTAATAATTAGGCTATGGAACTTTTAGCAGGCTTATTCATATTGTACTTATACTACCATACACTTCGCTATGGTATAAAAGACAAGCCACACCATTGGATGGACGATTACGGTTCGCGCGGCGAAGAGAATAAGAAGCGTAACGAGCAGTAGTCTCCATACGTATACTTTGCAAAACGTTAATATTTACGACTATGCTATCTGCAATACTGACACTTATAATGGCATGGGGCATCTTCACCGGTCGCATAAAGAATAATTGTCGACCTGGCGGTGGATATTTACCTGACAATAACGATGGCTGCAACGCTAACGACAGTGGCAACGCTTTTGACGGCGGTTGCGATGGCGGTTGCTAATTTTCAACTCCTATTCCCTTTCGCCTCTTCGCGTCTTATCCATTCAAGCTCTTTGAAGCGCGCCGCCCACTCCTCGTCGCTGAGTCGGTCGAGGTCATCAATAAAAAAACGGGAGCGAAGCCAAACCGCCTCGACTCACCCGTTAATAATGTCATTGTGACAATGCAAATATAGTATTCATATCTAATCAAAGAATCAATCCATGACAGCCAAGAAAAACGAAGTGGTTGTGCGTTACATCGCAACGCCCATAGAACAATTACTTACTTCGGTGCGTTTTCTACCTAATCATATCGAACTAATTTCAAGCGTTAGTAATACGCTTGTTTGTATATTTCGTTTGTTGCCCTATAGAAGTAAAAATATCCACCATTACGATCCAATTCTACTCCTTTTCCGTTACGAGCAATTAACAATTAACTAAAATTATGTAAATTTACACGTTTTCCCCAGCTAAGCATTTTCCTATGCTTTTCAGTGGATAACCAGAACCAATATAAAACATTAACATAACAATGAAATTTCAAAATCTAACTCTTGGCGCAATGGCTGCACTTCTCGTAGCTTGCGCTCAGCCTGCAAAAGAAGAGAGCTGTCAAAAGCATCTCGGTCTATGCTGCAAGTCTTTCGGTACTGCTGTTGTCGATGGCGACACCGTTCGTCTCTACACTCTTCGCAACGATTCTACTGGTATGGTAGCTCAGTTCACCAACCTCGGAGCTAAACTCGTAACCCTCTACACACCAGATCGCAATGGCGACTTTGCTGATGTTGTTTGCGGTTACGCTACGGCTGCCGAATATGCCGCTTGCGACAACAAAGCTGGCAAAGGAGAGCCATTCTTCGGTGCAACCATCGGCCGTTATGGCAACCGCATTGCAGCAGGCAAATTCTCTATCGATGGCGTTGAATATCAAACAGAAGTAAACGAGATTAACCGCACTTTGCACGGTGGTTCAAAGGGCTTCTTCAGCGTTATGTTCAAGGCAAACAAAATAGACGATCAGACAATCGAGTTCACATACAAATCTGCTGACGGCGAGATGGGCTTCCCTGGCAACCTCGACATGAAACTTACTTACAAACTCACCAACTGCGGCGCGCTCAAACTCGTTTACGAGGCTACCACCGACAAACCAACCGTGGTTAACCTTACACACCACTCGTTCTTCAACCTCGCTGGCGAAGGCGACTCTACCATCTGCGACGAGCAAATCGAAATTTATGCCGACAACATCACTCCTGTCGACAAAAATCTCATCCCGACTGGCGAGTTGATGCCCGTTGAAGGCACTCCTTTCGACCTGCGCAACGCAACCGTTATTGGCGAAGGCATCAAAGGTGAACACGAACAACTCAAGCTCGCTGGTGGCTACGACCACAACTGGGTGCTCTCTTCTGAACCCGATTCTTGCGGACTTCGCAAAGCAGCTCGCGTATTCGATCCTCAGAGCGGCCGCGTAATGACCGTTTACACCACCGAACCAGGCATTCAGTTCTATGCAGGCAACTTCATGAACTCAACACAAACTGGCAAGACTGGCGTTAAGTATCCATATCGCTCTGCACTCTGCCTCGAAACTCAGCACTTCCCTGATTCGCCTAACCACGACAACTTCCCATCAACAATTCTTCGTCCAGGCGAAACATACAACCACGTATGTGTTTACAAGTTTGACGTAGAGAAATAAAAATATCTAATACATACATAGCCGACTACTCATACTAAATATGGGTAGTCGGTTTCGTTTTGTACATAATTATGGAATCAAAAGTTCTTTTACTCAATGCTTACATACATATATACCATTGAAAATAAACACACTACACACACTATTTACATTTTACTCTGTGCTATGAGTATTTTTACTCAGCGAATAAATAATAATTACAACATACATATAACTAACTAACAATAAGTATATTATATTTGCGAGCAACGAATTACTCAGTGGAATAAGCATTATTACTCATAGAACAAAATAAAACGTAAGTATATGTACGTATTACCTGAATATCAAACTATTGCAAGTAGAACAAATGAACCTCGAAAGTTCATTCAAGTAATTATGGGCCCTCGTCAAGTGGGGAAATCTACCACAGTGAAACAGGTGCTAAAAGACGCCCAATTGCCATACTTATCCTATTCGGCCGACAACGTACCAGTATCCAACACATCGTGGATTAGCGACTGTTGGGCAGCTGCTCGTAGGCTGATGGACAGCAATAATTACACTGAGTTTCTGCTTGTTATAGACGAAATACAGAAAATAAAGAACTGGAGCGAAGCAGTAAAAAAAGAGTGGGACACCGACACGTTCAACGACCGCCAATTGAAAGTGATTTTGCTTGGTAGCAGCCGCGTGATGTTGGAGAAAGGTCTTTCGGAATCGTTGGCAGGGCGTTTCGAAGAGATACGAATGACCCATTGGAGCTACAAAGAAATGCACGACTGCTTCGGTTTATCGCTCGACCAATACATATTCTACGGCGGCTATCCTGGTGCAGCCCAACTAATTAACGACACTGACCGTTTTCAGCAATACATACAATCATCCATTGTAGAATCGACTATAAATAGAGACATCTTGATTGACACACCAATAAGCAAGCCGGCATTGCTACGACAGACGTTCGAACTTGGCGCGGCTTATTCGGGACAGATAATATCACTCAACAAGATGCTTGGTTCGCTCACCGATGCTGGCAACACTGTGACACTGACCAACTATCTTAACCTATTGTCGGGCAGCGGCATTTTGTGCGGATTGCAGAAATACAGCATAGATATGGCGCGGCGCAAGGCAAGCATTCCGAAACTGCAAGTGCACAACAACGCTCTGAAGACGCTTTACTGTCCGCTGAGTTTCGAGCAAGCGATAGTGAATAGACAAGAATGGGGACACATTTTCGAATCGGGCATTGGAGCCTATTTGGTGAGTCAGGCATTCGTGCATCGCTACGAAGTGTACTATTGGCGCGAACGCAACGACGAAGTAGACTTCGTCTTACGGAAAAAGAACTCGATAGTGGCAATAGAAGTGAAAAGCAACTCGGAAAGCAGCACAAAGGGATTGAACAAATTCCGCGAAATGTTCAAGCCGCAGAACACGATAATAGTTGGCGATGGCGGCATCTCAGCCGAAGAGTTTTTGACAATGGATTTGAAGAGCGTTTTCTGACATTCTGATTAGAAATAAAGGAGCCGTAAATATTTAGCACTTACTAAAAGGCTTTTATAACAACAACACTCCATTCAAGTGGATTTGAAATCCGCAAACTCATCAGTTAGTGGATTGCAAATCCCTTTGAACGGGTAGGCCATCGAACAGAACGACGATTTTCACGCTCTTCAATATTTTTTCATCGCTGCTATTGACTGAAACGGAAATAGTCTTACTTTTGCACCGGTTTTCGCCGATATGGCTCAGTTGGTAGAGCAACGCATTCGTAATGCGTGGGTCCCCGGTTCGAGTCCGGGTATCGGCTCAAAAGTCAAAGAAGCGTCGCATCAATGAGGTGAGGCGCTTTTTTCATATTATACAAATGATATTTATGATGTTTCGCAGAATTATCTTCCTCATAACTCTCTTGCAGTCGTCCGTTCTACTATTTGCGCAACGTCCGGGAATCTGCTTGGCAGGAATGAATAGTAGACAAGTGGATCAACTATTCGATGATGTAAAATATGTAAACACCATAACATACGAAGCCGACTACAGCCGACACATAGCAGAAAAAGGCTCGTTCATCAGTGCCTCAACTCGCTATTACTTTCAGAATGGAGAGATCGACCGAGAACGCATCACCGACGAACAAGGGCAATTGCTATCATTAACAATATACCAGTATCGCGACAATAAAATATACGTATCGACCACATACGATGCCAACGACACACGCACACTACAGACACTCTACGATTGCGATTCGCTTGGCATTTGCACATTCATGCGTCTCACAGATGCCATAGCCGTAACTATAAGTACAACAAACATAAAACGTGGCGATAAATGGGTTGAAGCAAAAGAGCGATTTCACGATGGCGAGATGGCCACAGAACGATATACATACGATAAAAATGGGCGTCTGATACAGAAGACAACCATTGGATCGTCCGACCAAACCATTGAGACATCATACTCAATTAGCAAAAAAGGACATCCAACGAAAGCCCATACCAAGCAAAACGGTGACCGGAAGACCATAAAATACGAATACGAATTCGACTCGCATAACAATTGGACCAAGCGTATTACATATATCGATGGCATAGCCAAAGAGATTGCAACCCGCGAAATATCATATTATTAGAATAGCCTAAAAAACTAAGACATTGGGACGTAACAAAAAAGACAAACCGGTTCTCGTAGGCATAGAGATAACCGACGTGGCAGCTGAAGGCAAAGCCTTATGCCGCATCGACGATAAAGTTGTATTTGTGAACGGCGCTGTGCCGGGCGACATTGTAGATATACAAATAACTCGCAAGCGAAGCAGCTTCATGGAGGGCAACGCCATAAATTTCCATAAATACTCGGAAGATCGAGTTGCGCCAATGTGTAAATATTTCGGCACTTGTGGCGGCTGCAAATGGCAAACATTGCCTTACGAAAAGCAACTTTTCTACAAAGAGCGCGAAGTGACACAAAACCTCAAGCGACTTGGCAAAATTGAACTTCCAAAGCCACTGCCTATTTTAGCATCAGCCAACAGAGAATACTATCGCAACAAGTTGGAATACACATTCTCAAATCGTCGTTGGTTGACCGAAGAGGAGATAAAAAATAGCGATGCCATAGAGCGCAATGGCGTTGGATTTCACATTCCTGGTTTATTCGACAAAGTTGTCGACATCGACGACTGTCACTTGCAGCAATCGCCTTCAAACGAAATCCGCAACTGGATTCGCGACTACGCACTGAAAAACGGCGTAACATTCTACGACCTTCGTGCTCAGCAAGGCATGTTGCGCACACTCGTCATTCGCACTGCTTCCACGGGAGACATCATGGTGATTGTAGCATTCGGCGAAGACAACAAAGCAACCATAAATCAACTTCTCGACGACTTGAAAGCCGCCTTCCCACAAATCACGTCACTTATGTATGCCATAAATACCAAAGTGAACGATTCGCTCACCGACCAAACCATTCTACTTCATTCGGGACAAGACTACATAATGGAGGAGATGGAAGGCATACACTTCAAAATAGGTCCAAAATCGTTTTACCAAACCAACTCGCTGCAAGCATGCGAACTATACAAACAAGTGCGCGAATTTGCCGATTTGGGTATCAATGATGTTGTATACGACCTATACACAGGCACAGGCACCATAGCAAATTTCGTAGCACGCCGATGCAAAAAAGTTGTCGGTATTGAATACGTACCAGAGGCGATAGAAGATGCAAAAGTCAATTCGCAGATTAACGATATAAACAATACCGAATTTTTCGCTGGCGACATGAAAGATGTGCTAAAACTCGACTTTATCAGCCAGTACGGCAAGCCCGACGTAGTCATTGTGGACCCCCCACGCGCAGGTATGCACCCCGATGTTGTAGAGACACTCATAAAAGTATCGGCACCCAAACTGATATACGTCAGTTGCAACAGTGCCACCCAAGCACGCGACTTACAGATGCTCGACAAATACTACAAAGTGGTAGCATATCGGCCAGTAGATATGTTTCCACATACGCACCACGTAGAGTCGGTTGTTAGCCTACGCCTACGATAAACAAAAAAGTTTCACACAACAAACACAACAGTTTGTCACACAAATAGTTACAAGCCGCTTACACTCTTGATTTTTAGCATCAAAAAAACGAGATTGTAAGCGGCAAAATGTTATATTTGCGTCTGTTTGTCGAAAAACGACACTGCATAAATAATATTACAGATAATAATGAGCGAAGAACAAAATCAACAGCCCAAAGAAGAATACACAGGCGAAAACATTGTAGTTCTTGAAGGTCTTGAAGCTGTACGCAAACGTCCAGCGATGTACATTGGTGACGTTGGCGAACGCGGTTTACATCACTTAGTATACGAAGTAGTAGATAACTCTATAGATGAAGCGTTAGCAGGATATTGCACAAATATCAAAGTAACCATAAATGCCGACAACTCGATTACCGTAGAAGACAACGGTCGTGGTATTCCAGTAGATATGCACCCCAAAGAGCATCGCTCGGCACTCGAAGTTGTGCTTACCGTGCTTCACGCAGGTGGTAAATTCGATAAAAATTCATACAAAGTTTCTGGTGGTTTGCACGGTGTGGGCGTTTCGTGCGTAAACGCACTTTCGACCCACTTGAAAGTGAACGTTCGTCGCGATGGTAAGCTCTACGAGCAAGAGTATGAACTTGGCAAGCCTCTTTATCCTGTTCGCGAAATTGGCACAGCCACCACTACTGGTACATCAGTAACATTCAAGCCCGACGGTTCAATATTCTCGACAACGGACTACAAATACAACATCTTGGCAAACCGCATGAGAGAGTTGGCCTTTTTGAACAAAGGCATAGAGATAGTCCTTAGCGATGAGCGCACGCACGACATCGATGGCATCGAGGTTGGCACCAAGACAGAGCGTTTCTATAGCGAAAAAGGTCTTGCTGAATTTGTAGAATACCTCAACGCAGGCAACGAAAAGCTCATTGACGACATTATCACCATAAATAGCAACAAAGGCGATATTCCTATCGAGATTGCCGTTCTCTACAACACTGGTTATAGCGAACGTGTTTCGAGCTACGTAAACAATATCAACACTATTGAAGGTGGTACGCACCTCACAGGCTTTCGTCGTGGTTTGACACGCACGCTTAAGGCTTGGGGCGAGAAGAACAAAAAATTCGACAAACTCGAGAAACAGAAAATCGACATCAATGCAGAAGACTTCCGCGAAGGTTTGACTGCCGTAGTTTCTGTTAAGGTTATGGAGCCTCAGTTTGAGGGACAGACCAAGACGAAACTTGGCAACCAAGAGGCCGACAAAGCCGTTGCCGATGCAGTAAGCGAAGTTTTCGAAGCATACCTCGAAGAGCACCCTGCGCAAGCAAGCGCCATAGTAGACAAAGTAGTGTTGGCTGCTACAGCACGTAACGCCGCACGTGCCGCACGAGAAAGCGTACTACGCAAGAGTCCAATGCGTGGTAGCGGTCTACCAGGCAAATTGGCCGACTGCTCCGACAAAGACCCATCGAAATGCGAGCTTTTCCTCGTCGAGGGTGATTCGGCAGGTGGTTCAGCTAAGAGCGGTCGCGACCGTAACTATCAGGCTATATTGCCATTGCGTGGTAAAATTTTGAATGTAGAAAAAGTTCACTGGGCAAAACCATTCGAGAGCGAAGAAATTAAGAACATCTACACAGCCCTTGGCGTGACGGTGAACGAGGATAAGACACTTAACATCTCGCGACTTCGCTACCACAAGGTTATCATCATGACCGATGCCGATGTCGATGGTTCGCACATCGCTACACTTATCCTCACATTCTTCTTCCGCTATATGCGCGAGTTGATAAACGAAGGACATGTATACATAGCTACTCCGCCGCTCTACCTCTGCAAGAAAGGCAAAGTGGAGCAATATTGCTGGAACGATGAGCAGCGCATAAAATTCATTGCTACTTACGGCTCTGGCTCCGAAGATTCGGTACACGTTCAGCGCTACAAAGGTCTTGGTGAGATGAACCCAGACCAATTGTTCGCCACAACAATGGATCCTCAACGTCGCACAATGCGTCAAGTAAAAATTGACGATGCTGTTGAAGCCGATCGCATATTCACTATGCTTATGGGCGAAGAGGTTGAGCCGCGACGTGCATTCATCGAAGAGAATGCTACGTATGCAAATATCGATGCATAATTAGTTAGTTATAATTTTATAAAGTGTACACATCAAAAGGGAGGGCCGTGATGGTGTCTCCCTTTTTTAGTTATAAGTTTGGAAGTTATAAGTTCTAAGTAATGGGTAATAAGTTCTAAGTTTGGGGTTATAAGTTATTCAGCCATGAGTTGCAATCATTCAATTCTCAATTTTCAATTTTCAATTTTCCTCTGCGCGTTACTTTTTACGCTCAAGATTGATGCTCAACGCATTGTATCGCTTGTACCATCGGTAACTTACACACTAAAACAAATTGGTGCCGACGACAAAGTTGTTGGGCGCACAAGCTATTGCCCCGCACGAGAAGGTTCGCTGGTTATTGGCGACGTATTGAACATAAATATAGAATCGATAGTAGCACTCAAGCCAGATGTGGTTTTTTGTATGTATTTCACTAAGCCACAAACCATTGCTCAACTAAAACGATTAGGCATACGAGTAGTTACACTAAATACACCACATAATTTCGACGAGATTTGCCAACAAACGCTCGCCATGGCCCAAGAAGCCAGATGCACCGATGCTGCAAATAAAATCATTGAACGTGAACGCTTTATAGTAGATAGCATAACCACCAAAACGAGGCGCAGCATCGGAAAAATGCTTTTTCAAGTTGGTTCGAGACCACTATTTGCCGTAACTAAAGATTATTACCTCAACGAGGTTATTACGCGTGTTGGTTGCACAAACATCTGCGCAGATGTGGCGGGTGGGTGTTCAAAGGAATTTGTAGTGCGTATGAAGCCCGACTTCATCATACTCACAACCATGGGAGGTTTAGCGACAGAAGAGGAGATGGAGTGGCACAAGCTAATCAAAAATGCACATTGCTTAATTGTGGACGAAAATGAGGCGGGCTGCCCTACTCCAACATTCTACCGCAAAACGCTTGAAAAAATCGCCAACTTCGTAATCAATAAATGAACAAAGCGGCTCAATACATATTATTTGCCATCGTATTAGTTGCGCTTTCTATACTCTCCATAACTATAGGCAGCAGCGAACTATCGGCAATCGACATTCTCAGTGGCAAAATAGGCTACGAGTCGACAGAATGGACTATAATACGCCACCTTCGCCTACCGCGAACGCTCACAACCATCGGCATTGGCGCACTACTTTCTCTGTCGGGGTGCATCATGCAAGGTCTTTTTCGCAATCCACTTGTAGAGCCTTACACCATGGGGCTATCAGGCGGCGCTGTGCTGGGCGTTGCTGTGACATTCTGTTTAGGGCTGCAAATATCGTTTGGTATGTCAGCACTCATAATCAGCGCGCTGCTGGGCGGACTACTTACAATGTTTGTAGTACTAACCATACGTCGTGCTATCAAGTGCGACATCAACTCTATGCTTCTCATAGGTATAATGATAAGTTTCGCCACATCATCTATAACAACCTTATTGATGAGCCTAACGACGCACGAGAACCTCTCGCAAATCATTAGTTGGTCTATAGGTTCGATGGATAGCGCCTCGGAAGAGATGGCTATTTTCATCGTTGCATCGGCATTAGTAGCAACTTTCGCATCGGCATTTTTGGGCAACATCATCAATGCATTATCGCTTGGCACCGCTGAGGCGCAACATATTGGTATCGACAGTCAGAAGATGATTGTTGCGCTTTTCGTCATAGCTACACTAATGGCGGCAATTTCGGTTGCGGCAGTTGGCGTAGTGGCGTTTGTAGGTATGATTATTCCACATATCATACGCCGCATAGCAGGCCACGACCACCGATATATATTGCCATTAGCTGCTATGGGGGGCAGTTCATTTATGCTATTATGCGACATTGCAGCACGCACAATAATCTACCCTCGCGAACTACCTTCGGGCGTAATTACTGGAATTTGCGGCTGCATTATGTTTATATACCTAACATCTCGTCAGCGCAATGAATACAATTGACATTCAGAATATTACAGCTGGATACGACAAGCGTGCGGTCATTAGCGACATTTCGCTCAGTGGCAATATTGGCGACATTGTAGCTATAATAGGCGCTAACGGCAGCGGCAAGAGCACTCTGCTTAGAACCATTGTGGGCGATATAAAGCCAACGAGCGGCAACATATTTTTTTCCGATATAAATAGTTACAACATAACCACTCGCCGACGTGCACAAATAGTGGCGTGCGTAGAGCAAGAGACCCAGGCTTCACAGATGCATATTTATGATTATGTGATGATGGGACGCACACCTTTCCGCAGTCTCTTTTCGCTCACCGACCGCGACCGCGACCGCGAAATAGTCGCGAAAGCTATTGACACGGTTGGTATTACACACCTTCAAAATAAAGCACTTGCCGAAACGAGTGGCGGCGAGCGCCGATTGGCAAGCATTGCTAAAGCGTTAGCTCAGCAGCCCAAAATTCTTCTCTTAGACGAACCTACAGCAAACCTCGATTTGGCAAATAAAGTTGCCATAATCGATCTACTAAAAACACTTGCTCGCACGATGTGCATAATTATTGTCTCGCACGACGTTAACGAAGTCATTTCGGTTGCCAGCAAAGCATTAATCTTAGCCGACGGGCGCAGCATCTGTTTTGGTGATGCGCACGATGTTCTTACTGCTCAAAACCTCACAAAAGCCTACCACACTGACATTTGCGAAATATCTATAGACGGTAAAGCGAGAATAATGATGGCGAAAGGGCTGATGTAAATTGAAAATTTTCTAATCGCTATTAGCTATACCCAGTGTAACTATACCAATGCGTACGTTGGGAATTATAGACAACGCATTGCAACACGACTCAAGAGTGGCTCCGGTTGTCAGCACATCGTCCAACAATAACACCCGCAATCCAACTCGGCGCTCGGCTTCGGGCGTAATTACAAACGTGTCTTTTAGCGATGTTATGCGCGTCTCTTGATTTTTCTTTGTTTGCGAAACAGAATGCTTTGCACGAACAAGTATGCTCTCGTCAATAGGCAAACCACACACTTCGCTCGCTCCTTGCGCAAGCAACGTACATTGATTGTAGCCTCGAATAAGCATTTTTTTTGAATGAAGCGGCACTGGAACTATGCAGTCATAATCGGCAGACATCTGAGTTTTGTTTATCATAGCTCCAATTTGCCGACCTAAATAGAGTGCTATTTTACGATTATTATGATACTTGAAATCGTGTATCATGTGGCTCAGCGGCTGTCCCTTGCGATAGTAATATGCCGAAAAAGCCGAATAGACATCAACTTTGCCCCAGAAACGTTTTTCTGTCGGATTATCTCGCCACTTTTCAAATCCCGTGCGCGGCAATGCTGCCATACACATCAAGCAGATGCAATCTTCACCAGTCACCAACGACCTGCCGCATATCAAGCAATTGTTAGGGAAGAACAACTGCCTCAAACCATCAGATATGCGAGAAAAAGCGAACATCGCAATGCTACCATTTTTCCATGTGCACTTGGTCGTATGGCAGTTTATCATCAGAATAGGGCGTGCGTTCGGCGGCTTTATGTCCGATAGCTATAACGCACTCAACCTCATAACCATTAGGAATAGAGAGCAATTCACGTACATTTTCGGATGCCATTTTCCCATTAGCATCACTGCGCAAACGAGTTTGCACCCAGCAAGCACCGAGTCCCAATTCTTCGGCTTTTAGCAATAAGTATGTAGCTGCAATAGAGCTATCTTCAACCCATACATCTGTTTTGTTAGGATCGCCAACAACAGCAATAGCGAGCGTAGCGTTTTCCATAAAAGTAGCTCCATGCTCTTTACATTTCGACAATGCTACAATCTTGTCTTTGTCGGAAACAAAAACAAAATGCCACGACATGCAATTCTTAGACGTAGGCGCCGTAAGTACAGCCTTTTGCAATTCCTTTATGTCTTCTTTCGAAATAGCCTCCTCGGTAAACTTGCGATGGCTACGACGTCGCATCATCAATTCTGTTAGCTCCATATATATTGTTATGTGTCTGGTTGATAGTTATATAATAATATTAGCAACCGATTATTCGGTTACCTTTTTGTGGCTGAAAAATCGATATAGTAGATATACAACAACAATAGCAACAGCCCCCAAGCATATTATCTTGAACTCATTGCTATAGTGCATTATCTTTTCCATCATCTGATCTTCAGGGAATGCCGATTGCAAATAGTATCCAGCCAAAGCAAGCACCGTATTCCACAACCCTGCACCAAGCGATGTGAAGAGTATAAACTTGCCAAGGTGCATACGTGCCAAGCCAGCAGGGATAGAAATAAGTTGACGAACAGCAGGAATGAGTCGACCGATAAATGTTGATATTGCACCATGTTTATCGAAAAAGTCCTCTGCAGTACGCACTTTTTGTTCATCGAGCAAACACATATGCCCGAAACGGCTATTCGCAAAACGATACACAATAGGGCGACCAACCCAATAGGCCAAAGCATAGTTGACAAGTGAGCCAATTAGCGCTCCTATAGTGGCCATAATTATTAGCAACACTATGTTCATATCGCCCGTTTTGGCAGCATGATATGCTGCGGGAGGCACTACAATCTCTGAGGGGAATGGTATGAATGAGCTTTCGATTGCCATCAATACCATAACAGTAAAATAGTTTAGATGTTCAAGACACCACTGTACAAATGCTACCGACTCCAATTTTTTAGTTCAAAATATGCGTTACAAACTCTGGAAAGGGATTATACTCAAAGAGCACTACATGCCCAGCCTCCAATGATTTCTTGACATCTATAAGTCGCTGATTGCTACTACCGCGGAAAAGCAAATCTTCATTCGCAAGCGACTTCACAAAAGGACCATCGACGAGCACATCGACAAGTTCAAGCAACTGACGTTTTTCGGCATCTTTTATTATGCGTTCATAAGTATAGCCAGTATAACACCAAATATCCTTATTAGAACGCTGCTTAATGATGCGCGCTAACTCGGCGAATGCCAAAGGCTGAAACATTGGGTCACCGCCCGAAAATGTTACATTGCAAAGGTCGTCGGCAAGGATGCGATTGGCAATCTCTTCCACATCAGTCATTACGCCATGCATAATATCCCACGACTGCGGATTGTGACAGCCAGGGCAAGCATTAACACAACCTGCACAATAGACCGAGGTACGAAACCCCGGTCCATCTACAGTTGTCGATTCTACTATCTTGAGTAACGATATTTTAGTCATGTGTAACACGATCTTTTAACTCCGATAATTTTGCAGAATTCCATCTATCAGTAGTACCAACGAGATAACCCGTGATACGCTGCAATTTATCGATATTAGTACCTTGACACTTAGGGCAAGTGGTCATTTCTTTGTCTGCATTTTCGTATCCACAATCCATGCAACGGTTTCGATTGTGATTAACAGAGCCATAACCCATATTGTATTTATCCATAAGGTCTACAAAATTCATGACTGCATTAGGATTATGTGTTGCATCGCCATCAATTTCTATGTAGAAGATATGACCACCACGCGTCAAATCGTGATATGGAGCTTCAACTTGTGCTTTGTGTGCCGCACTGCATTTATAATACACAGGTACATGGTTCGAATTGGTATAGTAGTCGCGGTCGGTAACTCCTTTTATCACACCAAAACTCTTTTTATCCATTCTGGTAAACTTACCCGACAAACCTTCTGCAGGAGTAGCAAGCACTGAATAGTTATGCTGATACTTAGCACTGTAGTCGTTAACTCTGTCGCGCATGTGAGTAATAATCTCTATACCGAGAGCTTGAGCCTCTTCCGATTCGCCATGATGCTTGCCAACAAGTGCAACAAGACATTCTGCGAGACCTATAAAGCCAATGCCAAGAGTGCCTTGATTAATGACAGACTCTATAGGATCTTCGGGTTTCAACTTTTCAGAGCCAACCCAAAGAGCCGACATAAGCAATGGAAACTGCTTTGCACGCGCCGTTTTTTGGAATTCAAAGCGATCGTGTAGCTGTTTAGCAGTAATATCGAGAACCTCATCCAATCGTGTGAAGAAACGCTTAATACGCTCTTCTTTGTCCACGAAATTCATGCACTCTATAGCTATACGTACAATATTTACGGTAGAGAACGAGAGGTTGCCACGACCGATAGATGTCTTATCACCAAAACGATTTTCAAACACACGCGTACGACAGCCCATCGTAGCCACTTCGTATTGGTAACGCTGAGGATCTTCTATATTCCATTTCTCATGATGATTGAACGTTGCATCAAGGTTGAGGAAATTCGGGAAGAATCGACGAGCCGACACTTTGCAAGCTAAGCAATATAGGTCGTAGTTACGATCGGTTGGGAGGTAGTTCACTCCGCGTTTCTTCTTCCAAATTTGTATTGGGAAGATTGCCGTAGAACCATTTCCAACACCTTCGTATGTAGATTTCAAAATCTCACGAATGATACAACGACCTTCAGCCGACGTATCGGAGCCATAGTTTATTGAGCTAAAGACCACCTGATTGCCGCCACGAGAATGAATGGTATTCATATTATGTATGAACGCCTCCATCGACTGATGCACACGCGCTACAGTCTTATTTATAGCATGCTGGCGAACGCGATCATCACCAGTGAGACCATCGAGAGGCAATGTTAGATAATCGTCGATTGGAGCATTATACAAATGGCTATAATCAGCACCATTGAACTGTTCCAAAATTTTCACCTCTTCAATGTAGCTTAAGCGTACGTATGGAGCCAAATAGAAGTCGAATGCAGGAATTGCTTGACCACCATGCATCTCATTTTGAGCCGTTTCCATCGATATACAACCAAGTATACTTGCCGTCTCAATACGCTTAGCAGGGCGCGACTCGCCATGGCCAGCAAAAAATCCGTGACGTAAAATCTTATCCAATGGATGCTGCACACAAGTTAAGCTCTTCGTTGGATAATAATCTTTATCGTGTATATGTAGGTATCCATGCTCAACAGCCGAACGCGCCTCTTCCGTCAATAGATAATCATCCACAAAAGGCTTTGTGGTTTCCGATGAGAATTTCATCATCATACCAGCCGGCGTATCGGCATTCATGTTAGCATTCTCGCGCGTTACATCGTTCGATTTTGCCTCGATTATATCCAAGAAAATCTGACGCGTTTTAGCCTTACGTGCCGTTGTACGCTGATTTCTGTACGATATATACAAACGCGCTACTTCCTTACGCGGGCTACGCATAAGTTCCTCTTCAACTTCATCTTGAATAGATTCAACAGACATTCTCTCTTTACCCGAGATCTCAATTCTGTCTGCGATTTGATTAATCAGAGCTTCATCTTCTCCTTTCTCCGAGTGAAGCATTGCACGGCGAATGGCTGCACATATCTTTTCTTTGTTGAAGCCTACTGTTCGCCCATCACGTTTTACGACTGTTTGTATCATCTTGCCTTTTGATAATTGAGATGTTGATTATTGACTATTTGGTTATATTCCAATTATTCTTCGCGTTTTTCAACATGTTATCGACAGGGTTATTAACACTTTATAATCACATTTTCAAAACCGGCTCATCTTCAACATTATAGAAAAATCAAATCCGGTAAATAACTGATTATCTGCTAACAACATCAATGATTTACTCATCACCTGACGTTTAACGCTAACGAAATTAGTAGTTTTATAGACACCTCGAGAAATAAGTTATCAACAAGTAATTGACAAAAAGTGTTAACAAGCAGATATTTACTACAATATGTCACAAGAGCGGTTTGATAAATTTTTTCCGTTCTAAATTGCGTGTCAAATGGGGATAATTTGTGATAATTTTCTACATAACAAAAATAGAGAAGGTGCATAACGCAACACCCTCTCTATAATATTTTTATATACAATTTAACTCTTTAGAACATCAACAATATGCCGTCGTTGGCAGGTATTTCAAGTTCTACACCAACATTTTGTGCATTATTAACCGATGTAGGCACAATACGACCGGCATTTCCCAACATGTCGTATGGGCGAATGCTCTCATTCCATGTGGTTCCCATAGCTGCCCAGACTTCATGTGGGATACGCAAATTGATATGTTGTCGATGATCGGCAAAATTCACAGCCACCAAAAATCTGCGCTTGTCATAGTAGCGCACAAAGGCGTATATCTTCGAAGAATCGACCGAAACATGCTGACTCGACATCATCAAATCATAAATCTCTCCATATGCAAGAGCCTCTTCCTTATTGAGCAGGTTCAATAGTTTAGCATACCACTGACGCAAGTTGCGTGTTTCGTCAGGCAATTTTTCTTCATCGTATGTATGATTACCCACCCACTGTTGAACACTCTGAATGCCCCAATAGTCGAATATGGTTGTTCGACCATCGCAGCCGCTAAAGCCTTCGTTGTCCATGCCTTTTTCGCCGAGTTCTTGACCAAAGTATACCATCGTTGCACCACGCGACAACAATGCCGCCAACATCATAGCAGGTTTAGCCTTATTGGCATCTCCAGCAAAATAATCAGATGCAATGCGTTGTTCGTCATGATTCTCCATGAAGTAAAGCATGTTTTTATTAATATCTTGTGTGCGTCGCCAAGTGTTGGCTATCTCTTGCGCATTATGCCCACCAGCCAAAACACCACGAACAACATCATAGAAGTTCACCTTATCGTATAGATAATTGAAGCCAGCCGATATATAGTCTCTATACTTATTCATATCGTAAGCTTCACCTATAAATATCACATGTGGGTGCACCATAGTAATTTGCGAAATCACCCATCTCCAAAATTCAGCAGGGACCATTTCGACCATATCTACACGAAAACCATCGACACCCATCGACACCCAATAGCGCAATATGTCGCGCATTTTGAGCCATGTGTCGGGCGTGGGCGAAAAATGCTTAGAGCCATCTCGATAGTCAACCCCATAATTAAGTTTTACCGTTTCATACCAATCATTCACATTGGGTGTAGTGGTAAAAGCATCGTTGCCACTCGCTTTAGCTGGATTTTCTACATAAGCCTCATCAAGATTGCTAACGGGCGACTGAAATGGTTGACCCACTTGATAATAGAAGTTGTTATTGGGAGCAAAAACGACCGTTGTATCGTCATTTTCGCCAAACTGCACCGATTTTACTTCTGAGTGGTAGCAACGCGCAACATGATTTGGCACAAAATCGATTATCACCTTCATTCCATGCAAATGTGTTCGCTCTATAAGTTGCTTGAACTCATCAAGTCTATTATCGACGTCTACTGCCAAATCGGGATCTACGTCATAGTAATCGCATATTGCATAGGGACTTCCAGCTTTACCCTTAACCACATTGGCATTCATATGTTGGGTCATAAACGGATAGTGTGTGGTAGACGCATGACGTATAACACCCGTATACCACACATGCGTAATGCCAAGGCTCTTGAGAGATTCAAGGGCTGCATCGTTGATATCGTTTAGTTTTCCACAGCCATTTTCTTCTATTGTTCCATTGTGCTTACGAGTTGAATTTGTATTACCAAACAATCTCGTAAACATCTGATAAATAACCGGTTTCATATAGTGATATTTTATATTACTAACTTCAGAATTCGACACAGAGGGCGTGGGCTGATCTGCATATTGCTTCATTATTTTCAGCAATTTATTTTGCAGCATATCACGCAATTCTCTTCGCGATGATGTGGCGTGATTGACTATTTGACATGCGGCATAGCTACGTCCTTTATATGTAAATATACCCGCAATGCCATACACGCCTTCCATGGAGCCAGTTTTTCCTCTGAAATTGTGCTCAAGCCACGTTCCTCGACCAAAATTACTAAGCGTTCCTTCTGCACCACTCACCGCCAATGTTCGTTCATACGCATCAGCATAAGGTGAATTGTGCATAGCTACAAGCAAATTGGTCATGTCGCGAGCTGTGACTTCATTTATAGGAGACAACCCGCTGCCATCGGTAAACTTGACATTGTAGATGCCATTCTTATTGCAAAAAGATTTCAGCGCCTTCACTCCTGCATTCCACGTAGTAGACGATTTGCCTCCTAAATGCAACAATAGCGCATCTGCAAAAAGATTTACACTGTGACGATTCGTTTGAGTAGCAATGGCTGAAATTTGTGGTGATTCGTATTTATACACAAGTTCACCCCGATTTTTGGAGTCTACAGCGACCTCGCTTTTAGACACACTAATGCCTTTAGACTTCAAGGCAGACGTAAAAGCACTTGCAAACTGCTCTGGTGTAGTGTTATTTGCCGCCTTAACCACAAACTTGCCTTTAGCACAGGGTATATGACCATCGAGAAGCAACGTTCCATCGTCATTGAAATATACGTAGGCGCTATCACCATTTTTTGTATATGTAGTTACAAAACTACGCACCTTGTCGCCTATCGATGGCACAACATCAATCACTTTGCATTCAGAACCTATGCCGCGCGGAGACTCCAATGTGATAGCAAGTGTATTATCGGCATAGGTAAAATCGGTTGGAATGGCGCCAAAATAGTTAGCCTCATCGCAGCGCAAACGATGCGAAGCCATTGGTCGTTCGCTGATATAACCATATTCAAAAACAAGATTTCGAATGCTGACTATATTGCGCTTTGCGAGTTCTGACGCCAATTGCTGTGCGAAGACATCGATGCTGTATTCAGAAAAATAGCGAGAACCAAGCGTAACGTCAGCCTTACCAACTATGGTGAGCGTAAAGGTCTCTTTGTTGTAGTATACTGGAGTGTTTATCGTCGCATTTGGCCCAAGTGTTGAGATAGCAGCAGCCGTGGTAAATAATTTAGTTAGCGATGCGGGGGTCACTTTGCGATTGGCATCGTAGGTATAGACAGATTTGCCAGTATGCAAATCGACAATAGAGCATACATACGTATGACCCACTTCACTCAAATCGTCTTGAGCCAACGCACAATGCAAAGGCAACAATAGCAACAGCAATGTATAGAGAGTGCGCTTCATAACATCAAATGCATTATTGTTCGGCATTCATCTGCTTGTCGAGCAAATAGACTTCATCAGAACGCTGAACAAGAATTTTGAAAAGATTAGCAGCCGTATTTTTCTCTACATCGGCATTCGTCACCGAGGGGTCTTCAAAATGGTCGAGCGACTTAGAGCACCACAATAGAGCCATTTCAATGTCGGTGGCATGCTCGAAATATACAGCCATATTGTATGCAGCGAGAGCTTTTTGCATAGCATTCCCTTGCGAATAGATTTGAAGCCACAAATCGCGCGCATTATCCCAATTGTTGCTACTAACCCATTCCGAAGCACTCATAAACTCTTTTACAGGAGCACCAATCAATATCGGACGCGACACCCTTTCCCATGCAGGCACAAGTTGATGAGCGAACGAGTGTGCAAGATTCTCTGCAGCTTCGGGGCAAAGCACTTTCAATGATGGCAATTGTTGTGCTGCATCGGCAGCCGACTCTGCAATGCAAGTAGAAGCGAGAGTGTCATTGCGTTGTTCGAAATCGCGAGCACTGCCATCAGGCATAACTATTGAAAATGTTGCACATGTAGATAAATATCGGCGAAAATTGACATAGGGTTCACCCAACATTTCGGTGCCTTCGGTCGAATAGGAATAATCGAAACGGCGTAATGCTATGATAGCTTTCTTGGAATAGCTACTACAGAGAGAATCGGCCTTATCGCGCAACTCGGCATAGCCAAAACGTTGCTGACAAAGCAAAGCATATATATAACTACTTTGATTAAGAGCCGAAGATAAATAGCTACAAACTTGCGCCGACATATGTTTGGCTGCTTCGTCGGTGGGCACAAATTGCGAACAATCGACCACCAAGACACTATCTACATCGGTGGGCAAAGTATAATACGCTGGGCAAAGTTGCTCGTAGCGAACAGTAGTATAGGACGTAGTATTATAAAGTGACTGACAGCTATTTAGCGCAAGTAGCGCACAAAATGAAGCTAAGGTAACACGCATAGTTTTCACAATTCCAATGTATATATATGAAGTGTTGTAAATGTACAACTTATTTTATTGAGATATAAAACGATAGACTACGAAGCAATAAACTTATAAATAACGATGTAAAATTCGCTTTTATAATATAATCTGTTACCTTTGCTGCGCATTATCGTAAAAATCGTAATCAACAAAACAATAATCTGATAATAAATGTCAGCACTCATAATACCAAAAGGCTACAAATCACTTCTCGACCTTAGAGAGACCGAATTGGGAATAGAAAACATAAAGGATTTCTTTCAGAAAAACTTATCAGCCGAGTTGCGTCTGCGCCGCGTAACAGCACCACTTTTCGTTTTGAAGGGCACAGGCTTGAACGATGATTTGAACGGCGTAGAACGTGCCGTGACGTTCCCAATAAAAGCGTTAGACGATCAAAAGGCAGAAGTAGTTCATTCGTTAGCTAAATGGAAACGCACAATACTTGCCGACTACGGCATAGAGCGCGGCTATGGCATCTACACCGATATGAATGCCATTCGTGCCGACGAAGATTTGGACAATATTCATTCGTTGTACGTAGATCAATGGGATTGGGAAGCTACCATAGGTCAAGAAGACCGCAACGTGGAATATCTCGAAGCTATTGTAAAACGTATTTATGCAGTGATTCGTCGAACCGAATTTGTTGTGTATGAACGTTTCCCTCAAATAAAACCCGTACTCCCTGAGGAGATACATATTATAAGTGCCGAAAAACTTCTTGAGCTCTACCCCGACAAGACTCCACACGAGCGCGAGAACCTAATAGCCAAGAAATATGGTGCCGTATTTATAGAGGGAATTGGCGGACCATTGAAAAACGGAGAACCACACGATGGGCGCGCTCCCGACTACGACGATTGGACAACGCCTAACAGCAAAGGCGAGTTCGGTTTGAATGGCGACATCATTGTTTGGAACAATACCATCGAACGCTCATTTGAGCTCAGTTCTATGGGTATTCGCGTCGACAAGGAGGCTTTGCTACGTCAGTTGAAACTGCGAGGTCTTGAAGAGCGCAAAAATCTCTACTTCCACAAACGCCTTCTCAACGACGAATTACCTCTGTCGATAGGCGGTGGCATTGGTCAGTCGCGTCTCTGTATGTTCTTCCTTCGCAAAGCTCATATCGGTGAAATTCAGTCGAGCATTTGGCCTGAAGATCAACGAGCTTGCTGCGCTAAAAACAACATTCCGCTCATCTAAGAGAATTAGTTGACAATATTTACATAAAAAAAGACAACATGTTTGAGGTTTTCGAGCATGTTGTCTTTCTATTTATGCATATTTTTGAACAACCGCTAAAAATGGCATAAGTATGGAACTATACCCACTCTCATTTCGACCTATAATAAAAGATAAAATTTGGGGCGGACATCGCCTCAACACGCTGCTTGGCAAAGATTTCGGTCTGTTATCCAACGGCGGCGAGAGTTGGGAAATTTCGGGCGTAGAGGGCGATATATCTGTAGTTACAAATGGTGCATTGGCAGGCAAATCGCTCAACGAAATCATCACAACATTTGGCGCCGAACTAATGGGACAATCCGTAATGGACGAATACGGATGCGAATTTCCATTGCTAATAAAATTTATCGACGCCAACGACAACCTCTCCGTACAGGTGCACCCCAACAACGAAATGGCGCAGGCACTTCACGGATGCAATGGCAAAACAGAAATGTGGTACGTGATGGCTTCGGACAAGGGCGGCAACTTAATAAGCGGTTTTTCCAAGAAGATAGATTCGGCACAATACAATACGCTTGTAAACGACGGCCGTTTTTTAGATGTGCTGAATACTGTGCCAGTGAAAACTGGCGATGTGTTTTTCATTCCTTCAGGCCATATCCATGGCATAGGTAAAGGGGTGATGGTGGCCGAAATTCAGCAGACTTCGGATATTACATACCGCGTGTTCGACTACAACCGTGTGGACTCTAATGGCAAAGGTCGCGAACTGCACATCGAGAAAGCAAGTAGAGCCTTAGATTTCAACGATATAGACACTGGCAAAATAGGCTATCAGCTAACCAACGACAGCTGCACTAAGCTCATCGACTGCAAATATTTCAACACTGGCATTATAAAAATTTCCAACGCCATCCAGCGCGACTACACAAGCATCGATAGTTTCGTAATACTTATGTGCGTAGAAGGCGGCGTAACCATAAACGAGACATACACTCTCGACTTTGGGCAAACGCTACTTATTCCAGCATGCATGAATGGCGTGAAGATTACGCCCAGAATGGAATCGAAGCTGCTTGAGGTATATATTCCTTAGAAATTTCGAAGAACACAGACAACTCAGATTTTGAACAGATTTTTTCTAATGTTGGGTTGTCATATTTATAGCATACATACACCGTATGTACATATAAATCAGGCTTCATAAAAAGTCTCTACGCGCCACACATTACCATCAATTTTCAACTCCTCTCCCCTAATCAATAAGGAGCATCATTTTCGAAGCTAATAGTAGGTACAGGGCCACCCAAATCGCCGCTACTATCATTCATGCGCGATTGAATAGTTTGAGTATTAGATGGTCCACTCTGATATTGGCGTGCCAAATCGGCCGAAGCCTCTTCGAAGCGGATAAGTTCAGGCTGGAATCGCAAGTTTATATCCTCGAGCGCACCACTACGGTGCTTAGCAATAATGAAATTGGTGATACCTCTAAGGTCATTGCCATTTTCATCTTCATAAATCTTATAATACTCAGGACGATGGAGGAAGCACACCATATCGGCATCTTGCTCTATGGCACCCGATTCACGGAGGTCGGATAGTTGCGGACGATGCGAATCGCCTATGTTGCCATTGCCTTGCGAAGGTCGCGACTCTACACTACGGTTCAACTGACTAAGCGCAACAACTGGTATTTCAAGCTCTTTGGCCAAGCCCTTTAGGTTTCGCGAAATAGTAGAGACCTCTTCCTGACGGTTGCCTCCTGCACGCAACGCACCACCAGCCGTCATAAGCTGCAAATAGTCTATAATAATTATATCTATCTGATGTTTCTTCTTGAGAATACGGCACTTTGCGCGGAGGTCATATATAGACAAACCTGGCGTATCGTCTACAAAGATTTTAGCATTCTTCAGTTGATCGATGCGCAAATAGAACTGCTGCCAGTCTTCAGGTCCGAGGCGTCCATTCTTAATCTTATCGGACGGTATTTCAGTTTGCGCCACCATCATACGTTTCACCAATTCTACGTTCGACATCTCGAGCGAGAATATCGCAACGCTAAGATTGTTTTCCACCGCCATCTTACGCGCCATCGAAAGCACAAAAGCCGTTTTACCCATCGCTGGTCGCGCGGCTATAACTACCATAGTAGACTTCTGCCAACCCGACGTGACCTTATCAATGCTTGGAAAACCGCTCGATATACCACTCAATCCATCGGTTCGCTTCGAAGCCTCGTTCATCTGAGCAATAGCCTCCTCGATAACAGGACTAACTTGGCTCACTTCGCGTTTCAAACTACCCGACGAGAGCTCAAAAAGGCCACTTTCTGCCTCGTCGAGCATATCTTGAATATCTTTGGAGTCGTCGTAGCCAGTCTCTTGCATACGCGTACCCAAGCCAATGAGCGATCGTTGTATGTATTTCTGGAATACTATACGTGCGTGGTGCTCTACGTTGACAGCCGAAATCATGTTGGAAGTCAACTTAACGAGGTAGGAACGACCGCCAACAATTTCAAGGTTTCCCTCATTACTAAGTTCATTAGTAAGAGTCATCATATCAATAGGCGACATACGCTTATTGAGTTCCATCATTGCATTGAAAATGATGCGGTTTACCTCTTTATAGAAATGCTCAGGCTTTAGTATTTCTACAACGTCTTGAAAGGCATCTTGGTCGAGCATTATGGCGCCGAGCACAGCATCTTCAACTTCTACAGCTTGCGGTGGCATCTTACCACCAAGAGCAGCAGTAGCAGCTACAGAGTCGAGTGCCGCTTGAGAAGCTCGTCTTACTTGTTTTGCCATATTGATGTGCGATATATATAGTGTTATGCGGTAAAAAAAACGACATGCAAGTATATATGCTTACACGTCGTATTTATTATCAGTTTATCAAATGTTGATAAGTTGAAAAACTATCCGTTTGAACGTTTTATTTCTACCAATAGTTCGTCTTTGCCAACGCTTGCACCTTCTTTTACCTTAACGGCAACTACAGTTCCCTTAATAGGCGAAGCGAGAGTATTTTGCATCTTCATAGCTTCGAGCACAAGTATTGGATCACCTTGATTGACCTCTTTTCCCTCTTCGACGTGGAGAGCTACAATCTTACCAGGCATTGGTGCATGAATCTCTTCTGTGTCGCTCACAGGACGATTAGCAGCCAAAATCTGACGACGCTTGAGCGAGAATGGCGTCTCTATTGTAAACTGATAGCAAACGCCGTTAACCATTACTTCGTAGCAGTTTTGCTTTACCGATACTATTTCGTATGGGTAACGAACGCCCTCGCAGCCAATAATTTGTATACCATCGGCCTCTTCAATCTGCTCGATTTTCAGTTTCTGACCTTTAGTACTGAATTCGTAACTATTACGAACTTGGAATTCGTATGTCTCGCCATCGCTACCAACAGCAATGAGTGAGCGGTTTTGTATATTAATATTATCCATAATAGTATTCTCGATTATAGGTGACGTATACGCTTTTGCAATACCCATGGGTCCATTGCAGCCTCTTGCTCAACACCTTCATTATCGGGCACAAAGTCATTATCGCGATTGTATGCAGCCACAGCAAGTAGCGCAGCTATGAGTTCCTCGTGCTCTTCTTTATATATGAGTGATGGCAAATCTTTCTCAATGAATGAGGTATTGAAGTTGCCCGAGCGGAACACTTCGTTGTGAAGAACGGCTTTGCAGAACGGAATTGTTGTGCGTACGCCAGTAACATGGAAATGCTCAACTGAATGAAGTGCAAGGTTGATAGCATCGTTGCGGTCTTTGCCGTGAACTATCAATTTAGCTATCATAGAGTCGAAGAATGGAGTGATTTCGGTGCCAATGCGCACGCCACTATCTATACGGATATTATTATCGGATGGCAAGCGCAGGTTCTTAATCATACCTATGCTTGGAGTGAAGCCCGACTGAACATCTTCTGCATTGATGCGGCATTCTATAGCCCAACCATTCAAATGAACATCTTTCTGCTCTATTGGCAATGGCTCGCCCGAAGCAATAAGTATTTGAAGCTCTACAAGATTGAGACCTGTAATCATTTCGGTAACAGGATGCTCAACTTGAATACGAGTATTCATCTCCATGAAGAAGAAGTTGTGGTTGTCGTCGAGAAGGAACTCAACGGTACCGAGGCTCTCGTAATGAGCCTCTTTAGCCAAACGCACTGCTGCATCGGCCATACGAGCACGAAGCTCGTCGGTGAGTGCTGGACTTGGAGCCTCCTCCATAAGTTTTTGGTGCTTACGTTGAATAGAGCACTCACGCTCGCCAAGGTGAACTACATTACCAAACTTATCGGCAACAATCTGGAACTCGATATGTTTAGGATTCTGTAGATATTTCTCTATAAATACAGTAGGATCGTTGAAGGCTGTTTTTGCTTCGGCCGTACAGAGTTCAAAGTTTTGAGGCACTTCGCTCTCGTTCCAGCAGATACGCATACCACGACCGCCACCACCCGAAGCTGCTTTTATAATTACAGGATAACCTAACGAATTAGCTTGTTCGATTGCTGCTTCTGCCGTAGGCACGCCGCCATGAGTGCCACCAAGCATTGGCACATTGCTTCGATGTGCTATCTCTTTGGCAATAATCTTATCGCCCATAGCCTTAATAATCTCAGGCGAAGGGCCTATAAAGATCACGCCGGCATCGCGACAAGCTTTAGCAAAATCGGCATTCTCGGAGAGGTATCCATATCCAGGGTGCATCGACTCGATATGATTATCGACAGCCAATTTCACCAAGTTCGGAATATCCAAAAACTCAGGAACGCTACCATCGGTCTCTGGAAAATCTAATATTTGATCTACCTTCTGCAGATATACTGCATTGGGTTCTTTCTTTGTACGAATGGCAAAGGTTTTTATACCCATTCGTCGTGCTGTACGCGCTATACGAATGGCTATTTCGCCACGGTTTGCAATAAGTATAGATTTAATCATAATTCGCTTCTAAAAGGTTACCTATTAATGGTAAATACTATAGAGGAGTGTTGCCATGCTTACGACGTGGCAAACTAACAGATTTCTTATCGAGGCTTTTGAGTACGCGGTATATCTTGACACGCGTAACAGCAGGGTCAATAACTTCGTCGATGAAGCCTTTTTCGTCAGCTATGTATGGGTTAGCTACCTCGTCGCGATATTTTGCAACAAGTTCTTTCTTCATAGCCACAGGATCTTCTGCTGCTGCAAGTTCTTTACGATAAAGAATCGCAATTGCACCATCGGGACCCATAACGGCAACTTCGGCTGTAGGCCATGCAAATACATAGTCGCCACCAATACCTTTCGAGTTCATAACTATGTATGCACCTCCATACGACTTACGCATAATGACAGTAATCTTAGGAACTGTAGCACGTGTGTAGGCGTAGAGAAGTTTCGCACCATTGCGAATAATACCCTGATGCTCTTGGTCGGTTCCAGGAAGGAAGCCAGGAACATCTTCGAAGGTTATTATAGGTATGTTGAACGAGTCGCAGAAATTGATGAAGCGCGCAGCCTTAACCGACGAATCAATATCGAGCGAACCAGCCATTACCTTAGGTTGGTTTGCAATAATACCAACCGAATAGCCACCGAGACGAGCAAAACCTACAACGATGTTCTCAGCGAAGTTCTCTGAAACTTCAAAGAAACGTTGTTTATCCACCACAAGGCGGATAACATCGCGAACGTCGTAAGGTTTATCAGGATCTTCTGGAACAATGTCACGCAAAGATTCTTCTACGCGATCGACAGGATCGTCGCTTGGAACGAATGGTGGGTTCTCAATATTATTAAGCGGTAAGTATGTAAGCAACTTCTTAATACCAAGAATCAAGTTTTGGTCGTCGGGATATACAAACTGAGCCACACCCGATTTGGTAGTATGAACTTTAGCGCCACCGAGAGTATCGGTTGTTACATCTTCGTTGAGCACTTGGCGAACCACGTCAGGACCAGTGACGAACATGTAGCTGGTGCCTTCTGTCATAAATATGAAGTCGGTAAGAGCTGGCGAATATACTGCACCACCAGCAGCCGGACCCATAATAGCCGAAATCTGAGGCACAACACCCGAGGCAAGCACATTACGACGGAAGATATTAGCATAGCCATTGAGCGATGCTACTCCTTCTTGAATACGAGCACCACCTGAATCAATCAGACCAATTACAGGAAGACCTGTCTTGAGTGCCATATCTTGCACTTTGGTAATTTTTGCTGCATGAACAGCACCAAGCGAGCCACCCATGATATTGAAATCCTGAGAGTAGGCATAAGCTTGACGGCCGTTTATCGTACCAAAACCTGCAATGACGCCATCGCCAAAAGCCTTGGTAGTTTTTCCAAAAGTTGAACCACCTGCCGAAGGCAAGAAAGCATCAACTTCTTCAAAAGAACCCTCATCGAAGAGCAACAAAATGCGCTCGCGTGCGGTCAGTTTACCTCTGTTATGCTGACGATTGTAGTAATCGTCGTTGTACTGCTCTTGAAGCTTTTGCTGACGCTCAAGAAATTTATCAAATGATTTTCCCATAATTATCTGTATGATGTCTTTTGCTGCTTATTTACAATGTAATAAGTATCAAAGTTTGTCCGAATAATATTCGAAGGAACATTGTCAATGGATATACTGTTGCATAGGCCATCGACTGCGCATGAGTAGAGCTCAAGCTGTTTGAATACTCCAATGCGGGAGGGTCGGTCATAGCGCCTGCCATGAATCCACAAATCTTCAAGTAGTTCACCTTCATGAGGCGCGCTATACTACCCACAATAATCAACGGCACAACCGTAATTATAAATCCATAGAGAACCCACATGTAGCCACCTTCGAGTATGGTTTTTACGAAGTTGCCACCTGCGCCAAGACCAACACATGCAAGGAAGAGTGTGATACCCATCTCGCGAAGCACCATATTGGCACCTGAGTTCATATAGAAGTTCATACTACCTATACGACCTTTCCAGCCAAGGAGAAGCGCAATAAGTAGCGGACCTCCAGCAAGACCAAGCTTAGCTGGAGCAGGAAGTCCTGGAATAAAGAAAGGAATAGCACCTACAATAAGTCCCAAAGCTATACCCATAAACATAGGTACAATGTTAGGATGCGACCATTCAGTAATTGAGTCACCAAGTTCAGCCTTGATTTCGTCCATTACATCCTTACGACCTACAACGCGAACGGCATCACCAATCTCAAGTGTAGTACGTTTATTAGGCAACACCTGAGTGCCAGCACGATATATACGAGTAATGTTTGCTGGATAACGACGATAGATACCGAGTTGCTCAAGTGTTTTTCCTGCAACTTTTTTATTGGTTATCAAGAAGCGACGCATAACAAGGTCGCCATCGACATCGCGTTTTTGTCCGATTTCCACATCACCAAGTTTGATGCGAAGATTATCGACATTCTTATCATCGGATACGCCATGAACGATATCGCCCTCCTCGAGGATAAATGTAGCAGTAGGAACAAGGAATTCACCATTACGCTCTATTCGCGAGAATACGAGTTCTTTATCTACATAATCGGTGATGAATTCTATTGTTTTACCAAAGAGGTTTGCATTGGTAATCTTCACTACAACGCTCTCAACTTGATTTCCCGTAGCTATCGACTCGTTGTATTTATCCACTTCGTGAGAAACCTTTATGCGGAACACCGAACGGATAAGAATCATTGTCATAATGATACCAAGCACACCGAGCGGATAAGCAACAGCGTAACCCGTACCAAGCATATTAGCATCGACAGCTTCAGCAGGATGTGTAGCATTGAAATCGGTCACAACCTGACGAGCAGCGCCCAATCCTGGAGTATTAGTAACAGCACCGCACATAATGCCAGTGATTACAGCTGGCGGAATGCCAAGCACTTTATGAAGCGCAAATGCGATACCAAAACCAAGCAAAACTATGCTAACAGCAAAAGCATTAAGCTGAAGTCCATCGTTGCGCAACGAAGCAAAAAAGCGCGGACCAACATTGATACCGATAGCATAAACAAAAAGAATAAGGCCAAATTCTTGAGCGAAATGCAGCATACTGCCATTAACTCGTGCTCCGAAATGTGCCAGAATAATGCCGACAAAGAGAACGCCGGCTACGCCAAGACGCACCTTGAAGATTGATACTTTACCAAGCAAGATGCCTAAAAATGCTGTCAAAGAAATGTAAATAAGCGCGGTTGCAAGACCATCGCCACAAAACAGCTCTACTAAGAAATCCACAGTTTTACAGTTTTTTTATATCCGATGTATGCGTCTCCACAACTTTTTCGTGATAGTACGACACACAAACGGCGCGAAATTACTAAAAAAGATAACTGCATTCCTATGTTAAGATTTTTTAGCTATTACGAACATAAAAATAATAGCCATGCAAGGGCTTAGCACTATGTATAAAATGCTGAGTATAAGGCAGCGTCAATTAATACGTATGATTTCACCCGTAATATCGTTAACAACTACAGTGTCACTCTCGTTAGAGAATGGGTGAGGTGCCACAAAGCGCACTTCGCGCGTCGACACAAAATCTATCTCGCGAAAATGATTGAACCGGCCATCTTTGCCTAATCCTGAATAGCGCCAATCGAACGAACCCGATTTAAGCTTCAATTTGCCTATAAAGCCTATTGTTCCTATGTAAGCAAATTGTCCTCGTATGAGAGGCTTCGTAAACGAAAATCCGTCGACTTCGGTCGTCCAGAGTATTTTGCCCGAATCGAGCGATATACGTTTTACAAATGAACTTGCACCATTTTCTACTACATCGGTATAGAAAATGAACAAATCGCGACCGCGCTGAATAAAATATAACTGCTCTATAGGAAATTCATTTCCAAACGTATAAACATGCTTGCGATCTTGCGAATAGACCTCGCCGTTCGACAAAACTCGATACCTATCACCATCGATATATATGATGAGCGAATCAGGGTGAGGCCAATTGGAGTAACGCGCTTCCAATGCGTAACAACCTTCATCGGTATCTTGCAACGGTATTATGCCTGCAATTTCCGAATTATCTTTATCACTCTTGTGATAGAATAAGCTGCAACTCGACAGCAGCACAATAGATAATATGTATGTGATGATACGCATCTACAATGTATATTGAATTTCGCGACTTATCTTGTCGGCCAAATCACGGTCGAACAATGACGAAACGAGTTCCAAACCGAAGAATATAGCTGCTCCAGCTCCTGCAGCAGTAATTATATTACCATCGCGCACAACGTGTTTACGTTCGTGCGTGGCACCTTCCAAAAATGTTTCAAATCCAGGATAGCACGTCGCCTTTTTGCCTCGAAGCAAACCGAGCGTACCCAATATCATTGGCGCTGCACAGATAGCTCCCACAAGTCGCCCTTCGGCGTTAGCATCCAAAACTATCTGACGAACATCCGCAGACGCTTGCAAATTTTTCGTTCCCGGCATTCCACCTGGTAGAACTACAAGATCGTATTTGCTTTGTGCTTTTTCTGAAAGTATGTCGGCAGTGACTTTCAAACCATGTGAACTCTCTACCGCAAGTTGCTGTCCCACAGCAGCAAGAGTCACATCTACACTTGCTCGTTTCAGAATATCGTATGGCACCAACGCCTCCGATTCTTCAAATCCGTTAGCAAGAAATATTATCGCGCTTTTAGTCATATTTATTCAAAATAAAAAACAAAATGCAAATTTAGCACTGATTGTTAATAAGCGTTAAGCCTAAAGTTTAATATTTATAATTTATATCATTTCTACAACTGCCCATTCTATTCTCTAATACACAGCATCGAAAATGACGGTTATTTTATATATACCTTCTGCATTCTTCCCGTTTTTTCGAGATGGCACCCATCTCCAGTGCTCTGGAATGCGCGTGGCAGCCTCGCGAACTGCATTGTTGAACTCCACTATCGACGTATCACCAAGTTCGTAGCCAACCATTCGTCCGTTGGCATTGATGCGCAATAGCAGTTGCACTTTACAATTGTGATAATTATCATCTTCGCGCAATTTGTAATGCGTATGAAACGCTAAGAACTGGTTTATAACAACTGGACTTCCGAGAAAAAGTGGCGGGAAATTGCGTGCATCGTATTTAGTACCGAAGTGCGGCGTAATTTGGAATGGAAGTTCTTCATCGTAGTCGTAGCAAAATTCACGTGTGCCTGTCACGGTAAAAAATTCCCAAACGCCCACTCGTTCGCCTTTGTGATATTGCCCTTTTTCAATCGACTTTCCGCGATATATGAGCTGATACGTACCGTCCCAAACCGAAGTGTCGTTTGCCAAGACTTGATATTTCTCGCGATAGAATAGGTATGGGCGTTCGCGTGTTACACGTTTCACAGGAGGCTTTTTCTTCACTTGCCTTTTTTGTGCATACGTATACATATCGCCTCCCGAAACGAAGAGCAAAGTCGCTATTAATATGTATAGAATACGTTTCAACCGGTAATCAATTATTCAATTCACCAAAGAGATCGTATTGATCTGCACTTGTAATGCGCACATCGTAGAAATTGCCGACCTTAAGTTTTTTATCGCCTTTGATCAACACTTCGCCGTCAACTTCAGGCGAATCGAACTCTGTGCGACCATAGTATATATTCTCCTCCTTGTTGTATCTATCAATTATAACACGCATTACCGAGCCAACCTTCTGCTCATTAATTTCGGTACTTATAGTCTCCTGAAGCTCCATAATATCAGCCTTATAGCGTTCTTTTGTCTCTTCAGGAATGTCGTCTTTGTAGTTTTTCCATGCATACGTATCCTCCTCGTGCGAATAGGTAAACGCGCCCATTCGTTCGAATCGCTGACTTTCAACGAATTGCATAAGTTCTTCATGGTCTTTGTCTGTTTCGCCCGGATGACCACAAATAAATGTTGTACGTATATGTATGCCTGGCACTTCGCTACGTATGCGGCTAAGCAAATCGAGCGTTTGCTGCTTAGTTATGTGGCGATGCATAGTTTTGAGCATATTATCAGAAATATGCTGAAGTGCCAAATCGAGATAGTTGCAAACCTTTGGATTTGAAGCCATTTCGGGTAAAATATCGAATGGAAAATCTGCCGGATAAGCATAATGCAAGCGAACCCACTCAATGCCATTAATTTCGGTTAAGCGATGTGTGAGTTCTGCAAGTTTCGACGTCTTATACAAATCTGTTCCATACGACGACAAATCTTGAGCAATAACCTGCAACTCCTTCACGCCGCCGTCAGCAAGGCGTTTAGCTTCGTCGAGAATTTCTTCCATCGGGCGGCTCGTGTGGCGACCTGTAATTATAGGTATGGCACAATAGGTACAAAAACGATTGCAACCTTCCGAAATTTTCAAATATGCATAATGTGAAGGAGTAGTAATTATACGGTCGTTGCGAAGGTCGGCACGATACTCTTTCCCAAGTTCTTCGAAAAGCTTGGGCCAATCGAATTTACCATAAAAGCCATCGACTTCGGGTATTGCCTCGGCGAGTTCATCTTTATAACGCTCTGGCAAACAACCCATAACATACAACCGTTTTAGTTTGCGAGCCTTTTTACGCTCTGCCATACCAAGAATCATATCTATCGACTCTTCTTTGGCATCACCGATGAATGCACAAGTGTTTATCACCGCCACATCTCCATGAGGATTGGGCGCATCGTGAGTTGCCTTAATGCCCATAGAATCCAACTGAGCCAAAAGGCGTTCGCTATCGACTAAGTTTTTAGAGCAGCCAAGCGAAATAACATCAACCGTCATTTGCTTAGCAGCCGATTTTGCCGCAGTCATTATATATACGTACTTATGTTAATTGAAAAGAGAATCGACAAACTGAGTCTTGTCGAAGAGTTGCAAATCGTCTATGCCCTCGCCCACTCCTATGTATTTCACAGGAAGCGAGAATTGGTCCGAAACGCCAATAACTACGCCACCTTTAGCAGTGCCATCGAGTTTTGTGATAGCAAGAGCTGAGACCTCTGTAGCTTTAGTAAACTGGCGTGCTTGTTCAAAAGCATTCTGACCTGTCGAACCATCGAGAACGAGCAAAACTTCATCAGGTGCAGAAGGAAGGACCTTCTTCATAACATTCTTAATTTTCGAAAGCTCGTTCATCAGGTTTATCTTATTATGTAATCTTCCTGCAGTATCAATAATTACGACATCTGCCTTTTGAGCCACTGCCGATGCGATGGTGTCGTATGCAACCGAAGCAGGGTCGGAGCCCATTTGCTGTTTAATAATAGTTGCACCAGTACGCTCGGCCCAAATAGATAGTTGCTCGATAGCGGCAGCACGGAAAGTGTCGGCAGCGCCAAGAACGACCTTCTTACCTTCAGCCGTAAAGCGGTGAGCGAGTTTGCCTATTGTTGTTGTCTTGCCTACGCCATTGACCCCCACAACCATAATTACGTATGGTCGTCCATCGGCAGGAAGTTCAATATCGGTAGCAGTAGTCTTACTATTTTCGGCAAGCATAGCGGCAATCTCTTCGCGAAGGATTACGTTGAGTTCTTCGGTAGTCTCGTAGGCATCGCGTTTCACACGAGCCGAGATACGCTCTACAATCTTGAGTGTGGTATCTACGCCAACATCCGATGAAATAAGTATTTCCTCCAACTCATCGAGCACATCAGCATCTACCTTGCGCTTTGCCGTGATAAGGCGACTTAGCCTACTGAAAAGCGAGGTTTTTGTCTTTTGTAAACCATGATCGAGGCGTTCTTTTTTCTCTTTATTGAACAAACCGAAGAGTCCCATCTTTGTATTGAAATGATTAATAGCTTGCAAATATAGTTGTTATGTATAGTGAGTTGAAAACAGGACGTTGAAATATTAACGTCTTCCGACACATATACACAAAAAAAATCTGTATTCTGGATCTCTGCACAGAACACAGATTAGTATTAAGTTTTGATTCTTTTATAGTTGCCTATAATCTTACTTATTAGGAGCAAAGGTGTATTAATTTGGTATCACCATAGCGTCACCAATATCGTGGCGAAGGGCTTCGAGAGCACGATCGATATGGAATTGGCAACCATTTTTAGCACTATCCACCACCTGCATTCCATATTCTATTGACGATGCACGTTTATCGATTGCTTTCGCTTCATCGGTAAGACATTTAAGCACTTCATCGCGAGCTCGCTCAATCTTCACCCAAGTCTTGGTTGGGAAATAGATCTGCATAGCCACATTGTGTTCAAACTCTTGTCGAACGGCGTTCGAAAGCAGCGGATAGAGGTCGTATGCGGTCTGAACTTTCATCTGTTCGCGCTGAACCATATTCATAGGCGAAATACGGTCGAGGTAAAGCGCCATGCGTTCGTATGCCTGCATTTTGTTAGGCAGCACACGCTCTATAGAGTGCATGCGAAACTCATTCGCCATGCGTTCGCGTTCAGTTTGATGGAATATATATAAAGCGCCCACAAATGTTGCAGCAAGAATAAGCACAATAAGTACAAGAGCCATTGGTGTCATTTCTTCGTGATTTTTTTAGTACCAGCAAGTCTTATTGATCGTACGAATTTGAAGAAATCTGCGCTGTTGTTGAGTTCACTTTCGCGCGAGCATGCAGCCACAATTGTAGTACGTACTTTATGACAAGGCATAACGCTCACAATACGCTTCATACCATTCTCTTCGACGTTTTTCACATGACGCCATTTGTGATTGTCGAATGCTATACCGCCACCAATAGGTAGTGGATTTTCAACAATATCGGCAGGGTGAATACCCCAAACAGCTATATGAGCTTGATCGATGATTATTTCTTGACCTTCGTGATAGTTTACACCCGACATAAACTGCACCTTCTGTCCGCTGATGCACTCTGCCTCAACGTCCATGGTGCGTTTGTTGGCGTATGCATATACACGAACTGCAATATCTACAGAGTCGCTACCATAGCAAACGCCGCGCGAAATCATCTCTATGTATGAGCAAGTGTCGCCTTTCACCACACGAACGTCGCGACCGCGCGTAGCAACAAGTTTTATCTCTTGGTTGTTCTTCCAAAGGCTAATACCACCAAGACCGACCGTTTTGCCTACGCGATACTCATCGCAACCGGCGCCATTGGCCATCTGCTGTTTGTTTGGATACCATAAATATTTGCGCAACTCCAAACCCGGATTTTGCTTCGAGTAAATATCTATAGCTCCGCTGTTGTTGAAATAGATTCGCGCAGCCATATACATATTCTCTACCGCTGGCCCGTGGTGACCAACTTTTCTGTATTGATCGGCTTCTGCTGAATGTAACTCAGTTATCTGCAGACTATCTTTCTTCCAAAACAGACTAACATCTGTCTGAGCATAGCTAAGCGTAGCAGCAAACAGGCTGAGAATCAGCATAAATATCTTTTTCATGGTATAAATAATTATATCAATAAACCGATTTTTGACCAGCTAAGAGCGTGTTCTTCATTAGCGACACGATGGTCATTGGTCCTACGCCACCAGGCACTGGAGTGATATAGCTGCATTTTGGGGCAACATTTTCGAAATCGACATCGCCTTTCAAGCGCCAACCTCGAGCTGCTGTAGCATCGGGGACGCGCGTTGTACCTACGTCGATAACTACAGCGCCAGGCTTAACCATATCGGCAGTGAGGTAGGCAGGTTTGCCAATAGCAGCTACAATGATGTCGGCTTGTTGGCAAATCTCCTTGATATTCTCGGTGCGGCTGTGGCAAAGCGTAACGGTGCAGTCGATGCCTTTCTGCGACAAGAGAATGCTCATCGGACGACCAACGATATTGCTACGGCCAATAATTACGGCATGTTTGCCCTTAGTAGGAATGTTGTAGCGCGTAATCAAATCGACGATGCCTTGCGGTGTAGCCGACACGAACGCTGGCAGACCAATAGCCATACGACCTACGTTTTGCGGATGGAAACCATCAACGTCCTTCTTCGGATCGATAGCCTCGGTGATTGTTTGTTCTGAAATATGCTTTGGCAATGGAAGTTGAACGATGAAACCATCAACATCATCATCGGCATTGAGTTTTGCCACCTCTGCCAAGAGTTGTTGTTCGGTTATATCGTCCTCGAAACGGATTAGCGTAGACTTAAACCCGCACTCTTCACAAGCTTTCACCTTGTTAGCTACGTAGGTTTCGCTACCGCCATCGTGTCCGACAAGAATTGCAACGAGATGAGGGCGTTTTTGTCCATTAGCAACCATTTCAGCCACTTTTTCAGCGATCTCTTTTCGTATTTCTGCCGAAACACGTTTTCCGTCAATTAGTTCCATATTTATATGTATTGAAATACTTTGATTTATCGTCTAATCATATTCATCATGCGCTGCATGTTGCTACGTCCAGAGCCCGAATTCATAGCTTTCATCACTTTGCGCATCTCTTCGAATTGCTTCAAGAGGCGATTAACTTCTTGGAGTGAAGTGCCACTACCAGCAGCTATTCTCTTTCTGCGATTTCCATCAATGATTTGCGGATTCTTACGCTCGGTAGGAGTCATAGAGCGTATTATGGCTTCGGTGCCTTTGAACGCATTATCATCAATATCAATATCCTTGATAACCTTGCCTACACCCGGAATCATACCCATCAAATCTTTGATGTTACCCATCTTTTTGATTTTCTGAATCTGATCGAGGAAGTCTTCAAGGTCGAACTTGTTAGCAGCAATCTTCTTCTGAAGTTTTGCAGCCTCCTTTTCATCGATACTCTCTTGCGCGCGTTCAACAAGGCTTCGTATATCACCCATACCAAGTATACGATCTGCCATACGCGATGGGTGGAACACGTCGATTGCGTCGATTTTTTCGCCCGTACCTATGAATTTGATAGGTTTATTTACGACACTACGTATAGAAAGCGCTGCACCACCACGTGTATCACCATCGAGTTTGGTAAGCACTACGCCATCGAAGTCGAGACGCTGATTAAATTCAGCCGCTGTATTTACGGCATCTTGACCAGTCATCGAGTCGACCACGAAGAGAATTTCTTGAGGATCGAGAGCCTTCTTCAAGCCTTCAATCTCGTTCATCATCTGCTCATCAACAGCCAAACGACCTGCAGTATCGACTATTACCACATCGAAACCATTCTTTTTGGCATATTCTACAGCATTTTTAGAAATCTTCTCAGGATTGTTATTGTCGGGTTCAGAATATACTTCCACGCCAATTTGTTCGCCAACTACGCGCAACTGTTCGATAGCAGCAGGGCGATAGACGTCGCAAGCAACAAGCAATGGATTTTTGCCACGTTTTGTCTTTATCATGTTTGCAAGTTTGCCACTAAACGTGGTTTTACCAGAACCTTGCAAACCCGACATCAATACAACAGCTGGCTGACCTTTGATGTTTATATCGGCAGCTTCGCCACCCATCAAAGCAGTAAGTTCGTCATAAACAATCTTAACCATCATCTGTCCTGGCTTCACCGCTGTGAGCACATTCTGTCCGATAGCTTTCTGACGTACGTTATCAGTAAATTGCTTAGCTACTTTATAGTTAACATCGGCATCAAGGAGTGCCTTACGAACATCTTTTAGAGTGTCGGCGACATTCAACTCGGTAATCTTACCTTCGCCTCTGAGCACCTTGAACGAACGTTCAAGTCTCTCACTTAGATTTTCAAACATCGTTTATATATGGTTTTTATATTATTCTTATGTATGTATAACGCGGCAAAAGTAGCAAACGCTTGCTATTTATGCCTAATGCTGGTTTAGAAAACCAACGAATAGCCATCATAGACGGCTGTTGTATCTTGAAATACCGATTGAGCCTCTTGTTCGAGAACATCGGTTTCTTTGTATCTACTTGAATAATGACCAATAAGCAATTTACCAACACCTGCATCGCGCGCTATAGTAGCGGCCTGCTTTGCTGTGCTGTGGTATGTTTTACCAGCCAACTCAGCATTGTCGTCGGCAAATGTTGCTTCATGATATAGTAGCGATACGCCTTTTACCTGTTCCACTATCGATGGTAGGTATGCAGTATCGGATATGTATGCGTAACTCTTGGGCTCTTCTGCCTCGATGACAAGTTCGCTCCTATCAACTTCTTCGCCAGTTACACTATCGAAGTAGGGTTTACCATCTTTTATCGACACGATGTCGGCAATAGATAATCCATACTTACAAATAGCAGATTTGCGAATATTGGGAGCTTTAGCTTGTTCGCGGAATATGAAACCATTCGTAGGCACACGATGAACCAAAGGCACAGTCTGAACCTGCACACCTTTTATGTTAAGGATGACGTGCGGTTTGTCAACTGCCAATGGATGATAGATAATTGGGAAAGTTAGATTTTCGCAAAAGAAAGCAATTTGACGATTAAACAGATCTTCATAGGCAGTATCAGCAAAGATTTCCAAAGGCGTCGAACGGTTGAGTAACGACATAGTAGAAATCAAGCCTAACAATCCGAAGATGTGATCGCCATGTATATGAGAAATAAATATGTAATCGATGCGCATGAAGTTGATGTGCAACTTGCGCAACTGGAATTGTGTTCCTTCGCCACAATCAATCAAAAACGTCCGCCCAGACACAGTAAGTATCTGAGCGGACGGATTCCTATATGAGGTCGGCAAAGCCGAATTGCAACCAAGTACGGTGAGTTCCATCGACATGACTATAAGCTTACGTCGGCGGTAATCACCATTTAGTTATTCATTCGATCAATGGCCTCGTTAATGTTGTCGAGAATGACGATTGGTGGGTCGAAGCGCTGAATTGAAAGCATTCTTTCAACCTCTTCGCAAACGCCTACCAAAAAGAGGCGACCATCTTTACACAAACGATGAGCAATAAGAATAGCACTAAGGCCAACGGCATCACAACTTTTACATTTCGTTAGGTCAATAATCATCTTATTGACGCCTTTACCCGACAAAATGACGAGTTCGGAACGAAGTTTCGGTGTCGTCTGAGCATCCAAACTCTCAGCGTTCATCGTAAGTATTGAGTAGCCATCATTAGACTGTACTTCAAAATCCATCGTTTTGTGTAATTATAGATAGTTATTATTCACCTTTCTTTCCGTCAGCTTCCAACTTGTCTTTGAGAGCTGCAAGTTCAGAAATGTCGCCGAGAGTTGTTACTTCAACGTCGCTCTTCTTAGCCTTAGCAGCTTTCTTGGTCTCGCGAGCTGGCTCACCGCCTTCAGCAGCACGTTTCTCGTCTTCCCAGATACGTGAGTGAGAGAGGATGATACGTTTTGCGCTCTTGTTGAATTCGATAACCTTGAATGGAAGTTTCTCGTCTACTTTAGCTTTCGAACCGTCTTCTTTTACAAGGTGACGTGGAGTAGCGAAGCCTTCAACACCGTAAGGAAGTGCAACTACTGCACCACGCTCAAGAATTTCGGTGATTGTGCCTTCGTGTACTGAGTCAACGGTGAAGATGGTTTCGAATACGTCCCAAGGATTGTCTTCGAGTTGCTTGTGACCAAGGCTCAAACGGCGATTCTCTTTGTCGATTTCGAGAACAACAACTTCAATCTTGTCGCCAATTGAGGTGAACTCAGCTGGGTGTTTAATCTTCTTGGTCCAAGAGAGGTCAGAAATGTGGATAAGACCATCGATGCCCTCTTCGATTTCGGCGAAAATACCGAAGTTGGTGAAGTTGCGTACAACTGCAGTGTGCTTTGTACCAACTGCATATTTCTCTTCGATATTAGCCCATGGATCTGGGTGAAGTTGTTTGATACCAAGAGACATCTTGCGCTCTGCACGGTCGAGGGTAAGGATTTGAGCTTCAACTTCGTCACCAACTTTGAGGAAGTCTTGTGCACTGCGGAGGTGCTGGCTCCAGCTCATTTCGCTTACGTGGATAAGACCTTCAACGCCAGGTGCAATTTCTACAAATGCGCCATAGTCAGCCATAACAACTACTTTACCCTTAACCTTGTCACCAACTTTGAGGTTAGGGTCAAGAGAATCCCATGGATGAGGAGTAAGTTGTTTCAAGCCGAGAGCGATACGGGTTTTAGCGTCATCGAAGTCGAGAATAACAACATTGAGTTTCTGATCGAGTTGAACAATCTCTTCTGGATGTTGTACACGGCCCCATGAGAGGTCGGTGATGTGGATAAGACCATCTACGCCGCCGAGGTCGATGAATACACCGTAAGAGGTGATATTCTTAACAGTACCAACGAGGATCTGACCCTTCTCGAGTTTCGAGATAATATCTTTCTTCTGTTGCTCAAGCTCAGCTTCGATAAGAGCTTTGTGTGAGACAACAACATTGCGGTATTCGTTGTTGATTTTGACAACTTTGAATTCCATTGTCTTGCCAACGAATACATCGTAGTCGCGGATAGGCTTAACGTCGATTTGTGAACCTGGCAAGAATGCCTCGATACCAAATACGTCTACAATCATACCGCCCTTAGTGCGACATTTAACGTAACCCTTAACAATTTCGTCATTTTCGAGAGCCGCATTTACGCGATCCCATGAACGGATTGCACGAGCTTTTTTGTGAGAGAGAACCAACTGACCTTTCTTGTCCTCACGGCTTTCAACGTATACTTCTACAGTATCACCTACTTTGAGGTCAGGATTGTAACGGAATTCATTGTTATTGATGATACCGTCTGATTTGAAGCCTACATTTACAACGACTTCACGTTTTGTGATTGCAATCACAGTACCGTCTACAACCTCTTTTTCTGCTACGGTTGAGAGGGTTTTCTCGTAATCAGCAGCTTGCTTCTCACGACTTTCGGCAACTTTCGCGCCACCATTTTCCAAGGATTCCCAGTCGAAACCAGCTACTCCTTCTTGTAATTCACTCATGAAAAAATGTTTTCTAATTAATAGTTAGACATTATGCTGTTATAAAACAAACGGCGCAAAAGTATTCTTTTTGCCGAACAATTCAAATAGTGTTTATTGTTTGGACTAAAGTATAATACATGGCTTACCAAAGCCCTATTTTTCTCAAAAAGCAATCGGTTTTGCCTTTCATCACAACTTAATATGCAATCGAGAACATCACATCTTTTCACATAAAACTATTATAACATAACTACTTATAACTTTTATTAACCAAAACTCCATATACAAGAAAAGTAGCCATTCCTACGTAGGAATGACTACTTTGTTATAAATAATTCTTCAATGTTTATTCTACACTTTGAAGCGATTCTTCTACATATTCGAATTGTCCGACACCAACAAGTTTGAACACCACAGTCCAATCTGTCTGATCGAGACCATAAACAATGAAGTTGATGGTGTATGTAATATCAATACCTTCGATAGGTTTAGCATCAGGATAGAGTATTGACAATGTAGCAGCCCAAGCCTCCTTTAGGTGATCTTGCATAAGCGCCAATGCTTCATCGTCGCTCAAGCCTTCGTAACCAGCAGCATACTGCTCACGAGCTTTAGCCACACGCCAATCTACATTGTTCTGGTATGCGGTGCTACCTGTATAATATTCGTTATTAGCATAACTTGTTACGTAGCCTTGACCTTTAGCTGTGAAGCCTAGTGGAGTATCAATATTTTCCCAAACCCAATCAGTGCAAGTTTGATAGAAATATGCACTCGTAGATGCCTTTGGCAAGTTGATAACTACCGATGGGTCGAACACAAACGCACCATTTGTCTTTACGAATTGACTTGTTACAACGTCAGATGTTGACGTTTTGCTCCATGCTCCATCGATGAAATTATATTCGTCGGCGCTAAGCGAAGTAACTTTGGAAGTCGCATCGTAGTAATTATATACCACAGCCACAACATCTTCTTCCAATGCGTATGGTTTATTGGTTGCCAAGAATTTAGGTATGTAGACTTCTGCCTTGTCGGTTGCACTGAAGTTTGCATACTTCAAGCCCATTGCTGTGTAATCAGAAGGATTGAGCACAATAACGCCTGAAGTATATGCCGACCAAGAAGAGCCATTATATTTATATAACGCATATTTTGTCTCGGCAGATGCAGCTTTTAGGCTCTTATTACCTGAAACATTTATTTCTTGACCATCTTCGTAATCTTCAGAAACATATACTTCGAAGAAGTCGCTCACAGCAGAGCCACTAAACTTGTTGGCTGCGCATTCGAAAGTCAGGACTGGAGCCGTAGCTTCAGATAGGTCTATTTCGTTGGTAACAAACCAACTTTCGCTTTCATAACTTGCATTGTTTACATACGCAGTAGCTTTCAATCCGTAAGCCTTGGTTGCACTCCAAATGTATGACACGCCATCGGGAAGTGTTACGTCGACAAACGAAAGACCTTCAGGAGCGTCGGTACTTTCTGAGCATAGATGATTGGCAAAATACTCACCTGCGTACGCTCCTATATTGCCGTACTCAGCATCGAATTTCACAATCTTAGAATTTGCCGTGTTAGCAATACTTATGCAACCCTCTCCTTTATATGCAAACACCCATTGACCATTACCATCTTCAGGTATTTCGGCAGCAAGATTGAAATTGTTGTATGTACCCTTCATGAAAATGTAGTTACCATCAGCATTTTTGATGGTATTACCAATTCCACTCTCGGCTGGTGTGATCTCTACTAAATACGGAGCAACAACCTCAGCTGATAGTTTTTCGGCAGCTGCAATCGGCGTTTCTATACCGAAATAACCATACGTTTTACTGGTATCTTTGGGTTTAGCAAAAGGTACCAAATTACCATCAGCATTTTTGCCAGCTATAAAGTACGTACCAGCCGCAAATTTGGTAGCCAAAGAATATGTTTCATCTTCATTTGCTTTATACATATAAAGATCCGAACGACCTTCTGTAGCTTCTCCTACATGTGCACTCTCAAGTTCTATAGTACCAGCCACTTCAGAAGTACTTAGATAACGGACACCAATACGAATTTTCTTACCTGCAAACGCTGAAAGGTCAGCATTCGAAGAAACATAGTTCCACGATGTTCCTTCGGGGAGGTTATTCACCGTAAGTTTTGTCCATGAAGAAGCGGTCTCGTTGGTCGATGTTTGAGGTTCGGTTTCGGAATATTTATATGTAATCATAGCCAAGCCATCTTTCTCAGCTTCTACATTAGCAGAGATCAAAGATGGAAGTTTTGAGATAGTGCGAGGCGTAAGATACGACACAGCATCATTTGAGCCCCAAGCTTCAGCATAATCAGCATCGGTAAGCTCATATTTAGCAGCATCAGCTATCTGAGCAAGATACTCAGGCGCATCTTTTGACAAGTTGTAAGTAACATTCACAGCCGATGCGTTGTCGGCTGTTGGATATTTACTTGCCAAAAATTTAGGTATGTACCGCTCTGCGAAATCAGTAGAACTAAACGATTGTGCTTTTGCCAAACCTTTCAATTCTACAGTATCGGCTGCATCAACTGGGCTGTACTTACCAATAGTAGCATAATCGGCATCGGTAAGTGTATAAGTCAACTTCTTGATGTCAATACGAGAATCGCGGACAATATCGTCGAGACCTTCAAAATGATCGTCGTTGTAGTCGCAGCCTGCAAGCGCAAGAGCCGACATACATACGAGTGTATATATTTTAGTTTTCATACGGTTCTATGTAATATGTTTAGAATGTCAGCTTGAATTTCACCGAATATGTTCTGCCGAATGCATAGAAAATCTTGTATGCAGTCTTCCAAGTATGGTCAGAGCCATCGGTTGCGTCTACGATATACTCTTGGTCGAAGAGGTTATCTACGTTACCTGAGAGGTTTGCATTCAACTTGTCGCAGAGAGCAAATGAGTAACCTGCGTTTGCACTGAATTTATGTCCTGAAGGGATGCGCCATGGATCACTGAACGTCTTGGTACCATTCCAATCCATATCTGAGCCTTTGACTTCCCAGTCGGCATAGTTACGAGCAAAGAGGTTGTAGTCGATACCTACGCGGAAGCCCTTCATCGGTTTGAACTTGATACCAAAGGCAGCAGTTGTCTGAGCAGAACCACCTACGCGAACTTTATCAAGTATGATAATAGATTTGGCGTGGTCGGCGGCTTTAGAACCACTTGCGATAGTACCCTTGTCATCTGCAAGAGGTTGACCAAGTGAGTTATAGAAATAACCCGTAGTATTACAATCCCAGATCCAGTTACCAAGAGAGAACATACCACTCATTTCTACCCAATCGGCTGGACGCGCCTGCAAGTCGAGTTCTACACCCATGTGGCGCGCATTGACACCTTCCATGTTGACGTTCCAGCGGTCGGTAGAGCCGTCCGCCATAGTATATTCTGAGCTCTTCGTCATAGTCTTATCCATCCATTTGGTGAAGTAAGCGTTGAGACTTGCCTTGAACCAGCTATTTTCAAAACCATAGCCAGCTTCAACCGAAGCAATCTTTTCGTTCACAGCATCTGGGTTTGTAGCATTACTTACTTGAGCAGAGAGGAATGCACCACCCGAGAAGAATGGCGCACGGCTAATGTAGCCAGCATTGAAGAATACGTTGTTGTATTCGTTGATATTATAATTAGCACCACCTTTTATAGTGTAGCCCCAGAAGTTCAAGTGGTCCGATTCTGCATGATCAGCATCATAGTAGAAACGGTCGTAGCGCCAATATGTAGTGCGCGACAAGGAACCAGAGAGGAAGAAGTTGAAGTCGTCAAGCGTGTATTCGCCTTGAGCGAAGAGACCGCCTTGTACGGTGTAGCCATCGTAGTCGCGATAAACAACGTCGCCTACACCAAGTTTCTCATTTACATAGTTAGGATCAGAAGCTTTCTTGTTATTCTCAGCCTTGACGCCCTTGCGACTGCTATCATCTATATAATATGCACCATTATAAAGATCGATGATTTCATTGGTATGAACACCTTTATACCAGCGGAAGTCAACACCACCAGAGATAGTCAAATCTTCGTTCACCTCGTTGTTGTAGTTAGAGAGAAGACCGAACCAAGTGTGATAGTTTTTATTCTTCGCCATAATCATTTCGGAACCATGATCGCTCTGCTCGTTCATCTCTTGAATCATGTCGTAAGCGAAAGTTCCATCGGCATGTCTGTAGGTCATATTCAATGAGCCATCGCTTGCACCATACCACGCATTTCTATAGGTGCTTGTGCGACCTTGACCGCTATAACCATTACCGCGACCTATCGAAGAATAGAGCGCAGTGGAGAGAGTTTGAGTCTCACTTATCTGCCATTGGTGATTGAGCGAGATTTGTGGTTTATGGTATTCATTGTGCGACGAAGTCTTTCTTACGCCGTTTTTATCAAAGCCATAAGTAGGATTGTATTTATACTGGCTATCGTTGCCCATATAGTCTTTCACCTTCTGCCAACCTGCGATAGTGAGACCATCATAGCTACTACGTTGGTTGTGCCATTGAGGAGCACCGAAAGCAGTGAGCGACAATTGATGGCTATCGTTGATACGCTTAGCAAGACTGAAGAACCAGTTGTAAGCCTCGTATTCTGTACCTTGAACATAGCCATCGCCCCAAGTTTTAGCGAGGAGGAGCGTCAGAGCCCAACCCTTATCGTTCATACCAGTAGAAACGGTTGCAAGTAATTTATTATAACCGTCGTTACCAACAGCGTACGATAAAGCACCACCTTTCTTTGCATCGATAGATTTTGTTACAATATTTATGGTACCACCAACCGAAGGTGCCGAAACTTTGCTTGCGCCAAGACCGCGCTGAGTCTGCATAGAACGAGTAACATCAGACAAGCCAGCCCAGTTGCTCCAATAGACGCCACCCCACTCCATATCGTTGACCGGCACACCATTAATCATGACAGCAACGTTAGCACTCTTGAAGCCACGCATATTGATTTCAGAATCGCCAAAACCGCCACCCTTTTTGGTTGCATAAACACCAGGTGTTGAATTAAGTAATTCTGGGAACTCTTGCGTTCCAAGTTTTTCTTCAATAATTACAGGATCAATACTCGATAGCGCTACAGGTGTCTTACGAGCAACAGCTACCGACGATTTCACCACAACGTCGTCGAGAGCCTTCGAATCGGTCTGCATACGCAAACGACCAAGCGAGCCTCCTTTGGTGTTGATTTTTTGGGTAACATACCCAAGATAAGAGATTTCTACATCGACAGGAGTCGTTGTGAGTGTCAATTTGAAGTTTCCGTCGATATCGGTAACTGTACCTGTAGTAGTGCCACTCTGCACAATGGCAGCGCCAACAATAGGTTCACCCGACTCATCAATAACGGTACCAGTGAGACTGGTTTGAGCTACAGCACCGATAGCAAAAGCTAACATTATGGCTGCAGAAAATAAGCCTTTCATATTAGAGTTAATTATTGATTAGGTTCAACACACAAAATTAATATTTATGTATTTGCACATGCATGAAAGCATTGATTTTTTACTATTTAGACTAAAAATGGCTAATTACATATATGCATAACAGAACTTCACACATTGGATTATTTTCCTCTATAAACAAACTTTTTTTCCACTAAATAATGCCCCAAGGTGTATATTTGTCAATGTTAAGAATTGTAACAGGCAGCAAGTTTTGGTTAATATTCGCTACTACTCTAACTGCTTAATTATCTTTATTATTATCAAATAATTACTCTAAAAAATGAACTGGTCTTCGAATGAATTTATTTGGCTCGACTGGGCAGTACTCGTCGTGGGTCTTATCGGCGTGATAGCTGCAGTATGGTATGCCATTTGGAAAGACAAAAAAGCCCAAAAGGGCGAAGATTCTTCAGCCTATCTTTTTGGCAAAGGTGAACCTTGGTATGTAATCGGCATGGCAATATTTGCTGCCAACATTGGTTCGGAACACTTAGTTGGCTTAGCTGGCACAGGTGCAAAAGATGGCGTCGGCATGGCACACTGGGAGATGCAAGGTTGGATGATACTTATCCTCGGTTGGTTATTTGTACCATTCTACCAACTTCTCATCAACAAAATGGGTAAGATTATCACCATGCCCGACTTCCTCAAGTTCCGCTATACACAGCGCACGGGCTCGTGGTTGTCAATCATCACTTTGGTTGCATACGTATTAACTAAGGTATCGGTAACCGCTTTCACTGGTGGTATTTTCTTCAAATACTTATTGGATATTCCTTTCTGGTATGGTGCTATTGGCCTTATTGCCATAACAGCAGTATTTACCGTTTTTGGTGGTATGAAGGGTGTTATGACGCTTTCAACCATTCAAACTCCAATTCTTATCATTGGTTCGTTCCTTGTGCTATTCCTTGGTTTGTCGGCTTTGGGCAACGGAAGCATTGTTGATGGTTGGGCCGCTATGAAATCTGTTTGCGATGCTGCTCACGATGGTTTTGGCACAACTCACATGTTCCATACCGACCCCGCCGACCCAATGTATCCACAATTCCCGGGCTACGTTGTATTCCTTGGTGCTTCGATAATAGGTTTTTGGTATTGGTGTACCGACCAACACATCGTACAGCGTGTACTTGGTCAGGTTCCGGGCGAAGACAACAAAGTAGTTATGGCTCGTGCACGTCGTGGTACTATTGCAGCAGGCTTCTTCAAGATCTTGCCTTGCTTCATGTTCCTCATTCCAGGTATGATAGCCTACGCACTCTCGCTGAAAGAAGGTAGTGGCATAGTAATGGACATAACCGACCATGAATCGACCGATGGTGCTTTCGCTATGATGGTGAAAAACATCTTGCCTGCGGGCATCAAAGGCATTGTTACAATCGGTTTCGTTTGCGCTCTTGTAGCATCGCTCGCTGCATTCTTCAATAGTTGCGCAACTCTCTTCACCGAAGACTTCTACAAGCCAATGAAGAAAGGCAAGACCGAAGAGCACTACGTATTCGTAGGTCGTATGGCAACAGTAGTTGTTGTGCTTCTCGGCTTAGCATGGATGCCTATCATGATGAACATGGGCAACCTATACTCATATCTACAAGATATTCAATCGCTTATAGCACCAGCTATGGTAGCTGTATTTACACTCGGTATATTCTCAAAGAAAATCACTCCAAAGGCAGGCGAATGGGGCTTGATAGGTGGTTTCTTGATAGGTATGCTTCGTTTGGTAACCAATGTAGTAACCGACTCAGGTCATGCAACGATGGACGGCGCATTTTGGGACGCCACAGCATGGTTCTGGCAGACTAACTGGCTCATATTTGAATGCTGGTTACTCGTCTTCATCGTAGCACTAATGGTTGTAGTGAGCTACTTCACTCCTGCACCATCGAAAGAGCAAGTTGACGCCATCACCTTCTCGTCCGACTTCAAGAAGAGCATTCGCGAAAGCTGGGGTGCATTCGATGTTATTGGTACTATTGTAGTTATCGGCCTTTGCGCTGCATTCTACTGCTATTTTTGGTAAAAATCTAATTACGAATTACGAGTTCCTAATTCCAAGACATTGCGAGAAAGTAGCATCATAAAGGATAAATCGCTGAAGTTTTCTATTCGCATAGTTAACTTATATAAGTATTTATGCGAAAAGAACGAGTTCGTTATGAGCAAACAGATTTTTCGCTCGGGCACTTCTATCGGTGCAAATACTGCAGAAACATCTCGAGCTGAATCGGAAAGTGATTTCGTACATAAACTATCTATCGCGAGAAAAGAAGGAGAAGAGACTTTATACTGGTTAGAGCTACTGCAAAAAACAGATTACATATCAGTAGAGCAATACCAATCGATGAATGACGATTGCATTGAATTGCAAAAAATTCTAACCTCAATAATAAAGTCAGTAAAGAGTTCGTTGGAAGTAGAAACTCGTAACTCGTAATTCATAACTCGTAATTATAGAAATGTTAGAAGATCTAAAACAAAAAGTATTCAAAGCCAATCTCGACCTTGTTAAGCAAGGATTGGTAATCTTCACATGGGGCAACGTCAGTGGTATCGACCGCGAAAAGGGGCTCGTAGTTATTAAGCCAAGTGGCGTCGACTACGACTCGATGAAGGTTGAAGATATGGTGGTAGTCGACCTCGAAACGGGCAAAGTGGTTGAAGGCGACCTCAACCCATCGAGCGACACGCCTACGCATCTCGTACTCTACAAGGCTTTCCCTAACATTCAGGGTGTAGTTCATACTCACTCTACATACGCAACTGCCTTTGCTCAAGCTGGTCGCGACATACCTAACATTGGTACTACGCACGCCGACTACTTCTACAAAGACATTCCTTGCACTCGCGACATGACGGAGAAAGAGGTGAAGGGTCAGTACGAACTCGAAACAGGCAATGTGATTGTGGACGAAATTTTGAATATCCGCAAGATCAACCCCGACCACACTCCTGCCGTTTTGGTTAAGAATCATGGTCCGTTCTCGTGGGGCACTTCGCCCGACAATGCCGTGTACAACGCTAAAGTAATGGAGCAGTGCGCTAAGATGGCGTTCGTATCGTTCTCGGTCAATCCGAACACTACGATGAACCCGCTACTCGTAGAAAAGCACTATATGCGCAAGCATGGTCCAAATGCATATTACGGACAGAAAAAGAAAAATTGATTTGCTCATTTTTCACTAATTGAGAAAAATCAATTTCACTAATTAAGATAAATAGACTCAATAATTAACCTGATTGTTCTGCAAGTCTTATAAACGTATGTCATGACTAAGCAAGAGTATATGGACATGTATGATGTTATTGGCATCGCAATGGAGATACACAACAACCTTGGTCGTGGCATGGCAGAACAAATCTACCAAGAGGCTTATGCAATTGAAGCTAAGTTGCGAGGACTTGATATTGAACGCGAAAAAAAGTTACAACTAACGTATAAGGGTGTAGAACTTCAAAAGATTTATTATGCTGATTTCTACTATAATGGTATTATAATAGAATTCAAATCGGTTGAAGAAATTTGTTCAGAACATAGAGCCCAACTACTAAACTATATGCGTATTGCTAAGGTTCACATGGGATTGCTCATCAATTTTGGAGAAATAAATCTACACTCGGAACGTTATCTATATCAACCAGACGATGATAGTTTTGTGCTGTTAACGCATGATAACTACAAATCATACATAACAGACTAAAGTATACATTGCACATTTATCATAATTAGTGGATTGAATTTATCCCGATTTGTGAATAGATATTAATGCTAATTATTATAACAAAAGAAACAATAAATAATATTTTGATTATGGCTTTCGAGAATTTAGAAATCTGGTGGGTCACTGGTGCCCAACTTCTTTATGGTGGCGACGCTGTTGTTGCCGTTGATGCTCACTCAAAGGAAATGGTTGACGGCTTGAATAAGAGCGGTAACATTCCTGTTAAGATTGTTTATAAAGGTACAGCAAACTCTTCAAAAGAGGTTGAAGATGTTATGAAGGCTGCCAACAATGATGCTAAGTGCGCTGGTATCATCACTTGGATGCACACCTTCTCGCCTGCTAAGATGTGGATAAAAGGTCTTCAGGCTCTCGAGAAACCTTTGCTCCACTTTCACACTCAATACAATGCCGAAATTCCTTGGGCTACTATGGATATGGACTTCATGAACCTCAACCAATCGGCTCATGGCGATATTGAGTTTGGTCACATCTGCACTCGTATGCGCGTAGCTCGCAAAGTTGTTTGCGGTTACTGGAAAGACGAGGCAGCTCAGAAGCAAATCGCTGTTTGGGCTCGCGTAGCAGCTGGTGTGGCTGATGCTCACAACGTTCGTTGCTTGATGTTCGGTATGAATATGAACAACGTTGCCGTTACCGATGGCGACCGCGTAGAATTCGAGCAACGTCTTGGCTACCACGTTGACTACTACCCAGTATCGTCATTGATGGAATACTTCAAGAAGGTTACCGATGCAGAAGCTGACGCACTTGTTGAAGAATACAAAAAGTCGTATACCATCAAGATTGACGAGAGTGGCGAAAAGGTTTATTGGGAGAAGGTTAAGAATGCAGCTAAGGCAGAAATCGCTCTCCGCCGCGTGTTGAAAGACGAGAACGCAACTGCATTCACCACCAACTTCGATGACCTTGGCGACGCCGACATCAACGATCCTAACTTCGTTGGTTTCGACCAAATTCCAGGTCTCGCTTCACAGCGTTTGATGGCCGAAGGTATCGGTTTCGGTGCCGAGGGTGACTGGAAGACCGCTTGCCTCTACCGCACATTGTGGGTCATCTCACAAGGTTTGCCAACAGGCTGTTCATTCCTCGAGGACTACACCCTCAACTTTGCTGGCGACCGCAGCTCATGCCTCCAAAGCCACATGCTCGAAGTTTGCCCGCTCATCGCAGTCGACAAACCTACTCTCGAAGTTCACTTCCTCGGCATTGGTATCCGCAAACAACAGACCGCTCGCCTCGTATTCACCTCAAAGGTTGGTCGTGGTATCAAAGCTACCGTTGTTGATCTTGGCAACCGCTTCCGCCTCATCTCGCAAGAGGTTGAGTGCATAAAGCCAAAACCAATGCCAAACCTCCCTGTTGCTTCGGCACTTTGGGTTCCACAACCTACATTCGAAATCGGTGCAGGCGCATGGATTCTCGCAGGTGGCACACACCACAGCGCATTCTCATACGACATCACCGAAGAGTACTGGGAAGACTTCGCCGAGATGCTTGGTATCGAATATGTTAAGATTAACAAGAATACCAACATCAGCGACTTCAAGCAGACACTCCGCAACAACGAGGTGTACTACATGCTGAATAAAGCATTGAAGTAGCAATCATAACATCACCGAATTGAACTAATTGAAACTAAGAGCATTAGTTCGGTTCGGTGATTTCTTTTTATAATTAAACGAATTATTATGGATGAACTCATATATAAAGACGAAGCATATAAAATCGTAGGTGCTATGATGTCTGTCCATAAAGAACTCGGTTGTGGATTCCTCGAAGTTGTCTATCAAGATGCACTTGAAATAGAATTCAAATTACAAGGCATTCCATTCGAAAGAGAAAAAGAATTTGACATTTCGTATAAGGGATTCGAAATAGGCAAGATATATCGTGCAGACTTTGTTTGTTATGGGAAAATCATCGTAGAACTAAAGGCTGTAGAAAATTGGCGCCCAGAATTCAAAGCACAAACTCTTAACTACATGAAAATGTCGAATTCTAAATTAGGATTATTGGCAAATTTCGGTCAACCGTCGTTAGAAGTCCAGAGATTAGTTCGTATTCAAGGTTGGTAACACAGCAATAATTCGTTCAATTATAAAAGGCTTTTTACTAATAAAACTTCAAGCATATAATTTGTTTCATTCGTTTAATTCGGTGATATAAATGTCAACAGCTAAACAAATAATAGAACAAGGCAAAGCCATTCTCGGTATTGAGTTTGGCTCTACGCGTATAAAAGCCGTACTTATCGACGGCGAGAATAAGCCTATTGCTCAAGGTAGCCACGCTTGGGAAAACCAACTCGTTGATGGGTTGTGGACCTACAGCATCGATGCTATCTGGAACGGATTGCAAGATTGCTATGCCGATCTGCGTAAAGATGTGCAAAAGCAATATGGCGTTGAGATTGAGAACCTTGCAGCTATCGGCATCTCAGCCATGATGCATGGCTATATGGCTTTCAACGACAAAGATGAGATTCTGGTGCCTTTCCGCACTTGGCGCAACACCAACACGGGTAAAGCGGCAGCAGAACTCTCGAAACTTTTCAACTACAACATTCCACTGCGTTGGAGCATCTCGCACCTCTATCAGTGCATCCTCGATGGCGACAAGCATGTGAGCGACATCAAGTTTCAAACCACCCTTGCTGGCTATATTCACTGGCAACTCACTGGCGAAAAGGTTCTCGGCGTAGGCGATGCTTCGGGTATGATTCCTGTCGATCCACAGACCAAAACTTACAATGCTAAGATGGTTGAGAAATTCGATCAACTCATCGCTCCTAAGAAACTTGGTTGGAAACTCTTAGATATCTTCCCACGTGTGCTCGTAGCAGGCGAAAACGCTGGTTCACTCACAGCCGAAGGTGCTAAACGACTCGACCCAAGTGGTCACCTTAAGGCCGGTATTCCTTTCTGTCCTCCTGAAGGCGATGCTGGCACTGGCATGGCAGCTACCAACGCTGTTAAGCAACGCACTGGTAACGTTTCGGCTGGTACCTCATCATTCTCGATGATTGTGCTCGAAAAAGATCTCTCGAAACCTTACGAAGCTATCGATATGGTTACTACGCCTGATGGTAGCCTCGTAGCTATGGTTCACTGCAACAACTGCACATCGGACCTCAACGCATGGGTTAACCTCTTCAAAGAGTCGCTCGAACTTATGGGTCAGAAGGTAGATATGGACGAACTTTATGGTCGCCTCTACAACAACGCCCTCACTGGCGATGCCGATTGCGGTGGTTTGCTCGCATACAACTACATATCTGGCGAACCCGTTACTGGCTTGGCAGAAGGTCGTCCGATGTTCGTACGCTCAGCCAACGACAAGTTCAACCTTGCCAACTTCATGCGCGTGCACCTCTATGGCTCAATTGGCGTACTAAAGATTGGCAACGACATCTTGCTAAAAGAGGAGAAAATCAAGATTGACCGCATCACTGGTCATGGCGGATTGTTCCGCACCAAAGGCGTTGGACAACGTGTACTTGCTGCAGCGCTCAACTCGCCAATCTCTGTTATGGAGACAGCTGGCGAAGGTGGCGCTTGGGGTATAGCATTGCTCGCTTCGTTCGTAGTTAACAACGACAAGAAGCAGAACCTTGCCGACTGGCTTGACGCCAAAGTATTTGCTGGCAACACCGGCACCGAGATTGCACCTACTGCAGCCGATGTAGAAGGCTTCAATAAGTACATAGAAGCATACAAAGCTGGCTTGGCTATCGAAAAAACAGCTGTAGAAGCAAAGAAGTAATTATCAATTCACAATTGACAATTCATAATTAACGCACGGAAGATTCCGAAAAGGTTCTTTCGTGCGTTTTTTACATTCCCCAATAAGCTACTCGTTTGGAGCTTTTCTATGCATATATATTCTCAATCGAATGCTATTTATTACAATTCAAAGTTTCAAATTGAATTGCACACGAATGCCAAATTTGGGAGCTCCAGAACAATTTTGATCAGTCACGCGCCAAACAGCATCTACACGGAAGAAGCGCAGAATGTTGTCTATGCCAGCATTGAGCTCGAGGTAACTACAGTTTGCGCCGTTTATCTTATCGGGAATATCGAGTGCAAGCAGATGACGATCATCAAAATGGCCTAACATAGCTTTGAAGCCCACTACCTCTCGCAAACCTATTCGGCTCGCTCTTGGTATAAGATTAATTAAGCGACCGCCAAGCGAATAATCGGCATACACATAGATATATCTATCATTGACGAACTCGAGATAATTCATCAAGTTGAAATCGTAATTATAAAGACCGTAAGTTTTGTTACCTCGTGGTATTTCGAGCATTGTGTATGGCATAGGATCACCGAAAAACATACCACCTTCGACGGCATACTTAAGTTCTGTTTGTCCAAAGAATACATCGTGCTTCAATGTGGTGTGTACGCGCGCATAGTTTCCCTCTTCGTTGCCAACATTTGTACGTCCAGCAGCCACAACAAAATGCACAACAGGATAATCGGTAGACATATATATACGCTGCACGCCAGCATCGATAAACTTCTCTTTGTAGCTATAGCGCGTGTCGAGCGAGACCTCGAATCGCTTCACGCAGAAAATATCATCACCATTCTGGGTAAATGGGTAATACTTAGGCGAATATTGCCACGTATAATTAGCTGATAGTTTTGAAGATAGCCCCGTTCGCCACTCGTGATCGTATTTGAGATTGAGTTTCTGCTCATACATAAGTTCATCAATCTCTTCGCGCTTGAAAATCTGGGCAACTATGTTAGTCTCGTTGGTAGTGAGCATATTCTCATATAGATATAGAATATTTTCATTCTCACCAATTTTCACAAGACGGTCGTAGTAGTTCAAGTCGACTACACGACGCATGTTGGTGTTGAACTTATAGCTAACGCCGCCTTGGTATGTAGGTCGCGAGTTTTTGAATCCGTAGCCAAGCACAGCCATCATAGTCCAATTCTCGCTTATTTCTTCGCTTGTACGTCCACCACAACCTATGTGTACGCCCTCAATTTTATTGGTATTGAACATCTCTGTGTAAGGGCCTATCTCAAAAAGTCCGAGGTCGAGATAGCCAGTCATGGCGAGTTTTACCATTCGACTGAAAGCCTTCACAGTCTTAACATTGTTTATTGAGTCGATCGATTCTACCACCTGCGATTCTTCGTCGCTAAGGACCTGATGACGATTGCTATTCCAAAATGTAGAGTCTTGATTTTTATAACCTTTCGACTTTTGCGTCTCATAGGCCAGAGAGCGATGACTCAGTGAAAGCGGCGAAAGGTCGTTAAGTTCAACATCGCGTTGCGAATTGAACATTTTGCACATCACTTCAAGGCGTTTTTTGCTCGATGCCACAGGCATATAATCGATATGCATTTCCATATTGTTGGTATCGTAGAAAGGCAAAGAGTCACCCACAAGTTGATAAGTAGAGGTGATATTGAATTTCTTGACAAAGTTTATGTTGGTATACTTAGGCATCTCAGCATCGATGCGCTTTATGGAATAGTATTTTGTTTCTATATCCATAGTACCTATAAATGTGAGATTGCCTTCGGTTTTGGGGCGATATTTCACAGTGTAGACCTTCACGCTATCGGGTCCCACATACGTACTATCGGTGATATAATACTTATAATAGTTAAGAGCATTGTCGGCAATAGGGCTCACAAAGCCAGCGCCAAGGAGTTTCACAGTGTTGTTGTAGAACGACACATCAACATCGAGCGAACTCGAGAAACCACCTATCTCATATTGTTTGAAAATATCTACGCCATGAGTTTGGTCGGCTATGATAGTAGATAGTTGTTTGGAAGGGTCTTTTTGAGTTTCGTTGCGCGAAATGGTCTCCGAAAAATATACAGGCAAATAGCGGCTACTGTCGTCACGTACGCGCATGAAATCTTGCGTAGTGCTAAGCAAAGGTCCTTTGTTTTTCACGCGGTCGCTTATGTTGTTGAGTGCATATTCCCAACGAGTGTATTTTTCGAAGCTTGTGCGCTCATACTGAGATGGGTCATTGCGTTTTTTGGCTGCAATAACGCGACGCATCAGTCGACGAGGAGCATCATCGGGCGAAACGGTGACTTCGGCTATCGAGAGTGATGATTCATACATCTCTATCAAATTGCCAGTCAACTTCAGCTGCGACACAGGAACCGACAAATCGGCATATCCCATAACATTGAAACTCAAGCTATCCGATTTGGCAGGAATAGATATTTTCCACACGCCATCGAAGTCGGAGGTGACGCCAATAAGTGTTCCTTTCAGATATACATTGGCCAAGGGCAAAGATTCGCCTGTGCGCCCATCAATCACAACACCTTCATAGGTGCGTTGGCGAACCTGCGCCTTAATACTAAGGCTATGTATCAGCAATATAAGTATTGATATACGCAAATAGACTGCTATCGACAGCGTTTCTCTGACCATAATACGGGGTATAAAATACAAATAGCCATACACTAAACAATGTTGCTATTAAACCAGCGCGAAATTACAACCAGAAAACCAAATGAGGAATATTAGTTTTCTTGATGATAAAATATCATAAGAAAAAAGTCATTTTAGATAATTTAACCACTATATATAAACAAAAAAAAGAGGCGATTGTGGACACTTACTTATTTTTGCGTCCAATCTTCATAAGTGATAAAATTTCTCAAACGTTTTTTACAAGTTATAGCGCAACAAAAAAATGGCTTCTCTATTTGGAATTTTTAGCAAACTAAAGCGAACTATACAAAGTAGCTTGCTTTGGAAAATTGGTTTTGCCATCACCCTCTTTTCATTGGCAATTAATTCTGTTCACATTTTCAGTGTCAATGGCACATTGGGCAACATATTCAAAGACTATTTTGCCGTGCAACTCAACTACAAAGTGGAGACCCTCAAGGCAATTAGCGAGAAGGACATAAGTAGACTCAGCCACTACATTGCAGCCTACCCTATTGTCTACCCCAATATCAAGACAACGATAATAGAAGACAATGAGAAGTTGTCGTATTTGCGCAACTTGATGAACGCCACACGAGGTTTGCACCAATTTGATGGATATGTACTTGCCGACCGCGATGGTGTGCCACGTCGAACAAACTTCAGCAACTACACCGAAGAGCAGATGAACGAGGTTGCAAAGCTCTTCAAATATGTACGCGACAACGACTACAAGCCCTACGATGGCTATTTCAATCTGCTCAACGAAGGTTTATGCGCAATTACAGTGCACGCTTTCAAAGATGCCAATGGCGACTATGGAGCTTATGCTCTTGTGTGTCAGTCGCGCATGGAGAATGAAAAATATGTATCGTCCCATGGCGAAATTGCTCAATGCGAGATAAACATTGTGCGTGATGGAGTATATCGCGCCTCAACAATAAACGATAGCATCAACACACCCATAGGCAAAGAGCTCAACAGCACTTGGGTCAACGACACCGTGCTTGTGGCTGGTCATAATGCATACCTCACCGAAAAATTTGCCGGCAACACGTTCTATTCTACATATTTCCCAATAAAGACATACAATGGATCTACCATAGGTATATACAATGCTGCAATAGACGTTTCGGTAAGCAATTTGATGTCGCAACGCATGATATTAGTTATGATAATGATTGCGTTAGGATTCGGCTCTTTATGCTTGGTAGTTATTATAATATACTTCAAACGTCGATTGACAACGCCAATAAAAGCACTCGAAGAGTCTGCTACACTCATTGCCGAAGGCGACCTAACTTCGGAAGTCTATGTTTCGCACACCCAAGATGAAGTAAACCGACTCGGCAATAGCATGAAACGTATGCAACAACACCTTGCTAACATAATAGGAGCATTAGTTAGAGCTGCAGAGAAGCTACAATCAGCAAGCAACGTTCTACGCGAGGCATCACACAATCTTAGCGATGGCGCAAACAAACAAGCAGCCTCACTCGAGGAGGTTTCGTCGTCGCTCGAAGAGATGACAAGCAATATTCACCAAAACACCGATAACTCCATACATACCGAAGCTCTTATGAACGAGGCCGACACTGCTGTAGCATCTATTGCACATCAAGCAACTAACAGCATGAACGACACTCGCCAAATAGCAGTAAGCATAAAAGACATCAACGAACTTGTGAAGCAGACAAACATACTTAGCCTAAACGCATCAGTAGAAGCTGCACGCGCTGGTGCTTATGGCAGAGGATTCGCTGTTGTTGCCAAAGAAGTTGGTCGACTTGCCGAACGTACGCAAGAGACTGCTCACGAAGTATCCGACACTGCTACAAAATCGATTGCTGGCTCCGAAGAGATTAATAAGCTACTCGATGCTATTGCTCCACAACTGCACGAAGTAGCAATGCTCATAAAAGAGATTACAACAAGTAGTCAAGAGCAAGGCGTGGGTGCCGACCAAATAAGTATAGCTATAAACGATCTCAATAAAGAGACCCAAAATACAGCTGCTCGTGCCGACGAAATAGCCACCAACGCCCACGACTTGTACACCATAGCCAACAAAATGAAGGGTTTGGTAGATCGATTCAAAGTTAATTGAACAAGATCATCAAAGTGAGACATTACTTATTTCAACTTTTTACATAAGTCTTTTTACTCTCTACTTTGATTTATATTTGTATCAATAAACAAAACCAGAAACAACCTTACATAAAATGGCAGAATTCAAGTACGCCCCAATGTTTCAGTTGGGCAAAGACACCACCGAATATCGCCTCATCTCTAAAGATGGCGTTTCGGTTAGCAATTTCGAAGGAACGCCTGTGCTCAAAGTAACACCTCAAGCACTCGAGCTCCTCACCACTCAAGCCTTCCACGATGTTAACTTCATGCTCCGCCGCGAGCACAACGAAAAAGTTGCATCAATACTCAATAACCCTGAAGCCAGCGACAACGATAAATACGTAGCGCTCACCATGCTTCGCAATGCTGAAGTGGCTTGCAAAGGTCAACTTCCGTTCTGCCAAGATACCGGCACCGCCATCATCCACGGCGAAAAAGGTCAGCAGGTATGGACTGGCTTCTGCGACGAAGAGGCTCTCGCTAAGGGTGTATACAACACCTACACCGAGGACAATCTCCGCTATTCGCAGAATGCTCCTCTCGATATGTATAACGAGGTCAACACCCGTTGCAACCTCCCAGCACAAATCGACATTGAAGCTACAGAAGGCATGGAATACAAATTTCTTTGTGTAGTGAAAGGTGGCGGTTCGGCTAACAAGACATATCTATACCAAGAGACTAAGGCTCGCATTCAGAACCCAGGCACACTTATTCCTTTCTTAGTAGAAAAGATGAAGAGCCTCGGCACTGCTGCTTGTCCACCTTACCACATTGCATTCGTTATTGGTGGCACATCAGCCGAGAAGAACCTCTTGACGGTGAAACTCGCTTCTACAAAATATTACGATTCATTGCCAACCACCGGCGACGAGACAGGTCGTGCTTTCCGCGACGTAGAACTCGAGAAACAACTTCTTGAAGAGACCAAGAAAATAGGCTTCGGTGCTCAGTTTGGTGGTACGGCTTTCGCTCACGACGTGCGCGTAGTTCGTTTGCCTCGTCATGGTGCTTCTTGTCCTATTGGTCTTGGCGTAAGCTGCTCGGCCGACCGTAATATAAAAGCTAAAATCAATAAAGATGGCGTTTGGATTGAGAAGATGGACGACAAGCCATACGAACTCATTCCTGAAGCACTCCGCCGCGCTGGCGAAGGCGATGCAATAAGCATCAACCTCGACCAACCTATCTCTGAAGTTTGCAAAGAGCTTTCTAAATACCCTGTATCTACTCGCGTATTGCTCAACGGCACTATCATCGTAGCACGCGATATTGCTCACGCTAAGATCAAAGCACGCCTCGATGCTGGACAAGGTATGCCTCAATACTTCAAAGATCACCCTGTGCTCTACGCTGGTCCGGCTAAGACACCTAAGGGTATGCCTTGTGGCTCAATGGGACCAACAACAGCCAACCGTATGGACCCATACACCGACGAGTTCCAAGCAAACGGCGGTTCGCTCGTGATGATTGCTAAAGGCAATCGTACGCAAGTGGTCACCGACTCTTGTAAGAAACACGGAGGCTTCTATCTCGGCTCTATCGGTGGCCCTGCTGCATACCTATCGAGCGAGAATATCAAGTCTATCGAATGCGTTGAATACCCAGAACTCGGCATGGAGGCAATCTGGAAGATTCGTGTAGAAAACTTCCCTGCTTTCATCTTGGTTGACGACAAGGGCAACGACTTCTTCAAGCAGTTCTAATAACAGCAATCAACAATAAAACTGCTGATATACAAGCGAGTATATCAGCAGTTTTTTATATATAAAAGAGTATTACTTAATCAGAATAGACTGTGCATTCTCGACGCGCTCTTTAGTTGGAGGAAGCACACCATCGAGGCGATATTTCATGCCAAGTTTCTCATATTTGAACTGAGCCATATCATGATAAGGCAGCACCTCTACTTTTTTCACATTTGGCAAAGTATCGATGAAAGCACGTAGTTCGTGAAGCCATTCATCATTGTCGGTCAATTCGGGCACAAGCACATGGCGTATCCAGACATCTTTATTTATTTCAGCTAAATAACGGGCACAATCTAAAATATTCTCATTTCCGCAGCCAGTGAGTTTTTTATGCATATCACTATTGATATGTTTCAAATCGAGCAAAACAGTATCGGTAAGGCTCATCAAATGGCGGAATTTACTCCAAAAAGGTTCTTCACGCGTAAAAGGCTGAGCTGCAGTATCTATGCACGTACTTATGCCTCGTTGTTTTGCTTTTTCAAACAGATCTATTATGAAATCTATTTGAACCAAAGGTTCTCCACCGCTTACTGTTATACCACCTTTGTCGCGCCAATATGAACGATAACGTTCAGCTTTATCCAAGAGTTCTTCGGCTGTCATTTCATCACCTTCATCGAGAGCCCACGTATCGGGGTTATGACAATACTGACAACGAAGGTGGCAACCTTGCATAAATATCAAAAATCGTATTCCTGGTCCATCTACCGAACCGAACGACTCTGTGGAGTGTATCTTACCTTTTATCATCTCTTTTACAATTAACGAATTGAGCTCAGCAATTTAGCAATGTTTGCTATTATAAATAAAAATACGGCAGGCATATTATACTGCCCACCGTATCAAACTAAAAACTTACTCTTACAACTTAAGAACTAAACACTTACAGAGCTTCGTGAGCGCTACGTGCGATAACGTCGAGCTGCTGTTCACGAGTGAGGTCGATGAACTTAACTGCATAACCCGAAACACGGATTGTGAAGTTAGCATATTCCTCTTTCTCAGGGTGTTCCATAGCATCCTTGAGTTTGTCGAGGCCGAACACATTCACATTCAAATGGTGAGCGCCACGATCGAAATAACCATCAAGAACGCCAACGAGTGTATTGGTGCGCTCCTCGTCATTATGACCGAGTGCATTTGGACTGATAGTCTGAGTATTTGAAATACCGTCCAATGCATATTCGTAAGGAAGCTTAGCAACTGAGTTGAGCGATGCCAAAAGGCCATTCTTTTCAGCGCCATAGCAAGGGTTAGCACCAGGCGAAAGTGGAGTACCAGCTTCACGACCGTCAGGAAGAGCTGCGGTGTACTTACCATAAACAACGTTAGAGGTGATGGTAAGAATAGAAGTGGTAGGCTCGCTATTACGATAAGTATGATACTTCTTGATGTCGGCGAGGAATGTCTTGAGCAACCAAACAGCTATTTCGTCGGCACGATCGTCGTCGTTGCCATAACGAGGGAACTCGCCATCGGTCTTGAAATCGACTGGGAATCCTGCTTCGTCACGAATAATATGTACGGTAGAATACTTAATAGCACTGATAGAATCTACTACATGGCTGAAGCCTGCGATACCTGTAGCAAAGGTGCGGCGAACATCGGTATCGATGAGTGCCATTTCGGCAGCTTCGTAGAAGTATTTATCGTGCATATAATGAATAAGATTCAACGTCTTTACGTATACGCTTGCCAACCAGTCCATCATCACTTCGAAGCGTGGCATGAACTCTTCGTAAGTAAGTATGTCGCCAGTGATAGGACGGAAGCCAGGACCACACTGTTCGCGAGTCTTAGCGTCTACACCGCCGTTGATAGCGTAGAGAACGCACTTAGCAAGGTTTGCACGTGCACCGAAGAACTGCATCTCTTTACCTGTTTGAGTAGCAGAAACACAGCAGCAGATGCTATAATCGTCGCCCCAAATAGGACGCATAACCTCATCGTTTTCGTATTGTATACTGCTTGTAGTTACAGAAATGTTAGCAGCAAATTTCTTGAAATTTTCAGGCAAACGGCTGCTATAGAGAACGGTAAGGTTTGGTTCTGGAGCAGGGCCCATATTTTGAAGCGTATGCAAGAAACGATAATCGTTCTTGGTAACCATGTGGCGACCGTCTTGACCGATACCAGCTACTTCGAGCGTAGCCCAAACAGGGTCACCACTGAAGAGTTCGTTGTAGCTTGGGATACGAGCAAACTTCACCATACGTAGTTTCAATACGAGGTGGTCGATAAGTTCCTGTGCTTCACTCTCGGTAAGTTTGCCAGCCTCAAGGTCGCGATTGATATAAATATCAAGGAATGTTGATACACGACCAACCGACATAGCAGCACCGTTTTGTGTCTTGATAGCTGCGAGATAGCCGAAATAGAGCCATTGAACTGCCTCGCGTGCATTAGATGCAGGATTAGAAATGTCGTAGCCGTAGATTTGCGCCATTTCTTTCATGCCCTTGAGAGCCTTAATCTGCATTGCAACCTCTTCGCGCAGACGAACAACTTCGTCAATCATGCCTTGGTCGCCAATATTATTAAGGTCTTTCTGTTTTTCAGCTATAAGGTAGTCGATACCATAGAGAGCAACACGACGATAGTCGCCAACGATGCGGCCACGGCCATAAGTATCGGGAAGACCCGTAAGAATGTGGTTGTGGCGAACAGCCTTCATCTCAGGAGTGTAGGCATCGAAAACGCCATCGTTGTGGGTCTTGCAATATTTAGTAAAAATCTCGTGAATCTTGTCAGAAGGCTTGTAGCCATAGGTTGTGCAAGCTTGTTCAGCCATTTTTATACCACCATAAGGCATAAAAGCACGTTTCAATGGTTTATCGGTTTGGAGACCAACAACTTTTTCAATGTCTTTCGTGTCTTCGCCGATGTATCCAGGACCATAAGCCGTAAGGCTCGAAACCACTTCAGTTTCCATATCGAGCACACCACCTTTGGCACGTTCTTGTTTTTGGAGCTCTTTCAGTTTAGCCCAAAGTTTGTCAGTATTGGCAGTAGGTCCTGCTAAGAATTCTGAGTTGCCATCATACTGAGTGTAGTTCTGTTGAATAAAGTCGCGAACGTTGATCTCATTCTTCCAACGATCACCCTTGAAGCCATGCCATGCTTCCACTTCCTGTTTCATTTTTTTTCAGAGTTTTTTTGAGGTTCTTGTTTTCTGATAAGTTTGGCGCAAAAGTATTGTTTATATGTATGTATAATTTAGAAAGAGTAATATTTAATTCTTTTTTACAATATGCAATATTTATTACATTTCGCACAATCGGCCTATTTATCGTCATACATATCTAATTATCAATACAATACACTTATGCATAAGCATAAAAAAACCGAGCTTTTCAGCCCGGTAAACATACTTATAATAAGTATAATCAATATTTACTTCGCGAGTTCTTCGGCAATTTTTGCAGCAAGCTCTTCACCTCGCAAATTTTTTCCTACGATTTCACCTTTTGCATTGATGAGGAAATTAGATGGAATGGTGCGCACTTTGTAGAGTGTAGCTTTTTCGCCTTCAAAATCGCTAACATTCAGCCATTTTAGGCCGAGCTGCTCGATAGCACCAAGCCAAGCATCTTTGCTATGATCAAGCGACACGCCAACTATTTCAAGTCCTTGAGAATGGTACTTATTATACGCCTCAACTACATTGGGTAATTCAGCACGACAAGGAGCGCACCAACTTGCCCAGAAATCAATAAGCGTTAGTTTGTTATTCTCAACAACTGACGAGATTTTCAACATTTCGCCATTAGTTTTGGCAGCTTCGAAATCGATAAAAGTGCTTCCGACTTCGGTTTTCTTTTGAGCTTCGAGTTCTTCTACAATGCTTGTAGCAGTTGGATGTCCAGCTTTTGCAAGAATATCGACAAGTGAATCGACATTCAATTCTGCTTGTTGGAAAGCTTCATAATAATAGCCAAGAACCATATCGCTGAATGCCGAAGGTGCATTGTCGGTGATGAAATTCTTTACGTATTCTGCTTGACTGCGAGAGAAATCTTCAAGAACAACTTGTGCAGCAGCACGCTCATCGTCGGTGGAGGCTTGATTATTGAACTTAGCATAGCTCTCCGACACCTCTTCGGGGATGTCAGACATATAATTATTCAACTTTTCCCAAAGTTGTTGAGCTTGACCACCTTTTACGTCAGCTTTCTTATTGCGGCCATAAATAGTTACTTCGTAGTTGGTATTTTCTACTACGACCTCAGCCTCGCCAACATTTTCGCCATTGTGTATAGCTACAATGTAACGCAAGTCAGCGCCCTCTTGTTTGCCTGTGAAGAAGAACTTGCCATCGGTAACAATAGCCGTGTCGAGAGGCATATAATTATAATAGCCCGCCATGCGAACATAGAAAATAGTATCGCCATCGGCTGTTCCGTCTGCTGATCCGTTGATGGTGTAGCCACCTTCAACGCCTTTGTTGTCACATGCGCTCAACAGACCTGCCGCCAAGCCAAGCATCAAAATTGTTTTTTTCATTTGCTTATCAATTGGTAGATAATATATACTCATTTAGTGCTGGCGAAATTAGCAACATAAAATTGAAAAATTGAGCATCGGCGTAGCATTAGCATCATTACGAGTGTACATAATGCACTATTTTAGCATTCGGTTCTCAGAAATAATATTACGCCTCATGAAAAGGAGTCTAACCGCATACATATTCTGCACAATCATCGTAAGTAATACATATGCACAAAATATAGATGGCGACATGTGGGCTTCGACCTACAACGATGCTTTGCAGTGCAACATACCAGCCATTTGCAACGAAGAGCATAACGACATCAGTCGCGCTACATGTCGTATTTATGTCAATGGTCAAGAGTTAGGCACTGGCACTCTTGTCAACAATACAGCTCTCGACCGCAAGCCTTATGTACTTACTTCGGCTCACATTCTGAGTGACTTACCAAGCGAATCGAACACAATTTCCGAAGACAACATAACGTTTCTTTTTGGATATGAAGAGCCGACGTGCTCTGGAATAATATGCAACCACGAAATTCAAAAAATAAAAGGTGCTACCATAATTGCCTACGACAAACGTGCAGATATGGCACTGCTTCTCATGTCCGAATCGCCATCTGTAGCTTGCCGTCCCTATTGGGCTGGATGGTCGATTAACACTTCGCCCATTGGTCCATACACATGCTTTCACCATCCTAAAGGCGATGCCAAGAAAGTTTCCGTAACCGAAAACATTACACCCAACTGCACAAACGACTTGTACGACAACAACTACTACGAGGAGAACTTCTGGCGCGTGAACGGATTCTACTCTGGGCTCGTTGAAAAAGGTTCGTCGGGCTCTGCATTAACCGACAACGATGGTAGAATAATTGGTGCTCTCACTGGAGGCAACGCTGCCAATTGCGACATTATTGACGCACTTATAGAGTATTATTGGATGCTTGGAAAAGCTTGGAATGCAACAGACGAAGACAACGGCGAAAGGTTCATCACTCTTGCAGAGGCTCTTGCGCCCGATGGCTCAGGCACAACCTCGCTCGATGGTCTCGACTTTGTAACGTCAGATTCGCGAGAATGCAAACAGTTCAAAAGTTACACTAACGATAGTGATGTGCAAGAAGCCTCAAAAACTTTTAGCTCTACCCTCTCTCAGCTCCGCCAAGCTATCGACATAGAAGCTGATAGCATAGAAATTTGGAGTATGCGATTTGCTACTTATGACGCTACATGTTCCAACGTAGCTACTATAGCTATGGGCATAGCGTCTGACGAAGATGCTGAGCCAACTTTTGCCAACTCGCAACGCGCCATATACTTAACCAAAGTGATAGACTCGGACAGCAAAGAATATGAACGCTATGAGAATATACTCGAATTCAATTTCGACGAACCAATAAAAATTTCTACTAACGATGCATATGTATACGTGAAAGTTGAAAATCTTCAAGACGAAGAATATGTAACACCAGCTTTCGTAGCTTCTGACAATGTAATAAATGAGGCTCAATGGTTAATTGGAAGCGCATGGAAAGCCAACACTGGGTTTGCTGCTATGATAGACATAATATACTCGGAACTAAAATCCGACAACCAATCACAAAACCCAGGCGACAACGGCACCGTAACCAATTTCTCGCCAAGCACTCATCACAACGACATCACGTATAGAAAAACTACAGATGGCATTCTGATTGAAAGCGAAGGCCTCAGAACGATAAAAATTTACGACATTGAAGGACACCTCATCTCCACCTGCAACGCTGAGGGAGAAAGCCTCTATTTCATCGACTTCAACGATCTTTATTCTGGCATATACATAATAAATGCTGTAGCTACCGATGGCACAAGCAGAAGCATGAAAACCATCATTACTCACTAACTATTAACATATTATAAATATATACATACTTATGCACGATTTCAGCGAAGACGAAATACAACGATATAGCCGCCATATATTATTGAAAGACATCGGCATTGAAGGACAAGAGAAGATACTGAACGCCAAGGTTTTACTCATTGGCGCGGGAGGCATCGGGAGCCCCGTTGCGCTCTATTTGGCTGCAGCTGGCGTAGGCACGCTCGGCATTGTCGACAACGATGTGGTTGACCTATCGAACCTTCAACGCCAAATTGCACATTCTACACCGAACGTCGGACGCCCCAAAGTCGATTCGGCTTGTGAGGCAATCAATCGGCTAAACCCTAATGTAAGAGTCGTTACGTACAACACATTCGTAGCAGCCGACACCATAACCGACATAATAAAAGATTACGACTTCGTGGTGGAAGGTTCCGACAATTTTCCTACCAAGTTTTTAGTCAACGATGCATGCGTATTTCTCAATAAACCTTACTGCATGGGCAGTATAAATCAATTCGAAGGTCAAGTCTTTACACATGTACCTGGTTCTACATGCTACCGCTGCATGTTCAAAGAGCCTCCAGCACAAGGCTCTGTACCAACATGTTCGCAAGCAGGAGTACTCGGTTCGGTTGTAGGCATTTTAGGTACTATACAAGCCACCGAAGCACTCAAATACATCACTGGAGTTGGCGAGCTCCTCACCAACAAACTGTTAACATTCAACGCATTGACAATGAATTTCATAAAAATGAATATTGCACCACGCGAGACGTGTGAGATTTGCGGCAAAACTCCAACAATAAAACATCTTTTCGACTACGAACAAGCAACTTGCAAAATCGACAAATAACAACAACTACAGGCAATGAACAACGATACAATTCAAGCTATTGAAGCACAAAACATAACCAATGCTAAAAAGCTATCGATAATAGCCTTCAGTGGAGAATTCGACAGATTAACCGCAGCGTTCACCATAGCTACTGGCGCAGCTGCCGTGGGCTACGAAGTGAACATATTTTTCACCTTTTGGGGGCTCAATGCCATAAAAAAGGAGAATGGTCGCGCAGCCATTGGTAACAACTTCATAACCAAAATATTTGGCTTAATGATGGGCGGACTATCCAACACTCCAACTTCGCGATTCAACTTCTGCGGCATAGGACCTTGGATTTTTCGTAAACTAATGAGCAAAAACAATGTTGCCACGCTCGAACAACTTGTAGAAGCCGCTAAAACATTGGGAATAAATTTGTATGCTTGTGAAATGGCCATGCACGTTCTGGGATTGAAAAAAAACGATTTCATCAACGAAGTGAAAGATGAGCTCGGAGTCGCTTCTTTTCTAAAAATTTCAGAAGGTGGCAGAACTATTTTTATATAAATTCACACTAAATATATATTCAGTATGGTATACACGTTAGATATTACAAGCGAACACTGTCCAATGACTCTTGTACGCACAAAACTCAAACTCTCACAAATCGCCAAAGGCGACATACTCGAAGTGCTTCTTAGCGAAGGCGAAGCTCTCAACAGCGTGCCTACTGCAGTCAAAGAACAAGGGTTCAATGTCGTTTCGATAGAACATGTTGAAGGCACAACGCATAAATTGACAATTGAGAAATAGATATATCTATTTTACTAACGTATTCAAAAACACCAAGCAAAAAAAAATCCCGAGAAATTGCTCGGGATTTTTGATTAGATAAGCTCACTAAGAAATTACAAAGGATAATCTTCGAACGCGAACAATACCGTTGAGAGATAACGTTCGCCAGTGTCAGGCAAGAGTGCCACTATATTTTTTCCTTTATTCTCTGGGCGTTGTGCGATTTGCGACGCTGCATAAACAGCTGCACCTGATGAAATACCCACAAGCAATCCTTCATTTGTCGCCAATTCGCGTCCAGTACGAATAGCATCGTCATTTTCGACGGTGAATATTTCATCGACTACCGAACGATCGAATGTAGCAGGCACAAAATTGGCGCCAATACCCTGTATTTTATGAGGGCCAGCCTTACCTTGCGAAAGCATTGGCGACGAAGTAGGTTCAACAGCCACTATCTTAATATTAGGATTCTTTGCTTTGAGTATTTTTCCAACACCACTCACCGTACCGCCAGTACCTACACCAGCTACAAATATGTCGATCTTACCTTCTGTATCTCTCCATATTTCTTCACCTGTGGTCTTGACGTGAATAGCAGGATTGGCAGGATTTTCAAATTGCTGGAGAATCACCGAATTGGGAATTGAATTGCGCAATTCATTTGCTTTATCTATTGCCCCTTTCATTCCATCTTTACCAGGAGTTAGTTCGAGCTTTGCGCCATAGGCTTTCAGCAAGTTGCGACGCTCCAAGCTCATGGAATCTGGCATCGTGATAATAAGCTTATAGCCCTTAACAGCCGACACAAATGCGAGGCCAACTCCAGTATTGCCACTTGTTGGTTCTATGATAGTTGCACCTGGCTTTAGTACACCTCTTTTTTCCGCATCCTCAACCATAGCCAAAGCTATTCTATCTTTCACACTACCAGCAGGATTGAAATACTCAAGTTTTGCTATAATATTGGCGTTGGTGATATTCTTAAGTGCCGAATATTTATTTAGTTGTAGCAACGGAGTATTACCAACAAGATCCGTCAATTGTTTTGCTATTGCCATAGTAAATTTGTTTTTTTGATTAGTTCAAATATGCAACAAATATACACTAAATAGCATCTAAAGCTTGGCTCAGATCATCGATAATATCATCGATATGTTCGGTACCAATACTTAATCGAATTGTTGATGGATAAATATGCTGCTCCTCGAGTTCTTTTTCTGATAGCTGGCTATGAGTAGTCGTATATGGGTGAATAACAAGGCTTTTGACATCAGCTACATTAGCAAGGAGCGAGAATATTTTCAAATTGTCGATAAACTTCCACGCTTCATTCTGACCTCCTTTTACCTCAAATGTAAATATTGAGCCAGCGCCATTGGGGAACAATCGTTTATATAGAGCGTTGTCGGGACGTCCTTCGATAGATGGGTGATTAACCTTTGCCACTTTCGGATGATTCTTGAGAAAGTTGATAACCTTAAGCGCATTGTAGACATGACGCTCGACACGGAGTGACAACGTTTCAAGACTTTGGAGCAAAAGCCACGCACTGATTGGCGAAATAGAAGCTCCTGTATCGCGCAAAATCACGGCACGTATGCGAGTAACAAAAGCCGCAGCTCCAGCCACATCGGCAAATATGGCACCATGATAACTCGGATCGGGTTGACCAAGCGATGGATATTTGTCTGCATTGGCTTTCCAATCAAATTTTCCACCATCTATTATAACGCCACCAAGCGTTGAACCATGACCGCCTATAAATTTCGTTGCAGAATGAACCACCACATCGGCACCATGCTCAAGTGGACGATAGATATATGGCGTTGCAAATGTGTTATCGACTATTACGATGGTATTGTGCTTATGCGCTATTTCAGAAATTTTATCTATGTCGGTAATATCACCATTAGGGTTGCCAAATGTTTCAACTATAACGGCTTTAGTGTTCTGGCGAAATGCCTTTTCCACCTCATCGAAATTTGACGGATTAACTATAGTCGTTTCAACGCCTTGCGTACTTAGAGTGTGCTCAATAAGGTTATACGTACCACCATAAAGATTATTTGCAGCAATGATATGGTCGCCATTGCGTGCAACATTTTGCAATGCATAGGTGATAGCAGCAGCGCCAGAAGCCACTGCCAATGCAGCTACGCCACCCTCAAGTGCAGCTATTCTTTCCTCAAAAACTGCTTGCGTTGAATTTGTCAATCGGCCATAAATATTACCAGCATCACGCAGTCCAAAACGATCGGCAGCATGCTGCGAATTATGGAACACATATGAAGTGGTTTGGTAAATAGGTACTGCACGTGAATCGGTTGCAGGATCAGCTTGCTCTTGTCCAACATGAAGTTGAAGCGTCTCAAAGTGTAATTTTTTCTGTGCCATAATACGTAATATTCTAAATGTTTATACTCTATTATTTTTTTCTCGTTTTTCAACATTGCAAAGATGAGCACAGTTATAATTATACACCATAATTTAGTAGATATATAGATTATATTACCATATATACATACATCAATAGAATATTACACATAAAGATTACCTATCAAATCTGATTATTTAGAATAAAATTGTGTTCTAAATATTCTAACTTGCGAAGAATAAAAACCAAATGTCATATTGGCCAATAGGAACTAAAATCGCGTTATCATGAAGTACACATTAGACGAAATCGACTTGACTATTCTCCGTAAAATGCAAGAGAATTGTCGTTTGACAGTAAAAGAGTTAGCACAAAAAATACACCTCTCGCCCACCCCTACATTCGAGCGTCTCCGCAAACTTGAACGCAACGGATTCATCAAGCAATATTCTGCCATTCTCGATGCGGAAAAACTCAATAGGGGGTTTATGGTAATATGCTGTATATCAACAAAAAACATCAACAAAGTAATTACCGATAACTTCCGACAGAAAGTGCAAGAATGGAACGAAGTTTCGGAATGTTACAACACCAGCGGCGAGTACGATTTCATGATGAAAGTGTATGTAAATGGCATGAAAGAGTATCAAGAATTCATATTGAATAAAGTTGGCGTCTTGGACTACATTAGCAAGGTTCAGTCCATTTTCATAATGGACTCAATGAAAGATTGTTACGGCATACCAGTATAAAAAAACATCTCACCATAATTATGCTATATTTTTCAGATGCGCTTAATGCTTGTGGCTTGACGGAAAATCAGAAATACGCCGACGAACTTGCCACAAAGAATAAGGCTATTGCCATGTTTTTTGCCGAGAACAAAATCGAAGGCACACCTCAACCTATTGTTGCCAGCCCGCTAACGGAAGGTTATCGCACCACCACAAAACGCCGAGCCAATCACTTTCGCGGCGGTTTTTCGTTTGGTGTCGATGAGGTTCCACGCAACGAACCTAAAGCGCATCACGACATATATAAATACATAGAGAATTTACTTCGCACACCTTCATACAAGCCTCTTGCCGATGCTCTAAATTGGGCAATAGTGCGCGGTAGCTACACTTCACAAACAATTATTTTCAACGTTGGCGAATTGAATGCAGCTATTGTACGTAAACTAAAACTCGCGGCAGAGCATATTCAAAAAGGTTTGCCAACTGTGGCAGCAGCACATGTGTATGTAGCGCGCGCATCGGATTACTATTTGGAAATGGACCAACCGACTGACAGTTTGTCGTTTAAGCAGCTCTTTGGTCCTAAAGAATTATCCATAAAAATAGGCAACTTCTACCTCCGCTATCCTGTCACGGGCTTTAGTCAAATAAACGAATCGCAAGTTCCCAACATGCTTCGCATAGCAAGCGAAATGGCTCAACTCGATTCTAAAACAGATTTCATCGACCTATACTGTGGCTATGGGCTTTTCGCATTGGGAATGGGCGAGCAGGCGAGACACGTCCTTGGTGCCGAATGGACTGGCGAATCGATTAAATGTGCTAAACGCAGTGCCGACTATTTGAAACGAAACGCACATTTCATAGCAGGCAAGATAGACTGCACATTCATTGAAAAACTGCCCAAGCCTGAGCATCCAGAAGTCATTCTACTTGACCCACCTCGCAAGGGAACTCTTGCTGGTGTAATCAAATCGGTAGCCAAGCGCAATCCTATACGAGTAATTCATATCTTTTGCGGAACCGACGATATTCCTCGCAGCGTGTGCGAATGGAACGCAGAGAATTATCATATAAAAAGGGTGCAACCTTTAGATATGTTTCCTCACACCCAACATTTGGAAACACTCGTCCTTCTTGAGCGTAATTAATGATGCGCCATTAACAAGAGCGTATCGGCAAGCAAAGAATCTGTATGCAGTTGAAGTGCTATTGTGTCTGTTGGCACTTGTTCGTCTATAGTGTCGACTGAGAATTCACTCTCTTTTGGACGTATATAATGTAAATAATTACTTTCCCAGTCCTTACGTTTAAGTCGCTCAGGCAACGGCTGACCAGACAGTCGGTATGTGCGGCGAAGAATCTCACGACGCTGAACAGTAGTTATCGTATCGTTGTGAAGCTGCACTTTACTATCGGCATACTTTTTCAATTTTGCTTTTGTCACATCATACTTCAAGTTACCAGGACGGCCCTGCAGTGTCAGGCCTGCCTTAAATGGCAATGGCGACTTGAGCACTGATATGTGATATTTCATATTCATATCAAAGTCTTGCGCTCCACCTATCACCATTTTATATCTGTCGATATTCAGTACAAAAGGCAACACTTCAATATGCGATGTATCTATAAGTACATTGAATGTTACGGTATCAATTCGATTAACCTTTTTATTCTTGAACATCAACATCTTGCTGATATTAGCAAAAGTCTCATTATCGAACACAACAAGGTTTTTGGCACCAATATGCAGCGACATACGAACATGATGCGTATTCAAATTCATCATGCTATCAAGTTCTGCTTCGGCTCCGAGGTAGCAATTCACTTTTCCTTGAAGAGGCTTAAGCATTGGCATTACCGTATCTAAACCAACAGTCGTTACTATGTCGTTAATATCTACATCACGCCAACGAATAAACAGATTCGTATAAGCCACCTTTTTACGTGGTATAGCACGATAGGCCATAGTAGAAAAGGCTCGCGATGCATTCTGCCTAAAGCGCAAATCGGTCATATGTATGCTACCATTAGCCACGAACAAATCGCCATTTATATCCCTGATTTTCAAACCGTCATATATAGCGACACCTATTTTGGTAGTAAGTTTCACATCTACGCCTTCTGGTACTACTATCAATCTATTTATGGTCGTGTCGCCTAAATGGCTATCGTCAACAGACATATCTACAAGTGCCGTATCAGAAGATTCTATTTGCGTGGCGCTATCATTAGTTATACCTCGTTGATTAATTACAGCCCCCACAAGCTGACGATAGTCTATGGTATCAGCATCAAAAGTTATTGAAGCTTTTATATTCTTATTGTTCGATATAGCATCGTACAAATTATATATATCACCACTAATATCGGCTGATGTAGCCCCCACTTCAACATGAGTTTTTTCAATACTTATGCGATTCATATTATTTCGTATGCATGCGGCACTCGTTATCACTGGCAACGCATACTGAGGTGCACGAGCTCGAACTTCATCAAACTCTATCAAACCGCTATTTATATGAGTACTATCCGTCGGAAGTTCAAGCAAAGCTTTGGCATGCAATCCAAGTGTAATACTACGCACGCCAACTATCCTTCCCACTATTGTATCAACTCGGACATCAGTCTCCATATGCGGACGCGAATGATTCTCTTTCATTGAAGTAAGTATGGTTCGCGCACGCATATTCTTGCCAAAAAACGCCACTGTATCCGTCTTTACGAAGAAACGATGAACATACACATCATCTTTTACTACTGGCAAAACTGTAGTATCGCGTGATGCGTATGTTTTCAAACGAGTACGAAAATCTTTTACTCCTACTTGTATCGACTTCGTTTTCAACTGAAGAGCATCAATCTTGGAACGAACACCAAGAGTATCTCTACCATCGAATTTCAAATTAGCATTCGCTTCAAGAACAAAATCAGCACTATCGTTAACTATCTTGAGTTTTTCTACATTTAGTTTACCCGTAGCCATCACCTTATCGGCTTGACCATCTTTTATATCCGACATTCTGAAATGCGCATCTATATCAGCATCCACTATTCCACTCATGCGCGTATTGGATATTGGGAAAATCTCAGTAATAGTAGGCAAATCAACGTGTGCATTCACTTTACAATTAACCTCTGGATCATCAAGCAAACTGGCAATAGTCACCATGGCAGTAACGTCTGTTTTCCCGCCTTTGAAGTGCAAAATATCCAAATTTGCATACGAGCTATCAGGACGCGAGGCATCTGCCATTAAATTGAATTTTGCAGAAAAGTCTTCGATGTCATATGGCATACCCTCATAATTGGCTTTTACACTATCTACAAGTGCCGAACAAGTGAACACTGGCATTTGATCCTTACCATAAGAGCCTTTCACCGAACCTGCAAGACTCACATTTCCAGAGTGAATATTCACTGGCGCCGAAATCAAATCTGAAGGTAAATATCCAAACAAATCGTGCGCAGATGGTGTCGACAATGCATAGCTCAAATCCATACGCGTTGTATCTCTATCGAGATGAAGCCAACCAAACAAATCGAGATCTACATCACCTATCGTCAATTTCGTATCCTCGAATTTGTAATAGTCATTAGTAATATCGTAGTCGATGTGGCCATTTACACCTATGCCTAACCGACGTAAATAACGCACATTATCAATTTTTACTGTAGTGGTAGTATCACTCAACTCCAAATCGACCGACAACGCCTTTAGATCCATATTGCCCGAAGCCTTCAAGTTGAGGCCACCTAATTTCACGAAGTTTTTCTTTCGCTTGTCGGAATATATAAACTTAGAATTTTCAAGCCAGATGCGATCCAGCGAAAACCCCGTTTCCGTCTTTAGCAATGTGTCTTGTTCAATATCAGTCTTATCTCGGGTTATATCCCAATTACTTCTACCAAGAGAATCGGTATGCAAACGAATAACAGCATCTGTTGCATGTAGGCGATCTATGCATATTTTTCCTTCAAACATGCTATGCAAACTTAGCGCTGCTCGCAGATAAGTAAATTCAACAAGTGTATCTCGTCGCGATATAGACAACGTGTCGTCTGAGTGAAACTTATGACTTACAATATACCCATTATGAATACGTATACCAATGCGAGGATAGGAAGAAAAGAATGTGCCTTCAACCGACTCCATTTTAACCTCAGCATTTAGATATTCATTGGCATACTTTTCTACTATTGGCGTCAAACGTTCGGGCGTAAGAATCAAGCCAACTGCAACTCCAACAAGTAGAGATAATGCCACGAATACAACTGCACACCAAAATAGGAACCTAACTATTCGCCTAATTATACCTTTTCTGACCAGAATAAATCTCCACTTATTATTCGCCTCAGTATCCATAACACGCACCCTTAGGTCTTACGCTTTTACTATTATTTTATTCTAACGACAAGATATGAAGAGCGTTGCCAAAACGCTGCTTTATTGGTAATTACGAGCACATCACCATCTTCGCTTTCTTCGATTTCGTATGAGTTTTCTGGCTGATCTGTAAGTATTTTTTTGAACACTCCGCCCAAATTAACACGCGTGAATGTTGTCTTATCAGCAGTTTCAAACGAAGCTCTATTCGACTGCGAGATATCCACTTTGCTTAGGCCTTTCATAATTCCCTTATTTTTCAGTTCGCTACGTGTACCAATAGCAAAATAGACGCGATTCATTTCCTCTGTAGTTGCATCAAGTTGCGACTTTGTTTCTTGAGCCAATTGCGAAGCTTGTGCAGCTTGAGCTTGCGAAGTCGACAAATCACTTTCGAGAGTCGATATTTGCTTTGTTTGTTGTGCTATGGTTGCATTCTGCAACGACAATTGCTCGTTAAGCTGAGCTATTTCAGCAGACTGTTGTGCTACCTGCGACTGCAGAGATTCTACCATAGCCATGAGTTCTGTGTTCTTCTTATTCGAACTATTTAGAAGACTTTGCAAACGCGAAAGGCGTTGTTTATCATCTTGCAAACGTTTATCGAGGGCTTCAAGATCATCTTTTATTTTTCTTTTGTTAGAGTCTCCTTTAGTTATTGATATTATGCCTCTTTTCTCCTTTATGCTACTTATAGTCTCCTCTATATCAAGCATCGTCGAAGTAATTACACTTAGACTGCTATCTGATTCACTTTTTGCTTGTTTCAATGAATCTATTTGATATTGCAATCTATCTATCTGTTCCTGATGCCCACACGAAATGTTTAATATTAGCAACAGCGAAGAAATAATCACGATTGAAAAAAATGATTTATTCATAGTCCTTTTATTGTTGTCGATGTATAAATATTTGGCAAATATACCCTAAAAGCACATTCAACTTAATACACAAACAGACTATTTCTATCCACTTTTCTATTGCCGCTGATACAAAAAAAACGAGACGTCATCACGACATCTCGCCATCTTGCTTTTGTTCTATTTTTATTGGAGTTATTCACTCCTTCAGGGGGATTATCATCACGACACACCTCTCCTGACAACAGTTTGAGTTTGAAGAGATTATTATAACTAACTAATTCTATTCTTCCACATTTGTAGATGAAGACTTTTCAGGTCGCTTCCGATTCTGACGCATCTTCTCAAATTTTGCATATTGCTCATCAGTGAGAATTGCCTTAATCTTAGCCTCTGATGCTTTACGCTTAGCCTCCATTTCTTCTTTGCTCGGACGCGTTTCTCCCTTTTGGGTTGGGCGCATTTCATCGAAAACCTTCTGCATCTGAGTCTTCTGTTCCGCCGACAAATTTAATTCTTTTGTCATTTGTTCAATATCAAATTTCGGACCTCTTTTTTCTTTTGATGCATTTTGCGGAGTTTCATCACCCGTTTGAACAAACGTATCTATTGATATTTCATTAGCCGAGTTCGCAGTATAGACTGCGGCAAAGAACATAACTAATAAGCTAAAAACATATTTCTTCATCTTCTATTGCTTTATTTCTCTACTTTCTTTTCGAAAACGATGCAAATGTGAGCAACCCCACGTTATCAATAAAATTATTTCGACCAATAGCCATTTTTATCCGATGAACTCCCACATTTTGCACCGAGAGCTGACTTTAAGCATTCTATTTTACCTTTTATAAATTAGCTTTGGACTGTGTATTTATGTATTATGTCTAAGATCAATTCTGCTATAGAAAACATTCTTACGCGCACGTCAGTTCGTGCATATACAAATGAACCTATCTCAAACAATGATATAGAGACTCTACTTCGTGCTGGATTAGCTGCGCCATCAGCATTGAATAAACAGCCGTGGCATCTCATAGTAGTCTCTAAACGCGAAATGCTCAATGCTATTGCCCTATCCACACCCAACGCGAGTATGGCAAAACAAGCGCCTCTTGCTATTATCGTCTGCGGAGATTTAAGCAAAGCTGCAACAGGCTGGGAACAAGACTTTTGGATCCAAGACGTTTCGGCTGTTACAGAAAACATTCTTCTTGCGGCTCACGCACTGAATCTCGGGGCTGTCTGGACTGGGACTTACCCTTCCAAGGACCGCATGGCAAAAATTTCTGTACTTATGAATTTACCAACGTACATCATTCCTTTCGCTACAGTAATAATTGGGCACCCACAGACAAAAGCTATACACAAAGACAAGTGGAACGAATCTGCTATATCATACAAAACATTTGAAACTTCAGCAAAACAATGAAATTAACTTTACTTACTATTGGCAAAACCGATGATGCTTATATAAACGAGGGCATCACGCGATATACAGACCGAATAAGGCATTATATGCCATTCGAAATGGTCGTTCTACCCGACGTAAAACGTTCAAAAGGTCTTACTCCTGAAATGCAAAAGAGAGCCGAAGCCAAAATAATTTCTGAACAACTCACACCTACAGACATCGTTTGCCTTCTAGATGAAAATGGCAAAGAATACACCTCGCGTGCATTTGCCGACTACATAACTAAAACCACCAACTCTGGTGCTCGTCGATTAATATTCATTATTGGAGGTCCTTACGGCTTCGATGATGAGATATACGCTAAAGCCAGCCACAAAATCTCACTCTCTCGAATGACATTTTCTCATCAGATGGTGCGCCTAATATTTGCTGAACAACTTTACCGTGCTATGACAATAATTCGCGGAGAGCCATATCACCACGACTAAATAAAAAAATTGCGCAAGGCTCTGCCCAACGCAACTTCAAAATCATTTTAGAATGCAAACGGATCTTCATCCAATCCACCACGATCTCCAGGCGCGATGTAGCGGTCATCACCACCACTGCCGGCTCCACCTCCATCTTCTGAACCAGAGCATTCTACTCGTTGTAAAGTCTTATCCATCTTTACTTCACAAAAAGATGGTGTAATGTAATCTCGTCGCATAGTGTCTGCTTTTTGAGAATCACTCAATATGTTATATTTCTGTTCCATAGTCTACAAACAATTAGTTAGTAACAAAACTGAGGTGCAAAATTGCAAAAATTATACCGAAACATATACCCCTATATCCAATTTTTTATGTTAATTCTATCGATATGCTCTCAAATACTATTCTTCAGTTCTTTCTTTCTCCTCATGAGAATTGGCAATTCTCAAATATCAACCACCCATTTAGAATCGCTTTGTTACCCTATCAATATCTCTCTGCGCATCTTTTTGTTTTAGTGTTTCACGCTTGTCAAACTGCTTTTTACCTCTTGCAAGAGCTATTTCAAGTTTTGCTAATCCTCGATCGTTTATAAACAACCGTAATGGGACTATCGTCAAACCTCCTTCTTTGGTTTTTCGTTGCAATTTATCGAGCTCTTTACGTTGCAACAGTAGTTTTCTTTCTCGATCGGGTTTATGATTGTTATATGTGCCATAAAAATACTCTGACACTCGCATTCCCTTAACCCACAATTCGTTTCGATTGAAATAGCAAAATGAATCGACCAATGAAGCATGACCACCTCGTATCGATTTCATTTCTGTACCACAAAGCATAACACCTGCCACATACGTATCAATAATCTCGTAATCGAATGTAGCTCTACGATTCTTTATATTTATCTGACTTGACGGCATACACTAAAACATCTGCAAATTAAACTTGCAAATGTATGAAAAAGCATCGTCTTATTGTGGCAATTGTGCTTTGATACGCTCTATCTGTATTTGTTTATTAACCTCTCGCAAGCTATGGGCCGTTTTCGTGTAATACTGATGCGCGGAAATAAACTTTATCTGATTCTCGTTCCACTGATCTATTGTACCTACCATATTACGCTCTTTGAGCTCTCTATACAAATCGTTAGAGACGGGAATAAAATCGGCACGACCAAGATAATCGAGGTCGGCATCTTGAATAACCGACTCCATAATATCATTGGGTTGATGCGGCAATTTTGTGGCCATGATTATACGCTTAATCTTGTCGATTTTTTCTTGACTATACTTGAAATTTGGCAATATTGCCTGAACAAACTTGCAACTATTCTCCTCGTGGCCTGCGCCATACTTAATTATATGACCTGTATCGTGGAATAGCGCTGCCACTTTCAGCAAAAGAACATCAGTTTCTGGCAATCCTTCAGACCATCCTATAAGTTCCACCTCAGTTGTAACGTCTATAGTGTGCTTCACATTATGATAATAAAGATTAGCAGGCAACATCTTTTCAAGCGTATCAAGCATGAGTTCTTGTATATCCATAAACTGCAAACGTGAATAGCTCAAATCGAAAGCTTCGCTATATGGATTTTCTTCGCTATCACCTTTCATCTCGGGACGTAAGTCTTTCAACTGATATAGGTCCATCGTTCCACTATACTTTACAGGTATAGTACAGGCTTTTTCCATGATGAAGAACTCCTTAACAAGTGCATTTGTCATAGGAGACATCATTATTTCGCCCACATTGGCGCAAAGAGCAAGTCGCGAAACTGTCAGCACATTATATCCTTGCAAGGCATATGGAACAGCTTTTTGATTTGCAAAACGACCCATAGCAGGACCTGTATGGAGTCCAACAGATATATTCCAAACGCAATTGGTATTCTGTCGTATTTCTGCAACTTTATTCATCATCTCATAGGCCGCCAACGACGCATCGATAGGACTTGTTTTAGTCTCTTTAGAGACTTCTGTATTGAACACTACATTGTCATCAACAATTTCTACCTGCGCTTCATCTTCGTGCGTTGGTATGCCACTTGCGAACAAAATATTATCACCTACAGTGGCAATTTTCATCATATTATATTTACGAGAGATGTCTGTAAGTTCAAATATGATTTCGTCGAGTATATCGAGTTGTTTTCCTGCATCTTCGAGTCGTGACAATTCGCGAAAGCCATACACAACAATGTAAAGCATCGACACCATACGAAATTGTCGAATGCCTTTTTGCTGCTGACGACGTGACACCTCATCGAGGCCAAATTCGCGCAGAAGGTTTTGATATTGCTCGTTGTTGGTACTTACGTTTTCATATTGGGATAAAAGCTGAGCCAACGATTCGCTCAATTTGGCATTACGCTTGCCTAACTCTTTGAGTTGGTTGAGATATTGATTACTATTATCGGTCATGCGTTTTGATAATTTCTGTTAGCGTGAAATTACACACGGCTTTATTTTTTCTCTTTACATTTTCATAACGAGTTTGATATTATTTTATCATTATAAACTTACTATTATTTCTTCGTTTATCATCGCATCACAAAAGCTAACAAGCTATAAATCTTATATTTAGCACACCAAAGCATAAGCTCATATGTTTCTTACAAGAGGGCTTATGATTTGTATTATTATCACATAAAATTCTATATATCAACATCATATAAACAAAAAAAGGCTCAAGTAAAAACTTGAACCTAATCTTGTAACTTTTATCAGCAAAAGATTTTTATTCTGCTGGTGTAATAGAGTCTGTTGGGCAAACACTTGCACAAGATCCACAATCTACACATTTGTTAGGATCGATTACATAATGATCTGGACCTTCATGAATTGCTTCGTTAGGACATTCTCCTACACATGTGCCGCATGAAACGCAAGCATCTGAAATAACGTATGCCATAGTTGTATTATTATTGGTTTTTGTTGTAACAAATATAGCATCATAATATGTCACTTTATACGCTCAATCACAATTTGAACAATTTCTAAATTTCTATTTATAAGCATCTTACAAACCTTCTTATTCTTATTTAGAATATTTTTTGTCTATATGTATGTATAGTTTAATTATGTGTAGGTTTTGCATGTCGCCCATATATATTTGATGCTCGCCTGCCAACATATAACCATAGAATAATTCTGCACTGATACTATTCTTGATATTTCTTTTCAAGCCGGCTCCGATACGAATTCGACGCAGAAAACTATTACGAGCATCATCACTATCAATATTGGTTGACAACGAAAAACGCGACGTAACAGACCACGGACTCAATTCTCCAAGTTTTTTATCAAACTTCATTGCATACGTCAACCCTGAAGCTACCGAATGTACCCCTGATGGTTTATAGTTTATCCGCCAATGTTCGAAATAGATTTGTTGATTTATCGATTGACTATTATTAATATCAATGCCTTCGCATATATATGCTTGTATATCTCTATTATCAAGGTGTCGATAAGCTGCATAGCCATAACTACACATTGCCAAGAGGGAATACTTGCTATAGAAATTGAATTTAGCTCCCACAGCAACACGCCCCCACGCACAATCTACCTTGGCACTTTCGAGAGAAAGTGTGGTTTTTCCTTGCAATGTCCATCGTGGAGAAACGCCAACGGCAGCATCTGCTTCAATGCTGCCGTCGAACGATTGTCCCATTAATATTTGAGGTATTAATATAAGTACCGACAATAGGATGATTTTCATTTCATCGGCATGGAAATACTATTACAACTCCTTTATTATGTTCTTTATTTTATTAGCCAATTGATCAGCCTCCGATTCAGAATGAGCTTCGGCATATATACGAATAATTGGTTCAGTATTCGATTTGCGCAAATGAACCCAGCTATCGGCAAAATCTATCTTCACACCATCGATAGTTGTAACCTTTTCGTTGGCAAAACGTTTTTCTACAGCCTTAAGTATTGCATCGACATCGGTAGACGGATTAAGATCGATGCGATTCTTTGATATGCAATAGTTTGGATATGTTGCACGCAACTCTTTGCACGACATTTTGCTATGAGCCAAATGCGACAAGAATAGTGCAATACCAACCAAAGCATCGCGACCGTAATGGCATTCGGGATAGATAACACCGCCATTGCCTTCGCCACCAATGATAGCGTTGGTGTTCTTCATCGCCGTAACTACGTTCACTTCTCCTACAGCTGCAGCTGTATAAGAGCCCCCACGATTTTGTGTAACATCACGCAATGCACGCGAAGACGACAAGTTGCTCACTGTGTTGCCTGGTGTATGCGAGAGTACATAGTCGGCAATAGACACAATGGTGTATTCTTCGTTGAACATCGATCCATCTTCATTGATTATTGCCAAACGATCGACATCTGGATCTACAACGAAACCCACATCAGCTTTGTGAGAGGCTACGTATTCTGAAATTTGCGTAAGGTTTTGCGGTATTGGTTCTGGCGTATGTGCAAAAACGCCAGTTGGTTCAGAATTGAGGAATGTAACATTCTTCACACCCAATCTTTCGAGCAGAGGAGGAAGTGCTACACCGCCAACAGAATTTATGCAATCGATGACGACATTGAAGTTGGCAGCCTTGATAGCTTCTACGTCAACGAGTTTGAGCGAAAGCACTTTATCTATATGGTAGTTGGTATAATCTTTTGTTTCTACCCTTCCGAGATTGTCGACTTCAGCATAATCGAAATCTTCTTTAGCTGCCATAGTAAGCACATCATTACCTTCAGCAGCAGAAAGAAATTCGCCATCGCTATTGAGGAGTTTGAGTGCATTCCATTGTTGAGGGTTATGACTTGCTGTAAGGATGATGCCACCATCAGCATTCTCGCCAACTACTGCAAGTTCGGTGGTAGGGGTGGTAGCCAATCCGATATTCACTACATCTATACCCATACCACATAGTGTACCTACAACAATACTTTCAACCATTGGTCCTGACACGCGTGCATCGCGACCAACAACTACACGTGCATGAGATTTGCCACGTTTCACCCATACGGCATAAGCAGAAACAAAACGAACAATATCGATAGGAGTCAGTCCATCATCTTTCTTACCGCCTATCGTTCCGCGTATACCTGATATTGATTTTATTAACGACATATTTCTATTTATCTATTGATTATTTATGTTCATTGCTTGCATTATCTCGGCGAATATGCTTTGGCTCTTTATATCCTTAGATACTATATAGCCATCACTGTCGATAAGTATATTGCAAGGCAATTTTTGATTGAGCACCATATAAGTTCTACCTACATTATTAGTAGAATCGATCAACTGAACACCAGATAGTTTATCCTCAACAAGAGCTTTTAGCCAATCTTCAGCGCGTCGATCAACCGACACACCGACAATGGTCAATTGACAACTTGAGAATTTGTTATAGGTTTCGTTTATCGTACTATTATTATCGCGACATGCTTCACTATTCGAAGCCCAGAAATTCAGCAATACATATTTACCACGAAGCTGCTGCAACGATACCATATTACCATCGGCATCTGGCAAATTGAAATCGGGGGCTTTCTTCCCAACTTCAATGTGTTTACGAGCTTCATTCTCAGCGCGCTTATTATTCACAATTTTCACTAACACCTTCACATATTTATCGTCGGCCATTTCGCGTGACATGTGTTCGGCAAGTGTATCAGCCTCATCGAAAGTGAAAAGATCAAGGTTTTTGAGCAACAAACATGCACCAACAGGATTATTGGTATTTTCGGAAATATAGCCTTTTATGTAGCTATTTTGCTCAAATATCACATTGCGATATTCACGAACTAGTTCACTTCGACGATCTTCATCTTTCACACCATACATAGATTTTATTTCGTTTTCTAAGCTGGTGCGGGTGGCCTTCTCTGGCACATTGCGATAAAACGACTTAAATTGGTCGTTCCATTTCGAGCCTTTGATTGCAACGTTGGCGATATGCTCCATATCACCGTTTATATAAACATTGCCATTGGAGAGGAAAACAGAGACTACAACATTTTCGTGAGGCACATTGATAAGAACCAATTCATTAGAGAGTTGGCTTTTATCAAATGAGAAATTGAAATATCCATCACTTATGCGAGTAGAATCGACAATTTTCATTCGATACTCCATCGTGTCGAGTGCTTCCAAATAGAGCATTCCGTCGGTCATGTCTTTGATAGTTCCCTCTATCTTAAGATGCGACGTGCACGATGTAGCTACAAAAGTTGCGATTAACAACGATGCGTAAGCAATCCTCATCCGATGTGTTTTTGGTGTTATGTGCTTCTAATTATCAAAACAGACTATTTAGTAACACCTTCTCCTGGTACACTAATCATAGCCGAAATGCGCAAAAGTGAATTAGATCGTTTTGGGTCGTTTGAGATAACAGTTATTGTTTTTTGCTGTTTGCCACTCTTACCGCGAGGGTCGAACGACACATGTATATTGGTGCTTTCTCCTTTTTCGAGCACTGTCTTTTCTGGATTAACAGCAGTGCAACCACAAGAAGCTTTCACTTTACGAATGATAAGCTTGTCTGAGCCTGTGTTTGTAACCACGAAATCACAATCCACCTTACTTGAAGTTGGTATCGTTCCGAAATCGTGTACCGATTCATTGAATGTAATCACTGGAGCAGATGCAAGTTGAGCCTCTGATAATTTTGAAAAATCTTCAGATATTGTAGCACTCACAGTGAGGCGATTATTGTATTTCTTTACACCATCGAACGAGACATAAATAATATCCGAAACGAAACCCCAATCGTTTTTCTTCGATGCATCGTAGCGAGCTTGAATGATTCCTTCAGCTCCCGGCGCGATGGTTTCTGGAATTGAAGCTATAGTTACATGAGCTGGTACGTTGATAAACTGAGGAGTTACAGGCGCATCGCTAATATTGATGGTCTTAACCTCGGCAAGTTTAACCTCATCGGGAGCAATCTTAGTAAATGCCAAATGGCTATCGCTAAGTCGTAGTTTATTATCGTAATTGACAGGGAAGTTATCCTCCATAGTCTTAGGCTTTTGGATAACATTACCTACAATGCGGAGCTGCATGGTTGGTTGGCTTGCATTCGATTGAATAGTAATGGTCTTATTGAATGAGCCTGGACGTCCAGCTGGATTATATGCAACTTTTATAGTACCTGTAGCGCCTGGTTGAACTGGAGTTTGAGTCCATTCAGGCGTTGTACAACCACATGAAGTTTTGACATCGTGAACCACAAGAGGTGTCTTTCCTGTATTAGTATAAGTGAAGACTGTAGTAGCCTTACCATCAACCTCTTGTATATCGCCAAACTCGTGCACCGTTTTATCAAAAGTCATAACTGGCTTTTGTGCAAACACGGATGAACAAAGCAATACCAAACTGATTATCAGTAACGTATTTTTCATTGTTTTCTTATTTTTTAGTTATAAAGACGTGCGAATTTAGCAAAAGCAACGCATAATAATTATTATTTACGTTGCTAAATATTTTGCATAGAACCAACATCTACACTTCCGAGACCTATACACGACATGTTTTTATAATATTAATGTCAGCTATACACGACAACTTGTACAAAAAAATTGACGCGTATAGCTGACAAACCTACTATATCACCAAAAAGTTTATCGCTTCCAGACGAAACTGCCGATGGCAATTCCTACAATAAGTATGGCAACTATGTATGCCCAAACGTTGGTTACGCGCGAAGTAGCAGTGATGGTGTAATTATGCGGAACAAGGCGTTCTCCGGTAAGCGGATAATGTACAGTGTCATTTTCGCATGTACCCATGCCAGCATCTACTATCTTACCAGGCATAGTAAGCGTGTATGGCACAGAGAGTTCCAACATTTCGCCGTACATCAGTTGTGATGCTATACTTAGTTTCCAATCTTCGTCGATTTGGGAAGAAAAGGCATCGGATTGAAAAAATTCGCGAAAACACTTTTTCAGATCTATTTTATCCAATTCTTCAGCACTACTCACTATATACTTACACAATGAATCTTGCAACTCAATGAAACGCTCACGACTGACAGGTGGATTTTCGATAGTTTCATAGTTCTGCGGCAGCGCAAACTCCTCCAAATACTTATACATACCATTGAAATACAACCACATCTGCACAACCTCACCAATATTTGCCGTTTTCGAAGCCACCTCTGCGCCATTCATTCCTTGCACAAGGTTTGGTTGTCCTGTAAACCAATAATCGACCTCATCTTTAGGAAGAAATTCATACACAGAATGTCTGAATTCATCGCTTATGCTATCGAAAACTTCAGTGAATGTGTATTCGGTATAGAACCACTTGAACTTCTTTGTCAAACTTGCATGCGACTTCAGATGGCGCTTCTCGGTCATCTTCACGGGCATCTCCTCGCACATCTGCTCTACCGATGAAAACTCCTTTATATAGGTAGTAATCACAGAATCGCTTGAGACGAAATTCACTCCTGAGCGCTTGAAAAAACTAGTATCAATTCGCTCTGGAATATGTTTCAAGAGCCATTCTTCTTTGACCTCAGCCACAGAATCGCGATAGGACTGCGGCAACACATTGCAATAGCTTATTTCGCGCACGCACGTGCCATCGCTATTGACCGTGGTATGCATCTTTACAGAATTGTTGCTACACGAAGAGGCCGAGAGTATCGATGCCATAAATATTATTCCTGCAATCGATAGTTGCTGGCGTAATGTTTTTCTAATGTTCGTTTTCATGGCGTAACATTTTTAGTTGAGTATAACTTGGTATTAGCTGATTTTCAGTACGATTCGCAAACTTTATCAAAGTAATGCTACTGCGCTGACCATCTTTATTTTGAGTACCTATTGTCTGAAAATTTACAAACATCATCTTTATCGTGCCACAAAGCTGTAAATCAGCAGATTCTGTACTATTACGCACATACGTCACTTCTTGCAGCTGGCTTTCGCTTTGCATATTTATAAATATGTACAAACCTATGAGCCACATAGCTGCCGCTGACGACACCAATCTCAAGGCGAGCAACATCGGGCTCAGTCGCACTGGACGCATTTCTCTTTGAGGTAGATTGCGCATTATGCTATCGGTCAACTCGTCAGGATTGCTGAGCGTTGGCTGTTGGCGACTAAAACGTTCTATTATTTCATCAGCATTATTCATAACCCAAATGTTTTAGTTGTTCTCGAATTGTTTGACGGGCTTCATAGAGATTGCTTTTCACTTGTCGAGCATTGAGTCCCGCTATCTGCTCAACTTCGTCGGACGAGAGGCCCTCCAATTGGCAAAGCGTAAAGACTAACCGCTGCTTCGGGCTCAGTTTTTCGGTAAGTATTTTCACAATTGATACGTATTCACTATTCTCGAGCGAACGTTCGTTGTCGGAGTCAGAGGCAAATTGACGTAGAGAATATTCGTCTGTCGGCAAGGTGGCAGTGCGTCTCATGGATTTTATGCGGTCGAGGCAGAGTCGCGATGTTATTGTATATATCCACGTTGAAAATGGTCGGCGGACATCGTAACTATCTATGCCTTGCCACACTCGAATGAAAGTCTCTTGCACAATGTCTTTTGCATCATCTTCGTCGGCGAGCATCTTTATGGCAAGCGAGAAAACCAATCGCTGATAGGTTTGCACCACTACACGAAAAGCATCTCTGTCGCCTCGTTGACATCGGATAAATATGTCGGTTGCTAAAGAATCCATTTTTATTTGTTCAACATCTATAATACGACGAAGAGCAACGAAAGTCAAATTCTTGGAGTGTATATTACATGTATACACACAAAAAAAATCAGCGTTCCCCCTATCGAAGCAGCAGGGAACGCCGACTATATAAAAAACCTAAAAAAACTGTTTTCTGGGAAATTATACCAAGCCTTGGTCAATCATTGCGTCAGCAACTTTCACGAAACCACCAATGTTGGCACCCTTAACGTAGTTGATGCTACCATCAGACTCTTTGCCATACTTAGCGCAAGTTGCGTGAATGTTAATCATGATTTGGTGAAGCTTAGCGTCAACTTCTTCGCTCGACCATGGAAGACGTTCTGAGTTCTGAGTCATCTCAAGACCAGAAGTAGCCACACCACCTGCATTAGATGCTTTACCTGGAGAGTAGAGAATCTTAGCAGCTTGGTAAACTGCGATAGCTTCGTTGGTAGAAGGCATGTTAGCACCCTCGGCAACGCACCAGCAGCCATTAGCGATAAGAGCTTTAGCATTCTCTTCGTTAACCTCGTTTTGAGTAGCGCAAGGGAGAGCTATATCGCACTTGATATTCCAAGGACGCTCGCCTTCGAGATATTGTGCTGATGGATATTTAGCAGCGTATTCTTTGATACGACCACGTTTCACATTCTTGAGTTCCTTTACGAAAGCAAGTTTCTCAGCGTTGATACCATCAGGATCGTAGATAGTACCATTTGAATCGGAGAGCGAAACAACTTTAGCGCCGAGCTGAGTTGCTTTTTCGCAAGCATATTGAGCAACGTTACCAGAACCAGAGATCAAGACAACTTTACCTTTGAAGTCTTTACCTTGAGTCTTCAACATTTCAGAAGCGAAATATACAAGACCATAACCAGTAGCCTCAGGACGAATGAGTGAACCGCCCCAATTCAAGCCTTTACCAGTGAGAACGCCAGTAAATTCATTGCGAAGACGTTTGTACTGACCGAAGAGGTAACCAATCTCACGGCCACCTACACCTATATCACCAGCAGGAACGTCGGTGTCGGCACCAATGTGCTTGCTAAGCTCGGTCATGAAGCTTTGGCAGAAACGCATAACCTCATTATCAGACTTGCCTTTAGGATCGAAGTCCGAACCACCTTTACCACCACCCATAGGAAGAGTAGTCAAGCTATTCTTAAGAACCTGCTCGAAAGCAAGGAACTTCAAAACGCCGAGGTTAACGGTTGGGTGAAGACGAAGACCGCCTTTGTAAGGACCGATAGCAGAGTTCATCTGTACACGGAAGCCGCGATTGATTTGAATTTCACCCTTATCATCGAGCCAGGGCACACGGAAAATAATTACACGCTCAGGCTCTGCCATGCGTTCAAGAATCTTTGCATTCTTGTACTTAGGATTTTCATTGATAAAAGGCATAAGAGATTCTGCAACCTCTTTTACAGCCTGGTGGAATTCAGGTTCACCTGGATTCTTAGCGATGATTTTGGTCATGAATTCATTGACCTGTGCTTCAATGTTTGCCATCTTTAGCTATTTATTTTTTGTGAGTTATTTTCTTATGACACAAATGTATTTGACTCAACACTTCTCCCGGATTTCCTATTTATCTCTTTACGCGTTGCGCGTACATGTTTACGTATATTACTGAAAACTCCCACTCTACTTGACATCACAATTCTGTAAACACCGCATAATCAACAGCCAACACTCTTGTTACATCAACAAAAAAGAACGCGCATGACTTCACATTACTTATCTTTGAAGCATTATTATGTGTGAAAGAAAAGAAAGATGAAAAGATTGCTAATTATCTCAGCAACAGCACTATTATGCATATTGCTTATAATTGAATTTATAGTTCCTCAAATTGCAAAACAATACATTCAAAAGCATTCATACGAACTCATCGGACGCAAAATAGACATTGGATCATTAGGTATAAATATTTTCACTGGAAATGTTTGTATAGAGGACTTCACGCTTTACGAAGCTAACGATAGCGACAATTTTATAGCTTTTCACACTCTCGAAGTAAACATATCATTAACATCGCTAATCAAGAAAAAAATAGATGTTGAGTCGTTAACCCTTAGCAATGCGAGGTATAACATTACGCAAAATGGGACGCAATTCAACTTCAGCGATATAATAGAGCATTTTGCAGCAGATAGCACCAAAGATGTTGCCCCAGCCGATACGTCTGCGGCGAATTGGGATATTATCATCAACAATATTAGTATTGAACACAACCTCCTACACTATCACGACAATAGCATTGGAAGCGAATGGATCATGCATGACTTATCGCTTGCGATTCCGACTATAAATCTATCGAACCCCAACGCCCAAATGGGACTTAACCTCAATTTCGCCGAGGGCGGCAAACTATCGACCAACGTCAGTGTAGAGCCAACGGATTCTACATATAATCTCTATTTAGATATTGATCGTTTCAGTTTAACACCACTTTTACCATACTTAAAACAAACGATAAACATCGAAAGCATAGAGGGCAACCTGACAACCAAGCTCAACATCAAAGGGTCGATGCAACATGTAATTAATTTCGATATTATGGGCACACTCGCAATAGATAGTTTTAGGATTCTTTCGCCAGATAGCGTCAACATAATCTCGTTCGATTCGCTCTACAACGAAATAAAATCATTCAACCTTTCGAAGAAAAATATTGCATTCGGCCGTGTGTATACATCAGGATTGTCGTCACAATTTGAGATCTTCAACGACAAAGAGAACACCATCACACGACTCCTTGCGCCAATTATAACTTCCGACTCGCTCATCAGCGACACAACATCGATTACAGAATCGGCACAGACAAACGCCGACACTGACACTGTTTCTGTTATGCCAAGAATATGTATAGACAATTTGTCTATAGTAAATTCTTCGGCACAGTTCACCGACCACTCACTTCCGCAAGTGTTCGACTATAATATCTCCAATATTGAAGTAAACACCCAAAACTTCATTATGGATGGCAACGACAACGACGTTCATATTACAGCAACATTGCAAAATGCAGGAAATTTCGACTTACGTTGGCGAGGTGGCATAAACGACATTTGCAACCAAAATATCAGCATTGCTCTTAACAACATTGATTTGGAGCATTTCTCACCATATTCACTATATATGTTCGGTTCTCCTATCACAAGCGGCAAACTAACCATAAGTAGTCAGAACATTATTAAGAGTGGGAAATTAGACGGCACGAACCACATAGGAATATTCAATCCCGAAATAGGAGATAAAGACAGATCGATAAAGCCTCAAACTAAAGCGCCTTTGAAACTCGCACTGTACATACTAACCGACAAAGACAATAACATTAGCTTAGATATGCCAATAAAAGGCGACATTAATTCGCCTGAATTTTCGTATGGCAAGATTATACTTAACACATTTTGCAATCTACTGGTAAAAGTTGCCACATCGCCTCTAAGCGCATTCAAATCAGATGATGCTAAAGCCGAATTTGTAGAAGTAGAGCCATACAAGACAAGTTTCACAGATGCTCAACTTGCTTCTTTCACATCAATGTCAGAAGTATTAGCTAAGAAGCCTAATATGCAATTATCACTTGTGCAAGAGATCGACAAGACGAAAGCTTTAGCTGCTTGCTGCTTGCTTCACCTAAAGAAACAGCTATATATACAACAAAACAATATTGATGCTGCTCACATAAATGACATAATAGTTGAAGAGCGTGCACTCAAAATATCAGATAGCGACAAAATTCTAAATGCTTTTGCCAACAAAAAAATAGAAGAGACGAACACAAGTGTGGAACAAGACGCAACGATAGCTCAAAAAGCCATAGCACTATACGCCAACACATTAGAAGCCTCAATCTCGCAAAATGCAGAAGCTCGCAATGCGAAACTTTTAGAATATCTGAAACGAAACAATATTGAAATACCTACGATAACAACGGAATATATAACAATCGACAAAGGCGCATCTACGCAATATCACGCACATTGGAGCATGAAATAGCATTTTGATTTACAGGCATATAACAAACAAAAAGCGAATTAGGAAAAATATTTTTGATTTTACGCCTTGCGCTTATCAAAATGATATATACCTTTGCGCCGTCTTAAGAGAGACATGGCGACAATATGACTCGCTAGCTCAGCTGGTAGAGCAACAGACTCTTAATCTGTGGGTCCAGGGTTCGATCCCCTGGCGGGTCACTAAGCAAATAAAACTCAAAACGCCACATCTGTCTCGAAGAGACAGAAAAAAGACTCGCTAGCTCAGCTGGTAGAGCAACAGACTCTTAATCTGTGGGTCCAGGGTTCGATCCCCTGGCGGGTCACTAAAAGTTGCTTAGCAACACATTCTATATTACAAAACCTTGCGTCTGAAGTTTGTAATAATCACTCAAGAGAATTTCATTGAAAATGAGGCTTCCATAATCAATAGGATTATGGCTTATGATGATTCGTGCATCATGCACATACGCAAACCTTCGGCTCTTCCAATAGATATTGAAAACCTCATCAGTAAAATAGATAAAGAGTACTACCCTCGCCTAACTATTCATTACAATTTCGACATTGCCGAACATTTCAACCTCGGTGGAATTCATCTAAGCGCCAAGAGCCCTATTGCTCCTCAAAATTGGAGTGGTAGAATTTCGGCTTCGTGCCACAACTTTGCTGAAGTAGAACGAATGACAACATCATGCGACTACGTATTTCTTAGTCCGATTTTCCAAAGCATATCGAAAAGCGGATACGACGCAAGATTCGATAATTATGAACTTGCAAATGCCAAAGCATGCGGCATAATCAACGACAAAGTATATGCCTTAGGTGGAGTTACTCATGAAAAAATCTCACAAATCAGAGCATGGGGGTTCGGTGGCTTCGCGGTCCTTGGCTACATTTGGAATAGTGGAGACACCGAAACAATTCTAAAACGAGTTGCAGAGTTGAATGCAGAAATATGAGACAAACAACGTAACAAGCACATGAACAGCGAAAACAAGAAGGCATTCATAGAAGGATTTCACAACGGCATCCCAATTGGATTGGGATATTTAGCAGTTGCTTTCTCTCTTGGAATTATGGCACGTTCAGTAAACGTATCACCATTACAAAGTATGATAGCTAGCTGGCTCTGCATGGCATCAGCAGGCGAATTTGCAGGATTTACATTAATAGGAGCTCAAGCAACACTATGGGAGGTAGCAATTGCAACGTTCATAATAAACTTACGTTATCTGCTTATGAGCACTGCCCTAAGCCAAAAATTAGCATCTAATACACCTATACTACAACGCATACTTATTGGCTACGGCGTTACAGACGAAATTTTTGGCATATCTATAGCACAGAAAGGAACTCTTAACCCATATTTCTCTTATGGTGCGATGCTATTTGCCGTGCCGATGTGGACGATAGGAACAGGAATAGGTTGTTTTGCAGGCAACATAATGTCGGCAAGACTTGTAAGCGCATTGAGCGTAGCACTTTTTGGTATGTTTATAGCTATAGTAATACCACCTACCAAAGGAAACAAAATCATGAGCTGCATTGTAGCTATTAGTTTTGCATCGAGCTTTGCGATGGCAACAATACCTCTTACAGCAGAAATATCTGAAGGCACAAGAATATTAATTCTTACAGTGATTATCTCGGCAATTGCAGCATTTGCATTTCCAATCAACAAAGAAAATCAACAATGAGTAACTACACATACATATTGGTAATGTTTCTCGTAACGATAGCCATACGAGTAGTGCCGTTGACGCTCATTCGTTTTGAAATAAAGAATAGTTTCTTACAATCGTTTTTGTATTACGTTCCTTACGTAACACTATCGGTGATGACGTTTCCTGCAATTATCGACGCAACGAACGAACCTATAGCTGGCGCAATTGCATTTGCAGCAGGCATAATAGTAGCACGAATAGGCGCCAATCTTTTCAAAACTGCAGCAGTTTGCTGTTTTGTAGTATTGATTGTAGAATTAATTCTTTCATAAAAAGATAACACTACGCCTAATTTTTATATGCGTAATACTTATGTCATGGTATAACAAAAAGAGACGCACCCATACGAGTACGTCTCTTTCATCATATAATTTTTATTTTAGAATCTTACTTTACCACCCTTTTTCTTACCGCTGCTTTTGCTCTTGCTGCTCTTGGAACTTTTACTGATTTTACTTCCGCTACTATTACCAAGTTGCCAATTGTATGAAGCTTTTATACCAAAACTCATTTCGCCCATCTTGTCTGCGCACGATTTTGTAAGCGAGTTAACAGTAACATTGGCAGGCAGAGAGTTCAAATCACAATCGATATGATTTACTTTCCCGCCGTCGAAGTTGTTCACTAAGCCGTAGTTGAAATATGCTCCAAGCATGAGCCAATTACCAGCCACTTCCATAGCATAGCCACCTTCGAAGGCAAGAGAGACATTGAACGATGGGCCTTCAAGTTTATCGTCGAAACTTTTTCCGTCAACACGTCCAAGTGCAAGAGAATTTTCGATAGGCATATCGAAATTCTGACCATCGGTAACTTGAGCGGTCACACTTGCTGAAGCCAAATCTTGTTTGTAGTTCGATATTATTGGAATGCCTACTCGTACACCCAAGTTAGCCCAGAAACATTTGTAGATAGCCGACGCCATTACTGGCACTTCCAATGCTATTCTACTATTTGTTTCTTCAATATCAGTTGCAATGGTTCTATAGGTTACATCCAAACCTTCATCAACAAATGTCGCTTTATAAGTTTGGCTTACTTCTGAAGCAGTAACCTTATTTTGACCGTAAGCAATAGACAAACCCGAACGAATACCTATGTATGGTTTCGATTTATCGGAGCGGGCGAAATAGAATCCGTAGATGCCATCTACTGTACCATTCAAACCCAACGAAGCGGTTAAGCCATCGCCTGTTTGCATAAACGAACCACCACCTACTCTCAATCCTGCACCTACAATCTGAAACTTATCTGTGTTGGTGGTCAAATCTTTCAGCTGTGCACTCGCCATAGAAGCAAGCGCTAACGATACTATCGATATTATTATCTTTTTCATAAGTATCTATTTTTCAACTTATTTCACAATGTACTTAACACTCTTAGAATACTCACCTGCTTTGACATTCACGATATATATACCATCGCTATCCTCGGCCTCGAATGTTACAATTTGATCACCGTTAGTTTTGATATTCTTAACCATCGTACCATACAAATTGTAAACACGAATTACGGCATCGGCAGAAGGCAAACCAGAAACGCGTATTGTTTGACCATGGCGCGCTTGCGTAGGAGCAACTGCTATAACCGTCGTATTAGTCAAATCGATAATATTCGATATGATGTACTCAATACCATTTCTTGGCTCAGCAAGTTTGATTACTGCATAAACTTTAGCATCAACAAACTTAGTCAACACGCTATCACCTGTAAAGTATTTACCTGCTGCCAAAAGAACATCATCTGCACGAGTTCCATCGCACCAATCATCTTGTTCGTCAACCACTTTATACCATTCAACCGTAGCAATGCTATCGCTAATGGCCAAATTGTTAACTGTCAAAATCCATTTATCGAATATCACAGAAGCGGCATTTTCGTTTATCTCAGCTTTACAGCCTTCGAAAATAATTTCAGTGGTATCGAATACAGCCACATATGTAGTATCATGTGTTGCGCCAACTATCATCGGATTCCAACCAGCGAAGGTATAATCGTATCTTGCTGTAGAAGGCTTAGTAGGTTCTTCGCCTCTGTAAGTTGGTATATCACCATACTTCAATGTATCAGTTTGAAGCGTTACAGTATCGTTCACGAATGATATTACATACTTCATTGTGTCTGCCTTGCTAACCTCCATTGAGTCGAACTTAGCGTAGTAGGTAGCATTCGCTGTAGCCTTTACAATTTCTGGATTCCAACCTGTGAATGCGTATACATACTCTTCGGTCTTAGCCTTTGAAGGAGTTTTTTCGCAAATAGGCATTTCACCTTCTTCAACTTCGCTCTCTTGAAGTTTCTCATCACCATTCATAAAGGTGATTAAGTAAGTATTCTGCACAATAGGTATTTCCTCGAACTGGGCTTCATAAGTAACAGGCGCAGTAGCTGGCAGAATTTCAGGTTTCCAACCAATGAACTTGTATTCGACATCTGCGGTAGAAGCCTTAGTAGGTTCTGCACCTTTGTATGCTGGCATCTCACCGAACTTCACAGAATCCTCATATACTACTATCGAGCCATTCACAAATGTCGCGATGAAGTATGTCGAATCTGCCTTACTTGCTTCGAGAGAGTCGAACTGAGCATAGTAGGTTGCATTCTCTATAGCCTTTACAACTTCTGGCTTCCAACCTTTGAATGCATATACATACTCTTCGGTATTAGCCTTAGTAGGCATTTTTTCGCAAACTGGCATTTCTCCCTCTTCGACTTCACTCTCTTGAACCTTCTCATCACCATTCATAAAGGTGATTAAGTATTTAGTCTTCTCGATTAACGTAGAATCGAAGCGAGCCGTGTAAATCGCATCTGCAGTAGCAGCTACTATCTCTGGCGTCCAATCGTGGAAATCGTATGTATAATCAGCAGTTGCAGCCTTAATTGGCGTTTCACCTATATATTTTGGCATAGTACCAGCCGCGACAGAATCTGACTGAAGCGTTACACCTTCGCTGACAAAAGAGATAAGGAATTTTTGAGATCCTTCTATAACAGCATTAAATGTTGCTTCATACGTTGTATTAGCACGAACGATGTCAATTTCAGGCGTCCAATCAACAAATACGAAAGTAGTTTTACCTTCTGGAGCTTTGGTCGGCGTTACACCAATGTACTCTGGCATAGTACCATATTCCAATGTATTTGTTTGAAGAGTATCAGTGCCATTTACAAAATACACCTCATACTTATTGAGCACAGAATCAAATTGAGCCTCATAAGTTGCAGATTGCGTAACTGCCACTAATTCTGGAGACCATTCTTTGAATGTATAACTATACTGAGCTGTTGACTCTTTCGTAGGAGTTTCTTTCGAGTAAATAGGCATTTGGCCATACTCTACATTTATAGTATCAACATTATTTCCATTTACAAAATACACTTCGTATTTATTAACAACAGAATCAAATTGAGCCTCGTAAGTTGCAGATTGCGTAACCGCCACTAATTCTGGAGACCACTCTTTGAATGTATAACTATACTGAGCTGTTGACTCTTTCGTAGGAGTTTCTTTCGAATAAACAGGCTCTTCGCCGTATTTGAATGGAGTATTTTGAAGCGTATCCGTACCATTCACAAAGAACACGTCATATTCTACACGTGTAGAATCGTACACCGCAGTGTATTCCGCATCTTTATGAACAGCAATAATCGAAGGAGTCCATTTAGCGAAAGTGTAATTGTATTGTTCTGTTGATGCCCTTGTTGGAGTTTGAGGTGCTACAGGAATACTTCCATAGGTATATGGCTCTGACGATAGAATAGCTCCATCATAGTCACTAAACGTTACATTGTAAACGTTCGTTTTAGTAGCATAGCTAGGGGAATACGTAACATCTTTAGTAACAATAGTTGATAGTGGAGTTGATCCAGAATACCAACCTACAAAAGTGTAAGAATATTGAACGGTAGAAGCCTTTTCTGGAGCATCAGGAATATAGTCAATTGTAGCGCCAGCAGCATAATAACTCACACTAAGAGTATCGCCCTTAATATCCAAGAAGACAACCTTGTACGCATTCTCTATGAACTTAGCAGTGTAAGTAGCATCAGAAGTTACAGCAACCAAATCAGGAGTCCAGCCTACAAAGACATAATCTCCACCCTTAGATGGCGTTTCTCCGGCATAAACAGGGATCACACCATAGGCAACTTCCTGAGAAGACAACAAATTACCTGCATCGTCGTTGAAAGTAATCGTATACTTTCTACTTTCTTTTGTATATGTAGCTTTATATACGACATCGTCAGTAACATCGTCAATTGTTGGATCCCAGCCAGCAAATTTGTATGTATATTGATCATCAGTTGCTTTAGTAGGATCTGTAGGCCTTACAATATCTGCGGCTACTGTTCCATAATCATATAACTCTGCAGCTTTCAACTCGGTAGTTCCATCTTCATCGACAAACGACACTGAGTATTGACGCAAAGTTGGTGTATATGTTGCAGTATAGGTAACATCACCAGTAACATCTTCTATAGCATTATTCCAACCTGCGAATTCATACGTATACTGAGCATCTGCAGATTTAGTTGGTGTTGTTGGTAAAACAATTTCAGATGCAGAAGTACCAAAATCATATTTAGTAGATTTCAAAACGGTGGTGCCATCTTCGTCAACAAAAGTCACCGAATATTGGCGCAAAGTTGGTGTATAAGATGCCGTGTATATCGCATTCGAAGTAACATCAGCTATTGCAGGCACCCAACCTGCGAATTCATATGTATATTGAGCATCTGATGCTTTAGTAGGATCAGAAGGTTTCACAATATCGGCAGCCAATGTTCCAGATGTATACAATATCGATTCTTTCAACACAGTGATATCGTCATCATCTACAAATTCTACCGAGTACTGATTAGAAGTTTTAGAAGATACCGTCGTTTCTATATTTCCTAAACGCACTCTATTTACATTGTTGTCAAAACGTACCGAAAGGGATCTACCTTTACGGTTCGCAGAGACGTCAAAATTTGCAGATGTTATATCAGACAACAAGTTGCCATCTTCATAAACATTCAAACGCAAATCACCCAACTTAACGCCAATACCACTACTCTTTATATTACCATAATCTAGAATACCATATTCCACATTCTTTTCACCCTCGGCAATATAGAACCAAACATCGCAATTAGTATCTATATTATCGTTACTTTCATCGTAAACGACAGCCTTAATCACTGTAGGATAACGCTCTGAGATAGCATCCGACTCACCTTCTGTTTGAGTTGCCGCGCCAATATATGGAACATTTGCATAGAATTGATCTGACATAATACCGGCAGCAATTTTTGCTTCGTACAACGAATTAATCATCAGATTGCCAGAAGGAGTACTATATGGATAATGTTCTTTAGACTCACCACCTGCTGTATAGCCTTCTGTTATATATTGATCATACTGACTTTGCGTAAGGAAATAGACTACAAACACATTACGGTTTCCTACACCATTAGGATTATCTACATCATCTACGTAGAATCGTACATACGGCCAAGTATCGCATTTTGCAGTGGTTGTACCCACATATTTATTACGAACATTGCGATAAGCAGTCAAATAATCCTTGCTTACAGTAATGCTAGGAGTAGCATCTTGCGCCAATGTAGTCAATTGTGCCGGCGACATAGGCTGTTGCAGATAACCATACTGCATTGGTCCATCGTATGTAGTAAAGCCAGTAGCTACGTTATAGATGGTTTGCGACGCTATTCCGTAGAAACTCTGGGTAGTGACATTACGAACATCATTTACATCAAACACACCACCCTCTGCCATTGCACGCCAGTCGATTGGTGCTTGATACGGATTGCTGATATACAAAGCGCTACCTAAAATAGAATATGAGCCATTACTATTCTCGTATTGATCAGTAGCTACATAGTTATATGAAGCTGCATCATTTATTTCACTATGAGAGAAATGCAAAACAGAAGATGCTTGTTCTTTTTCATTCGTACCAGACTGTTTGTAAACGACTAACGGAGAATTAGTACTAACATAATTGGAAGATGTTGGATCTGACGTTGAATTAGCAATACCAGAGCTTGCATTAGCCAAAGAGCGTATTGCATCGTAATTATTCAATGTCATATCCTTAGCCACAGAATAAAAGCTAACATTAGAAACTGACTTCCCACTACCGCTATTAATTGTAGGCATAACAAACTTATAACTCGTTTCATTCCATTCTAGTCCGCGAGGCGCTATTCTATAATTAGAGTTATCTGTTGCCGTTTTTGTAGGAACAGAAAAATATTGCCACTGCGAAAACAAATTCGCAGATTTATTTTTTACGATAGACGAACCAAATGATTTCGCTCTTTCAAAATTCCCGTCATTATCTATGAGGCGGGTAAAGTGAGATTCATTGGAAGTATAAGTTCCTTTATTGATTAACCAACCTATCTGTTTGGTACCTCCATTTTCTGGACCAAGGAACCACGCATCTTTATTAACTGTAAGGTTCCCTGCATTTGAGACTACAACACCAGCAGACAAGCAAAAATCTTCTCCGCTTGCTGTATACTCATTACCACCTTCTACTATAAGTTGATTTACGTTCAGAGCATTATTTACAGTAAGTACTGCAGGCGCTTTTACAATAACAGCCTCAGCATTCGACAATACATTGCCTACCGCGCTCGTATACGAATTCTTTTCTACAACTGCACACTCTACAACTTCATATTCAAAACTTGAGTAGTGCTTTGTTTCAACAGCATCATCAATACTATATACACATGGTAAATCGAGATGTACAGTTACACCTGAAGGGAAATAAGAAACTTCCCATGGTTCTATTGTCCACTGTGAATTGAGCGTATTTGTCGCACTAACTCGATAAGCAGTATGCTTAACATCTACTCTATTTCCACTCTTAGGATCTATATACCACAAACGCGTATTATTACTAATGTAGGCAGTCGCAACATTAATATTTGCAGAAACTTTTGCGCGAAGAGGCCACGAGCCATCAGGATAACCATCTACAGATACTTCACTTGATGTTTTGAAGTTCGCCCCTATTCCCTTATAATCATTCCCATAATAGTCATCCTCATTACCATCTGCAGGATCATAAATATAATACCCTTCACCTATTTCAATCTTAAATATCGTCTTTGGAAGAATCTTCGTACCATCAGAGGATAGATATTGTTCCCTTCCACTTTCGAATGTCAAGTCGGTGAATTGCGCTTCCGAAGGAAGAGAAATTACGCCCAACAAGAAAGCTACAATAAAGCGAGCACAACACTGCCCACATAATCGCACACTAATTTTATTCATAGACTTATCTGTTTTTATATAATTATCATTCATATCAATGAGTGTAAGAACTTTTCTTCTCACTTAGGAGGTTTAAGCAAAAATCATACACAAACACACTTTCTTTCACAAAAAAACGCGACAAAAATAGTATTTTTATTTATGTATCATCATTCTCAGACATTTATGAGCAATTCTTAAGTTCTTTTTTTATGATTGCATCACATATTTTTTCAAGCATATCTATTACCAATGTAAATCCCGCAGCTCCTCCATAATACGGATCGGGGACGTCTTCATTAGAATCAAGATATTGAGATGCCAACTTAATTTCTGCCACTGCATCATCTGGACGACGCTTATTAATATCTCTTACATTGGAACTATCCATTCCAACGATGACATCAAAATTGTAATAGTCTTCTTTTACTAATGGTCGACTATGGCCTTCGATATGATAGCCTCGCTGAAATGCAAACGACCGCATCCGAGCATCAGCCGATTCTCCTTGATGATAACTAATAATACCTGCGGAATCGATTTTTACAACTTCAGATAGACCTTGCTCTGCAACTTTTGCTCGCATAATAGTCTCTGCCATTGGCGATCGGCATATGTTTCCGAGACAGACAAAAAGGATTCTAAACTTACTCATACATAAAAAGAAAAGACCTGAAAGTTCTTCACTAACAGGTCTTGGATTTATTGGTGATACCGGAGGGGTTCGAACCCCCAATCTTCTGATCCGTAGTCAGAGGCATTATCCAATTGTGCTACGGTACCATCCTTGCTCAAAAGCGATGCAAAAGTAGCTTGTTTTTTTACAAGTGCAACTAATAAATTGCTAAAAAACGTTTCATCGCATCTTTTTTTTCATTTTCCGCCCTTATTCCCATTTTGCACGAAGAAATAGAAATCTATGGTATCTACCACATCGACGACATTTTGGATTGATTATCAACCAAATCTTCTATGATTCCATCCGAAAGGCCCAATGCGGGGACTTCTATAGTGTCGGCGCCAATGGCATCAGCAATTATTAGAAATATTTGAGCGGCGGGAACTATCACATCAGCGCGATCGGGCTTCAAATCGAAAGTTTCAGATCGTTGGCTAACTGTGAGTTTGTTGAGCCGATGATAAATATTTCTCAGGGCACTAACTTCCATTCGACGTTCTATTGCCTCTTCGTCGTTGTGATGAGTGAGCGAAAACAATTTATTTATATTACCTCCGGCTCCAACTATCGATACTCCTCCATATATACAGCATGTCGCTTGCAAATCAATACGCAATTGACTAACCACCGACTCATCGAATATGCCATTAATCATTCGCACAGTGCCAATTCCATATGATTGAGTAAATAGCGTATTACCATCGCATATCAAACTGATCTCGGTACTTCCACCTCCAACATCTACAAAGAGCAAGTTATTTTTATTTACTCTTCGCCAATTTACATTACGAACTATAGCGGCTTCTTCTTTACCACTAATAAGTTCGATGCGCACACCTGTTCGAGAAAACACTTCATCGAGGACAGCTTTACCATTGGTAGCTTCACGCATAGCTGCTGTGGCACATCCACGGAAATGATCTGGCTTTATATCATATAGCTCCATAACCAAAGAATATGCTTTGATAAGTTTGCATAATTCTTCGGCTTTTTTCTTGGAGATGGAGCCGGTTGTAAACACTTCTTGGCCAAGACGCAACGGCAAACGCATGAGAGCTACTTTTCCAAGTTGCGTCGACGTTGGACTCTCTCGCCGTTTGATTAGCAAACGGACGGCATTAGATCCAATGTCTATGGCTGCAAAGTATTCCATATTTCACATTTCTACTGACGTCGAATTTTCGCACCAAGTGCATTCAAACGCTGATCGATATATTGGTATCCACGATCGATTTGCTCTATGTTGTGTATTACCGACGTTCCATTAGCCGACAATGCAGCAATAAGCAGAGCCACACCAGCTCGTATATCGGGCGAAGTCATAGTAGTACCACGCAACTGATTCATACGATCGAGGCCAATAACTGTTGCACGGTGTGGGTCGCAAAGAATGATTTGCGCGCCCATATCAATGAGTTTATCTACGAAGAACAGACGGCTTTCGAACATTTTTTGGTGTATAAGTACACAACCACGAGCCTGAGTAGCTACTACAAGAAAGACGCTCAGCAAATCGGGTGTAAGGCCAGGCCAAGGAGCATCGGAGATGGTCATTATGGAACCATCTATAAACGAATCTATCGTATAGTGATCTTGCGCTGGTATATGTATATCGTCGCCTCGCTTTTCGATGGCAATACCCATTCGTTCGAATGCAAAAGGAATAATACCGAGATGCTGCAATCCTGCGTTACGAATAGTTATGTCACCACCTGTCATTGCAGCCATACCTATGAAGGATCCAACCTCAATCATATCGGGCAGCACTCTATGTTCGCAACCAGAAAGGCTATCTACACCCGTAATCTTCAACAGGTTCGAGCCAATGCCATCTATCTTAGCGCCCATCGACACAAGCATTCGTGTTAATTGTTGTACGTATGGTTCACAAGCTGCATTGTAGATTGTAGTTTCACCTGGTGTGAGAACTGCAGCCATAATAATATTTGCAGTACCGGTAACTGATGCCTCATCGAGAAGCATGTAGCAGCCTTTCATATTGCTACCTTTCACCGAATAGAACACATCGTTGGCATCAAAAGAGAATTCCGCACCAAGTTTTTTGAAACCATAGAAGTGCGTATCGAGACGTCGACGGCCAATTTTATCGCCACCTGGTTTGGGGAAATGAGCCACACCATAACGAGCAAGAAGAGGTCCCATAATCATAATGGAGCCTCGTAGCGACGATGCACGACGCTTAAAATCGTCGGTAAGCAAATAGTCGAGATTGATATTAGCTGCTTGCAGATGGCATCTATGCGGGCTTTCACGACGAACGCCGACACCCATTGCCGCGAGCAGGTTTATGAGATTATTGACATCAACGATGTCGGGTATATTATCAATAATAACTTCTTCGGAAGTCAACAATGTAGCACATAAAACTTGCAAAGCTTCATTCTTTGCACCTTGTGGGTCGATTGTTCCCGATAGAGGGCGACCTCCTTCAATAACAAAAGATGACAATTTGGAATGTATTTATGATATAACAAATCAATACCTATTACGGCGCTGGTTACGATTCTTCTTACCTCCGCCTTGCTGCTGTTGACGCTGCTGTTGCTGCTTGCGACTGCCTGCTCCATTATTATTGTCGGGGGCAGTAAGATTAGGTCTAAAATTAGATGTAGTAACGCCTTCATCAATATATATTGCGCCATCGGTCATAGCACGCAAGTCGTCAAAGATGCGATCGTCAGTAGAAATATCATCTTTGTTAAGCATAAGTATGCGGCGCTTCATGCTGCAAGCAATGCTCTGAATGGCAGTCTGCTGTTCGTAGAGATCTGGCATAGAAACAGTAGCATTAGCCATACGCTCGATGATGCTGCCGAAATGGCGAAAGCGAATGCGATGAAAATTATAATCCAATCTATCTGGCTTGCGCATAATCTTTTCTGGCGTTGGCATTGGATATGGCGAATCGATGTCGAGTTGAAAATTTGACATAATTGCCAAATGGTCCCATAGTTTATGACGCGAATCTTCAGTATCGCGAAGTTCGGGGAACAGATTACCCATGACTTCTATTATGGTGCGTGCACAGCGGTTGCGTTCTTCACGGTCTTCTATGGTGCAAGCGTGAGCCACCATACGTTGAATATTTCGCCCATACTCAGGCATATACAGAGGTCCACGCGTTGAATTATAATCCTTAAGCATTGTATTTATCAGTTGCAATTTGGGCAGCTAAGTTAGTCAATTGATGTTATAGTTACGTATTACAAACCACGATTATAAACATCTGTTGCATTAGGTATACTAATTTTTCAACTCTCGATTATCATTTTTCTATTCGCTTATGCCTAACTTCGCCATATGCAGTCAAACGAAACTCGATTGGAACGATTGAAAGCGCTGGTTGACGTACTTCCTTTACAACCTGGCGTATACATATACTACGATGTTAATGACGTAGTGATTTATGTAGGCAAGGCTAAAAAGCTACGCAACAGAGTATCACAATACTTTTTCAATAAAACTCAAACTGCTAAGACACAACTGCTTGTTAGTCGCATACACAACATAAAGCACATTGTGGTTAACAGCGAAGAAGACGCATTGCTACTCGAGAATAATCTTATAAAGAAATATAAGCCGCGCTTCAACATTCTGCTAAAAGACGACAAAACGTATCCTTGGATAGTGATACGCAACGAGAGATTTCCTCGTGTACAGATAACCAGAAACTTAGTACACGATGGTTCGCTATACTATGGTCCGTACACGTTTTCGTCGCATATAAAATCTCTATTTGAGACATTCAGCACACTCTTTTCGCTACGTACATGCAACTATGATCTCAAGCCAGATTTAATTCAAAAAGGATATTTCAAATGTTGCCTCAAATATCACCTTGGCAACTGCTCTGGGCCTTGCATAGGCAGTATAAGCGAAGAGGAATACAGTCAAAGTATCGACAATATTCGGCGAATACTTAACGGCCACACTTCGGTGGTAGTAAAAGACATGAAAGCTAAGATGCTCGCGGCATCTGAAGAGTTGAACTTCGAACTTGCCGCTATATATAAAAACCGCATCGATAAGCTCTCGGAATATCAAGCGCGATCGGTGGTTTCATCATCATCAAACTTCAATGCCGATGCATTTGCTATATACGACGATGAAAACACCAACGAAACATACGTAAACTTCATACGCGTAGTAGAGGGATGCATTTTGCAATCGTTCACTTTGGAATTCAAAAGCAACATGAGCGACAGCCGCGAGGAGATATTGTCGCACGCCATAGTGGAAGTTCGCGACACTTTGAAAGTACTGTCGCGTACTATTTTTGTTCCGTTTTTACCAGATGTAGAATTTGCAAACATAAGTTTCGTTGTGCCTCAAACTGGCGACAAGAAAAAACTGCTTGAGTTGTGCGAAAAGAATGCTCGTATGTATGCACTTGAAAAACTTAAGCATCACACATTTCTCCGTGGACGCAACAGCCACATCGATTTGCTTGCTTCGGTGCAAAACAAGTTGCAGTTGCCCACAATTCCTCGCCATATAGAGATATTCGACAATTCGAATATTCAAGGAGAATATCCTGTTGCCGCATGCGTTGTGTATAAAGATGGGAAACCTTCCAAGAAGGATTATCGACTCTTCAACATAAAAACCGTAGAAGGACCCGACGACTATGCATCTATGTATGAGGTTGTTAATCGCAGATATGCGCGGTTAATAGCCGAGCAGCAACCATTGCCAGACTTAATTGTTGCCGATGGTGGCGCTGGGCAGATGGAATCGATAAGACAAGCTACCGAAGAGGCTTTAGGTTTACATATACCAATTCTCGGACTTGCAAAAAACGACAAGCACTCTACTAACGAGCTACTTATAGGATTTCCACCCAAACACATCGAAATCCGTCGCACCGACGACATTTTCCGTTTTTTTGCTGGTATGCAAGAGGAGGTTCACCGATCTGCAATTACGTTCCACCGCAAAAAACGCAGCAAGAGCATTGCCACATCGGAGCTCGACCAGATAAAATCTATCGGTCCGCAAACGAAAGAAAAATTGCTTCAGCACTTTGGCAGTGTAAAGAAAATTGCAACAACTGGCATCAACGACCTCGAACAGATTGTTGGAAAGGCTAAAGCAAAAGCTATTGTTGATTACTTTAGCTCTAAAATTAGAACCACCTAACTCCAACGAATGGAAAGACGCGACGACATAGAACTCATTCAACTAATGACTGCAGGCAACGACCTCGCTTTCAAAATGTTGTATGACAAATACTACACCTCGCTCTGTCTGTTCGCCAACAAGATACTCACCGACGAAGAGGCCGCTATCGATGTTGTACAAGACATGATGGTGTGGCTATACGAAGAGCGCGCTACGCTCGAAATAGACAACGTAAAATCGTTTCTCTTTCGCGCGGTGCACAATCGTTGTTTGAATGTACTGAAACATCAAAAAGTTGAACGTATGTACGCAGAGAAATTCCAATTTTCTGCCGACGAAGCTTACGACAGCATAGACAACATAATTAACGCCACTGAAACCACGCTCAAAATAAATAGTGCCATCGATGCGCTACCTGACCAATGCAAACTTATTTTCAAACGAAGTCGCTTCGACGGAGATTCCAATGATGAGATTGCCACTCAACTTGGCATTTCGAAGCGCACCGTCGAAACACAGATAAGCAAAGCATTACGAAGGCTGCGTGAAGTGCTTGGCAAAAACTGACTGTGAGATAATTATACCGAGTATGAAAGAGAAACCACTAACTATCGAAGAACTACGCGCCATGCCGCCCCTGCGCACGCTTTCGGACGAAGACATGCAACGGCTATTCGAAACCACCGAAACTTTATACCTCAATCAAGGAGACACAATCTTCAACAAAGACGATAATTCACGCTCTATTTACGTAGTCACCGAAGGTAGAGCCAAACTTCTACAGACCGATGCTGCTGGTCACTCAATGATAGTACGCATTGTAGGCAAAGGCGATTTCTTTGGCTACACTGCTCTCTTTGTCGACAAGGACTACCCCACCTCGGCCGAAGTGATTGAAAATTGTCGATTGCTTCTTATTCAGAAAGAGATTGCGCTACATATCATTAGTAATTATATAGAAGCTTGCCTTTTCTGCATACACGAAATTGCCAACCAACTAACACTTTCGCGTCTCAACTGCTTACTACTGACTCACAAGCAATTGCGAGGTCGCATAGCATACACTTTACTACGAATGAAACGAGAGCATGGCACCAACGAAAATGGCCAACTCAACGTGCTTCTTAGTCGAGAGGAGATTGGCAAACTTAGCAACATGACCACTTCGAATGCCATTCGGACACTTAGCGACTTGCAGCAAGAAAAGATTATCAAGATGGACGGCCGCCAAATATCTATTATCGACGAAGACAAACTGAATCACATTGCCGTGATTGGATAAAGAGCTATTTTGACTACTTCTTTAGATTTGTCAATTGTCACTCGATTTCGTTTTTAGGCTCACAGAATACATAATAGCCTCAAGTTGACGTATTAAGTTGCGTTTTTTATCGCGTGAAGGATAATAGACAAAACCATCGGTAACCACCACTCTCGAATTGACACTATCGACCATCGCACGCATGATGAATGGCCCGCCCATAGCATAGCCCTCCATGCGCCAAAGTCCACGTATTTCGGCAACGTATGAGCCTTTGTATCTACCGGCGCGCATATCTATCTCGTCGAGGCCGAAGCGCGTCTCGGTACACATGAACGAGCCTTGCGGACCTTCAATATTAGCGCGGAGAAGCGAGTCTCGCTTATTGAGCAACGCTGCTTTAGTCATCGCAAATGGACCTGTATATGGATATTCATACATCAAAAAACTCATCTGATATTCGTCGTTTTCGACAGCTACCCAATCGAGCGCACTTTTGTCTTTTGGAGTACAACGTATATATGTATTTGGTATACAAATATTTACACCATACTTATCACCTATATTTTCGCTCAACTGATGATGACGAATGGTCTTATTGAAAGCAATAAGTCGTTCTCTTTCGCAACGAACAAAATTGTTAACTATCAAGCCTTTGTTGCGTTCTACAAGTGGCAATAGCGACTCTTTGGTCTTTGCACGCAACCAAACAACACTTTGACCTTTGGCCCACAAATCGTTATATAGATATACGGTATCGGCACTAAGAGTGTCGCTTACGTTCACAATAATGATATTACGGAAATTGTGCATCGGGTCGTCGAAATAGCCATGAGGCACCATGTGACAATCGAAAATTGGTTCAGGTGTCGACAATCCACGATATGGTTCACTGAGCATATTATGTATATAGTGTCCAGCGGTGTCGTTGCGCACATTGTCGTTTATAACTACGAGCACTTCACCGTTGCGGCCCGTAACAGCCGATTTGAATGGTTCACCACTGCCTTTGCCGCACGAAGTGAAAACGACCATTAGTAACAAAGCGACTGGGAGATAGAATTTGATTTTCATATTTATAGAGTTTTTTCGTTGAGCAAAAATAGCAATTAGCGGCGCGAAAGTCTCACCAAAGTAGCGTTAGAATAATAAATCCTATATCTAATAAATAAGCTAACAGAACTACTCCAGCACCCACAGCAGAAACCATCTCGTCAAAAGTAGTGTGCCTTCTAAAAAATAAGCTAACAGAACTACTCCAGCACACACAGCAGAAGCCATCTCATCAAAAGTAGTGTGCCTTCTAAATTCCTTGGGAAAGGAAACCTCCAAATCCTTGGGAAAGGTTAGCATACAAAGCAATACTATAGCATATATTACACACCATATCGGGAACAATAACAAGACTTCACTTGTAAGACAGTAGAAAAGACCATTCCAAATACTAATAGCAATACATAAGAGTGCATACATTTTGCATATAAATATTCCACCAATCTTACGCGTAATTATCTTGACTGCACCGATTGTACTTAGTAATACACATGGCCAAGCTATATCAATGGATGCATTCCACAAAACATACCCCAATAATGCATCAGGATTTGAATAGACTTTGAATATTACATAAGAACCAAATAAAATAGCAATTGCTCCAATAAAGACGAGGCAACAAACTATAATACCATAAGTATCGAGTTTCGGTTGAAGCATTTGGGAAAGTCTATTCTTTTCGATAGTTGACGTAAATTATAACGCAATAAATATTTACAACACAGCAACTGCTTTACGTATGTTCTGCAACCACGATTCTATTTCACTATTTTTTCTGGCAGTGCGGAGATTATATTTAGTTTGAACGCCCATTAGCACATCGGCAGGCAAGCCTAATGCAGCTTCAAAAAGCAATGCAGTATTGGTAGTTATTGGTCTTCTTGCATTAAGGATTTCGTTCAATACCGAATACGACATACCAACTGCGTGAGCGAAAGCACGCTGCGATATACCTCTATCCTCCAATTCATCTTTCACAATCTCGCCAGGATGAGTAAATCGGTAAGGCGTAAGATTGTTGGCCACCATTGAATCATCAACATTATCTACATGCAACATTTCTGTACTTATTTATAGTGATTCGACAATTCTACAATATTGCAAATATTCGCCACTTTAGCTCCGTTCTCCGTACTCTCTGTAAATTCTATGCGGTATTGCTTATTGACACGCACAGACGAAAGACCGCTTTTATCTCCTATAAGATGTTCATAGTGCAAACCACCAAACAGCATAAGAGTATTCACATCTTCTGCTTCCATCATAATATCGAGCACTTTTACATATCGCCTAACAACATCTGGTTGGAAACGATACTTTTTGTCTGATGTCTTTCCGCTCGTATACAGCTCCAATAAGTATGTCTTATCAAAAGTGACCTTCATCGCATACTACTATAGTCAAAACTCGGCTGCTAAATTATATTTTTGACAAAGCATTCGCAAAAATTGCGAATATCAATTAGCAAGACAATGCCAATACAGATACAACGGGAAACTATACAGATTTGATTTGTATTAACTACGAAAAGCACTGAATTACAATCATCATATAATTCTAAAAATCCTAATAAATCTGCATATTCTGTGTCCTCTGCGCGAGAAACAGAACTATTCGAACAACGCCATAGCCTCTTTCTCGTCCAAATCGGCAAGTGGATTGCCGTTGAATGCAAGGAGTTCGGTGTCGGCGGTGTAGACATCGTGGCTGAAATCGAAGTCGTTGGTGAGGCCAAGTTTGCGGCGTTGCAAGTTGACTATTTTCTCTTCGATGGTTCCTTCGGTTATGAATTTGTAAGCGAAAACGGGATTTTTCTGCCCCATACGGTGCGCACGACTAATAGCTTGAATTTCAGCTTGCGGATTCCACCACGGATTGAGCACAAAAACATAATCGGCACACGTGAGGTTCAGACCTACGCCACCTGCTTTGAGCGAAATAAGAAATACTTTATTCTCCTTATTATCAGTAAAGCTGCGTATAACATCGTTGCGGTTGGCAGTAGCGCCAGTCAGCACGCAATGGCCGATATGCATCTCGTCGAGGCGAGCAGAAAGCATACGCAAATCGCGCACAAACGACGAGAATACAAGCAGTTTATGTCCTTCGGAAACCACTGCAGTGAGGTGCTCAATAACCGTTTCGAGTTTTCCAGAGAGTCCATCGTATTCAGTATCAATCAACGATGGATGGTTGGCAGCCAAACGCAGGCGTGTAATAGCCTGAAGAGCCATAAACTTAACTGTTGGCGAATCGAAGTTGGTTACATCGTTAGTAATAAGCTGGTTGCGACAGCCGGAGCGAATACGTTCGTAGAAACGCTGATGGCTTTCTGGCATGGTGCAGCGAATCTCCTGAACGGTGAGATCGGAGAGTTCGGTGAGCACCTCGTTTTTGGTGCGGCGCACTATATATGGCGCTACGAGCATCTGCAAACGTTGCTTGCGCTGCTCGTTGTTGTCGCGCATAATAGGCGTTTCGAAATAATTACGGAAGAAGGTCTGCGAGCCAAGCAAGCCTGGATTTACAAGCGACATCTGTGCCCAAAGATCGTTCAAGCGATTCTCCACTGGCGTGCCACTCATAGTGAAGCGATGGTCGGCTTTGACCGATGCCAAAGCGCGGAATATCTTCGACGACGGATTTTTAGCCACTTGGCTCTCATCCATCACGAGGCAGCTAAAATTGTATGTCTCGAGCAGGTGAACGTCGTTGCGCAACAAGCCATACGTAATCATAACTATATGATACGAATCGAACGTATTTGCGGAGCACGGACCAACGAGGCGTGTGTCGGCATAATTACAAACTGAGAGCTGCGGAGCAAAACGCTTCAACTCGCTGCGCCAATTGCCAATGAGCGACACTGGCACCACCACAAGCGACGCGCGCAGTCCCGACGTGTTGTAGGTAGGTGCGTTTCTACTGCCATTCTGCGCGTAGAGATGGCTCAGAAGTGTTATCATCTGCAACGTCTTACCCAAACCCATGTCGTCGGCAAGGATACCGCCACGGTTATTCTCGACCCACGTCAGCAACTTACGGAAGCCAACCTCTTGATAGTCGCGCAATTGACCATTTATGTAACCTTTGCGCTCGGTTGTAGATGTCTGCATCTGGCGCTGCTCCGCCTGCTGAGGCAAAACAAAATCGGGCAAGAGCGTAGCATGTGCGCGGCTTACACGCAGTTTATCGCCTTCTACGCTGCTCATGGCAAAGACTTCTTGCCACGTAGTGAACCACTCTTGAGGCAAGATAAATATTGAGCCGTCGGGCAATACGTATTCGCGTTTGCGGGATATTATATAGCGTTTCAAGCTTACGAACGGCACTTTTATGTTGCCAATATCTACCGTGCCTCGCAAGTCGAACCAGTCGTTTGAGTCGTCAACTTGGATATTTATGTCGGGGCGCGATGTTACGTAGCGCTTCGCGCAATCGGTAATAATTATATCGATTCCATGTTCGGCAAACCAAGCGCTGTGCTGCGTAAGTAGTTCAACAATGTCGTAGGGCTCTATTCTACTTACTTTCAAGTTTTTACCTACGACACCATTCGTATCAACATCGAAATCTATTTCCGACAGCAGATTTACTATGCGCTTTTCTTCGTCGAACTGGCGACGAAGCGTTGTAAATACGTATCCGCCATTGTCTGTTCGGCTAAGATTGGTCTTGCGTCGCCCATCGCCATAACTGAAAAACTCGCCAGCGTAGTCGAACTGCAAGAGCATACTCCACAGCATATCTACACGACCTACGCGAATGATAGGTTTGCAAGCTACCTTATCGTTAACTATATCGAATCCGTAAGCGCGAACACCACCGTAGGCCTCAATGCTGTTGCGTACGTAAGTATTCATATACTTATCTACCAAGTCAGGAGGCACAATCACACGCTTGTTTTTCACAAACGGACGCAAGCGCGCCACATTAGTGCGCTCGAACTTCATCAACTTGCCAGCAACGGCTACTACAGCAGGCTCGGTGCAGAGCTCGACCATCTTCTTACATTCGTAAATATCGATGTCGGAAGTTCCATCGCTGAGTTTGAGTTTGTAGCTGAGACCGCGTTCGTCGAGCGAGAAGAACATCTTTATGTTGTTGCCATCGAGGCTGACATTGAGTCGATCGCTTTCGTAGACGATGTTGATTTTCTTGTCGCGTAAGAAGAAAGGGACGCCTGCCTTCTGCAACAGTGGCAACGCAGCCGCAATGCGCTCTTCCATATATGGGCGCACAGTTTTTTCGATTGGCAAGCCACCCAAATTTTGTTGAAACGCGCGCAAAGAGAGTTTTCCGCCAAAGAGTTTGTGCAAACTCTGGTCGGAAACGGCATTGATATTTCGCAACGCCAACAACTCGTCGTCGGTAAAGGCAGCACGGCCACCATTTATCATTGTGGGCGTAACTAATTCAACCAGTGCATATGTTTTTGCGGCATCATTATTACGTCTAATGATATAAGGCATAGGCACATAGCCGAACGGCTGATGCTCTACAATTAGCACCGCCAATATCTCATCGAAATCGCGTATCAACTATATATATGTATGATATAACTATCTAACTATCAGGCGTTGGCCAATACGCAAAGTCTTTTTCGACGACATCTTATTAAGCTTGCAAATATTGCTTACTGTTGTGTGATATTTACGAGCAAGGCCACCAAGAGTATCACCCGAACGAACGGTATGTATCTGACGTTCAGATGCTTTTAGCGATTCTTCATCGGTCTGTCCGTAGTGAGAATAAATATTGAAATAGTGACGTTTGAGCACGAAAACGCTATCGCGTAACTGACCAGCTTCGAAATCTATTATACGCTGAGGGTCAAATGGTTTGCCTTTATAGCGAGCTTCAAAATGCAGATGAGGACCAGTGCTTCGACCTGTGTTGCCACCGTATCCAATTACTTCGCCTGCCTTCACTATATCGCCCTCTTTCACTGCATGGCTCGAGAGGTGTCCGTAGTATGTCTCCAACCCATTCGGGTGGCGTACGACGACAAGATTTCCGTAGCCACCAGCATTACGCGTTTTGCGAACCACGCGTACTTTACCATCGAATGCCGAATAGATTGGCGTACCAACGATAAGCGGAATATCCGTTCCGTAGTGTGGACGACGTCGGCGAAACATGAATCCCGAGCGCACATGACCTTTGATAGGCGCAGCATAAGCGCATTTATTCAGGAGGTGGAGCGTATCCACTTCGGGAAGGTCGGCTATAGTTAATTCTCTGAATGCGTGAATTTTCTCGGTTTCCCAATCTTCACTAATATCATCATCGTCGAATTGTGGGCGACCAAGATCAACGAGCGTCCAAGTGGAGTCGGAGAAAAGCACCACTCCTGTATATTTATCATCCTTAGTAATAAGCGTGTCAACTGGACATTTTTTAGTCTCTTGTGCTGTAGCAACTACGCTGAATATCAGCAAAATGAAAATTTGCAGGTGTTTATTTATATACATATTTATTGTTGTTTCATGTTAGGTACAAGCAAAGCAATCTTAGCCACCACCTCGGCGGCTTTTTGCAAACTATTTACAGGCAAAAATTCATAACGGCCGTGGAAATTCACGCCACCTGCGAAAAGGTTAGGCGTTGGCAAACCCATAAACGACAGACGCGCGCCATCGGTGCCACCACGCACAGGAACGGTCTTAGGCTCAACACCGCACTCGCGCATTGCCTGCTTTGCCAATTCTACGATATGCATAACGGGCTCAATCTTTTCGCGCATGTTATAGTATTGATCGCGCATCTCGAGTTTTACCGTGCCTTCGCCATATTCGGCATTAAGTTTATTTACAAGATGCTCCATCTCGCGCTTACGATCGTTGAAGCGGTCGGTGCGGAAATCACGAATAATATACTTAAGTACGGTGGTCTCTACTGTGCCATTCATCTGAATGAGATGATAGAAGCCTTCGTAATCCTGTGTATGCTCTGGTGTTTCGTGACGTGGCAAAAGGCCAATGAATGTCGAAGCTAAGCGCATCGAGTTGCGCATTTTGTGGTAAGCAGAACCCGGATGAACATTGCGGCCATAGAAAGTCACGACAGCAGCTGCGGCATTGAACGTTTCGTATTCCAATTCGCCAATCTCTCCACCATCAACGGTATAGGCCCACTCGGCGCCAAAATCATTCACATCGAAATGGTCGGCACCTTCGCCAATCTCCTCGTCGGGAGTGAAGCAGATGCGAATTTTGCCATGTTCAAGATTCTTATTATTAATAAGATACGAAGCTGCACTTACGATAGCCGCTATGCCAGCTTTGTCGTCGGCACCAAGAAGCGTGTCGCTATCGGCCACTATGATGTCTTGACCTTTGTAATGAAGTAGCTCAGGAAAATCGGCCACCTTCATAACAACTTGGGGGGCAACAGAAAGTTCAATGTCGCCACCTTTATAATTGCGCACGATGCGCGGACGGACATTACGCCCTGAATAGTCGGGACTTGTATCCATGTGAGCGATGAAACCTATGGTAGGTACTGGTTTGTTGGTTGTAGCTGGAATTGTGGCAGTTACGTAGCCAAATTCGCTAACCTTAACATCTTCAAGACCAACAATACTAAGTTCTTCAGCCAAATGTTTTGCAAAAGTCATCTGACCGTCGGTCGAAGGCGTGCAATGCGTTGTTTCGCTGCTCTGCGTATCAAACGACACGTATGAGAAAAATCTATTTACTATGTCTTTCATAATTTTTCTTGGGCAATGAAGAAGAATGGCGAAACCTCTTCAACACTCTTTATGACGAGGCTTTGACCAATCTTTATGTCTTTAGTTTCCAAACTATTCCACTGCATTATTTGTTCAGCAGTAGTGTGATAATGCATAGCTATTTTGTGCAGATACTCACCCTTTTGAACGAGATGCGTAGTCTCCACTATGCGTGTAGGACGAGAGCCGAAATAGCCAGCCATATCAGGCATAGCATCTGGCTTAAGGTGGTGTTCGTTTTTTATATATCGAGAGACATTGACCTTAGGCAACACGAGTATTTTTGGCTCGTCTACGTATGGGATAAAGTCTTTTATATACTGAGGATTAAGTTGTTGCAAACTCTCACGCGACACGCCCGAAGCACGCGAAATCTGATCAAACGAGAGGCTCATATTTACATACACGGTGTCGAGATCGTTGAAAGTCCACTGTTGTTTCACTGGAACGACATTATGCAAATCGTAGTAATTCATCACATAATTAACAGCTATGAAAGCAGGTACATAAGCGCGCATTTCTGCCGTTAGATAAGGAGCAAGTTCCCAGAAATTCTTTTTTCCGCCCGAGCGCTCAATGGCTTTTTGCACTGTACCTACACCGCCATTATAAGCAGCCAAAGCCAATTGCCAATCGCCTAATGTTTGGAATAGATATGATAAATAGCGACAAGCAGCATCGGTGCTTTTTATTGGGTCGCAACGTTGATCTTCGTAGCTCGTCACTTGCAAATCGAGCATTACGCCAGCATGATAAAGGAACTGCCACAATCCCATGGCCCCCGATTTCGATTGAGCCTTGGGGTCGAGAGCACTCTCTATTATAGCTAAATATTTAAGTTCGTGCGGCAGATTATACTTACTCAAATACTCCTCAAAAATTGGGAAGTATAACTGAGAACGTCCGATGATGTTGGCAAGATGATCGCGACGACGTTCAAGATAGACATCGATATAAGCTCTAACCTGAGGATTATACTCAAGCTTAATGGGCGATTGCTTGTCGAGTCTTTCCATACGCGATACGTATATATACTCAGGAATCTGAGGGTTTTTACTTCCCGTTTGCGCATTCGCCATTATGGCATTCAACGCAATCAAAACGAGCATCGCAAATAACGACTTAACAAGTTGCATCTTAGTATTACAATACGTACGTATTAGTTCAAAAATGCTCGTATTATATCGTTAGCATTGGCATAGACAAGAAGCGCCAAGAGCAATATCATACCTGTCATTTGCGCGTAAGTAAGGAATTTGTCACTTGGCTTACGGCGCGTAATTATTTCGAACAAAAGGAATAGCACATGTCCGCCATCGAGTGCTGGTATAGGTAGCACGTTCATAACAGCCAAAATGATGGCCAAGAAAGCGGTATTGAACCAGAACGTCTGCCAATTCCACGAAGTGGGGAACATCTGACCGATGGTGCCAAATCCACCAAGTTTCTTAGCGCCCTCTTTGGTAAAGATGAGTTTCATCTGTTTTACGTACGACACAAGCAAATCTACACCTTTGCTTATGCCTGCGGGGCAAGCCTCGAAGAACGAATAATCGCGCGTGCTGAGAGTCATCCAACGACTCGCTTGCGTGAAGTAGATACCTATTTTGCCTAGTCCATCGATATGTACTTGCAACGTATCTATCTCGCTACCTCGTCCAACTACGAATTGCACAGTAGAATCCTTATGTTCAGCAAGTTGCGACAAGAATACTGTTATAGAAGGTGTAGGTTCACCTGCAACAGATATGATACTATCGCCCGCAAGCATTCCGCCCGCCTTAGCACCCATACCATAAGCATCGAGAACTGAATCGACACGAGCTGGAATGCGAACTGAAAACATCTGAGTAACTTCTTTTTCGAGAATTGTCCTATAGAACTCAGATGGAATGATTACGAATGTATCTCGTTCGTTGCGAATGATGTCGAAACGAGTGGAGTCGGAATAGAGTACTGCTTCAGCAAGGTCACCATACGAATTGACTGCCTTGCCATCAATACTCTTAATTATATCGCCATCTTGAAAACCAACCTCTTGAAGTGCTGGATGGAACTCCAAGCCAAATTTTGCTTCGCTGAGTGGCAAATAAGACTCGCCCCAAGTCCATACAATCATCCAGAAGATAAGGAGTGCCGACAAAAAGTTTACCAACACACCACCAAGCATGATAAGCAAACGTTGCCAAGCTGGTTTAGCGCGAAATTCCCAATCTTTCACTGGTTCTTTCATCTGCTCGGTGTTCATCGATTCGTCTATCATACCCGAAATAGACACATAGCCACCAAGCGGCAGCCAGCCAATACCTAATATCGTGTCGCCTATGAAGCCTCGCTTGGGAGTGTCGGACTTTTTAGCGCAATATGTAAAGAGCGTCAATCCGCTCGGCTTAGTCTCTTTATGAGTGATTTTTTCACCATTTGCATTTTCGCCATCTTCTACCTCTTCGGTAGAGACTTCGGTATGCTTGAAAAACGACCATCCGCCCTCTTTGCACTTCGAGCCATCGGCTGGACCGTTAGGATAATACTTGAAGAGTGAGAACCAAGGGTCGAAAAACATATAAAAACGCTCGACGCGTGTTCCAAAGAGTTTTGCGAAAAACATGTGTCCCATCTCATGCGTAACTATAAGTAGCGAAAGACTGGCTACAACTTGCAGGACACGAATAAGTATATCTTCCATCGTTAGGTTATTGTTCTTTATAATTATGGTACGCTCCAGTTCGTAACTATAAGCACGACAAAGCAATACATTAATACTAATATTTCGTCAATTAGCGCGCGAAGTTAATAATTATGTCGGGAAGTTTGGGCGTTATAATTCATTTCGCACAGAGAACACTGAGCACGCAGATACAACGGTTTTTATGGTTTATAAAATCTGAACAACAACTTATGTTTCAGCATTTTTTGTGCTTCTTGCGGTTAATGCACTGAATGATTTATATCGATTATCACAGTGCGAAAATCAGTTCAACATGCGTAATCTGCGTGCATTGATTTAGAAATCAGCCACATCCGACATCTTTCGCGCTACAACAGCCATACATTCCATCTCAATCAACCATGCTGCACGACATACTGGGGCTTGTACTATTATATATGGCTTACCACTAAAGCGTTCCTCATACATACTCTTAACAACATCATAATCGGCCATATCGCGCAAATAAACAATCATAACACCGACATCATCCCAGCTGGCATTTGCTTCGGCAAGCAAAGCTGCCACATTATCCCACATGCGATGTGTCTGTTTGCATATATCATTAACATACAACACGTTACCCTTATTATCTATACTTGCCGTACCTGATATATATACGTGGCGTCGATCACCATAATCGAGGTATGTGCCACGCTCGAAGGCAACTCCATATTCACTTGTACGATTAAGGTGCGATTTTGCATACAAATAGTTCATTTGTTGAGGTTGCAAACCACCCACAGCATACGCATCCATTAGCACTTTAGTAGCTGCATTGGCAGAACGTCCGCCTATACCTGTAGAGGCTATATAATGAGTATCGGTAGTCAATCCATGAGTGGCAAACACTTCGTTGCGCCCCTTCACTACTCCGGAATAATTATTATCAATATCCTGAACGAAAAACCAAGTTCGCACACAATTGTCGGCAAGCGAAAGACCAACACTCGACAATTTTTCACTGTAATCGAGCAAATGTTTAATGGTCTGTTTTTCGGAATCGCCGTCGAGCATTATGTCCGACGATTTCCAATAGTGATTATATACGCCATGCTTCACAGCATAGAATCCTTCAGCAATGCGACAGACCTCAACATCAGCGATCATATATACCCAAAGCGCCACCTTAACACCACAAAGAGGCGGCTGTTGAACCACACTGACGGCATAGGCCTCTCGCGACACAGAGGGCTCGAGAGTTGCAATTTGGTTAGCTGCATCGGAGATAAAATAGCGAGCAAAAACTGGTTGATAGCCTTGCATTTCAGGCGTTTTCAATAGTTCCTCTAATTGATTTTGAACATCAGCAAGTTGTTGTGCAAACAATGGAGCATGTTCATCGGGATATATAATAACATGAGCCTCGTTGGCCTCCGAATTTGTACTTTGGTATTTATATAATCTTTTCACATTAGCCTTATTTAGGGATTTGCGGTTGCAAACATACTAAATTGAATGATTATAAATAACACCAATTCAAGTGTAGAAAAGCTACATAGCGAGAATATAAATAGCGAAAGGGCTGTCGCTCAACGCAACAGCCCTCAAACAAAAATCTTTATTTCGATTAGAACATTGAACGAACGCTTCGTTTACTACGTGCATTAATCTTACGAGAGCTTCCACGACCCTTGAAGAGCGACTGCACGCGCACAAAATCGAGACAGAGCTGAACCTTGGCACCAGCACCCATCAAGTGAGCTTTGTCTACAAGTTGCGAACCAAGCACACCATTGTAACTCTGGTCATCAACGCTAACAATACCTGAGCTAGTAGATTTAGCAACATTCGTCACACAATAGCTAAAGTAGAGGCCGAAATATATCGTCTTGTTACGCGTCCAATGGTAGTTACAACCAGCATCGAGGCAAAGACTTGCAGTAACAGGATTCAAATTACTCTTGCCTGTTTTTGCATCGGATACGGCTCTGAAGCCATGCTGCGAGAGCCCGGAATACTCGACTCCTGTTGATTCATAGTAGCCACGAGTTTCGTATAATCCATCGGTGAGTTTATACTTCTTCATCAATGGCACACCAATTCGCACACCCAGACCTACAGTCAAGTCCCACATTTCGGTCATGTTCTTCAATTTATACATAGCCATAATAGGAACTTCAAGTTGAACAAGGTGCTGACGTTCGGCTACAGAATTGAAATATGTACGATAGGTATAACTCTCTGGTTTGCCATAATATTCAGTAAACTCAGGATCGTAGCTGTGGGCCCATTCATCGGTGACGGTCACCTCTTCAAGAGCAGAAAAAGTTGTAGCAGCGCCATAATACGAAGCACCTAAACCAAGGCCATAACCCATACCACTATAGAAGAACTGCTGAAAGCAAACATTGAAGGTACCACCAGGCTTCATACTCTTAGCCCCATCACCCTTGACGTCGTAGGTATAAGTATACAAACCACCACCCCAATCGAACGTGAGGAACATATTCTCAAGCTCTTGAGTAGTAAACTTCTTTTTCTTCGTTTTACGTTTGGGCGCAGCATCAAGGTCAATCGGAGCAACGATAGCCAATATCAATAGTAATGCGATGCATTTCAACCAGCTCATAGCGTTATATTTTATATATGTAGTATTCATGGTTTCGAGTGTTTAGTTGTGTAATTAGTCGATTTCTTTTTTTATGTCTGCCGCTGGTTTTGCTGCCAGCGGCAGATCTATTTGTTTTTATCGTTTTATTACGCTAACCACATCGTTTCCAATTCTGATTACGTAGGTTCCTTGCGGCAATCCCGACAAATCGACTTTGTCTTTTGTTGCGCTTTCGGCAGTTCGTGTTATCACTGTCTGACCACTTTCGTTGACGACGGTTATCGCATCACCGACATCCCATGTTCCACCTTTGACATTGACTATGCCTGCCGATGGATTAGGATATGCCACGAGCGACTGAGCCACCAACTGATTACCTATTACCTTGTCGCACGATCTGTACTTGGTGCCATCTTCAGTATAAGCAATCAAGTAGTAAGTACCTGTCAAGCCACCATCTTCACAATAGTATGGAGCTATTACACCGTCGATTTGCTTGAACTCTGTTTCTCCAAGTTTCTGATGATACCATTCATATTTACCAGCAGCGAACAACTTACCATCTTCGGTGTATTCACCAGTATTAATTACTGATATTACATCGTTCCACATGATGGTGATGAAGCGACGGCGAATCTCGTAGCTGATATGACACGTAGCCGTATCCTCGAGCAACGATACTGCAACATCAACAATACCCTTGCTTGGTATGCCTTCGTCAGGCAGAGTGAAGGTGTTGATAGTATCAGACTGCATCTTCACGCCGTTCACGAAGAATGTGTAGTTGACATATCGCATAATCTGCTCGCCAGTAAAGACTTTACCATTGCAATTGATGAACGTTCCTTGCGGTGTAGGAATATCTACCACAATCGACTCCTCGTTTTCACAAGTTACGAATTGTGTATAGTCGCTACTGTTCCATGTAATGAATGGTTTAGAATCAATACATTCAATTTCGATGTCGGCTTTCCACTTAGCAGTCAAGGTGATGTTGCCTGTAGAACCAGAAGGTATAACAGTTACCTGATCGCCAATTTCGTTGAACCAGCCTTGGAATATGTATCCAGAGCGATAAACATCTTCAAGCTTTATATCATCATCTACAATCGTGTAGAGCGTACGGTTGCTATTCTCTACGCCATCAGGTATGTTATAGGTAATGGTGTAGGTAATCGTATTGAAGATTGTATTTATCACTACATCACTCGCTGGCATTTCGAACGTATTATCATCGTTGATAACTAAGTTAGTAGGTTTAGTAGACCAACCAACGAAATTGTAGCCTTCGCGATAGAGCGGTGTAACAGTAACTTTCGTACCCATCGTAGCCGAAGCAACATCAGAAGTAGAGTAGTCGTCGGTGGTGATAGTGTATACACCTGGCTTCCATTGAGCATACAATGTTACATCGACATTAGCCTCGTTAGTAAGATTGTATACCACAGCTTTGTCTATGTATGCAGTACCACTACCATCGGCAGCTGTATTCCAACCATTGAAGTTGTATCCACTACGTACGTAAGCATTAGCATTAAGAATCTTAGCTTCGTCGAATACGAGTGTTTGCTTAGACATTGAGCCGCTTGTGCTACCATTACCATCGAATACGACGTAATACATATTAGCCGTCCATACAGCGTAAAGGTTGATGATAGCGTCAGGTGTAGTGGTGATATTGTAAACATTTTGTTTATCAAGGTATACCACTTCGCCGTTTATCGTTGTAGCCCAACCTTTGAATGAGTAGCCATCAACAGTATAGCCATTAGCATTAAGCGTCTGAGCTACATCATAGGTAAACGTTTGAGTTTCAGTAGAACCAACAGCTTGAGAATTATTAGCGTTATATACAATGGTGTATGTAATTGGAGACCACTGAGCGTAGAGATTAATTACACCACCCTTGTCACCGACAAGGTTCTTGACGGTTTGCTTATTCTCGAAGCGAGTACCCTTACCATCTGCCGAAGTAGCCCAACCAGAGAATACATAACCTTCACGAGTGAATGCGTTAGGTGTCAACGAAGCCTCAACACCATAGGTCATAGTCATATCGTCCATCTGACCGGTACCATCGTTTTTCTTGAATGTGATGGTATATGTATTAGCAGTCCACTGAGCGTAGAGGCGAACCACATCATTTTCGGTAGAAGAGAGATTTACAACTTTTTCGCCATCGGCCATAGCAACTGACGTGCCTTCCGAATTGCGATTCCAACCTGTGAAGGTGTAGCCTGTACGCGTGTAGTTGTTAGTGTTGAGAGGCTCAGCATCGTCGAAACGGAAGAGCTGATTATCCATTGATCCTGTAACATCGTCAGCATTGCCATCAAATGCCACATAGTAGTCAACAGGTTTCCACTGAGCGTAGAGCGTTACAGCCTCGCCAGCAGTGATGTTCGACACATACTCTTCATCTTCATAGTTGATACCCTTACCATCGTGACGGTATGCAGTACCATCGGCCTTGAGGTTCCAACCAGCGAACTTGTAACCTGTCTTGGTGAATGTGCACTTCGACAGATAATCCCACACATCGTAGTTAATCTGCTGAGTTGCCATTGAGCCTTTGCCTCCATTATTGTTGAAGGTTATTATGAAGCCTGCTATCTCCCATTGTGCATAGAGAGTAATAGTGCCTTCGGTAGCAAGGTTCTTCTGCGTTGAGCCAGGATAGTAAGTAGCGCCAGAACCATCAGGTTGGGTATTCCAACTAATGAACTCATAACCAGCCTTAGTGAAGCCAGTGTTGCTGAGGATAGTCACATCTTGATCGTAGGTAGCATCTTGATCTACTGTTGTACCTACACCGCCATTGTTAACATACTCAATAGTGTATTCATTAGGTATGAACTTAGCTGTAACGTCAATGTCACTTGCTGGCATCACGAATGTGTTAGTAAACGTTACGTTAACATTAGGCTCGGTAACCCAATCGTCGAACGTATAACCAAGTTTATCGTCGGCAGTAAGAGAAACGGTGGTTTCGTATGTTGCCGTGGTATAATTAGCAGTACCGCCGTGAACAGTGATGGTATACTCAACAAGTTGATAGTTGGCCGTCACTTCAACATTACCCGTACCTACAGTTATGGTTGTCTCGTTGCTTGTCACACTGGTTATTTGTGCGCCAGTGCCACTTACGAGCGTCCAACCCGTGAACTCGTAGCCAATAGCAGGATTGTTTGCTGTAATAGTTACAAGCTCGTTCATGTTAGCCGTAGTCTTGTTGGCTGTACCATTATTTACGGTAATCGTATAGTCGACAAGTCGATAGTTAGCACGGACGTTCACATTGCTTGTACCTACACGGAGAATAGTGCTACTTGCATTTGCATTGTTCATAGAGGCACCTTCACCGTTGGTAATTTCCCAATAGTCGAACTCGTAGCCATCGGCAGGAGCATTAGCGGTGATTGTTACCGCCTCGCCCATTGGAGCTTCATTCTTATCTGCCGTACCATTGTCAACGGTAATTATGTATTGTATAGCTACGTAGTTAGCTTTCACGGTAACATCGGAAGCTGGCATAGTGAACTTACCGCCATTAACAATAATCTCGTTGCTATTTGCATCGGTAACTGTCCAACCTGTGAAGTTGAAGCCAGGCTTAGCATCGTGGTCGAGAGTTACTACTTGTTGATACTTAGCAGTAGCGACATCGGTCTTAGCTCCATCGCTCACTGTCACTTTGTAGTATATGGTATCGTAAGAAGCTGTTGCTATTACATTGGCAGCAGGCATCACGAAACTGTTACCACTCATAGTTACAGCATTACCAGCCTCGGTAACAACATTCCAACTGTTGAACGTGCAACCTGTCACAGTATTAGGAGTCAAGCTAATCGTCTCGCCAATGTTTGCTGTAGTCTTATTAGACGTACCATAGTTCACGGTTACAGTGTAGTCGATAGCAGACCAAACGGCGTAGAGTGTTACTGTAGCATCGTTGATGCTCGTGAGATTCTTCACATTCTGAGCATCAGCATACTTAACTACATCGTTGTTTGTTTCAGCCCAACCAGCGAAGGTGTAACCTTCACGAGTGAAGGTGTTAACCTTGAGATCTTGAGCTTCATCGTATGTAAAGGCTTGCGACGTCATAGTGCCACTACCGCCATTGTTGTTGAATGCCACTTTGTAGGTATTTGGCGTCCAAACGGCAGTGTAGGTAGAATGAGCAGCAGGCATAGTAGCAGGAACTGAAGGATTCCATACATACTTATCGTATCCTTCACGAGTGAGTTTCGGAGCTGTAAGAGTCTTACCGAAGCGTGTTTCACCAGCTGGAGTGAACGTTGCACTACCCTCTTCACCACCTGCATAGTTCCAAGTCAACGTGTAGCTATTTCTATCGTAGTAAATATCTACAACGGTGCTACCGTTAGGAGCGATTTCTGCTTGTGCAAAGTCTTGCGCTGTGAAGCCGCTGTATGACTTAGCCGCAGCCGAGGTTAAACCGTTTGTAGTTCCAGTCTTGGTTTCGCGATCTGCCTCAACCTCGGTATACAAATCGTCATCGACATTCTGTTTATAGTGACGTACAATATATTGTATGTCGTCGCGAGCTTCCCAGATAGCGTAGTAGGTAACATCCTTATCAGGCATCATTTCCGCGATAGGAGCAACCTCGCTATCCTTAGAAGTAGCCCAGCCCATGAATTTGTAGCCAACGCACTCAGCCGTAGGAGCATCTATCGGCGTTCCAAATGCCACGTTACCCTTGGTGTAGTCGCCACTGAGCGTAGCTGTAGAGTTAGCAGGTGAGTTAGGATCCCATGTAAGAACATGCGTATTAACATTCCACTGAGCGTAGTAGTGCAAATTGCGCGCTGGCATAGTGGTTTCTATAGGTTCTATAGTACCACCAGCTTGTGTCTCAGACCAACCGCGGAGCGTGTAGCCCGTGCGTTCTGCCTTAGGAGCTCGGATATTAGTACCGAAGTAGATAGAACCACTTGAGTAGTCGCCACTCAACACAGCATCTGTAGCATTCTTATCCCAAACAATTTCGTATTGGTTCGTTGTCCAAACGGCGTAGAACGTCTCGCCGCCATCGTCCATCGTACCGAGTTCGCTATCAGCAGCCGTTGCGGTTTGGTTCTTGCTCCAGCCCTGGAAGGTGTGACCTTCGCGTGTTGGCTCGCCGTCAGGCGCAGTAATCTGAGCATCGAAATCGAAGCGTGTCGTAGCGTAGGTATCATTGGTACCATCGTTCATCATCCAAACAGCGTCGTATTTATTGATACGCCACTGAGCATAGAGTTTGAACTCTCCGTTCGGCTCAGCGTTGAGATTCTTCTTCTCGTCACCTTCGTTGTAGGTAACACCGCCACCGTCAGGTTGTGTATTCCAGTTGCGGAAGGTGTAGCCAACCAAATTGAAGCCATTTGTAGCTATGGTTACATTTTGGTCGTAGGTTACAACCTGCGGCTCCGTAGCACCTGTGACGTTCACCTTATTACCTATATACTTGATAGTATACGTATTAGGCGCCCACTGAGCATACAAGTTGATTGCAGCATTATTCGTAGTAGTGAGGTTCACATCAATACGCTGCTTATCGTTGTATGAAGTACCATTGCCATCGGCCTGAGTATTCCACTTGGTGAATGTGTAACCCTCTTTCTCGAAGGTATTCTCGTTGAGATCTTGAGGCACATCAACAGTGAATGTCTGATTAGGCATGGTGTTCTTACCTGTGTTTGCATTGAATACTACCTCGTACGTATTAGCAGTCCAAACAGCGGTATAGGTCTTATCGCCAGCAGGCATAGTAGCTGGAACTTCAGGCGACCATACATATACATCGTAGCCAGTGCGCGTGAGCGAAGGAGCGGTAAGCGCCTTACCGTAGCGTACAGAACCAGCTGCGGTGTATGGAGCGCTGCCAATAGTACCACCAGCAACTTCCCATGTCAATGTGTAGTTGTTGCGGTTGTAGTAAATCTCTACAATCGTGCTGCCGTTAGGAGCAATTGTACCTTGTGTAAAGTTTTGAGAAGCGAAGCCTGCAACGGTCTTAGCCACAGCGGCTGTCGTAGCATTGGTGGTACCGGTCTTCTCTTCGTCAGTATATGTATAGTTATCGTCATCGACGTTCTGCATATAGTGACGTACGATATACTTGATACCTTCTGCCTCTTCCCACTTAGCATAGTAGGTCAAATCTTCGTCTGGCATTGTAGTCTGAGGTTCTACAACATCGCCATCAAGTGATGTCGTCCAACCTTTGAATACGTAGCCTACACAACTTACAGAAGGTGCATTTATAGTAGTGTCAAAGTCCGTAGAACCCTTCGTATAGTCGTCGCTCTCGAATGCTGCAGCCGAGTTAGATGGAGAGTTAATATTCCAAGTCAAAGTATGCTTATTAACATCCCATTTAGCGTAGTAGCTGAGAGCGCGAGCAGGCATCTTGTCTAAGATTGGCTCGATGGTGCTACCATTCTGCGTCTCAGACCAGCCCTTGAAGGTGTATCCGTGGCGTGTTGCCGAAGGTGCAACCAAGTTGGTACCGAAGACGGTCATGCCATTAGGTGTATATGTACCTTCAAGCTTAGCCGTAGCATCGTCGCCAGCATTAACATTCCAAGCCAACAGATATTTGTTCGTAGTCCAAACGGCGTAGAACGTTTCGCCATCGTCGTCCATAGTACCAAGGTCGCTATCAGGAGTCAAAGCCGACGCTGACGTGCTCCAACCTGCGAAGGTGTAGCCCTCACGCGAAGGTTCTGGTATAGGTGCGGTAATATTGGTATCGTACTCAACTTCCGTTTCGGTGAACTTGTCGGCAGTTCCATTGTTCATCATCCACGTTGCTTTGTACTTATTAGCCTTCCACTGAGCGTAGAGGTTGAACTTGCCATTAGGCTCTGCCGTAAGGTTCTTATCTACATCACCAGCCTCGAAGGTCTTGCCCGTACCATCAGCATTAGTATTCCAGTTGAGGAAACTGTGTCCCTTCAAGTTGAATCCGTTGTTAGCGATGGTTACATCTACATCGTATTCAGCAGCTGTAGAAGTCATAGAACCAGTCACGTTCGCATGGTTGCCATAGTATACTACAGTGTACTTATTAGCATCCCACTGAGCATTGAGGTCTATCGTTGCTCCCAAAGCAGATGTGAGGTTCTTCACTTTCTGGCCATCGGTATAGGTCTTAGTTGCATCATTTGCATCTACCCAGCCAGCGAAGGTGTAACCCGTCTTGGTAAAGGTGTTTGCTGTGAGTGCTTTCTCCTCATCGTAGTTAAACTCTTGAGGAGTCATACTGCCACTACCAGTGTTGTTATGGAACGCAACCTTATATGTATTTGGCGTCCAAACAGCTTCGTATGTAGCATCTCCGGCAGGCATTGTAGCAGGAACATCTGGCTGCCAACTGTATACATCGTAGCCTTCGCGTTCAAGTTCTGGCTTGGTGAGTGCTTTGCCGTAGCGGACACTACCAGCGGCAGTATAAGTATTTGTAGCCGTGCCACCATTGAGCGTCCATGCGAGAGTATAGTTGTTGCGGTTGTAGTTGATTTCTACTACCGTCGACCCATCAGCTGCTATAGATGTTTGATTGAATGGTTGAGCAGTGAAGCCAACATAAGTATTAGCAGATGCTGCCGTTTGCGCATTCGTCTTGCCGTGCTTCTCATCTGTCTCGAACTCGGTGTAGTTATCATCATCTACATTCTGCTGCATGTGGCGTACTATGTACTTAACACCATCAGCCTCAGTCCATACAGCGTAGAATGTCTCGCCATTTTCACTCATTACTCCAAGTGACTCATCTTTTGCAGTTGCAAGACGATTCTTACTCCAACCTACGAAGTCGTAGCCTGTGCGGCTTGGCTTACCATCTGGAGCAGTGATTGTTGCTCCATAGTTGAACGTGGTAGGTTCTGTGGTGTACACATCGTCTGTGCCATCGTTCATCATCCAAGTCACTGTGTATTGGTTGACAGTCCACTGTGCATAGAGATTGAAGATACCGTTAGGTTCGTTCGTGAGGTTCTTCGGAGTAGCACCAGCTGCGTAGCTCGTACCGTCACCTTCGGCTTTAGTATTCCAATTATTGAACGTGTAGCCAACAACATTGAAGCCATTAGCTGCAATCGTCACAGTTTGGTCGTATTCAGCATCCGTCGACTGAGTATTTCCAGTTACGCCAGTATGGTTGCCGTTGTATACTATAGTATATTTATTAGCCTTCCATTGAGCGTACAACGTGATTGTCGCACCTTTGACCGAAGTGAGGTTTTCTACCTCTTGCTCATCAGCATAAGGATTACCATTTCCATCTGCTGCTGTATTCCAGCCAGTGAACGTATAACCTTCTTTAGTGATTAAGTTATCGTTCTTCGCGAGTTTCTGAGACACGTCGAAGGTGAAGGTTTGTCTTTCAATAGCGCCCGTACCACTATTTGAGTTGAATACTACGTAGTAAGTATTTGGCGTCCAAACAGCTTCGTATGTAGCATCTCCGGCTGGCATTGTAGCAGGAACTTCAGGCTGCCATACATATACATCGTAGCCTTCGCGTTCAAGTTCTGGCTTGGTGAGTGCTTTGCCGAAGCGAACACTACCAGCAGCGGTGTAAGTATTTGTAGCCGTACCACCATTGAGCGTCCAAGCGAGATTGTAGTTATTGCGGTTGTAGTAAATATCTACAACTGTGCTACCATCGGCAGCTATCTGCTTCTGAGCGAATGTCTGAACTGTGAAGCCATCGTACTCTTTAGCCGCAGCTACAGTCTGAGCATTAGTCGTACCGGACTTCGTTTCGGTCTCATGTACAGCGTAGTCATCATCATCTACATTCTGCCACATGTGACGTACGATGTATTGGATGCCGTCGGCCTCAGTCCATACAGCATAGAATGTTATGCCATCAACTGGCATTGTTCCGAGGTCGTCGAGTTTAGCAGTTGCGTCATACTCTGTATGCCAACCCAAGAAGGTGTAACCAGTGCGAGACGGATTCGTCGTAGGAGCGGTGATTGGTGCGCCATACTCGAAGGTGCTCGTAGTGAAGGTTTCGCCCGAGCCATCGTTCATCATCCACGTTGCAGTGTAAGTATTGACGGTCCACTGAGCATACAAGGTAACTTCACCATCATTTTGAGAGGTCAAGTTTTGTGGCTTAGGCGACTGCGTAGCTGAGTAGGTAGTACCAGTGCCATTAGCCTTGGTATTCCAATTGTTGAATGTGTAGCCTGTACGCTTGTAATCCGTTGCATTTGCATTATCAGCAATATCTACATCTTGATCGTATGTAGCCAACTGATTTACAATAGAACCAGAGGTTGCGCCATTGCCGTTGTAAACTATGGTATAGTTATTAGCTTTCCACTGAGCCTTGAGCGTTATTGTTGCGCCATCGACTGTAGTGAGATTCTTAACCTCTTGATTATCTGTATACGTCTTGCTTGCATCATCCGCATCTTTCCATTCGGTGAAGTGGTATCCCGTCTTAGTAAAGGCATTTGCTGTGAGATTTTGCGCTACATCGAACGTAAACTCTTGGTTGCCCATTTCACCAACACCACCATTATTATCGAATGCAACATGGTACTTATTAGGTGTCCAAACAGTGGTGTACGTAGCATCTGCTGCTGGCATTGTAGCAGGAACTTCAGGAGACCAAGTTGGGTTCTTGTATCCTGTGCGTGTCAACGTAGGAGCAGTGAGCGCAGCACCAAATGTTACAGAACCAGCATCGGTATAGTCCGTACCAGCCGTTTGTGTTGTTGTACCATTGCCAAAGTCCCAAGTGAGTTTGAAGTCCTTACGATCGTACTTAACCTCTACTACCGTCGAGCCATCAGCAGCTATAGTGCCTTGCGTGATAGCCAAAGCTGTAAAGCCGTCGAACGTCTTAGCAATTGCTTCAGTAACACCATTTGTAGTACCATACTTAGTTTCGGTAGACTCCTCTACGTACGCAGTCTTATCTACGTTCTGCTGCATGTGGCGAACGGTATATGGGATGCCGCTTGCCTCTGCCCATATTGCATAGTAGGTCACATCAGCATCAGGCATTCGCGTATCTATATCTACAACTTCGCCATTTGCCGATGTTGCCCAGCCTACCAATGTGTAACCAGTGCAGTTTGCAGTAGGAACAACTATCTCTGTGCCGTATGCAACTTCGTTACCTTGCGTATAGTCACCGCTGAATATTGCAGTAGAGCCAGCAGGCGAATTCTCGTGCCACGTCAAATTGTGCTTATTGATTTCCCAATATGCATAGTAAGTAAGTGGCTTAGCTGGCATAGTTGCAGGAACGTTAGCTTCACTACCAGCCTCGGTCTCCATCCAATACTTGAATGACCAACCTGTGCGAGTAGGCGCAGGCTTAACAATAGGATCGTTGAACGTAACGTTTCCTACTGTATATGAGGTTGTACCAAACGTAGCTGTTGCATCAGTAGTATTTATATTCCAAGTCAACAGATATGTATTGATAGCCCAAACAGCATAGAACGTCTCGCCATTCTCGCTCATCGTACCAAGAGACTCGTCAGGCGCACTTGCATTTGATGTCCTGCTCCAACCCTTGAATTCGTAACCTGTGCGGGTTGGTTTTCCTTCAGGCGCAGTGATTGCCGTGCCATAGTCGAACTTAGTAGGCTGAGCAGTGTACGTATTGGTTGTACCATCGTTCATCATCCACGTAGCGTTATACTGATTAACCGAGAACGTACCAGTAATAACCTTGTTCTCAGCTGGCATGTTGGTTATTGTCTCGCTCCAGTGGCTGAACGTGTAGCCAACTTTTGTAGGCTCAGTACGCATAGTTACAAGCGCATTGAAGTCGTACTCTTCAACATCGCCGTCCTGCACGCCATCGACCATATAAGTGATGGTATACTTATTTATATTCCAATTAGCATAGAGCGTTGCCGAAGCATCGTCTATATCCCAAGTTCTAACGCCGTTACCAGTACCATTATAATATTTATTTCCAGCACCATTTTCTGCTGAATAGTAACCTTCGAAGGTGTATCCAGCCTTAGTAGGAACTGAGATGTCTTGCAATGCTGCATCGTAAGTAGCCTCTATCGTGGTTGAACCTGAAGTTGTTGCACCTTGGTTATTAAGCGTTACGGTATAGGTCTTAGGTGTATAGTTAGCTGTAACCACTACGTTAGCAGCAGGCATAGTGAACTTATTGTTCTCAACCGACAATGCAGGCGTGGTAGTCCAATCCTTAGGATTATAACCGGTCTTACCAGCAAACGTAAGGGTTATCTCATCACCAATATTAGCCGTAGTCTTATCTGCCGTACCGCCATTTACAGTAACGGTGTAGTTGATTGGCTTCCAATGTGCGAAGAGTTCAACCGTACCATTATTTTCAGCAGTAAGGTTAATAACCGACTTCTGGTCTGTATGAGCCACAGCATCATCGGCTGCCAATGCCCAACCATCGAATGTGTAACCTTCACGAGTGTAAGTATTAGCAGAGAGATTCTGAGCAACATTGTACGTAAAGGCCTGAGCCGCCATCGTCTCGCCCGCACCACCATTAACATTGAATGTTACTGTGTATGTGTTAGGCTCGAAGTTAGCCGTAATGGTAGTATCACGCGTTACGGTGAAGTTCAACGATGTTTCCGTACCAAGTTGTACAGCGTTGTTGTCCTTATCGAGACTTGTCCAGTTCACGAAGTGGTAACCTGTCATTGCCGTAGCAGCCAAATCAGCTTCGGTGTTATATACATAGCTACCGCCACCAGTAACCGTTTCACCACCAGTAGTCTTATTGGTAGTTACGGTGTAGGTCTTAGCATCGTAGTGAGCTGTGAGCGTTATGTCGCTTGTTACTGTGAATGTGTACGATGCGCTCGTAGAAACTTCATCGCCATTATCATTAGTCCAGTTCTTGAACTGATAGCCATAAATAGGAGCTGCCACAACGGTAGCATTGCTCAAGTACTTATAGCTACCCGAACCTGTTGCCGAACCTTGTGCATCGGAGTTAGCCGTGACGGTGTAATCGAGTTCGGTGAAGGTTGCGGTGAGTTTCGTATTAGCCGACATTGTCACTGTGGTAGTTGCATCGGTTGAGTAACGAGAACCATCAGCATTCTGCCATTCTACGAACTTGTATCCGTAGTTTGGCTCAGCCTTGATTTGAATCTCATCACCACATTCGTAGTCGTATGTCTTCGAGGTGCTTGCCGTCAACTCTTCGTTAGCTGCGGTTATGTTGGTAACCTTACCATTTGCACCGGCAGCCAAGATCAGTTCATAGGCAATCTTCTCGAAGTTCGCATAGAGCGTAACATTATCTGTTACGTTAATATCTATAGAAGCAGCATTGCTATAAACATCGCCTGCGCCAGTGGTCCAGTTTACGAATCTGTAGCAAGCATTTGGCGTAGCAGTAAGAGTTGCGGTTTGACCGTATGTATAAGTAGCAGAGCCGCTCGTCGTACCGTTGCCATTGCTTGTAGCGGTTACAGTATAGCTATTTATCTCATAATTAGCCGTAATGGTAGTATCGCGCGTTACGGTGAAGTTCAACGTAGCATTCGTGCCAAGTTGTACGGCATTGTTATCCTTATCGAGGCTCGTCCACTTCATGAAGTGGTAACCTGTTGCAGGAGTAGCTACAAGTATTGCCGGCTCATTGTAGTCGTAATCGCCAGCACCAGTAGCCGAACCGCCAGTAGTATTATTTACTGTTACGGTGTATGTAATAGGATCGTAGTGAGCGGTGAGTGTTGTGTCGCCAACTACGGTGAATTCAAATTCTGCTTCCGACGATACTACTTCATCAGCTTCGTTCGTCCAGTTCTTGAACTTGTAGCCATAGCTTGGAGTTGCCACAACAGTAGCACTGGTCTTGTAAGTATAGTTACCCGAACCAGCAGCCGTACCTTGAGCATCTGAATTAGCCGTCACAAGGAAGTTTACAGGCTCAAAGATTGCTGTTATGGTAGTATCGCTCTTAACGGTTACTGTCGTCGATGCAGTTGTTGAAATCTGACCATTAGCGTTTCGCCATTCTACGAACTTGTAGCCGTAATTAGCAGTAGCATTGATAGCGGCTGCAGTATTGTAGTCGTAGCCACCAGCACCGGATACAGTACCATACGTATTATCGTTGCGATTAATCGTAAGTATGTACTGGTTGATGCTCCACTTAGCCTTGATAGTCATATCGGCAGCTGGCATTGTAGCAGGAATATCCTTATCCCAACCAACAAAGCGGTAGCCAGTCTTAGTCGGATTTTCAGGTGCAGCTACATCTGTGCCATAATCCTGCGTAATTGGCTCAATCGTATTTCCGCCATCGGTATCGAACGTGATGGTGTATTGGTTGATTGTCCATTGTGCTGTTATAGTTATGTTCTCTGCGGGCATTGTGCCTGGAATTGTCTTATCCCATCCAGCGAACGTATAACCTGTCTTCGTCGGATTTGCCGGAGCCGTTACTGCAGTGCCATAATCTTGCGTAATAGGAGCAATCGCTGTACCGCCATCTGTATTGAACGTGATGGTGTACTCATTGATACTCCACTTAGCAGTAATCGTCTGATTCTCCGCTGGCATCGTCGTAGGTATAGTCTTATCCCATCCATTGAACGTGTATCCAGTCTTTGTCGGATCGGCAGGCGCTGTTACTGCTGCACCATAATCAGCTGTTATAGGATTAATCGTCGTTCCGCCATCGGTATTGAACGTGATGGTGTATTGGTTGATTTGCCACTGAGCAGTTATAGTTACGTTCTCAGCTGGCATTGTGCCTGGGATTGTCTTATCCCATCCAGCGAACGTATAACCTGTCTTCGTCGGATTTGCCGGAGCAGTTACTGCAGTTCCATAATCCTGCGTAATAGGAGCAATCGCTGTACCGCCATCTGTATTGAACGTGATGGTGTACTCATTGATACTCCACTTAGCAGTAATCGTCTGATTCTCCGCTGGCATCGTCGTAGGTATAGTCTTATCCCATCCATTGAACGTGTATCCAGTCTTTGTCGGATCGGCAGGCGCTGTTACTGCTGCACCATAATCAGCTGTTATAGGATTAATCGTCGTTCCGCCATCGGTATTGAACGTGATGGTGTATTGGTTGATTTGCCACTGAGCAGTTATAGTTACGTTCTCAGCTGGCATTGTGCCTGGGATTGTCTTATCCCATCCAGCGAACGTATAACCTGTCTTCGTCGGATTTGCCGGAGCTGTTACTGCAGTGCCATAATCTTGCGTAATTGGAGCAATCGTTGTGCCGCCATCTGTATTGAACGTGATGGTGTATTGGTTGATGTTCCACTTAGCATACAAAGTTGTATTCGACGCAATATCCCAATTCTTAAGACCTGCGCCAGTATTATCGTAATACTGGATGCCAGCACCATCTTGACCGGTATAGAAGCCCGCGAAGGTGTAGCCAGTCCTTATTGGCAACGTCTCGATAGCAGGCAACGCTGTTGCATAAGTAGCTTCAACCAAAGCCGTGCCTGCCGTAGTAGCGCCATCACCATCAAGAGTTACGATATATGTTTCAGCACTGAACGTTGCAGAAAGTTCTTTTGCTGCATCCATAGTTATCGTACGTACTGCATCGGTAACATCGTCGCTCCATTTCACAAATTTATATCCTGAAGTAGGAACGGCTTCTATAGTTACCGTAGTACCACAGTCGTATGTATACTCTTTCGGTGTGCCCGTAACTACATCCTCACTTGCATTCTGATTGGTTATTTTACCATTTGCACCAGACGTCAAGTTCAACTTGTAGGTCTTAATTCTGAAGTTTGCGTAGAATGTCGAGTCGCCTTTTATAGTAGTTGTAAATTCAGCATTCTTGCTAGCTACATCAGTACCAGCCGCGTCTCTTGTCCAAGCAACAAACTCGTAACAGTTGTCAGTTATGGTTGTAGAGAACGTCACCTCAGTGCCATAATCATACTTAACTCCAGTAGGCGTTACAGTTGCTACAGAAATGCCATTTACCTCATTACTTATTGCTAACGCAGTGTACTTGTTCACCGTGCTAGTATAGGTAGCTGTGTAAGTTGCATTTTGGCTTACAGTTTCTACCGCAGGCGACCACTTATCGAATGTATATGTATACTGTGCTGTAGCAGCTTTTGTTGGCGTTGTACTATCGTAGTTTGGCGTGCTACCACAAGCCACATTTTCATCTGTTTCGAGCACTGTTCCATCTTCGTTCTTCCACGTTATAGTGTAGGTCTTTATGGTGAACTTAGCATAAATAATAGTTGTCTCGGTTATTGGCGAACTGAAGTCAAATTCATTATCAAATGAGGCTTCTTTATACCAACCTTCGAAGGTGTAGCAATCACCCTTAGATGTTGTTGGTTCTGCAATCGTCGCACCATAGCAAACTTCTTTAGCTTCTACAGCCGAACCGCCATTTGTCTCGAAGGTTACGGTAAGTTTACCACCTGCTGCTACTACGAGTTCTACTCGCTCTGATGCAAGATGATTAGCATCGGCTGCCGCGCGTACGTAGTATGTACCATCCGACAAGCCTGTAAGATCTCCTACTGCTGCAGTATAAGTTGCACCATCAGTGCTATACTCCATTGCCGAGGTTACGCCCGTAATCTTACCATCGTTCTTGTCGCAGACGGTCTCAGCCTCTGCTACTAAGCCTGTAGGAGCTGGATATGCAACCTTGTTTATAGTATAGTCGAACGTATAAGCATCATCTCCATTAACCTTCGAGAAGTTCGTGCCAGGCATTACAGTTACGGTGTAGTCGCCAGCATTCGTGCTCGATTCATCGTTCCAAGAGAGTGTGTAGTTTTCTGCACTCACTGCAAGTTCTGTATCGCCAAACTTAACAATTACAGTAGGTTTCTGTATATCACCAGTGTAATCGAAACTTAGTGGCGTTGCTGTTGCGGTCAGCGTAGCAGGAGCAATGGTGAAGGTTTGTGCCACTTCACAGCCATAGTTACCAGTACCCTTAACCGTTACAGTCACAGGATTTCCAGTTACGTTGGTTACATCTGCACCGCTGTTGAAGCTGATGCTGTAGCCGTTCGGGCCTTCGGTCAAGGTCTCGCCGTTGTACTTAACCTCAATGTCAGAGAGGGCAACTACAGGTGAGCCAGTATATGTATATGTATCCTCGAGTTTCGTCACCTCGCTTGCTACTATACAGCCCTTACCAATTGTGAAGTTAACCATTGGAGAACCTGTGTAGCCGCACTTACCAGTGACAGTCACCTTAGCTTCGCCAGGTTCGGTATTGTTGGCGTATGCTACTGTGTAGTCTGTACCTTCAGTCAAGGTCTTGCCATCAACAGTTACCGTTACACTTGGCTCAAGTGCAGAGCCTGTATATGCATGCGAAGCGTACTCAAGCGCTACGTTAGCAGCTGAGATTGCAATCGCATTTACGGTCAATGTACCAGTCGTATGTGTAAAGGTGTAGTTTCCATCTGCAGCCTCTGTGGTGAATGTAATTGGATACGAGCCTGCGCAGAGATTTCCTGCAGTACCATAATCGCTCGTTGCTGCGGCAGCCGTTGCAAGATCAGCAGAAGTCTGGCCATCCGCGAGAGTAGCGTAATCGATATGCGCTGCATAGTCTGGAGTCTCACCATAATTTATTGAGAATGACTGAGCTGTCACTGTTACTGCTTTAGACTCAATGGTCAACTTACCGTTCGTAACTGCGAAGGTTACTTTGTAGTTAGCATCGCTATAGCTAAAGTCTGTAGCTGCCATAGTCATGTCGTAGCTGCCTACATTCATGCCTTTGGCTGTCTGCTTAACATCGCCGCCTGAGTATGAAACTTTCGTCGCATCGTAGCCAGTGCCGAAGCCTGTCAAATCGTAACCTACTACGCTCTGTTCTGCGCCGTTGTAGGTCTTGGTCTCTTTCTTACCTGCTACTGTTATCGTTACTTCCTTCTGCGTGATGGTCAACTTACCATTCGTAACTGTGAAGGTTACGTCATAGTTATTATCTGAATAAGCAAAGTCGGATACTTTCAAATCCATGTTGTACTCACCGACATTCGTGCCCTTAGCAGTCTTCTGGTCATCCGTGCCACTATATGTCACTTTGCTTGCATCGTAGCCTGTGCCGAAGCCTGTCAATGCATAGTCTACTACAGATTGCTCTTCACGGTTATATGTCTTGGTTGCGGTTTCACCTGCTACGAGTATCTCTACAGCCTTCTTCTCAATGGTCAACTTACCTTGCGCGATTGAGAAGGTTACTGTAAAGTTGGCGTCATCATAGCTAAAGTCTCCAGCTACCATTGCCATCTCGTAGTAACCGACGTTAGTACCAGTTGCTGTGTTGTGCGTTCCGCCATTGTAGACAACCTTAGCTGCATCGAACTCAGCAAAATCAGCTGTTGCGGTATAGCCGATTACGCTCTTCGCTGTGCCATCGAACGTCTCTGTAGCGTTATTACCTGTTACTGTAATAGTTACAGCCTGCTTAGTAATAGTCAACGCGCCATTCTCCACGGTGAAGGTTACATCGTAGTTAGCATCATTGTAGCTAAAGTCTGCAGATGTCATGGTCATATTGTATGTACCTACATCAGTACCTTTAGCTGTACTATGCTCATCACCTGTGTAGTTAACCTTGCTTGCTACAAAGCCATCGAACTCGTCTTCAAACGTATAGCCGCTTACGCTCTGCTCTGAACCAGTGTAAGTCTTGGTATCATTATTACCTTTCACTGTTACGGTTACAGCCTTCGGTTCTATAGTCAACTCACCTTCGCCATTCACTACAAACGTTACGTTGTAAGCAGCGTTCTTATTCTCAAACTTGCTCTGGTCGAGGCTTACAGTTGACGTACCCACGTCGGTGCGGCTCGTCTTGATATAAGAGTCGTCCCAATCTGCACCGTTGTATGTAATGTTGGCTGCCGAAACTGTGTATGCATCCACATTGCTTGCGTATGTATAAACAGTCTCATCGGCCCATGCAGTGCCTTTGTATGTTCTATTTACGGTCTGAGCGGTGAAGGTTACAGTAACATCACGCAACCAATTAGCTGTGTATGTTCGATTTCCAGTAGATCCGCTTGCTATTGTTACAGTTTGATTCTCATCGCCAGTCAAATCTGTACCGCTCCAGCCCTTGAATGTGTAGCCATCGCGCGTAGGATTATTAAGCGTGATGTCCGCACTATTCACTGTGTAGGTAGTTGGGTTAGCATTTGCCACCGTACCACCATCGAGGTTATAAGTGATAGTGTAACTATCCAAACTATAGGTAGCTTTATATGTAGCATTAGCTGTTACCTCTGCCACTGTAGGTGTCCAACCTGTGAAGGTGTAGCCAGTGCGAGTAGGATCGGTAGGCTTAGCAATATCAGCAGCGGCCGTACCATAATCGTAATCCTTACTGCTTATCGCGCTATCATCGTAGTCGACGAATGTTACTGTGTACTTATTTACGGTTGAGTCGAACTGAGCCTCGTAGGTAGCTGGACTAACAACACTAACCACATTCGGTTTCCAACCGCCATTGAATGTATAGGTATATTGTGCAGTTGCGGTCTTGGTTGGCGTGATAGCACCATCATATACAGGCGTTTCACCGTATGCTAATACTTCTTCCAGCAAGATTATATCATCACCATCAACCCAAGTGATGGAATACTCATTAACATCACTCTTATATGTAGCTGTGTATGTTGCATCGCCACTTACTGTAGCTACAGCAGGCGACCACTTATCGAATGTATATGTATACTGAGCATTGGCAGTCTTGGTAGGCGTTGCACTATCGTAGTTTGGCGTGCTACCACAAGCCACATTCTCATCTGTTTCGAGCACTGCACCATTGTCGTTTTTCCACGTGATGGTAAACCTGTCTTGTGTGAACTTAGCGTAAATAGTGGTATTGTCGGTTATGCCAGCCGTGAAGTCGAATGACGTGCTGAATGTTGCATCAGCATACCAACCACCAAACGTGTAGCAATCTTTCGTAGTGCTTGGAGCAGTAATGGTTTCACCGTAGCAAACTTCTTTAGCTTCTACAGTAGAACCTCCATCTACGTCGAATGTCACTGTCAACTTGCCGCCTTCGTCTATTGTAACGGTAGTCTCAGCAGATTGCTTATAGTTAGCGCTCTCTTTATAGCGTACGTAATATGTACCATCGGACAAGTTTTCAAGATTTCCTGTGGCAGCAGTGTATGTAATATTGTCACTACTCCACTCCATCTCATTGGTAACGCCAGTAATCTTACCATCGTTCTTGTTGCAAACGGTCTCATCCACAGCAGTTACCGTAGGAGCTGGGCGTTCTGCCTTGGTAATGGTATAAGTAAATGTCACGGTAGTCTCTCCGTTCACCTTCGAGAAGTTTGTGCCAGGTGTTACCGTTACGGTGTAGCTATCTACATCGGTACTGCTTGCATTGCTCCATGTTAGGCTATAGTTAGCTGCACTCTGCGCAAGTTCAGTAGTGCCAAACGTAACAGTTACAGTAGGTTTCTGAGCTTCGCCATTGTATACGAATGAACTTTCATCAATATCTGCCGAAAGTTCAGCTTGCACAATATTGAAGGTGCGTGTGATGGCGTTGCCGTTCCACCAGTTGGTGCTACTTGCAAGTCCCTCTATTGTTATGGTTGCAGTACCAACATTAACATTGTCGGTGTAGGTAACCTTATAATCTGTACCCTTCACGAGAGCCACGCCATTTCTGCTGTAGGTAACAGTAATTTCTGGCTCTATCGCGCTGCCCGTGTAGGTCTGATCGTCTATTTCTGGAATAGCAATCTGTCCCGCAGCATCCTCAGTTGCGAGGTTTGCCTTATTTACGGTGAGTTTGCCATCAGCCTTAGTTACGGTGTAGTTATCGAGGCTCAACGCGCAGTCGGCGTTGTCTTTCGGAGTAACCACATCTATTTGATTCTTATACTCGCCAACACTCTTAGTATTGGTGTAATCCTCCGATGCGTATGTCACATCTTCTATCAGCGTTGCTGCATCGTCGGGCGCAATGAAACCCGTAGAGGTATAACCCTGAGTAGCAGCCTCGCTAAAGTCGTGACCGTATGTTACAGCCACATTGTTAGCCTTGAGCGTGAGAGCTGCAGGCTCTATAGCGAATGTCGTTGTGAGTGCGCACTCGTCAGAGTCGTCGTAGTTGTTTGCACCTTTTATAGTTACGGTGCTGCTACCTACGCATGTGTTGTTTGTATATGTTACAGTATAGTCGGTAGTAGCTGCGAGTGCTGTGCCTTCGCGCTTAACCACTACACTTGGTGTGATAGCCGCATGAGTAAATATCTGTGCTGCAATATCGTCTACTGTCACTTTACCTGCAGTCTCGAGTGTCTTCAAGCATGCCTTGGTGATGTTGAACTCAACCACGCGTGTGCCTTTGTAGTTACCCTTACCTGTGAGTGTAACTTTAGCCTTAGTTGTTGAGGTAGAGATATTTATATTATCCTCGTAGCTCATCACTTCGAAGTCTGTTCCCTCTACCAACGCTACACCATTGTAGGTAAGCAGAGAAGCAAGTTCTTCAGAAGTAAGCTCTATTGCCGAACCAGTGTATAGTTTATCTGCAATAGTTCCTGCGAGTACAGGTGAAGTGCCAAGTTCTTCATCGTCTTCAGCAATGCTCTTAGGCATAATCTTGAATGTCTTAGTCGTATTCTTCTCTGAGAAGTCTGCACGAGAAACCTTCACTTCTGCATCATCTGTTACATCAATAGCTGGATCTATTACCTCTACTACATATTTCAAATGAGTATCTTCTGTGCCTTCTTGATAAGGCTCTAATTCTGTGTATGTATACCAAACATTGCTAACTATAGGCTCTACTTTATTGCCAGTATACACTACATCAGCAACATCAAATGTCACTACGACAGGAGTAAAGTAACCACCCAAATCTGCAGCTTTTGCATAGGCTTGGCTCTTACTCTTTACTGTAGAATATAGTACTTGATTACCATTGCTTGCGACACCAATCAACAATGGCAAATTGACATCAAATGTATTACTACTATTACTGTTAGAAGAGCTCTGACCTGCTCCAGAAGCCCAGTTTGTTGTTGTACTTTCACAATATATTCTCTCCAATGTAGAACATGCCTCAAACATGTAGTTGAAGTTCGTAACCTTAGATACATCAAACGTCGACACATCAATATGTGTCATAGCATACGTTTTACCAAACATTGCTGACATATCAGTTACTTTGCTCGTCTTCCATCCGCTTAAATCAGGCGCTTGTAACTTGTAGCACCACATGAACAAATCTTTGAATGTCGTTACATTCTCGGTATTCCAGTTAGACACATCAACACTCGTCAACTCGGCGCAGCATGTGAACATACCTTCGAGTGTAGTTACTTTGTCGGTAACCCAAGAAGACACATCTACTGTTTTCAAAGCGCCACAAGCATTGAACACATACTTCATATTTGTCACCAATTCTGTATGTATGTATTCTGGATTAACAAGCGTTTTCAACGCCATATCACTCTTCTTGTCGCGTCCTGTTCTACCGAACCATGACTGCATAGTTGTTGGGCGAACCTTTTCAAAAGATTCGTCAAAGGTTATTGTTTCAATTCCCAATATGGTAGCGTCTGGTGAGGAACTCTTCCAATAGCCATTATTATTCGTTCCCGATTTATATGTACTGGTATTGAAATCACCTATAGTTACTGTTGGTTTCTCAGCAAGTTTCAATCCACTGATAGCATAAACACGCTCAATACTCTTGTCTTTGTAAGTAAGGCTCTTACCCGTATATGCTTCAGTAGTAAGTACAAAGTCGGCATTCTTGCTGCTGTTGTATACTATTACGCTTGGCTGAACTACGTAGTAATCCACCGTCTCTGCTACATTACCTGCATATGCGCCAATACCAGCAATGGTAATAGTATATCTACCAGGTTTGGTTACTTCACAGAGAGTCTCCTTAGTTGTCTCGTTATAATAGGTAACAATGTAATCTACGTCAGGTGTCAAGGCATCACTTTCACCATCGAAGTAAACATTCAAATCTGGTACAAGTGACACCGCAGAGCCAAATATTGTGGTGTCGTTGTCAAGAGTAGCAGTCAATTCACCAACACGAGGCGTCAATGTGCCAACTTTTGGTGACAAGTAACCACCTAACGAAGCCGATTTGAAGTAATCTCCCGATGCAGAACCGTCATATATTACTACTGTTGTACCATCAACACCTTTCAGCAAGCACTTATTACAATTCTTGAACACATCACCTCTCGTCTTTATACCTGAGAAATTGGTCGATGAACTTGCACAATATATGCGTGCCAATGATGTACAGCCATTGAACATATTAGCCACATCAGTACATTTACCCAAATCGAACGTTGACAAGTCAATAGACGCAAGCTTTTTACAATTAGCGAACATCCAATTCGCAGTCGTAACGTTTGCAGTGTTCCAACCTACTATATTCAATTTTTCAAGTGCATCGCAGTGAGAGAACGTGCCGCGCATATCCGTCACATTGGCAGTGTTCCAAGAACTCAAATCCAATGATTTCAATGATTGACATTGCTCAAACATTCTATAGAATGTAGTAACAGCGCTTACATTCCAATCACTAATATCAAGCGATGTTAGAGCGTTACATTGATAGAACATATCTGACATGTTCGTCACGCGCTCGGTGTTCAAATTCTCGTTTATACCAGTTATAGTAGTAAGTCCAGTAGCCCCACTGAACCAACCGCTCGTACTAGTCGGATATACCTTCTTGAAGCTCTCATCGAATACCACTTCAGTATAAGTATTGAAGAGATCTGTAGAATAGACATCACTATAACCAACCCACGAAGAGCTGAGAAGATTACCTGACTCATCTTGCAAAACACCTGTTGGCAACTTGGCAATTTTCTCGATTTCGCTTCCGTTGAACGTGCCGCCAACAGTTATTTGCGAAGGTGTAAAGCATCCGAACGTTGCTTTGCCATCTGCCGTCAAAACAACTGCAGGTACAATAAGAATATCAACATCAACAGTGAAGTTGCCACAATACTTATTGTCGGCGAGAGCTGAAATCTTCACACGGTGCAAACCTGCTTTGGTCCAGTCGCCAGAGAAGCCGATACCGCTCGTAGTCATCAACTCCAAGGTGTAGTCTGTGCCTTCAACAAGGTTCTCCCATTCGTCGTTGTTCATACCATTCTTAAGCTGAATGGTAAATGCATTCAACACTTCAGCCTTTGTTACTGCAGCTCCATTCTTATAGGCAACCTCAATACGATTGTCGGCATTAAGACCTTCAATCTTCAATCGATCGTCATTTGCCGACGTTGCAGGATCGAGCGGCGTAAGGTCACGGCAGATAATCTCTACTTCTTTATAAATATCCACATCGGGCAAGAAGTTGCGCGTGGTGTAGTTGGTCTTATGTCCTTTGGCTACAGTTATGCGGAATGTCTCCCCTACATATTTATGTCCGTTTGTGCCATACGTAGAGGTCAACTCTACTGGCTCAAGGTCGAAATCGGAAGCTACTAACGTGTTGTTCCATTCGTCTTTTGCTGTCCACGATGCATTTATCTCATCAAGTGAACCAGCATAGTATATCTGGTTGTAGCCTGTGGTAGGTGTTATGGTCAACAAACTACCTTTTATATATATAGTAGCAAAGTCGTCGGCATTGGTAACTTCAGTGCCATCTGCTTTGTAGTATTTGAATGTATAGTTGGTGTCCTCGTCATCGGGGCAAGTACCACCCGTAGCGCCTGTTATATATACACGTGCGGTCTCTCCAGCTTGCTGGTGACCAGTTTCTGGATATGGTATATATTCGGTGAGCAAGCGCAAGTTGCTTCTGCAATCGAGGTCGGCAATGGTTTCGCCGTATACAAATCCTGTAATTACAGCAGCATAGTATTGATTCTTAAGATTATACTCTACGCCACCTTCCACTTTCGTCGACTGTCCAAAACTTACCTGAATATCATCGTGGTTAGCCTTTACTGTGAGTTCCTTTTTAGTTACGTCGAAGGTGGTATTCTCGAGCGTTAGCTCATAGTTGTTCGATGCGAAAGCACCAAGTGTAACGTTATATGTGCCAACGCCGCGTCTCAATGCATTTTCTACATTGTAGTTTGTCGATACCGCAGGGTCGGGCACAGTGGTGAATATCTCCGCAAGCACCTCAGCCTCAGTCATGTTGTAGCGGTCTGGATCGGCATAGTGCAGTGCAACATCACCCACAAGTTGACTTGCATCTATTTCGTAACCAATTGTTGGGCAAGCATCACCATAGGTTATCGAACTCTTATCCACAGTAGCACGTACGGTGAGCGGAGCTTTAGTAATCTCGAATGTGCGCGTAACCTCACCTTTATAGTTACCATAGTTAGGCGTTGTCTCGCGTATACCTTTTATAGTTACGGTTGCCGTACCTACTGCCGTATTGTTTTCATATTCAAGTGTATAGTCTGTACCCTTCACAAGGGTCATTCCATTATATTTTACGATAGGCTCAGGTTCTAATGCGCTGCCAGTGTAAGCCGTGTGCTCGTACGGCATATCAATAGAAACAGCCCCAGCACCCTCTACGTTAGTGGTGTCGATGTCTTTTGGTAGTATGGTATATGTAAAGCCACAACCATGGAGAACGGCGGTCTGTATTTCAGTGCCACCAGTTGAGAATATTGATTCATATTGACCATTACCATTACCATAACGCCAACGATATGTTGGGCTAAATATACCAGAGCCAGTATTACCATCATATTCATAATAGATACGATCAACTTGTCCATAATTACTAATTTGCTCATTTACACCATAAGGCTCACCTTCACCATAATTCCAGCCAAACCACCACGATCTCTCACCTTTATACGCCTTTACATAATTAGTATAAGAGACATTTTCTTCAAATGGTGCTACATCTTCATTGAAAGACAAGTTCTTAGAACCAGCATTAATATAATCCTCTTCTGCATATTCCAAATCAGCATTTGAATATCCACTCAAGTCAACTATAGTTAATATCTTACCTTGAGGTACATCAACGCCATCATCTAATGTAGTTGGGCTGGTAACGGTAACTTGCACAGATTGATTATTGTTAAGCCAATACTTTTTAGTAACCTTAAGATACTTAGCACTAAGCACATCTACGCCAAACTTAATCTCTTCACCTGTGTATACAGGGTCATCTTCAGTAATCTTAGATACCACAAGACCGCATTCTCCTGTAATTTCAAATGTCTTAGATAGTGAGCCAATATAGTGCGTACCATCACCATCGACAGACACTGTAGCAGTACCTACATAGTAGTTATTCTCATATACAGTATATATATAGCTTGAGTCGTTGGCTATCTTCACCACTGCATCCGACAATACTGCATCCGATGGTTTGGTAGTAATATTGAATGTCGGGCGCTTAATAGAGTTATCGAATTCTGTGGTAGTGTATTGCAAGTTGGTTATCTTACTCAATTCCACAGGATTAACCGTCAAAACAGCATCTACACCCTCAATTGTATAGTTGGCGGCAGACATACCTTCCACGTCTACCTTTATATCGAACTTCATGTCGCGTGCGTACGGCACATAGTCGCACGACAATGTTGGCGTGCCAGTAAGTACGCTCGCAGTCTCGCCACTCGCAAAACCTCTATAACTATATGTATAGGTAGGCGCAGCATCGCCAAAGGAAACCTCTTTGGTGTCGGCCTCTACAAAGAGTCGGCGCTTAACCACTTCGAGAAGTTGCTCCGTCTCGTATGTGATTTCATAGTTAGGCGCTGAGCCGCCGTAGAAGTTTATATTATGTAAAGTTCCTGCAGCTTTATATGTCGATGGATTGCCTTCGGATACCGAATAATCGGAATTAGGCTTAGGCATAGTCTTGAATACTGGGTTGCCACAACCGTCGGTGCCATCTATAGTCTCGCCATTCACAAGGCCTTCGCACTCAAACTCAAACTGGTCGTAGTCCAAGTCGGTCAAGTTACTACCATATACCACCGTAGCAGCCTTCGGGCGCACAGTGAGTGGTGCTGGCATAATCTTGAAGAACTTCGTTACGGTGAAGTTGAGCGATGCTGCCGAACTGCTGAATGTCATCACTATCGCAGCATTCTCTATCACTTCGCCATTGGCATCGCGGCTTACACAAATGTTGTTGTCGTAGCTATAGTCCACACTCACATCTTCATAGCTACCATTCACAAGCATCGACATCGTGTTGCGTGCAGCGCTATTGTTAATCTTCACGCCAAGCACATCTTTAGTTATCTCTTTGCCTATGTAAGTAGGCTCTGGATAGTCGAGCGTTACTTTCACTATTGGGAATCGCAACACCTTAGTGCCATAGAAGTTACCGCCAGTCTTGTAGCCATCAGCGCAATCTGACGTAGCACTACCAGTAAGGGTTATAGTTCCCTCACCCTCTATGTTCTCGCCATATTCACACACCACATCGGCAGTAGCTGCTTCTGCACTACCCTTCTCGGCTACAGTAAGAACATAGTCTACCTCTTCGCCATTGCGGCGTGTATATTTATAATGTATTTTGCCAGTAAGATCGGGCTTGAGTTGCTCACCCGTCCATACTTGACCATCTACAACGCCATTCCAATCAATTGCCTCGTCGTATTGCAACGAAACAGGGCGAATGTAGAATGTCTGGCTACGCACAATACCAGTCTCGGCTGTAGATATGGTTACGGTTATATCGTCGCAACCTGCATTGATGGTATCGGCTGGCTCTGAAGTAACTGCACTCCATACGCCATGAACGTCACGCTTTGTGGTCTTGCCGCCTCGCGTAACTATAACCTCGTAGTAGAGTTCGCCATCGTAGTCGGTCATTGTGGTTACATCCTGACCGTCGAATATCACCTTAACTATCTTAAGACCGTAACCATCAGGACCCGCATATATAGCATCAATGGTATCGTTAGCCACGCAACGATCATATTTTATCTCGGCATCGAGCGTAGCTGCAGTGAAGTAACCACCTAAGTTGGCACTCTTCAAACCGCGATAGCTCTTGTAGTGTCCGTCGCCAACGCCAAGTTGTCCATCGTAGTCGCCAGCCTTTGCCTTTGCCCAAGTAACATCGTTGAACCACAATAAATTTACTCGTGCCTCATAGTCAGAAGTACTCTCGCCATCCAACTTAGGGATAGAGAGTTTTGGAGTAGGAGTACCAACAAGTCCCGAAGGTGCAGTGCTTGGTCTCCATGTACCACCAGAACCACCATCAACACTATAGTCGTACCAACCTTTGCCAAATACAGCAGTTTCATCCGACGAATTATTAGCATCGTTTGTAGAGCCATCACCATTTCCGGTGGTAATCTTACCGCCTGTTGTCCAATCGGTATCGTAGTCGCGGCAATAGATTGTCTTCAACGATGTACAACCATTGAACATAACTTTTACATTGCTCAAATTCGGCATCCTGCGAACACCCGAGAAGTCTACTACTTCCAATTGGCTACAGTCGTTGAACATATATTGCGCAATCTCGACTTTACTCAAATCGCATTGTAGGAACGAAACCTTCTTCAACGAACGGCAACTTTCGAACATAGCGTTAATATACTTAACCTTACTTGTTTCAAACTTATGTAGGTCGGCCTCTTCCAACGACATACAGCTACGGAACATACGATTGAACTTCGTACAATTCTTTGTAGATATATGCTGCAAGAAATCCAACGACGTCAACGAACGACAGTTATTGAACATTTCTGCCATACCATCATCGTATGTGTTAAATCCGCCAGTGCCAGTTACGCCTTCGGTATTCAGTTTATCCATCTTGATTGACGTAATGGCTTCACAATTACTGAACATACGAGCTACGTTGTTCAATTTATTGCTGGTTTCGAAATTGTTCAAATCTACACTCTTGAGTTTCGTACAATAGTAGAATATACGCAACAAAGATGTAAGATTAGGAGCTGCCGCTGCACTACTCAAATCTACCTCTTCCATCTGCCAACAGCCACGGAACATATCTTGCATTGAGGTACATGCATTGAATGTCCAACTGCTCAAATTGGCTTTTTTCAAATTACTCTTGCCACTATAGGTATCACCCGATTTTGTAGGATCAGGGCATTGGAACACAGACTTCATTTCCAGAACCTTATTAGTGGTCATACCACTCAAGTCAACCTCTTCAAGAGCAAAACATTGATAGAACATGTCGTTCAACCAATATGTCAAATTTGGCGTACCACCCATCTTGCTAAAGTCGACCTTAGTCAACTTCTCACAATTCTTGAACATTGCCTCCATATCCTCCACTTCGGGAGCTGTAAACGAAGCAAAGTCGTTGTCGGCATCTTCGAGTGCCGTACAGCCATCGAACATATATCGCATAGAGATCATTGCCGAAGTATTGAAGTTCGCCACTCCGTGCAAATGTTTGAGTGCTGTCATTCCTTGGAACATATATGCACCCGAAGGCCAAGCCAAATCTTTGAAACTCTCTTCGAAATATACGTCGGTTATGGTCGCTGGCATTGGATTAGCTGCGCCATACCAATCTTCCCACAATTTGCTTTGGTATGTGTGAGTCCCTGTATTTGAGAATATATCAGTAAGTGAATATGTAGCATTAACAGTCTCGCCTTGATATACAGTACCAGCTACATAATTATTTCTCTCTGCAGGTGACATAGCAACAAAACGCGCATGCGTACTACCCTGAGTAATAAACAAATATGGCTGCACACCTATAAGATATTTAGCCTCTACGTACGAGCCCTCTACATACTGATTATTAACGCCTCGCGTATTCACCGTAGCGCGTATCGTTATTGGGCTATATGTTTGGTTTATAGAGCCAGAACCTGTAGGTATTAGAGCCCCATTTTTATCGTAATAAGTAAGATCATAGTATGTAGAATTAACGCCATAGCCAGCAAAATCGTATACGCTCACTATTTCTGCCAAATGGTCACGCGTAACGGAATTGCCTGCCGAATAGCCCTCCGAAAGCACCATCTCGCGGAGTGGCATTCTAATCTTGAAGGTGAAGTTCTTGCAAGCATCGTTCTTGCAAGCGAAGTTCGTACCATCGCCCGAAACGGTAACGGTAGCCGTTCCTCTGTCTACATTATTCTCATACGTAAGTATTATCTGCCCCGACTCCACAAGAGCACGCAAGGCATCACCTGTTACTGTTTTTCCGGTGTTCGTTGTCTTATACGAGCCATCGTCATTCGTGACGCATTCGTCATAAGTAACCGTAAGAGCATCGTAGTCAGCTTCGATAGCCGAACCTGTCCAAGACTCTTGCGCATTAGCATAGCTTACTGCTGTTATTTGATGTATTGGCACAATGTTGAAATTGAGCTTCTGCTCGCCACAATAGCCATTTACACCTTTTATTATTATAGTACCAACTCCAGGATCAACATTGTCTTCGTAGGTTATCTCCAAATATTGGCTTGCATCGAGCAACGAACCAGCCTTGTTTGAAGCTTTACTTGACAAATAGCCAAAGTAGATTTGTGCCACTACCGAAGGTTCTATTGCATTGCCAGTCCACACATAGTCGGGCACTGGCGTAGGACTGTAGACCAATCTACTATTTGTTATATCACCAATGGTAAGCGTAACAGCCGCATCAGTACAAGGCGTACCATTTATAGATGGAGTGAGTGTAACCTCGCCACCCAAAGTACCAGAAGGCGTAAATACCCAATCGTTTGTGCCTTCGGTAGCTGTTACTATTCCTGCAGGCGATGCCTCCCATGTGATATTTGCTATGTCGTTGGAAAGTTTTTTAGGCAAGCGGAATTCGCTATCTATTTGAAGATCATAGTCACCTTCTGTGCTGTAGTTGCTTCCTGTATATAGACACACGCCAGCCACCATCTGCAACATCGCACATGCATCGCCTCCATCGTAGAGCATTGCAGGTATTGGATATGCTACGCCATTGAGCGTGCGCCATAGCCTCTTCGATGCATCTGAATTGGCATGAGTATTCTGACATTTATATGTATCTGCCGTGCTCTTAGCCTCAGCTTTACCCGTAAGGTCGGCAGTAAGGCTAATACCTTTGCAATCGTAGGTCTTCTGGTAGTCGTAGAAGTTATCTACACTGCCTGCCAACGAAAGTCCCGTGCTTGATATTTGTCCTACATTGCTCGTACCTGTAACCTTACCTACGTTGATATTCATAGTAACAATACCCTCGTATCCACCACCATCGCCTTTAGAGTTGGCTATACCGCTCACGTAGTTTGTACCCGAAACGTTACCATAGTTTATACATACAGAAACGGTAGAGTTCGAGCCAGCAGCAGCACGCGAGTTACGCGCCGTACCAGCAATACCACCTACGTATGTAGCACCACTGACATCGCCATAGTTCATACAGCTATTTATGAGCACTTGTCCGTTAGGCTCACCTACTATACCACCAGTGTTCATACCTGCAGCAGTCACCGAACCATAGTTGACACAAGCTAATAGCTCTGGTGTATTATAGCCAAGCAAGTTACCCGCAATACCACCAGCCAACGAATATCCTGTATTGGTACTAACCACAGAACCATAGTTTGTACAATATGTCATGTTGTTGCTATCCTGACCACCTACAACACCACCTACGCTCTCTGCAGAAGCTGTAACCGAGGCTGCATTGGAACATTCGTCCACTGCACCATGGCTCCAACCAATCAAACCACCAACTTCATTCTTACCACTTACCGTACCACTCAGCACATGACAATTTGTAACGGTTGTACCTCCCGTCCAACTTGCCGAATATGCAGAATAGCCAAGCAACGCGCCCGACATATTACCGCCAGTCACGTTTACATTAGCTAATGTCAAATCTTTGATTGTACCACGAGCCGTACCGAAAAGGCCCGAAGTAGTATAACCCATAGTTTGAGTCAAACCTGTAATGGTATGCCCATTGCCATCGAAGGTACCAGAGAACACGCCAGCACCTAAGTTTATTGCTGTTCCAAATGAACCGTGCTTTGTATTGGCATTGCCTGCTGTGTAGTATTTATTACCAATAGGCACCCACTCATAGCCCGTAATATCAAGGTCGGCAGTCAAAATGTAATCATTTCCTGCCCACGTAGCGTTGTTGTTTACACGATAAGCAACAAACGCCAACTGCCTGATATTAGTAATCTGATAATAGCCCGCGGCATTCTTAAGAGGCGCATCCGTCGACTCATTGAATGTAATGCCACCATAGGTTCGCGTTTGCGCCCATGTCTCAGCACTAAACCCTAAAGTCAAAAGGAAACACATTGCAACAGCACATAGTCTATACAGCCTTGTGTGCAATTTTGATAATCTGCGTAATGATAACAGCGAAACATTCGCGAGAGCCAATGGCTCTGCACTAATTCGGTACACGTTTCTCATATATTATATATAAATATGTTCTATAAAATAGACCGACATTGCAATCCCTCACCTAAGCAAAGGTCACAACACGTCAGTTTTTCTTAGCCAATTACAAAACCTCATAGTGTCTGCTTTGTAAATAGACTACAAATTTATTGAAAACAGCGAAAAATCAACAAAAAATGTACCAAAACATTTAGATATGTTTTTATGGAGTCATAACCTTCGCAATCACATTTCTCTCAACATATCAAAATCGCCAATCTTGGCGATAAGCTAATCCTTATGTAGGTACGCAAGCGTCCCCGCTTGCGAAAAACACACCATTCTGCTCCCAGTGCAAGACATCAATCACCTCATAAGCACATCCTAAGCCTCGCGTAAGCCCCTCGCAAGCATATTGCCGCATAAATGCCATATAGCGCACCTCATCGCGTTTTGTCGCAACCAAGCGCACACAAGCACCTCTTTTGACAACTTTTGACGTCTTATAGCATTTTATCGCACGTGAACGCATTTTATTGCAAACACGGGTATCATGGCGTTTTTCGAGCTTTTCATAGTTTATTCACGTATGAAATATTCACTACAATTTCTCAACATTCAATCTACAACTCTCAATTGTCAATTGTACTTTTGCCGTCATGATAGTAGAATTTGGAAAAGATTACGAGTTAATTGACACAGGCGATTACGAGAAACTCGAGCGCTTCGGTCAGTACATATTACGTCGCCCAGAGCCACAAGCCATTTGGCCCAAAGCTCTACCCAACAGCGAGTGGCAAAAAGCTGATGCATGGTTCGAACTCAACGCCGAAGCGGCCGACAAGACCGATCGCGGTACGTGGCATCTACGCAAGGGCATGCCCGAAAAATGGTTTATGTCGTATGCTCACGGCGAAATGAACCTAACGTTTCGCTTAGGTATGACCTCTTTCAAACACGTCGGGCTCTTTCCCGAACAAGCCAACAATTGGGATTATATCTACGACAATCTATCACACGTCAATGGAACAGCAGAAGTTTTGAACATGTTTGCATACACTGGCGGAGCATCATTAGCAGCCAAATCTGCTGGCGCCGACATCACCCACTTGGATGCCGTAAAGCAGGTTGTCAATTGGGCCCACGACAATATGGACGCATCTCACCTCGACAACATTCGTTGGATGGTAGAAGATGCTATGACTTATATCGAACGTGCAGTGCGCCGTGGAAAGCACTACCAAGCTCTCATATTAGATCCTCCCGCATACGGACGCGGCCCGAAAGGCGAAAAATGGATTCTCGAAGAGAGCATTGCTCCTCTCATGCAAGCGTGCAGCAAAATACTCGACCCCAAAGGTGGAATGGTCATCCTAAACCTCTACTCGATGGGCTTTTCGCACCTCGTGGCAAACAACCTACTACATTGCTACTTCCCTCAAGCTAAAAACATCGAAAGCGGGGACCTAAGTTTTCGAGACAAAGCAGGACGCACATTACCACTAAGCGTCTATGCTCGCTTCTCTACATTATAAGCATAAAATAATTTAACTTTTTATAACACAACACATCTTGGTTACACAAAGCAAAACGTATAATTTTGCAAACGCAATTGAGACGATAATACTCATAAGAGTAATCAACAATACATTGCGGGGTGGAGCAGTGGTAGCTCGTTGGGCTCATAACCCAAAGGTCAGTCGTTCGAGTCGGCTCCCCGCTACTAAGTAAATAGAAGCAAGGTCAAATAGAGATATTTACCTTGCTTGTTTCTTTTGCACAACACAAATCAGAATCACCAATTATCTCTCGTCAATCATCAACCACCAATTGTCAATTATCCATTATCAATTGTCAATTGGAAAAATCTTGTCAACCTCGAGCAACGCCGAGTATGCAGCATTCTGTTCTGCTTGTTTTTTAGCTCTACCCTCGCCCGAAGCAACCCAATGGCCATCTACGACAACATCGGAACAAAAAGCAGGAACTTTACTACCATCGACATCAACCACACGAGTATCGAACACAACTTGCAGACGTCGATGTTGTCCCCACTCCAATAGTCGAGACTTATAATTATCCTCGCTACCTGTATTCATGAATGTGTTTATGCTTTCGTCGTTGGCTATATGCTTACGCACGAAACGGCGCACTACACGCAAACCACCATCGAGATACATAGCAGCAACAAAAGCCTCCAAGGCATCTCCCGGAAGGTGTGTATTAGAAATATTATGCGATGCCTTATAATTTATCTTCTTACAAAACTCCAGCTTCTTAGCCACACCATTCAAATGCTTACGGCTAACAATCATCGCCCTGAGACTTGTCAGACGCCCCTCATTAGCTTTTGGCATTTTGCGAAAAAGAATTTCAGCCACAAGCATATCGAGAATAGCATCACCAAGATACTCTAAACGCTCATTGTTATTGGTATGTTTGAAATTTGCCGCAGAACGGTGCGTAAAAGCGGTTTCGTACAGCGAAATATTACGCGGCCAATAGCCTGCTGTACGACAAATAAAAAGAAAAAACTTCCTTCCCTCTGGGGAAAGAAGTCTTGTAATGTCTGAGAAACAGAATTTCAAATTATAGTGCCTTGAAGATTACAGTTGAGTTGTGACCACCGAAACCAAAGGTATTCGAAAGCGCAACCTTTACATCTCTCTTTTGCATCTTGTTGAACGTGAAGTTCAACTTATTATCTATTTCTGGATCATCTTCGAAATGATTGATAGTAGGAGGTACGATGCCATTTTCAATTGCCTTAACACAAACGATAGCCTCAAGAGCACCAGTTGCGCCAAGCAAGTGACCAGTCATCGACTTAGTAGAGCTAATATTAAGTTTATAAGCACTCTCGCCAAAGACTTTCAAAATAGCCTTTACCTCACCTTTATCACCCATAGGAGTAGAAGTACCATGAACGTTGATATAATCAACATCTTCTGGTTTCAAGTGAGCATCTTTCAAAGCTGCTGCCATCACACGAGCTGCACCATCACCTTCTGGGTGTGGAGCTGTCAAGTGATATGCATCACCAGAGAATGCACCGCCAACCATCTCGCAATAGATATGAGCACCACGTTTTTTAGCGTGTTCATACTCTTCGAGAATCAAGCAAGCACCACCCTCGCCCATCACGAAGCCATCACGACCCTTGTCAAAAGGACGAGAAGCCGTTTTAGGATCATCGTTTCGGGTTGAAAGAGCTTTCATCGAAGTAAAGCCACCAACACCCGGCTCAGCCAAAGCAGCCTCAGAACCACCACTAACAATAATGTCAGCACGACCGAGACGTATTTGATCGAGTGCCGTTGCAATAGCATTCGTCGACGAAGCACATGCTGCTATTGTGCCGAAGTTAGGACCACCAAAACCATAACGTATTGAGATATAGCCAGGAGCTATATCAGCAATCATCTTCGGAATGAAGAAAGGATTGAAACGAGGAGTTCCATCACCTTCACAGAATTCACGAACACCATCGTATATAGTCTTGATACCACCTATACCAGCGCCCCAAATAACACCAATTTGGTTCTTGTCTTCTACCTCTAAATCAAGCTTCGAATCTTTCACAGCCTCATCTGCTGCAACAACAGCATACTGAGTGAAGAGGTCAATCTTGCGAGCCTCTTTTACATCGAAGTACTTCGAAGGATCGTAGCCTTTTACCTCACAAGCGAAAGACGTTTTGAATTTGGAGGCATCAAAGCGCGTAATTGGCCCTGCGCCACTAACTCCTTTTACAAGGTTTTCCCATGTTGTGGGAACATCGTTTCCCAAAGGGGTAATTGCACCTATACCGGTAACTACTACTCTTCTTAACTCCATGTTTTACGGATTCGTCTGTATATTAATTATTTTGCGTTATTCTCAATATATGAGATAGCGTCGCCAACAGTGTTGATCTTTCCAGACTCTTCGTCAGGAATGGTAATATTGAATTGTTTTTCGAATTCCATGATTAACTCAACAGTGTCGAGAGAATCTGCGCCAAGATCGTTTGTGAAGCTTGCTTCAGGTGTTACTTGGTCTGCTGAGATACCTAATTTGTCTACTATAATTGCTGTTACTTTTTCTGCAATTTCTGACATGGTTTTTTGCGTTTAAGGTTATTAATACTTTTATTTTCTGCTTAGAAATTAGTTTTCTAAAAACAGCGCAAAGTAAATCAATTGAAAATTGTTTTTCAAATATTGATGCTCTTTTTTGCAGACTTTTGACTTGCTTTAGTATAATTTTGCTTATGTATCAAACTGTTATAAAACCGTCTGAAATTGAAATACATAGCTATTTTCGCCTCTGGCAATGGTTCTAATGCCGAGAACATTGCTAACTATTTTGGCTCTTCAAACAGCATTCGAGTGGGAGCAATCCTATGTAATAATAGCAATGCTTATGTTGTAGAACGCGCCAAAAATATGGGCATTCCGTATTTTGTGTTTAGCAAAGAGCAGCTCAACGAAACTGGCGAAGTGTCGGCATATCTGCACCGCAATAATATTTCTTTTATAGTTTTGGCCGGATTTCTTTGGCTACTTCCGCAAGACATCACAGCCAAATACGATCATCGCATTCTAAATATTCATCCGTCACTTCTACCTAAGTATGGCGGCAAGGGTATGTACGGCAACAAGGTTCATCAAGCTGTGATTGACGCTGGCGATGTGGTGAGCGGCATAACTATACATAGAGTTAACGAATATTATGACGATGGCGACATTGTTTGTCAAAAGATGTGCACCGTAGAGCCAACAGACACCGCAGAGTCTTTGGCATCGAAAGTTCATGCACTCGAATACGAATGGTATCCCAAAGTGATTGAAAACGAAGTAACTAATTACACTATATAATATGAATATAAAATTGCGTCTTATTGTGATGAACTTCCTCATCTTCGCAGTATGGGGAGCTTATCTATGTTCTTTAGGTATATATCTTGGCCGCATTGGCATGGGCGACTACATAGGAAAATTCTTTGCCATACAAGGCATTGTGTCGCTTTTCATGCCAGCATTGATGGGCATTGTTGCCGACCGTTGGATTCCTGCTCAAAAGCTTTTAGGCATTTGTCACTTCTTAGCTGCCGTTTTTATGTCGTTGGCTGGTTATATGGGATACAAATACGGAAGTGCGGTGAGTTTCGAACAACTTTTCCCTTTCTACACTCTAAGCGTGGCTTTTTTTATGCCTACAATAGCACTCGGCAACTCGGTATCGTACAACGCACTGACACGTGCTGGACTCGACACCGTTAAGAACTTTCCTCCTATTCGCGTGTTTGGCACTGTAGGCTTTATAGTGTCAATGTGGATTGTCAATTTCACTGGATATAAAAATGGGTTCGAACAACTGTTCGTTTCCGCAGCATGGGGCATTGTATTAGCGCTATATTCATTCACCTTACCTAACTGTCCTGTATGCAAAAATGTTGAAAGCAAATCGTTTATCGACACATTAGGTCTAAGGGCATTTTCACTATTCAAAGATTCAAGAATGTGCATATTCTTCATCTTCTCATTCCTTTTAGGTATGTGTCTGCAAGTGACCAATGGCTTCGCAACTCCATTCTTAGATGCTTTTGGACAATCGCCTGAATATGCCGAAGCATTTGCCGTGAAGAACAACGTTTTTCTATCGTCAATATCACAAGTTTCTGAGACATTGTGCATACTGCTCATCCCATTCTTCCTAAGGAAATTTGGCATCAAGAAAGTAATGCTCATAGCCTTTGCAGCATGGGCGTTGCGATTTTTCTTCCTCGGCGCTGGCAACCCAACGGGCTTCGGACTATTACTTTTCATACTCTCGATGATTGTGTATGGCGTTGCTTTCGACTTCTTCAATATCAGTGGCTCACTCTTTGTCGACCAAAACACCAACGAAAATATCAGAAGTAGCGCACAAGGAGTGTTTATGATGATGACAAACGGCCTCGGCGCAACGGTCGGCTCTTTCTGCGCGCAAGAAGTAGTAAACTACTACACGCTCGGACGCACTGAATTTGCAGAGATAATTGCTGGTTGGGCTTCAGCTTGGTATGTGTTTGCGGCTTTCGCGCTAATTGTCGGCATTCTATTCGCTTTCCTTTTCAAATTCGACAACGCAAAACAGAATTGACCTATCCATAATAAGCTACAAAATTGGCAGGTTTCAAAATCGCTTATGTGGGATTTGAAACCTGCCTCTCTTTTTACAACATATACATACATATATAATACGTCATCAAAAGGCCGACATCTCTGTTTATAACAATCTATTGATGTAACTTCGCACAATTAGCCATACCATACTATGGAACCTCAAACTTTTAGAACAACCATAACTATAAAGCCTTCGAAGGAAAAATTCGAGATAGCCGATTCGCTATTTTCCATAGGCTCTTGTTTTGCGGAGGAACTCAACTCCCTTATGCGTAGTGGACTTTTGCAGGCATACTCATCGCCTTATGGCACAGTATACAATCCGCAATCTATTGAGATGCAAATACATAGAATAACGCACTGCGAAAAGGCTTGCAAGTCAGAAATAGTATCTCGCGATGGTGCATACGTAAGTATGATGGCTCACGGCAGCGTAATATCCACCTCACCCGAAGAGTTGCTTGAGACAATCGACCACCACACCCATGAAGCCAACAGACGCCTACGCGAAGCTCGATTTGTAATCATAACACTCGGCACTTCATACGTATATTATTATGAACCATTAGAAACTGTTGTAGCTAACTGTCAAAAGCAGAATGCCAAACTATTCAAACGATACAGAATCTCAGTAGATGAGGCTACGGCATCACTGCAAAAAATCATTAGCGACATAAAAGCTATAAATCAGAAGGCTCAAATAATACTTACAGTTAGTCCGATACGTCATCTATCTGACGGAATGACAGAAAACACGCTAAGCAAGGCAACCCTACTGCTCGCTACAGCTAACGTGACAAACGGCAACGACGTGCAATATTTTCCTTCCTACGAAATAGTTCTGGACGACCTTCGCGACTATCGATTCTACGCTTCCGATATGGCACATCCATCAGCAGAAGCCGTGAGATACGTCTACAACCACTTTGCCGAGACCTACTTTTCGGAGCAGGTGCGCAACTTTGCTCGCGAAGCCGAAAAAATATCTGCTTCGCTTCGACATCGCCCTATGTCGCAAGACAAACGTATGTATGCAGAATATTTAGATAAAACAGTGCAACGAGTTACGAATTTCGCCAAACAATACTCTATTTCTAAAGGTTATTCTCCGATAGAGGAGGTTGTATTGCAGTTGAACAATCTAAAATCAGATGCTTTAGCAGAATAAAAACATTAACATACAGAGAGGCAAGCGTGACGATTTGAAATAAATGTGAATAAAAACTAAAACAAATATTACTTTTGCACATTGAATGCAGCAAAACTACACTTCAACATTTCAGAAACATACAATAAAGTAAAGCTTTATAATTATGAAATATATCCAGTTCGACAATTCCAAACTCCCCAATCTCGAGTACTCTTTGTTCAAAGAGATACTGAGAACTAATCGAGCAGGTGCATATATGAGCACATCGATTGTAGGTTGCAACACGCGTAAATACCACGGACTACTCGTGTGCCCAATAGAAAAATTCGGAGGCCATTACGTAATGTTATCATCACTACAATGCTCTGTAATTCAACACGAAAGATCATTCAACTTGGGTATACAACAATACAAAGGTGAATATTTCGAGCCCAAAGGCCATAAATATATGTGCGACTACTCTGCCGACCCTACTACCAAGATGACGCATCGCGTGGGTGGTGTGGTTTTATCGCAAGAATTTATTTTGTCGCAAAACGAGAATCAAGTACTCATAAAATACACACTCGAAGATGCTCACTCAGACACCATATTGCGACTGAAGCCATTTTTAGCATTCAGAAACATTCATGAATTAACCCACGAGAACTTCCAAGCCAATACACATTATGGCATTTGCAACGGAGGCGTATCATTCTGTCTTTACGAAGGATTTCCTACTCTATTTATGCAGACCTCGAAAAAGGCCGAGTTTATATCTATGCCCGATTGGTATCGCGATGTAGAGTATATCAAAGAGCGCTATCGTGGCTATGGATATAGAGAAGATTTATACGTACCTGGATATTTTGAATTTCCAATAAAAAAAGGAGAATCAGTAGTGGTGTCGGCATCGCTCAATGAGCAGCCAACAAGCACACTGAAGACAAAATTCAGTCGTGAAGTATCGAAACGCACGCCCAAAGACAGCATGAAAAACCTACTCATAAACGCAGCACAGCAGTTTGTGCAGCGCCAAGACGGTTCGGTAATGCTCAAAGCAGGTTACCACTGGAAAGGACCTCAAATGCGCGATATGTTTGTTGCTCTTGCGGGGCTTGCTATGTATCAGGACGACAAAAAAGTATATGGCGAAATATTCGAATCGGCACTACCCAATCTGCGCCGACTATATATCGACCAAGCAGCGCTCAACTCGACATCAATCGACGTTCCTCTTTGGTTTTTCTACTGCATCAACGAGATGGAGCGATTTTGCCCAAAGACAATACGAGTGAACGACTACTTCGATTTGATGAGCGATTTGCTAAACCACTATTGGAATGGCGTTCCAGGCAAGATGCACCGTCAGGACAATGGCCTTATATATGCGCGAAACGAAGGACAGCCTCAGACATGGATGAACTCAAAGACCTCTTACGGTTTATTAGTCACCCCACGTTACGGATGCGCAGTAGAAGTCAACGCACTATGGTACAACGCCATAGCAACATCAATAGAAGTTGCTCGCAATTTGAAGAAAAAAGCCTTCGTGGCAGAATGGGAACCTCGATTGGAAATGATAGGCAGATCATTTCTCAACACATTCTGCACCCCACAAGGCACACTATATGACTATGTAGATGGCGACTACAAATCGCCGTCGGTAAGGCCCAATCAACTTATTGCTGCAGGATTGAAATACACACCACTTAGCAGAGAACAGAAAAAGCAAATTTTGGAACTATGTACCAAAGAGCTTCTCACACCTCGAGGCATACGCAGTCTTACACCTAAAGACGAAAAATATGTAGGAGCAATAGAGGGCGACCCCGACCAACGAGCACTTGCCATCCACCAAGGCACAGCATATCCATGGCTACTCAGTTTCTACGCCGATGTTATGGTTGACGTACACAAGAATAGCGGCATTGCTCAGCTTCGCCGCATTGTTGATGATTTCGAAAGTGAGATACCACAACATTGCATAGGTACAATATCAGAAAGCTACAATGGCAATCCACCACATCAGGCTAAAGGAGCCATTTCGATGGCGTGGAATGTAGCTGCCGTGCTAAAACTTATGAATTATGTAGAATCCAAATAAAAAAGGTACAAACTATGAGAGTATTAATGTTCGGATGGGAATTTCCACCGCACATCTCAGGAGGTCTTGGCACTGCGTGTTACGGACTAACAAGGGGAATGGCTTCAATCCCTGACCTAAAGGTCAAATTTGTAGTTCCCAAAGCTTTTGGCGATGAAGACAAAAGCAAGGTAGAGAGAATCATAGGAGCTAACGACATATCCGTTTTGAATAGAAAATTAAGGACTACTCACTACAGTCAATTACTCGACTACATCGAAGTCGACTCAAAGCTTGTGCCGTATGTAGACCCCGAAGATTATTACAGATTACGTTCGCTTAACGTTGGCGAAACATTTCGTTTCTTTCAAACCGACGCAGAAGGTAAATTCCACTTCACTGGCAAATATGGAACGACATTGTTGGAAGAGATTCGCAACTATGCAATCATCGCCAACATGATAGCCCAAGACAACGATTTTGACATTATCCATGCTCACGATTGGCTATGCTATCCAGCAGGCATAGCAGCCAAGGAAGCTTCGGGCAAGCCTTTGGTAGTACACGTACATGCAACCGACTTCGACCGCTCGGGTGGCTCGGTAAACCCTATTGTTTACGACATCGAACGACGAGGAATGCAAGCTGCCGACAAAGTCATCACCGTGAGCAACTTGACCCGCAACATTGTAATAGAAAAATATGGCATACCAGCCGAAAAAGTTGTCACTGTATACAACGCTGTAGACCCACTGAAAACTCAAAACATTACATATAGTCCTAAAGGTATAGATGAAAAAATCATCACTTTCCTTGGTCGTATAACAATGCAGAAGGGACCAGAATACTTCATTGAAGCTGCCAACAAAGTGCTTCAGCGAATGGACAATGTGCGATTTGTGATGGCTGGCTCGGGCGATATGATGGAAAAGATGATTCGTCGAGCAGCAAGTCTTAAGATAACGGACCGTTTCCATTTCACAGGCTTCCTACGCGGACAAGATGTATATTCTATGCTCCACATGTCCGATTTGTATGTTATGCCTTCTGTATCGGAACCATTTGGCATATCGCCTCTTGAAGCAATGCAAAGCAACGTGCCAGTGCTAATATCGCGTCAGTCGGGCGTATCGGAAATTCTGACGTACGCTATAAAAACTGATTTCTGGGATATTGATGCCATGGCCGATGCTATGTATGGTGTTCTATCATACCCATCTCTCTCTACATTCTTTGCTAAACACGGCAAAGAAGAGGTTGATTCTCTTAAATGGGAAAACTCAGCTCATAAGATTAAAAAGATTTACGACGAATTAGTGTCCAAGTAAAATTTCTACACATGAAAAATATTTGCTTATACTTCCAATTACATCAACCTGTAAAATTGCGTAGATACAGGTTCTTCGATATAGGTAACGATCATTATTACTACGATGATTATGCTAACGAGAGCAACATCAATCGTCTTTCGCACCTATGTTATTTACCGACAAACAGAATTTTACTTGACCTCATAAAGAAATACCGTGGCAAATTTTCGGTAACATTCTCTATATCGGGTACTTTGCTTGACCAACTCAAAATTTACGCACCAGAAGTTATCGATAGCTTCAAGGAGTTGGCAAAGACAAAACACGTAGAGTTCCTCGCCGAAACATCGGCTCACTCTCTTGCCTCGCTCCGCAACGTTGACGAGTTCAAACGCCAAGTTGCCGAACAAGTGAAAAACATCGAAGATACATTTGGTGTAGTGCCTACCGTATATCGCAACACTGAGCTTATCTACTCCGACAGCATCGGCGAAATAGTATCGCAGATGGGATTCAAAGCAATCTTAGCTGAAGGTGCAAAACAAGTATTAGGTTGGAAGAGCCCTAACTATATGTATTGCAATGCTATAGAGCCTCGACTGAAAGTACTTATGAAAAACTATCGTCTTTCAGACGACATAGCTCTTCGTTTTGGCAATCAATCGTGGCCCGAATGGCCATTAACAGTGGATAAATACAAATCGTGGATTGATGGTTTAGCAGAGCAAGACGAGATAGTAAATCTCTTTATGAACTACGAGACCTTCGGCTCAAATCAAAGTGCAGAGACAGGCATCTTTGAATTCCTAAAGGCATTTCCATCAGTATTTCTCAACGACAAAAACTACGTATTCACCACTCCAAGCAAGGCAGCCAACGATTTACAACCAGTTTCTGCTATCCACGTACCTACACCTACAAGTTGGGTCGACGAAGAACGTGACGTAGCAGCTTGGCTCGGCAATGAGTTGCAAAACGAAGCAGTAGATAAACTATACGCACTTTCGGATTTGGCTGCAAAATGCGACGATCCTTCGCTTCTAAAAGATTGGCAATATTTGCAATCGAGCGACCATTTCTACTATATGTCCACCAAATTCTTCTCGAATGGTGTAAACAGAGCATACCAGAGTCCGTATCAAACTCCATACGATGCGTTCATGAACTACATGAACGTACTCACCGACTTCACCGAACGCCTACACAAGGCTGTTCCTACCGACTCAAACGAAACAGCACAGCTCAAAGCTACTATCAAAAAGCAAAACGAGACCATCAGCGCTCTCGAGAAGCAATTGGTAAAAGCTGGTGTGACCCCAATTGTTGAGAAAACATCAAAAGCAAAAAAATCAACAACAAAAGCCACTACCACAAAAGCAGCTACAAAGAAAACAGCCTCAAAGGAGTCGAAAACTGAAGAAAAGAAAGCTAAAGCCCCTGCCAAGAAAGCCACAAAAGCTAAAGCAGAGAAAAAGTAAATTGTATTAGATAACAACTATAAACGATATTTATGGAAAACAAGAGGATTTTTCAACCGTCCACAGAGCCGCTTTGGAAATCGATTATTGTAAAATCGAAATTACCTAAAGAGCTTGCGTGTCTTCACGAAATGTCTCGCAACCTATGGTGGTGTTGGAATTATGATGCATTGGATATATTTGAAAGCATCGATCAAGATTTATGGGAGCAGGTGGGCAAGAACCCTATTTTGCTTCTCGAAAAGGTTTCTCTCTCGCGTTTGAAAGTATTGGCCGAAGACGCCAATTTCGTAGAAAACTTGAATGCTGTATATGGTAAATTCCGTGCATATCTTGAACGTCCATTCGAATACAAGCCGCGAATTGCCTATTTCAGTATGGAATATGGTCTAACCAACATTTTGAAGATATACTCAGGAGGTTTAGGCATTCTTGCTGGCGACTACTTGAAAGAGGCTTCTGATAGCTGCGTTAATATGGTAGGCGTAGGTTTGCTATATAGATACGGATATTTCTCTCAAACTCTTTCTATTAATGGCGAGCAACAAGCTAACTATGAAGCACAAGAGTTTCAAAACCTACCTATCGATGAAGTTCGCACCAAAGATGGTCAACTCCTTTATATACCTATAAATTTTCCAGGTCGCCAAATTCAGTTGAAAGTATGGAAGGCTCAAGTTGGTCGAATTCCACTGTACCTTCTTGATAGCGACCACGTGCTCAACTCGCAAGAAGATCGACAAATCACCCACACGCTCTATGGTGGCGATTGGGAGAACCGATTGAAACAAGAGATTGTACTTGGTATGGGTGGTGTTCGTCTCCTTGATACTCTCGGCATCGAAAGCGATGTGTACCACTGCAACGAAGGTCATGCCGCACTCTTGAATGTTCAACGTCTTGTGAACTTATCTGATAAAGATTTGAAATTTAGCGAAGCACTTGAAGTCGTAAGAGTTTCGTCGTTGTTCACCACACATACTCCTGTGCCTGCAGGACACGACAGCTTCGACGAAGGCTTGATGCATCGCTATTTCTCTCACGTACCAGAACTATTGAACATATCATGGAACGAATTTATGGACCTTGGTCGCGAAAGTAGCGGCAAGTTCTCTATGTCGGTGCTCGCAGCACGCACATCTCAAGAGATGAATGGTGTTAGCTGGCTACACGGCGAAGTAACCAAAGATATGTTCAAATATCTATGGCCAGGCTTCACTGCCGACGAGCTACATATAAATTATGTTACCAATGGTGTTCACTACGGCACTTGGACAGCAAGCGAAATGCAGCGTTTCTACGAAGAATACCTCGGTTCCAACTTGCTCAAAGACGTATCCAACAAAGCTGTTTGGGAGAAGATATACAATGTCGACGACGTTGTCATTTGGGATGTGCGCAAGCGACTGAAAAAGAAACTATTCGACTACGTAAAAAATCGAATGGTAAGCACGTTGAATGCCAACGTAAATCCTTCGCGTGCTATTGAAGTACTCGATGGTCTTCGCCCTAATGCGCTCACTATTGGCTTCGCTCGTCGTTTCGCTACATACAAACGCGCGCACTTGCTCTTCACCGACTTGGAGCGCCTTTCTAAGATTGTCAACAACCCAGAGCACCCTGTTCAGTTTATCTTTGCTGGTAAGGCACACCCTGCCGATGGTGGTGGTCAAAACCTTATAAAGAATATTGTAGAAATTTCGCATCGTCCAGAGTTCCTTGGCAAGATTATCTTCCTCGAAAACTACGACATGGAACTCTCTCGCCGATTGATTTCTGGTGTCGATGTTTGGTTGAACACGCCAACACGTCCTCTCGAAGCATCTGGTACAAGTGGTCAGAAGGCAGAACTCAATGGTGTACTTAACTTCTCAGTGCTCGATGGCTGGTGGTACGAAGGTTACAAAGAAGATGCTGGTTGGGCTATTACCGATAAACAGACATATCGCGAAACAAAATACCAAGACGAACTCGATGCTGCAATAATCTACCAAACACTTGAGAACGAAATCATTCCACTCTACTACAACCAAGTAAAGGACGTTCCTAAGGGCTGGATTAGCTTCATCAAGAAATCGTTGGCACAAATTGCGCCCGATTTCACCACCAAACGCATGATTACCGACTACCTCAACAAATTCTACATACCACAAGAAAAACGAGGCTCGGTACTTATGGCAAATAACTTCAAAGCTGCTTGCGACTTGGCCGCATGGAAACAAAATGTGCGCGACATGTGGGACGGCATTGAAGTTGTCGACGTTGAAATGCCCGACATCTCTAAAGAAGTTCTCGGCATTGGCGATTTGTACAAAATTCGCATCACCATCGACAAAAAGAATACCGATGTAGACCTCGGCATGGAACTCGTATTCTCTACAGGATCAAATTCCGACAACACATTGAAAGTTGTTCACACCGAACCATTTGAAATTGAAAAGGTTGAAGGATCTATTGTTACCTACAAAGTAGCACTAGCACTAACCTATCCAGGCCTCTTCAAATTCGGCATACGTATATTCCCAAGCAATACACTTTTGCCTCACAAGCAAGACTTCCCATTGCTCAAGTGGCTTTAGTTGCTTAGAATAGCAAGGCTCAACGCTGTATCTCTAAACAAATGAGATACAGCGTTTTTTTATTTATTTTATACTATTCGCTTGTTTATAATACATACGATTGTATATTTATAGTGTTCTATTGTTGTATAACACTGATATAACACTAATATATACATCATGATTGAGATTAATAATTTGAATTACACCTATGCCGGTAGCAAGACGGCTGTGTTTAGCGATTTTAGCCTCACTATAGGCGAAGGCATAATCTGCGGATTGCTTGGTAAAAACGGGACAGGCAAGAGCACATTACTGAAACTAATCTGCGGGCTCCTACAACCTAAAAAGGGCAACGTAACTATCGACAGCACCGCAGTTGGCGAACGTAGGGGCGACACTCTTGCTAAATTATTCTACGTACCCGACGAGATAGTTTTCCCAAATCTATCTATGGATAGTTACGTAAAAATATTGCGTCCATTCTATCCCAACTTCTCCAACGAAGTGCTACGCGATTGCATGGACGAATTTGAAATGGAAATACCCAAAAAACTCACGCGACTTAGTCTGGGCGAGAAGAAAAAAGTTGCTCTTAGCATAGCAATAGCTATGGGAACAGACATCGTACTACTTGACGAGCCAACAAATGGACTTGACATTTCGAGCAAAGTTCAATTCCGAAAAATCATGGCAAAAGCAATGAACGACAAACGCACAATACTCGTTTCTACGCACTTGGTCCACGACATAGAACAGATGCTCGATCACGTTGTGATTATTGGCAAGTCGGGGCTATTAGTCGACAAATCGACAAACGATTTGATGAACGAATTCGCATGTGACATCGTTCCTGCAGAAAGCGATACCAAAGACATCATATACCAAGAACCTTCTGTAGGCGGGTTGGCCATCATTAGACATCGCAAAGAAGGAGAAAATGAAACGAATATAAGTTTGGAGCTTTTATTCAATTACGCTAATAGCAAAAAATAGCCACTATGAAGAATTTTCTAAATATCATACGTTATGAACTGGCTGTCAGTTCTTGGCGTTTCTATATTGCTATTGCACTGACATGCATTTTGTCGATAAATCTTTGGACTGACTATGCACAAGCCGACAACCATGTGCTATCTAATAGATATTGGGAAGAATTCGATATATTTTGGTTTGGAGCAATGTTTATGTTGTCTGGGTTATTCAATTCTACAATAATGCACAAAAATGCATTTGCAAGCATACGACAAGATATTATTTTGCTTCCATGCAATCGTTGGTCAAAATTGTGTGCTATATACTTTGCCGAAGTAATACTGCCAACACTTGCATTAATTCTTTCGCGATATGTGGCACTTCTCACGTTTGACCCTCAATTAATTATCAGCGTACATAACGAACTCTTCGTGAATGACTCAAATTTGCTATTTACAATCTTCAGCAATATTCTATTATTCATAACATTTCCACTTTATTGGCTGTTTTGCGCTATATCGTTTCGCACATTGTCGTTTATCAAAGCACTGCTGATTCTCATTGTAATTATAATCGTGGCAGTATTGATTGTCACTCTGATTTGGAGCTATTGTGGAGATGAGGATATTTACCAATTGAACTACAACAACTTGTACTGTTGGCTCATTGCATCGGCATCTATTTGTGCGATTTGTATGGCCATAGCCATAAAGCGACGCTACGAACGATTGGAAGTCTAATCTTATAAACTACTGATAATTATGAAACTATATATATTGATAGCCACACTAATAGTGGCAATAGCACTTCCATCGTGCATATATCAAGAGAGAGCCGATTGGCAAACAACGCCATCTGTAAATAACTACGTAAACAGCAGAAGGCCCAACACAAAACTCACCGAGTGTTGGACTTCGGCCGATAAGAAGACTAAGACTCTCAACATCTTTTTTCCGTGTAATAATGTCTACTTCAATAAGTTGTGCGCAAATATTAACTATACGCACAGCGACACTTCATACATTAGCATAAAAGGCAATAGTCTGGCAGTTAGCGACATAATCGTAACTAATCCTCATGATATGGGAGGAGGCTGGTCGAGCAATCTCTTTATTCGGGGAAAGTCAAATACATTTCGCCATTTGTGGTACGACACAACTGAACCTTTAGAAATTGAGTGGAAATCTAAAGAATTACAACATCTACAAATATCTAACAACCAAATATTTACAGCAACTGACACTGTCAATGTCAGTAAAACGACTCACTTTAGTCTCTACATTCCCGAAAATTCACAGGTAAACTTCGAGACACTTATTTGCGATACTTTCTATGTGCATATTGACGGCTCTTTGAATATCAACACACTGAAATCCAACTTTATTCATTACACCTTCGCGAAAAGAGAAAGTATCGAGAATACTAATATCAGAAACATTCTCTTAAGAAAGCCCGATGGAAGCGATAGCTTAATAACTGATACCAAACAATTTTTTGTAGAACATATATTTGAACAACAATGAGCACAAAAAAAATCATATATACAATTCAATACCTTATGCACACCGACCGCATATTGATATTGGCTGCTGCAATAATTAGCCTAATGATTTCATTAGGAACTGAAATTTTGCTAATAAAAAGCAATAGCTACGAATATTTTTTGGTAAACATCTGCGGCGCGTATGCTAACATAGGTATAACTAAATCGGTGCTATTTATGCTATTGGCATTCAGCATAGCATTGGGGAACAGATGGTCTACACCACACGTTGTCAGAGAATTTACTCTTCCTATCGAACGAAAAGAATTATTCATTGCAACTTGGTTTGTGCGTATCATACTACCTATGATAATTGTAACACTTGGATATACGCTTGGTTTAACGATAGGTAGAGCATTCAACAATAGCTTATCGCACATACCTATTGACTACCTCAACACAATTATTCCTGAAATAACTCCTAAAGAATTATTTCTTACTATTTTCTCGGCAACATTCGCTCTTCTTCTATTATCATACATACTTATAATAAGAAAGCAGACGCATATAATCACAATCAAAAGGCAAGTGCGGAACATTCTTCGAGTCATACTATGCGTGATAATATTCTTATGTATACAGAGAAAAATAGGATTCAGCGATTTTGTGTCGATACAGTTTATTTACGAGAATCCTTTCCCAATTATCATAGCACTATCTGTAGGCATTATAATTATGCATATAGCTATCTATAAGGCATACAAAAACATGGAGTATACACACTAAATCAGACAGTTATGACAGCTTTCAATCCTGATAGAGCGATATTCCTGCAAATGGGCGATCGTATCTGCGACGAGATATTGGCTGGGAAATACAAAGAAGAAGAGCGTATTCCCAGTATGCGAGAGTATGCCGTGACGCTCTCGGTCAACACCAACACGGCTTTCAAGGCCTACGAGGCACTATCGAACGACGGAATTATATACAACAAACGAGGTATGGGATATTTTGTATGTCAAGGCGCCAAAGAGAAGATTCTCAACGAACGCCGCCGCAAATTTATGGACGAGTTTCTTCCCGATGTCATTCGTCAGATGAAGCTAATTGGCTTAACCTTAGACGATTTAGAAAAGAAGTGGAATGAACAGGAAAAAAAATTGAAAATTGAAAATTAGAAACACAGATTTATATAATCTGTTCAATCTGTGACATCTTTATTCATCATCTTTGAGATGATATTTCGGAAAAATATTTCTTGCCTTCCATAGTTAATAATAAAATCTGCTATCTTTGCAGCGCGAAAAGCGGATGGTTCCGTAGCTCAGCTGGATAGAGCAGCAGATTTCTAATCTGCGGGTCGTGGGTTCGAACCCCGCCGGAATCACCATAGACAAAGGGAGCAGTTGCAATATGCAATGTGCGCCCTTTTTCTATTTTTGCATATTCGTAAATAAAACTCTCTACCATGAAAGGGCTAATTTTCATAATAGCAATATTATTTACCGCATCAATGCACGCTCAAGAGGTGCAGATGTCGGGCATTGTGCTCAACAGTGCTACAATGATGCCTATGACCGACGCTCTCGTGAAAGTCAATGGAAATAAATATTTGGTAGATGCTGCAGGACGAACAATGTTTGAAGCCAATCGCGGAGACACCGTAAGCATAACACACATTGGCTTCCAACCGCTACAATTCGTAGTGGCCGATTCGGTAAGCAGCGAAAGTATGTTTGCCGTAGTTATGTCCGAAGATACCATTCGTCTCTCAGAAATTATGGTTATGCAGCGTCCAAAAGTTCACATCAATCCCAACATGCCAATAGAGCAACGAACTGTAATGGCAGAGACAAACTTCAAGTATATGACGCATTTAGCTCAGAATCCGCCAGCGAGCATCAACTCAGCATGGGACGCACAGCAAAATCAGGATGCAGCCATCTCGCGCGAAACAAACAAGATGGTCTATCGACACATGATAGCGCCCGACCAGATGGTTGGTATCAGTTTTACAACCACATTAGCATTAATCAGCGGACTAATAGCCAAAATAAAAGAAGATGGCAATAGTCAAAGTCATATACGCCCGATAGATACGCGTGAGTTCCAAATACTTATGCGTAATTATAAATATGAACAGTAGAAACGTTTTTATATACATAAAATGGCAGAAATAATAAGTGCAGCAGAATTGCAAGACAAATGCGAATACGACGCAGAACTCACCATGCAACTATCGAAGCACTACAAACAAGTGATAACCCTGCTTGGCGAAGATGCGAATCGCGAAGGACTGCTCAAAACACCCGAGCGAATGGCCAAAGCAATGCAATTTTTGTTGAAAGGCTACAAAGAAGATCCAGAGCAAATATTGCTTGCAGCGAAATTTCATGAGCAGTATCAGCAAATGGTTGTGGTAAAAGACATTGAGATCTATTCCATGTGCGAGCACCACATGCTACCATTCTTCGGCAAAGCTCATGTAGGCTACATACCTCGCGACTACATAACCGGACTTAGCAAAATTCCACGCGTGGTTGATGCCTTTGCACGCCGACTGCAGGTGCAAGAGCGCTTAACAACACAGATAAAAGATTGCATACAAAAAACACTGAATCCACTTGGCGTGGCAGTAGTGATTGAAGCACAACACATGTGCATGCAGATGCGAGGTGTTCAGAAACAAAATTCATTCACCACAACCAGCGATTTTACTGGTGCTTTTGCAAATAATATTGCCACTCGCGAAGAGTTCTTCAACATCATAGGCTCAAAGATGCACTGATTTGTTTTATATTTGTGAAAACATATCTCTAACGCTATGGGCTTAAGATCGTTATTCAAGAGAAAAAAAGAGGCTGTAGAAACAAAACACACGTACACCACAGCTGAAATGCTCGACTTTGTATCCGATAATATAGCATGTTTGAAAAAACTATTGTCGGCACAAGGAAGCAACAACCGCGCACGTCGCCTCATCGATTTGGCAGACATCACACGCAGCCAAGTGGTGCTATTATGTGCTAAAGGACAAAAAGATGGTGAATATTGGCTTGTAGAGTCGTCGGATCCTTCGTATGGCGAGCAAGGCACAAAATTCACGTGGCAACACACTCAAGCTATGGCTTCCAACGATGCCATGCAGATATTCAGCGCTATGCCATTTCCTAAAATTGGCATCTCGGCATACATATCAGTACCTATAAAAAACAAATACAACGTCGTAACGGGATTGTTAATGGCGCTCTCGGTGGCTCGATACGAACGAGTAGACGAAGTGACGCAGCTGATGCACCTGCTTGCTCCTATTTTCGAAGCTGAAATTTCACTCGAGAACTACAAAGAGATGCAGAAACAGTGCGAAAGCAGAATTTTAGCACTTAACCAAAATGCAGAGGCTCTGCAAACCGACCTCAAACGCGAAAAAGAAAAATCGGCTGAGAACAGAGAGTTTAAGAGTATATTCCTTACTAATCTAAGTCAGGAAGTACGCACGCCTATGAACGTGATTGTAGGTTTCTCCGACCTGCTCGAATCAGCAGAATCGCCCGAACAACGCCACGAATTCATCGATGCCATAAAGCAGAACAGCAACATACTGCTTAAGCTTATCGACAACATGGTAGAAATATCCAAGTTGCAGATTAGCTACATGTTCAAGCCTGCAGTTCCACGCCAACTGAACGAATTGCTGACATCGATAAAAATAAAATACGAAGAGCAACTCAAAGAAGAGAACAAACCTATACAAATAGAGACTTCGTTTGCACTATCGACACCAAACGATACCATTTGGAACAGCGAAGAGATTATTCTCAAAGTGATGGGATTGATTATCGACAAAGCATGCAAGCAGACGTCGTATGGATTGATAAGTTTGGGCTACTCAGTGGAGAACACCCAAATCACATTCTTCGTTCGCGACACTGGTGAAGGAATGAACCTTAACAACGCTGAGCGAGCATTCGACCTATTCTCTAGTCAAGACACTAATTCGAACGACGACGACTCTATCAACCTTGCTCTTGCTAAGAAGTATATCACGCTCGTCGATGGTGATATTTGGGTCGACACAAAATATCGCAACGGCACAGCTATCTACTTCACCATACCTATGCAAAAGCTATAATGATGGATCCAATCTATGTAACAGACCCTTGGCTCAAGCCCTATGCGCCTACCATTGATCGACGCCACGCTCAAGCAATGGGCAAGCTTGAAGAAATAAAAGAAATGTATGGACCGTTGCAAGACTTTGCCTCGGCATATAAATATTATGGTCTACATTACGAGAAAGATTCTTGGGTATTGCGCGAATATGCACCACATGCTACCGATATATATGTAATTGGTGAATTTTCACAATGGAAAGAGAATGCATCATACAAAATGACGCGTCTCGAAGATGGTAGTTGGGAATTGTACATACCCCACACAGCGCTGAAGCACGGCGACAAATACAAAATGTCGGTTCATTGGGACGGTGGACAAGGTGAGCGCATACCATCATTTGTGAATCGTGTAATACAAGATCCAAACACATACGTTTTCGACGCACAGGCATGGAACGAGAAGCCATACAAGTGGCACGACAAAGATTTCACGCCATGCCAACGGCCGTTACTTATTTATGAAGCTCACATAGGCATGTCGAGTGAAAAAGAAGAAATTGCGTCTTTTGATGATTTTCGCAAGAATGTGCTGCCTCACGTCATCGAGACTGGCTACAACGTGCTTCAACTTATGGCCATACAAGAGCATCCTTATTATGGTAGTTTTGGCTATCACGTAAGTAACTTCTTCGCCGTTTCGAGTCGTTTTGGTACGCCCAACGAATTGAAGCAGCTCATCGACGAAGCACACCAAGCTGGAATTGCTGTAATTATGGATATAGTGCACTCGCACGCCGTGAAAAATGAAAACGAAGGCATTTCGCGTCTCGATGGCACGACAGACCTATACTTTCATTTCGGCAACCGAGGCAACCACCCAGCATGGGACAGTCGCTGCTTCAACTATGGCAAAAACGAGACTCTTCGTTTCTTGCTCTCCAACTGTCGATACTGGCTCGACGAATATCACTTCGACGGATACCGTTTCGATGGCGTAACATCGATGCTTTACTACGACCACGGGTTGGGTAAAGATTTCACATGCTACGATGACTATTTCAACGGAGGTGAAGATGATGACGCCATAACATACCTAACACTTGCCAACATTACAATCCACGAGTTTAAGCCCAACGCCATAACTATAGCAGAGGAGATGAGCGGATTTCCAGGCATAGCAGGCGAAGTGGGTGCTGGTGGTGTAGGCTTCAACTATCGTCTATCGATGGGTGTGCCCGACTATTGGATAAAACTCATCAAAGAGGTGCCCGATGAAAAATGGCCAGTAGGCAAAATGTTTTATGAACTGCAAGCTCATCGGCCAGAAGAGCTTACAATTAACTACGCCGAGAGCCACGATCAGGCACTCGTGGGCGACAAGACAATTATCTTCCGTCTGATGGACAAAGAGATGTACACCGACATGAATGTAGATAGCCAAAATCTAATCATAGACAGAGGAATGGCGCTGCACAAAATGATACGTCTCATAACACTATTTACCTCATCGGGAGGATACCTCACATTTATGGGCAATGAATTTGGACACCCAGAATGGATTGACTTCCCACGCGAAGGAAATGGTTGGAGCTATAAATATGCTCGACGTCAGTGGAGTTTAGCAAAAGCAGATTATTTGCGATACCACTACTTGCTCGATTTTGAAAAAGAGATGCTTGAAATATTCAAGAAAGTGCCAGTGCCATCGTGGCCTTATAGGCTTTACGACTACGACCCAACACAGGTAGTAGCTTTTATGCGCGGTGAGTACCTCTTGGTGTTCAACTTTTCTCCAAATAATTCATACACCGACTATGGCATTCCAGCACCCAAAGGTCGCTATAGCATAGTTTGTTCTACCGACGAAGGTCGCTTCAATGGCTTTGACCGCAACGACATGTTTTTTGTCTTCTATACGCAGCCCGAAGGCGACCATCATACCCTTCATCTCTATTTACCATCGCGCTCGGCAATGATACTTCTCCGTCGCGACATAGTTAGAATTCGCTAATGACAAACCCACTCAAACATCATTCGACAAAGGATCAAACAGCGTTAGAGCGCCATTATAATAGTCATAAAGAAGATTTGCGATTGCAACGTCGACACGGCGTTGTGGAGTTTCGCGTATCCATGAAATATATCCTCGACTACCTACCCAAAGACAAAGACAAGTCGGAGATAAAAATTCTTGACCTTGGAGCTGGCACTGGTCGTTATACTAAAGAATTGCTCTCGATGGGCTATGACGTAACTGCCGTAGAACCCGTTCGACACAATTTGGAGATTCTGCGCAAGAACATACCAGACGTCAAATCATACTTAGGCAACGCCCTAAATCTCAAATTCTTGGAGCCACAAAAATTTGACGCTGTAATAAGTTTCGGCCCTATGTATCACCTCATCAGCGACGATGACAAACTACAAGCCTTTGCTGAAACCAAGAATGTAACTGTTGATGGTGGCATAATTTTTCAAGCATACCTATTGAACGACTACAGCATAGTGTCGCACTGTTTTGCCGAAAATCGCATAACAGAACTCATAGCGCGAGGTGCTATAGATGATAAATTCCGCGTTCATCCAGCGCCAAACGATCTATACGATTATGTCGATTTTGAAACAATAGATATGCTTAACACGCAAACAGGACTAACCCGACTAACTATATTCTCGCCAGACGGACCTACCGACTTCATACGTACACAACTGAACGCAATGAACAACGAGACTTTTGAACTGTTTGTAAAATATCAAATGCAACGAGCCGAACGTCCGGATATGATTGGAGCGTCGTCGCATATAGTGGACGTGCTGAAAAAAGTTTAACGACAAAAACTAAGAAGAATTTATACAACCCTGAATTTTCAATTTTCAATTTTCAATTTTCAATTTTCAATTTTCAATTTTCAATTTTCAATTTTCAATTTTCAATTTTCAATTTTCAATTTTCAATTTTC
>SUWW01000005.1:17071-244234 GCA_015061285.1 Bacteroidales bacterium | reverse complement strand
ACACCCGAAAGTTTGCTGCTTAATTTCTGTGGCTATTTTTTTTGAGAAAATGTTTGGATATAACCTATAATACTGTGTGCTTTATTGTGTACGCAGATAATTATCTGCTAAAGATTGCCTCTGCTAAAGGTCGCAAGTTGTAGTGCGAAGCCATAACTTCGCCATAGGCACCAGCCGAGCGAATAGCAATGAAGTTACCACGAGTTGTAACCTTAGGCAAAGTAACCTCCATACCAAAACAATCTGACGATTCGCAAACTGGACCAACAACATCAAATTTGTCGGTTATAGGCGCATTGTTCGACTCAATATCAACACTGATATTTTCAATTTTATGATATGCGTGATATAGGGCAGGACGAATAAGGTCGTTCATACCAGCATCGATAATTGCAAAACGTTTCTTTTGTCCCTCTTTTACGTACAACACGCGAGAAATCAAAGTGCCACATTGAGCAACCACCGCGCGCCCGAGTTCGAAGTGAACTTCCTGACCATCGCGGAGTTCAAGGAATTTGTGGAATGTAGCGAAATAGCCCTCGAAATCAGGAATTGCCGCAGCATCGGGGTGTTCGTAATCGATGCCAAGACCACCACCAACGTTTATGATACGAATCTCATAGTGGTTGGCTTCGAACCATTTTTGAAGTTCATTTATGCGGCTGCAAAGTTGCTGAAATACCTCAAGTTCAGTTATTTGAGAGCCTATATGGAAATGCAAACCGACAAGACGAATATTAGGCAAAGTGCGCGTTAGCTCTGCAATTTGCTCCACTTCCCACAAGCCAATGCCAAACTTATTTTCCTCAAGACCTGTAGTGATATAATGGTGGGTATGAGCATTCACGTTTGGGTTGATGCGGAGAGCCACATCGGCCACTTTGCCCATTTTACCAGCTATCTCGTTGATAATCTCAAGTTCAGGACGCGATTCAACATTGAGACAGCAAATATTTGTTCGAAGGGCGAGAGTGATTTCATCATCGCTCTTACCAACGCCAGCAAATACAATCTTACGAGCATCGAAACCCGTGTCGATTGCACGTTGTATTTCTGGACCACTTACGCAATCGATGCCAAGGCCATAGCGTTGTATCTCACTAAGTATGCGAGGGTTAGCATTGGCTTTTACTGCAAAATGTACGTGGAAACCATACTTCTGCTGCTGCTCGGCAATGTTGCCAAGTGTCTGTTGAAGCAAATCTATATCGTAATAATAGAATGGTGTCTGCAAATGCTCAAAACGACCAATTGGAAATTGTGTAGCCATAGTTATGAGTATGGTTTAGAAAAGTTTAGCACTCAACGCACGAAGCGCCTCTATTTTGTCCGACGCATCAACCACAACAGAGATATTGTGCGAGCTACCTCCATAGGAAATCATATGTATAGGTGTCTCCTTGAGTGCGTCGAACACCTGAGCTGCATAACCTTTGCTCTCGGCTACCAAATCGCCAACTATACATATAATAACCTGATCTTTATCTACTTCCACCGTGCCAAACTTCTTCAAATCGTCGACAATATCATCTAAGTGACGGGTATTGTCTATTGTTATAGATACGCCAACTTCAGAGGTTGAAATCATATCTATTGGAGTTTTATAGCTTTCGAATATCTCGAATACCTTACGCATAAACCCATACGCAAGCAGCATTCTACCCGATTTTATACGTATTGCAGTAATATTATCCTTAGCAGCAATAGCAGCTATGCGACCTGTGCATTGTTTAGAAGAAATGAGCGTTCCGTATGCCTTAGGATCCATTGTGTTGAGCAAACGTACAGGAATATTATTGACTTTTGCAGGAAGCACGCATGTAGGATGCAGAATTTTAGCACCAAAATAGGCAAGTTCGGCAGCTTCATCGAACGAGAGATCTTTCACTGGCTTGGTGTTGTCTACAAAACGAGGGTCGTTGTTGTGCATACCATCAATATCGGTCCAAATTTGTATCTCGTCGGCAAGCACAGCCGCACCAATGAGCGATGCCGTATAGTCTGAGCCACCGCGCTGAAGGTTGTCTACTTCGCCAAAAGCATTGCGGCAGATGAACCCTTGTGTGATGTAAATATCGTGACCCGAATTCTTCTCGAGCAGAGCCGTGAGGTTTTCGCGTATATATGCCGTGTCGGGCTCATTGTTTTTATCGATACGCATAAAATCGAGAGCTGGCAACAAGCATGAGTTCTCGCCAATCTCTTGTAGATAGAGATTAAACATGCCAGTAGAAATGAGCTCACCCTGCGACACTATTACCTTTTCCTCGAAAATGGTAAATATGTTGTTGCAGAACGACTTAATATAGTCGAAACGCTCGCGTATAAACTCCAAGCCACGCTTCTTGAATTCTTCAGATGCATAGAGGTTGTTAACCTCATCGACATATTTCTGCTCCAAGCGGCGTATCACTTCACCAGCACCATCGCTATTCTTCTTATATAGATAGTTGGATATTTCTATCAAACTGTTTGTAGTACCCGACATTGCCGAGAGAACCACAATTTTTTGTTCGCCACCAATTATAAGTTTGGCAACTTCTTTCATACGTGCAGCACTACCCACCGACGTGCCGCCAAATTTCATTACTTTCATTATGTATATATCTTTTTTTGTTTTTTTGCTATGTATATTTTCAAACAACGAGCGCAAATTTATAACAATCCGTACAAAACACACATGTTAATAATTGTAGATAGCTTAGCTGTGATAACCAATAAAGCAGCTGCAGTCTTAGCGTAAGTCGAAGAATTTCACTGGTTTACGGCTCATCTGCGGATGTGTAAGTTTGTTTACATAATCAGGAGTCTCAATCGAGACTTGAGGCGCTACACGCACTTTAGCACGAAAGAGGTCTTTTATATGTTTCACAAAACCTTCATCAGTACGCTCACTTCCTACGCGTACTTTTATCTCATCGGTACCGAGAGAATTGGTATAGACCTCAACGGCATAATTGGCCACACCTTCAATGTTGTCGAGGATATCAAACATCACAGGCGGATAAACTGTTGTGCCTTTGTACTTAATCATCTGATTTTTACGACCAATCACCGAACTCAGTCGCTTAGTATTTCTACCACATTTACATGGCGATGAATACATATAACAGATGTCACCAGTCTTGAAACGCACCAAAGGCATACCTTCGATGCCAAAATTCGTAATAGTTACTTCGCCAGCCTCACCCTCTTTCACTGGTTGGTTGTTCTCGTCGAGGAGTTCAACATAAATAAGCTCAGGCTGCACGTGTCCACCACAAAAATATTCGCAATCGGTGAACGACGATTGCATTTCGGTAGAGGCGTAAGTAGTATACAGTTTAAGTTCGGGCCATTCAGTGTGTATACGATTGCCGAGAGCTGTCCGTTCGCCATTAGGTTTGTAGAGAGCTTCGCCGATGCATACGCACTTCTTCATTGTAGAATGGCGATAGTCAATACCTTGACTCTTAGCATAGTCGATAAGTTTCATAATGAACGACGGAATAACCATACCACACGTAGAGCCGATGCGTTTTATGGTATCCCACTGCAATTCGGGAATGCCATTACCGACACGGCAGACGCCCATACCCAACGAACGCGCGCCCATAAAATAGGCCAACCCAGCCATAAAACGGCGATCGATAGTGGTCATGAGTTGCAGAACATCGTCGCGCGTACAACCAGCAGTCGAAAACGAGAGCCACTCGTTATAAGCTAAGCGCTGAAGATCGTTTTCGGTAAGCTTTACCACAACGGGATCTCCCGTGGTTCCTGATGTTGTAACAATATCAACAACATCGCGCTCGCTAACACACAAAAAGTCGTTATTGAAACGCTGAAGTTCAACCTTCGTAGTTACAGGAATCTTCTGCAAGTCGGCTACAGTTTTTATAGATTGCGGATCGATGCCATTTTCTGCAAAAAGGCGACGATAGAAAGGCGATTTTTCGGCAACGTAAGCTATAGTTTCACGCAGTCTACTGTCTTGATATTCAGCAATTTCTTTTTCGGTCTTATATTGTATCTGAGGATTACGTTCCATATTTAAGTTTTTATGCGAAGTTAACTCATTCAAACAAGTATATATGCAAAAAATTAGGGTTCGGACTACGCAGATTTACCGTAACGTAAGAATAGTAAAATACTAATAGATAGATATAACGCACGCTTTTCGACACGCATCAAACCACCCAAAGCGATTAAATACATATATTTGTATGTTTGCATTGTTATGAATGAGAACACATAAATATTTACAAAAGAACTTCAAAACTTATTTACAATGAAAAAAACCGCATTCTATGCTTTTATGATGGCCGCTGTAGTTGGCACATCATTTACCGCTTGCCATGGAGATGATGATGAGGACGGAGATGGTGACGTTGTTGCAACTTTTGCAAGTCCGTACATTCAATACTTGCCAGTACAAGCTTTATCAAGTAAAGTAGGCGTAAATGCTTATGCATTGTCCGATGACGAGCATAAGATTGATGTCTACCACTTCAATACTGATGATCTTTCTGCATATCTAGATACAACAGGTGAAACAAGAATTTCAAGTCAGTATTTGAGCAAAATGTGGGAAGGCTTTTATGGTGGATTTACACCAACATATTGCGCCGCTAATGATGAGAATGAATATGCAGTTCCGATGTGCCATGAATTCCACTCTGGAAATTCTGCTCTTATCTGTAATCCTGGTGCAGCATGTCGTTCTCTGATTGCAAAACACTATCCGCTTGAAATGGATCTCACAAACTTAATTTCGTCAGGTTTAGCTGCATTAACGGTTGGAGATGCAAAAGAGTTATATGTTTGCCCAACTGATTATTATACTGCATTAACCAATAGTACTGTAGCTTCAGAACTTGGTATTACTGCATTGCCAGCTAATCACAGAATTGAATTTGTTATGTATGGTTATGTAAAGAGTTTCAGCTTTACAAACTTCAAGCAGTTGCTTAATACTATTACAGAAGCAGGCAAAAGTGTTGGCGATGGTGGTGAAAAATGTTCTGATGTAAAAATCTTGGCCGAAACTGACGCTGAAGGTAATTTGACTGTAAACAAAGAATGGCAAAAGGTTGATTTGTCTGATATCGGTCACTATTATTTGCTCGAAGCGTATATCCGAGTAGTTGATAAGGAAACAAATAAAGAAAGTTCTACTTATCAAATAGATGCTTCTAATAACACATACTTGGGGTATGTTGTTATTGATGGTATTACCTTCGAAAGCAAGAGCATATTAGACCTCTTCTAATCGAAACTGGAATAATCAATTATAACCACACCGCCGCAGTCGAATGATTACGGCGGTATTTTTTGTCCATCCAAAAGTAAATTGCTAATATTTAGCATATTACAATTACGAAAAGTCATAAAATCCGAAATAGCACTTCCGAAAATACCACAAAATCGGAAGTAACACTTCGGATTTTCTTGTTTTGCTTGTATCAAACTAAATAATCTCGCCAGCCCAAAGACGTCTGAAAAAATCCATAACAGGATAGATAGTTATGCCATTATGTATGCGTGCACGCGATTCCAAACTTACCATCATGAGCTTTGACTGCGGATATTCTTCAGCAAAAGCGCGAAGCCCCTTGGTATCTGCCGAAACTACATTTGCAGAAGATTTAACCTCGATAGCCGCCTCGGCATTGCCAATAACAAAATCTACTTCGTATCTATTGTCAATAGTGCGCCAATAAGTAAGCTGTTTTCGTTTGTCGCTATACGAAAGATAAGCCTTGAGCTCTTGAAAAATCAGATGTTCAAAGGCATGCCCATATTCTACCGTGCCTTTACGGAGCGGGGCGCGCCCAAGTATATATGTCGGCAAAGCAACATCGAAGAAGTAGAACTTTGGAGCAGCAATAAGTTTTCGCTTCACAATCTGGGCGTAAGCTGGCATAAAATAGCCAATCAGAGTATCCTCCAAAATGGTGAAATACTCCTTTACGGTTTTTGCACTCACCCCGCAGTCTTGGGCAATATTGGTATAATTAATAATCTCGGCATTGCTCAACGCAGCTGCTTGCAAAAAGCGCGTAAACAAATTAACCTGACGCACAATCGATTCGGCAATAATCTCTTGTTGCAGATAATCGCCAACGTAGGCTTCGAGGCGTTTGGTGGCATTTGCAGCCAAATAGTGGCGTGGCAGCAAACCCTGATTAAGTGCTTTGTCTATATCGAAGTCAGGAATTTCGGCACTTGTGAGTGGATATAACATCATTCTCAAAGCTCGTCCACCCAGCAAGTTTGCCCCGCATCGCTTTAGTTTGCGCGCACTCGAACCACAAAGGATAAATCGCAATCCTTTATTTTCTATGAGCCAATGCACTTCGTCGAGTAGCACTGGAAGCTTCTGCACCTCATCAATTATCACGACATCACCTTCGCGCAACATTTCACACTCTTCACGCAGCAGTGCCGGCCGTCCACTAAGGCGAAGATATTCGTCGCTCTTCAGCAAGTCGTAGTATGGCGCATTGGGGAACTGCATTTTGAGTAAGGTGCTTTTGCCTGTCTGGCGCGCGCCCCACAAAAAAATACTGTCCTCCAACGTCTCGTCTATGCGCAGTGCCCTGTTTAGATTCATATTTGTTAATATATGTCAATACAAAACACGAAATAACTAATAATTAGCATAATAACAAAAATAAAAGTCATAAAATCCGAAGTAGCACTTCGGAAAATACAACAAAATCCGAAGTAGCACTCCTAATATTCTTGCTTTTGTTGTAGCTGATATAACTATTTAGAGTTCTTCTAAAACGATGAACTTAGTTACATATGAAAATAAAAACATCGGGTCGATCCGAAGATTAGCCCGATGTATATGTGTATTTACAGATATTTATTTACTCAATCTTGAAGCGCTCGTGCATTGCTAAGAAGCGAGCCTTAGGTTCTTCGCCATGTTTCTCGATGGAGGCAAGCGCCTTTTCGAATGTTTTGGCTTCGCGGAGGTTTTTGGTTTTGCTGAAAAACTTATCGGCGTAGCACACAATCTCCTCCTCGATGGTTGTAGGCAGCATATCGCGATGAGGAAGAGGCAATTCGCGTAGCTCAATCTCCTCTTTTGTCATACCAGCGCCAGTGTGATGTTCGCAGAAGAGCGCAAGTTCGTTCAGCCCGAGGCTCTCGAGCATCTCGCGACCAAGGTATCCATGACATATATAATCGTATTTACCAGAACAGTGAATGGCAGGAGCAGAAGTTTTTATAATGCCTATATCGTGAAGCATAGCACCTTCGAAGACCAAACGGCGGTCAGCACCAAGTTCTGGGTGTTTATCTACAATTTTAGTAGCGTATTTTGCGACTGATTCTGAGTGTGTAACAAGAATGCGATATAGCTCGCTATCTTTTTTGTAAAATTTCTCTATAATGTCCTTCGGGTTCATAATAATCATAGTTATGAGAGCACAAAAGTAGAATTTATAATGCTATAGTAGTGCCTATACATTTCGCAAAAGCAAAAAAGCCCAAGGCAACGCGACCTCGGGCTAATACATATTAGAAAAAAAATATTAATGCTTTTTCCAACCAGGATTGTGGCGCTCTGCAAGTTCGGCAGCCATCTGCTCGATGCGCAAACCTTTAGAAGTGAGCAACACAATGAGGTGATAGAGCATATCTGAACCTTCGTAGATAAGACGATCGTTGGTGCCGTTAGTTGCCTCGATGACAAGTTCGAGAGCTTCCTCACCAACTTTTTGTGCCATACGATTAAGACCATCTTTGAAGAGGCTTGTAGTGTAAGAGCCTTCAGGCATCTCTTTGTAGCGAGTCTCTATAAAATCCTGCAATTCAGACAAGAACGTAAGTGGATTGACTTTATTTTCTTCGCCCCAGCAAGTGTCGGTGCCGGTATGGCATGTAGGACCAGACGGGATAGCTTGTACAAGAAGCGTGTCGTGATCGCAATCTTCTTTCATCGACACTACAGTGAGATAGTTACCGCTCGTTTCGCCCTTAGTCCAAAGCGTTTTGCGCGAACGGCTGAAGAAAGTCACCTTTCCGGTTTCTTGAGTAATCTTATACGACTCTTCGTTCATATATCCAAGCATAAGCACTTTACCGGTGCGGCTGTCTTGAATGATGGCGGGACAGAGTCCGTCGCTCGATTTCTTGAAGTCTAACATATTTATGTAATTATTTATTGATTATCGAACGCTGATATGTTCAGCGCGAAGGTAGTTTTTGAGGTCTTGAATAGCAATTTCGCCATAATGAAATATGCTTGCCGCAAGCCCCGCATCGGCTTTACCGATTGTAAACACATCGCGGAAATGCTCCATTTTGCCCGCACCACCTGAGGCTATAATAGGGATGGAGAGCTCTTCGGAGAGTTTAGCAAGAGCTTCGTTGGCGAAACCGTTTTTAGTGCCATCGTGGTTCATAGAAGTGAAGAGAATCTCGCCAGCACCACGTTCCTGAGCCTCGTAAGCCCAAGTAAATAGGCGTTTTTCGGTAGGTATGCGACCACCATTCACCGTAACAACCCATTCGCCATTTTCATCGAAACGGGCATCAATAGCCGCAACAACGAATTGGCTTCCAAACGAATGCGCCATTTCATCAATAAGTTCGGGACGACGCACCGCAGCTGAGTTCAAACTAATCTTGTCGGCACCTGCAGATAGAAGTTTGTCGGCATCGGCAAGTTCGCTGATGCCACCACCTACAGTAAATGGAATATTTATATGACGAGCAATGCGTTCGACAAGTTCGCTGAAAGTTTTGCGTCCTTCGTGCGAAGCTGTAATATCGAGGAAAACAAGTTCGTCGGCACCATCGCGAGCATACTGCGCACCAAGTTCCACGGGATCACCAACCTCTTTTATACCTACGAAATTGATACCTTTTACTACTTGTCCGCCGCGAATATCGAGGCATGGGATAATACGCTTTGCTATCATTTTGTTTATGTATGTACGTATGTATTAATCTACGAATTTAGCAAGGTCTGTAAGCGAAATGCGATTTTCGTAAATGGCCTTACCGATAATTACTGCTGGCATATTTATGCTCACAAGTTCTTCCAAATCGTGCATCGAACCAACACCGCCACTTGCCACAAGATACAAGTCGGGAATGGCGGCAAGAATATCTCTATACAGCGCCACCGAAGGTCCTTGCAGCATACCATCTTTACTTATGTCGGTGCAGATAACCTTGCGTAAGCCTTTGGCATAATAGTCTTGAATGAACGGCAACAACTCCTTGTCGGTGCCTTCTTGCCAGCCCGTTACGGCTATTTTACCATCATTAGCATCGGCACCAAGTATAATGCGCTCGCTGCCATATTTATCGAACCAAGAGAGAAATTCAGTAGGATTTTTCACAGCGATGCTACCGCCTGTAACCATCTGAGCACCACACTCAAAAGCTATCTCGAGATCCTTGGTAGTCTTCAGCCCACCACCAAAATCTACGATAAGATTCGTCTGCGTAGCTATCTGCTCCAATCGCTTATAATTGACAATATGCCCAGCTTTTGCGCCATCGAGGTCGACAAGATGAAGACGACGTATACCTCCATCTTCGAACATTTTTGCAACCTCAACGGGGTCTTCGTTGTAGACTTTCTTGGTGTCGTAGTCGCCTTTGCTGAGGCGCACACACTTGCCACCAATCATATCTATTGCTGGAATAATATCCATAAGTACTACAGATTTAGGAAGTTAGACAGTATACATTCGCCCACGTCGCCGCTCTTCTCGGGGTGAAACTGCGTTGCGTAGAAATTATTGCGGTGTAGCGCCGAAGAGTAGCGAACCACATGCTCTGTTTCGGCTGCCGTATAGTCGCAAAGTGGCACATAGTAGCTATGCACAAAATATACATACTTACCATTTTGCTCGGTCGAGAAGAGTGGAGCCTTGCAGTTTTCGATGACGTTCCACCCCATCTGAGGAATCTTCAGATTGTTCGGATTGTGTTGTGGTAGCTGGAAACGCTTCACAGGCACGTCGAAGATGCCAAGGCAATCTGTATCGCCCTCCTCGGAGTGGCTGCACATCAGTTGCATACCAAGGCAAATGCCGAGAATCGGCTGCGTGAGGCTGCAAATCAGTTTATCGAGGCCGTGCTCGCGCAGATACTTCATAGTAGTGCCAGCCTCGCCCACGCCGGGAAAAATGACGCGATCGGCAGCACGAATTTTAGCTTCATCGTCGGTTATTTCGGCTTCGTAGCCAAGTCGCGCTATGGCATTTGCAACCGAACGAATGTTGCCCGCATTATATTTTATAATTACTATTTTCATCAACCTAATGACAACTAAACAAACTGCATACTACACCAAAACCTCGCACTAATCAGTTGAATATCACTGTTTTATTTTTATACACAAGAGTTTTTCGTGCAATATGCGCCTCTACAGCACGCGAAAGTACAATCTTCTCCACATCTTTTCCTTTCTGAATCATCGTAAAAGGCGTATCGTGATGTGTCACGCGAATAATATCCTGGTCGATAATCGGGCCAGCGTCGAGTTCTTCTGTTACGTAGTGACTTGTTGCGCCAATGAGTTTCACACCGCGCGCATAGGCTTGATGATAGGGTTTTGCGCCAACAAAAGCTGGCAACGTGGAGTGATGAATATTGATGATTTTATTCGGATATGCACGAATGAAATCGTTCGAGAGAATCTGCATATATCGAGCGAGCACAATGAAGTCGATTTTGTTATCAGCCATCAACTGCATCTGGCGTGCTTCCATCTCGGCTTTATTCTCTTTGGTGATTTTTATCAGTTCGAAATGAATGCCAAATTGAGCAGCCACCGCAGCCATCTCTTCATGATTACCAATGATTATCGGAATATCAACATCGAGTTCGCCTCCATGATAGCGAGCCAAAAGATCGTAGAGGCAATGCGACATCTTGCTCACCATGATGCACATGCGCAAGCGTTGATCGCTGAAGTCGAGCTCCCACTCCATGTGGCAAGGTGTAGCTATTGCATATTGGAACGCAGCACCTATTTGGTCGCGCTCAATGGCAAAGCCTTCCACTTCCCACTCCACACGCATGAAGAATTGCTTTTCGAAAGTATCGGTATATTGATCGAGCGCAACGATATTTCCATTGTTACGCTGAATGAAATCTGTCACTCGTGCAATCAAACCCTTTTGATCGGAGGCTTGAATGCGAAGAATTGCAGTAATGGGTTTATCGGTATTCACTATATATGTATTATATAACTATTTACAAATCAAGATCTTGTCTGTCCATTACCAACAACTTGCCACTTGTAGCTGGTAAGTTCGCGCAACGCCATTGGACCACGCGCATGAAGTTTTTGTGTGGATATGCCTATCTCGGCACCAAGGCCAAACTGAGCTCCATCTGTGAAAGCTGTACTGGTGTTGACATATACACATGCAGCATCAACTTCGTTGAGGAAACGCGCAGCAGCATTGGCGTCTTCGGTAATTATGGCTTCGGAGTGCTTAAGTCCGTATGTATATATATGGTCGAGCGCCTCATCGAGCGAATCGACAGTTTTCACAGCCATCTTCATCGATAGGAATTCGCGGCCAAAATCCTCTGGCTGAGCATGATGCAGAGGCGCTGCATATTTACCATCGAGGACTGTGTATGCTCGTTCGTCAGCAAACACTTCAACTCCCTTTTCGCCACAGATGCTAAGCAGTTCTGGCAAGTCGCTCAAACGCGATGAGTGGATAATAGCACAATCGAGCGCATTGCAAACGCTCACGCGGCGCGTTTTGGCATTGGTAATTACGTCGCGACCAATCTTCAGCGCACCCGAAGCATCAAAATAGGTATGCACGACACCTGCGCCCGTCTCTATAGTGGGCACTTTGGCCTGTTCGCGCACGCTGCGAATAAGTTTCTGTGAGCCACGCGGAATAAGCACATCGATATACCCCACAGCAGACATCAAATCGGCTGCAGCTTCGTGGTTATGAGGCAATAGCTGAATCACATCGGGATTGACATCGTTGGCGCAAAGAACTTCTTTCATAATATCTACAAGCACCGTATTGCTCTCGCGTGCATCCGAACCACCTTTCAGCACTGCGGCATTGCCCGAACGGAGACAGAGAGCCACCACATCAACGGTGACATTTGGGCGAGCCTCGTAGATAACTCCAACGACGCCAAGCGGAACGCGCACCTTACTAAGTTTCAGCCCATTGGGCAGTTTGCGGTTTTCCATCAGTTCGCCAATTGGTGTTGGCAGTGAAGCCACTTTGCGAGTGTCGGCAGCAATGCCCGCGATGCGTTCCTCGGTGAGCATAAGACGATCATAGTTGGGATTCGCCTTATCCATTCGGCTGAGGTCGAGCGCATTAGCTTCTACAATTCGCTTCGTATTGCTAACCAATGCGTCGGCAATGTCGCCAAGAATCTTGGCACTCTTCTCGGTGACTACCGTCATTTGACGTGCCGCTTCTTTTACGGCCTCAAATTGCTGCTTCGTCTCTTCCATATAGATATGTTTTTTACGCCTGCAAATATCTCTATTTTTCACAAATTATACACAAATTGAACAAAGTCAATTCATATAGTCACACATAGGATGAACACAAATAAAACGGATTTGTTTATCAGCGCAAATCCGTTCAATCCTTTTCAATCGCTTTCTAAAAAAGAATATAATCGCCGCTATATCAAGTCGTTATCTATATAAAGATAATCGTAATGGATAAGAGGTTTAAGATTGTGTGCTCCAACATGCGCACGGGCTTTGTCGGAATCCATAGTGCTGCAACCCACGCCGAGATATGTGCCTGCTTCGTCGCGAATGGTGAGCAAATCTTTGGCTTTGAACTCGCCGAGAATCGTAACTATGCCCGAAAAGAGTAGACTTGCGGCTTTGGTGTGCGAAAGCAATGCTCGCTTTGCGCCTTCATTTACAACCACTTCGGCCTTCGTGAAGCCTTCGCTATATGCAATCCACTTCTTTACGGCTGGAATGCGCTCTCCCGCAATGAAGTGCGTACATACAAATGAGTCGTCGCTATTGGCAAGACTTGTAATTACGCCATCGCGTGTGCCGTTAGCTATATATACATCGATGCCCGAAGCCGCAGTTTTTTGAGCAGAATGACATTTTGTTTGCATTCCGCCGCGTCCGAAGCTCGACTTCGACACTTGCATATACTTACTTACATTTTGACGACAACCAATTTCGCGAATCACTTTCGTGCCTTCGTCGGCTGGGTTACCATCGAAAATGCCATCTACATTACTAAGTATGAATAGTTTATCGCAATCCATCATCGAAGCCATGAGGCCTGAGAGTTCGTCGTTGTCGGTAAACATCAAGCCTGTGACAGAAATTGCGTCGTTCTCGTTCACAACAGGAATAACACCATTTTCCCACAACGTATGTATGCAGCTCTTCATGTTCAGATAGTGCTCGCGCGTGCGGAAATCTTGCTTCGTGACGAGAATCTGACCGATAAAAATATTGTGGCAATCGAAAATGCGTTTGTATTGGTCGATGAGTTTCACCTGGCCGATGCTCGAAAGCAATTGTCGTTGAGCCACAGGCTCAAGGTGACTATAGTTTTTCACCAACGTGCGACCAGCCGCCATAGCACCCGACGAAACAAAAATCACCTTGTGACCAGCCTTGTGAAGTTCGGCTATCTCGGCCACCAAATGTTCCATTCGCTCCACGTTGAGAGTGCCGTCGGGACGAGTCAGCACATTTGAACCTACTTTTATAGTTATGCGCACGTTATTATATGTTGATATATAATTACTTACCTATGATTTTATTGTACGATGCCAAGATGCCTTTTATGACCGCCGACGAGAAGCCTGCGTGTTCGAGCGCATTGATGCCCGTAATAGTTACGCCGCCAGGAGTGCACACCTTATCAACTTCGGCTTCTGGGTGGCTTTGGTTGCGCAGAATCAATTCGGCTGCACCTTTCACCGTTTGTGCTGCTATATCGGCCGATTGACGTGAGGTCAACCCCATTTCGATGCCCGACTCCATCATGGCTCTGATGAATCGCAATGCATGTGCTATGCCGCATGATGCAAGCGCCGTAATAGCAGCCATGTGAGCCTCATCGGTGACAATAGTAAGACCCATCGGACGAAAAATATCTTCAACAAGTTGCTGTTCGTCGGGCGTTGTGTTTTGTAGACAAACAGCAGTTACCGATTCGCCAACTTCCGCAGCTGTGTTTGGCATTACACGAACAATACTCTTAGTTCTACCTACCATATCGGAAAGCTGCGCCAAAGAGACACCCGAAGCCACCGAAACTACAAGCGTTTGCGGCTTAATATTGGATTTTACGTCAGCAATAACATCGGCTATGAGCCAAGGTTTTACTGCAAAAATCACAATGTCGGCATTTGCCACCGCAGCATTGTTGTCGCTCGTCACGTTGACTCCTTTGTCTGCAAAAGCCGACAAAAGTTCAACTTTATGGCGCGTTACTGTTATGTTGCTTGCCGCTATATTGCCCGAAGCTATCAACCCTTTGGCAATTGCGCCGCCCATATTGCCACCACCGATGATGGATATTTTCTTTTGCGATAACATCATCATTACCAATTATTTCAACACCTCTTTGAATGCAGCTATAAATTCGTCGCACTCTTCAATTGTCAAGCACAATGGTGGCAACAAGCGTATCATATTCTGACCTGCTACGCCTGTAAATATGTGCTTTTCGTAGAGCAATTTCTTGCGTATTTCGGTCATTGGCTCGTTGAACTCGATGCCTATCATCAAGCCCTCACCGCGTACCTCTTTTATGCGTGGCGACGATGGTATATTCTCCAACAAATATTTACCAACCTTAGCTGCATTTTCTACAAGGTGTTCCTCTTCAAATATGTCGGCCACTGCTATTGCGGCTGCCATGCCAAGGTAGTTGCCGCCAAACGTAGTGCCGAGCATGCCCTTAACAGCTTCAAATTTTGGGGCTATAAGTATGCCACCGACAGGAAATCCGTTGGCTATGCCCTTAGCCATCGTAATGATGTCTGGCTTTATTCCTGAATATTGATGTGCGAAGAATTTTCCACTACGTCCATAACCCGACTGAATCTCATCGAGAATAAGTACAGTGCCATATTTATCGCATACTGCACGCAAATCCTGCATGAATTGTGGCGTAGGTATATGTATGCCACCGCAACCTTGAATGCCTTCAATTATAACGGCAGCTACATCGCCTGCTTTTAGCAATGCCTCGACCGATGCTATGTTGTTGAGCTCGGCAAACTGAACTTTGTGAACGGCGTTGAAAGGCGAAACAATCTTAGGATTGTCTGTTACAGCCACAGCGCCAGAAGTACGGCCATGGAAACTACGTTTGAAGGCTACCACTTTGTCGCGTTTCGTGTGAAACGAGGCAAGTTTCAGAGCATTTTCGTTGGCTTCGGCACCTGAATTAATCAAAAAAAGCGAATAATCGTTATAGCCGCTGAGTTTGCCAATCTTGTGCGCCAATGTGGTTTGCAACGGATTGATAACCGAATTGGAGTAGAAACCAATTTTATTCAATTGGTCGGTTATCGATTTTATGTATTTGGGATGCGAATGACCAATAGAAATCACGGCATGGCCACCATACAAATCGAGATATTCAGTATCGTTCTCGTCCCAGACACGGCAACCTTTGCCACAAACGGGGGTCACTTCAAAGAGTGAGTAGACATCAAATAGTTCCATTTTTTCTCCTTTCTTTAGAATGCCGATGGCTTAAGGTTTAGACCTGTGTTTTCGGGCAATCCAAATATTAAGTTCATATTTTCAACAGCTTGTCCTGACGCTCCTTTTACCAAATTGTCTATCATAGAAACCACATGAAGTTTTTTGTCGTATTTCTTCACATAAAGCACTGCTTTATTGGTATTTACGACCATTTTCAAGTCGGGATTGAAATCAACAACATTAACAAATGGTTCGTCTTTGTAATAACGCTTATAAATATCTACAGCATCAGCTTCGTCGAGGTCACAATCGAAATACACACTTGCCATTATACCACGCGTATGATTACCACGCACAGGAACAAAGTTAAGTGGCTGATTGTAGCTTGGTGCAAGTCGATGAAGTGTCTCATTTATCTCAAGCAGATGTTGATGCGAGAAAGCTTTATAAGTAGACAAGTTACCTTCGCGCCAACTGAAATGCGTTGTCTCCGAAGGGTTTTGTCCTGCACCTGTCGAGCCTGTGATGCCCGTAACATGAATTTCGCTAAGCTTATCGGCTTTTGCCATTGGTAGAAGTGCCAACTGAATAGCAGTAGCGAAGCATCCTGGATTGGCAATATGGTCGGCAGCCTTGATTTCTCTGCGGAAAGCCTCCGGCAAGCCATAGACAAAATCACCAGCCGAATCGGCAAGACGATAATCTTGACTAAGGTCGATAATCTTGCCTTCAAAATCGCTTGGAAGCGACTCTACGAAAGCTCTCGATTTGCCATGTCCCATACATAGAAATATGACGTCAACCGTCTCTACGGGAGAATCGGCTGAAAATGTGAGTGACGTCTCGCCAATTAAATCGTGATGTGCCATCCAAACGGGTTGACCTGCATGACTTTTGCTCTGTGCAAAAAGTATGTTGGCACATGGATGGTTTATAAGTATTCTGATGAGCTCGCCAGCTGTGTAGCCAGCAGCGCCTATAATTCCGACTTTGATCATTTTTTATAATTCCGAATTCCGAGTTCCAAATTCCGAGATACAAGTGAAAGTATTTATGAATCAAGTATTACGAATTACGAAGCCACTGTAGCAAACCGTAATTCGTAATTTGTAATTCGTAACTACATACGCTCATTAGGATGAGCAAGATAGTATGCACGCAGCGCTGTCGATGTAACTTTGATGAATCCTTTAGCATCGTCGCTACTCCATGCTTTGGCTGTCTCGCCATATTCACCAAGTTTGTTTTTCACAAGATCGTTTGGCGAATCAACACCTACAGTTTGGAAGCAAAGCGGACGGAGTTCGAGCGTCACTTCGCCGGTTACGTTGCGCTGGCTACTCTCGAGCATTGCTTCAATATCGGGCATAACAGGCTCGAGATATTGGCTCTCGTGAAGGAACATGCCATACCAGTTCGACACTTGATCTTTCCAATATTGTTGCCACTTCGAGAGTGTGAATTTTTCGAGGAATCTGTGCGCACCAATAATTAGCATAGGTGCAGCAGCTTCGAATCCCACACGGCCTTTGATGCCAATGATGGTATCGCCCACATGACAGTCGCGTCCAATGCCGTATGCAGCACCAATCTCTTCAACGGCTTGTATGGCTTTTATTTTGTCGTCGTACTTAACTCCGTTAACACTACAAAGTTCGCCTTTCTCAAAACCAAGTTTTAGAAGTTCTGGACCCTCTTTGGTTGGGTGCTTTAGATATGCCGATTCGGGCAAACCTTGTTTCGAGTCGAGTATCTCGCCGCCACAAATCGAAGTACCCCAAATACCTACGTTGTAGGAATATTTGAGTTTTGTAAAATCGGCAAAATATCCGTTTTTATTGAGGTAGTCTACCTCCTCTTGACGGCTAAGATTGCCATCGCGAGTAAGTGTGATTATCTCAACGCCCGGTGCCATGACAAGGAATGTCATGTCGAAACGAATTTGGTCGTTGCCAGCACCTGTCGACCCGTGAGCTATGGCTTGCGCGCCAATTTCTTTGGCATAACGGGCAATAGCTATGGCTTGGAATATACGTTCGGAACTTACAGAAATAGGGTAACAATTGTTACGCAATACGTTGCCATAAACCATATATCGGAGGCTCTTGGCGTAGTATTCTTGTGTTACATCGAGAGTTACATATTTTGTTGCGCCAAGTTTGTAGGCATTTCCTTCATTTGTTTTGAGTTGCTCGGCACTAAAGCCACCAGTGTTGGCACATGCGGCATAAACTTCATAGCCTTTTTCTTTGGCCAAATACATTACTGTGTATGATGTGTCGAGTCCGCCACTGAAGGCTACTACTACTTTTTTCTTCTGTTCCATTTCTGTATAGTTACTAATTACGAATTATGTGTTATGATTTGCCGAAATCAAATTTCTTCTTGGTCTTCCTTTGGAAATCCGTCAGGGAATCGTTGATGAATTTTTTCTTCTATGTATATTCTATCTTTCTCAACCTCTTCGTCAGCATCCCTAACGCTACGTGCACGATCGGGGTCGTAGAGCATACCAGTGCAAACACAGTAGCGTCGGTTGGTGCGCACGAGAATATCATGGTTGATACATCCTTCGCAGCCTTTCCAGAATGTCTCGTCGTCGGTGAGTTGAGCAAACGTTACTGGCACATAGCCATGATCGGTATTGAGTTTCATCACAGCAGCGCCCGAAGTCAGACTGAATATTTTTGCATGAGGCCAGCGCATACGAGCGAGAGTGAAAGTCATGTGTTTGATGCGTCGGGAGAGGCCACAACCACGATACTCATCTTTTACAATTAGACCCGAAGTAGTAACATAGTGCTTACCACCCCAAGTTTCGATGTAGCTAAATCCGGCAAAGTTCTCACCATCGAGAGCAATCACAGCTTTGCCTTCACGCATTTTTTGTTTTACGTATCCAGGATTTCGTTTTGCGATGCCAGTGCCTCTCACTTTAGCAGCATCGCTGATAGTTTTCAAAATCTCGTCAACATACCGTAGGTGCTCGTCAGAGGCCACCATAACGTCAATTTCGCTCATTTTAGCAAAATAAATTATTCTCTTTTCAGTTCTCTGATATTAGTTTTTCCTTCAAATTAGGTATTACCATCTGCAGTTCTGCCAAAATCTCTTCTGGCTTAAAACGCGCACGCAGTGCTATCAAAACAGCATCGTCGCCTGCCACCGAACCCATAACAGTGCGTGTATTCGTATTGTCGATAGCACTTGCCACCACGCTCGCATAGCCTGGTTGAGTCTTCATCATGGCTATATTGCCCGAAAATTCTATACTTATAACTCCCATATGAATAGAGTCTATCGATGGCATTTTTTGCTGCGCTTGACCAATGCCATTATTGGGCATAATGTAGCGATAACTTCCATCGATGTCGGTAGTCTTGGCAATACGCATCTCTTTGATATCTCTCGAAAGAGTCGCCTGAGTCACCGTAAGCCCACGGCGCATGAGTTCTTGCATCAGATCGTCCTGACTTGCGATGTTCATCGTGGCTATTATGTCACGAATCTCCACTTGACGTATATTCTTTGCTTTTGACATATGATTGTATGTTTATTCAAATCGACTGCAAAAATATACATTTTTCTATTATGTGTACGTGTGTTTTTATTTTTATAATGTTTTTTAGGATTAACGATGCTCAAAAGCTTAGTTGAGCAACGCAAACGACGCCTTAACTGGGTAATGGTCGGAAAGCATCACATCAAGCTCTGCATAATCTATCACATCTACTTTAGAGGAGAAGAATATGTAGTCGATGCGCAATGGAGGCAACTTACCATTGTAAGTATCACCAACTCCTGCCCCCGAACCAACAAAGGCATCGCTAAGATTCGCTGATATTTGATGATATGTATATGAAGTTGGTATGTCGTTGAAATCGCCACACACGATTGTTCGATGCTTCAAATGCGATATATATTCAGCTAAATCATCGACTTGAACCGAACGCACAAGCGAGGATTTTGACAATTTTCTGTATGTTGACCTAACCTCGTTTTCATGCTTTTGTGCATCAAAATTTTTCAACTTATTGACTGCCGTAATTTCGTCGTTGGTGAGACTATTCGACTGCAAATGGCAGTTTAGCACATTTAGTTTTTTACCGTCTACATCGGCTTCTGCCATAAGTACATAACCATTTAGCGAAGATTTTTGAATCTTAACTCTATGCAACGGATAGCGCGAGAGTATCACGAGCGAGTTGAGCCCGTATTTCTCAGATGCGCATGAATATTTATAACCAAATTCTTTGGCCACATCGGAGCTTTGTGCTTTGCCTGTAGTCTGCAAATAGAGCCCCATAGGCATTTCTTGCAAGCAAACTATATCGGCATTCTCTTTCTGCACCAATTCGACCAAATCTTTTACCTCAATTCTTCCACTCTCATCGGAGCCACACAATTCGCGCACATTGTATGTAAGCACTGAAATATCGGCTCGTTTTTCTTCGTGCGTATTTATGAAGCTAAACGTCACGTATGCGCCTGGCGATGTAAGTAATATGGCTACTATCTGTATTAGGAATGTAAATGTATTGCCTATGAAAATACGTACTATCAACAATGTAAGGTTAGCTAACCATAAATATGGCATGGCATACCACAACAAGTTGAATCCATGCAATTTTTGTGGTGGTATGCTGGTAGAGAAATACGCAAATAGCAATAATAGGCTGATTACTACTGCCAATATTGATAATATTCCTTTAGCTAAACTGCGCATAGTTATTCTATTTTATCGTTTACTTGCATCGAACAATGTCTGTTTCTCAGCATTCGTTAAGCTGTCGTATCCTGTTGATTTTATTTTCTCGAGAATGCGGTCTACTTCGCGCGAACGCTCGGCTCGGCGTGCATTATACTCTTGATCGCTCATTGGTCGACTACCCCTTTCTACGTGCATCTTGCTTTTTTTGTTAGCATTGAAGTTAAACTTCAATATTGGCTCCGAAGGTTTAGGAAGTCCCTTGCGATTCCAATACATCGCCAAGAGCACACCCGACACAACACCACCTATGTGCGAAAGGTGTCCGCCAATGTTGTCGTAGCCAGTAACACCAACTATATCAATAAGAAAGAATATTAATGCGTAATACTTCAGACGTATGTTACCTACAAAAATAACATTCACTACATAGTTTGGAGCGAGTGCAGCTACAGCACCAAGCAAAGCCATTATGGCCGCCGAGGCTCCAATCATATAACTTCCTACGGAATGAAATTGCAAACCTATGAGGCACATAAGCGCACCAGCCAAGCCTCCGAGTATATACACACGCAACACAAGATGATTACCCGCCACTTGTTCGAATATCCTGCCAAACCAATAGAGGCAAAGCATATTAAAAAGTATATGTATGAGGTCGAAATGCGTGAACATATAGGTGAATAGCGTCCACGGATGAGTGAGAGCTCCCAACCAAGTAGTGGGCATTGCTAATGTCACGTAAATAAAGTCGGGCCATACTACACTAACTAAACGCACTACAAGAAAAATAGCCACATTGATGTATATGAGGCGTATCACTGTGCCGTTTTCTCTAAACGACTCTTTTATTTCTGTAATTATAGACATCTGCGTTAACTATTTAGTACAGACTGCGTTCGTTCCAATGCTTTATTAACAAGAATCCAAACAACATGCCACCAAGATGTGCCCAATGAGCTACGTTGTCGGCCGAAGAATTGGCTATTCCTCCATAGAGTTCGAGCAATCCATAACCAATCACCAAATATTTAGCTTTCAACGGAATAGGCGGAATAAGGAGCATCACTCGCATATTGGGGAACAACATGCCAAATGCGAGCAAAATGCCAAACACTGCTCCCGATGCACCTATTACGGTATGAGCGTTGAAATATAATTGCTGATACTCTACAACAAATTTTCTCGAAGCTGCCACAGCTGCTGCACTGTCGGTATTCACTATGCCGTTGTAATTATTTATAAACTCGTGCAATAGCTGATTACTCTCGTTAGAAAATGCTCCATAACTACTTATGAAGGTTTGCAATGCCTGCGGCGTAGGATTAGATAGATATGCATCGACAGCATCTACCATGACGTTCGTGTCGAAATAGAATGCCACTTGCTGTATTAATCCTGAACCTATAGCAGTAACGAAATAATAGACAAGAAATTTTTTCACGCCCCATGTCTGCTCCACTATTCTGCCGAACATATACACAGCAAACATATTGAAAAACAAGTGACTAAAGCTTCCATGCAAAAAGGCAAACGTAACAAACTGCCAAACACCAAATTGCTCCGAAAGGAAATAATGCAAACCAAATATTTTATCTATATCGATTCGCATGCTATTGCCAAGCACATAGTCAGCTGCATATACCAACAAGTTTATAATTATCAGATTCTTAACCGCAGGCGAAACTTGATATGGAGATGAAAAGTTCATTTATTTTATCTGTTATTTGTAAACAAAGTTAGGCTTCAAAAACTATTTATCAGAACATAGCGTTTATATCGCTAACATTCAGAAAGTTATAGACACGCTTGCCATTAGGCGTAAGTTGTGGCGACTCGCCCTCAAACAATTTTTGATAGAGCGACTTCATTTCGGCTTGCGAAAGCTGTCGTCCGTATGGCAATGCACTTTGACCCGCCATTGTGCGCATAACGTAGCTCATAAGATCTTTCTGGACGTCAAGTTCTCCGTTTTTATAATCGTATATGAACGTGCGTATAATTGTATGTACATCAGAATGTTGCATAATAGCAGGAATACTCGATACACTCAGCAATCCCGAATCCGATTCGTACTGCACTTCGAGTCCAACACGTGCAAGTTCGGCCGACATCTCTTCGATCACACATGCATCTTCGGCTCCTATTGTCACCTTTTCGGGGAACATCAATCGTTGAGAAGGGAAAGTGCTAACCTTCAGTCCATTCTCGAGAGTATTATACAGAACTCGTTCATGCGCACGATGCTGGTCGATGAAGATAAGTCCGGCAGGCGTATTAGTGACTATATATCGACCTTTGAATTGGATAAAGACAGCATCATCGGCAAGATGAGCAAGTTCATCGGCCGTAAACAATTGCGCCTCTTCGTTGTTATGCTCGCTTGGGATGGTTTGCGATTGAACGATAGGCACATCTGGCGCATTCATGTGCGACGGATAGAGTTGCTCCCAACCGCCAATCTTCGACTTCATGAAGCCTCCACCGCCGAAGCCTCCGCTATATGATGTCCGCAGGGGTTTTACTTCATCTTCATCATCGGGAATCCACTGTTCCTCTTTTTCGCGCTCAAATGGATTATAGCTGGGTGGAGTATTTTTATTCTCTACATACGTAGGTATAACAATACTGCTATCGGTATCGAAGTCGAACGAGGGCATGACATTATACTTGCCTAAACAGTCGCGCACAGCAGCATTGAGTATAGGCCAAATGGCAGCCTCATTTTCAAGTTTCACATCAATCTTCTGAGGGTCGTTGTTTACATCAACTTGCTGAGGATCAATTGTGAAATATATATAGAACGCAGGAGTAAGATTTTCGGGAATTAAATTTTTGTAAGCATCTACAATTGCCTTTTGCAAATATGGATGCTTCATAAAACGATTATTTACAAAAAAATATTGATCGGCCGACCCTTTGCGCGCCGTTTCAGGCATACCAACAAAACCGCTAATCTTCACAAGAGACGTTTCAGCCTCAACAGGCAACAACTTATCCGACAACGCCTTACCAGCTACGGCCGCTACTCGTTGTTTTTTGTTTCCTCCAACAAAATTGTACACAAGTGTATTGTTGCTTGTTAGCGAGATACTTATATCAGGATGCGCCAATGCTACTCGAAGAAATTCGGTGTTTATATATCGCATCTCAACCGTGTCGGACTTCATGAAACGCCGGCGTACTGGCAGATTGTAGAAGAGATTCTTCACACAGAACTGACTTCCCACATTGGTAGCCGCAGGTTCTTGCTTCATCACCTTCGAGCCTGCAATCTCTATATGTACGCCAAGCTCTTGATCGGCTTTACGAGTAAAAAGTTCCACTTGCGCAGCTGCAGCAATGGCGGCAAGGGCTTCACCTCTGAAGCCCATGGTTTGAAGTGAATAGAGATCTATTGCCTGATTTATTTTCGAGGTAGCATGTCGTTCAAAAGCCAAACGAGCGTCATACTCACTCATGCCACATCCATTGTCGGTGACTTGAATAAGCGAACGACCAGCATCGCGTACGACTACTTTGATATTGGTAGCCCCTGCATCGATAGAGTTCTCGGTGAGCTCTTTTATTACCGATGCCGGACGCTGAACTACCTCACCAGCGGCAATCTGATTGGCTACAGCATCTGGCAAAAGATGAATGACATTAGCCATGCTACCCTATTTTCCGAACAATACGGTTTTGAACTCAGGCACAAAGTCGCGAAACATGTAATACCCCAGCACCATAAGTGTTACCAAAATGGCCATCGTGAGCAACTGCGAACGACGACGAAGCGTTTTATGATGCGAATCGGCATCAAAACGCTCATGACGCGCCTTGAACCCGACATTGCGGATAAGATCGCCAGGCACATACGTATCTTTATTTGTTCCTATTGGCTCTTTCTCGAGCTCACGACGTATTTCATCACGTCGCTCTTTCTCGGGGTCGTAGTAACGTGGTACGTATGTAAACTGATGCGGCTTAGGCACCTTGAAAAACGATAGTCCCATAGTCAATATTTAATCCCGAATTACAAATGCATAATTCCTAATTCATAATGAATAAGGAAGAATTTACAACTCGTAATTCGTAATTTATAATTCGTAATTATAACAAGTAATCGACGCAAGCTCGTTGATCGAGTATAGCACGAATGCGTTGACTAACCTTAACATGCTCTGGATGAACGGCGTATGCATTCAATCCTTCCATATCATCAAAAGTGCAAGTGAGAGCAAGATTATATTTCTCGTTGGCATTGATATTTATGCCTACTTCTATGCTGCGCAAAGTGGGCGCAATGCCTTGTAATGCTTCAAGTCCAGCTTTGATAGCCTTCAACTCCGATTCTTTGGTTGCTGCATCGACATCATCGCGCAATTTGAAAAGAACAATATGCTTTACCATTTTTAGTTGAGTTTTGAGTTACTTTGCATCTCCTTTCGTATGGTTTTTTGACACCGTCGAAAGTTGTACAAAATTAATAATTCATCATCAATATAGATATGCTTATAGTAGGTATAGCAGGTGGCACAGGTTCAGGCAAAACCACCGTAGTGAAGGAAATAGTAAAGATGCTCCCACGCGAGCGTGTGGCCGTCATTCCACAAGATTCGTACTACTATGATAGCAGCCACATTCCAATGGAAGAGCGCCAGAAGATAAACTTCGACCACCCATCTTCTATAGAATTTTCGTTGCTTACAAAACACGTAGAAATGCTTCGCAATGGGCAGTGCATCGAGCAACCTACATATTCATACCTAACGTGCTCTCGCCTACCCGAAACAATACACGTAGAGCCTGCCGATGTAATCATTATTGAGGGTATACTTATCCTCACCGATGAGAAACTTCGCAACATGATGGATCTCAAAATTTTTGTTGATGCCGACTCCGACGATCGCCTTGCTCGCGTAATAATCCGCGATATGGCCGAACGTGGACGCACCGCCGAGGCTGTGCTAAAACGCTATGCTGAGACACTTAAGCCTATGCACGAACAATTCATAGAGCCAACCAAACGCTACGCCGACATCATAGTGCCTCAAGGTGGACACAACCAAAAGGCAATCAACGTCATTTCGCACTTCTTCAAGAAAAACATAGGACATCAAAATTGATACTTTTTTGACATAAGTATATGAAAGCTTCAGAAACATTTCGCCACCCTGTATATAGACACAATTGTGCTCAATGCATTGTATATAAATGGAATAAGCTATTTGAAAACAACGCACAATTCATCGAAGCATCGCAAGGCTACGGAGTGGGTCGAGCTCCCGAAGGCATGTGCGGCGCACTATATGCAGCCATAAACGCATTGCCTAACCACAAAGAAGAAATTTTGTCAGAATTCAAATCTAAAAATGGTGCGCTCACTTGCCACGAATTGAAGCAAGAACTCAGCGTGCCTTGTCACACCTGCGTCGATGTGGCCGACGAGCTCATCGAAAAGTACTCAATAGTATGACCGAAAAACTCAAGAATAAGCTATTAAACATTGCAAAACAAACCGTTAAGGTTGGCATTTCGGCTTTAGCTCTTTGGTTTGTAATATCCCACATCGACATAAAAAACACTTGGGACACTATACGCAATGCCAACAATTTGCTAATTGCTGCTGCAATTATAGTCTACGCTCTATCTCAAATAGCAGCAGCACAACGCCTTAACATACTTTTTCGCACCATTCCTTTCGAAATATCAAGCATAGCTAACATAAGACTCTATTGGCTCGGATTGTTCTACAACTTCTTTCTCCCAGGTGGGGTCGGCGGCGATGGATACAAAGTTTATTACCTTCACAAGCACCACAATCAACCAGTTAAGGCACTCACAGCACTTGTGCTTGCCGACCGTTTGAATGGGTTGTGCACTATAGTTATATTTTTGCTAATCTTCTCAAGTTTCTTTTTGGAATCGCTACCCTTTCCTTATCATGAATATTACTTCTTAGCTATTCCATTGGTGTTGATTGGTTATTGGGTATTCTTGAAGATCTTCAAACATTGCGCTCTTCAAGCTTTTTGGCGTGTAACTCTAACGTCTGCCATTTCGCAAGGCTTGCAAATGTGCTCGGCGACACTCATACTTATATCGCTCGCTGGCACCAATTGCTCTTTCGATAGCTATCTATTCTTGTTTTTTGCCAGCAGCATAGCATCGGCAATTCCTATGACTATGGGCGGCGTAGGTGCTCGTGAAATGACTTTTCTCATAGGTTCCCAATACCTTAATACCGACGATAATGTAGCCATAGCTTTATCATTACTTTTTTACATCTGCTCGCTATTTTGCGCACTCCCCGGTATCGTATACGCCATCAGACCTTCAATGATTGAAAAAAGCGATGCTATAAACGCACCAAAGGTCGACTGATTAATCATATTGATAACTGACAATATGCATGTCGAGCTCTAAATATTCATCAATCACTATACATATACATAAAAAACAAAAAGCCGCTCCGACTTTTATCGAAGCGGCTTTTATAATGTTATCAGCTTATTCAAATTATCCGTTGAGCGCTTCCGCGCCAGATACAATTTCTATAAGCTCATTGGTAATAGCACCTTGACGGGCTTTGTTATAAAGAAGTTGCAAATCGCCAAGCAATTCTGTTGCATTATCGGTAGCCTTGCTCATGGCAGTCATTCGAGCGCCGTGCTCAGAAGCCAACGACTCAAGCATAGCGCTATACAAAACAGAACGCACAGCTTGCGGAATCAACGCCTCAAGGACCTCTTGCTTATTCGGCTCTATAATGAAGTCGTGATAAGCAGCTTCGGCATCTTGCTCCGAAATGCTCAGCGGCAAAAGCTGCTTTAGCGAGACGCGTTGCACAGCGGCATTTACAAACTCGTTATACACAAGAACTATTTGCCGATACTGACCAGTGTAGAATTTATCTACAAATTCGCCTGCCACCTCATACACAGCTTGCTGCGTAGGAGCATCAAGCAATTCATTATAGCTATTGGCAACTTTATATTGGCGCGACAGCAAACCTTTAGTAACCTGCTTGCCTATCGCCACTAATTCTACGTCGCCTGCTGCATAATCAGCCGCATAATCCTCCTTCATTAGGCGATCAACCTCTTTCACAATATTGGAGCTAAAGGCACCTGCCAAACCTTTGTTGGAAGCTATTGCTACCATAAGTATTTTGCCAGTTTTATACTTTTTGAAGCCTTTGAATTCGCTACCAATATCGTCGACAGAAGCTGCCAGAAAGCCAACAATTTGTTGCAACTTATGTACAAACGGACGTATATGATCTACATCGTCCTGCGCTTTTTTGAATTTTGCAGCCGACACCATCTTCATGGCACTCGTCACCTGACGAGTTGTCTTAACCGAATTGATGCGACCACGTATCTCCTTCAAATTTGCCATAAGTCACCCCCTCATTAGTTTTGCTGCAAACGACCACTTACATCTTCAGCCACTTTTTTGAGCACCGATGCTATTTCGTCGTCCATCTTACCTTCTGCTATACGTGCAAGTATGTCTTTATGCTGCAATTGCATATCCTCAATCAACTGCTTTTGAAATTCTGCGACTTGCGTTGTTTGAATATTTTTCATCAAACCATGCACACCACAGAATAGTATAGCCACTTGCTCCTCAACCACCATTGGTGAATACTGAGGCTGCTTAAGCAACTCAACATTCTTACGCCCTTTGTCGAGCGTAGCCATTGTGGTAGCATCGAGGTCGGAGCCAAATTTAGAGAAAGCCTCCAACTCGCGATACTGAGCTTGATCGAGTTTCAGCGTACCAGCCACCTTCTTCATTGACTTAATCTGTGCCGAACCACCTACACGCGATACTGAAATACCAACGTTGATGGCTGGACGGATACCTGCGTTGAAGAGGTTACCCTCGAGGAATATCTGTCCATCGGTAATAGAGATTACGTTCGTAGGTATGTACGCCGACACGTCACCTGCCTGAGTCTCGATGATAGGAAGAGCAGTAAGCGAACCTCCACCTTTCACTATCGGTTTTATAGAATCGGGCAAGTCGTTCATATTCTTAGCAATATCGTCAGATTCTACAATCTTAGCAGCTCTTTCGAGGAGGCGTGAATGTAGATAGAAAATATCACCAGGATAAGCTTCACGTCCAGGTGGTCTGCGAAGTAGCAAACTAACCTCACGATAAGCTACGGCCTGCTTCGACAAGTCGTCATAAATAATAAGAGCCGAACGGCCCGTATCTCTGAAATACTCGCCAATAGCTGCACCAGCGAATGGCGAATAATATTGCATAGCCGAAGATTCCGATGCTGAAGCCGACACAACGCATGTGTACGCCATTGCACCATGTTTCTCAAGCGTACTAACTATCTGGGCTACAGTACTACCCTTTTGCCCGATAGCTACATATATACAATAAACAGGTTCACCCTTTTCGTATAAGCTCTTCTGATTCAGAATAGTATCTACAGCAATAGCTGTTTTTCCTGTTTGGCGGTCACCGATGATAAGTTCTCGCTGTCCTCTACCAATAGGAATCATTGAGTCGATAGCCTTAATACCAGTCTGAAGAGGTTGTTTTACTGGCTGACGGAAAATAACCTGTGGAGCTTTGCGCTCAAGAGGCATTTCATACAAATCGCCAGATATTGGGCCTTTGCCATCGATAGGTTCACCGAGTGGATTAACCACGCGACCAATGATGCCTTCGCCTACTCGTATAGATGCAATACGACGTGTACGTTTCACCGTATCACCCTCTTTCACTTGCGAAGCATTTCCCATCAACACAATACCGACATGGTCTTGCTCAAGGTTCATTACCACACCTGTGGCAGCCCCAACTTCAACCATCTCGTTCACTTGTACGTTCTCGAGTCCGTATGCAGTGGCAATGCCATCGCCTACGGTGAGCACCGTACCTACCTCTTCTAACTTGGTCGACGACTCAAATTTCTCCAACTGCTGAATGAGCAGGTTAGATACTTCTGAGGCTTTTATATTTTCCATATAAGTCGATGTTTAGTTTATACCTTAAGTTGTTTTTCAATCTCTTCCAATTGATGCTTCACACTATTGTCTAACTGCTTACCATCAATAGTAAAAATCACACCGCCTATAATATCACTATCGGTATTATAGAGTGTCTCCACAGGAGCGTTCAATTTAACACTCAGCTCATTGGTAAACTTTGCCTGTTTTTCTGCACTGAGTTCAATGGCAGTAGTTATAACAGCGCTCTTTATCCCCTTACGCTTTCTGTATAGCGACTGAAACACACGCAGTATGTCGTCTACCATATCTATGCGCTCCTTCTCAACGAGGAATACAAGGAAATCAGCAAGCGATTGAGCAACGTTTTTTGCGAATACGCCGTTAACCAAGTTCAACTTTTCCGATTGCTTACGCAAGGGCGAAGCCAAAAACGACAGCGATGATGGAGCTTGCTCAAAGGCCGCTCTTATATCACTAACGCATTGGTACGTTTCCTCCAAATCGCCCTTTTTATCGGCATATTCATAAAGAACCGTTGCATAACGGCGCGCTATAAGACCTATGTTCATAACATCAATTCTCTATTAATTGAAACTACTCTCTTTCAGGTATTTTTCAATTAGTTCTTCCTGCTTATTGGTTGTTTGCAGGTTCTCGGCCAATATACGACCAGCTATTTCAACCGACAATTTTGCAACCTGCTGCTTGAGTTCAGCAACGGCATCAGCCTTATCTTTTTCAATTTGGGCTTTTGCATTTGCCATAATCCTTTCGGCCTCAACTTGTGCCGACTGGCGAGCCTCGTCTACAATCTTGTCTTTCATTGCACGAGCCTCTTTCAGCAACATGTCTTTCTCTTGTCGGGCTTCGGTAGCCATCTTTGCTCTGAGCGCTTCCATGTTCTTAAGCTCTTCGGTTGCTTTTTGTGCAGCCTCAAGCGATTGTGCTACCTTCTCTTCTCGCGACTTGATGGCTTCCAAAATAGGATTCCATGCAAATTTTCTCAAGAGGAAAAAGAGCACCAGAAACGCAAATGTTGACCAGATGACTAATCCGGGTTCTGGCGACAAAAGGTTCATAGCTCAACTATTAATTGTTGGTAATGAATGCCATAATGATAGCAAACAAGCCTGCGCCTTCGACCATACCTGCAGCAATAAGCATTGCTGATTGAATCTTGCTGGCCATTTCTGGTTGACGTGCCATAGCATCACATGCAGAACGACCTACATTACCAATACCGATACCAATACCGATTACGATAAGACCCAAGCCTACACTAATAAATGATCCCATAGTTCAAAAAGTTTTTGTGTTAATATTTTGTTGTTTGTACTTAATCTTCATCTTCTGTTGCCAAGCCTATATACAATGCCGAAAGCACTGTAAATATATACGCTTGCAATGCGCCCAATATCAATTCCAAACCGAATACAAACAACGTTAGCAGAAGCGAAGGAACTGCCATTGCGTATGATTGCATTATGAATATCATCGATATAAGACTGAGTATAATTATGTGTCCACCTGTCACGTTAGCGAAGAGACGAACCATAAGCGTGAATGGTTTCGTGAATATGCTTATTATTTCTATTGGAACCATAATAAACTTCATTACGAATGGCACTCCTGGCACCACAAAATTATGTTTCCAATAATGCTTGCTACCACTTACGTTGGTTATTATGAATGTAATTATGGCCAACGTTCCTGTGAACGCTATATTTCCTGACAAGTTGGTTGAGCCAGGGAAGAACGGAACCAAACCTATGAGGTTGTTGAACCAAATAAAATAGAATATTGTCAAAAGATACGGCGTGTATTTATACGAGCGCTTTTTGCCAATTTGTTCATCAGAAATATCTTTTACAAATAGCACAAGCATCTCTACCAATGATGTACGGCCTCGCGGAACTTCGCTCTTTTTGTACGATCGCGCTGCGCCAACGAATAATATCAACAATATGGCTATGCACATAAACATCGACACTACGTTACGCGTAATAGAAAGGTCGAGAACTTTTTCGAGTTCTCCCGACATGCCTCTCACCATCAACTTGTCGTCCACCATTCGGTATACATAGCCATTATGCTCATACTCTGCACCTTCTTCAAAACTTGACGAAGAAGTAATCAGAATATCACCATTATAATATGCAATCACTGGCAAGGGCAGAACAATCTCTTCTTCTTCGCCTTGAGCATTCTCGTATCCGAAAATCGACCAAGAGTGCGAGTCTGAAATATGTCCATTGATGAGACCAAGCATATCGAAGCCTTCATCCACTTTGGCTGAATCGGCAACTTCTTCTGCTGCATACACGCTGCTACACGCAACCAGCATCACTATAATTAACCAAAACGACTTCATAATCCGTTTCATAGTTATGATTCTTTAGTTCTCAATCGTATTTGCAGCAAAATTCAAAACTTTAGATAGCATGAAATTTACGCAATAATATATCGCATATACAAAATACCTTTTTCAAACGGCGACACGAAAGCAAAAAGTACAGCCGCCAACATTGCAAACAATACCATTTCTACAATCTGCGCAATAAGCACATCATCAATGCTGTGGCATAGTCAATATATTTATATAAAGTATCAAGGCTTGTTTTTACTAACGTTTGGACCTCAGAATCACCACGATATGCTTCATCAGCCAAATCTCCGTTAGTCGTTTGATTATCGACACGAATCGAAAAGCACCAAACCTTGAAATTTCACATTACCTATTTCTTTTCTGGCTGCAACACAACTTGGCGTTTTTCCGTCATGCTACAATTGCCATTGAACACAGCTCCTGGCTCTATACTAAGCTTATTTACAAGCATTTCACCTTTGAATACAGCAGAAGTCTTCAGCGAGAGAAGCTCCGACACTTCTATTTTTCCTTCAAAACTACCCGAAATTTCAGCATTCACGCATTTTATAGTCCCCTTTATGCTTCCTGCCGATCCTAATACTAATTTACCCTTAGAGACTATATTACCTTCTATAATACCATCTATTCTCAAATCGCCATTGGTGTCAATGTCACCAACTACTTTTGTTCCAGAGCCAATGATATTCGGCAATTTATTCTCTACTTCAAATGTCTTTCCCATTTTCTACTTCTATTCTTTATACAATGCAAAAACAAATGTACAGAAAAAACTATCTAAAGCGGTTTCAAAGCAAATGAATTATTTGGTTCATTGCTTGTATTTGTTCCTCTTTTCCCACTTCTACCAAGTTTTTAGCCGATTCTGTAAAGAACTGTACATCCTTAAGAATTGCCAATTCTTCTCTAAACCAATTCTTTCGCATAAAACCTCGCTTACTTTTCTGCAATGTCGATTTTGCAATGTTAATTTCTATACGTATAAAATCTTTACGGCCAAAGCGTTCATTACGCGCATCTTCGATTATTTGCTCTATGATAGAAGATGGATGTCGCATGGCTGATGTGTGCTCTGCAATTTTAGTTATACTTTGAATTAGATCTTCACTCAATCGCATTCTACGTAGTGATGAATTTACATTCATCAATATTGTTTTGTACTCCCTAACAAACCGAGTATTTACATACGAAAGCAATCCCGAGGCCTTACATATTATGTATTGCTCGTCGGTCAATTTTTCTGCAAGGGCCAATGTATCAAGCCTTACAGAGAATATTTCGAAAAATTCTTCTTCGAGTTTATCAACCGACGGGAATAATAGGCTATGTATATATGCTTCAAGGTCGGCCATTTTCAGACGCTGCATTTTGCGTTTTAACACATCATTAGGCCTATACGTAGACCCTGGCTCTGCATACTCTGGTTTTAACCTCTTTATGAAATACATATCCACTTCTCCTTTGTACTTCACAGGCATACGACCTCGATGCTCACATTCAAAATAATCACATATTCTAAGGTATGTGTCACCACTAACATTCACTTCACCAGGCATGCCCGAAGACTCCATTCGCGAAGCAAGATTTACTGAATCGCCCCAAATATCAAACACTCGTTTTTTATTTCCTAATAAGCCCGACACCACAGCTCCCGTATTTATTCCTACTCGAATGTTCCAAAATCCATTTTCTGAGACTTGACGCTGTTTTACATATGCTATCATACCCAAGCCAACAAGTGTCACCTCTATTGGATTCGCACTATCTGCCTCAGGCACACCACCAGCGCACATATATGCATCACCTATGGTTTTTATCTTTTCGACAGAGAATTGATCTACCAGTTCATCAAAATATATAAAATATCTGTCGAGTTCGTCTATCAACTGATCCTGATTAAGACGCTCGGCGATTTTAGTAAATCCTTGAATATCTGCAAAAAGCACTGTTGCGCATTCATATTTTTTAGATCCATGAGCTGTACGAACTGGCATCCGCACAATATCTTCAGACACCTCTTGTATGGATTTTTTCCGTCTATATATATATGTAAAAATAGCTGCGGCGATTAGCAGTACATATAATATTAGCCACAAAGGCACAACAAATTCATTTACTCTATTAATAGGTACACTCTTTACACGTCCATTCCCATCAACAATATCAACCCTAAGATGCGGTGCTGACAATACATCGACCACAAAAGACGATAGTTCTGATTGAAAATTCTTAATCGTATCATCATCTGATATACATATAATGGTATACGGAGGAGAGAACAAAGAGTCAGCCTTCCAGCAGAAAGCGACCACATCAGACGATGTAACGGCCCCCTCTTCTGGCACAACCTCCATACGGCAACTATCGTTAGAATAGTAGATAGTTTGTGTGTAACCAGCAACTATTGAGGACATAAGGAAGTACGACAATAGCGCAAACATTCGTACGTGTTTTAGAAAAAAGGTCATAATATGAACCATATAAATATTGGGCAATTTAGTTTTTATTTTACAATTATTCACTTATTTTTGGAGAATAAAATATACTTATCACATGGGATCATTTACTGATAATATCATTATTCCGTACGATTTTACGGAGAAAGCTGATTGTGCAGTAAGACATGCCGCCATTATGGCAAAGAATCTTAATGCTGAGATTATATTGCTCAATATCATTAAGAAAGAGGATCAACTTACCGAATCGAGTTCAAAACTTGATGGTGCAGCATCAAGATTGAAGGACGAATTGATGATACCAGTTCGAGGCATCATCAGAGAAGGCACAATCTTCAAGACCATAAACGAAGTCGTAGACGAACTGAAGAGTTTAGTGGTCGTTATGGGTACACACGGTATGAAAGGTATGCAAAAGTTAACTGGAAGTTGGGCTCTGAAGGTTATCGTAGGCTGCCACGTTCCATATCTGATAGTACAAGAAAATCCTAAATACAATAGTCCAGCTAATGTGCTCTTTCCTGTCGATTACAAATTGGAATCGAAGGAAAAGTTGAAGTGGGTTAGTATGTTGTCATATCTATCGAGCATAAAGATTGTCTTGTTTGCACAACAAGGTAATGGCCCTATGTATGACAATCCAACCAAGGCCAATATGAATTTCTGTAAAAGATACCTCGAAGAGCGCGAGATTCCTTACGAGACCATTTGGGTCGACCAAAAAGGTTCGTTCTACGAGTTATCACTCAAATATGCAGAAGAGAATCATGTCGATTGCATTATGATTACAACAACTCGCGATATTGGTATTGCGGACTACATCTTGGGTGCATACGAGCAATCAATTATTGCTAACGAGGCACATATCCCCGTCTTTGTAGTAAACCCAAGAGCCGAGGTCAAATTGACCTACACAAACTTCTAATACACTTTTTTATCATAAAAGTCGCAAGGCGGGTTTACTACAATCCGCCTTGTTTTTTTCTTTTACAATATGCAACAACTACTCTTTGCTACCCATAACCGCAATAAAGCGTCAGAGATTCAAAAATTATTACACGACAAATACTTAATAAAGACTCTCGACGACATAGGCATAACTAACGACATTGCCGAAACTGGAACTACATTAATAGAAAATGCGAGGATAAAAGCTCATTACCTTCATAGCTTAAACAAGACTGCGTGCTTCGCCGATGATACCGGATTAGAAGTCGATGCTCTTAATGGCGCGCCGGGTGTATATTCCGCTCGCTACGCAGGAGAAGAGTGCAACTCATCTAACAATATCGACAAACTGCTCCATGAATTACAAAATGTAAGCAACCGCAGCGCTCGTTTCAAAACAGTTATCATATACATAGATAATAATGGGATGGAGCATAGCTTCGAAGGCATAGTAGAAGGTCAGATAATAAAAGAAAGAAGAGGCTCGGATGGCTTCGGCTACGATCCTATTTTTGTACCGAATGATTCAAAAGGTCTTACTTTTGCACAACTTTCTACCGATGAAAAAAATAAAATTAGTCATCGAGGGAAAGCTATAAGAAAGTTGGTTGCCTTTTTATCTGCACAGCAATGAAAATCAAAGAATTTGTTCTACTCGCCCTAATAGGATTATGTCAAATATCCAAAGCTCAATGGATTGACCACTATAGCTACAACGGAGCTTTGCATGTAGGTGTAATCGACAATAAAGCAGTTGTGTGCAATAGCGCAGCTCTCTATACATACGACATTGAGACACTCGCACTCGATAAATATTCTAACGTTAATGGATATCTATCAGATTCCGACATAAGTGCATTTTCGTGTGATGGAACGAATGCATATATTGGCTATACAGATGGCAACATTGACATTTTGAATCTCAATACATACACAACTAATAACATCCCCGAACTTCGCATAACCGAAAATATATCGTCTAAGGAAATTCACGCATTTCATAAAGATGGCAACACTCTATATTGTGGCTTTGACGAAGGCATATTGGAGGTCAACATCAATAAAGCAGAAATCTCTTCACGCTATATAATTAGACGCGATGTCATATCTGTAAATAGTATAGTTACCGACGATAAATATATCTATGCATCAACTAATTCTGGATTATTCTATGCAAACAAAACAAGCAATATTCTCGAAGACCCATCGGAATGGACGCTATTAGCAAACAAAGAAGCTTCTTTTTGTAAATTGTATAACTATAATTCTCAAATCATAGCAGCAGAGGGAACTATTGGCGACACATGTCTAATTGAACGTATTGTAGACGCAGATTCTATGCTATGCATTGCTAAAGAGCCTTATTTCAGAGAGTTCTTCTATAACGATGAATATTGGGGCATTGCAAGTGATTCTACAATAAGTATCTATAACAAAGAAAACAATCAAGTCGCTAAGTTAACATCATACAAATTCAGCAATGGGACAAATGCGACACTCAATGTGCGCAGTGCCACATTTTTCAACAATAAAAACCTTCTTGCAATAGCCGACAACACAAGCAACCTCGTAATATGCGATTTGGATGGCAATGCATCAAACTACCTACCGAATGGTCCATACAGCAATGAATGCTTTGAACTAAAAGCAACAAAAAATTGTGTATATGTCACTATGGGAGGAATACGAGGAGGTAAATGGGAATGGAATAACTACGCTGCGTACATGTATCCATACATATATACATATAAATATGGAAGATGGTACTCTCAACGGCTTTTGCCTTGGTATAGAGACGCTCTACGCCTATCTATAGATCCTACCAATGGCGATATATATGTAGCTTGCTATGGCGGAGGTTTGAAACACCTAAACAAGGATTGCAAAGAAATCATTACGTATGATCAATATAATTCTCCACTAACAGCAGCTGAAGGTTACGAAACTTTTGTTATGAGTTTAGCTCATGATACTGAAGGAAATTTAGTTCTATTTACACCTAATGTTGAACTTGGATTGAGAGCATTCAAAAGTGGCAATTGGTATGATTTGGACTATCCGTTTACAGAATATGGCGTATCGGGCTATAATATAATATACACCTCAAATGGCCATTTTTGGTTCGCATATAAATGTTGCCTAAAACCTGGAGTATTCATCTTCGATACCAATGGCACTATAGATGACGACTCTGACGACAAATTCAAGAGCCCTGTTAGTTATCCAAGTGATTCAAGATATTGCGGGTTATCATACCTAATGGACGAAGAAAATGAAATTATTGGAGATGGCTTTGTTAATACTGTCACGGAAGACAACAATGGTGTGATATGGATTGGCACAAATGATGGCATCGCTACTTATGAGGACGATGCTAACGTCTTCGAAGTCGGAGATATGCGTTACAATAGAATAAAAGTCCCAAGAAACGATGGCTCAGGATTGGCAGATTATCTATTGAGCGGAGAAAGCGTCACCGCTATTGCTGTTGATGGGGCTAACCGCAAGTGGATTGGTACCCTTAATTCTGGGGTGTTCTTTGTTAGCGCCGATGGCACTTCAACAATTGCATCATTCGATACGTCAAATAGTCCGCTACCTTCAAACGAAATAAACAGTATAGCAATCCATCCTACAACGGGCGAAGTATTTATAGGTACAAGAAATGGTATCATCGGTTATAAAGGCGATGCAACAGAACCTAACGACGACATGAACGAATTGACCATATCGCCCAATCCTGTACGTCCTGATTTTTCAGGCATTGTAAGAATCAAAGGCTTTGAAGATGGTTCTATCGTAACTATTACTGATATTCGAGGTAGATTGGTTCACCGCGGAATTAGCAATGGTGGTATGCTTACATGGGATACTATTGATCTCGATGGTAATAAAGTCTCTACGGGAACTTATCTCATTTATGCCTCATCGGCTGATGGCAAAAGCAAAACTTCTGGGAAATTATTAATTATAAGGTAATTCAATTCTATTTCAACAATAGATTACATTCTTTACTCAATTCTTCTGATACCGAAGAATTGTCTATCTGCCATACCCCCTGACGAATAAGATACTCCTTCAAAAAAAGCAAATAGGTAAGTGGGAACTCATTATTGCCCCATAACTCTAAATATTTCAGCAGCCCAACCCTTTTGATGAAAGAATCAAGTTCGCTAACAATAGCTATCAAAAAATCATTAATGGGGCATGACGTATTCACAGCTTCAAACACTTCATCTCCAAAGAAACTGTTGCTCTCGGTAATCCGAACTGATAGATAATTATCACTATTAAGACTCAAATCCCAATTGAAGCATTCATTGTCGTTATACCACGTAACTACATACTTATTATCCTCTTCAACGTCTCCTGTTTTATGCTTATTTATCAACGTAACTAATCCGCGCAACAAATCACAAATTGGATCACAAATATTGGTAAGTTCAAACTCCTCTTCTTCATCATCAGCATCACCAATTAAGAATTTAGCTAACGCCACCCCCTCCTCTTTTATATCAAAGACGAACCTAATTATTGATAATCTTTCCATAGTTGAATGCTAAAAATCAGCGCCTAATGTAACAAAAAATCAATATATCAACTGATTGGGCGCGCATAATCGATAACATCTTTAGCCGACACTTCAGCTGCCGATAATATTGTCAGACGCTCAATGACGTTTCGAAATTCTCGGATATTACCCGTCCAATTGATTTTTTGCAATTCAGCTATTGCTTCTGGCGTGATTTTCTTTGTTGGTACGTTCATTTCTTGACTTACAATAGACAAAAAGTGTTCTGCCAACAGAGGAATATCGTCTTTGCGGTCGTTAAGCGAGGGCACGTTTATTATTATAACACTCAAGCGGTGATAAAGGTCTTCACGAAAGTTGTTCGCTTTTATTTCTTCAACAAGATTCTTATTGGTAGCTGCCAAAACTCGCACATCTACTTTGACATCTTTATCTGAACCTACACGAGTTATAGTATTTTCTTGCAGTGCTCGCAACACTTTTGCTTGTGCTGCAAGACTCATATCACCAATCTCATCGAGAAAAATCGTACCACCATTAGCCTGTTCAAATTTTCCAATACGCTGCTTAATTGCTGATGTGAAAGCTCCTTTTTCATGTCCAAAAAGCTCACTTTCAATAAGTTCAGAAGGTATAGCAGCGCAATTGACCTCAACAAAAGGTCCGTTTGCTCGACTACTGCCTTCGTGCAAAGCTCTCGCTACAAGTTCTTTACCAGTACCATTAGCACCAAGAATAAGGACACGAGCATCTGTAGGAGCGACTTTTTCTATCAATTCGCGCATCTTTGCCATAGGTTCAGAATTGCCCACCATCTCGTATGTCTTTGAAACTTTACGTTTCAATACTTTAGTTTCTACAACTAAACCCTTCTTGTCGATAGCATTTTTCACTGTTATCAACAGTCTATTAAGATCGAGCGGCTTCTCTATAAAATCATAAGCACCTTTTTTGATAGCTTCTACTGCGGTATCGATATTACCATGGCCCGAAATCATAATTACCGGCACATCACTGCCTTCTGCCATTATTTTGCTCAACACTTCCATGCCATCCATCTCCGGCATCTTAATATCCGTTAGCACAACATCGAAGTTTCCTGCTTTGAATTTATCTATTCCCTCTTGACCATTTTCGGCCAGTTCAACAGTGTTGTTTTCGTATTCAAGTATGTCTTTCAAAGTTGTGCGTATACTACGCTGATCATCAATAACTAAGATATTTGCCATCGTAATATTATTTATAGTTGTGCTTATTTATTAGCATTACAAACAATGCTTTCTACTTCATTAGGATTAATAGGTATGCGTTGTCCCAATACTCTGCCACCATTAGGCGTAATCAAGAGATCATCTTCAAGGCGAATGCCTCCAAAGTTTCTATAAGTATGTAGTTTTTCGTAGTTTATAAAATCTTTACATATACCCTCAGCCTGCCATTTGTCGATGAGTGCTGGTATAAAATATATACCAGGTTCATCTGTTACGATAAAGCCAGCTTGCAGGCGACGCGCCATACGCAAGGCAGAGAACCCGAACTGTGTACTACGTTGAACCTCTTCATCGTAGCCCACGTAATTCTCGCCATATCCTTCCATATCGTGTACGTCAAGGCCAAGCATGTGACCAACGCCATGCGGGCAGAAAAGTGCATATGCTCCATTTGCAACGGCATCATCGATATTGCCCTTCATGATACCAAGTTGCGACAATCCATCAACGATAGTACGCATAGCAAGCAGATGCATATCTCGATAGAAGACCCCTGGACGCACAGCTGCCGCTACTGCATTGTTGGCATTAAGCACAATGTTATATATCTCTCGTTGCTGCTGCGAAAAATGTCCGCCTACTGGTGTAGTACGAGTATTGTCTGTAGCATAGTGAAGTGGCGATTCGCTACCAGCATCTACGAGAAGCAAATCTCCATTTTTCAATACTTGCGTTGTAGGTGAATTGTGCAAAATCTCACCATGAACTGTACATATAGTAGGGAATGACACATGCCCTCCATTACGCAACGACATATAGTCGATGACCGAACGGATAACTTGTTCGCTATTCCCTTCACGAGCCATTTTCATAGCCGACACATGCATATCGTAGCCTACATGCATATAATTCTCCAATTCATCAATCTCGCATTGCTCTTTGACTGAGCGCATAGATACAAGACTCTTTATCAGAGGTTCGGATACATATTCATTCACAGCAGCGGTTTGCAAACCAAGAATGGAGGCTATTTTTTGCACTGACGACGCCCTACTTGCTGGAACATAATGCACACGACGATACTTCATCACGCATTTCACATCTTCGGCAAGGGCACTGCTTGGCTTCGTAGTTGCAACACCTACAAGCGACGCCACCACTGCAACCGAAGGCAATTCTCCTGTCCAAATGGTATCATCGAGCGTTACATCGTCGGCATATATAGTTACGTTACCTGTTGCTGTATCAATTGTTGCAGTATAGTTAGGACTATCTATACCAAACAAATAAAGAAACGTGCTATCTTGTCGGAAACTATATGTATTTCCTGCATAGTTGAATGGCTCTTCAGCATTTCCAACGAAGAGCAAAAAGGAATCCGGAAGCAGTTCACATAAGCGCTGCCGGCGTTGTTGATATACTTCCTTTGAGAACATATTTAGTTTATTATATGCCGGCGTGACAGACATCAAACCTTGCTTACGAGAGTTTTTTTTTGTTCATCACCTCCACTTCCATCAGCATTGAGGTGAATATCGCGCACCATAAGTTGTAATGAAGTCTGCCCGCGGAAAACGTTTTTTTCTATTGTATAGCAAATGTCAAACGGCTGACCATCTTTTATCTTTTCATAATAACTGCCAAGGCCAAATGCAATGCCCGATTTTGATTTTCTATCTGTACGGTCTATGATTTCAAGTTTCAAATGGCGATTGTCTGCGCCAACGGGCTTAGTTCCCTTGCTGCTTTGTCCGTTGGGATTGCTATAGCTACATACTCCGCGCGTCATAAACACGGGCTTCATGTTGCATGGGCCAAAGGGTTCAAGACGCTCTATCTGCTCATAGAAATCTTCCGTAATCATTGCAAGCGGAATCTCCGCATCTACGTCAATTTGCGGCACAAGCTGCTCAGGTAGAATATTTTCTGATACGTATGCTTCGAAACGCTCCGAGAATTTTTCAACATTCTCTTTTTTCATTGTTAGACCAGCAGCATACATATGACCGCCAAAATTTTCAAGCAAATCGGAGCAACTATCTATAGCCTTATACAAGTCGAAGCCTTCTACCGAACGAGCGCTACCTGTAGCCAATCCATTCGATTCTGTTAGTATGATTGTTGGACGATAATAATCTTCTGTCATACGCGATGCCACTATACCTATGACACCTTTATGCCATGTTGGATTGAAAATAACTGTCGAGCGCCTATTTTTCAACCTTTCGTCACTTTCTATCATCTGTTTTGCTTCTTCTGTTATCGAGCGATCGAGTTCCTTACGTTCCTCATTGGTATTACCCATACCTTTAGCCAATTCAACAGCTTTAGCTTCGTCTTGACAGATAAGCAAATCAACAGCCTCTTTACCCGTATGCAATCGTCCAACGGCATTTATTCGTGGACCTATTTTGAATACTATATCGCTAATGCTTATATCCATTGCATCAGCGGGCGAATCGCCTCTTTTCACCGACACATCTATTATTGCCTTCAAACCAACAGAAGGTTGCGAATTCAGGCGCTTCAATCCATGATGAGCCAATATGCGATTTTCGCCTATCATAGGCACTATATCCGATGCTATACTTACAACAAGTAAGTCGAGATACTCTAAAAGTTCATTTTCGTTGCCATTGGTCAATCTACAAAGGGCTTGCATAAGCTTAAAGCCTACGCCGCACCCTGAGAGGTTTTTATCAGGGTAACTACAATCGCTTCTTTTAGGATCGAGACAAGCCACAGCATGCGGAAGTTCTTCGCCAGGCATGTGATGGTCGCATATAATAAAATCGATACCGAGTTGCGATGCATAGCGCACTTTTTCAACAGCTTTGATGCCGCAGTCGAGAGCTATTACGAGCGATACGCCATTGGCTTTAGCATAATCGATGCCTTTGAATGATATGCCGTAGCCTTCGTTATATCTATCAGGAATGTAATAGTCGAGATATTCTTCGTTGATATAGCGCGTAAGATATTGATATACAAGCGAAACAGCCGTAGTACCATCTACGTCATAATCACCATATACAAGAATGCGTTCGTGGCAGTCGCGTGCTTTTATAATTCTATCTACAGCTTCTTGCATATCCTTCATTAGCAAAGGATTATGCATATTACGAATAGGATCGGAATGGAAAAAAGTTTTCACTTCGTCTTCGCTAATGCCACGTTGCATAAGCAGCTGAGCTAAGACGGGATCTATATTATATTTTTTTGCAAATAATTGTCGTTCTGAGAGATCGGGCTGTGGCTTTATATTCCAGCGTTTTTCCATTTCTTTTTTATTGACCTCATTTTTGTCTATTATGCAATATTAACTAAAAATAGTGTGGCTGCCAACAAAAGCTAATACATACTAAATATAAATAACAAAAATATGTACTCAAAAAGTCAGATAATCACATGTTTATACGTAGAAAAAATAATACATAAAAAAAACTCGCCCCCCAGAAGAGAGGCGAGTTCTATTTGTCAGTATTAATCTAATTACTGAAGTTTTCCAGACTCTGCTGCGTTGATCATCTCTTGTGATGCTGAGATGTAAACTTTTACGCAACGGTTTTGAGCAGCGCTCTTGCTATCATCATAGAGTTGATAGTCGAGACCATCAGCTACAATGTGAGCAGCAGCAACGCCATTGCTCTTCAAAATGTTAGCAACTGCGTTAGCGCGATCTTTAGATACTTTCTGGTTTACTTCGAGAGAACCAGTCTTATCGGTATGACCAGTAACCTGAACATTGTAAATTTCGCCAGAAGCTTCACCAGCTACAAGGCTCTTAGCAAAAGCTGCAAGTTCGGTCTTACCAGTAGCACCAACAACAGATTTGCCGGTAGCGAAGTTAAGAGCACCTTCAGAGAAGGTAACCTCAAGAGCTTTGTTACCATTAACGTCGGTTGTTTCTTCGATGGTAGCATTGTTAGCTGCATCTTGGAGTGCTTGTTTCTTCTTGCCGATCTTGTTGCCAATGATAGCACCTGCGGTAGCACCTACAGCAGTACCTGCAGCAGCACCGATGATGACAGCCTTTTTCTTATTTTTACCAGCAATAGCTGCAACTGCGAGACCGGTACCAGCACCTACAACAGCACCTGCGCCTGCACCAATAGCTGCACCTTTAGCAGTAGATTTTTGAGTGGTGCTCATGCTTGAGCAACCCGAGAATACAATAGCAGCACTGAGGCTCGCCATTACAAGTAGATTCTTTACTTTCATTTCTTTTTTGTTTGTTAGTTATTAATTATAACCCTCTATGTGTTTTGGACATGAGAATTTGGTTTCCCAAATATACTCGCTTACGAATTAAAATTCATCCCAACTCTTGATAGGAATTTCATCTAACTTGATTTTGCAAAAGGCATTTATGTATGCCGATGCAAGACGAGCATTAGTTATCAGTGGCACATTGAAATCTATTGCGTCTCGACGGATTTGATACCCATTCTTCAACTCGTTGTGCGTAAGATTCTTAGGTATGTTTATTACTAAGTCTATCTTATGTTCGCGTATGTAGTCGATAATGTTGGGTTTGACATCTTCATCAGGCCAATGAAGAAGCGTGCTGTCAACACCATTCTCCGACAAGAAGCGATGTGTGCCTCCCGAGGCGAAAATATGATAACCATTGGCAGCAAGCAAACGCGCGCTATCAAGGAGTTCAAGTTTCGAACGCGCAGGACCCGATGATATAAGTATATTTTTCTCTGGTAGTTTATGACCTACCGATAGCATTGACTCGAGAACTGCTTGGTCGAACGTGTCGCCAATACATCCTACCTCGCCTGTCGACGACATGTCCACACCAAGAACTGGATCGGCTTTCTGCAAGCGCGCAAATGAGAATTGCGGTGCTTTTATACCCACGTAATCAATATCGAACAAATCTTTGCTTGGGCGTTCAACTTTTTCGCCAAGCATAACTTTCGTAGCAAGTTCGATAAGATTCACTTTCAGCACTTTAGATACAAATGGGAAGCTTCGCGAAGCACGCAAGTTGCATTCGATAACTTTTATATCGTTATTCTTAGCCAAAAGCTGCATGTTGAACGGACCGCTGATTTGCAATCCTCGCGCTATCTCGCGTGCAATTTTCTTTATGCGCTTAATAGTCTCAACATAAAGTTTTTGTGGAGGGAACACAATCGTAGCGTCGCCTGAGTGAACACCAGCAAACTCAATGTGCTCTGATATAGCATAAGCTATCATCTCGCCGTCTTGAGCCACAGCGTCAATTTCAATCTCTTTAGCCTCTTCGATGAATTGGCTAACCACAACTGGGAACTCCTTAGATACGTTGGCCGCAAGTGTTAAGAAGTGAGCAAGTTCCTGCTTGTTTGACACCACGTTCATGGCAGCGCCCGAGAGTACGTATGATGGACGCACAAGCACAGGGAATCCAACCTCATCAACAAATTTATAAATATCGTCGATTGTGGTAAGCTCGCTCCATCGTGGTTGATCGATGCCAAGTTCGTCGCACATGGTAGAGAACTTTTGGCGGTTCTCTGCTCGGTCGATATTTATTGGCGAAGTACCAAGTATAGGTACATTGCGACGATGCAACTTCATAGCCAAATTGTTAGGTATTTGGCCACCCACCGAAACTATAACACCTTTAGGTTGCTCGAGATCTATAATATCAAGCACGCGCTCTTCGGTGAGTTCATCGAAATATAGTCGGTCGCAGACGTCATAGTCGGTAGAAACGGTTTCGGGGTTGTAATTAATCATAACCGAGCGCAAACCATGTTTTTTGATTGTATTTATGGCATTCACCGAGCACCAGTCGAACTCAACAGACGAACCTATGCGATAAGCTCCTGAGCCCAACACGATTACTGAACGATGGTCGCCGACGTACTGAACATCGTTTTGTTCACCGCTATATGTGAGATATAGATAATTAATCTGAGCAGGGAATTCTCCTGCCATTGTATCAATTTGCTTAACAACAGGCAAGATGTTGCGCTCTTTACGATTGGTACGCACGCGCAACTGCTGTTCCTCCATGCGAGTCTGGGTATCTTTGAATACCAAACGCGCAATCTGGAAGTCGCTATAGCCAGCCTTTTTAGCCGAGAGGAGCAACTCGTCAGAGACCTCTTGCATGGTGCTGCATTTACGAAGTTCAAGGCTGATATTATAGATATGATAAAGTTTCTCAAGGAACCATTTATCGATGCGAGTTATGTCGTGTATTTCGTCAACCGTCATGCCTTTCTCGAAGGCTTCGGAGATAGCATATACTCGTTTGTCGGTAGGATTTTTGAGTTCTTCGAGAATATTTATATTCTTAAGAGGCTGATTAGCAACAAATCCGTGCATGCCCTGTCCGACCATACGCAGACCTTTTTGAATAACCTCTTCGAAGGTTCGACCGATGGCCATAATCTCGCCTACAGATTTCATTGAGGAACCAATCTGCTTCGATACGCCTGAGAATTTACTCAAATCCCAACGAGGAATTTTACATACAATATAGTCGAGCGCAGGCTCGAAGAATGCTGGAGTAGTCTTGGTTACTGAATTTTTGAGTTCCCAAAGGCCATAACCAAGCGCAAGTTTCGAAGCCACAAAGGCAAGAGGATAACCAGTAGCCTTTGACGCCAAAGCCGATGAACGCGAAAGACGAGCATTAACCTCAATCACGCGATAATCTTCGCTATTGGTATCGAGTGCATATTGAACGTTGCACTCACCAATAATGCCTACATGGCGGATAATCTTTATGGCAAGTTCACGAAGTTTATGATATTCCGAATTGGAAAGCGTTTGCGATGGCGCAACAACGATACTTTCGCCCGTATGTATGCCAAGAGGGTCGAAGTTTTCCATGTTGCAGACAGTAATACAATTGTCATACTTATCGCGAACGACCTCATATTCAACTTCTTTCCAACCTTTCAGCGATTCCTCCACGAGTATTTGATTGGAGTATGAGAGTGCATTTTCGGCACGCTCGATGAGTTCGCTTCTATTGCTACAGAAACCGCTACCCATACCACCCAGAGTATACGCAGCACGCACGATAATTGGGAATCCAATTTCGTCGGAAGCTTTTAGCGCCTCTTCAACAGTATTTACTGCAATACTTTTAGGCGTCTTAACATCAATCTCGCGAAGTTTGTTGGCAAAAATCTCGCGATCTTCGGTGTCGATAATGGCTTGAACAGGTGTACCAAGCACTTTAACATTATACTTTTCGAGAATTCCTTGTTCGAAAAGTTTTATACCGCAGTTAAGTGCTGTCTGTCCACCAAAAGAAAGCAAAATACCTTCAGGTCGCTCTTTTTGAATTACTCGCTCTACAAAATACGGAGTCACTGGCAAAAAGTAGATCTTGTCGGCAATGTTTTCCGATGTTTGAATGGTAGCAATGTTAGGATTTACAAGGACTGTGTGCACGCCCTCTTCTTTGAGAGCTTTGAGTGCCTGCGAACCCGAGTAGTCAAACTCGCCGGCCTCACCGATTTTTAGGGCTCCCGAACCCAAGATGACGACCTTTTTTACTTCGTTATTCATTATGATGGATTATATATTATCGGGCCACAAAATTAAACATTATGTTAGAATTTTTGCTCTTTTGAATCTCAGTATATTTAATATGAAGCTATCAATGTTTGCGCAAAACAATCGATAAAAATGCGCAAATGCCAATAAAAAGGGGATAATACAAGTGAGGTAAAATTTCGAGCGGAGAGCAACCAACAAGTGTTGAGGCCAAAAGCATTTGCACACTATATGGCAACAATCCTTGCACACAACACGAAGCTGTATCGAGCAAACTTGCGGCTCGTCGTGCATCAACATTATAGCGTGTTGCGATGTCTTTAGCTATGCGACCAATTGTAATTATTGCTACAGTGTTGTTGGCTGTACATACATTGGCCACAGACACCAAGCCTGCTATAGATAGCTCGGCTCCCCGTGTGCCATGCACTCGTTTCTGAAACATATCTATAATTAGACGTACACCACCATTAGCACGAATAAGTTCGAGCATGCCACCAGCGAGCAAGGCAACAACAATAAGGTCGCCCATGCCGGTCACGCCACTACCCATAACCGACAAAAAATTCCAAAATGGCACACTGCCAGTAGCTATACCCACTATGCCTGTAAGCAAAGTGCCACTCGCAAGCACGACAAACACGTTTACTCCTATGATTGACAGCAGAATAACTGTTGCATATGGGACAATGGCTACTACATCAACATTCCCAACTTCAGGAGCAGCATTGGCATTGAAGCCAGCCACAACACAGTAAACAATCATAGCCACAAATGCAGGCCAGATGATTCGAATATTCATCTTGAACTTGTCGTTCATCTTGCAACCTTGAGTTTGAGTGGCAGCTATTGTGGTATCGGAAATAAAGGATAGATTATCGCCAAAATATGAGCCACCAACAACAATAGCAGCAAGTTCGGCAGGCGACTGACCTGTCTGTGCTGCCACACCTGCAGCAATGGGCGTAAGTGCAACGATTGTGCCTACCGATGTGCCTATCGAGAGCGACACAAAAGCTGCAGCCAAAAAGAGCGCAAGCAAAATCATATTAGACGGCAGAAGCGAAAGCGTGAAATTCACCGTGGCATCTACGGCACCTGTAGCTTTGGCTGTTGCCGCAAATATGCCTGCAAGAATGTATATCCATACCATCAGCATGATATTTTTATCGGAGGCACCAGCCGAAAAAATCTTAATTCGCTTATTAAGATTACCCTTGCTTACACCCATGGCTACTGCCGAAGCCACTAAAAATGCTATAGTTATGGGTATTTTATAGAAATCTCCTATAGCTATCGAGCCTCCAAGATATGTAACTAAAAACAGTGCTAATGGCAACAGAGACAGCCAACTACGGTAGAAAACTCCCTTATCGTTTTTCATCTATTATTGTTTATGCGCGGCAAAATTACAAAGAGGACTCACGCAAACGGTATAACAAGCATAATTATAGACAGAGTAACTATAAAAAGGCTTGCACACAAAATATTTATCTATATAGACAGAATATTATTTCTACTTACGGAGACACCATTCCCTTCTCACACCAAATCTATAGCATGTCCGCGGTTACTGATGATGTCGATAACGAGGTCAATTTCTTGGTTGGATAGTTTGCCGAGGAAACACTCACGTGAAGTCTCAATCTCATCGATGGCAACGAGGCTGTCGGCTTTAGAGAGCGATAGATATGCATCGATAGCAGTCTGAATTTTGTGCTGAGCAAGAGCCAAATGCGCAGCCATTATCCTATCGCGTTTGTCTATTTTGCCAAGTTTCTGCAAATAGGACTCAGCCTGTTGAGGTTGAAGATCGGCAAATAGGTTTTTCACTATTTCGCGAATTATATCATCATCGTTGGGCTCATCGTAGTGGTGTTTGTATAGAATTTTTAGCGCATCGGCATATTGCTTAATGTCGTAAAGCGCCAGAGCAAGTTTACGCTCGATAGGTTTGTTGTCAGGACGCAATTCTACAGCAGACTTCAGGTATTCGACCTCTTTAGTTGGTTCTGCAAGGTTGTGATAGCATTCAGCAATTTTGTGCTTTGTCCAAAAATGAGGTTCTGCAATCAAATCTACTTTTAGTAGTTGCTGCAATGCATCGCGATACGACAAATTCTTCAGCATGCAAAAGGCCAATTTTCGCAACACATCAACATCGTTTGGGTTGTCGCTGACAAGCTGTTGATAGTATCTAAGAGCATCGTCGTAGAGCTCGTAATTGACACAGAACTCAGCCATACGTTGATCATCGATAGTATTGATAACAAGCTGCGCTATCAATTGTTGGTTGCAATCCAACAAGCCCAACATTCTGAATGGATTTTGCTCCAACTCGGCGCGGTGCGGATACAGTTCGTATAATCTATACAAATCTTGCACAAAAGCATTAGCTGCCACAAGTCGACTATCTTTCATCAAGCCATCGCCCGACTCTCGCAAGGCAGACTCTGTCGCCTCAAAATCAGCATTATAAAGTGTACAAGTCATCTCTTTATTTTCCATAGGCAGCGCGCAGAAGCTATAGAGCAACGAATACTTATCGGAATCGCACATAATTGGCGCTTCGGCTAACGCTTTAGGCAAAGAATCTCGTAAATAGGGAGCTTCTTTATCCAGAGCTTTGCGCAACTCATAATTATTAGCATCGAATGGCAGTAGCCAACGCGAAAGTTCCTCGAAGAAAGTCAAATCGCGCATGTGGCGTGTGGTAGTCCAAAACACATCGGCACCTTCGGCTTGCCAGCGAGATATTTTATCCACACCGCGCTTAAACGAAGGGTCGTTACGAAAGAGTTCATCCCAATCGTGGTCTACTGTAATCTGACCTTTAGTTATATCGGACGAGCCATACATAGTCTCAATAAGTTTGGGCGTTATGTTATTGAGCGACTTGGCCATATTTTTCACTGCTTTCGTACGTACTATAATAGTAAGTACATGAAAAAGAAAATCATTGTTTCGCGATGATTCTACATATGCATTAAACTGACTGACAAGAGCAGAATCGCATTGCCAGTAGCTACTATGCTTCATGATGCTAAGCAAAAGAACCACTGCTAATCGACCTTCAACTAAAGGCGATGGCTGACTGCTCAACAAGCGTAGAAGCATAACGCAATAGTAGGTCGAAAAATGCATGTTGAGCGACAATGCAACAGCACCCACAGCATGAGCAGCATCAGCATCACTCAAATCGGCGTTAGAGATAAAGCGCTCCACCGATTCGCAAAAGTCTTTCGATGGAAATGCGCGCCATATCATATTAAATATCTGATCGCGAAAAATCGAATGAGATTTTGTATTTACCTGGGCTACAAGATATTTACGAGCCAAGGTCTCCAATTCTTCTGCCGATGGCAAAGGCTGTTCGTAGCGTCGCCATGTAGTTAGCGAAGCTGCCATTCTATCGAACCAAAGATCGACAAGTGTATTTGTGTTTAGCACGAGTTGCCTCATTATGGATTCGCGCTGAGGATCAGCCATTTCCGACACAAAGCAACTGGTCATACCATTATAAATTCTTATAAGCGAATTAGCCTCGTTAACAACTTCTTCGCTTCCCGTATTAGCAGCCGCTTTCGAAATTTTTTTCAAGGCTTGACCAACATGCAGATGCGACAAATCATTATTCACATCATCTACAACCTTACGAACGCTCAACAAATCCATACAAGTATTTATGAGAATTATACGAATGGCACACTTTCAAACAAATTGTAACTTTGCCGCCGCAAGATACGCAATAAATGAAGATTATTATTTCAGCCCTCTATCTATTGGGCATGGTTATTTACAACGCGGGATTGGCCATTGCCTCCCTTTTCTACACCAAGGCACGTCTTCTATACAAAGGACGCCGCAACACTTGGAGAATTTTGAAAACTTACAACGCCGATAAGCCTTGCGTTTGGATTCACTCGGCTTCGATGGGCGAATTTGAGCAAGCGCGCCCAATCATTGAGGCCATTCGCCAGCAACAACCCGACCGTCGCATTGTGCTGACGTTCTATTCGCCTTCTGGATATGAGGTTCGCAAAAATTACCAACTTGCCGATGTGGTTTGCTATCTTCCTTCCGACACGCCTTGGAATGCTTGCCACTTCATCAAGGCTATAAACCCCGATTTGGCAATATTTATAAAATATGAATATTGGCACTTCTTCCTCAACGCATTGCGCAGCAAGAAGATTCGCACGCTCGGTGCCTCAATGATTCTCGACAAGGCGCAACCTTTCTTCAAGTGGTATGGCGCTTGGTTTCGCGACATGCTTCATTGCTTCGAACATCTTTATATACAAGATAAAAATTCAGCCCAGCTGCTTGAAAGCATAGGCGTGAAGCACTACACCATAGCAGGCGACACACGTTTCGACCGCGTAAAGGCCATTTCGGAGTCGTCGAAATCGTTTCCTCTGATAGAGGAATTCGTGAAGAATGCGCCACTCGTATTCGTTGCTGGTAGCACTTGGCCACCCGACGAAGACCTCATCGTGCCTTTCATAAACAATCCAGACAACAACATCAAATTGATAATTGCCTCACACGAGATCGACAATGCTCGCGTGCAAAGCCTCAAGTCGCGCTTCACGGTAAAGACGTTCCTCTACACCGAACCTATTGAAAATCCAAGCGACGCCAAAGTTCTTATTATTAATACTATGGGTATGCTTTCGGCTATTTATAAGTATGGACAGATAGCATACGTAGGTGGAGGATTCGGCAAAGGCATACACAACACGCTCGAGCCTGCCACATACGGCATACCAGTGCTTTTCGGACCAAAGCACACGCGTTTCAAAGAGGCTCTCGACCTAATAGCGTGTGGCGGCGGTTTTGCAGTGACGGACAATCAGTCGTTCACAAGCATACTTACGACTCTTATCAACGACAAAGAGAAACTTTCTGCTGCTGGACATGCCTCAGATGAATATGTGAAATCGATGTGCGGCGCTACAAAATTGATAATGAGCAATTTGAACTAATCGATTAACAATCGACATAAATATTGAGAGCGGCATTAGAGTGTCGCTCTCTTTTGTTTTTTACATAACTATAGATTCGTACATTTTTAGACCTACTTACAACGTCTATAAGTATGCTAAAAAGAAAAACTCGCAATCATCGCACATAACGAGCGACAACTACGAGTTTGTTGTCTATTACACGTTTTTCTATTTTTCTACATACACTACACCAGAAAGAGGAGTCACACGCATCTTAGCATTCTTGCGATACTTAACCTCAGCAAGTGTAGGTTTGCCGTCCTTGCTATCGGCATAGCACTCAACAAGTTGCTTGTCGGCAAAAGGCAAATTAGCTAAATTGATAGAGATCTCTTTGTCGGTGCCATTGGCTATAGCAACATACCATTTATCGGCACTCTTGCGAGCAAGTACGATATACTTACCAGGATAACCATCAATGAATCGCGTTTCGGTCCACGTAGTAGGCACATTGCGCAAAAAATCCATGCAAATCTTCGGCGCATCGGTGAGATTATTAGGCGCGAGAGCAAAGTTTTGAATAGGATTTTGGAATAGAATTGTGGTAGCAAGTTCGAATACATCCGATGTTCTGCGAACATTTCCTTTAGCATTGCTACGGTGCATATACTTATTCATAAAGCATCCGCCAAACTCCATGCAGCCAACGGCATTGCGCACAAACGGATGGAGTGTTGCATTGGTGCCAAACACATCGCAAAAATGTTGTTCGAAAATGAGGTTTTCGCTTGCGAGAACTGCCTCAGAACCAACATAATTAGGGTACATACGCTCCCAACCACGCGGAAGTGTACATCCGTGGAAAATCACCATAAGATCATTGTCGTTGGCATCGGAGAGAATATCCTCATAGAGGCGTAAAGTCTCTTGCTTATCGCCAGCGAAGAAATCCACTTTGATGCCCGCAGCGCCAATCTCTTTGAGCCATTTCATCTCTGCTTTGCGCGAAATAGCTCTATCCATAATATTTATTGGGCTTTGAACAATATCATTCCAATAACCACTTGAGCTATACCATACGAAAAGTTGAACGCCCTTAGTGCGCGCATAATCTGCAAGTTTCTTCATGCCATCGCGTCCGATATTAGTATCCCAAGCGCAATCGACCAATGTGTAACTATAGCCCATTGCGGCTGCAAGGTCGACGAAAGCCACTTGATCGTCGTAGTTGATGCTGTTGTCTTGCCACAAAATCCAGCTCCAGGTGCTTTTGCCATATTTATACTTACAATCGGTGGTATAAAGCGGACGCACAGTGTTCCACGCAGCAGTAGTTTCCACAATCGGCGCAAGCGATTTGCCAACTGTAATTGTGCGCCAAGGCGTTACGCCAGGCAATGCAAAAGCTGGTTCTGCAGTGCCATTGCCATTGTTTTCCTCCTGCATTGCGAATGCTATCTCGTAGCCATCATTAGTGTAGTCGCTGAGGTGGCTTGCGCAGTAGCGGCTATCTACGCCAGTTTCGCTAACGAGAACCCAGCCTTGCTCACCTACACGAAAAAGGCATGGGAATGTGAAACCTTTGCCAAACTTCGACTTTGTGGCGAGCGGAGCATCGAGTACATACTCTTCTTCGTAGCTCGGTTTAGAACGTTTCCAACCAATCATAGCATCGCTCTGAGGACAAAGAAAAGATGTGGTTTTGTCGCTAAAATTGAATGTTGTCGACTCTTTCATCATACGTATGCAGCCACGTTCACCTCTGTCTTGGCGCGGCACTTCGTAGCGGAATGCCACATCGTTGTTCGACACACTAAACGTAACTGTATAACGTCCTATTTTGTTTGATAAGTATACTTTCAATTCGTTGGCAACATAGTGAACATGAGCTGTTTTTATACGATCGAGAGAGTATTCGTTGTCTACTTTCGAAACTATCGAAGAATCGATAGTGAGACCATTCGAGAAGTCGCCGAACTCGGACACAAAGCCAAGACGCGACTTGGTTAACATTTCGGAGCCATCGTATTTTACTACGTACGAAAGGCTACCACCTTCTTCGGCTACATTCACAACCAAGCGACCATCGGGCGAAGTTGTTTCGACATTTTTGGCAGCACTCGTCATGCTGATTGACAAGGATGCAGCCAACACTATTGATTTTACGTATGTATGCATAACTAACACGAGAAATGGTTACACTAATTTATTAACTATAAGTCTGTTATGTATATTATCGATACAAAATTCGTTCAAGTCGAATCCATTCAAAAGCAGCAATCCTGGACGCTTTCCAATGGCAATTTCATGCTCTGCATCAACGAGTTGACGCAATGAGGCACAAAACACATCGCGCGAACCCCAACTAATTTTTGTAATATCTACTTCAGGAATAATCACTCCCGTAAAAAAACGTGTATGCGCCGTTTCGGCTTTTCGGTCACTCTCATCTATTGCAATGATGACACCATTGTTGTCAACAGAGATTACTGGATAATGACCGAGTGTACCATCAGTACGAAAATATAGGTGGGAGCTGAATTTCATCGAATGTTACACTATCTGTTATTTCGTATGGTATATACTGAAATTTTATTGCAGAGAGATTAGCTGTAGTCTTTTTCAACTCTTTAGAAGTCAGTAATGTAGCTATGATTTTAGTAGCTTCCATTGTATCGCGAAGCTGCTGCTCCAAGGTTGCTGTCTGGCGAATAGTTTTTCGCGTGATAATACACTTTGATGTGTCGGCTATGGTGTCGTTGTAGAAAGCAACGAGCTGCATATAGCAAGAGTCGCGCGACTCATTCTTATGCGGGAACATATATGTCATTTCAAGCGTCACCTTGCCACCACGAAGCGAATCGACATCGACGTCGAAAACAAGATTCTTTGGGATAGTATCTTTTTCGGTAAATGGAAGACGAATAACTTCTTTGCCATAACGCCAGAAATTGACTGTAAGCGAATCGCGCATTCTTTCTATGAGCGACGATACAGAATCGCGCATTTGCAGCACTCTACCAAAGCGCGCTTCACGCTCCGATAGCAAGGCAACTACTTCGAAGTAGACCTCGCTATATTTTTCGGGATGTTCGGAATACCAAGCTATTATGGAATCGAACTGAGGCTTTGTTAGGTCGTAGTGGCTGAGCACCGATTTATAAATATGCTCAATAACTTTCTCTTTGCCTTTATCCTTAGTTTTATGTTGCACTACCGCATCAGCAATATATATATCGGAAAGAATCTGCGCCATACGTTCTTTGCTGGGTATAAGACGATTACGATACGTATTATACGAAGCAATGGCAATTATCACCACCGACACTAATATGGCTATAGATATTAATTTCTTTCGCGTCATGAGCTATTTTCCATCAGCGCGAAGCATAGTTCGCACAGTCTTCAACATAATTACAACATCAAGCGAGATCGACCAGTTGTCGATATACTCCATATCCAAGCGCATCCATTCGTCGAAAGTGACACTATTGCGTTCACGCGACACTTGCCACAGACATGTTATGCCAGGACGCATCGACAAACGGCGCATTTGCCAACGCTCATATTTTTCTACCTCGCTTGGAATTGGCGGACGCGGTCCTATAATAGACATATCGCCGCGCAAGACATTGATAAACTGAGGAAATTCGTCGACACCTACCTTCCTCAAATATTTTCCTATTCGTGTGATGCGAGGATCGTTGGTCATTTTGAACACTGGTCCCGACATCTCGTTCTGCTCCACAAGCTCCGATTTCATCTTATCGGCACCATCGACCATAGTTCGAAATTTATAGAGATTAAACACCTTACCACGCAATCCCGAACGACGTTGCTTGAAAAATATAGGACCTTTTGAATCTATCTTTATAAGTAGTGCCACAATCAGGAAGAATGGCATTCCTACGATAATTACAATAAGCGATGCCAATATATCGAACACGCGCTTCACAAGCAATCCTGTATAGTCGGTAGGAGTGTTACAGATTGTCAGTACGGCTTGAGTATCGAAATAACGCACTTGCACGTTGGACGACAGGCGGTTGAAGAACGAAGAGCACAAACGGAACATGACTCCAAAGTCGGTGCATACGTCTATATAGTGCTTAATGCGCGTCATGCTATCAAAATCGCAAGCATAGATTAGTTCTTCAACTTTGGCAGTCAGAATGGAAGGCAAATCGACCGAGTTGATACTATACGTATCGAAACGATCTTTGTACTTTTCTACAATGTATTCATCACCAACGAGGGCAGTGATTTTATAACCCCACTCAAAATTCTTCAATATTAGCTTGAGAAGTGTTTCGCCTTGCTGATCGCACACAAACACGATATGCTTAATGTTGCGTCCTTTTTTGCGCATACGTCGCATGATGACGTAGAAACCAATCTTCAAACCAATACTCGTAGCCGTAGATATGGCACCAAATAATATGATGAAAGTTCGATTGTATATGGGCAACCCGAGCATCGTTTGCGTAAACACAAGCATCACACTACCAAGCACACCCTCGATAACATGGAACATGACAACATATGCATAAGAACGACTTCGATATACCTCGTTGAGATTCAGCCAAGTATCTATTGCTACCCAAAAGATAACAATGAAGACGCCCGACAACACATTGTCGCGGCTAAATACCACGTTGAGCAACGACGGCTCGTTCCACTTGACTATAACTATAGCCAACATATAGGATACAACCGCAAAAAAGGCCGTCACACCTGTCATCAACGCCTTTACGAATCGTCCTCTATTGCTTAGATTATCAATCGTCTCCATATATTTTTGCCAATTCTATATAGCTACTTATGCATATATATACAAAGATCAGCTTTTTACTTATCTGAAGAAAATTCTTTGATTCGCTGTTCTTGATCTTTCTTGCAAATAAGCAATGTGCCATTATCCTCTGCAACTATATAATTTTCAAGCCCTTGCAGAACCATACGTACATTACCCGATGCACACACCATGCAGCCGTTGCTTTCGATCATCTTCACCTTGCCACGACCAATGATAGCATTCGAAGCATCGTCTTTCTCTATCTGTGTATAGAGCGAGCCCCATGTGCCCAAATCGGACCAACCAAAGTCTGCAGGCAACACGTAGACACTCGATGGACGACCAAGTATAGTAGCCTCTTTGCCACCAAGTCGCTCCATCACGGCGTAGTCGATAGATATGTTTTTGCATTGCGGGAAGCATTCGCCAACCACGCTTTGCTCGTTTTCGGTGTAGAACGAAGGCTCCATTTTATCCATCACTGCAGCAATTTCGGGTTCGAAGGTGCGTATAGCCTCTTTGGCAACCGCAGCGTCCCACATAAATATGCCAGCATTCCAATAATAGCCACCTTCAGAAAGATATTGCTTTGCCACTTCGAGCACTGGTTTTTCCTTGAAGGCATTCACCTTGCTAAACGAGCCATCGACATTTTCGCCTTGCTGAATATATCCATAACCAGTATCGGGGCGTGTAGGCTTCATTCCTAAAGTAAGTACGCGCGAAGTGCCACGCACAAAGTTCAAGCCTTGCTCTATGGTAGCGCGAAACATCTCACCATCGACAACAAAGTGATCCGACGGAGAGACTACGATGGTAGCATCGGGATAGCGATTGCATATTTTCCAAGCTACGTATGCAATACACGGAGCTGTGTTGCGCATGCATGGCTCGAGGAGGATGTTATCCTCGGGTATTTCCGGCAACTGTTCGTGAACTTTATTTTTATATTGTTCCGATGTCACAACCCAGATATGGTCAGGCGAAAAGGCTGCGCCAAATCGGCTAACAGTCAGTTGCAAAAGTGTCTGACCTACACCAAGAACATCTATAAATTGCTTAGGGTTGTCGGGACGACTCATTGGCCAAAAACGGCTTCCAACACCACCAGCCATTATCACAAGATGATTGTTTTCGTTCATCTCTTTTATGCTTCTCTATGGTTTTTTTAGACAAAAGTGTGCGAAAATACTTCACTTTGATCAATAAGTATAAGATAGAAGGCAAAAATTTTGAGCATTCCCCATGTCTGTTATGGATATAAGATGATAAGAACATAGATTCATTTTGCCATTTCTTTCTCAATCTCTGTTCGGTCAATATCGGGATATTTCTCTTTCAGCGTCTGTATTAGCTCAAATAATGATAGAAAGACGGAGATCTATAGGTCTCTTTCTTTTATGTATACACAAAAATGTAAAATCGTTCATAACAATAAACATTGTCTTTTAGCACTCAATTCTAAAACTTCCATTTCACCGACAGCATAAATTCTCGACCGCGCAAGGGCAAAGAGTTTTGATAGTTACTTATGCCTGAGTTTTGCGAAGTGGAATACTCCGTTACATCGAGAATATTGGTGACGGCTAACGAGGCTTTCCAATTTTTACTTATGGTATAACTTGCCTCGCCATCGAAGAAATTACTGCTTTTGTAGCGCGATGGCGACAACTCTGTGGTAAGGCTCTCAAATTTGAGTTTTGCCTCGATGCTTCGCGGCAGGAAGAAAAAAGCAGTGGCTGCGTAGTTTATGCGTTTCAATTTATTGCTGTTATGGTAGCTATTTGCTTCCCAGAAAATAGTCCCCTGCACGTTGTTCTGAAAGCGCAACCAATCGAATTTGTTGAAGTCGAAGCCGAGATTTGCAGCACACGAGTTGGATTTGTTGCTCGTTTTTATACCCGATTGCGCCAAAAGAAATTTTATTGAGTTGTAGGTCACGCCAGACTTCAGCGTTAGGCCAATGTCAGTGAAAGTTTTATCCAACGCGCCGGATGCTATAAGCATTTTTTTGTCGTTGTTCTCTTGCTCCACTGAGGTGATTATGAACGAGTCCGAATAATCTATATCGGTAAAGTTTTCGTTTTTATAGTGCGTATACGAGAATATCATATTAGAAAACACCATCGTGGCCATATTGCGATATGAAAGACGAGAAGCAACGCTTCTGCTCGACGAAAAGAAAATATCGTTAGTTGGGTTATCAATAGTGTTGTAGCTCGTTCTTATGTCGTGCGCAGAGCGAAATCCGCCATCGGCGACATTGCTATTTATCGCTCCCGAGAGCACAAATTGCCAATTATCACCTATGTGTTGCTTGTAAAACAAGTTCGGCGAGATTTTTACCATTTTTCTCATGTTCTTTCGCTCGCCACCATTGAGCTTCACCGCTTCCCATTTTATTGGAATTTCAATGGTTACGTAATCCTTATTGTAATTATATGCAATACTATACGACGGTGAAAACTCTAATTGCAAGTTGTTGCTTGTTGTTCTACCTGCGTTATCGTACGTATTATGTTTGTAATAGGCTTTTGCTCTTATGTTTAGCGTATTACGTCCCAATTCGATTGATGTCGAAATAATATTTTTATTGATGAACGATTGCGTTTTGAACTTTTCCGCTGCATTGTAGACCTCAACCGAGTCCGCATAACTTTGAAAATCTTCGGTCAACGTTGAGTAGCGTATGTATGATTTCACTTGCAAAACATTCTTCCTCAATGGAATTGCCGTTGAGAGATAATTCTGCACATACCAAGGCTTTTGCTTCGTTTGTTCTATTAACCTTGCACCATTGTTGGTTATTGTGCTCGAACCTTCTGTGGGCGACAAAAGATATTTCAGTTCGTCCGAGAGGTAAATATTTGCACTGTTGAGTTCGTATTTCAGCGATGGGAGAATCGCCTTATTTTTTTGGCGTAGAGCACGGCTCTCCTCCTCCGTCACAATGTTATTGCCGCCATAAGTATTGTTGTGGTAAGTTTCATAATGCAAACTATCAGAGTAGAGCGCCACATTCAAACGAATCATAGCATCGTCCGACAAGTTGTGGTGTATGTTACTACTTATGTTGTACGATTTATTATTTACATATCTGTTTTGCGGCATCGATTCGCTGATTTTCGTCACCGTAGTAACAGGCTGAATATCTGGCTCAAAAGCATCTATTTCTGTATATTTTACGCTCGGCTGCGTCTCGTTGGAAAGAATTGTGCCCACATTGTTCATTTTTCCCGAAACGAGAAACTGGTCATTCTCGAGCAATTCCGTCAGAAACAGTTGGTTATCCCATTTTGCCCAAGGCAGACCAAGTCCAACTTTAGCTTCGCCAAACGGCACCGACTTGTGACTCTTATCTATTTTGAGGTTCAAAGCAGCCTCGTCGGAAGGTTGCCTACCTCGCAAAAGTTTCACGGGCTGATGTGCTTCAAACACCTCTACTGCAGTGACAGCCTCGAGTGGCATATTGCGCGTAGCTATTTGATAGTTTTCGCCAAGCAAATCTTTTCCATCTATGTATAGCTTGTTTATGGCTTTCCCTTGATACATGACGCTACCATTTTCACTCACATCAATACCAGGCATTTTGCGCAACACATCTTCCAGATGCTCATCGCCTTTGGCTGTGAACGAGCGAACGCTATATTCTATAGTGTCGTTGTGCGCTCTTATTGGCGGCGCTTTTACCGATATTTCTTTTATTTCTACGGCCTCTTCACTCAGAAAAATCTCATTCAAGCTACCTATTTGACATTCAGACACTCTTTTCGTTACGCTCTTATAGCCCATTATAGAAAACGTAAGGTGTTCGTCCGCGTATGCCGACACCGACAACTGCCCGTTATAATTCGAGATGGCGTAGGTGCGCAACTTATCTTCTGGCGAGTATACCCTACACGACACCGAACCAATAGGCGCCTTATTCACAGCGTCTTTTATTTCGAAGTCGAGTTTCGCCTTCTCGTTAGTCTGCGCTAAAGCACTGAATATGTTCAGGATAGAAACTACCGCTATCGCTATTGTTTTTATATTATTCAAGTTCTATGGGGTTATAAGGGCGAGATTTCACACTGGCTTTTACTTCATCTGATATTATCACCATATCGTCGCCATTGAGCGCACTTACTGGATTAGCACAGAAATTCTTGTATATTCTACGTACCGTTTCACGATTAGAATTAATAATATTCTTGTCTTTCCGCATGTATATAGGTATATCTTGTTTTTGCGCTTTTCTAAAACTATGTATAGTAAAGTCAAAATTATTTTCGACATCTGTTACTTTGAATACTAAACCTGGCAAACCATTGAATTTGTATGGCCCATACGGCAATTCTATTTCTGGACAATACCAAGCTACATATTTACGACCAAACAATTCTGTGGTGGCTTTCTGGCAATGCATTTCTGCTATTAACGTGTCGCCCTCTACTAAATCCCATTTTAGTTCTGGAAGTTTTTCTGAGTACTGATACGTATTTAGCACAGTAGAATAGTCCAAAATAGTCTCTTCCTTTTTTCCTTTATCTATTATTATGTCCGAAGAAAACAAGCTTTTCTTCTTATAACCAAGCATTTGCGGAAACGCGGCTAACATTTCTATTTTCTTATTTGCAGCCGCATCGTTGACAGAGTCGGAACGCAAGCTATTATAATCGCAGAACCGATTATAACTCTTTCCTATTTGCAATATGGTTTCGCTATTTCGTTTTTCATTGGGTCTATTGGCATCTTTCACAAAAACATAATTATAGGTTGCTACATATTGTGGCGATTCTAATATTTTCTTTTGAATCACCTCAGCTTTCATAGAGCCACCCAAAGCTCCGAGATTAACTGTTTGAGATAACGATGACGTATAGCACAAAAAAGCTAAAGCACTAATTAAGAGGATTTTTTTCATTTTACTATTAATAAGAATCTAACGATTTGTCTGTTAGACAAAAATTATTTAGTTTCCACACAGAATATCATCAACAAACATGATATACTCTGCAAGTTCTTTGGCAGAGCCTTGCTTATAACCTAAATCATATTCTTTTCCACATGAAGTCGTAACATGAATTAGCTGTGCAAAACCCATAGTGCAGATTGCAAGTAGAGCAACCACTGCGAAAACTTTCTTTTTCATAATTATTATTTTTTCAAATTAAGATTGATTATAACGCCGCATAATTTTACATCGCAACGGCTCAAGACAGTCTGTTCGCGAATTGACGTGTAAATATAAAAAAAGACCACCAAATTTTTTGAGCGATTTTTAGCATTTTGCGTAAAAAATTTCGATTTGATAGTAGAGACGGAGCGCGCTCCGTCTCTACAATTGAAAATTGTCAATTATTTACGTTCCCAACTCCAACTGATCTTTCACAAGGTTGTAATATGCGCCTCGTTTTGCGGTGAGTGTAGCATGATTGCCCACTTCAACCACTCTACCATTGTCGAGCACAACTATTTGGTCGGCATTGCGGACGGTGCTGAGGCGATGAGCAACAACTACAACGGTTCGTCCTTCGTAGAATTTATTTAGATTCTCCACTATCGCGCGTTCGTTGGTAGCATCGAGTGCGTTGGTGGCTTCGTCGAGGAAGATGAAATGCGGATTTTTGTATACGGCTCGCGCTATAAGTATGCGTTGCTTCTGCCCTTGGCTCAATCCAATGCCATCGCGACCTATGATGGTGTTGTATTTCAACGGAAGCGACATAATAAAATCGTGCACATTGGCTATCTCGGCTGCCTTCTCGAGGCGTTCGTAGTCTATTTCGCCATCGTCGACGGCTATGTTGCGCGCTATCGATTCCGAAAATATCACGCCGTCTTGCATCACCACGCCACACTGCCGTCGCCACCATTTCAGATTATATTCGTTGATGTCAATTCCGCCTATCGTGATGCGCCCGCCATCAGCAGGATAATAGCCAAGCATAAGTTTCACAAGCGTCGTCTTACCGCTACCCGAAGCACCAACTATGGCAGTCACTTTGCCATGCGGAACATGAATAATTACGCTATCTAAAGTTTTGCCAAGCGCATGTTTGTCGTATTTGAAATCGACACTCGTTAGCCTAATATCTGGTTGCTCATTGGGAAAATTTTTCTGCGTTCGGTGTGCATCTTCTTCGTTGTCTTTGGTATGTACTTCGTTGATGCGCTCGAGGCTTATTTTCACATCTTGAATGGAATAGATAAAGTTCATCAGCTGCTCTATCGGACTGTTGAGCTGACCAATGATATACTGAATGGCAAGCATCATACCGAGCGTCAGACTACCATCGATGACGGCTGTTGCGGCCACTACAGTGATAATGATATTCTTTAGTTCGTTGATGAAAATGCTGCCTGCCTCTTGCGTTTGTTGTAGGCGCAAACTTTTCGTCTGCACCTTGAACATTTCGGTCTGCACCGCTTCCCACTCTTCGCACCGCCGCTGCTCGCAATCTTGCAGTTTTATCTCCTGCATAGCAGTGATGAACTGATAGGTTTTGTTGTTGTTGATGGCTCGTTGCTCAAATAGTTCGTAGTCGATAACTTTTCTGCGACGCAAAAAGATTGTCATCCAACCTCCGTATGCTATACTTCCTAATAGAAATATGGTAAATATCAATTTGTTATAGACAAACAGCACACCGCCAAACACCACAAAGCTAACCATCGAGAACGCCACGCTAAGAGTCTGCTGCGTTAGGAATGTATTTACGCGCGAATGGTCGCCAATGCGCTGCATAAGGTCGCCCATTAGTTTGGTATCGAAAAACGACATTGGCAACTGCAACAGCTTGACGAAGAAGTCTTTCACAAGCGCAATATTTATGCGCATCGATATACGCAGCAGCAGCCAACGATGCACGAAATCTGCCGCAGTGCGACTAATGGTAACAACAAGTTGCCCTATAAGTATGAGCCATACAAAGCCAATATCTTTGTTGGCAATACCAACATCTACAATGCTTTGTGTAAGAAACGGCAATACGAGTTGCAGCAAGCTACCTATTATCAGGCACAATAGTATTTTTATGAATGCACTCCGATATTGCTTCACATAGCCCCAAAGGAAACGAAAAGAGCGCTCATGATTCCCATTTGAGAAATTTGCGCTAAAAAACTGCTCTGTTGGTTGCAAAAGCATGACTATAGCTTTTTGCGTATTGTCGGTGCAATGCTTGCAAAAATCTGCTTCGGTGTAGGTAGTCAGGCCTTTTCCTGGGTCAGCTACATAAAACTTTGTACCTTTCCGTTTATACAAAACCACAAAATGATTCTGATTCCAATGCACGATGCATGGGAGCATTTCGGCACTGATTTTTTGAGGTTCAATTAGCCCACCAACCGCACGAAAGCCCAACTTTTCGGCAGCTTGCTTTATACCCAACATCGACACACCCTCGGCAGTAGCAACACAAATTTTCGACAGACAGTTGGCGCTTATTTTCTTGCCATAATGTGCACAAACCATCTGCAAACAAGCGATGCCACACTGCATGGTGTCGGGCTGAATGATTATTGGGAAATGGTGAAACATAATACTTACTTGAAAAATGTTCCAGAATCGTTATCAGAATTGTTGATCTTCTTGCTACGTTGATTGTACATCTTGCCAACAGATAAACTATACTGTAAGCCCAACACAACCATATTGCCATTGTCTTTTATGCGAGTCTGACTATCGTAGGAAACGGGGCTTTCGTTGACAACAGTTCGCGTATGATATTTACATGCCGAACTACCAACAAATAGGCCTTTGGCATATACAAGCAAATTATTTTTAGGCTGCCATCCGAATCCGAGATGTGTACCATTCTCGTTTGTACTCGAAGTAAGCCCCGAGAGTGTTCTACTTGCATTGTTATACGTACACATAACAATAAATTTTCCAGCAGCAAGTTGTGCGCCTGCCGCAAATGGAGCATAGGCATGTGTATAGTCAATTTGTGAAGTATAAAGTCGTTCAAACTCCAAACTTCCCATGCATTGAAGCATAAGGAACACCTTCTGTCCCAATGGTACAGAGGCTTTTAGTGCATATTCTGCGCCATATCTATCAAACGACTTTACATTTTGAGGTTGTTCATATATTACGTTTTCTTGTTCGCTATACAAATTGACAATAGCATCTTTTTTCCGATTGTAAAATCCCTCAACCGATAGTTCTATGACGTTTTTTATAGTCTGTTCATATCCCAAACGTACTCGCGAAAGCAAACTATGCGTCAAGTTAGGATTGCCAGTGTAAATAATATTATTGCTTACATAGCTCTGGCTATTGCGCAGTTGGCTAATTGAGGGTTCGGTATTTTTATGATTGAATTGCAGTGTAAGTTTGCTATTTGGTTTAGGCTGGAAACTAAAAACGAGACGTGGCATAAAAATCCACGCATTAGTTTCGGTATCAATGGATTTACTTTGACGATTGGTTACACCCAATGTTATATTGTAACCCCATTTTTCCAATTTGCCCGACAATTCGGCATATACATAATTCGATGTAAACGAAGTTGCAACATCATTCCATTCTCCCAAAACATTGCTGGCATCAGATTTTTGCTCATTTGTATTGAGAGTATAGCCCGATTTCAGGGTAATATTTTCGAATTTGTGAGAATAATAGACTTCGCCAATGAGTGATGTTTTTTTATTCTTTTCGTTGGCATGATTGCACAAAAACGCATTGCCGAGCGAGTCGATAAGTTCATCATCAACACTATTTCTGGTCGAAAAATGCGTTGCTGTAATATCAATTGCCAATTCGTTTTTATCGTTTATCAAACGGCTATAATAGATGTCGAGAATTGGATTGAATTCACGATTTTGCCAATTATATGGTCCAGCAAGCGACAAGACGTTAGCGTTGGTGTGATATTTCATTATTTGACGTGTCGAATCAGCATCGGAGTGCACATGCGTATATTTAGGCGAGAGTTTTATTTGCAACATATTTACGGAATCTTGTCGCACATAACTAATATTTGGTATGTGCTGTTCATAACCAAAAGCCTTATCTAAATGGCCTTTTTCTTGGTAACGAACATCGTCAATGACATACGCGTAAGAGTAGTCGCTTACTTGGTGCTTATAGTTTCGATAACCTAAATAATAATCGACAGTCAGTCTGTTTTTCTTTCGCCAATTGTATTGCATAGTGACTTGAGGGTCGCTAAAACCTGTTGTTAATGCAGAACTCAAATCGACAGAGGCCATAAAACCATCTTCAATTTCTTTAGTTACAACATTCAGAACAATCTCATAATCGGCGTAGCGTGCTGGTGGTATGTCATAGCGTTCAATTTTCGCAATTTTATTTGGAGATATAGCTCTTAGTTCTACAGAATTTACATCAACACCATTGAGTAAAAGTTTTACGGATTTGCCGCCAACACCAGTTACTGCATTACTAACCATATCGACCGAAATTTTCGGAACAATATTCAATAGGCTTAGTGCGTTTTGCTGGTTTTTAGCTTCATTAGGGCTAATGAAATATGTATTTTTCTCTGTCGACATAGCAACCGATTGTGCTCTGACAGAAACTTCGCTAAGATTTGAAATTTGCTCTTCTAACGTGAAATTACGTGTCGCATCAATGTCCAATGTAATTGTGTCGGTTACTGTTTTGTATCCTACGTATGAAATACGAATACAATAAGAATTGGCTTTTGCCGAAACTTTATATGCTCCATTGAATTCTGCGATACAGCCTATGATAGGGACTGTATCACCAACGTTGTAAAGCACAATATTTGCAAAGGGGATAGGTTGATTATCTGAGTTTACAATATATCCACTCAAAGTATATTGTGCGATAGCTGATGAACAGCTAACAATTGTTGTTATTAGGCTAATTATTCGATGCCGTATCATATTCGATATAGTTTTCAATAGATTCTTCAAAAGAGAAATCGCGATTCTCTTGCTCACAAATAAATTTTGTATTTGGTTCATGCCGATGGTTATTGCAACCACCTAAGCACAGTGGCAAATGCTTACACGAAAGACAATTGTCATTTTCAAAATTCGGTGAACCATATTTCGTTGTAGTGCTACGCCATACGACAAACCCTTCATCGTTCAAATATCCAGGGGCATTTTGATATAATTCATTACTTGCTGTGCAACGAACAACTTCACCATTATAATTTATGCACGCGTAATACTTCTTATCTGCATAGCAAGGGATTGCGCCTACAAAATTGTTTGCGCGAACAGAAAAACCATTGTCGATAGCTTTTTGCATAAATTCACGCACAATACTTTTTCGATCACTATTCCTGCTAACTTGCCATACTTTGCGTAGCATTATTTGTGTCCGTTTTCTATTAGGAGTTGAAATATGCTCACAAATCTGCGAAAGAAGTTCATCGCAAAGTGTGCCATTTGCATAATTGATACGAAGCATTATGACAAGGCTTTTCGATGCTGAAAGTGCCGCGTCAATATGATCCAAAGCAATATCAAATGCAGATTCACCATTAGAGGCTTTTTTTACACTATTATGAGTGTTTCGTCTGCCATCAAGAGTTATTTGCATCACTTTGAAATTGAGTTCATCAAGCCTACAACAAACATACGGCATCAAATAGTATGCATTAGTTGTTATCGTATTTACAAAGGGGATTTTAGCTTTATCACACTGCACCTTAGCAAAACGGCTTATTGGCTCTACTATGTCAGAAAAAAACATAAGTGGCTCACCGCCAAACCAATCAATATTAAGTGATGCTATTTTTTCTATCTCGATAATTCTAATTATATGTCTCTTGATTTTTTCAATAGTTTTTATCGACATTTTGCTTTCAATATGGTCTTGAACGCAATACCAACAACTATAATTACAATTTAGTGTTGGTAAAATCGATAGCTTATAGTCTTTTGAATTGACACCTTTCTCATAATTATCTCTAACGCACTGTACCTCATCTAATTCATCATCAACTACGAAACCTCCACCAATTAACTTATTTGCAAAGTTTAAGCTTTGTTGTTCTATCGCATGGTAGCCACCTTCTATTTGTAGCGCACTCAGTATCTTTTGGCTAAGATTGCGTTCAAGTACGAAATATTGTTGCGATATACCATTGAACCAATACGTAACGTCACTTTTTGAGATGAAGTAGTTGTATTTACTCAATTTCATTTTTCTTATTTCGATAAATGAGAGAGTTTCACACGGAAACTCTCTCTTGATTTTCAAATCACTCTGCTTTTTTCATATCACATCCACAACCAGCAACATTGTTATTGACTGTACATCCCACACCAGTTAAGTCAAAGTCGAGTTTTCCACCTCTGATTTCTGTCAATTCAAGACTTTTTAGTTCTTCTAAGTCAAATTTTAGATTTTCGTTCTTTTCTGCCATGATGATTTCACTTTTGTGTGAAATCTCTTTTGAAATGTCATTTTTCATTTTCTTTTTTATTTATCTGTTTTACTATCCAATTTCGTATAAAAATACGCGCATTGGTACACGCCCTTTTTAGCAGTTTGGTCTGCGACATATCGATATGATTTTTATTTTTCTAATTACAAGAGTTTCGTCTATGTAACATTTTGGGGTTCAAAACACCTCATCCACCTCATCTTCGTCTGGAGATACATCGGCAGAGATGAAAATCGGCTGGTCGGCTACGACGGTAAGTACACCAGAATAGATTACCTCGCCATCTTCACTTGTGATGGTGAGTTGGTACGTGCCATTGTAGAAGAATGTAACCTCAAAACCTCCGTCTACAATCTCTATTGTACCATTGTACAGATGGAGGGATTTATTACCTGTTTTGGCTATAGGATTAGATTTAACTTTATACTCTTCTGCCACACTAACAGCAGAAATAAACAGAAGGAAGAATAATACTATTTGTTTCATAGAATAAATTTTTGCGCAAAACTATGCCGCCTAACGTTCACAAACTGCATCAAAAGGCGTGCATTTTAGCAAAAATTTACAATCGCATAACAATTTCACTATCAGCAGACTGACATCAAACATCACTTTCTACATCATCAAAAATGCACACAAAAAGCGTGCATTTTCACTCCACGGCCATTTTAGGCATGATATTTGCTATAGGGGCATTTTCCACAAAGCGCCATATATCTTCCCATTCAGCTGATTCGTTTTTCATGTGTTTTTGCATCTTTGCCTTCAATCTATTTTGTCGGCTTCTTATGCCTTCTGCAGACAAGCAGAAAATAGAAATTATGAATTGTCTCTTGAGTCCTATTCTAATCATACAACACAAGGCTATATCATTGTCGTCGACAAAAGGGAATGCATTTTTTAGCTGCTTGTCGAAATCACGATAAACACTGCAAATACTCTGAGCAACAAATTTGGGAATCGATTTAGTCGAACCTTGATAATTTTCTATATCTAAGCAAATGTTGTTACATATCACTTTACGCAATGAAACCTCTTGAGGATTCTCTTCCAATGATTCATGCGCTGCAATTTTCGATTCTAGTTCAGAGCATCTGTTCTTTTCTTGCTCTAAAAGCAGAATAATGTTTTTGAAATCTCTTTCGCGCTCTGCCTGTCGTTTTTTATATAGGATTTGCAAAATAATCATCGTCAACACCGATATAATCACTATGCCTATTAATTCTGCATACAGTAGTTTCTTTTCTTGTTTATGCTGTTCGACAAACTTTTTCTGTTCACTAATATTTCGATTCAAGTTCTCCTCTTCATTTCTATTATTATCATGCAATATGCTATCCGATGCAAGTTCAAACTTTTTGAAATAATAATGCGCATCATCCACATTGTGCTTATCAATAGAAATGTCGGTCAAAAGGCGATATTTTTCTACATCTTGATATATCAAAGTTGTAGCTATTGACTTTGCTATTTTCTCTGCCTCATCTTTTCTCCCTATTCTGTACAACAAATAAGCCTTATTGCAATATTCAGAAGCCGTATCATTTGCCTGCTGCATTCTATCCCATATTATCAATGAATCGTTATACAACAAAGCTTTATCAAGATCTTGCTTCTTATCATAATAAAGCGACATAAGATTGTAATAGTCAAAATTCTTTATAATCGATGGCTGATTTATGATGGTATAGATGGTGTCTATTTTATTCAAAGAATAATAACAACAAGCCTTTCGAAGATATGTCGAGGATATATATGTAGCGTTATTTGCTTCAATTGCATATCGCATTGCCTCATCTAACAGCGTCAAAGCAGCAGCATCGTTGCAACGTTGCATCATTAAGTAGGCAGCAACATCAAGCGACAAAAATGTATATCTGGCAGATTGTGTTCGTTTGAATAGTCCAGTGGCTTCCTCCAATAGTTGCAACGACAAATTATCATTTCGACTGAAAGCCGCCACTTTTCCCATATAGTAATGCGCTAATCCTGCGTGGTAAAGATCTTGTTGGTTGTCATGGTAATAATTGTAGGCACTTACCGCTATCGAATCCACAAGCGGCACATCGCAGCGGTCTTGGGCTTGAAGCATTAGGGTGCAATAGAGCGCGTAGGTATCGTCATCGACATCGAACATGCCCACGCGCACTGGTTCAAGCAGCGCGTAGGCTTCGGAGTCGCGGTCGCAAATAAGTAGTGTATCAGCATCGGCAAGCACAGGCCGCAACCGCATATCACTTAGGTTACACGACACTGCTAAGCAGGCGAGCAACAATGACGTAATTATTACAAGGAGGGATTTCATTGGCACAAAAATACGCCAACTATCCGATTTGCAAACTACGCGTGTAACCACGGAGCACACGAAAAACACGGATATTTCTAGCTTTTTTTGACAAGGGGGCATGCCCCCTTGTTGCATGAAAGCACAGCACCGGCTTTTTCTGTATCTTCTATGATTTCCGAGGTTTATGAATTATGCATTTTGAATTCTCAATTCTCAATTTTCAATTCACTCTCCCTATGTTGGAGCGTAGCGTCTCGCTACGTCCAATATAATAGCAAGGCTCCTGCCTTGCACGATAACAATTATGCATTATGAATTATCCATTGTCCATTGTCAATAATATTGGCACAAATTGTATCCACTAATTGAGATAAATATTTGTTCATATTTGAGGTGTAATTAACCTCAATTTGTGGAACGTGTTCTAATTCCGGTGTAAAACCCTGCCATTATAGCAGTAAGCACATCGTAAGCCTCGAGTAAGCCCCTCGCCGTCATTTCGCCGCATAAACGCCATATTGTGCACTTTATCGCGTTTTATTGCAACGTAAAGCGTGCAAAAGCATTTTTATCGCGTCTTTTCGCATTTTTTTGCGTGCAAACGCGTTTTTTTGCACACCCCTTGTTGCATAAAAGCTCAGAACTTGCTTCCCTGTGTCTTCTGTGATTTTCGTGGTTAACTTTTCAAATATGTAACTACAAAACACACGAATTATGCATTATGTGTAGTGAATTATGAATTCCCTTCTAAACCAGCGTCATCTCGCGTTATCTGCGCGAATTAATATGTCTACTAAAGACGAGTCGAATTTATTTTTATGCGAATAGCACTATGGAGAAATAAAACTTTTCTAACTTTGGTCGAAATAGACAATTGTATATATGTTGAACGCAGAGAATTTGAAAAAAGACGTAGAGCAGTGGTTGCAAGAACTTAACTACAAACGCCAGCCACAAGAGCTCTACACTCCTATCGAATACTCACTATCGTTGGGCGGAAAGAGAATCCGTCCAGTTTTATGTTTAGCAGCTTGCACACTCTTTTCCGACGACTACGAGAGAGCCAAGCCTGCTGCTTTGGCCATTGAGATATTTCACAACTTCACCCTTTTGCACGACGACGTGATGGACCACGCCGACATCCGACGCAACAAGCCTACCGTGTGTGCAAAATGGAACAGCAACGTTGCAATACTCTCGGGCGATGCTATGCTCATTGATGCATATCAGACCATTTCGCAAGTAGACTCACCAGCCTTCTCGCTCATTCTCAACACCTTCACGCAGACTGCCAAAGAGGTATGCGAGGGACAGCAATACGATATGGACTTCGAGAACACAATCGACGTCACCATAGAGCAATACATGGAGATGATTCGCCTGAAAACTGCCGTACTTATTGCTGCAAGCATAAAGATTGGAGCTCTCATTGGTGGCGCTACCGATGCCGAAACAGAGATACTATACAACTTCGGCATAAATATGGGCCTCGCATTCCAGTTGCAAGACGATTTGCTCGACACCTACGGCAACGAAGCAACTTTTGGCAAAGCAATTGGCGGCGACATAATGGAGAATAAGAAAACTTTCTTGCTAATTTCGGCATTGGAAAATGCATCGGCACAACAAAAACGAGAACTGCTAAAATGGCTCGATGCTGTGAGCCCAAACAGAGAACAAAAAATTGCTGCCGTTCGTAGTATATACGACCAAATAGGAGTAAAGAGTTTGACAGAACAAAAGATTGCTGAACTACATAAAAAAGCTATGGATAGTTTGCGCGAAATGGACATATCGATAGAAGGAAAACGCTTCTTTGCCGATTTCGCCAATTCGATATTCAAACGTACACGATAGGGAAAAATTAGAAACACAAAGAGATAATAATATGGCTCAAAAAGGAAACATTATCCAAATCGTAGGGCCTGTTGTCGATGTTGAATTCGACATCACACAAGGCGAATTGCCACAAATCTACGATGCGTTGGAAATCACACGCCCAAATGGCAACGTGGTTGTAATAGAATGTCAGCAGCACATTGGCGAGAGCTCTATTCGCTGTATTGCCATGGATTCAACTGATGGCTTGACCCGCGGAATGGAGGTAGTGAACACTGGTTCGCCTATCACCATGCCAAAAGGCGACCTCGTAAAAGGTCGTTTGCTGAACGTCATAGGTAAGGCTATTGATGGTATGCCCGACCCTTCGAAAGAGGGCGCTAATCCTATACACAAAGAGGCTCCTAAATTCGAGGAACTCTCTACCGAAACTGAAGTCCTCTTCACTGGTATCAAAGTCATCGACCTTATTGAGCCATACGCCAAAGGTGGTAAAATTGGCTTGTTCGGTGGTGCCGGCGTAGGCAAAACGGTGCTTATTCAGGAGCTTATAAACAACATTGCAAAAGGCCACAATGGTCTTTCAGTGTTTGCTGGTGTGGGCGAACGTACACGTGAGGGTAACGACCTCTTGCGCGAAATGATCGAAGCCGGCATCGTAAATTATGGCTCCGAGTTCAAGAAGAGCATGGAAGAGGGCCGCTGGGACCTCGAAAAGGTAGACCAAGAGGCACTCAAAACCTCGCAAGTAACCATGGTGTTCGGCCAGATGAACGAACCACCCGGAGCACGTGCTCGCGTTGCCCTTTCTGGTCTTACCATTGCAGAGAGTTTCCGCGATGGCGACGGCAAAGGTCCAGGACGCGACATATTGTTGTTCATCGACAATATTTTCCGTTTCACTCAGGCAGGTTCGGAAGTTTCGGCTTTGCTCGGTCGTATGCCATCGGCCGTAGGTTATCAGCCTACCCTATCGTCAGAAATGGGTGCATTGCAAGAGCGAATCACCTCAACGAAACACGGATCCATCACCTCGGTTCAAGCTGTATACGTACCAGCCGACGACCTTACCGACCCAGCACCAGCAACTACGTTTGCTCACCTCGATGCTACTACGGTGCTCTCACGTAAGATTTCCGAACTCGGTATCTACCCAGCCGTAGACCCACTCGACTCTACCTCGCGTATCTTGGCACCCGACGTTGTAGGCAAAGCCCACTACGAATGTGCTCAGCGTGTGAAGGAGATTCTGCAACGCTACAACGAGCTTCAGGATATTATATCTATTCTTGGTATGGAGGAACTCTCCGACGCCGACCGCTTGGTAGTTCACCGTGCACGCCGCGTACAACGTTTCTTGTCGCAGCCATTCTTCGTTGCAGAACAGTTCACTGGTTTGAAGGGTGCATACGTCAAGATAGAAGACACCATCAAGGGCTTCAACATGATTCTCGACGGCGAACTCGACAAGTATCCAGAGGCTGCATTCCACATGGTAGGCACCATAGAAGAGGCTATCGAGAAAGGCGAACGCCTGCTCAAAGAGGCTCAAGAATAATTAAGTTGAATTTGTAAATCGCCCACGAAGATATGGTTCAAGAAGATTTGCAATTGGAGATAATATCACCAGACAAAGTGCTGTTCAACGATGTTATCACGTTAGTGGAAGTGCCCGGCAAACAAGGTCGGTTCGCGCTGCTTCGCGACCATGCTCCCATAATTTCTGTATTGCAGGAAGGTAGCATTCGCGTGCAAAAGAAATCAGGCGAAGAACTCAACTTTGAATGCAAAGCTGGCTACATAGAATGCGCAGATAACCACATATCTATATTGCTCAACAATTAGCCTATGAGGAGCGCATCTTGCGGCTTACTTTAGTATAAAATTTGTCCATGCAGTGCACACAAAAAGCGCTGCATGGATTTATAGTATTATTATAACCCTACAAAAAAACCTAAAAAAGACTATTATGCTTACCGAACTCGCTTGGAAAGTTTTCAATCAGGCAATCAACGATTACCATAAGTACGATGACGTTAACCACGAAATGCAGAATCCTTACAAAAGAGAAGATTTCGAGCATTTGCTATACCATAAAAACTGGATCGACACCGTGCAATGGCACTACGAAGATATTATTCGCGACCCACAGATCGACCCGAAAGAGGCACTCACGCTCAAACGCAAGATTGACGCATCGAACCAACTCCGTACCGATATGGTGGAATACATCGACTCGTATTTCCTCGATAAGTATAAAGACGTGAAGATTTTGCCCGATGCTAAAATCAACACCGAATCGCCTGCTTGGGCCATCGACCGCTTCTCGATTTTGGCTCTCAAGATCTACCACATGGAGCAAGAGACCAAACGCACCGACGTCGACGACGCTCACCACGCTGCTTGCCAGAAGAAACTCGACGTGCTGAAAGAGCAACACAAAGACCTCGCTACCGCTATCGAAGAACTCTTGGAGGATATTGAGGCTGGTCGTAAGTATATGAAAGTGTACAAACAGATGAAGATGTACAACGACCCGAACCTCAACCCAGTGCTCTACGGCGTAAAGAAATAAAAAGTGTCGAAAGTTCTAATTATCAGACTGTCAGCCATGGGTGATGTCGCAATGACATCGCCCGTAATTAGTGCTGTGGCTCGTGCCTACCCCGAAGACGACTTTTCGGTGTTGTCGACCTCGTTCTTTGAACCATTCATAGACAAAACCAACAATCTGCACTTCATTGGCACTAACATACGTAAGGAGAAGCACGGCGCACAAGCCTTGTGGCGTCTCTATCGCGAACTCGCCGCCCAGAAGTTCGACATTGTGGTCGACTTGCACGATGTGCTACGCACCAAAATCTTGCGCTTTTTGCTACGTATGAGCGGTTGCCGCGTTTACAAGATAGACAAAGGTCGCAGGGAAAAACGCGAACTGACATCGCATAATAGCACTAAACGCCGACAGTTGAAAAGCACCATAGAGCGCTATACCGACACGTTTGCTATGGCAGGCTTCGACGTGGAATTGCAGAAACGCTTCCGCCCTCGCTGCCCTATTCCCGAAATAGATGGCATTGCTCAAAAAGGCGACGAACAGTGGATTGGCATAGCACCGTTTGCACAACATCGCGGAAAGATTTATCCTATAGAGAAGATGGAGTGCGTAGTAGCCGATTTGGCTCAGCGCGGCATACGTACGTTCATCTTTGGTGGCGGTCCTGAAGAGAAACGCATTGCCGAGGAGTGGGCTGCTAAATATGCCAAATGCCACTCTGCAATTGGCAAACTGAAGCTCGAAGGCGAAATGGCACTAATGTCAAATATGGATTGTATGGTGACGATGGACTCTTCGTCTATGCACATGGCATCGCTCTACGGCGTGCGTGTAGTTTCCGTCTGGGGAGCAACGCATCCAATGGCTGGATTCCTCGGTTTTCAACAAAGTACCGACGACGCCGTACAACTAAATTTGCCATGTCGACCTTGCTCTATTTATGGCAACAAGCCATGCCACTATGGCGATTACAGATGCTTAGATATTGCTCCTGAAGCTGTAGTTGAAAGGATATTCGACAAGTAGTTTCGAAGGGAGATTTTCTATTTCATACAACCGCGCACAATGCGAAGAGGTGCAATAGTCCCAACAACGCAGAGTGCGCGGATTTTTTATTTTTCTACCAGTCGTTCGGCAATAGAAGCAACAAGTCGTTCGAGCCAAATCTTGTCCACTTCATCAAATGTTGCTAATTGTGCACTATCAATGTCGAGCACAGCTCTCACCACACCATCGACTATTATGGGCACTACAATTTCGCTTTTCGATTCCGAAGAACAAGCTATGTGACCTGGAAACTTATCCACATCGGGCACAACGATAGTTTTAGACTCGTTCCATGCTGTGCCACAAACGCCACGTCCATTAGCTATTCGCGTACATGCCAATGGCCCTTGAAATGGACCAAGAACCAATTCGTTGTCAACAACACGATAAAAGCCAGTCCACCAAAAGCCAAACGTGAAGTGCAGCATTGCCACCACGTTGCCCATGTTAGCAACGACATCACTCTCTGTCGATACTATGGATTTAGCTTGCTCGAAGAGATCGGCATACATATCGGCTTTGGAGCCTTGTGCCACTTTGAAATCCTCTGCCATGAGTATAATTATGAGTTACGAGATATGAATTTTCAATTTTCAATTTTCAATTTTCAATTTTCAATTTTCAATTTTCAATTTTCAATTTTCAATTTTCAATTTTCAATTGTACTAATTCTTACCCTCCATTCATCGGGAATTGGAATGGACTTTCGGGTGGAGAGGTCTACGCAAGCCATAACAGAGTTGCCCACAGTGAAAATTTCACCAGTGTTAGCATCTACTATCTTTTGTATCATACGTATACTCTTATTTCCAACGTGATAAATAGACGTATGCACCTCAACCTGCTTATCAATTGTAATCTGACTCAGGAAATCTACTGTATATGAAGCCAATATGAATGTTATGCTATTTACAAAAAAGAGTCCTTTGTCTTTATAAATACAATGCATATAGGCCTCTTTGCCAATATCTAACAGCTGTTGCTGCGAAGCGTTGTTTACATGCTGATAAGGATCCAAGTCGTTGAAGCGCAATTGAATAGGCGTACAAAGCGCAAATCTATACGTATTTATATCTACAGGAAATTCTCTATTCATTTTCAGTTACTTACGTATAATAGTTATCTCACCATTATTCTTGAGTTTCACTATGCTCGATGGTTTATGAGGAGTATTGTCGTTTTGCTTGAAATCCACCACATAATCAACACCATTTTTTATTTCATCGGAAATTTCGGCAAAAGTAGCTGCTGTTGGTTCTCCGCTAATGTTGGCAGATGTTGATACGATAGGCTTCTGGAAACGAAAACAAAGTTCCTTGCTAAAAGCCTCGCTCGTCACACGGAATGCTATGGAGCCATCTTCGGCTATCAGATTCTGAGCAAGGTTGCGAGCGTCGTCGAGAATCACGGTGAGCGGCGTTGTAGAGAGTGTCATCATGTCGTAGGCTACATTGGGTACTTCTTTTACATAGCGCACAATGCGGTCGGGACTATCCACGAGCAAAATCAAACTTTTGGACTCGCTTCTTTTCTTCAACTCATATACCTTCTTCACTGCCTCTTCGTTGGTGGCATCGCAGCCAATTCCCCACACAGTGTCAGTTGGGTATAATATTATTCCGCCTTTGCGCATTATCTCTATGCTGCGCTTCACTTCTTCTGCTATGTTACTCATCGTGATTCTTTTTTTAGTTTTTTATATAGATACATCGTAGTCGCGCAAGCATTCGTTGAGCGATGTCTTACGGTCGGTCGATTCTTTGCGTTTTCCTATTATGAGTGCTGCTGATGTGCCAAATTTGCCAGCAGGGAACTCTTTTACATACGTGCCTGGAATAACCACCGAACGTGGAGGCACATAGCCTTTGGTGATTACAGGTTCTGAGCCCGTAACATCGATAATTTTGGTAGATGCCGTAAGAACAGTGCCCGCCCCCAAAACAGCTTCTGCACCAATGTGGCAACCCTCTACCACAATGCAACGTGAGCCAATGAATGCGTGGTCTTCAATGATTACAGGTGAAGCCTGAACGGGCTCAAGCACACCTCCTATGCCCACACCTCCACTCAGATGCACGCCTCGTCCTATTTGCGCACAACTACCAACAGTAGCCCAAGTATCGACCATTGTGCCGCTACCTACATGCGCACCAATATTTACATACGAAGGCATCATGACTACACCTCGCTCAAGATAAGAGCCATAGCGCGCAACTGCTGGCGATACTATACGTACGCCCATCTCAGCGTAGTTCTTTTTCAATGGTATCTTGTCTGACCACTCAAGTGGACCAACCTCAACTGTTTCGGCCTTCTGAAGTGGAAAATAAAGAATGACAGCTTTCTTAATCCATTCATTCACTCGCCACTCGCCACTCTCTGTTGGCTCTGCCACGCGCACTTTGCCGTTGTCGAGAAGATCTATCACCTCTGTCACGGCTCTCTTCACTTCGTCTGATTGTAGCATTGCGCGATCTTCCCACGCACGCTCAATCACTTCTTTTAGTTTTTCCATGTTTATATAAATGTTAGGTTGTTAGGTTCGGGTAGGTTTCAGACTCTCAGTTTTTGCAATCGTCGGTGCATGCGGTGCATCTGCATCTTCTCAATGTAGCGAAGCAGGCGACGAAGCAAATCAAAATAGAGAGTGAAGTATAATACTATAGTAAAAATCCAAAGCACAATGCAGTTGAACCATTGCGTGGGTATAACGAAATCTGCAAAACGCTTATACGGCGCGTAGAAATGCGCACGCCCCCAATGATTTTCGGTAATGTTATAAATAGGTTGCTTTTTACGAACAAGCACATCAGGATATGCTTCTATTTGGGTAAAATCGCGCTTATTGAGCACAAATTCATCAATTGCCTCATTCGTATTACGATGCTTCAAAGCCACCACGGCATCTGTCGAACCCAATTGCTTCACAAGAGCCAAATTTATGCTGTCAATCTGCGCATTGTAAGTATCGAACTGCTCGCTGTATCGCGCCTTCAACTCTTCAAGTTGCTGTTCTATAAATGCAAAACTTGTCTCGTCGTATTCGGGCGACATGAGCGTACGAAGAAGTTTAGGATATTTTTTCAAACGCGATGAAGAGAGCTTGCTAATCTCAGTAAATAGCAATTCCGAGCGCTCTTTCAATTCTTCGTGTTTGCTCTCTGCACGTAAGGTTTCACAATCTTTGTTTATTTTCTTCAGTTCTGGTATCCAGGTACTTATAGCATAGGAAGCCTCACTACGCTTCTGCTCGGCATTGAAGAAACGACGCTCATATTCATTCTCAGTAAACTGATAGACAGCCAATGCTTCATACGACCAGCGCGAAATCATCAAATCGCCTATGCGCGGAACATACTCCTTGTTGGTTATGCTCTGATGCAGATGGTCGAAGCGAACCATCGTTCCACTAAACAACAACTGCGGCACTATTATTAGTGGTATAAGTATGTATATAGATACCGTACTTTTCAAACCACTACTTATGTTCAACCCGAATACTATCGATGTGGCAAATGTGCTGAAAAGAATAACCCAATGTCCAAGCCACATGTCGGCAAGGCCCAAAATGAAGTCACCAATAAGAACTAATGCCAACGATTGTAGCGCTGCCAACACGAAAAGGTTCAGTATCTTACTATTTAGATATGCCGAACGACTCAGATTGAGGAATTTCTCTCGAACCAAAAGTTTTCGGTCTTTTATAATCTCTTGTGCCGATACGTTCAACCCAACAAAAATTGCCACTATCACACTCATAAATAGGTACGTAGGGATATTCTCGTTGGTATAAAGGTCGTAGATTCCGGCATTGTTGAGATAGCGAGTACAGAAAGCCAGCAAAAACGCCAAAATAGGCACTTCGAATATATTTATCAGTAGCGACTGCGTGTCTTTGAGTTTTTTCAGTGCATCGCGGCGAACATAAGTACGGAACTGACTAATGCGACTTGGCACGCTATACAAGTTTGGCGGCAATTTCTCCTTTAGCACTCGCTCTTTGTATTTCCACTCGAACGATGCCTCAAACTCATCGCAGTATTGTCTATACCACTCTTCGGGGCTGACTTTACGCTTACGTATCAGTTTGCCAGAGGGGTCAACCATTCGCGCTTCAATAATGCGCAATGGCTGCTCGGTTTTCACATTTCCACATACGTAGCACTCTCTCTCTTCCGGATTTACGTAGTGGGCTTTGCGCTTGAAGTATACAATAGCATGCATTGGATTGCCATTGTAGACAACATGTCCGCCTTGGTCGATAATCACGAGTTTGTCCAACAGTTTATATATATCACTATTGGGCTGATGAATATTTATAATTACGAGCTTTCCTTTCAATGCTTGACGTTTCAGCAACATCATCACCTTCTCGGAATCGAAACTCGACAAGCCTGATGTTGGCTCATCAACAAAGAGAATCGAAGGTTCACGCATTAGCTCAAGCGCTATATTGAGGCGCTTACGCTGTCCACCACTAAGCACTTTATTGAGCGGCGTACCAACACGCAGATCTTGCGCTTCCACCAAATCGAAATCGTTGATGGCTTTTTCTACAAGTTCGTGCTGACGCTTCTTAGAGCAGTTGCTGAACACCAATCGAGCGTTGAACAAAAGGTTCTCATACACCGTAAGTTCTTCGTTCAACATGTCATCTTGCGGCACGTAACCAATCACACCTTGAAGTTTTTTATGGTCGCGATGTAGGTCGTAGCCATTTATACTTATGCTACCATTCGACAACTTAAGATTGCCGTTCATAACATTCATAAGAGTCGATTTGCCAGAACCCGAGCCGCCCATGATGCCCACAAGCTGGCCCGATTTGCCAAGGTAGCTGAATCGGTGTATTCCTATGTTGTTGTCGGAAAACTTATATTCTATATCGGTCGCTTTGTATATGATTCGCCCAGTCTCAGTTTTGGTGATAAACTTCTCGGCAATATGTCCATAATACACAGGACGAACATGCGATGTATTTATCACCGCACCAGGCTCCATAGGATAGACCTTGCCAGGCTCCACTTTGTGACCACTCAGATACAAGTTGCGTTCGTTGCTGCAACGGAAGAGAAATGTATTTGTACGTTTTATGTGCAACACCCACACCGACACTTGCTGCTTCGAGATGAAAATGTGCTTTATGTCGGGATTGGGTTTATCAGGATTGCCATTTATAAGCAACAAACAACCTTTATCAGCTACGTTGAGAGGCTCTCCGAGCGAGAAATCTTTCAAGTTCCAATAGTCGCTGGGCGGTATGCGCAAATGCTCAGCCAAATTGTCGATAAAGAGTTCTTCTTCTTCGGTAATCTCAGGCTCGCGCATAAAATTGAGCAACGAGTTGAGAATAAGTATTTTAGCCTCAAGGTCGATTTCTCTATTTATATCGGCACATATACGACTCATTACCACCAAGTTGCTTGTAGCTTCATCTTCGGGTGCATTCTCTTCGGGAGCATTGAAAAAGCCCAAATAATAGTCGTAGCGTTTCAGAAATTGCTTAACATATTCGGTACTAAATTGCTCCGAAAGATACTCCTCAACCTTAGCTCTACCCTCTTTGGTGTCGGTCTGTTTCACCACAGTGAGAAGGGCATACAACTGCATAAGTGCTTCAAGCAGAACTTCGCTCATGTGAATGTATATGTGTAGTTATAAAACGTAATAAGGAGACGACCTCATTTCAAGCCGTCTCCCCCTACTATCATCTATTTTCTGTTGATTAGTTATTATAGTCTACTATATTTTTACGTATAGCGCTAATAATTACCTTGATATTGTTCGACTGCTCTTCGCTAATACCACTTTCGTCAATGCTGTTATATATAGCATGAAGAGGTTCAAGGCTGGTGCGCAAAGGCTCTACATTGCTATTGCCAGGATACTTAGCCAAGAGATCCATCAACTTGTCGAGTGGCTCTTTTTGCGTCATAATTATCTTCACCATCTCTTTATTATCGAATGTATATTCCGAGATGTGTGTAGCTATATACAAGCCTTCAATCCAGCTTCCAGCCACAACCATGATAGCCACAGGACTACGGTCGTTTTTGTTCAGATAGTCGTAGCAATCATAGAATGCCTCACTTATAAGCTGAGTCGATTCGTCTTTGTTGTTCTCGTTGCCTTCAAGTTTCGATGGCAATTCAGGATCGACAGCTTTGGTCATGTCGAGCTCATCAATAAGCTTTTTGATCACCTCAGTGTATTCCATGACGTTAGCTTGCTGGTTGTAGGTGCTTGCATAGCAAAGATCGGCAGAGTATATACCAAGATTGAGCGCACGCTTGCTCTCAGTGAGATAACGTTCAGCATTTGCTTGATCGTTGCAGATGTCGATTATGTATGCAGCTTCAATGCGATTGAGCATGTCTGTTACTTGAAACGCGGTAGGCAAAGGATACACAAACTCACGCACGTTTTTATCTACATCTTGCTTGGTTAATACCTCTTCTGTCGGTTGCTGGTTGCAGGTGGTACAACTTGTGGCAGCCAGCGCTACTGCAAATGCTGCCAAATGGAGTATTTTGTTCATATTGTTACGTTTTCTCGTTTCACGCAAATATACAAATGAAATAGTGTTTATTATGCTGCAATCTACACATTATTCGTTGATTTCGCGATCGCGGAATCCTACTAAGTAGAGTATCGAATCTAAGCCTCCAGACGAAATTGCATGTTGAGCAGTAGCTTTCACTTTAGGCTTCGCATGGAATGCTATACCTAAGCCTGCCAACTGTATCATAGGCAAATCGTTTGAACCATCGCCTACAGCTATACATTGCTCGAGATGTATGTCTTCTTTGAAAGCAAGCAGTTTCAATAGTTCAGCTTTTTTTGCACCATCGACGATGTCGCCTACGTGTCGTCCCGTAAGGTGTCCATCTTCTATTTCAAGCTCGTTGGCAAATACGTAATCTATATCGAGCTTTTGTTTCAAATAGTTACCGAAATAGGTAAAACCACCAGACAAGATTGCCGTCTTGTAGCCATATTTTTTCAATGTTCTAAATAGTCGTTCTGCACCATTCGTAAGCGGCAAGTTTTCGGCTATTTCCTTCATCACCGACACATCCAATCCTTTTAGTAGCGATATGCGTTTGCGAAAACTTTGTTGAAAATCTATTTCGCCTCGCATTGCACTTGCTGTTATCGCGCTCACTTCGTCGTAGACGCCAGCTCGGCGTGCCAATTCATCGATGACCTCCGTTTGAATAAGAGTTGAATCCATATCGAAGCATATTAGTCGGCGATTTCTACGAAACATATTATCGGCTTGAAATGCTATGTCGATAGCTGTTTCTTGCGACACCTTGATGAAGTCGGTCTTTAGTTGCGCCATATCTTTAGGTACGCCACGCACCGAAAACTCCACCACGCTCATTACGCTATCGTTGTTGTCGTTTAGCGAACGACGACCCGACAAACGCATGATTTTATCAATATTGAGTCCTTGCTGCTTTATTATTTTAGTTACGTTGGCTATGTGAAGTGCTTTTAGGTTATGCGCCATAAGAGTAACTATGTTTCGCTGCTTACCTTGCTGCCCTACCCAATTCTCGTAATCTTCTATCTTGATTGGCGTAAATTTTATATTCAGACCTAACTCGTATGCTTTGAAAAGTAAGTCTTTCAATATCGATGATGAATCAGAGTCGGGATCCAACGCGATAAGTATACCTAATCCAAGGTCGTTGTGTATGGTCGCTTGACCTATATCCAATATATCTACGTGGTGCTCAGCAAGCACTTCTGTAAGGGCTGCCGTCACTCCTGCTCGGTCTTCTCCTTGAATATTTACGCGTATTATTTCTCGCACTTTATTACTCATAATCAGTTCTTTTGGCTTTTATATAGTTAACTATGTTGTTGATAGAGTCGCCTATTGGGCGAAATTCATATTTCAAAACGCTTTGCAATCTCTGCGCATCATAAGTATGTTCCTCATTGCAATATTGCCACACTTCGTTTTTACGACAGAAAACGTTTCTAATAGTTTTGATAATTTTTGATGATAGCGCTCGTTGAGGTCTTTGCACGCCATAAGTATCTGCAAATATGTTTTGTAGCTCAGCAAATTTCATATTATGCCCAACCACTATGATACGTTTGTTGTAGCACTTTTCGTTATTTACCATCGCCATGGCTATTTCGGCCAAGTCGCGAGCGTCAACAAAACCATTTACACCCTCGAGATAACACTTCGACGTGCGCATGGTCTCCACTATCTGAGCATCTCTATCGCTCAACGATGATGTCGGACCAATGGCAATGCCCGCGCATATAACTACAGCTTGCAAACCTTCGTTTATGCCGCGCCATATCTCCATTTCCTGAAAAAACTTCATTTTCGCATGCACCGTGCGATGGCTATCGGGTTGCCATGGTGTTTGTTCGTCGGCCGTCTGCCCATGCTCTGCAAAGCCGATAGCTTCCGTAGAGCCTATGTAGCATAGTTTTGCATTTGTCTTTTGAGCCAATCTCACCACATTACGGGTGCTGATAATATCGGCGTCGACACAATAGTATATTGCATCGATAGATTCGGCATTAAGTATATGCGGATCTATATCTACTACATCCCAATAACACGATAGGTCTACTTGTATGTTTACTATGTTGCGACGCTCCACAGAATAATATTCCAAGTAGTTATCTACCAGACTATTATCAATATTAATCACACACACATGCTCACCTCGTTGCAAGAGGTTAAGCAACAAGTGTATACCCTTTATTGTGTTAGCTCCAATTAACAAAACCATGTTGCAAAGCTACGCTTTTAGTAAATGTGAAATAACTATAAACAAAAAGAGCATGCCGTTTTTTTCGACATGCCCTTTCTTATGTATAATTATCGTTTTACTTCTTGAAATTCTTGCAGTTATCCACGAACTCATCGAAGAATTTCTCTGTGTCGGTAGGACCAGAACTTGCTTCGGGGTGGAACTGTGTCGAGAAGAATGGCTTCGTTTTGTGGCGAATGCCTTCGTTCGTACCATCATTGATATTCACAAACGAAGCTTCCCATTCGGCTGGCAATGTCTTTGTGTCGAGAGCAAAACCATGATTCTGGCTGGTGATGTAGCAATTGTTAGTGCCTACACGAATTACAGGGTGATTATGCGCACGGTGGCCATAAGGGAGTTTGTATGTCGATGCGCCTGCTGCAATACCAAGCAACTGATTACCCAGACAAATGCCAAAGATTGGTTTGCCTATTTCGATTGCCTTACGAATGTTTGCTATCGTTGTGCCGCACATCTGAGGATCGCCAGGACCATTCGAAAGCATCAAGCCATCGTATTCCTCTTGAGTAAAATCATAATCCCAAGGTACACGTATCACGGTAGTGTCGCGCTTTAGCAAGCAACGCAATATGTTGTATTTAGCGCCAGTATCAACCAAAACGATTTTGTATTTGCCATTGCCGTATACTTCACGTTTTTTGCAGCTGACCTTTGCTACGAGATTTTCTTTATTAGGATCTACAAAGTCGATATTGTCATTGTCGAAGACAATTTTACCGAGCATAGCACCTTTTTCGCGAATTATTTTGGTAAGAGCTCGAGTATCTATACCACAAATGCCAGGAACATTATTCTCTTTCAACCATTGTCCGAGGCTCTTCTGCGCATTCCAATGGCTGTATTCGTAGGAATAATCCGAAATGACAAGACCTGTTATGTGTATGCGATCCGACTCGAAGAAACGCGGAAGTCCATTTTCGTCTTTTTCGTCGCGAGGAACGCCGTAATTACCAATGAGAGGATAAGTCGACACCAAAATTTGGCCTGCATAAGAGGGATCGGTTAGACTTTCTGGATAACCTGTCATGGCAGTATTGAAAACTACCTCGCCAGCTACCGATTGTTCACTTCCGAAGGATATTCCTTCGAATTCCGTGCCGTCTTCCAGCACCAACCTAACTTTTTTTGTTTCAGACATTTATGCGGTTAATTATTCAATTGCGATTCTCTGTTATTGCATACATAAAAATTGCTGCAAAAGTAGCGTTTTATAGGTGTTTTCAAAGTATATATTAGAACTTTATACCCATTATAAGTATGTCGTCTATTTGCTCTCGACGTCCTTTCCACCTACGGAACTCCTCCTTCAGGTAGTCCATCTGCTCTTCCATCGGCTTTTCAAATATGCTTTCGAGGGTTCGCTTGAAGGCTCCTGTGGTATACTTTTCACCTGTTTTTTCTCCAAATTGGTCGGTAAAGCCATCACTACTGAGATAGAACACATCTCCATGGTAGAATTGGGTTGTAGTTTCTATAAACTCATTACCATTTCGACGGTCTCCAATGCTTCTGCGTGTACCTTTTATCTCGTTTATTTTACCTTTTGTAAAGGTGTATATAGAACGACGCGCTGCTGCCGATACCATCACCAAATTGTCAAGATCTATATCTACAATTGCGCAATCCATACCATCTTGTGCTTCAATAGCTTGATTCTTATTCAAGGTATGTTTTATTTCGTGATCGAGGCAATCCAAAAGTTTCGCTGGATGGCGCATTTCTGGATTACGCGTGGCATCGTTGAGTATGGTGGTGCCAATCATCGACATAAATGCACCTGGGACACCATGCCCCGTACAATCGCTACAACAAATAATCACATGATTCTCATATCTATTGAACCAATAGAAATCGCCACTAACGACATCACGTGGCATAAATAGCAAGAACGAATCTTTGAATGGGAAGTCTTTCAAACTCGTGGGCGCAGGCAAAATTGCTGTTTGTATGCGCTTTGCATAGTTGATACTATCCATAATATCATTGTTCTTGCGCTCAATGATAGCATTCTTCGAACTCAATTCGGCAGTCTGACGAGCAACTTCATTTTCAAGCTCTTGCTGTCTTTGACGAAGTTGACGCTCTCGCATCTTAGTTATGAAACGACCAAGCATAGCTATCATCAACAATAATGATATTGGGAACCAAGTCGATTTCCAGAACGGATTATCTATGTGTATACCTATTGTTAATGGTCGACCACTTATAGCGCCATCGCTATTGACGGCACGAACATGTAGCTTATAATCACCATCGGGCAAGAAATCAAACTCTTTGTGACTCTGCATACCCAATGGCATCCAGCGTTCATCTTTCATTGCTGCATCGCCAATCTCAAGCCAATATTCGTAGCGAACATTCACTGGATCTTTCATACATACACCAACAAAACTGAACTCAAACTTAGCCACATTTCCATCGTATGGATAAGGCAAATCGATTGGCTCTGATATATCGTGACGCTTACCTGATATTGTCACTCCAATAAGGTTGATGAGTGGCGGAACGCTATTACGCTTGTCATACAACGACATATAGTGCATTGCGCCACAATTGGCGGTAAACCATAAGTCGCCATTATTATCGGTAGATACTCCAGAAAACTCTTGGCTGATGCCGTTCGAGGCATTAAACACGCGAATATTTCCGGTGCCAAGGTCCACACAACTCAATCCTGGCTGATGACATACCCAGATACGCCCATTTTCGTCGGTTGCTATGCCGTAGCAATAGTTTTTCTCCAATCCGTCGGAGGTGCTTATCGACTGCATGGATCCATCTTCGTTGTTGCATATTATTCCGTTGTTGACGGTAGCAAGCCACATACGTCCGCGCTTGTCAAATGTCATGCCGGCTATATTTACAGGAATATCCGAAAGACGATAAATCTCAAACATACTACTCTCACCTTCAGGCGTATAGAGCGCTATACCACTATCTTTAGGGCCAAGCCATACCTGTCCATCTTTATCGATATATGTAAAATTGATATTGTTGTGTGGTAAGCCTTGCAATGTGGTATAAAGATGTGGATTGCCTGTAGATAGTTCGTATACTATAAAACCTCCTTGAGTAGCCAGATATAGATTATGTTCATCTATTTGCATACCATTAATCATCTCGCACGTTAGCGATTCAGCTCCATAGTGCAACTTGTAGAATCGTGGAGAATCGCTTAGGCGATAATAAACTCCATCGTTTTCAGTTCCTAAGTATATGATTTTGCGGCGTTTATCTATACATATCGACGTTATAGCTACGTTAGTAGGCAATCCGCATGAGCTATCGAAATATTCGAAATTCGTCATACATTGCACGTCCATGCGTATAAGGCCATTGGCCATGCCAAGCCACAAATCGTTGCCATCAACTGCCGACGAGAACACTTTATTGCGCTGAAAACCAATGTCGGAAGTGTTGTATTGTGCAAAATAATTATTTATCCACGCTACGACCCCACTTCCGTAGGTGGCAAACCAGAAAATGCCCTCACGATCAACTGTTATGTCAGATATATAGTTATTACCAAGTCCGTTATCCTGATTCAGTTGAAGGACTTCTACATATTGGTTGCGTTCGTCGGAATAGCGCAATTCTCGCACTCCGTAGCCCCACGTAGCAAGATAAAGATTGTTGCCTTCGTCTTCATATATATCGCGAATGTCATACGTAGGAATCTCTTCACTCGCACACGATTCTGAACAGCGACTGACTTGAGATGCGCCTACACCATGAGTATACTTATACACATTGCCAACGTCGGTTCCTATCCAAAAGCTACGGCCATCGTAGCTCTTACTTATGCAGTTGACAGCGTCGTAAGTGCCTTCAATTTGTGTTACTGATTTTAGGTCGCCATCGGCATCGAATTTCACGAGCATAAGCCCGTCCGACGTACCTACAAGAATATTTAGCGAATTGACAGCATTTACAGCATAATAGATATGTTGATCCATCAACTCGTTGTTGAAGAACGTAACAACTTCCTTGTTAGGACTGATGCGCATCAGACCTTGATTTTGCTCTACAGCCCAAATATTGCCTTTGTCATCAAGGCACATGTCTTTGATAGGAGCACTTACACCTTGCACAAAAACACGTGAGAATTTATTCTTTTCGAACACCGATAGATTGCCGTTGCCGTGTCCGCACCAGAGACGATTGTCGGAATCGACAAGCAAACGACTTACATAGTTGTCGGCCAATGAGTCGCGCGTGAAATAGTTCACTATGTTGATACCATCGTAACGTGTTAGGCCTTCAGCCATTGCCATCCACATGAATCCGTTAGGATCCTGAGCTACGCTATATACATAGTTCTGTGGCAAGCCATCCGACATTGTGTATTTTGACAAGTTGAAGTTTTGCGCCATCATGCACAAAGCCACTTGTAGCCAAATCAGTGTTAACGCGACTTTTCTCATGTGTTTATTTTATTTGGTTAGTGCTACTAAAGGCACACTACTTCTTAGGCTTTACGCCAATAGTATACTTATACTTAGGTATTCCACCAATAGGTACACTATAGAATGGAAGTAGTTCGCCGTACTGGTTCTCCAAATATATTACTACGTTGTTATTCTTCAACGGTTTCGACTTCGATTTTATCATTTGAATATCCCACGATGAGTTTTTCTCAGCATCGTCGATTTTGTGTGTGCTACTTTGCCATTCGTCGTCGTTCGACACTTTCATCATCACGCCATTCTTGCTGACCGAGATTATTCGCAAGAATCCGTCGTTATCCCAGTCGAAATTAGATTGCTTAATCGAAACTACTCTATTGTCGATATACGGATAAATATGTGAGACTTCGGTTCCGCTATCGTGCATACGGAATTTGTATTTGAAATAGTATGCAAAAGCGCCGTCAACTTTAACATTGTTATTGCCATTGCGCGAGAGGAATAATCTATACATATTACCATCATCACCAGATATGCCTTCGATAACCAACTTGAAAGTGCGGCCACCAAACTCTGGTAAATTCTCGCCTTCCGAAGGATTTATAGGACCAAATGTGTACCATTTGCCATCGAATGTTGGTTCGGAGCCAAATGTTTTGGTAAGGAGCATGGTGCCACTTTTATAGTTGCCTTTTTCGTTACACTTTTGCGCGTCTTTGTTAGAGCACGAGCCTGCTCCGCCATATATGGTGAATTTTGTTTTTGTGTTCCATGAACTTTTCATCTCGTCATTCTCTCCGCCGCAATCGGGATCGTATACACGAATGTAGACTGGTGTGTTTTGGTCGGCTGGGATCGAGAAGAATATTATCTGCACGAAGTTATCGTCGCCCCAAGCTGTTTCGCCGCCTTTACCGAAGGTAATAAGGTAAGGTATGTTCTCGTCTGCGCCAGGAACAGGCTGCGCATTCGCTACTTGCAAGCCAAGCATAAACGCAAATAGTGTTATAATTAACGGTTTCATGTGATAAGTTTTCATTTTACTACTGTTATCTCTATGTAGTTGCTTACGCGAACCGATCTATCATTATCATCAATTGTGCCACACATTACTCGATAGGTGCCTGGTTTTTTATATTCAGTTGAAACTTGTTTGCCTTTCACGCGCGAGCCTTGCCCAAAATTCCAATAAAACTTAGTTGGTTGGAATTGTTTTACGCCCGAAGCATCAACGTCAAATTGTATTTTTTGACCCACATGTATGACTCCTGCAAGACAATTTATCTTAAGTTGTTCTTTGTGCTCTATCTCGAATGGGAAGTTTACAAGAGAAAACATCTCTTCGTTGGTCGTCTTGTCATATACACTAAGTGCAACATCATACGTACCAGGACCTTTGAAACAGTGGTCGACTTCCAAGCCTGATATTGTAGCACCATCGCTAAACGACCATTTGAACGAGAATTCACTCGCATCATAGTTTTCTGCAGAGCTCTCGTAGAATGTGTAGCAAAGATTTTCCTCTTCGTATGGCTGAGGATTGTCGAACTTAGGGAATGTCTCCTCGAAATAGTATATGCGTTCTTTACCTTGTCGATTGCTGGTGACGTAGCCCCATTCTTCATTTTTACTATAAAAGAATCCATAATCGTCGGCAGCAGAGTTAACGCCTATATCGAGTTTTTCGGGTTTTGCATAGCCATCTTTTGTTGGATATGTATAGTATATATCAAGTCGACGGCTATCAGGACGTCCGTTGCTAGCAAAGAAAATCACTCCAGAATCGTGGATAAATGGTGCTGTTTCGATTTCTTTGGTATTAATGTCAGGACCCATGTTCTGCGGTTCGGTCCACGAGCCTGCCACTTTTTTACATACGTATAAATCCGACGAGCCATAGCCACCATCTTTATCACTTGCAAAAATCATTGTTTTTCCATCGGGCGATATTGATGGATATGCAGCGTTGCTCTTGCCCAAATCTTTCACTATTTCGCTGCCATTCGACGAGTCGCTACGATCGTTGTAGATAAATATGCCGAGCGGATGTCCATGATAGCTATCGCGAGTAAGATCATTTTGCGAGACTATGGGCTGAATTCCTGCGAATGTAACTCCTACTTGATTGTAGACTCGGTTGCTATTACGAAAGAAGGAGTGCGTAAGTCCGCTCGGTTTACGATTTTTTAGTTTTACATAGTAGAGCTGATATAGTCGCGATTCGTCACTGTTGAAATAGTTGACAGCGATGCTATTTTTTTTGTTCGATGAAAAATAGAGCACCGAGTCTATAACCACAGGATTGATGATGTTGGCATCGCTAAATAAGTCGATTGGCAGAATTTTCACCTGCTGAGCACGAGAGGTAGCCACAACTGTAAGCAGAAGAATAGAAAATATGATTGTTCGTTTCATCGCTTAGAAGAATTTAGGACCAACAACTTTCACTTTGTATATAAAATCATATTGCAGCGATATTTCGTGCGAGCCATTGTTATACCCATTGAGGTCGCCAGTGGTAAATTCGTAGTGATAGGCCACTCTGAAGCGTTTTGCCACTTGAGCTGCCACGCCAAACACAGCATCGCCATCGGTACGATAGCCCGCACTTACCCAGATAAAATCGTTGTATATGCCGCTTAGCGTAGCATCGAGGTGCGATTTTTCGCCTTTTTTGAAACGCATAAGCATCGATGGCTGCAAACCAAATTTGTCGGTCATATCGAAAAGCATACCTCCTGTGGCAACGTATACCGCATCGCCAGGAGCAAATTTTGCATCACGCTGATCGAAATCGTCGCTCACAAGAAGCGACTGAACCGAAAATCCAACGAAATATTTCAACCCATACCAACTCGCACCAACACCTAACAGCGGCGCAACAGATGTCTCGTTTTCGCTAAAAACATCATCCGAAGCTTCGTCCATAAGTCGCACATCGGCCCAATTTGTCTTGTGTAGCGACACTCCTGGCTGCAATGCAAAAGATAGCCACTTGTGTTTGCCTGTGCTTACTCGATAGCCAACTGCCGTCATAAGCCCCGTATTTGTAGATTGATGAATATGCTGACTATAAGCTTGTAGGCCCAAAACAAGATTGTCGTGCTTGAGTGGAGCATGGGCTGTAAGAAGAATGCTTTGCGGCGTGTTTTCTATGCCAGCCCACTGCTTGCGGAAACTGCCAAAAATAGAGAGTCCATTTCGCACTCCTGCAAACGAAGGGTTCACTGCATATCTATTGTGAATATACTGGCTTATAATAAGCTCGTTTTGCGCCGTCGTCGTCAGCGTAGCCAGCACCGCAGCTACCACAGTTAATATTTTTTTGGTGGCTTGCATCATCACTTGTTGTTGCGTTTTACTACTAAAGTTTCCTTCACGGTCTTCGTACCTCGACCTTTGAATACGTATACATAATATCCATCGTCGAGACCTTCAGCCGACCAATCGTTACGATAATTATGCTTTTCGAACACCTTCTTGCCATGCATGTCACAGACTATCACATCATTTTCGTCGGGCAAACCCTCTATTCGCAAACAGTCGTTCACACCATCGCCATTGGGGCTTATTGCGTTGGGGTAGCTAAATGGCATTTCCATATATAGCGTCACTTCGCTCGAAGTAGCACACTCTGCCACGTCGCTTCCAAAGGCCTCTCCGTTGCGATCGTCATAATTAGCCTCTGTAACCACCAACTTGATATAGCCATTCATGTTTGTGCGAAATAGCCCTGTATATATTCCATCTGCATCGTCTTGCTCGCGCACTATTTCAGTCTGATAATCAATATCATAATCGCTACACTCGTCGGTCAATGCCCATGTAATAGTGTTGCCCGAACCTAAAGATCCTCTATCGCGTACATAAACTGGTATTTCAATCTCACGTTTTTTGTCGATAACAAACGACAGTGTGTCGCTTGCAAAATGTGGTCGTGGAGTGCGGTCGTACACGTTTATCTTACCATAAACATGATCTTCCGTGCCATATTCCGAGACACAGTTGTTAGCATCAACTATTTCTGCTATATACACATCATCAGGCGAATCAATGTCGAGTTCTATTGCATTGACACCTTCCACATAATAGTCGCTTGCATCGTATGCATTATCGATATTTATATGGCTACTCCATTGCTCGCTTTCTATTTCAATAGTCGATACGGTAGTCGCCCCCTTTATTTCGGCAGGCTGCACATTGGCAAATGTGGCACCATTCGACATTTTTACTGTATATGGAGCTACGCCACCGTATGTATCCCACGCAGCTAAATAGGCGTCTACTTTTTCACGTTTCTCACTGATTTTCGGGCAAATACCTATTGAGTCGTTACGCCAAACCGATGCTGATGGCGTACCTAATATTGTTAGCTCCTTTTCCGTAGAACTGACACAGGTCTTGCCGGTTGTTTCGGTAAGTTTTACTACGAGCGACATTTGTTTGTCGGTGATTATGTGAGCTACTGCTGAGTCGAGATTTTCAAATGTAGTTATGTGCAATTTGTCAGCCTCGTCGACACTCGAAATATCCCAACTATATGTGGAAATATCACTCCATTGTGTATTGGCTTTCAGCAACTGATCGTAGCCACAAAGCCGATTGTCGTTAAGCACTTCGGGCGAAGGCGTTGCATAGACATCGACACGCAACGAATCGCCTACAAACTTCACTGGAGTGCCTTGTTCTGTGGCATTGGTGTATTTTGGCGATATTGATATGTAGTACATATTATGCGTTTCGTCCTTGCCGAGCTTCAAATCGATTTTTGTATTAATTGTGTAGTCGCCGCCCAAGGTCGACACATCTCCTCCCTTTACACTCACATCAAACGAGTAGCCTTCTGTACCAACATAAGTAGCTTCGCCATCTTTATATACATACTTACTTATGTTCTCGTTGCAATGTATTACCTCTGTTGACGATAGCTCCGAAGGAATATTAAGATTTATTACAGGATGCGGATTATATGAATCACAAGCTATATAGCCACTTTCAGACACCATTGTTATCTCCACCACAGGGTTTTGCGCCTGCAGCAATAGCGTGCTAAAAGTTGCTATGCCGACAAGGAGAAAGTTTATGAATCGTAATCTCATTGATTATGTGTTTGAACTGCAAAATTAACTTTTTTTATATAAAAAGTTGCTGTGTGTGGGCTTATTGTTGGCTCTTTCTCCATTTAGGCTTCGTGCACTATGTGCTTCGATTGCGCCTCCGCTAATTTCTCAAGCTCTTGCTATAGAGTATGGAACTATCGCCATAGCTGAGGAAACGGAAGTTGTGTTGTAGCGCGTAATCGTATATTTTGTGCCAATCGTCGCCAACAATAGCGGCTACAAGCAATAGCAATGTGCTGTGTGGCTGATGAAAATTCGTAATTATGGCATCTACGACACGCAGTTCGTAACCTGGGACAATCATTACTTGCGTCTGATTATGCAAAAGGTCGGTTTGATTGTCGTCCAAGTATTGCAGAAGGGCTTGCATCGATTGTTGCAATGTGTATGTTTGTGGCAGTTTATAGGCTTCCCACTGCATAAGCCCACCTTCGATAGATTGTTTCTCGAGCAACTTCACGCCGAGCCAATATAGCGATTCGAGTGTGCGCACCGAGGTTGTACCAACAGCCACAATCGGCTCATTTTTATCGCGCAAGTTTGTAATCACATCGCGTGTAACCACAATGTGCTCCGTATGCATGACATGCTCTTCCACCTCATCGGTCTTCATCGGCTTGAATGTTCCTGCACCCACATGCAGCGTGACATTCAGCAACTTATGGCCACCAGATTTCAATTCACCAAGAATCTTGTCGGTGAAGTGCAATCCTGCAGTAGGGGCAGCCACAGAGCCTTTGTGTTCAGAGTAGACCGTCTGATAACGCTCTTTATCAATCTCTTCCGTCTTGCGGTTTAGGTATGGCGGAATAGGTATCTCGCCCAAACTCTCTATTATGTCGGCAAACGAGAGATTTGCGTTGTCCCACGAGAAACGTATTTCGCTTGTTTGGTCGTCTTGCTTTAGACGCGTGACGTGTAGAATTGTTGCACCATTTGCGGCGTTAATCTCAGCCGTCAAATCGCCAGCTTTCCAACGTTTTGAATTACCTACAATGCACTTCCAAACCGTCGATTCGTGTTGAGCAAAAGCCAAAGCCACATCAACGGGTTCGATAGGCTCAAGGCAGAACACCTCTATCGTTGCGCCAGTCTCCTTCTGAAATCTAAGACGCGCGCGAATAACCTTCGTGTCGTTGAAGATGAGTGTAGCATCTTTAGGCAAAAATTGTCCTATGTTTCTAAATACAGATTCTTCTACTTCGCTATTTCTGTATATAAGAAGTTTAGAGCTATCGCGCTCTGGCAGCGGATAACGAGCTATGCGTTCTTCAGGAAGGTCGTATGTATAGTTTTCAGCGTTCACGGTCTGCAAATATTATTTTTTAGAAATTCTGTCTGGATTTTCGGCAATGAACTTACTCCATGCGTCTTTGCTCGAAACTTTCCGACTCGATTTACTTTTCGTAGGAATTTTACTTTTTGCCGTATTCAAGAGTGCTGCTGGCGTTTGGCTTTGAATGAAATGGCAATAGGCAGCCGCCATAGCGTCCGTAGCATCGAGATATTTAGGTATGTCGTCGAAATGTAACAGGTGTTGCAGCACGGTGGCCACATGCTCTTTCGTAGCTGCACCTTGTCCGGTTATCGACTGTTTTATGCGAAGCGGTGCATATTCGAAAATAGGTATGTTGTGCGCACAAGCCACGCCCATACATACGCCCTGCGCACGTCCAAGTTTCAGCATACTCTGCACATTCTTACCAAAGAATGGCGCTTCGATTGCCAAGACGTCAGGCTTGTATTGGTCCATGATGAACGTAACCTTCTCTTGTATGCGCTTGAGTTTGGTGTAGTGGTCGGTCTGACCTTTCATCTCCACCACTCCCATAACCACAACGTCGGCCTTCTTGCCGTCCACTTGTAGTATGGCATATCCAAGAACGTTAGTGCCGGGGTCGATACCTATTATTCGACCTTTCATAGCTCAACTCGTTTCATCATTGTGGAGAAGAAAAGACACGATTCTCCTTTTGCCTCCATCATACGTTTGCACAACGATTTCGTATACGTATCAACAGCGCCAAGATCTTGCAACGTCTCGCATCGCCACTGACACGAATAGTTTGTTGAGCCAACATTGTCGTGCTGGTCGATAGCATAAGCTTCGAAATTAGCATTGGGCGCCACATCGTGTATTGTGGCCACGTAGATGCAATGCATCCAATCGCGCCACCATGCATTTTCTGAATCTGCTACTATAAACGTTGTATTATATAAGTACATAGAGACTATTTGTATACTTATGTAAAAAGAGTCGAGCGTAGCTCATAACAAGCTTACTCTCAACTCTTTGTATTATAGTTTACGTATGAATATTTTTTAGTCGATATACTCGAAACCTAAGTAAGGTACAAGCACTTTAGGCATACGTATGCCGTTTTCTGTTTGACCATTTTCGAGTATAGCAGCTACGATACGTGGAAGAGCAAGAGCCGAGCCATTCAATGTGTGGCAGAGCTGAGGCTTCTTGTCGGCTGAGCGGTAGCGACATTTCAAGCGGTTTGCCTGATATGAGTCGAAGTTCGATACCGAAGAAACTTCCAACCAACGTTTTTGCGCTGCCGAGAACACTTCGAAGTCGTAGCATGTAGCAGCGGTAAAACTCATATCGCCGCCACAGAGGTGGAGAATGCGGTATGGGAGTTCCAACTTCTGAACGAGGCTCTCTACGTGAGCAAGCATCTCTTTGTGGCTCTCTTTAGAGTGCTCAGGCGTGTCGATACGTACGATCTCGATTTTCGAGAACTCGTGCAAACGATTCAAGCCACGAACATCTTTACCATACGAACCTGCCTCGCGACGGAAGCATTGTGTATATGCACAATTCTTAATAGGAAGATCCTTCTCATCGAGAATCACATCGCGATAGATGTTGGTAACAGGCACTTCGGCTGTAGGTATGAGATACAAATCGTCCAAATCGCAGTGATACATCTGGCCTTCCTTGTCGGGAAGTTGACCTGTGCCAAAGCCAGAAGCTTGGTTTACAACAGTAGGAGGCATAATCTCGGTATAGCCTGCCTTACGAGCTTCATCGAGGAAGAAGTTGATGAGGGCACGCTGCAAACGGGCGCCTTTGCCTATGTATACAGGGAAACCTGCGCCCGAAATCTTCACACCAAGCTCAAAATCGATGATGTTGTATTTCTTTGCAAGTTCCCAGTGTGGAAGCGCATCTTCGGGAAGAGTAGGTATCTCGTTACCCATCTTCACAACTTCGTTGTCTTCAGCCGTCTTACCTACTGGGACATCCTCATAAGGAATATTAGGAAGCAACACGAGTTGATTCTGAAGTTCAGCTTCAATGTCGGTACGTTTGGTATCGAGGTCTTTGATGGTTTGCTTGAGTTCGCTGGTCTTCTGCTTAGCTTTCTCAGCTTCCTCTTTTTGGCCATTCTTCATCAGCTGACCTACAGAACGAGAAATTTCGTTCATCTCTTTCTGCGCCGTCTCGACTTCTACTTGCGTAGCTTTGCGTTTATTGTCGAGCTCTATAATTTTTGCTACTATCTCTTTGGCATCGAAACATTTTACTGCCAAACGATCGATAACATATTGAGTTTGCTCTTGAATGAGCTTAAGAGTTAACATACGATTGTGTAATTATCGGTTGTAAATAAAGAAACTCCCGCTTGCGCCTCCGAGAGTGGAGCTACACAACGGGAGTTGTAATTCTATGCGCCATATCTATCGGATATGGTACATTAAGCTTCGCTTACTCAGCAGGGATAACTGATACGTAAGAGCGATTCTCTTGTTTCTTAGTGAATTGAACCGTTCCATCAACGAGAGCAAACAAGGTGTGGTCTTTGCCCATACCTACGTTCTCGCCTGGGTGGTGTTGTGTACCACGTTGACGTACGATGATGTTACCTGCTTTTGCAAATTGGCCACCAAAAACTTTGAGACCAAGACGTTTGCTTTCTGATTCACGACCGTTCTTAGAACTGCCGACACCTTTCTTATGTGCCATCTTGCTTTACTTTTTTAGAAGGTTAACCAATAATACTTTCAATTTGAATCTGAGTGAAGCACTGACGGTGACCATTCTTCTTCTCATAGCCTTTGCGGCGTTTCTTGTGAAGTACGATGATCTTATCACCTTTCACGTGCGACAATACTTTTGCCGATACTTTTGCTCCGCTTACGGTTGGTGCACCAATCTTTACTGCACCATCGTTGTCGATGAGGAGTACCTTGTCGAATTCTACGTTGTCACCTTCGTTTTGTGCCAAACGATGAACGAAAATTTTGTTGTCCTTCTGGACTTTGAATTGCTGTCCCGCAATTTCTACAATAGCGTACATTGTTTATTATAACTATTTTGAGTTATATCTGCAGGCGGGTGCCTATTCAGCTTACCTCTTTGTCGAGCCATACAGATTTTTCGGGCGCGAAATTACACAATAAATATTTCTATGCAAACTAATTTCTTGCCGCTCGAATCATAACTATGGTTAAATGAATCGGTTGATATTTGCTCACCATTGCTATGGAGCAGCGACATGTTTTCGCCGATTTTTTCTATTCCTTTCAACCACGAAAAGCACGAAATCTTTTTGAGATTTTCGTGCTTTTCACCATCGTTGTTTTCTGTTCCAAATTATTATCTCTTCAGCATCTCGTCGATAAGGTTGCTTGCTCCAGCGTATTTATCAACTATGAAAAGCAAATAACGAATATCGAGCGTAATGTTGCGGCAGATGCTTGCATCGTAGCTCATATCGCTCATCACGCCATTCCACGCACGGTCGAAGTTAAGTCCTATGAGTTCGCCTTGGGCATTAAGCACTGGGCTACCGCTGTTGCCGCCTGTGGTGTGGCACGTACTTACAAAAGCCGTATGTAGCTTGCCATCTTTTGAGTCGGCGTATGGTGCGAAGGCCTTCTGTTTGTAAAGGTCGAGGAGACGTTGCGGAATGGTATAATCGGGGTTGCCCGTGCGGTTTTTCTCTATTATGCCATCGAGTGTGGTGTAATAGTTATAGCGCACAGCATCGTCGGCTTCGTAGCCTGCCACATTTCCATACGATATGCGCATGGTGAAGTTGGCATCGGCTGGGAATATGCTATCGGGATAAGCCTCGCGCATAGCTTTGATATATTTACGCTCAAAGTTGTTGATAACGGCTGGGCGCTCCACCTTGCGAATGTCTTCTCGAAGTGCATCACGAACGGCAAACATCTCATCTACAAACTTATATGCGGGGTCGTTGCGCAACTTTTTTTGCCAGTTTTTGCTGTTTAGCAACTTTGCCATTTTCAAGCTGTCAGTGAAAGCACTCTTCTGATACATCTTGCGCATATATTCTTGAGGTGTGCCTTTCCATTTTAGCATACTTGCAGGCCAATATTTACGTGCAATATTCTTGCAATATACATTCCACACTTCGCCTGCCATCTCTACCGAAAGATTGTAGTCGAAATCCTTCAACGACACTTCGGGTTTGACAGCTTTGCTCTCGTCGCTTCCCCAATATTCGTAGGGCGCCTCGAGAATTTCTACGCCACCACGGCGAACTATTTCGCTCCAGTAACCCCATACGACATTTGTCTCGCTGGTGTTGCTCGCTTGATAATATTTTTCATATTCATTCAGAAGCGTATCGCAGATAGCGCTCTTGTGGCGGAGTTCGGTTTCAAACGCGCGTTTCTTCTGCAGCGCGTCGGTCTTTTTGAGGCCTTTCACTTCGCCTTGCCATTTCTTCCACGCATTGGAAGTGTGAGCATTTTTAGCTGCATACTGAATATTAACCTTCTCACTCTTAGCCTGATGACGGTTCATAACCTCGAGTTTAGCCGTGCGAATCTCCACCATTTGTGGGTTGTAGCTATTCTGCACATCTTCAATGTCGCACGAAGGCGCATAGAGATTGGTAGAGCCTGGATAGCCCAAAACCATAGCAAAATCGCCTTCTTGGACGCCTTTAGTGCTTATGGTAAGATGTTTTTTAGGATGATAAGGGACGTTGTCGGCTGCATATTCTGCTGGGTTGTTATCCTTATCGGCATATATACGAAAAATGGAGAAGTCGCCTGTGTGACGCGGCCAAACCCAGTTGTCGGTGTCGCCACCAAATTTGCCAATCTCTGAGGGAGGCGCACCTACGAGACGCACGTCGCGAAATTCGGTATACACAAAGAGCAAATACTGATTGCCGCCATAGAATTCTTCCACTTCGGCCTTCTGAAATTTGTCGTCGCTGTGGCGTTTCACAAGGTCGTTTCTTCGCTCTGTTATCACCTCTTTGTAGCGCTCGGCCGACGCGATGGTGTCGGTGCCAATCAAAATGCTATCGGTGACATCTTCAATATAATTAAGCAAGTAGATGCTCAAATCTTTGTTTGGCAATTCGTCAGCGCGAGTCATAGCCCAAAAACCATTAGCAAGATAGTTATGTTCAACCGAGCTATGCGACTGTATGTAGTCGAAACCGCAGTGATGATTGGTGAGCAAGAGGCCATCTTCGCTGACAATTTCGCCAGTGCAACCGCCACCGAATATCACTACTGCATCTTTGAGCGATTCGTGGTTGATACTATAAATATCCTCGGCCGATAGTTTCAGACCAAGACGCTGCATTTCGTTGATATTCTTGCCAATGAGCGATGGAATCCACATGCCCACATCGGCTCTGAGAGGTTGCAATGCAACAACACAAAGTGTAATAAGTGATAAAAAAACTTTCATATTTGAGGCGTATAGTAGCTATGTTAATTGATAAATATTCACACAATAAATTTTCAGAAACAACTCTTAAGCACCGCTTTCACCGAATCGACAGCAGCAAGCGTATAGAAATGAACATCGGGAACGCCAGCGGCTTTGAGTTCTCGCACCTGCTGTGTGAGCCATTCTATACCAACTTGTTGAACAGCCTTATCGTCTTTGCATTTTTCGATGGCATTCACCAAATCTTGTGGCATATTGCAACCAAACACACGTGGCAATACGTTGAGTTGGCGAGCCTTTTTGATTGGCTTTAGACCTGGTATGATAGGTATTGTTATGCCCGCTTCGCGACAACGCTTCACAAAATCGAAATATCTACTATTGTCGTAGAAAAGTTGCGTAATAACATACTCGGCGCCAGCGTCTACCTTGGCTTTTAGATATTTTATATCAGTCTCCATATTAGGAGCTTCGGCATGCTTTTCTGGATAACCAGCCACTCCAAACGAGAATTTTGTAGTGAGAGGTTCGTTGAGCGTGCCATCGAGGAAACGACCATTGTTTATGTCGTTTATCTGACCTATAAGGTCAGTAGCATGCAAATGGCAATCGCTAACAGGCACCATCACCTCTTTATCGGCATCGCCACGAAGCACAAAAATGTCGTGAATGCCAAGGAAATTGAGATCGATGAGCACATATTCTGTTTCATTACGGGTGAAGCCATTGCACAAAATATGAGGCACCGTAGGTATGCCATAGTGATTCTGTATAGCAGCAGCAACTGCCACTGTACCAGGGCGTTTGCGAACAAAAATCTTCCTCAGATTGCCATCGTTGGTAGGCACGTATACTGGCTCTGAATGATGTGTAGTGATATTTATGAATAGTGGACCAAAATCTTTCAACTCGTCTATATTCTCAATGGTTCGTTGAAGACTATTGCCCTTTATTGGAGGAAGTATTTCTATCGAAAAACCAGTTTGGGTGCGTGAGCGTAGAATCTCGGCAACTGACATAGAATTTTTATAATTAAGGTATTATACATTCAAAAAATTCATCAAAGCATCGTAGTTACGCTTGATGGTCGACGGATTGTCGGGAGAAGATGCAGGCGCTACAACCGAGGCTTCATATCCATAACGGTCGAGAGCTTGCGAAATGGCTTCCGCACTTTCCACTGATAGGTATATTGTAATGTCGGTATCTACGTCGCTATGCGTCACAACATTAATATTTTTGATGCGAGCTCCATTGTCTTCAAGCACATTAACTATGCGCGTAAGCTGGAAGTCTGCACTATTCAAATGTATATTGACTACCGTAGTTTCAGCCTCGTCGATTATTACTTGCTGTTGCATGTTATTTGAGTCTTTGTAATAACAAAAGAAATATATTTGCACCGCAAAATTACACTAATTTGTAGTGGAAAATAAGACATACGCACGAAAAGGGCTTTCTTACAGAGAATAACAGAGCTACAGAACACTATCGACGCTGACTCTCCCACATAAATTAGGAAAAACTAATAACAGATGACTAAGCTAAGTGTAAACATCAACAAAATCGCTACAATCAGAAATGCTCGCGGTGGCAATGTGCCCAATGTCGTAAAAGCTGCTCAAGACATACAAGCCTTTGGCGCTGATGGCATCACCGTTCACCCGCGCCCAGACGAACGCCACATTCGCTATGCCGATGTGGTCGATCTTCGACCTGTGGTGACCACCGAGTTCAATATAGAGGGTTACCCATCGGATAAGTTTATGGAGTTGGTTATAAGCGTGAAACCTACGCAGGTTACGCTCGTGCCCGACGCTCCCGACGCCATAACCTCGAATGCCGGCTGGGACACTGTGCGCCACTTCGATTTCTTGCAAGATATAGTTGGCCGCCTGAGTGAAGCTGGCATACGTACATCGATATTCGTCGACCCCGACAAAACTATGGTTGAGCAAGCCGCAAAGATTGGTGCCGACCGCATAGAACTCTACACCGAGCCTTATGCTGCTAATTATGCTGCCAACCACGAAAAGGCCATTGCGCCTTTCGTCGAGGCTGCCAACGAAGCCAAGAAGTTGGGCCTCTCAGTTAATGCAGGCCACGACCTAAACCTCGAGAATTTGGGATTCTTCTGCGAGAAGATACCTTTCGTGAAGGAGGTCTCTATTGGTCATCACCTTATTTCCGACGCTCTATACTTTGGCCTCGAAGAGACGGTAAAACGCTACAAAGCGCTTTGTAAGTAGTAAGTTATAAGTACGTAAGTAGTAAGTATATAAGTAGATATGAATGGCTGTCCTTCGGGGCGGCCTTTTTGCGTATTTATCGAAATCCAAATCCGCCTGAACTGAGACGTTGCGCGCAACGTCTCTACAATGTCCGTAAATCATTTTATATCACTATATATTTATAACGCCAAAAATTAACATTACGAAACATTTACGCTATATTCGCAACACTTTTTTTACCAAATACAATAAATAATGAAAAGACAAAGGATTGCGCTGGCTATAATGCTGGCATTAGGTTTTAGTGTGTCGATGGTTGGTCAGACAATGAAAAAGGTTGAACCAGACGCAACAGACTATAAAGAAGTGTTGTCGTTAGCTGGATATGGCATTTACAACTACGATGTTTCGCCGCTAAATGGAGAGGATACGGAATGGCATTACAGAGTGTGCGAGCATGGAGAACATGCAGGATTGGCTGGACGAGGCTCTTGGGTTTGTTTTGCAAACCCGCAAAAAGAAAGCGATTTGAAAACGCCAGATAAACTGAAAATGTATCTACTGCCAAGCAATGGTGATTATAAAACGCTGGTTCTAAATATAGATGGACTGTCGATTCCTGTGGAATTGGTACATAGAGTAAAGCATGATAATTATAATTCTGGAGACGAAAAAGAAGCTTCGTATTTCTTCATCTCAGCTGATACGTTGGAGGTGAAAGATTGGAATAAAGGAGCATGGACGGTTTTGGCATATTACGCGTCGGCATGGAATGTAAGTGAAGACGAGAATATACCATTTTACAAGTGTTGTCCGTGTGTTGCTGAAGAAGTAAAAGTAAAGTCGCCACATTATTACACTATTGAAGTGTCGCCGAGGCGCATAACAGGCGATGCAAAGAAAAAGTCTGGTGTCGTTAGGCAGATAATAATCAATCAATAGAGACCCAACGTTGTGGGTGTAGGCTCTGCCTACGGTGTGGCTGTTATATCCGACGTAGCAAGATGCCACGCTGAACTATAGGAAGAGGACAAAATCTGTTCGAGGGGGATTTGTAATCCCCGAGTAATGAGTTTGCGGATTTCAAATCCGCATTTCTATGACGGCGGATTACAAATCCGCCTAAACTGGATAATATGACCATATTCATGCATATAGATACTACTTTTTAGGAATGTAGGTATATATGTCAGCGATTTCTTCATTGGGCGGATATGGCAATACTATTTTCCCATAATCGCCTTCAACTCGAGACTCCACATTTTCGTTTGTTATATCATAACGAGCTAAAATGTCATAATCTTTAGCAATTTGTTCCCAAGTTTTAGTCTTGTATGTAGAGTATGATAATATAAAGATTGATAACGTGTCAAAATCATAGTGATCTTCAATAAGGTAACATGCATTACCGAAGTCTGTTTCTCCATACTTTACCCATTCTCTAATAGAATCACTACTTACAATTTCTCTCATATTTCTCGAACTTAGCACCGTATCTCTATTCCCTTTATAAGAATAATGCAATTTACTAATAGCAGCTATTGTATCCTCAGAATTGTTTTCAATATATATGTCAATACTAGAGTCATCATAACAAATAGGGCAACCACAAAGACAAAGTGAAACAAGAGAAAGTAAAATAAATTTTTTCATAGCATCAATAATCAATTAGTAGTTCATAAATCCATTGGTTGGATGCTCTATCTCAATATTATAAGTCCACACATCCCCCGTTCTCCGTAGGCTCTGCCTACGGTGCTGCCTAAAAGCAAGGCTCTTGCCTTGCAGCGATATATTACGTTGTTCATTCATTCTCTTTTCATGGCAAGAACATTGATTTTTAGTTTTGATGCTGTGTTTGCCGTGTAACGCGGTTGCCACAAGCGTCGTAGCCATATTCTATGGTTTGGGCAGATGCCGCAATGGATACTATTGCTAATACAAAAGCTAAGATGACTGGTTTCATAATTAGACAGAACTAATCATTGCGAATATATATGCATAATTTCGCCCAAGCAAACAAAATTTAACTAACATTCACAATTGAACTCGATACAGAATGAAACACCGTGTAAGCACATCCTAAGCCTCGCGTAAGCCCCTCGCCGTCATTTCGCCGTATAAATGCCATATAGCGCACTTTGTCGCGCCTTATCGCGTTGTAGAGCACACAAAGCGCATCATTTGGCGTGCTAAAGCGTTTTTTGACTCTTTTTCGCTATCGAAAGTGCTTTTTCGCAAACTCGTATAGGAAAAAAGCAAGGGAGAGCATCCGCTGGAACGAATGTTTGTGTGTGGAGACGTTGCGCGCAACGTCTCTACAACATCCTCCCACGAACGAAAATCGTACATCGTAATTCATAACTCGTAATTCTTAACTCATAACTCGTAATTATAAGTACCTTTGCCATCGGCTGAAAAAAACACAGCTAAGCCGTAACCAATAAACATTTACAAAGAATGAATCTGTCGCCAGCAGTTGAAAAAACATATACCAAAGAGACTCTGAAAGCGCCCGAAGCTCAAACTCTCGCACATTTCATAGCCTTTGCTCCTGTGATATTTCAAGTAGCACGTCTGATGATAAAATTTGGTGTGTTCGAGGAGCTATCAAATGCACAAAATGGACTTACCATAGACGAAGTAGCAAACAAATGCAAACTATCTCATTATGCAGCACAAGTACTGCTCGAAGCATCGCTCTCGTCGCGCACGGTGTATGTAGATAGAGACAACAAATTCCATTTGGCTAAAACCGGTTGGTTCCTTCTGCGCGACAAAGCCGTGCAAGCCAATTTGAATTTCAACCACGACGTGAACTATTTAGGTCTCTTCGACCTCGAAGCAGCGCTGAAGAACGGCAAGCCCGAAGGTCTGAAGGTCTTTGGTTCGTGGAACACTATTTACGAAGGCCTTTCGCAACTGCCCGAAGAGGTGCAAAAGAGTTGGTTTGGCTTCGACCATTTCTATAGCGACAATTCGTTCGACGAGGCGCTCAAGATAGCTTTTCAGCACAACCCCAAGCGCCTTTTGGACGTCGGTGGAAACACGGGGCGTTGGGCAGAGCAGTGCGTGCGATACAATAAAGATGTGTGCGTAACTATTATGGACCTTCCGCAGCAACTCGAAATGATGCGCAAAGCCACAGCTGCCAATCCCGATGCTGCGCGAATAGATGGCTACGGAGCCGATTTGCTCAACCCCGAGACCGCATTCCCCGAAGGCTTCGACGCCATCTGGATGAGCCAATTCCTCGACTGCTTCAGCGAAGAGCAAGTCATAAGTATACTTACGCGTGCTGCCAAAGCCATGAGCGATGCCACCACGCTATACGTAATGGAGACATTCTGGAATCGTCAGCAGTTTGAGCCAGCTGCACTCTCATTGACGCTCACATCGCCATACTTCACTGCCATGGCCAACGGCAACAGCAAGATGTTCCTCTCGGACGATTTCGAGCGCCTTGTGGCTGCGGCAGGACTTAAGGTGAAGGCGTTCCACGACAATATTGGTTACGGACATACCATTGTAGAAATCGTAAAATAAGCTATGAAGAACCCAGTAGTAAGCGGCGCAGCAATATGCGACTACATACCGCAACGCGCACCCATAGTAATGATTGACAAGTTCTTCGGCATCGAAGGCGACACCTCATCGTGCGGACTTACCATTCAGCCCGACTGCATGCTTGTAGAGAACGGACATTTAACCGATGGCGGCATAATAGAACATATAGCCCAATCGGGAGCTATGCATATTGGCTACGAAAGCGTCAACAATGGTCATGGCGTACCTCTTGGCGTGATAGGCAATGTGTCGAAACTCACCATCAACGCTCTACCCCAAGTGGGCGATGAGCTATATACCACAATAAAATTTGAAGCCGTAGTTGGCCCTGTTTCGCTTATTGCTGCCGAAGTGCGCGTAGGCGACGAGGTGATAGCTACGGGAAAAATGAAAGTTGCAACACAGCCGCAATGAGAAACAAAAACGTTCAGCGCGAAGCAGCGCTTACATATCAGCACCATTTTGTGGTTCGCTTCAGCGAAGTGGATATGATGGGTGTGGCGTGGCATGGTTCCTACGTTACGTATATGGAAGATGGCCGCGAGCAGTTTGGCATTCACTATGCCGGCCTTGGCTACGACGACTATTTCCGCACACGATATGTAGCGCCAGTTGTCAATTTGAATATCGATTACAAGCAGTCGCTCAAATGTGGCGACCATGCTATTGTTGAAATTCGCTACATAAAATCGCCTGCCGCAAAGGTGATTTTCGACTACACCATATATCGCGAAAAAGATATGGCAGTGATGGCTACAGGCACAACCACGCAAGTCTTCCTCGACCCCGACGGCAATCTGCAATACACTTGCCCCGATTTTTACGAAGAGTGGAAAAAGAGATGGCTCAGCGAGTAGTTTATTTAGGGAAGTCGGCGGTACGCACGGCTATGGGTTCGTCGGTGAAGGATATTTTCGACCGCGCATCGAGCGGCGAGAATGGCTTCTGCGCTACGGAATCATCGCTAAAAGCAGAAAAAACTCGACGCGCACCCGATTTTGCTACTTATCCTATGGCTCTCATCGACGACTCCACCGTTGGTGTGAAGGCGTCGAGCGACATCTCGCGCTTGGAGCAACTCGCCGAAATAGTTATAAACGAGGTTGTTGACTGCTCCAACATAAATAAAGATGCCTGCACGCTCGTTTTCGCCACAACCAAAGGAAATGTAGGTGTGCTCGGCTGCGATATACCTACCCCCGACAGCCCAACATTTTTAGCAGAAACAGCAGAGCGCATTGCGCGCAGAACGGGTTTTAGCACAACGCCCATAATTATCTCCAACGCTTGCATTTCGGGCGTTTCGGCTACTATCGTTGCATATAGAATGATAGCCAGCGGCGAGTGCGAAAATGCCATCGTCGTAGGTATCGACGAGCTCACCAACTTCATCGTTTCGGGCTTCATGGCGTTCAAATCGGTTAGCGATGAGGTTTGCCGTCCCTACGATGCCGCCCGCAAAGGCCTTTCGATGGGCGAAGCAGCAGCTGCCATTCTTCTCACTACCGATGAGAAACTTAGCTGTGGCATAACTATCGACGGCGGCTGCATAACCAACGATGCCAACCACATCAGCGGGCCATCGCGCACTGGCGAACCGCTTGCCAATGCCATAAATACTGCTATGCGCGAGGCTGGTCTCGATGCAAGCGACATAAGTTTTGTGAATGCCCACGGCACCGCCACTGCCTACAACGACGATATGGAGTCGAAGGCAATAAATATTGCTGGGCTGGGGCAGACGCCTATAAATAGTCTGAAACCGCTCTTCGGTCATACGCTTGGCGCTTCGGGCGTGATAGAGATAGCTATGGCGGCTGAGGAGCTCCTACGTGGCGAGATTCTTGGCACACAGCGTTTTGAGACTAATGGCACAGCTATGCCACTAAACGTAGCAGCTGAGAACAGAACTATCGATGCTCGCCATTGCGTTAAGTGCGCTTCGGGCTTTGGCGGATGCAACGCGGCCGTGGTGCTTTCGACTGCGGCATATCATTCTGTAAATAATAATTACGATAATACTAATAATATCAACGATATAGACGAGGTTGCCTCTTGCCAAATAGCAAACGGCAAATTGGTCGTTGATGGAAAAGAGATATTGAACTGCAACACGGATTTCGACACGTTCATTCGTGAGATTTATCACCAAAAGAATGAGCCAAACTTGAAGTTTTTCAAGATGGATAGGCTGTCGAAGTTGGGCTATATGGGCGCACAGTACGTAATAGGCAAGTCGAGCGCCCATGCCGTGTATGAGCCAACCGACACTGCCATAATACTATACAATCACGCATCATCGCTCGACACCGATGTGCAGCACATGCGCGACTTGGCAAAGGGCGAAGCAAGTCCAGCCACGTTCGTATATACATTGCCCAACATTGTGCTTGGCGAGATAGCTATAAGTTGCGGCGTGCGCGGCGAGACAACCTTTTTCGTCTGTGCCAATGCACGCGAAGAGGCGCAAGTGACGGCCTACGCTAAATATCTTTTGACTTCGCATCGCTACAGAAACGTACTCTTCGGCAAGTGCGAGCTATTAGGCGAAAACTATAACCTCAACATTCATCTATTAACATTGAAACACTAAAATATGGAACAACTAAAAGAGCAACTAAAACAGCAGATTATCGACGCACTGAGCCTCGAAGATATTACGCCAGCCGACATCGAAGACGATGCACCACTTTTCGGCGAAGGTCTTGGCCTCGACAGCATCGATGCACTCGAAATCATACTTATTCTGGAGCGTAATTATGGCATAAAAGTGGAGAAGCCAGCCGACGCCAAAGAGAGCTTCAAGTCGATAAATACGCTCGCAGAGTTCATTGCGAAAAACCGTACCAAATAGGAATCTCAACTTGTGTATTTCGCACAGATGACGCGAGATGACACAGATTAATTACGAATTGAGAGTTACGAGTTACGAACTCAATGCGACAAATCAAAGTGGGTTGACTGAGCTTGTCGAAGCCAATTGTAATTACGAAAACAGTATAAGTATAAATAATATTACGAATTGAGAGTTACGAGTTACGAACTCAATGCGACAAATCAAAGTGGGTTGGCTGAGCTTGTCGAAGCCAATTGTAATTACTAAAACAGTATAAGTATAAATAATGATAGCAATTAGCGGCATAGGTATAGTGAGTGCGTTGGGTGTGGGCATTGAGTCCAACTTGCAGAAGCTTTGCAAGGGCGAAACGGGCATCCGCGAGGCGCACATAACTACCGAAAAATTTCGTGTGCCAGCAGGCGAAGTGCAGCATACCAACGACGAATTGAAATCGATGCTTGGCATAGCTACCGAAAAACTCATTTCGCGCACCACGCTCCTTGGAATGCTTGCCGCCAAAGAGGCTGTCGACTCTGCCCACCTTGCCGACCTGAAAAAAGTCGCATTCATCTCGTCAACCACGGTTGGCGGCATGGACCTGACGCCTACTTTTTATAAAGATTATGTAAATAGCGGAAGTGGCAATTTGCACTACGTGGCGCAGCACGACTGTGGCTCATCAACACTGATGATTCGCGACTATTGCGGTTTGGGTGGATACTACACCGCCATAAGCACCGCTTGCTCGTCGTCGGCTAACGCCATCATGTTGGGCGCTCGCTTGCTCGATGCTGGCGAGGCAGATGCCGTGGTTGTGGGTGGCACCGATGCCCTCTGCGACTACACTTTTGCGGGCTTCAACTCGCTTATGCTGCTTAGCAACAAGCCTTGCCGTCCGTTCGACCGCAACCGCGAGGGATTAAACCTTGGCGAAGGCGCGGCCTACTTAGTTCTCCAGCGCGCCGCCGACGCTCATAATAAATATGCATACTTAACCGGCTACGCCAATGCCAACGACGCCCATCACCAAACTGCAATGAGCGACGATGGTCGTGGTGCTCAAATGGCTATGCTACAAGCACTTCGCAAAGCGAATATTGAGCCAAAGGATATTGATTATATCAACGTACACGGAACCGGCACTCAAAACAACGATGCATCGGAGATGGCTGCCATGCAGGCGGTGTTCGGCAGCGTTCCGCCATTCAGCAGCACTAAGGCTTTCACTGGCCATACGCTTGCGGCTGCTGGCTCTATCGAGGCGGTGTTTAGCATACTAAGTATAAATAATGGTATGCTTTGGCCTACGCTCAACTACGAGACTCCAATGACAGAAGATGTTACGAAGCCTGTTACCACATTGCAGCATGCCACGGTGAATAATGTTATGAGTACGTCGCACGGCTTTGGCGGAAATAGTACGGCGTTGATATTCTCTGGTAAATTGAGAATTGAAAATTGAGAATTGAAAGTTGAGAATTGAAAATTGCGCTGGCTGAGCTTGTCGAAGCCATTTGTAACGGAAAAGTAAATTATGATAACAGAATTATCGGTAGTAGAATTTAGCGACGCGCTCGACATCAAATCGCTTATTCCCGATGCCAACATGCGCCGTCGCATGAGCGCAATAGTGAAAAGCGGTGTGGCTTGCGGCATGGAGTGCTTGCGACGTGCGGGCATAGAGAAACCCACGGCCATAATCACCGCTACTGCTCTGGGCTGCATTGCCGATAGCGAAAAGTTTTTGCGCAATGTTGTCGATGATGTGCAACCTTCGCCAACGCCATTCATTCAATCGACGTTCAACACCATAGGTAGCCAAATAGCTATAATTACGGGATGCAATGGCTATAACATGACCTACGTCAACCGCACCAACAGCCTCGACGACGCTCTGCTCGACGCTCGTCTCTACCTCAACGAAGCCACCGAAAAATCGACCGTTCTTGTGGTCTATGCCGAAGAGACTACACCAACTTCAGAATACGTATTAAGTCATCTGCCCAACGCCTGCAACCTCACTGCTCGCGCCAAAGCCATTCTACTTGCAAATTGATTTGGGCGGTAGTTGTAATATTATTAGCACTGCTCGCCTACGAAGTATATAGCGCGGCAAATATCAAAGCTCAACGCTTTGTGAAGGCGCAGACGATGTCGGGCAGCGACAGGGTTTTGCTCTCTTTCGACGATGGTCCCGACCCCATAAATACTCCCAAACTCCTCGATTTACTTGATGAATTGCACATAAAAGCATACTTTTTCATCATTGGCGAGAAAGCGCAACAGCACCCCGAAATAGTGCGCGACATCGTTCGCCGCGGGCACACCGTGGGCAACCATTCTATGCACCACAATCCCTTTCATGGTTTCTGGGGACCGCATAAATATTATCGCGACGAGATTATGGCAGCCGATGAGGTTTTGCGTGGCATAGGTATAGATACAAAACTCTTCCGTCCGCCGCTTGGCATCACCAACAGGCAGATAGCTTGGACTTGCAAAAAGGCTGGTCTGCATGTAGTTGCGTGGGATGTGCGTTCGTTCGACACGCGTAACGAGCCGCGCGAGATAGTTATAAACCGAATACTCGAGCACGTGCGCCCTGGCAGCATCGTTCTCCTTCACGACCGCCTCGATGGCGTGTGCGATATTGTGCGTGAGGTGGTTACGCGGAGCGGGCTAGAATTTGAAGGAACACAAATTGAGTAAGTGTATAGTAACCACAGAACACACGAAAAGCACGAATATTTTTTGTGAGCTTTATCTGGTTTCTGACAATGGGGCATGCCCCATTGTTGCATGAAAACTCGGAACTATTTTCCGTGAATTCTGTGCTTTCAGTGGTTGAAAAATTCTATTTGTTTTGTCTGATTAGAAACATGGCTGAACTTATGACTCAGAATAGCAGAAAACAGAATTCTTTATTGAAGAAAAGTCCTTTGATATTCCTTGTATTAATTACGGCGTCATGCAATTTTCTTCATCAGGCAAGAATGGAGAAAATGCAAGGAGTATGGATTTTGGATGAAGAAAAATCTATAGTAAAAAGGAATACCAATTGTAACATTCAAAATATTTTTTCCATTACAAAGGGGAATATTGATCTTCCTCATGTATTGCTTGGAAAGATGGATTTTGATAGCACTATGACCAAAGAGAGTAGAGATAGCATCAGAATTAAACGAACAAAAAAAAGGAATGAGGACTGTCATGGCACATATTATTTCCCAGACTCTAATGCAGATTCTGTTGTGTTCGAAGCGCCTAATAATCCTTTGGTAGGAAGGTATAAGATTCAAATATTTGACGATGGGCAATATCGTTTTATGATATTATCTAATGATTCCACCTATTTAGTTTGCTCTCAGAATACATTCCATTTATGGTGAAATAATTATTTCGAGTTGTATAGTTATACAACCATGTATATTTTTGCAACGTATGAGGCGGATAATAGCATATAAACATTATTACAGAGAGTTTATGGAAAAACTCTCGGAGCAGGAGAGGAAGAAGATTCTTCGTGCTTTGTTGTTATTCGAAACAGAAGATAGAATACCTATCCACTACATAAAATATGTACGTGATGGGTTATATGAATTTAGAGTAACGTATAGTAATAAAGAATTCCGACTCTTTTTCATTTACGATGGAGAAACAATAGTAGTACTGTTTAACTGCTATACTAAGAAAACAGAGAAAGCGCCTAAGCGAGAGATTGATAAAGCAATAAAATTGAAGGAGGAATACAAAAATGGACGGAGATAATACGATATATGATGTAAGCGCTGAATTAGAGCGTGAATTTGGAGCAAAAGGAAGTAAAAGCCGTAAAGCCGCAGAAGATAAGGCCTGGGAAGAATATAATGCTCAAATTCTCCTCGATGCGAGAAAAAATGCAGGATTAACCCAACAAGAATTGGCAGAAAGAATTGGTGCCGACAAAGGTTATATTTCTCGTGTTGAGCGTGGTTTGACCATACCTACAGTTTCGACCCTTTATCGCATAGCTGCTGCAATGGGACTGACGGTAGACCTAAAACCCATTTCGTAGTATATAAGCACGAGAATTTTCGAATTGAGAAGGAGTACATAGTAACCACGTAACAAATAACAAAAAGCACAGAACCCATTTTCGTGAATTCTGTGCTTTCCTATGATTGTAATTACTTATTTCTTGTTGTTTGTTCCTTTCCCGGTAATGTTGTCAACGGCATCGCGAGCCTTGTCGTTGAGGCTGATGTTGTGGTTTGTCTTAGCCTCGATGGTTCCAGCTCGCATAATGTCTGCCATATCTACACCCGTGGCAGACTTCAGCACATCGAAAGCTTGCTTGATGGCAACTGGTACACCGCCGCTCATAGCACCGAGGCCGGCTCCCGTATCCTGACCGCCACTGTAGACGTGTACATCCTTGATAGACGCGATAGGTTTAGCAACATTCTCCACAATCTGAGGCAGCACCTCAATCATCATCTGAGCCACAGCAGCATTGTTGTACTTCTTGTATGCTTCAGCTTTCTTGTCCATAGCTTGAGCCTCAGCCTCGCCCTTCTTCTGGATGGCGTATGCCTCAGCCTCACCTTTGGCCTTGATACCTATAGCCTCTTGTTCCAAGCGGTAGCGAACGGCATCCGACTCGGCATTCTGGGCCAGAGCGCGCTGCTCGGCCTCGTATTTCTGAGCCTCAGCCACACGTTTGCGCTGCTCTAGTTCAGCGGCTGCATTCTTCTCTATCTGATATTTGTCGGCATCGGCCTTCTTCTCCACTTCGGCAGCCAACTGGTTCTGGCGAATCTCAATTTGCTCCCTCGAGAGAATCTGCTCGCGCTTGGTCTTCTCAATCTGTGCCTCTACAGTCTTGATATTGATAGTCTTCTGCTGCTCTTGTTGTTGTATTGCGTATGCAGCATCGGCATCAGCTTGAGCCGTATCGGCCTGCTGCTTTAGGGCAGCACGTTTCAGAGCCAGTTCATTGTTTTTGATAGCTATGGCAGTATCGGCATCCACACGTGCATCGTTGGCATCTCTGTCGGCCTTCGATACCTCAATCTTCACGTCGCGCTCGGCAATAGCGCGGTTGATGCTGGCGTCCTTCTTGATTTTTGCAGTATTGTCGGCACCGAGGTCTTTGATAAGTCCCTCCTTGTCGGTGACGTTTTGGATGTTGCACGAGATAATTTCAATACCCAGTTTAGCCATATCGGGCTGAGCCTTCGTCATCACCTGATCAGAGAAACCGTCGCGGTCGGTGTTGAGCGAACGAAGATCCAACGTACCTATGATTTCGCGCATGTTACCCTGCAACGAGTCTTGCAGCTGTTCGGCAATCTCGTTTGGCATCATATTCAGGAAGTTCTTGGCTGCCAGACGTGTGCCCTCATTCGTAGGCATAACACGGATTTTTGCCACGGCATCTACATCTACATTGATAAAATCGGTAGTTGGCACACTCTCTTCCGTCTTGATGTCAACGGTAATCTGTCCGAGATAGACACGGTCCAAACGCTCGAAGAATGGGATGCGGAAACCACCCGAACCAATAAGTACGCGAGGTTCCTTCGACAGACCCGATATAATGAATGCCGATGAGGGCGGTGCCTTCACATAAGATATGAACAATAGGATGACCAAAGCGATGATAGCCACTGCGACGAGAGTAAACATGGTAGAATCCATAAGCAAAAAAGTGTTTATAATTATTATTTAGTATGTAAAGATAAATCAACTTTCGCTTTGCGTAGAATAGTACCCACGGAACACACGAAAAACACGAATATTTTTAGCGCTTCCCGTCCGCTTTTGACAATGGGGCAAGCCATATTGTTATATAAAAACAGGCCCCATTCCCGTGAATTCTATGCTTTACGTGGCTCGAACTTTCAATTTATATGCGTAAAGTTGAACTAATTTTATTTTTGCGCTCGAAAAAATCAAACAACAACAGGAATATGAATAGAGTTTTTCTTGTAGGATATATGGGCAGTGGCAAAACCACCATCGGCCGCTATTTGGCGCACGACTTGGGTTGGTCGTTCATAGATATGGACGACTATTTTGAGCAAAAACACCAATGCACCATCAAAGAGTATTTTGCTAAATATGGCGAAGATGGCTTCCGCGATGCCGAGCACGCTGTGGTTGAAGAACTTTGCAGCATAAGCAATGCCGTGGTCGCTACTGGCGGCGGCGCTCCTTGTTTCTTCGACAATATGGACAAAATGGTGGCATCGGGTGCTACTATATACATAAGCGTAGAGCCCGAAATTCTTGCTGCTCGCCTAAGTAAAGCCAAAGACAAACGTCCGCTCATTGCAGAAAAAACCGACGAAGAACTCCTTGCATACATAAAAGAGAAACTCGCCGAACGCGAACCTTTCTACCGCAAGGCAAAACTCATCGTCGATGGTGAACGATTGCCTTTCTCTATGTACAAACTTTTAGTAGAATCGATGCCATTCGATGAGTAATTATATATATATCACCGAATCGCCCAAATCCATACCACACGTCTAAAGCGTTCTATTAGTGGTATATAGAACGTTAATTATGAATCGACTTTGGGCTAATTCGTCATATTCGTTTCTTTCGGTGACTCATTCATTCAATTCAGTGATAACTTCGCACTCGAAAAATTTAGAGTAGATATGATACTTCTTATTGATACGTCAACTAATGTGTGCTCAGTAGCTGTGTGCAATGGTATGAACGTGTTGGCACACGAGGAACTTATGGGCGAGAATGCGCCTCACGCCTCCAACCTCACACTGATGATAGAGCGAGTAGTGGCTCAGGCAGGCAAGACGATGAACGACATCGAAGCTGTTGCCTTAGGTGAAGGTCCTGGGTCGTACACTGGTTTGCGCATAGGCGCAAGCACTGCCAAAGGCATCTGCTACGCTTTGTCGGTGCCAATGATAGCTATAAGCACGCTTGAAATCATGGCTGAACAAATGTTTGCTCAAAATCCTGCTGCACAAACCGTTGCACCTATGATTGATGCTCGACGTATGGAAGTCTACACGGCTGTTTACAATCGCGACAAAGGCTGCTTGGCTGAACCTTGCGCCTTGGTTGTGGACGAGTCGGCTTATCAGCGTTTTCTGGCTATGGGCGATGTATATTTCGGCGGCGATGGTGCCGACAAATGCAAAACGGTAATCACCTCAGAATCGGCCCATTTCATCGACGACATAAACCCATTAGCTTGCAATATGGCACGCCTTGCCTCTCGCAAATTTGCCAACGAAGAGTTTGTCGATGTGGCCTATTTCGAACCTTTCTACTTGAAAGAATACGTAGCTGTTATATCACAAAACAAAGCCCTTCGCGGACTCACTAAATAGCCATAACTAAAATATTACATACAGAGACGTCAACTTATCCGTGGCGTCTCTGTTTTTTTATATGCCACCTTTTGACAACGCACTGATTATCATCATGATAATCCTAAATAGTCAAATACATGGGTAAAGATATATTATCATTGGGTAGCATAAAAATTTATTTCTGCTTTGAGCAGGCATTAGCCACAAGCCAACTGATTCCACGGGCAGTGCGCTGAGTGGTGTAGTTGAAGTGTCCGCCAGTGTTCCACTCTAAAATCACGTTTTGCGCTGTAGCTTTGAAAAAGTCGTAAGTAGCTTGAGTGGCTTCGTTTACTGTATTCATTGGCTGAGTTTTGGTATTCTTTTCCGACACTCCAAGGCTCAGATATATACTATCGATATTTCCCCAATTGGCTTCATGCATATAATTAGTCCAATCATTATACCACAATGAGCCAGAGCAACTTGCAGCGCCAGCAAATAGATCGCAGCGCGAGAGAGCCCAGAGCGAAAAGAGCCCCGCGAGCGAATATCCAGCCATAAACCGGCAGCTTGGTTGAGCTACTTGCTCTACGCGAGGAATGCATTCGTCTAAAAGCCACGCGAGCATCTGTTCGCCATGGCCCAAGAACTCTTTCCCTTTGAACACTGCAGGAGCTTGCCAAGGAGAGAAATCGCCGTTCCAATCGTTTGGTTCATACACAATTAGGCGAAAAGCGCAATCATTGTTTTGTTGTCCAACCAGGTCGAAAACTTGCTCCACGTCTCGTTCGTCGGGCAATGCCCCCCAATATATATCAGGCCCGCCGTTGCCATGCGTAAATACTCTGTATTTATGATTATCAATCATATACAAAAAGAGAAAAATACGGAGCACCTCACCACTGAGATGCTCCGCAGATATTTAATACATAAAAAATAGACTATTCAACACTCAAGACTTTGAACTCTACGCGGCGATTTTGAGCGCGTCCCTCAGCCGTCTTGTTGTCGGCAACAGGCTGATCGTATGAGTAGCCTTTGTGTTCGAGTCGGCTTGCATCGATACCTTCCGAAATCAAGAACGTAACCACAGCTTTAGCACGAGCAGCCGATAGTTTTTGGTTGGCTGCGTGGCCGCCCTTATTGTCGGTATGTCCAGAAATTTCTATGCGCAACGTAGGTATTTCGTTAAGCAACTGAGTGAGTCGACCAAGCTCGGCGTATGAAGTCGGCTTAAGTTTGGCACTGCCCGTCTCGAAGAATACGTTGCGAAGCACAATCTTAACATCTTTCTTGATGTTGGCGAGGTTGATTTCTTTTTCAATCTCTTGATATTCGGTAGCTGCCGGAATGTCGAAGTTTTCAGAATGGAATAAATAGTTATCGGCATGAACAGCAATACCATAGTTTTTGCCCGAAGGCAACGACACAAGGAATCTACCTGTTGATTCGTTACTTTGCGAGGTAAATATCAGTTCATTCTTCTCATTATCAGTAATATCAATCTTGGCTGATATTGGGTTGCCACTGATAGCATCTTTTATCACACCTTTCACAATGGTTAGACGAATGGTCTTAATCTCAACCGACTTTTCCATCACCATATCCGAAACAGGTTTCGAGCGAGCCGCAATGAGGTTATCCTCACCACTGAGCACGTATGGTTTTTCGGGGCCGAGGAATGTTATTCTGTAAATATCGAGACCGCCAATGGCATCGGAGCGCGAACTGCTAAGGTAGCCATGTCGGCCACTTGCCGACATCGAGAAGCAAAGGTCATCGTCGGGCGAGTTGATTGGGAAACCAACGTTCACCGGAGTCGACCATTCACCACGCTCATCGAGTTGCGAAGTGAGAATGTCGAGACCACCCATTGTCTCGTGCCCGTTCGAACTGAAGTAGAGCGTACGGCCATCGGGATGTAGAAACACCGACTCTTCGTCGTATTGCGTATTAATTACCGGTCCAAGATTTACGGCAGGTCCCCATTTGCCTTTTGCATTGAGTTCGCAATAGTATATGTCTGTTCCGCCATAACCACCTTCGCGATCGCTGACGAAATATATACGGCGCATATCTGGCGAGAAACAAGCCGAAGACTCATGCGCCTTCTTGTCGTTGATGGGGCGCGGTAGTTCATCGGGCGAACTCCAATCTTCACCTTTTTGCTCGCTCAATTCTATATTGCCTCCACCATTGCGACCATTGTAGACCAAAAGCAACTGACCATCAGGCGAGATACCCACAGTGGCATCGTTGTCGGTAGTATTTATGTTCTCCGAAATAGATTTAGGAACAGCCCAGTTTTTACTGTAACTTCTTGATATATATACATCTTCGTCATACTGGCCATCTTCTTCGCTAATATCGCGACCATTTTCGCGAGTAGAGGTAAATAGCATGAGCGATTCATCGGCAGATACGAGAGGACTATGTTCGTTGTAGCGAGTGTTGATTGTAGGACCAAGGTTATCGATGAATGCACGCACAGGCTCTGCTTGCATCTTCTTACCGAAATTGCACTCTTCAATCTTCTTCTCGATGAGCGGGCGTTGGTCCATATCGGCAGGAGTAAGATGATGCATATATGTCTTATACTCCTTGATAGCCTCATCGAATCGACTATTGTAATGATAGCCAATAGCAAGCATCAGGTGAATATCTTCAGCAACAGAAGGATTGAGTTTGAAGGCATGCTCAAAATATTGCAAACATTTATACTTATATGGAAGATGCCTACAGCACTGTCCCAACTTATAGTTTAGCTCCGAATAGTTAGGATTGAATTTGTATGCCTCGCTAAAGAATTCTATTGCCTGATGATACGACTCCGCTTCGTAGGCCGCCTCACCAGCATCTAAAGCGCGCTTAGCTTTCTTGAACTCTTCTTTGCGGTTTGGGAAATTGTGCTTATCGAAAGGGGTGTCTTGTTGTGCAAATGCCGCAGTGGCACAAGCTATAAGTAACAAACACGCTATATATATACTCTTCATAATATACTTATTTATAGTTGATTATTCATAGAATGCGATGTAGTTGCGAGCCTTCTCAATACCAAGTTGCGAAGCTTTTTTCCAATCGGCTACAGCTTTGTCGAAATTGCGTTGCATCTCGGCGCAACTACCACGATTGAGATAAGCCTCGGCAAAGTTAGAATTGAGTTGAATGGCCTTACTGAACGACTTGTAGGCTGCTTCGTAGTCTTTCTTCTTCATCTGAGCTATGCCCATATTGTTGTAGGCAAAGGCATAATCGGATTTTATGCTTATTGCTTTCTGGCAATCGGAAATCATATCGTCGAAGAGGTTTTTCTCGAACTTAGCACGAGCTCTATTGTTGTAGGCAATATAATACTGAGGATCGAGAGCTATGGCAAGTCCATATTGACTTATGGCCTCGTCGGTGTTGCCTTTTTTCATAAGTACACTGCCAAGGTTGTTGTAAGCCGTAGCCATCTTTGGGTCGAGGCGAATGGCTTGACGATAGTCGGCGATGGCTTTGTCGTATTGCTCGAGCACACGATAGACACTACCTCTATCGTTATACATAGAAGCATTGTTGCCGTCGGTGTTTATGGCAAGCGTGAGGTTGTTAACAGCATCTTCGTATTCACCGAGTTCGAAATGCGCAATGCCGACATAGTAATATACTTTAGCCTCCTTGTAGCCTTTGCGCATTGCCTCATTGAAATCTTGCATAGCATCAGCCGACTTGCCCTGATTGAAATAAGCCAAACCTCTACCATAATAGGCAGCAGCAGCCTGAGCATCGGTGGTGATGGCGTGAGTGAAGTCGGATATAGCGCCTGCGTAGTCGGCAATCTCCGATTTTGCAAAACCTCTATTGATATAGGCTTTGGAGAAGCGCGGATTCACCGCGATGGCTTCCGAAAAACTCTGTATAGCTTGCGTATAATTACGCTGCGCCACAAAATCGTTGCCCTGATTATATGCAACTTCTGCTTCTTGATTCTCAGCCACAATGAGCGTAGAATCGTTACCTACAGGCTTTTGTGCATGTATAGCAGTGCACAACGATGCAGCCCCGAGAGTAATTAATACTGGCAATTGCTTGATATTCATACTTATATATGTTTTGTTGTTTATCGTGAGTGTTAATTATTACAAATTTACAATCAAGTCGCTAATAATGGTTTGCTACAAGCGAGTATTTGTCGCGTAAGCACAAACAATTCGTCATTAATTGGCAAATTGAAAAGCCTCCGACTCCAATTGCATGGCTCTACCCACGGCCTCGGCTGTAAATGGTAGTTTGCCTCGCCCAAGCTCGGGAATGTTAAAACTTTTCAGATTGTAGTCGTAGAAAGTTGGCGTCTGCTGCGGCAACACAAACGGCTTCGAAACTCTGCCCTGTTCATCAAGATGACAGAAATATGGCTTGCCATAGAGTCCGTCGTCGCGTTTGCTGGCAAACACAAACCACCTGCTGTTGCTACTCCAACTATGATAGGTGTCGCTCTTGGCACTATTCACTATGCTCAGCGTATCCACCTTGCCTATTTGCAAATCCAACATCTGCAAATCGGCTTCGGGATGCCAAATGGGAAATGTGCCGTATGCAGCCACCGTATAGAGCAAATATCGGCCATCGGGCGAAATCTTGGGGTGACACACCGAACCTTTGCCAACTATTGCTGGATTGGTTGCATCGATTACGGTATCTACCTGATTACCAAACGCTCCGCTCGTTTCGTCGAATGCTATACGACAAAGACTATACTGCAATTTGTCGACCCTATCAACGAGAGGAGCTGCACAATAGTATACATATCGGCCATCGGGGCTGAAGGTTGGGAAAGTCTCAAATGTGGTGCTGTCGCTTAATAGCGGACTACTTATGATGGTGTTATGCTCAACATCAGCCACATAGACATCGCTCTTGCTGTCGTAGACCTCAAGGCGCTTGCTTGGTTTGCTATGAAATGCGGGGATAATCACATTGGACGAGAATGCAACATATTGCCCCGACGGGCTGAAATGGAAATATACACTTGGCGACACCATCTCGGGCGTTTTTATGTTGAGTTTGCGCAAAATGCCGTTGGTGTTGAGTATTGCGCCTCCATTTTCGCCTCGCACGTACATCATCGAACGATTAGCATCGCGGTTGCTATAAGTGTGACAGTTCATGCAGCGGTTTCCCACAATCTTGTATGTACTTATGTTGCGCTCTTCGAAATTCTCCACACAACGCTCGCGCAACTCTATATTTTGATAAATCTCATAATCGGGTTCTATAAGGCGATAGGTGAGAAACGCATCGATGCTATCACTCACAACATTCCACGCAAATGGTTTATACTTAAGCCATTGGCCACCGCTTCGCGTATAAACCGTAACACTCAAAGTCGTATCTACAGCATTGCTAATAAAGCGCTTCCAATCATCTATTTCGAAAATAACCTCGTTGCCTCGCCTATGCGACATACATACTCCATCGACCTCCACATAAGTTTCATCTACATCGCTACGAATCAGAAAGTTGAGCGGTGCAATGTTTTGTGGTATGGTGATGTCGGTATAGTCGGGATAGATAGGCGGCATAGAATCGACAATCGCAGCATTGTCGGGCAACGAGAGGCAACTTGTCATAAGTATTAGCAACAGAGCGAAGCCAAAAAATTTCTTTAGCATAATGCATTATTTATGAGTATCGAAATAATACCAATAAGTATCTGAAAATAAGCTACTACCACGCTGCTTGCAATATTCGTCAAAACGTGCTTGCACATCGGCACTGATGTCGGCTTGTCGCCATTGCTCGGCTGAGGCTTCCGTACCAGCAAGATAGATGCAGAGAGCCTCATCGTAGAGCTTGCGATGACGACGCGCTCCGTAGTAGTTGTTGTAGTCGCGCCAAAACGTATCCATCTGCTTGGTGAGCAAATCGCTGCACAGCAGATAGTTGAGCGCAGCATCGTTGTTGGGATTCGAATTGAGCAATTGCGTAAGTATTACGTATGCATCGTCGCCATACTGCATGTCGTCGGTAGCATTGATATACAGCTGTTTATGCGCAATCTGATTGCGAAGAGTTTCGTTTTGAGCATCGGGCATTCTACGTTTAGCCCAATTGCTATAGATGGGCGTTTTTTCGAGTATACGCAGATATTTTATTGCTGCAGCAGTGTCGGCGGTAACGAGATTTATTTCGGCCATACGTTTTATCATACGCACATTACGGTTTTGCGGCGAAAACACGTGAGTCATCATAGCGGCACGCTCGGCGTAGGTCATATCACCAATGAACCAATAGAGTTCGTGCATATTATTTATAAGTATGTGTGGTGTTTGCGGACCAATTTTTTCGAATGTGCCAAGATATGGATTGCTAAAATCGAGCAACCGTTCGGGCAATTGTCCCATTTGCGCAGCCGACAAATAGTAAAAAAATAGCATCTCTTGGGTGAGTTGCTCGTTGGGCGTATGCTTCACCATTTCGAGCACTCGACCATAGTTGCCAAAGTAATATTCGTTATCCACCGCAAAATCGCGTTCAAGAATGGTTTCTGGAGCTCGCACACTTCCTATATATTGTTTTATGTCGGCCTTATAGTGTTTGCCATAAGGAATGGTTATGAGCATAAATATAATTATTGCCGACAGAGAACTCCACCACGCTTTTTTATACCAATAGACTGATTGATAAATAGTTGCAACGAGGAATATTTTACCAATCGTAGCCGCCAACTGATACGTGACGCTGAGGTGATAGACACATTCGAGCAACATAATTATTATGGCTACTATGCACGCCACAACATCAATATGACGTATATTGATGAATTTCAGCGTTTTATACGTATATAAACCTAACACAAACACACACATAGCCACAATGAGCGGACCTAAATATCGATAATAGAAAAATGCTGTTAGCAAATCGCCTATGTAGTTGGCAAGCCACGCTGGCGTTGAGGTGTAGGCGCAAAAAAAGTCCGCCGTAAGCAAAAAAATTTGGTTCTGCTCTTTGTAGTAGAAATGGTATTGATAGCACAGCACAAAAAACGCAAATGCAGCAATTGCTACGATGCCTATTGCTATTATGCTCTTATGTTTTATTTGGTGCATTGGTTAACTCTATAGTGTCGAACAAATTTAGCAACAGTTGCAATCTTGCGTCAATGGAATCACCGAATTGAACGAATTTGCACTAATAAAATTTGTTCTTCAAGTTTCGTAAACAGAAACAACTCGCACAGAAAACCCAGATTTATAAAGATCATATTATCTGCGAGGATCTGTTCTAATCGACGGCATCTGCGCACTAATACATATTAGTTATGTCTCATCCGTAATAGCTATACTTTTGATTATTTGATTTGTACATACACAAAAAAGGCTGGATAGTTGCCTACCCAGCCTTAGTTATAGAATTAACTACAATTATTAGAAGTTCAAACCAATAGTGATAACATTGCTGCGAGTCTTCACTTTGTAGGTTTCATCAGCCTTAATTTCAGCATAGTTAGTCAAATCAGGTTGGAAAGTATAACCGATATACAACTTGCTGATGTTGAAGCCGCAGCCAACGTTAAGACCAAGTTGGAAACGTTTTGCCTTATCGCCACCGAAGTAGCTATCACCATCGCTAAATTCACCCTCAGAGTATTTGTCGCTAAAGAAATCCGCTTCGGATTCGAAGCTATAAGAATCTTCTTCGAACTCATTTTTGCACTTACCAAGGAGGTTGAATTTCAAATTCAAACCAGCAAAAGGCTGAATAGAGAATGCGTCAGAAACTTTGATGCGATAAGCCAAGTTTACCGGAATAGCCAAGTTTAGGAATGAATATTTCGTGGTTAGTTTATAATCTTCACCCTCAGAGTAGTCAGCCTTTTTGAAGAGGAAATTAGCATTTGCGCCAAGTTCGAGGAAAAGAGGTTTTGTTTTCGAAAGTTCGATGCCTTTGATGAAACCAAGACCAAAGCCAGGAGTGCTAAGTTTCATACCATCCCAACCAACTTCAAAATCGTTATTTGCATATTCACTTGGAACGTCTTTGATTTCCATCGTTTGGGGAGCAAAATTCAATTGCAAACGAGTGTAGCCTTGTGCAGAAGCACTAACAGCTGCAACGCCTAAAAAGGCCAACAGCAAAATGTTTTTCTTAATCATTTTTAGAAGTTTTTTATTGTTAATTCGCGTGCGAATTAATATCGTATTTTTACTTCACTTGTATAATTTTTGTATCGTTAAGTTAAGTTAATTTTATAATTAATAGTGTATATATATACATATATGTATATTCAATCAGTAACCTAAATACACCAAAACTTACAACTTACGATAACTTTGCGGAGAGAAAAAAAACGAACAAAGTGGATTGGAACAAACTACTCACCACGCAACGCACGGGAAATCCTGCAACGCACATACGTCAGGAGCGCACAGAGTTTAAGCGCGACTACGACCGATTGATTTTTTCGGCTACAATCCGCCGAATGCAGAACAAGACGCAAGTTTTTCCGCTTCCATCGGCAAGTGTATTTGTACACAACCGTCTCACGCACAGCCTTGAAGTGTCGTCGGTAGGATACTCTATTGGCGATATGGTTGCCACACGATTGAAAGACGCGGGAGTCTGTTCGCACTACGTTGGTGAAATAGGCACAATAGTCCAATCGGCATGCTTGGCCCACGATATGGGTAACCCACCTTTCGGGCACTCGGGCGAACGCGCAATTTCGCACTATTTCACAGCAGGCACAGGCAGCGAACTAATAGCCAAATCTGATCTCACAATAGCGCAGCGTAGCGACCTGATAAATTTCGATGGCAATGCCAACACATTTCGCTTGCTGTCGCACACGTTCGCAGGACGTCGCGAAGGTGGCTTTGCGCTCACTTTTCCTACGGTTGCATCTATCATTAAGTATCCTCGAGCGTCGGTCGATAGAAAAAAATTTGGCTACTTCCAGCAAGACGTCGAAACGTTCGTGCAAGTGATGGAAACACTCGGTGTGCCTCGACTGCCCGACGAAAATGGTTTGCCTACGTATGCTCGCTATCCGCTCGTCTACCTCGTGGAAGCTGCCGACGACATCTGCTACCAGATGATGGACGTAGAAGATGCTTGCCGACTCGACATAATATCTGCCGAACAAACCAACGACATGATGTGCAACTTCTTCGATCGCGTGACCGACAAACAATTCTTTGAGACACGCGACAAAGTATTTGCCCGTGTAACCGACATCCACGAACGTGTAGCCTTCCTTCGCTCCATGGTTATCGGTAGGCTTGTGAACCGCTGCGCCGACATTTTTACTAATAATATTGATGCTATACTTGCCGGCCAATTCAAAGGTTCGCTTATCGACTATCTGCCTCAAACAGAGAAAAATGCCATGGACATTGTTGCCAATTTTGCTGCTAAGCATATATATAAACATCACTCTGTGGCCGAAATAGAGCTCTCGGGCTTCACTATCATTGGCACGTTGCTGCACACATTCATTGAAGCCATGCTCAACCCAGACAGATACTACTCAAAACTTGTGCGACCTTTCATTCCTGCTCAATTTGCTGTAGCCGACGATGCCCCTCTCTACGACAAACTTCTCGCAGCTGTCGACATAGTTTCGGGCATGACCGACGTTTATGCTCTCGATTTGTTCAAAAAAGTAAAAGGCACTATATAATGCACTTATAATCATGAAATTATATATATACACCACATTAATATTATTACTCGCCGCTTGCTCCGATGTAGCGCACCATGAACAATGGCTTGCTATAGATTTCAATGGCACAATAAAGCAAGAGATATATCTACAAACAACTGATAATGTGTGCATTGATACCGCACACGCCGATAATTACATATATCGTTTCGACATCGCCGACCTACCCTATGGCGTGTACAATGTAGTTACTCCAGATAGTGCATACATACCCATTGTTAAGGATAACGATGACAACATAACTATTTGCGCTCGACGAAACCACCTCAGCGAAGCTACTACCGACAATAGTTCAGTGGTTAACTTATGGAAAATCAACGCAATGAGTTCGAAATACAACGCTGCCATCGACTCCATACTGACACACAATAGGCCAACCGCTACCAATCGAAAAGCTGTAGCCGCTCAAATAAATGCCGTTGTAAATCAGTGGAAACCAATCGTGGCAGAAATGGTAACCGAAAACAGCAATTCGTTATGTGTATTGCCTTTGCTAAAATTTGGAGAATCGTCGACTCCGCTTTTCAACTTGATAGACGACTACAATATGTATAAATACGTAGTAGACAACGCCGACGAGAAACTCTCCAACAACGAAGAGATTACTAAACTTCGCAACATACTTACCGACAATGCCGATATTGTTTCGTTCGTTCATACATACAACATTGGTCACACATTGCCCGATGTGAGCCTACGCACAAACGACGCTTCGGTGGTGAAAGTCCGCGAACTTGCCAAACCTTCTATTATCATCTGCAACGCCGATAGCTCGAGCAATGCAGCAAACATTTGGAACTATATTTCTGCAAAACGATTCCTTGGATATGTAGTTTTGGCTGATGTACCTACAACTATTTCTGGCAATGCTACATACAATATCATAAGAGGTGAACTCACTGGCACTGATGCTGTTACACTGCGCAAACTTCAGCCCATAATCATTGCCGCCGATGCCAATGGAGAGATAACACATATAGTTCCTTATGCAACTTATGAATATGACGCCCTCTATTGGTAACAAAAAAACTATCTTTGCAACCGAATCTTTTGTCTTTATCAAATGAAACTCAAATACTTATCGTACATAGCAGTGGCTACAATGCTTGCAGCCTGCTCAGACTCAAATAAATTCACCATCGAAGGTACGCTTAGCAATGCCGCTGGCAAGAAAATATATCTCGAGAGTCCAATGGGAGTAAAAACCATTGTCGATTCGGCGATAATAGCTCAAGATGGCACATTCGAATTCAAGCACGAACCCATTTCGCGCCCAGCGTTCTACAACCTACGTCTCGACGAAGCAAAACAAATAATGCTTCTTGTCGACTCTACCGAAACAATCAAAGTGAACGCCGATTGCGCTGCAAGCGATTGGTATGAATCAATAAAAATAGAAGGCTCTACACAGTCGATGGAACTTCAAGCTATCAGCATGCGCGCAGTGATATTGCGTCAGGCAGTAGAAAAAACCATCAACGCCACTGGCGACGAGCAAGTAAAAGCTGGTCAGAATATGGCTGAGCTCATTCAAGGCTATAAGAATTATGTACGTACATACATATTCGAGCATCCACAATCTTTTGTTGGCTACTATGCTTTGTATATCAGCGTAGGCGACTACAATGTGTTTGATGTTATGGGCGACGAAGATCATATACTCTTCTCGGCTCTTGCGACCAACCTCAACGTTGCTTATCCAGACAATAAAGACGTTAAGGCACTTTGCAACTATGTGCTCGATGCACGTCGTCGACGCAAACAAGCAATCGAGAGTCAGCGACTTTTAGCCAATGCCGTTGAAGTGAAATCGCCAGATTTGTCGATGCCTACACTCAAAGGCGAAACCGTAAAACTCTCCGATTTGCGTGGCAAATACGTAATACTACACTATTGGCTATCGACCGACCGCAATTCGCGCGAGGCCAATCGTCAGTTGGCTCATTTGTATGAGAAATATCGCACCAAAGGACTCGAGATTTATAGCGTCTGCCTCGATCGCAGCAAACTTCTTTGGGAAGATGCCTCCGACAAAGACAACATCTCTTGGGTTAACACATGCGACCTTCGCGGCCAATACTCGCCCGCTGTAAGTACATACAACGTAACTAAATATCCAAGTAATTTTATTCTTGCTAAAGATGGCGAACTAATCGGCAAAGACCTCTTTGGATCTCGCCTCGACCGCAAGATTGAAGAGATACTTCGCTAAGGCAAATAATGAAAATATACTTTGCTTCCGACTTACATCTTGGAGCTCCATACATAACCGACCACAGAGCTCATGAGACACGCATCGTACGCTGGCTCGACAAGATAAAAGCTGATGCCGATGTTATATATTTTCTTGGCGATATATTCGACTATTGGTTTGAGTATAAGCACGTTGCACCACGCGGCTTCGTTCGCTTTTTAGGTAAAATTTGTGAACTAACCGACGCTGGCATCGAAGTGCATTTCTTCACTGGCAACCACGACGTGTGGATGTTCAACTACCTCCAAAGCGAATGTGGTGTGATGGTTCACTCCAAGCCAACAACTGTGACCTACAGCAACAAGACCTTCTTGCTTCATCATGGTGATGGGCTTGGCAATTTTGAGCCCGCCTACAACTTTATGAAGTGGATTTTCAACTGCCACTTTATACAGATTATCTACTCGTGGCTTCACCCCGACTTCACCTTTTGGTTTGCAGGTGTATGGTCGCGCCATAGTCGAATGCAGCACGATAAACACAACGACCCAAAAGCTTTCATGGGTCCCGACAAAGAGTTTCAGCTACGCTATGCCAAGCAACTGCTCGATGCTGGAAAAAAAATAGACTACTTCGTGTTCGGCCATCGACACATCATACTCGACTATCAACTCGAGAGCGCACGCGTGTTGGTGCTTGGCGAATGGATAAAGACATTTTCATACGCCGTGTTTGACGGAAGCGATATAAAAATTTTGCACTACAATGAATCGTGATTCATATACCATAGCCACAGCAGCCTACATCACGCCAGTAGGTTGGATTGTAGCCTATATTGCGCATCTGCTACTTGCCGAAGACAACCACTTCGTTATGTTCCACTTGCGACAAGGATTAGGACTCAACATATTGGCAGTATGCTTCTCAATTTTGCTACCTATAATCGATTTGTGGGTGTTGACGCAAGTTTGCACCGTTCTCGTTTTTGCTTTTTATATCTACTGCGGTATATACGCATATAAAGGCGAACGTCGTTTCGTGCCATTCGTTGGACGATTTTTCAACAACATCTTTCAATTCCTGAGATGATTCTAAGTGTGGTGTATATCATCATAGGTCTGATACTACTCGTATTTGGCGGCAATTGGCTCGAGAAGGGTTCAGTCAATCTTGCTCGCCATTTTGGCGTTAGTAACCTTGTAGTAGGTCTCGTCATCACGAGCCTTGCCACATCGTCGCCCGAATTGTTTGTAAATATCACCTCGGCAATCAACGGACACACCGACCTCGCCCTCGCTAATGTTATTGGCTCCAACAACGTTAACATACTCATAGTGCTTGGCATATCGGGCTTGATATTTCCCATAACAATCGACAAAACAGCTCGCCGCCGCGACCTTCCACTATCTCTTATATTTACACTGCTTCTGCTGCTACTTGCCAATGACTTTTTTGTAGCTCAGCAACAACCAACACTTCTTAGCCGATTCGACGGCATAATATTCCTCATAATTATTGTTGCATACATAATATTCACAATAAAAACCACGCCCGATGACAACATTGGCGGAGGAGGTGCCGAAATAAACATCGGTCGCGCCATAATATTAGTGGTTATTGGTGTAGCGGCACTTGTTGGTGGTAGCAACCTCATGCTCGATGGCTCTATTGAAGTAGCATCGCATTTAGGCGTAAGCGAAAAAATCATCGGTCTTACTATTGTTGCCGTGGGAACTTCGCTACCCGAGCTCGCCACATCAATAATATCAAGCTATCACGGCAATGCCGACCTTGCTATGGGCAATATTATAGGATCGAACATATACAACATTCTGCTAATACTTGGTATCAGTTGCGTTGCAACACCCATAGAGTACAATCCTTCGTTCAACGTTGAACTACTGCTACTTACATTGGCAACCACCTTGCTAATGATATTCGCATCAGCTCGTCATCATCACATAGGACGTAAGCAAGGAGTGCTGCTTCTCGCTACATACGTAGCTTATATTATCTATACTATATAGAAAAAAGATAAATGATTGATAACGAAGTTTTTACGCGCAAGACTGTAGCATTTCATACATTAGGCTGCAAACTCAACTTCAGCGAAACTTCCGAAATGGCGCGCCGCATGCAAGAAAGCGGTTTTGACCGCGTAGATTTCGATGATGTTGCCGATATATATGTAATAAATACATGCTCCGTCACCGAAGAGGCCAATAAGAAATGCCGACAAGTGATAAAACGCTGCATACGCCGCAACAACAATGCTTTTGTGGTTGTTACTGGTTGCTACGCGCAACTTGAGGCTAAGCAAGTGGCTGACATTGACGGCGTTAGCTTGGTTATTGGCAATAACGAGAAAAACGATATTGTCGACCTTATTGGCAATGCTTGCCGCACAGACAGCGCCCGCATTGAAGCTGGTAACATACTGAAAGACAAACGATTTCAACCTTCATTCTCGTCGGGCGACAGAACACGTTCTTTTCTAAAGATTCAAGACGGCTGCGACTATTTCTGTACATATTGCACTATACCATTCGCCCGAGGTACAAGCCGCAGCGACACCGTGGAGAACACCATCGCCGAAGCTCGCAGAGCTGCACACGCAGGCGCTAAGGAGGTGATACTTACGGGTGTAAATATTGGCGATTTCGGTCGCAACAATGGCGAGACGTTCGAACAACTTGTTGAGGCTCTCGAAGATGTTGAGGGAATTGAACGATACCGAATCTCTTCCATCGAGCCTAATTTACTCACCGACAGTATATTGAAGCACGTGGCTCAATCGCAAAAGTTTATGCCTCATTTTCATGTACCACTTCAGTCGGGCAGCAATGCTGTGCTTCAAATGATGCATCGTAGGTATTCGGCAGAATTTTTTGCCGATAAGATAGCTTCGATACGTAGCTTGATACATCGCGCCTTCGTTGGCATCGATGTTATCGTTGGTGTTAATGGTGAGACGCCAGAATATTTTGAAGAGACGCGCCAGTTGCTCGAAGGTATCGACTTTTCGCAATTGCACGTCTTCACTTATAGCGAACGTCCGGGCACTTTAGCTCTAAGACTGAAACCCATTGTAGATATTCCAGAACGCCATCGACGCAATGCAGTGCTGCACGAACTCTCTGAACAAAAGCGCATTGCGTTCTACAAGCGCTTCATTGGCACTGAGGCAACGGTGCTCTTCGAATCGTCGGAACACGAAGGACGAATGAGCGGTTTCACCGACAATTACTTGAAAGTTGATTTGCCTTATGACGCCTCTCTTTCAAACACTATTCATCGCGTGCGCATAGATAGTTTAACCATCGACAAATCAGCCGTCTGCGTGTCGGTATTAGACTGATTGTCAATCATATTATATATACACATATGGAACTAAAAGAATTATGCAAAATAGTTGCTGAAACGGCACGAACACTCGGCCGCGAATTGCTCGAAAAGCGCGACAACAATGCTTTCGAAGTGATGACCAAAGGACACAACGATTTTGTTACAAGCCTCGATAAATATTCCGAACGCACGCTCGTGCAAAAGCTCTCGCAGCTCTTACCCGAAGCCGGATTCATCACCGAAGAGGGCACTCGCTCCGATCGCGCCGAACGCTTCAACTGGGTAATCGACCCAATAGATGGCACTACTAATTTCATTCACAGAGTGCCCCCTTTTGCCATCAGCATTGGTCTCCTCGATGGCGATGAGATTACACTCGGCGTAGTGTACGAAATGTCGCACGACGAACTTTTTGCTGCGTATAAAGGTGGTGGTGCCACACTCAACGGCAAACCAATCCACGTATCCAACTGTCCATCTGTCGCCAATGCACTCATAACCACTGGCTTCCCATACTCCAATTTCAGTCGCGCAAAGGGACTGCTACAGACGCTCGATACTCTTATGCGCACATGCCACGGTCTACGTCGACTCGGTTCGGCTGCCACAGATCTATGCTACGTGGCCTGTGGTCGTTTCGATGCTTATTATGAATACGACCTCAAACCCTACGATGTAGCTGGCGGTTCTATAATTCTTAGCGAAGCTGGCGGCAAACTTTCTGATTATCATCATGGTAATGATTACATTTTCGGCAAAGAAATGCTTGCTTCAAACGGGTTGATACATAGCGAATTGGAGAACATCATCAACCCTCTAATAAACCAAATAGAAGACAATAAGTAATACATATACAAATTGATTGCTGTTGTAATACTAAATTGGAACGGCGTAGCACTTCTGCGACGCTACTTGCCACAAGTCATAGCCACAACGCCCACCGACATTGCCGATGTTGTGGTAGCCGACAATGGATCGACGGATGAGAGTCTTGCTGTGCTCAGCAACGAGTTTCCGCAAGTGAAAGTGCTTGCTTTCGATAATAATTACGGTTTTGCAGGAGGCTACAACCGCGTACTTAAGCAACTTAATTACGAATATGTTGTATTGCTCAATTCCGATGTAGCGCCAGCCGAAGGTTGGCTACAGCCTCTGCTGAACATTATGCAGGCTAACGAAAACGTAGCCGCTTGCGCTCCCATAATTATGGACGACAAACAGCACGATAAATTTGAATATGCTGGCGCTGCAGGTGGCTTTATCGATTATCTCGGCTATCCATTCTGCCGTGGTCGCATATTCGACAGCATCGAGACTAACAATGGTCAATACAATGCCGACATTGAGTCGTTGTGGGTTAGCGGTGCAGCCCTGATGGTTCGTCGCAATATTTATAACCAACTTGGTGGCCTTGATGAAAGTTTCTTTGCTCACATGGAGGAGATTGATTTGTGTTGGCGCATGCGCAACGCGGGTTGGCGCATTGTGGCATGCAGCAAAAGCATGGTGTTTCACCTCGGCGGCGCTACTCTTTCGGCTGCTAACCCTCGCAAGACATACCTCAATTTCCGCAACAACCTTGCTATGCTCATAAAAAACTACAATTCGCGAAATTGGGTCTTCGTATTCATAGCACGTCTGCTACTCGATGGAGTGGCTGGGCTCAAGTTTCTAACTTCAGCACAAGCAGCTCATTGTTGGGCAATTGTGCGTGCTCATTGGGCTGTGTTTGCTCGCATCAGAACTATCATTCACCAACGTCACTCGTTAGAACCTATGCGAAGTCGAGAACTACCGCTCGAAATTTATCAGCATAGCATAGTGGTTGACTACTACTTGCATAAAAAGCATACGTTTAGCGAGTTAGCTCAATACAAATAAAAAAAATACACCCATCGACTTTTGTTTTCGATGGGTGTTTTCGTTTGCAATCGATTGACTATTTGTTGCCATTCAACTTTTTATCTGTTTTCTGCAGTGGCTTGATTGTTCTATTGCTACTTATGCTATCATTTTGTGCTTGTATGCCACGGCATCGGCAACCATCATGTTTTCGACATTTGACATCTTTTCTATGCATCATTCTAGCCTCTCTGCGTTCACCTTTAGCGCCATGCTCCATTCTATGACGCCCGTTACGCATGTCGCCCATTTTTTTGTGATGTCGTTTGTGATTCTGGCTCTGATGTGTTGAACATTCACAAATTTCGCTCTTTTCGTTGTCGCTCGATTGATATACACCAATAGCGATAGCACTTCCTGTGATAATGAATGCAGCAATAGCCGCAATCCAAATAATTTTGTTCTTGCTCATAACGATATTTTTTAGTGTTGTTACCATTGTTTGTCGTTTCAGACACACGTAAGATGTTTTCAAAAAACGTGCGCAAAATGGCAAAAAACATCGTTGCGGCAAGTGTTAATCGACAAGCACTTTAGTTTTTCCCATCAACCCAAATATTCCTTAGATAAAGCCGCGAGAGCTCACCTGTTAAGAGAGTACATACTCAACCTCTTTGAAAAAGAATTTCAATTCATTACCATTGGAAGTTGCCAGCACCATACGCCCATCGGGTTCAATACGTTTTATAGTAGCATCGAACGTAACACCATCGGCACAGAACGTATGCGGCTGACCATCGTAGCGATAGAGCCTCGACATATACATACCTACTATGTGAGTCCAATCTTCAATGTCGACACGCGGAATCCAGCTTTTCAAACTCTCTATTATACTCTTGGCAAAATCTTCTACAGGCCAAGTTTTACCAGTTATATTCAGCAATGAAATAGGATTAGGCGCATCGCCATAAAACTCGCGCTGGTTTACATTTAGCCCCAAACCAATTATGCTCGTGGTTATGTAGCGATTGCTCAGCGTGTTCTCAATAAGTATTCCGCCCAACTTGCCATTTTTATAATAAATATCGTTTGGCCATTTTATATGCATCTCAGCAAGTCTACCGCCAAGCACATGCTCTATGCCATCGACAATAGCGAGAGATATTGCCATTGAGAGATAAAACTGCTTGTGCACTTCGAGGTCGTTGGGCTTTACGACGGCAGAGAAGAGTAAATTGGCCTTAGGCTCACTCTCCCACTTGTTTCCTACTTGCCCTCGCCCAGCCGATTGGAAATCGGCCGTTATATAACTATAACTATTAACAACTTCGCCCGAGCCGAGCCAACGGTGCATCTCGGCATTGGTTGAGTCGATTTCTGCAAAGTGCTTATTCATTTTCGTTGGCTGTCATGTCGCTAACAAATAGCGTTCGGTCATCATCGTAGAAACAAACGAAGTCGTCGGCAGAAGGATGACCTGGATAGGGCGCATAATAATGGTTTTTCTTCTCGCGAGCATTGCGCCATAGCAATATGTAGCTTGGATGATAGTCGGCAAGCGCATTTATCACCACATGAGTCCACCATTCAGGGTCTGGGATGGTCTCGTAGCCCATTTCGCAAACTGCGTATGGTTTACTATGTTGCGCACCAACACTATCGACGGTTGCCAAACAATTTTCAAGTATTTGTATATAGTATTCATTATCAGGCGAAAACTGATATGCATCAAAACCAATAATGTCGATCATGTCATCGCCTGGGTATCGGCAAAGATAATCGTCGACACAGCGCGGCTCAATGCCTGTAGAATAGCCAAAAAGCAACTGAGTAGCACTATCTTCTTGCAAACGGTTGAAAGTCATGCGCTGAAGATTAATATACTGCTCGGCAGTGCACAATTTCTCGCCCCACCAAAACCAACTGCCTGTATGCTCGTGCCACGGACGGAATATTAGCGGCACCTTCACTCCTTCGTCAGTAACTATACTATTTACAAACTTAGCCACACTATCGATCCAACTTATAAACAATTCGTTGGCATTGCCTTCAGGAAGAATAGCAGCAACCACAGAAGAATCGCTCGTATCCCATGCATTTCCACCAGTTACAGGATTGTCGACATGCCAGCTCAACGTAGACACACCGCCACGCTTATATTGAGCAATAATCTCACTACGTATGCGATCGAAAGGCACACTGTCGAGATTGTGCGTACGTCCGAGTTCGATGTGTCCTAAATCGAATGACATCAATGCAGGATAATCACCACACACCGACTTAATATCGCTACGATTTTCATCGAGATTCCAGCCTATGCCATACATAGGATCGTCGTGATGACCAATCATATAACCTCTAAATGCAATGTCGGTAATCTGCTGGCGAAGGTCTATAGCCTCATCGCTCATTACTCGTTCTGCGGGCTCTAACAAATGTCTTCGCTCTGGGCGACATGCCGCAACAATAGCCATTATTGCTATAATGATGACAATGTTCTTCATATTCTGATTGTTATCGTTATTTACAAAACTCATCGTAAAAATATGGATATTGAACAAAGCTCTATGTATGAAGTGTGAGAAAATTTTTTCTAAAAAATATTTACGCGGAATACGTGTACGCCCTTGTTGCGTTGTCTTAGATATGTATAAAAAGAAAAAACATCGATTATGGCTGCATTTATCGACATTCTACGAGAAGAACACTTCTACCGCACAGGCTTTGAAAGCATTAGAGTTAACGGAAATTACGAAGCTGTTTATGAAGCTGTTATAGCTTCAATGATTGGATATAACAACGAGCTACTCGTCATTGGTCAAAGCGAGCAGTCGGCAGCATGGCGCAAAACCTGCAAAGCGCTCGATGTGAATGTTTCTACAATAGATATAGACAATAATATCGCAACAGCTGTAGAAACAATACTTTCAGTAAATAAAAATATCACTCATATACTTTGTGGTAGCGAAGTCAGCACAGATGTGCTCAATAAAATTGGCGAGATTTCGCGTAAATATCGTCGCTCGCTCATAGCCGATAATAGCCACTACGACTACAACATGAACGACATCGACCGATACAACATCGATTTTCTTGTTTGTCCGCAAGTTGATAGCTCTCTCATTGTAGCACGTCGCAGCAAATTGGTGCAAACAGAAGGTAACGCACGCAATATAGCCAATGATTTATACACCATTTGGCAGTCGGGGCTTTCAGATCGCCGCTCGACTCTCGAGCCTATGGCGTGCTAAGAGGCCAACAATTAATTGTGTTTTCTTATATACAAATCCAAAAGCGAAGTCTGTAATGGACCTCGCTTTTCTTTTTTATTACTTATAGACAATCTATTTCGCCAACGTCAGCGCCATAATACCTACAACCACATCGTTGGAAAGCGTTTGAAGTTTTAGACTTGTGAGACGCTTCCCTCTATTAAGATTCATTTCAACTATTTGCGCTGCACCGCCAGAGATAGAGCGTCCATACACTTCGGCACAATCTCTCAGCAGCGTTTGCGATGTTTCGCCCGTTTGTAGACTTACGCGATATTGGCGTTCACTCGGCATTCGAAATGCTTTGCCATCTACATAATAATCTTGCTCGATAGGCGCATAGTTATATGGCGGAATAAGCGCAAGCGTGTCGGTAGAGCCATCGGCGTATGTAGCTACAATCTGCGCATTGGGCAAGCGAAACTGCATGTGGTTGGTACTGCCCGTCATAAGTATGTATGCCGCACCATATTTACCATTCGTAGGTATAACCACTTCACTCGGAAAATTGTCCCACAACGAGCTAAATATCACATTATTGCCCAACTTTTGAGTTTTGAAATCTACGCCTAAATACGTGGTTATGACGCTGTTAGCACGAAAGGCACTATCGGTAATCTCGGCCGAAAGCTGCGGGTGACACCATTCGCCAATGCCTTGAACGGGAATCTGCAACGTGGTTGTTTGCGGACGCGGCGACAGGTATTTATGCTTGAAAATGTTGGTTACAGAGTCGTTGCAAAGAGCCGACAAATCGAGCATTTCGAATTTCTTGAAACGCTTTGCATCAACTTTAGTCGATGCGATAGCCTTCTGCTCCTCGGCAGTATAGTTATCGCTGGCAAACTGCATGCGTGCATAATTAGTATGCTCCGTCTTGCGGCGCGGACAGTAGAGCTTTATTGTCTGACGTTTGGCCGTGTTTCCATACGTAGATACAAGTCCATCGGTGGCAAGCATAGATACCTTTACCTTCAAGGCTTGCGGTAGGTTCTGCTCTACATTGAATATGCACGTGTCGCCCGCGCGATGAAAATCGTAGGATAGATACGGAGTAGACACCGAAGCACTATCCCATGCGGCTGGAAAGCCCGGTTTTATGTGCAACTCACCATAAAGCGCCTGCGGCTCGATGCCCAAAAGTCCATTTATTATAGCTCGAGCACCAACGCCCACAACATCACCAAAATCTCGATAACATTCGCCGCGCGCAGCATCGTAGAAACTGATCTGACCAAAATTGCCTGGACTTGCTCCCATAAACATATTATCTACGACGTTGGCCTTAAGCAATTGAAATCCTTCGTCGGGGCGGTTGGCTTCGAAGTAGGCAAGAGCCATGTTGTAAACCTCGGCGCACGCAACATTGTTGATGCTCCACGAATATGGCATCCAATCGGTTGTAGATATGGTGCAAAGAGTGTCGGCGGAGAATAGCCCATGAGCATCGCCACTACAAACAACAGGGATATGAGGAATGGCACGATCGACATACTTAGTCGCAGCATAACGTTGCTCAGGAGTTCCTACGCCACTATTTATCGGCGTATAAATAGACCAAATGGCAGCATCGTTATGGACGCGCTTCAAGCCTAAAGCATCTTTATACTCAACCCAATGCCCCTCGTCGGCATTCCATAAATATTTATCCATAGCGCGGGCAGTTTTCTCGGCTTCTTGGGCATAGTAACTTGCGTCTTCACCAATGATTTGGGCAATTTGCACAGCAAGTCGCAACGCTCGCAGGTTATAAGCCGAAGAATGCGTCACCACACCACCAGAATAATAGAGCGCATCGCTTGCCCAAATACAGCAATAGGCATCGTAGAGACCATCGTCGTCGGGGTCAAAATTGCGTTTCTCCCAAGCTATATGGCGCACGAGCAGTGGCCAATAGCGGCGCAAGGTGTCGGGATTTGCATCATATTGGAAATGCCAAAGCAATTCATCGATGAAGTTTAGATTCATATCGTAGTGATGCATATTATCGTGACGATGCGGATAGCGGCATATATATCCATTGCTATACATCTGAGTGCCCCATCGTTTCAGTGCGCGCGCCATATTCATAGCCGAATCTTGCGACGGATGCGGAATTGTAGGCTCCACATCAGCAACTTGACTCTCTGCATATGCATTGAAATGGCTCAGCGCACGGTCAGTCCACCCAAGCACATCGCCAAGATAGCCAGCTCGCCAGCCAGCAAGCTGCATTCGCCAACCCACGGCGCCATGGAGCCACGTGTCGCCATCCCAATTACCATCGGCAGCTGCAAGAAGATTATCGTCTAAAAGATTGACCCACGCTTCGGGCGTAGAAAAATGTATGCGATTTGCCATCGACAAGCGTGCCGACTCAGCATCATCATACATATTACAATCTGTAGCATAGACTCTTACGCCATCGGCATCGAAAGCGAGATAAAGAGCATCTTGTGTCAATGGAAATTCGGCACGGAAATTTGCGGCACTATCTGGGTGTGCGTCAAAAGTATCTAAGGCACTCAAACCGAGGTCGCCACTGCGGTTAGGTTTAGGATGCTTTATGGGCTTTACCTCAGCCACAATAGCCAAATAGTTCGGCATATTATGCTTCTCGAAACGCCAAACGGCTCGCTCACAATCGAAAGCTACCAAGGCTTCCACCTTAACGTATGCACTGTCGTCAGCCCAATTTTTATTAGAGAGTTTATACGTACGCTTGCCTCCCGAATATTGCGCAAGGCAGATGTCGGTGCTATCGAGGCGAATCTGTTGATTATTACATCGAAGTGAGAAGGCAATGTTTCGCTTATTAGTCTTCTTATATGTAGCAAACACAGGTCTGTCGCTTGTTTCGAGACGAAACTCAGTAAAACCGCCATAGAGAGCACGTGTGTACCTATTAGCGCCATTCAGCGAAGTGAAAGCGTCATTTTCGGGTGTGTAATTAATAGTTCGCGCGGCATTTCGTTTATCAATATTTAGCGAACGCGACTCGATGAAATCAGATACGCGTTTCTGTGAAAAGCAAGTCCCGCAAAGTTCTACAGCTATAAGTATTACAAAAAGAAGGCGATGCATATATGTATGAATATGATTATGTAACTCGCACAGATAACACGAGATTTTACTTTTCTCTATCGATGCAAAGAAAATAAGGGCAACACACTTGCGAAAGCTGAAAATATAAAAAAAGTCGCAAGCCAAGCTGACCCGCGACTTTCGCTATAATATATGTATAGATTACAAACCGAGTTTAGCCTTCACGAATGGAGTAGCGTCGATGCTCTCTTCGCTGTGATAGAGAATCACCGAAGTGCTAATGTCGAAGATGTAGACAAAGCCCTGCTCTTTACCAACAGCCTCAATGGCGTTAGTAACTTTTTCTTGAAGAGGTTGAAGGAGCTGCTGCTCTTTCTGCGAAAGACTTTGCTGCGCCATCTGGGTATAGCTTTGAATGCGTTGATCAGCATCTTGAATCTCTTTTTCGCGAGTAGCACGAATGAGATCAGGAAGTGAGTCGCGATTTTGTATATAATCTTGATATTTAGCTTGAAGGTCGTTGCGCATAACAGTAAGCTGATCTTCAAGTTTCTTTGCTTCCTCTTGAAGTGTTTTAGTAGCTGCGATATACTCAGGAAGCTCCGACATGAATTTTTGCGTTTCGATGTGAGCAAATTTCATGGTCTGAGCCGAAGCTTGCAAACCAACGAGCGCGAGAGCTGCTATAAGTAGAGATTTAACAGTATTCATTTTATGTATCTTATTCATTATTAGTTAATACCAAGTTTCTTTTTGACAAGAGGAGCAATATCCTCGCTCTGTACAGGCGAGACGAAAAGCGTCAAACCAGCCTTACTTTCAAATATGTATAAGAAGCCACCTTCAGCGCCAACTTCTTGCACAGCACGCTGCAATCGCATAAGTATAGGTTTCATGAGCGTCTGCTGATCTTGCTGAAGCGACTCGCGCGCCGTCTGATTGAATGTCTGTACCTTTTGATACATCTCTTGCAACTCTTGTTGTTTGTCTGCAAGTTCTTTTTCAGTCATGGTTTGCGCTTTCGATTGAAAAGCTTGATACTCCTTTTGGAACTCCTCATTGAGAGCAGCCATTTGGTTTTCGAAAGTAGAGGCTTTCTGGTCTAAAGTCTTCTGCGCATCTTTATAATCGGGCATCGTTTCAATGAACGCTTGCGAATCGAAGTGTCCAAATTTTTGAGCCGATGTTGTCAGCGCTACGAGTACTATAGACAGTGTAATAATTATTCTCTTCATTTATTTTATGTATATACGTTGGGAATGTTTATTTCTTTTTTGTGCCATAACCCAGACGAGTGAGAATCTGGTCGCTTACATCGAGATTTTGATCGCTAAAGAGCAAACCAATATTCGACGATTTGTCGAGCACTGCAGAATAGCTTTTTTCGGCAGCAAGGCTTTGAATGGCATTGTAGACTTGCTCTTGTATGGGCTGAATAAGCACCTCGCGTTGCTTAAACAATTCGCCATTCTGACCGAAATATTGCTGTTGAAGTTTCTTGGCGTTTTGTTCTTTTTCAATAATCTCGTTTTCCTTCTTCACCTTCATGTCGTTGGTGAGGAATACGCTTTCGGTGCGATAGGTTTCGTAAAGTTTTTGTACTTCCTCCATCTGAGCTTTCACTTCACTCTCGTATTTCTTTGAGAGCTGCTCAAGTTGTTCGTTTGCCGTTTCGTAGGCAGGAATATTCTTAAGTATGTATTCCGTATCTACGAAAACAACCTTTTGAGCATCAGCATGTTGAGCCAACATCACGACCACCAACACCGCTATTGCCTTAGCAGCAAAAGCTGCAAGCGCAAAAGACTTTATTGAGAGTTTGTTTCCTTTTTTCATAACTATTGATTCTTTATGTGTTAGAACGACTGTCCAATTACGAAGTGGAATTGGCTTCCACCAGCATCGTTATATCCTGAGACATCATCGAAGCCGTAGCCCCAGTCAATACCGAGCAAGCCAAAGATAGGTAAGAATATGCGCAAGCCAACACCAGCCGAACGTTTTAGATCGAATGGCGAGAAATCTTGGAATTCACTCCAGCAGTTACCTGCTTCGGCAAACGCAAGTGCAAACACAGTAGCCTGTGGCTGCAAGGTTATAGGATAGCGCAATTCGAGTGTATACTTGTTGTATATATTACCGTCGTATGAATATGAACCATTAGTAACTCTACGCGGAGTGAGCGATGAGTTCTCGTAGCCACGCAAACCAATGGTCTCTTCACCATAAGTAGAATAACCCGACATTCCATCACCACCCATCACATACTTTTCGAATGGCGATTTACGATACTCGTCGAAGTAGCCAAGGAAACCCATTTCAAACTTACCCATGAGCACAAGCTTACGGGCATTATCAAGCGGCTTAAACACCTGACCCTTAATGGTCCACTTGTGATATTCAATAAACTCATAGAGCTCTTGATCGTCGTCGACTGTCTTCCAATTAGTATCGCTAAATAGTGAGTATGGAGGTGTTATGGCTAAACCTATCGAGAAGTTTGAACCAGAACGTGTGTAAATAGGATTATCGATAGAGTTACGCATCAAGGTCACGCGGAAACTGAGGTTGTGTGAGTGACCATTCTGCATAAGGAAGTATTGCCAGTTGCGAAGCTGATAATACTGATAGCTGAATTCGGTGTAGAGCGTAAACCAGTCATCTGGCCAAGTGAGGCGTTTGCCAAAACCTATCGATGTTCCCGACACTTTGCGGAACTGATTAAGCGAACTCTTGCTTGGTTTATTGACTTCACCAGACACATATCCACTCAAATAGCCGTTATAGAAGTTGTTGTAATAACTACTACTTACACCAGTCTGCGATGAATAGAATGCCGAAAGTGTCAACGAATTAGGACGTCTGCCGCCGAGCCAAGGCTCAGTAAACGAAGCACTTATCGACTTGTAATATTTACCATTGGCTTGTGCCTTGATAGAGAACTTTTGTCCATCGCCTGTAGGTAGTGGCGAATAAGCCTCTTTGTTGAATATGTTGCGTATAGAGAAGTTGTTGAACGATAAGCCCAACGAGCCAACGAACATACCAGCACCCCAACCACCAGAGAGCTCCACTTGGTCGTTAGATTTCTCTTCGAGGTTGTATACAATATCCACCGTACCATTGTCGTAGTCGGGTTGTGGCACAGGATTTATGGCCTCTGGGTTGAAGTGTCCAAGTTGCGCCAACTCGCGCACCGTACGTATAAGTTCCGATTTTGAGAATAGCTGACCTGGCTTTGTACGTATCTCTCGACGAACTACATGCTCGTTTGTCTTGTCGTTGCCTTTTATTATTATGTCGTCGATGGTAGCCTGCGTGCCTTCTACTATGCGCATCTCAAGGTCGATTGTGTCTCCATATACATTGCTTTCGATAGGCGTAATGTTAGAGAACAAATAACCATTATCCATATACAGATTATGCACAGCATCGTCTTCTTCGTAGAGGCGTTTGTTGAGCTGCTTACTGTTGTACACATCACCTTTTTTCATTTGCAACACATACGACAGATAATCGCCACTATATATATTGTTTCCAACCCAAGTAATGTCACCTATATAATATTTACGACCTTCATCAATATCGATAGTAATGTTAACGGTGTTATCATCATTGCGAACAACGGTCTCTTTCAATATGCGCATATCGCGATAACCATGTTCATTGTAGAAATCGACGAGAGCCACAAGGTCCTTCTCGTACAAATCTTTCACAAATTTCTTAGTACGGAAGATGTTCATCAGACCTTTCTGGTTGGTCTTTTTCATAGCTCGGTTCAGTTTCTTGTATCGGAAAGCTTTATTGCCATTGAATACGAGAGAACGAACCTTCACTTTATCTTTCTTATCTACGTTAATATCAAGAATCACGTGGTTAGGCGAATTTCTATCATTGCGCTGAACGATGTTTACGTCTACATTGTAGAAGCCTTTGTTCACAAAGTAGTCTTTTACATATTTCTGCGTACGAGCCACAAGGAAAGGCGTCACCTGCGACTCTTTCATCATAACCACTTTTTCTTCGACGTCTTTTAACTCACTACGGCGCACGCCATGAAAATTTACGGTGCTCAATCGGGGGCGCTCTCTCAATGCTACCTCAAGGTAAACTTTATTGTCTACAATCTTTGTTTGGTAGATTTTTACATCCGAAAACAGACCATGATTCCAATACCTCTTCAGAGCTTGCGTCAGTTCATCGCCTGGAATACTTATGGTTTGCCCAACTCTCAATCCAGAGAGATTTAGCAAGATATGTTTATCGAGATGCTCCACACCCGTAATAGCAATATCGGCAATTTCATATTTACGTGGAACGCCAGAATAAGACACCTTCTGTATCTCTTCAGAAGCGTTATTGCTTGTTGCAACCGTATCGGCAGGTTGCTGGGCTGTAGTAGCTATAGTTGTCAGCGAAATGAGAATTAGTGCACCTAATCGTAGCATCTGGGTTGTTTTCGTTAATTGTTGATTTGTTCACTCGTCTTGCCAAACCGCCTCTCGCGTCCTTGATAGTCGACAAGTGCTTTATAGAAGTCCTCTTTACCAAAGTCTGGCCACAGAGTTTGTGTAAAATACAACTCTGTATAAGCTATTTGCCACAACAAGAAGTTGCTTATGCGCTGTTCACCACTCGTACGTATAAGCAATTCGGGGTCGGGCATGAATGCCGTAGCCATATTTTCGGAAACAATATTTTCATTGATGTCGGCCACATTGAGTTTTCCTTCCGACACTTTCTGCGCTACTTCTCTAACGCAGTTAGTTATCTCCCAACGCGAGCTATAGCTAAGAGCCAAAACAAGCGTCAGACGTTTGCAATGTGCCGTTTTTTCTTCCACCGATTTGAGACGTTTTTGCACCTCTTTAGGCAACTTGTCGTTACCTATAACGCGCAAGCGCACGTCGTTATTTATAAATGTCTTGAGTTCCGATTCGAGCGAGGTCATCAATAGCAACATCAAGCCATCAATCTCTAACTTCGGACGATTCCAATTCTCTGTCGAAAATGCATACAGCGTCAGATACTCTATACCCAACTCCACCGCTGCTTCTGTTACCTGACGAACAGCATTAACTCCGCGCTTGTGACCAAACAAGCGCTCGCTGCCTTTGCTCTTGGCCCAACGCCCATTACCATCCATAATTATGGCTACGTGGCGCGGCAATTTTTCCTTTATTATTTCGTCTTTTACTGACATCTATAATTTATATCACTTTTAGTGGTTGAAGCTCTTCATTCCATCGTTACATTCCAAGCGTCGCGGCCACATACTAAACGTAACAGTGACGCCACAGAACGAATACCAATCATTGTTATGTGTAGCCGTAGTATAATTAAACCCATAAGGATCCGACGCATCGACCTTGCCTTCGCTATCGCCTACATAATCCAAATCGTCGACGAATGTCTTACGCAACGTCCATTCTGCGCCTATCCTAAGCCACTGATTTATCTTATACTTTACTCCAGCACCGAACGGCAAAGATAGTACAAAAACCATATGCCCATCATCATCACTATCATCATATCGTTTATATGATGTAGCTGCCAATCCTATTGTTATATATGGTGTGAATCGCGACTGTTTTTTGAGAAACTGGTGGTCGAAACTCATAAAGTTGAATTCGCCCATCAATCCAATGTCTACTATCGTTCGCTCAAATTTATACTTACCATCTACGGTGGTTACACTATTCCCATTTGCATCTACCTGCAGCGTAGTTACACCATCATGATTTTTATATATATCACCACGACCTGGATACTCTCCTGCTATGCCGCCACCAATGACATTGAGTTTTATTGCCGTACGATCCGATATGCAATAACGGCCAACAAATCCAATTGCGGGACGCGGTTTCAGAAATTGTTGCGATGGATTCAAATCGCCCATATAATAGCTCACACCTCCAAACAAGCCAAGCTCAAGTTTATCTTGAGCTACCACTATGCTCGTTTGCATCACAGCTAAAATCATTATTATCGCTACGACGAAGCTATTTTGGTTCATTGATTAGATTATAAGTTACAAAGCATACAACGCACACTTTGTTTTTTTAGTGCGAAGTAGGGAGATTTATTTGTTTTTAGAGTTTTTATTTCAAGCTATTTACGTTTTTTCTCAACCAAATTTAGTTGCGCGCATCAGCACCCCACTTCAATTTTTCGCGCAAGGCAGCAAAAAATGAGTGATTGGTCAACTGAACTACTTTCACGCCCATTGGTGTCTTGGCTATTCGTAGTTGGCAGCCACTATCCATAATATGATTACGCCCATCAAGCGATGTCAAAATGCTGGTTCCACGTCCTTCAACTCGCAATTGTATTACCGAACTGCTTGGTAATACCAATGGTCGCAAACTCAAATTGTGCGGTGCCACTGGCGTAATTACAAGATTTGCAGCTTGCGGACTTACGATAGGTCCCCCAACAGAAAGTGAATAGGCTGTCGATCCTGCAGCCGTGGCCACTATCAAGCCGTCAGCCCAATATGTAGTGAGAAATTCTCCATCTACGTATGCATGTATTGTAAGCATTGAGGCATTGTCGCACTTGGTCACAGCGAACTCGTTCACTGCATAATCGACTGACTCGCGCGAATCGTTTACATATAACGAAAGTACATCGAGTGTAGCCAAACGGAAGCGTCCAGAAAAGAGCATATCCAAGGCTTCGGATATTTGCTCTGGCGCCACATCGGCAAGAAATCCAAGACGTCCTCTATTTATACCCATCAATGGAATATCGGTGCCAAGCGTCATACGCGCAGCTTCCAAGAAGGTGCCATCGCCTCCTACACAAAGCATCGCTACAGCACCACTTACTGCGGGTTGTCCGTCGAATCGTGTTATGCGTATAGAAGAGAAACTTTCGTGCTGACTAAGTATGGCGAACAATTCGGGCAAAACAAGCACATCGCAATCGCGAGCCAACACTTGCTGGGCTATAGTTGCGTATATTTCGATGGTTTCGGGCTCAATATTCTTCCCGAACAATAATATCGATTGCTTTTTGGTCATTTATTTATCAACGATTTCGCCAATTCTCTCAAATCGAGCCCCGAAAAATTTCCCGAGGTCATTATGAGCAATACTGCATTCGTGTAGTCGAACGAACGCAAGTGAGCTACCATTTGCTCAGTATCGGTATATACGCTGAGTCTATCTTTTCCAAACGCACGAGCCACATCTTCAGTCGCAATTGGCTGTAGGCGCTTGTGCTCAATTTCTTTCGGATTGAAGTAGACTATAGCTTCATCGGCAGCGTCCATCGAGTGTGCATATTGTGGCAAGAATTCTTTGTTGAGACTGCTGAAGGTATGCAATTCCATAACTGCCACTATTTTCCTATTAGGGAATCGTTCGCGCACAGCATTTGTTGTGGCTTTGAGTTTAGATGGTGAATGGGCAAAATCCAGAAAAGCGATAGCTTTTGATGTCTCACATAGCGTTTGAAGACGTTTGGCAGCACCACTGAACGTACTTATGGCAGTAAGAAATTCGTCGCGACTTATGCCAACAGCTTCACACGCAAGCATTGCAGCATTCATGTTTTGCATATTATGTTTACCAAACACACTCATCACGTAACGCTTGCCACCTTCTTCTACCACTACTCTACCATCTTCAATCGTGTATTTAAGTCCTCGGTATGGCTCTATCGCAATATCTGCACGCAGTTCGCTACCTATCGATTTGAGATTTTCGTCTTCGGCAAAATATATATACTTGCCATTGGGCTCTATCGATTTGGCAAACTTGCGAAACGTATCCACATAGCCATCAAACGTAGGGAATACATTTATATGATCCCACGCTATACCAGTAACAATTGCGATATTTGGCTTATATCGCAAGAATTTTGATGTCTTGTCGAGAGTCGACGATAAATATTCATCGCCTTCAAATACGGCTATAGGAGCATCTTTGGTGAGGCGCACCATTGTGTCGAAACCTTCAATCTGCGCGCCTACCATGTAATCGAAATCGCGGCCAAGCTTACGTAGCACATACATTATCATCGACGTTGTAGTCGTCTTACCATGACTACCACCAACTACGATTCTACGTTTGTCTCGCGTCTGCTCATATAGATATTCTGGAAACGAATAGACTTTCAAGCCAAGCTCTTTAGCACGTACAAGTTCAGGGTTGTCACTCATAGCGTGCATTCCGAGAATCACCGCGTCAAGGTCTGGTGTTATTCTGTCGGCATGCCACCCTGTTTCTTTAGGCAATAGTCCAGCTGCAGCAAGTCGCGATTTCGAAGGTTCAAAAAACTCATCGTCCGAACCGCTCACTTGAAAACCTTTGGCGTGCAACGCAAGTGCCAAATTATGCATTACACTACCACCTATAGCTATGAAATGTACGCGCATACGTATTGATTATTATCTATTTACCAACAATTTTATCAACGCATCAATGCGTTTTTGATCTTCTGCTACTTGAGCTATAAGTTGAGTAACTGCAATAGTCAATTTGTCGATACGCTCATTCGATTTGGCAATGGCATTCAAAAATGCTGTTGTTTGTTCACTAACATCAACTTGAGGAGCTGACACTTGAGCAACAGAATTTTGTACACTATCTCCTGTATACGTTACTTCACGTTTTGATTTGTTATTCTCGGCGCGTAACTGTTCATCGAGCAATATAGCGCGAGCAGCCAAGCCCTTAGAGAATGTCTGTTTACCACTTAAGACCGAAGAGAAATGGCTTATTCCAATTCCAAGTTTCTCTGCAATTTTCCCTTGGTTGAGGCCATATTGTATGCGCCATTCAACAACCAATCTTTTCAAGTCTCGATAATCTTTTATCTCCATAATATCAGAATTTTGGTTCAAAATTGTATTACCAATGAAGCTCCAACAACAGGACTTCCATAGCCTTCGGTCACCATCGGCTCTATGCGATACGAAAGGTCATCGTTGACATTGAAATCGTAGAAATGAGCATCTACACAAGCATCGATAATCTGTACGATATACAAACCTACCATACCGAAATAGCTCAAATCGCGATAACGACGATAGTAATCTTTCTTGCTCTTTAGCGCCGAAGTAAACCACGACTGATAGGTAGTCTCTACCTGCTCAACTGTCAAATTTGTACGTGCGATAATTTGTTCGTAGCTCTTATTGTTGGGATCTCGTATAACAAAGTCGCGGTAAGCGTCGTGATATATATCATAATACTTACTGTTGAAATGTATAGCATAGCATAGAGCAGCCACACCGCCATATAAGAATGGCAATTTCCAATATTTATGATTATATATCTGACCCAAACCGGGCAATATAGCAGCATACATCGTCGCTGTATGTGGCGAATGACGCATCTGGTTGATATTGAGCGAACGAACATACTTAACTCCGTCCACTTCTTGTATCAACAAGGTATCGATTCCAACGGCTGGCTTAGCCACCTCTTTTACCGTCTGAGCTTCAACAAGCTTCAAAGTATCGGACGGCGCCACCACCGTTGTGTCTTGAGCTTGTGCACACACACATGTTATCAGCAAAATAAGGATAAGCCGAAGGGTTTTCAATTCTTCTTTATATTTTATCAAAAAATGATATTATTCGTTCCAAATCGGCATCAGAGGTGAAAGGTATTGTAATTTTTCCTTTACCACTCTCGGCTCTCTGAAATTTTACTTTAGCTCCCAATTTTTCTGAAAGTTGATTTTTTAGAGCCACATATTCATTCGACAATGACGATTTTTTCTTGTTCTCGGTATTGTCATCCTCCTTCTCGCTGTTTTGAGGATCCTCTTCGGCACGCTCTTTATATTCGTTAACGAGCTCTTCGACACGACGCACCGAATAACCATACTCTACAGTTTGCTGATAGAGCATAGTCTGTGTTGCCTCATCGTCGATGCCAATGAGAGCACGAGCATGGCCCATAGATATATCACGCCTACGCAAACCTTCCTGAATCTCCTTAGGCAATTTTAGCAAACGCAAAAAGTTGGTAATTGTTGAGCGATTTTTACCCACTCTGTTAGCCATTTCTTCTTGCGTAACCTTACACTCTTCTATAAGGCGTTGATAGCTAATAGCTTCTTCTATCGGATTCAGATCGGCACGCTGAATATTCTCAATCAACGCCACCTCAAGCATTTTGCTGTCGTCGATATCACGAATGACAGCAGGAACAGTGGTCAATCCGGCCTTTTGCGCAGCACGAAATCTTCGTTCACCTGCTATTATCTGATACCTTTCTCCTTTGTGACGCAGCACAAGAGGCTGAATAATGCCATTAGCTTTGATAGATGCCGACAATTCCTCGAGTTTGTCATCTTCAAACTCAGTTCGCGGCTGCCAAGGGTTCGCATCAATCAGACTAATTTCAATATCGGTCTTTTCTTTTTGCGCTTCTTCTTTTGTAACCTCTATGGTATTTTCTCCAAGGATCTCAGCCATGCCTCGACCCATACCAAATTTTTTCGACATTCTATTTTGCTGATTTTGAATTCTTTTCCAATAATTCTTTTGCTAAGCTCAAATAGTTTTGCGCACCTTTTGATGCAGCATCATACAAAATTGCAGCTTGACCATGACTTGGAGCTTCACTCAAACGCACATTACGCGTAATTAGGGTTTTGAACACCATGTCTTGGAAATTTTTCTTCACCTCTTCCAACACTTGGTTCGACAATGATGTACGTTGATCATACATAGTAAGCAAGAATCCTTCTATTTCAAGTTCCGGATTCAAGCGTTTTTGTATCAAACGTATGGTATTGAGCAATTTACCTAATCCTTCAAGTGCGAAATACTCACACTGAACTGGCACTATAACAGAGTTTGACACTGTGAGCGCATTCACGGTAATCAATCCAAGTGAAGGGCTACAATCAATGAGCACATAGTCATATTTGTTATCGAGACGACTAATCATTCGCTTCATAATTTTCTCACGATCAGTCATATTCATCATCTGCACCTCTGCACCCACAAGATCTATATGCGAAGGCAAAACGTACAGATTCTCTATCTCTTCACACTTAAGCACAGCCTCATTTGGGTCTATTCCATCAACCATGCATTCATATATGGTTGGGCGCTCCTCGCGTAAATCAAAACCCAAACCCGATGTCGTATTTGCTTGCGCATCAGCATCTATTACAAGCACTTTTTTCTCAAGCACAGCCAAACTCGCAGCTAAATTGATCGCTGTTGTAGTTTTGCCTACTCCACCTTTTTGATTTGCTATTGCTATAACTTTGGTCATTGTCTTTTCTTCTTTTTGACAACTTTGGTACGTTGCCGTTACAAAAAAATTTACGCGAAAGTAATCTTTTTATACTAATTTTTTCACCATAATATTCATACTCACAAAATCCAACTCGCTTCCTAAAATTCTTATCTCCCTAAAAATGAGTGTAGTTATGCTTATAAAAATGAGGTTATCAACAGTTTTGTTCTTATGAACATTTTATCAACGCGATTTCAACGATTTTTCAACAAATAAAAAACCCCGCCGAAATCACTTCAGCGGGGGAACACACACAAATTATCAACTTCCAAATTAAAAAAGGGCTGATTAATATCTATAGTAGTCGGCCTTGAACGGGCCTTCAACTTTCACTCCAATATAGTCGGCTTGCTTCTGCGTAAGCTGGGTGAGATGAACTCCGAGTTTTGCAAGATGCAAACGAGCTACCTCTTCGTCCAAGTGCTTAGGCAAACGATATACGCCAACTTCATATGGCTTAGACCACAACTCCATCTGCGCCAAGGTTTGATTTGTAAACGAATTACTCATCACAAAACTTGGATGGCCTGTAGCATTGCCAAGATTTACCAAACGTCCTTTGCTGAGCAAAATTATGCTATGTCCGTCTGGGAAAATATATTTATCAACCTGCGGCTTGATATTTTCAACTTTCACTCCATCAAGAGCCTCCAATCGGCTAACTTGAATTTCGTTATCAAAGTGCCCAATGTTGCAAACAATAGCTTGATCCTTCATCTTCTGCATGTGCTCAAGCGTGATTATATCACAGTTGCCAGTGCAAGTAACGAAAATATCACCTTGTTCTACAACATCATCAACTGTCTTGACTTCGAAGCCTTCCATTGAGGCCTGAAGAGCACAAATTGGATCAATTTCGGTAACTATAACGCGGGCACCAAAGCCTCGCATACTTTGAGCACAACCTTTACCCACGTCACCATAGCCACAAACTACAGCAACTTTGCCTGCTATCATCACGTCAGTACCACGTTTGATACCATCTGCGAGACTTTCGCGGCAACCATAAAGGTTATCAAATTTACTTTTAGTAACAGAATCGTTAACGTTGATGGCAGGGAAAAGCAACTCACCTCGTTCCATCATTTGGTAAAGACGATGAACACCTGTTGTGGTCTCTTCGCTTACACCTTTCACTCCTTTTGCGATGCTGGTCCAATAGCCTTTACGACCTTGAACCGAACGAAGAAGTTCTATTAACTCACGAAAATCTTCACCACAATCACTATAATCTTTTGCAAGAATTGATGGATCTTTCTCAGCCTCTACTCCTTTATGAATAAGAAACGTAGCATCACCGCCATCATCTACAATAAGATTTGGACCAAGACCATCGCCAAAATCGAGTGCTTGAAGCGTACACCACCAATATTCAGCGAGTGTCTCACCTTTCCATGCAAAAACAGGAACCCCAGCTTTTGCTATCGCAGCCGCTGCATGATCTTGCGTACTATATATATTGCACGAACACCAACGAACCTGCGCACCAAGAGCCACAAGAGTCTCAATGAGCACAGCCGTCTGAATTGTCATATGAAGAGAACCTGTAATACGGGCACCTTTCAATGGTTGCTGCCCTGCATAACGTTCACGCAAAGCCATAAGACCTGGCATCTCTATTTCAGAAATGCTAATCTCTTTACGACCAAAGTCTGCAAGGTTTATATCAGCTACCTTATATTGATACTCTTGTTTATCTACGTACTCTATCATATTGGTGTTAACTTTCGGCGGCGAAGATACTCTAAATAATTATTCGTTTTTTAGCCAATCGAATTATTTGTTAGCAACAACCATCAATTATAACAATTATTAACTATGCAAGTCTTCTTAGTATACAGTTGAGCAACTTCATCAGTAGTGAGTGGCTCTGTTTGGCATACATAGCTATAATTGGCGTCAATTAAGGTTCTGAGTTTTGAATATGCAACTTTCAATATTTCGTTATGATCGAAGGCCAGAGGTGGCAATTGCGTAATTGGAAACCATTCGGCCTTAGCGGCATCGTCGCCTGCAATTGGGTTACATTTATCCATATCAACTATGGATATATATGCAATAGTTATAGTACGTGCACGCGGATCACGATTAACAGCAGAAAATGCACCCAACTGACTAATGTCAACATTAGTTAAGCCTGTCTCTTCATACAACTCGCGCTTTGCACATGTTTCCGCGGTTTCGTCCATATCTAAAAAACCTCCAGGAAAAGCCCATTTGCCACGGAATGGTTCGTTGGCGCGCTCTACAAGCAAGAGATGCATTTGCTTATTGCTATCGAAGCCGAAAATTAGGCAATCGGTAGTAACTGCAGGTCGAGGATATTGGTATGAATACATATATATATAACTACTTCAACAAGTTATTTATTGCCGCATGAACTTGCTCAAACGAGAAACGATCTACAACACGTTGCATTTTTTCGGCAATTTTATCATTACAGAGATTACCAATAGAGCCTTCGTGCGTATGATGAAGTTCGCCATGAAAATCGAACTCGCCTCGCTCGATCGCCATACCAACTTGCTTGTAGGCATCGCGGAAAGGAACGCCTTCGGAGGCTAATCTGTTAACCTCCTCAACACTAAATGCGAGTTTATATTTAGGATCATTCATCACATCGCGCTCAACTTCCATATTTTCAATGGCATAAGCAGTAATATCAAGGATGTCGTTCATTTCGGCAAAAACAGGCACGAAAACCTCTTTTATAATCTGCATGTCGCGAAAATAACCAGAAGGTAAGTTACCAGTAATCAGACGAATAGTATTGGGTACGCCTTGAATTTTATTACAATGAGCGCGAATAAGTTCAAACACATCAGGATTCTTTTTGTGGGGCATGATGCTTGAGCCTGTAGTCATCGTCTTGGGCAGATGAACGAAACCAAAATTTTGACTGTTGTACAGACATGCATCCATAGCCAAACGGCCAATTGTTTCACCAAGAGAAGCAAGCGCAAAACCTATTATACGTTCGGTTTTTCCACGGCCCATTTGAGCATAAACAACATTATAGTTCAAATCGGCAAAGCCAAGTAGCTTGGTAGTCAATGTTCTATTGAGCGGGAACGAAGATCCATAGCCAGCTGCTGCACCAAGCGGATTCTGGTTACTAACCTCCCACGCAGCATTGAGCATAACCATATCGTCGCAGAGGCTTTCGGCATAAGCGCCAAACCACAAGCCAAACGAAGATGGCATTGCTACTTGCAAATGCGTATAACCAGGAATAAGAACGTCCTTGTATTGCTCACTTTTGCGTTGAAGTTCGGCAAAAAGCTTCTGCACTTTTATAGCTATTTTCTCCACTTCGGCACGAGCGAAAAGTTTCAAATCGAGCAAAACTTGGTCATTGCGAGAGCGTCCACTATGAACTTTTTTACCTATATCTCCAAGTTTACGTGTAAGCATTAACTCCACTTGCGAATGAACGTCTTCTATGCCTTCCTCAATAACAAACTTACCTTCTTCGGCTTGCTTGTAAATATTCTTCAACTCTGCCAGAAGCACATTTAGCTCATCTTTCGTAAGCAGATTAATAGTTTCGAGCATTGTTATATGCGCCATCGTACCAAGCACGTCGTAGGGTGCAAGATTTATATCTAGTACATTGTCGAGGCCAATGGTGAATTCCTCTATCTTTTTGTCGACGTTGTAACCTTTATCCCAGAGTTTCATTACCAGTTGATTTTTAACTATTTACAATTGCAATCCATCCAGAAGTTGGATATAAGTTTTTATACCGTGCTCTATCTCACTAATATTGACAAACTCATTTGCCGTATGAGAACGTGAAGATTCGCCCGGTCCTATTTTTATTGAAGTAAACGGCATTAGAGCTTGATCGCTCATTGTTGGAGAACCGAAAGGCTTTAGCCCGAGCTCTATGCAACGCTTCACAATTGGATGCTCCGCAGAGATGAAAGAACTATTCAAGCGCGTTGAACGCTCCTTTACTTCACAAGATGTGCGATCTTTTATCAACTCAAGCAACTCCTCATTTGTATAGAGTTCGTTCACCCTTACATCGACCACAAAACGACAAACATCAGGCACAACATTATGCTGCGTCCCAGCATTGACTTGCGTTACAGACATCTTTACTGGTCCTAAAAATTGTGATATTCTGTCGAATTTATAAGTTCTAAACCACTCAATATTTGGAATTGCCTCATATATAGCATTTACACCTTCGTTACGAGCTGCATGACCACTTTTACCATACGAAGTACAATCGAGCACCATCAATCCTTTTTCTGCTACCGCTGGTTGCATTGATGTTGGTTCGCCAACGACAGCCAAATCGACATGACCGAGTTGTGGTAGTATACTTTCAACTCCATTTTTACCACTCACCTCTTCTTCGGCTGTGCAAGCATATATAAGATGATAAGGCTGCTCCTTTTGGATGAGATAACGAAACGCAGCAAGCAGCGAAACCATTGGAGCTCCTGCATCATTACTACCCAAACCAAAAAGGCAATCACCTTCTATTGCTGGAGTGTAAGGGTCGCGAGTGTAGCCCGCAGCGGGTTTAACGGTGTCGATATGTGAATTGAGCAGAATCGTTGGTCGATCATCCATGCAGTTGCTACTATGTATCCATAGATTATTATTTTGTCGATTAACCAACAATCCTTTTTCGAGCATAAATTGCTGTATGACATCAGCAACCCGAGATTCATCTCGACTAATCGATGGAGTTGCTATCATTTTCTGCAACAACTCAATCGATTCTTCGCGCAACTCGTTGATTGTTTTCATAACATCAAGTGTGTACCGCCGTTGTTTTTCAGTCCATCGGTGTTTGTTATAACTACACTACGAACGCCCTTGCGTATGGCAGCAAAACCATTGTCGAGTTTAGGAATCATGCCTTCAACGATAATACCGGATGCTTGATACTGTTTGAAAGTTTCATAGTTCAACTCAGATATAACAGACGTATCGTCGTTGGCATCTAACAAAACGCCTGGTTTTTCGAAGCAATATACAAGCGTAACATCGACTTGCGATGCCAATGCACACGCAAGCTCAGAGGCTATGGTATCGGCATTTGTATTTAGCAATTGTCCATTTCCATCGTGCGTAATAGGGCAAACAACAGGCGTTGCTCCTTGTTGAATAAGCGAGAGAAGGACTTCTATTTGCACTCCTACAACATCGCCAACGAAACCATAATCAATATCTTTTACAGGACGCTTTACCGACTTGATAATATTCAAATCGGCACCAGAAAAGCCTATCGCATTCAACTGACGTTTTTGGAGCTGCGCAACGATGTTTTTATTTACCAAACCAGCATACACCATTGTCACTACCTTGAGAGTCTCAGCATCAGTAATTCGGCGTCCATCAACCATTTGAGCTTGAATACCAAGTTCTGCAGAAAGTTTTGTTGCTGTTCGTCCGCCACCATGAACCAAAATTTTTGCTCCATCGATTTTAGCAAAATCGTCGAGCAAAATATTCAACGTGATAGGATCTTCTACTACCTTTCCGCCTACTTTTATAATAGTCACATTCATAACTACTTACTTATAGACTTTCAAGCATTCTTTTGATTACGACCTGGGCCGAAACAACACGGTTGGCTGCCTCTGGAATAACTATGCTGTTGGGACTATCGATCACTTCATCTGTAACAATCATATTACGACGAACTGGCAAACAGTGCATAAACTTAGCATTGTTAGTCCACGACATGTGCTCTGCATCTACTGTCCACGACATATCCTTCGACAAAATCTGTCCATAATGCTCATACGATGACCAGTTCTTCGCATAAACGAAGTCTGCACCTTCGAGAGCCTTTTTCTGGTCGGGCTCATAGTGTGCTCCTTTCATAAACTCTGGCGCAAGTTGATAGCCCTCAGGGCAAGTAATTACGAAGTCAACATCAGCAACCTTCATCCACTCTGCAAAAGAGTTTGGCACAGCTTGTGGCAAAGCCTTTGGATGCGGAGCCCACGTAAGCACAACCTTCGGACGCTTTACTTTTTTATACTCTTCTATAGTTATAAGATCAGCAAAAGCTTGACATGGATGACGTGTAGCACTCTCAAGACTTATAACAGGACAGCCTGAATATTCAATAAACTGATTAAGAATCGTCTCTTGATAGTCGAACTCGCGGCTCTCGAACTTTGCAAAAGAGCGAACACCAATAATATCAGCATACGAGCCAATTACGGGAATGGCTTCACGTAAGTGCTCGCTTTTATTGCCGTCCATCACAACTCCCATTTCCGTTTCGAGTTGCCACGAATCGGTACCAACATTCAACACAATGGCATTCATGCCCAAATTTTGAGCGGCCTTCTGCGTTGAAAGTCGAGTACGAAGACTCGAGTTGAAGAAAATAAGTATCGCAGTCTTATTTTTACCAAGATTTTGCCAAGCAAATGGTGTCTTTTTTACCTCGGCAGCTTCTTTCAAAGCTGCATCAAGGTTGCCTATGTCTTCGACCTTTAGGAAACGTTTCATTTTAATATCTTACTATTTATTTATAAATATTCAACCAAAGAACTGAGTTTGTTTGAATTTGAGCCTTTTAGCAAAATGTATTTGCCGCTCAACTTGCAAATCTCATCTTTTATGTCAATTGCCATCTCAGCATAATGGTAGCGAGGGAATTGCTCTGCGAATTTAGCAAACTCATTACCAACTAAATAGACTTCATCGTAATCAACTGCAGATATTTTTTTCAAAAGAGATAGGTGCTCTGAATCTTGCGCCACTCCAAGTTCGCGCATTGCCCCGAGAATCAACACCTTATGCTCGTGCTGAAGATGTTGAAAATTATCAAGCGAAGCCATCATACTTGATGGATTAGCATTGTAAGCGTCAATAATTATTCGATTTTTATTCGTTTGTACAACTTGCGAACGGCTATTAGTAGGTTTATACTCCGAAAGTGCAAGACAAATATCTGCTTCGTCAACATCATAAAAACAACCGACAGTTGCAGCTGCAAGAACATTTTCAAGATTATATACACCTGTCAAATTCGTCGAGATAGAATGGTATATACCATTATTATAACGCCATTCAAGCTGAAGCATTTCGCCATTACCAACCGCATGTCCATCTATAAGGCAGTTTTGCGCATCAGTACCATATGAAATCAGACGGTCGAAACTTTCGGGCAACATTCCAACGAGATTTTCATTACCCGTATTTATAAATATAGTACCGTTGTCCGCAGCAATTTGGTCGTATAGAGCTTTTTTAGTGGCTTTCACACCATCGAACGAGCCAAAACCTTCGATATGAGCTATACCTACATTAGTAATCAAACCCGACGTAGGCTTCACCAATGCAGCGAGCTCTTTTATCTCACCAGGATGGCTTGCCCCCATCTCAACGACAGCAATATCATGCTCGCTACTTATGCTCAATAGTGTCAATGGCACTCCGATATGATTATTCAAGTTGCCTTTTGTTGCAGCCACTTTATATTTTTTAGAGAGCACCGCAGTCACAAGTTCTTTTGTTGTAGTCTTGCCATTTGTGCCAGTTATGCCAACAATAGGTATTTCTAACTGTTCTCGATGATATGCCGCAAGTTGCTGAAGCGTTTTCAGAGTATCATCAACGACAGTAACTTTAGGATTACCAACGTATTTTTTATTAGAGGTAACTACATGCTCAGCACCCTTTTCGAGCGCCAAGTCGACCATTTCATTAGCATCGAAGTTTTCGCCTTTCAATGCAACAAAAAAAGAGCCTTCGGGAATTGTGCGAGTATCGGTAGAAACTCCTATAGAATTCAAATAGTGCTTATATAAGTTTTTCATCTCAACAAAATAAAAAAGGGTTGGAAGCAAACCTCCAACCCCATATCTAAAAAATTCAGTTTCTTATTGACCAGAAATTGGACTACCAACACGAGTCATAGCGCAACGGAAGCCAATATCATCGCGGCTTTCCTCTTCGTCGAGGAATCGACGAGTACCTGGTGACAACCAATATGCACGGTCGCGCCAGCCACCACCTTTGTATACACGAACTCTATCGCTCACAAGGCTCGAAAGGTCTGTAGTGGTAGGAGTACCACGGTACATGGTTTCGGTGTTAGCTTCTGAACTTGTCCAGTCGCCACCAAGAGCTTGGTTAGAACGAGCATCACCATCGAGGAAGTTCTTATTGTCTGCCTTACGATAATTCTTGCGATTACCTATAGACTTCTCGGTCTCTCGAGCATAACGTATACGACCAAGAGAGTCTTTCTCTGCTACAGAACCATCTTCGTTGAGAACTTTCTGTTGGAAGTCGTTACCACGATATGGATTGAACTCCTCTTCGTCTTCGTTGGTGAGAGCACGATAAACATCAGCTACCCATTCATTCACGTTACCTGCCATACAATACAAGCCGTAATCGTTTGGCCAGTACGAGTGAACATCAACGGTAATATCACCTTTATCGTTCAAGTTACCAGAAGTACCCATGTAGTCACCATTACCACGAACGAAGTTAGCCATCATCTGACCTCTTACAGCATCCTCTGCATTACGTACCACGTGACCATTCCAAGGGAAGATCTTTCTTGAAGAGAGACGCTCGTCTTCGGTATTACCTACAAGGCCAAGAGCCGCAAATTCCCACTCAGCTTCGGTCGGAAGGCGATACTTAGGCAGAAGCAAACCATCTTCGAGGCGTACTTGACGAGGTTCCTCTGTAAACAAGTCGGTATATGGGTTTTCTTCTGAAGCTGCACCGGTATATTGGCCATACATATACGCTTCCGTGTCGAAATTATCCTCTCCATGTTGATCCTTGAAGTTTGGATCAAGGACACCGTTGAAAATAAGAATGTTTTCGTTCACACGGTCGGTACGCCACTTGCAATAGTTAGATGCCTGACGCCAACTAACACCAACAACTGGATATTCGTTATACGCTGGGTGACGAAGATAATTTTCTACATAAGGCTCATTATACGCCATAGGGCGACGCCATACAAGCGTATCAGGCAGCGCCATTTTGTATTGATCTGGATACTCGTTATAGACACGAGAAATCCAATAGAGCCACTCTCTATAGTTAACGTTGCTTACCTCGCATTCGTCTATATAAAATGAAGTAACCGTGACACGGCGAGGCACATTATCCCAATTGAAAGCCACTTCTTGCTCAACACGTCCCATAATAAAAGTACCGCCTTCAATAAAGCGAAGCCCCGGACCTGTTTCTTGCTCTGCTACTGTAGTTACTTCAAATCCATAATCAGGATCGTTGTAGTTCCAACCGGTAGCCGAAGACGTACCATCACCTTTTTTTCCTGATGAGCATGATACGCATAAAGCCACCATACAAGATGTTGCAACTAATTGACTGAACTTCAAATTCATAATATTTTACTTATTCAATTTTTCGTAAAATCTCAGATGTGTGTAATCTTAATAACACAATTTTAGTATTCGCAAAGATATAGTTTTGTTTTTGCTTGTTACACCATATAACGAAAAAAAGTCTCCATTATTGTTTTTTGACAATAAAAAATTAGAATATTTATAGTTACTAAAGATTCTAACAATCTTATACTTTTGCGCTCGAGTAATTCCTTACATTTATATTAATGTATGAAACTATTATCGCTTCTAATCATACTATTATCTATAAGTATCAACGCAATGCCGCAAGCTGAGCACTCTGTTTTGGCTTCTGGCAAATGGGTGAAGGTTCGCATCAAAGATTCTGGCATAAAGATGCTAACACGCTCGGCTCTTTCTTCGATGGGTTTCGCTGATATGGACAAGGTTGCCGTTTATGGGAATGGAGGCAAGGAACTTCCTCTCGAAAATAGTGCATCGCGCATTGATGATTTGGCTAAACTTCCTGTTTTTCGCACCGACAACGCTATACTTTTCTACGCTCAAGGCATTACTTCATGGGAATACAACGAAACAAATGATATATACGAGTTTTCAGAAAACGAACAAGATTCGTATTCGTATTATTACATAACCGATAGCACAACGCCATCAGTCGAGCCTGAAAAGGTTGATTATTCTTCCAAAGTAGCTACAACTACTATAGATACGTATGATGATAGAGCTTATCATGCTTTACATAATTATAACTATTTACTTTCAGGAAGAGATTTCTATGGTGAACAATTCACAACAGCAAACAACTCAATATCGATTCCTTTCTCACTCGACGAACGCGTTTCACAAGACACAAAAGTGAGAATTGCCGTTAATATGATGGCAAGGTCTCTATCAAAAACATACTATTCAATATTATTCAACAACGACACCTTAGGAACATATTCCATCTCGCCAATTGTATGGACAAGCACAGGTGCTCAAGCCATCACAAACCGCACAAACATAACTTCTACTGCAGGACAAAAAAATGAATACAATCTAAAAATTAATGCCACAGTAAACACCGACGGCACTACCGTTGTATACCTCGACTACGCAATGATTACGGTGTGTGCACCCCTTAATATGAATAGCAGAAACGAACTACTATTTAGGAATAGTACCGCTATAAATTACAACAGCTCATGCATTATTGATTACGCAATAAAGGGAACAAGTGGCAACACTATCGTGTTGAATATCGACGAGCCAACAAATCCAAAAGTAGTTGCAACTACAAGCGATGGCACAACGCTTCATGCTAAATATTATGGAGGAAATACTATAAACGAGTTTATCTCTTTCAAACAAGACGGCAGTTTCGAGGAGCCGACATTTGTAGAATCTGTTAGTAACCAAGATTTGCATGCAACAAATGCCGTGGATTACCTTATAATATATCACCCAGCTTTTCAAAGCGAGGCCGAGCGTTTAGCATCACTACACGCTGATTATAGTGGACTTAATTGTGCGGCAGTAAACGTAGATGCTATATACAACGAATTTTCATCTGGGAAAAGAGAAGCAACTGCGATACGCGATTACGTACGATTGGTGTATAATAAAGGTCTGAAAAGCGGCAACACACTGAAATACGTATTACTATTTGGCAATGGTTCATACGACAATCTAAACTATGGAGACAAATATCCAGACAATCGCATACCAACTCATCAATCGGAAGAATCATTGGTAAAAATTAATTCCTACACTACAGATGATTTTTTCGGATGGATGGAGAGCGGAGAGGGAAGCGCATCCTCAGAAGCTATCAGCACGGTCGACATTGGTATCGGGCGATTTCCCGTATCTTCTGAAGCAGAAGCCACATCAATAGTAGACAAAGTAGAATCTTATCTTACTTCGCTTGAAAACAGCAATTGGAAACTTCGCGCTGCTTTTACTTGCGATGATGGAGATAGCAATGAGCACTTGATATTTTCAGAGCAAAAAGCCAAGTGGGTTGCCAACAAATACCCTATCCTAAATGAAACTAAAATATATCAGGAGGCATATACAGCAACATATACTACAAGTGGACTTCGCTATTATCAAGCTATTGAAGATTTACAATCTATTTTTGATAACGGTGCTTTGTTTGTAGACTATACAGGACATGGTTCAGATACAGGATGGGCAACATGGGCATTATTAAATCTAAGTGATTATGTAAAATGGAACAATAAAGGCAAATACCCTTTTGTTATAAGTGCTGCTTGCCATACAGGATCATTTGATCGCGGCATTACAAGTTTGTCTAAGTATATGGTTCTTCCTTCTAATTGCGGTGCAATAGGCTCTCTCGCAGCCAACAGAATTACCTATAGTAACTATAATTACAAAATTTCTCGTGCATTTTTAGGCCGAGTTCTCGACACCGATAGTAATGGGAAACGATATACGGTAGGCGATGCCGTAAAATATGCAAAACAAAAAACTATCGGCAATATAAACTCTTTGAAGTATGTATTAATAGGCGATCCTGCTATTACATTAGCTTATGACGAAAATTATACCATCAGCACTGATAGTATAAACGACATTGCATTCGACGTTTGTGACGAACCTTTGAAGATTCTATCCGTCAATAAAATTAGCGGCTCTATTAGAGATCAACAAGGAAACATATTGGACGATTTCAACGGGCAAATAAATATCACCATATACAACAAAAAAGATTCTATATCTACCAAAGGCGCAATTAGCGAAGTTTACACTTTTGAGAACTACAACAGTGTCTTATACAATGGATTATCCACAGTAGAAAATGGATTGTTCAATACTACAATAGTACTGCCCAAAGACAGCTACTCTGATGAAGGATGTGGAAGAATTAGCTATTACGCCGTTTCCAACAATAATGTTGAAGCACGAGGATATACAAATACGCTGCTTTTAGGTGGTATTGATACAGAAGCCGCCAACGACACAATAGGTCCTGAGATAACTGCTTGGGTTGAATATCTTGGTTTCGGTGATGGTAGTACAACAGGTGCAACGCCTACACTTCATGCATCGTTGAGTGATAACTCTGGAATAAACATTAGTGGTATGGGCATTGGTCATGACATTACTATAGTATTGAATGATGATCGAAACAATCCATATAACTTAAATAGCTACTTCATCTACTCACCCAATAGCTATACTTCGGGATCTCTTGATTATACTTTGCCCGAACTGGAAAACATGAAGAACTATACACTCACGCTCAAAGCTTGGGACAATGCCAACAACTCATCTGAAAAAACTATCGAGTTCTTTGTCGACAAGAATAGCAATATCCAATTCGGTACAACTGAGATTTACCCATGTCCATACATTAGTGGCTCAAGCGACTTAAACTTGTTTTTCACTCATAATGGCTCAAGTTCACGTTTGACACTAAAAATGGCCATTTACTCTATTAGTGGCCGACTAATGACGCAAAAAACAATTACTACCACTACAACGCAAGGTCAATCTGACTTAATCAATCTCATATCCGAAATGCCTAACACTGCTACATTAGGCAAAGGCATTTATATTATCGACATAAACATAACAGACGAAACTGGCCGCAGTGGAAGTTTCAAAAGAAAAATTTTATTCAAGTAGACAATAAAAACACGAGAAATGCGTTGATACGTTTAACGCGATAATTATAACCTTATCAAAAATCAAAAAGATAGAACAATATAGAAATGAAAAATGCAAAAACTCTATGCCTCATAGCCACATTAACCACTATAAGCATAACAAGCATCGCACAAAACGACTATAACCCTATTCCTTCGAGCGTGCAAATGCTCAATATCGCCCCCGAAGCACGAGGCACGTCAATGGGTGATGCTGGTGTAGCTACATCGCCTGACGTAAATTCTCAATATTGGAATCCAGCTAAATATGCTTTTATGGAAAGCCGAAGCGGTGTCTCTCTCTCAGTTACACCTTGGCTGCGCAAACTTGTTAACGACATCAACCTCTTCTATTTAGCAGGCTATTATCGTTTCGATAAACGTCAAACAATAAGTGCGTCAATACGTTACTTCTCGCTTGGCGACCTCATCTTCACCGATGACGATGGCAACACCACTGGTACGTATAAGCCTAACGAATTCTGCATTGATGGAGCATATTCAATACTACTATCAAACAATTTCTCGGGCGCTGTAGCATTGAGATATATACATTCCGACCTCGGATTTCAGCAAGACGATGACGGTTTTTCGGCTGGAAATGCTTTCGCGGCCGACCTCGCATTTTACTACAATAAACCCCTTCATTTGGGCGGCAACAACGCCACCTTTATGGCTGGTATAAACATATCAAACATAGGTACCAAAATCACTTACGACAATGGTGCTACCAACGAATACTTACCTGCCAACATGCGCATTGGTGCTGGCTTCGAATACGAATTAGACCGATACAATAAAGTGGGCGCTACAGTAGACTTCAACAAATTACTTGTACCTACACCTACATACCGTTACACCGACGGCGAAGAAGCCGATGATGCATATTCACGCAAAATGGCATACTACGATCAATCAGTTGTGTCGGCAATATTCCACTCTTTCAACGACGCACCTAATGGCGGCAAAGAGGAACTTCAAGAAATTGATATTCAAGGCGGTATAGAATATTCCTACAACAACCTTTTCTTCGCACGCGGCGGTTATCACTATAACCACGAGAACAAAGGAAATTTGAAATATGCTACCATTGGTGGAGGTCTTAAATATCAAATGATAGATTTGGCCGTATCATACATATTCTCGGTAGGCAATTCAAATGCCAATAGCGCACTTGCCAATACGATACGCATCACCCTTGGCTTCGACCTCGGTAAAGCGTTCAATATGGGTGGAACCTCGAATGGCAGAAATAACAAACGATAAGTATTTATATTCTTAGATATGCTCGATATTAGAGTTGGTTACGGATATGACGTCCATCGTCTCGAAGCTGGGCTACCACTTACTATCGGTGGAGTGAAAATACCATACGAAAAGGGTTGGGTAGCACATTCTGACGGCGATGTCCTATTGCACGCCATCTGCGATGCGATACTTGGCGCTGCTGCTATGCGCGACATTGGTTTCCATTTCCCAGATAACAGTAAGGACTTTGAAGGCATAGATAGCCGCAAACTTTTGCGTCGCTGCGTTGAAATCATTGCAGAAAAGGGCTATCGCGTAAGTAATGTTGATAGCACAATAGCTATGCAAAAGCCAAAACTCAAGGACCTCATCCCGCAAATGCAACATGAAATAGCCCAAGCTATCGGCATCGATGATGATCGCATTTCGGTGAAGGCTACAACTACGGAAAAACTCTCGTTTGAAGGCGAAGGCACAGGTGCGTCGGCATACGCTGTGGTTCTGATTATGAAAGAATAATAATTATCACTCGTAACGCAATAATTGACTTGAAAGCAGCAAAATGACTTTTATTACATGCAACACTACGTTTTCGTTACGCGTTATACGTAAATAATAAAATCCATTTGTGCTTTAGCAAAAATTAACTGATATTTGTCGCATCGAAAAAACGAAAAATGAATCAGATGTACAATAACATATGGTGGTGGCGTAAGTCTTATTTCCAATCTCGGAGATGAGGTTTATTGACATTCCCATTGTTCAGTAAAATACAGAGCCCTACCGAGATTTCTTGGTAGGGCTTTCTTTTTTGAATCATACGTAAAGTCGATAATTGATAAATAACAACATAGATATGAATACAAAATATAAATACAAGACCGAAGCTAAGTCTATCCTTGGCGACTTGTACACGCCAGTGAGCATATATATGCGACTGCGCGACCAATACACTCGCAGCGCGCTAATGGAGAGCTCGGATTATCATGGAGGCGACAACGCTCGCTCATACATAGGCATCCACCCGATAGCTCAAGTGGCTATATCACACGGCAAAGCAACATTGGAATTCCCAGACAATAAAACTATTACACGCGACATTACGCGTAGCTACGGCACCGACGATGCCATAAACGAATTCTTGAATGCATTTGCTATCGAAGGAAATGGAGAGCACTGCGGATTGTTTGGCTACACTTCATTTAACGCTGTTAGATATTTTGAAAACATAGCAGTGAAAGATGAAACCCAAGAACGCAATGATGCTCCCGATGTGCTATACGTACTCTTCAAATCGATAGTGGCATTCGACCACTTCAAAAATCAGATGCATATCATAAACCTAATAGGCGAAGGAGAGCCGAGCGAAATTGACGTCATAGAGAAATTGATTAACCGCAACAACATTCCATCGTACGACTTTCATCCCATAGGAGAAACCACAAGTCCACTGACCGATGAAGAGCATAAAGCCAATATTCGTAAAGGCATAGCACATTGTTTACGAGGCGATGTTTTCCAGATTGTACTCTCACGCCGCTTTGTGCAACATTACGAAGGCGACGATTTCAAACTCTATCGCGCTCTGCGTAGCATTAACCCTTCGCCTTATCTGTTCTACTTCGACATGGGCGGTTTTCGCATCTTCGGTTCATCGCCCGAAACGCATTGTAGAATAGATGGTAGAGAACGCAAAGCATACATAGATCCAATAGCTGGCACAACCAAACGCACGGGCGACCCCGATCAAGATGCCAAGAATGCGCAATACTTACGCAACGACCCCAAAGAGAATGCCGAACACGTCATGCTTGTTGATCTTGCCCGCAACGACCTCAGCCGCAACTGCCACGATGTGAAAGTTGATTTCTACAAAGAGATGCAATACTACAGTCATGTGATTCATTTAGTTAGTCGTGTAAGTGGCAAACTCAACGAAGGCGCCGACCCTATAAAGACGCTCATCGACACTTTCCCTGCGGGTACGCTTTCGGGTGCTCCTAAGGTCAGAGCAATGCAACTTATTTCCGAAATAGAGCCGCACAATCGTGGTGCATACGGCGGTTGCATAGGTATGATTGGCTTCGATGGTTCTCTCAATCAAGCCATAACCATACGCACTTTCGTTAGCCGCAACAATGAACTTTGGTTTCAAGCTGGAGGAGGTATTGTAGCAAAAAGTAATGAAGATTATGAGCTGCAAGAGGTCAACAACAAACTTGGAGCATTGCGCAAAGCCATATTTATGGCCGAAGAAATGTAATCATAAACCATTGATTTTATTCGTTTTATGAAACTTGTAATAATAGATAATTACGATTCATTTACATACAATCTTTCGCACCTACTGAAGGAACTTAACACCGAAGTAGCTGTGTATAGAAACGACCAATTTGAGATGAGCGAACTTGAGAAGTTCGACAAAATTGTACTCTCGCCAGGACCAGGCATTCCTTCCGAAGCGGGTCTCTTACTCAAAGTCATAGAAACCTATAAGGATAAGAAACCAATTTTAGGTGTATGTCTTGGTCATCAGGCAATTGGTGAATACTTCGGAGCAAAACTCACTAACCTTTCGGACGTCTACCACGGAGTTCAAACACCAGCCAAAATTGTAGCCGACGACTACATATTCCGCAATCTTCCCAATGAAATCCTTGTTGGACGTTACCATTCGTGGGTTGTCGACAATGCAAATTTGCCTTCGTGCTTAGAGGTAACAGCCACAAGTCCTGAGGGTTATATCATGGCAATTCGCCACAAGACGTTCGACATTCGAGGCATTCAATTTCACCCCGAATCGGTGCTTACGCCCGAAGGGAAAAACATCATAAGTAATTTTATAAACCACTAACATACTTATCATTATGGCTATAATTATGAAAGACATTCTCGCCCGAATGCTGAGTCATTTGGAGTTTACTCGCGAGGAGACCAAAGAAATACTTATTAGTATTACTAAAGAAGAGATACCCAACGAGCAGATAACCGCCTTTTTGACGGGATTGCAGATGCGAGGTATCACCATAGACGAACTTCTCGGATTCCGCGATGGCATTCTTGAAACGGGCATTCCTGCCGTACTCGATGCCGATAAATATATCGACATTGTGGGCACTGGTGGCGACCAAAAGAACACGTTCAACATCTCTACTTGCGCTTGCTTTGTTGTTGCAGGCGCTGGTTATAAGGTTGTTAAGCATGGTAATTATGCTGCCACTTCGGTCAGTGGAGCATCAAATGTGATCGAAGAACACGGCGTGAAGTTCACCAACGACCGAGACAAGCTACAACGATCGCTCGACGAGGCAAACATTGCATATTTACATGCACCACTTTTTGCTCGTGCCATGAAGTTTGTTGCGCCAATACGTAAGGCATTGCAATTCCCAACTTGCTTCAATTTGCTCGGCCCGATTGTCAATCCATCGCTACCGAAATGCCAACTTTTGGGCGTGGCAAACCTCAACCAGATGCGTCTTTATAATGCTGTATACCAAAAACTTGGCATAGATTATTGCATCGAAACAAGCATCGATGGCTACGACGAAATATCACTCACAGGCGATTTCAAAATCACCAACAACAGATACGAAAAAATATTTAAGCCAAGCGACCTAAAACTCAACATTGCTGACGCTAAAAACCTCGAAGGCGGTGCTACGAAAGAAGAGGCAGTAAAATTATTCGACGCAGTACTCGAAGGATCTTCAAAAATCGACCATAAAGAGGTTGTTTTGGCAAATTCGGCATTTGCCATTCAAACGCTTGATCCTCAAAAGGATATTCTTGAATGCGTTGCCATTGCGCGAGAATCTCTCGAAAGCAAAAAGGCTCTTGCAGCATTCAAAAAGTTTATAGAACTAAACTCATAAGATGAACTACCTCGACAAAATAGTAGCTCGAAAGCGAGAGGTTGTTGCCGAACTCAAAAAGAAGCAACCGCTTGCCTTGCTTGAACGCCAACTCGACGATGCGCCTCAAACATTGCCTTTTGCACTCGGAATACGTGAGCGCAATGGTATAATAGCCGAGTTCAAACGTCAATCACCATCTAAAGGCTTGATACACCAAGGTGCTATTTCGCCCAAAGATGTTGCACCACTCTACGAGCAAGCTGGAGTAAGTGCCATATCTTGTCTGACAGACATCGACTTTTTTGGAGGCTCTATAGCAGACCTTCGCGAAGCCGTAGCATCGGTTAAAATACCTATACTCAGAAAAGATTTCATAATCGACGAATATCAGATTGTGGAGGCACGCGCCAACGGAGCCTCTGCAATTCTGCTTATTGCGGCTATACTATCTCGCGACGAAGTGAAACGTTTTGCCCGCCTTGCCCAAGAACTTGGCATGGAAGTGCTTTTAGAACTTCATAATGAGGACGAAACAGATTATGTAGCCGAAGGAGTAACTGTAGCAGGCATAAATAATCGCGATTTGCGTACATTCGAAGTCGATCTCGAGCGCTCTATCAGAGTTAGCCATCTCTTGCCCAAAGAGATGCCTCGAATCTCAGAAAGCGGCATACGTAGTATCGACGACATGATACATCTACGCAGCGAAGGATTCGATGGATTCTTGATAGGCGAAACGTTCATGAAATGTGAAAATCCCGGGGAAATGTGTATCGACTTCTGCAATAAATATTCATTAGCATGGAAAAACGCAGCCAAGTAAAAATCAAAATTTGCGGCTTAACCGACATCGACAACCTATGCCGCATTCTCTTCCTTGAACCCGATTATGTGGGTTTTATCTTCTACCCCAAATCGCCGCGATATGTGGTCGGCAAGGTAAAACCTGATATGCTGAGCATAATTCCTTCAAGGGTTCACAGAGTTGGTGTGTTTGTAAATAGCACAGAAACCGAAATTCGTCAAACGGCAGCTACTTATGGCCTTCAGACCATACAACTGCACGGCAACGAGAAACCTGAGCTATGCCACACACTGCGAGAATCGGGTTTTGAAGTAATCAAGGCTTTCAGCATTGAAGACGAACACGACTTCGACCACATCTGGTCATACGAAGACTATGTAGACTACTATCTATTCGATACTAAGACTCCCAATTTTGGCGGTTCTGGCAAAGAGTTCGATTGGCAACTCATTTTGCGTCAACCACTCCGAAAGCCTTGGTTTCTCTCTGGCGGCATAAGTATAGACAATATTAACGTAGCCGCACAAAGTGGTGCCTATGCTATCGACCTAAATAGCCGATTCGAACTTGCACCTGGCATAAAAGACTACGAATTGCTACATAAAGCTCTTGCCAAAATCAAAAAGTCACAGTAAAAAAACATAACAATTCATAACTATCCGATGGGAAAATATTCTGTAAGCGATAATGGTATGTATGGCCATTTTGGGGGCGCTTGGGTTCCCGAAATGCTCTACCCCAATGTGGAGAATTTGCGTCAGAACTACCTGAAAATTCTTGCATCTGATGAATTTCAGAAGCTATTTACGCAGTTGATGAAAGACTATGTTGGACGTCCTACTCCACTAACATACGCCGAAAAGCTATCTGATATATATAGCACCAATATCTATTTGAAACGCGAAGATTTGGCTCACACGGGAGCTCATAAAATCAACAATGCTATTGGCCAAGTGATTATGGCTAAGATGATGGGCAAGACGCGCATCATCGCCGAAACTGGCGCAGGACAACATGGTGTGGCTACCGCTACAGCATGCGCATTGCTCGATATGAAATGCCAAGTATATATGGGCGCGCTCGACATTGAACGCCAAGCGCCTAACGTGGCTCGCATGCGTATGCTCGGCGCCGAGGTGGTGCCTGCTACAAGCGGCAACTGCACTCTGAAAGATGCCACCAACGAAGCCCTGCGCGACTGGATCTCGAATCCCGAAGACACTTTCTACGTCATTGGTTCGGTGGTTGGTCCTCACCCTTATCCCGACCTCGTTGCTCGTCTGCAAAGTATTATTAGCAAAGAGATGCGCGAGCAACTCAAGGAGCACACCGGCAATGAACTTCCCGACTATGTGATAGCGTGCATCGGCGGTGGAAGCAATGCTGCAGGCTCGTTCTACAACTTCCTCGACGATGAGAGCGTAAAACTTATTGCTGTAGAAGCGGGCGGTCTTGGCCTCGACAGCGGCGAGACTGCAGCCAGCATAGCACGTGGCACCGAAGGCATCATTCATGGAAGCCGCACTATGCTTATGCAAACCGATGATGGGCAGATTGTAGAGCCATACTCTATCTCGGCTGGGTTGGATTATCCCGGTGTAGGTCCGTTGCACGCATACCTCGCTCATTGTGGACGCGAAACCGTTCTCTCTGCTACCGATGACGAAGCTCTCGCTGCTGCTCGTCTCTTAACTATGAAAGAGGGCATTATTCCAGCTCTCGAATCGTCGCATGCGTTGGCCGCACTACCTAAGCTGAAATTCAAGAAGGACGACAATGTGGTGGTGACCATCTCGGGCAGAGGCGATAAAGATATGGCTACTTATATGAAACGTTTTTTTGATAAATAGAACCGATGAATAGAATCGACGATATATTCAGCAAAAAAGATGGATTGCTATCTATCTATTTTACAGCAGGATACCCAAATCTCAACGACACCATGGCGGTGCTCACTGGCTTGCAAAAAGCTGGCGTTGACTTTGTAGAGATTGGTATGCCTTTTTCCGACCCTTTGGCCGATGGTCCTGTAATTCAACGCGCAAGTCTCGATGCCCTCAACAACGGCATGACACTTCATGTGCTTATGACGCAATTGAAGGATATGCGCAAGTCCATAACCATACCCGTCACGCTGATGGGATATATAAATCCTATCATGCACTATGGTGTTGAAAATTTCCTTCGCGATGCAGCCAACTGCGGCGTAGATGCGCTCATCGTGCCCGACCTTCCATGGCAAGAGTATCTCGACAACTACAAGACTCTTTTCGATAAATATGGTCTACGCAACATACCTCTTATCGCACCTCAAACACCCGACGAACGCATGAAATTCCTCGATGCCAATGCCGATGGTTTTATTTATATGGTAGCTTCGGCTGGTATAACGGGCAACATCAAAACAAGCGAAGATTATCGAAGCCGCTACTTCGACCACGTCTCGTCGCTTGGACTAAAAAACAAGCGTATGATTGGCTTCGGTGTGAAAGACAACGAAGGTTTCCGTCATGCTTGTGCACACGCTTCGGGCGCTATCATCGGCACTGCTTTTGTAAACCATATCAAAACAAATGGCGTTTCTGAAGAGTCGATAAAAGCATTCGTAGACAGCATAAAGAAAAACTAAAGTTCTAAAAAACAATACTTAGCGAAGCTTACCGTCGCTTGCAACAAATGGCGGTTTGCTTCGCTTCATGCATATATACACCAATATATTTCTTATCTTGCGAGAAAGAGACCTTTTGCAATGAACACTACCCTACCACAAGCAAGAGTTTTCATAATTACGACAATTTTCGTACTTATGAGCACTATGTGCGCTTTCGCTCAAAAGAAGGCAGCACCTGAGCAAGTGGAGTGTTGGAAAATCCTCAAATATCGACAAAGCACATGGGCTATGGACAAAGCCTTGCCTGCCGATGGCATGATGTATATCACCAATAACTATATTGAGATTGACTGCTACCAAATAAGGCTCTACCTTCGCATTGTAAAAATGAATAAGTATTCGTCGAATTACTATAGCATTGATGTAGAAGACTACGACGAATTCTATAACCACGTGGAAGTGCGACAAGCTTTTGGCACTCCAAACAAAAAAGATTTGTACGTCATTATTGGTCAGCAAGACGATGAAGGCAATATGCACTCATCTATAATACTCACCTGCCGATCTATGACGGCATCGCCCAACAGAGCCAAAAAACCAAACAGCGCTCAAAAGTAAAAACGTTGCATGGAGAAATATTTACAGATACTCAAACAATATTGGGGCTACGATGCTTTTCGTCCGTTGCAACCCGAGATAATAAAATCTATTGGCGAAGGACGCGACACTTTGGGATTGATGCCTACGGGAGGCGGTAAGTCGATAACATTCCAAGTGCCAGCGCTAACTATGGATGGTGTATGTATAGTAGTTACACCGCTAATAGCGCTCATGAAAGACCAAGTGATGGGTCTGCGCCGACGTGGCATATCAGCAGCGGCCATCTACACTGGCATGACGTTCGACCAAATGAACGCAGCCTTGGATAATTGTATATATGGCGCATGCAAATTTCTATACTTATCGCCAGAGCGACTTGCGACAGATTTTTTCAAAGAGAAACTCGCCTACATGAAGGTTGGATTGCTTGTGGTAGACGAGGCTCACTGCATATCGCAATGGGGCTACGACTTTCGGCCTTCATATCTATGCATTGCCGATATTCGTAAATACTTGCCTAATATTCCAGTTTTGGCACTAACAGCAACCGCCACGCCCGACGTAGCCAACGACATCATGGCACGCTTGCATTTTAGCAAACCAAATCTGTTTACCAAAAGTTTTGCTCGTCCCAACATTGCCTACATAGTGCGACGATGCGACGAAAAGGAGCAACAGATGGTGCATATACTCAATAGCGTTGCTGGAAGCGCCATTGTGTACGTACGCAACCGCCGTCGCACTCGCGAATTGTCGGAATTTCTCGTCTCACAAAATATAAATGCCGACTATTTTCATGCGGGACTATCATCTGAAGAAAAAAACCGCCGACAATTGAGTTGGACCGAAGGGAAAACGCGTGTGATAGTATGCACTAATGCCTTTGGTATGGGCATCGACAAACCAGATGTACGTGTAGTAATACATATGGACGCCCCCGACAGTCTTGAGGCTTATTTTCAAGAGGCTGGGCGCGCCGGTCGCGATGGCAAAAAATCTTTTGCGGTGTTTCTATGGAATGCCGACGATCCGCCCAAACTCCGACGTAACGTAACAAATAGTTTTCCGCCTATCGACGAGATAAAAAGAATATATAATTCGTTTTGCTACCGCTGTGTCATTGGTGTTGGCGAAGGCGAAGGCTTTTCTACCATGTTTGATATTGGCGACTTTTGCGCCAAATTTCACCTTTCACTCACCAACGTTCACTACGCTTTCGACTTGCTCGACAACGCAGGCTACATGAATTATGAAAAGGAGGCCGACCTACCATCGCGACTGATGTTTGTTGTAGATCGCGAACGCCTCTACGACATTGAGCGCTCATATCCAGCCCTCGACAACACAATAAAAGCCACACTTCGCCTATACACTGGGCTTTTCGTAGAATATGCCATTATAGACGAGAATCGCATTGCTCGCGTAGCTCAATCGGATAGGCAAAAGGTCTACGAAGATTTGAAAATGCTTGCTCGCTTGGGCGTGGTTAACTACAATCCGCGCAAACATGCCACTGTCGTTGGACTACGTCAAAATCGTGTGGAAGATCGATTCTTACGCTTTCCTCGCGAGGTTTACGATTTCAGGCTCGAATCGGCACGGCGTCGCAGCGAGAGTGTCATCAATTATCTACAGACAAACAAATGCCGAAGTCAGCAACTTTTGGCCTATTTCGGACAACTCGATGCGCCTGAATGCGGGCAATGCGACGTATGCATAGAACGCACGAAGCAGGCTAATAACGAAATATACATAGAAGAAAAAACGGAATCGGTTCTTTGCGAACCCCTTACCTACGACGAACTGCTGAAGCGTTTAGAGCCTGTGAATAGCGAACGTCTAAAAACCGTTCTTCGCCGAATGTTAGACAATGAAAAGATTCTTTGCGAAGACAATGTCTATCGCCTAAATAAGTAGTTGAAAAAGAAATGCTATCACGACTTGAATGGGGCAAATAGCCCACGGCGCTTGAACTCAAAAGCAAGCACCGAGATGTCGTCGAAAGCCAATCCATTAGCAGAATATGTATTAGCAATCTCTTCAACACGATTCACCACTTGCACTATGTTTGTCGATTTGCGCATAATATCTTTCAAATCTTGCGTCGCATCTTCAATGCGGCAACCGTTATCTATCTCCACAAGACCGTCGGTGTAGGCCAAGAATCGAGTGCGTGTGCCTATATTGATATGACCGACATCAATTTGTGGCAGATTTTCGAGCATACCTATACCTATGCAGCCACGCTCAAGCAGCACCATTGAGTCGTTGAGTGGGTTATATACGATAGGAGGCAGATGGCCCGCATTTATATAACTAATACGACCTGTAAGTTTGTCGTAGCGACCAATGAAAAGCGTAAGGAATTTATCTTCAGAGGTGATTTTACATACGCGGCGATTGAGTTCGTTGAGCAGCACACGGAGGTCGATCGTAGATGTAAAAAGCGACCTCACTATAGCTTGGAAATTGCTCATGAGCAGTGCCGCGCTGATACCTTTTCCCGACACATCGGCAATGCAAAAACCAATGCGAGTGCGCGAGAGTTGTATGACGTCGTAGTAATCGCCCCCCACACCAAGATGTGGTTTGTAAAGCGTGCGCACGCGCAAGAATTTGGAATGTGGCAAATCGTCATGCCCAGGGACAAGGCCTTCTTGAATGGTGGCAGCCACTTCAAGCTCTCGGCGAAGTGTCTCTTGCTTAATGAGCTGCTGTTGCAACTTTTTGTTCTCTATAAATACTATTATGAGGTTGGCAAGAATTTGCACAAACTTGAGGTTGCGCAACGTTGGACTTACGCCATCGCCGAGTTCGCTATCGCCAATGAGTACGTAGGAGATAATATGGAACTTGTGATAAAGCGGAATCACCGCATCGATGCCACGCAGCGCTTCATTGTCGCCAGCAATTATCTCTATTTGGCTGATATGCGATAGGTCACGCTGAACATTAATGGCCGCGAGTTGCTCTTCGCTAATATTACTGGCGAGGAGATTAACCCACGTGCCATAGTTGAGCGTATATACGAGAATTTTGCCTATGCCTAACTCTTCTTGGAGAAGATTTTTGAACGTATTCATAAGATCGTCAATTGTATGATCTTCGTTGACGATTTGAGCCACATCGAGCAGCAAATTGAGTCGCTCTTTATAGAGGCGAACGTTCGATTTTCTCTCCATAGTTTTACATAGTTATAGCGCCGATTGGAATTGCTTCAAGAATCGGACATCGTTTTCGAAAAATAGTCGAATATCTTTTATCTGATAGCGAAGCATAGCAATACGTTCTACACCCATACCAAAGGCAAAGCCGCTATATTTCTTACTATCGATATGATTAGCTTCGAGAACCGCTGGATCTACCATACCACAGCCAAGAATCTCCAACCAACCTGTACCCTTACATACAGAGCAGCCCTTACCACCACAAAGCGAACAACTAACGTCCATTTCGGCCGAAGGTTCTGTGAATGGGAAATATGATGGACGAAGACGAATCTGCGATTGCTGACCAAACATCTCTTTAGCAAAATAGAGAAGTGTTTGCTTCAAGTCGGCAAACGAGACATTCTCGGCTACGTAGAGGCCTTCAACTTGATGGAATATGCAATGAGCACGCGACGAAATAGCCTCGTTGCGGAACACACGACCTGGGAAGATGGCGCGAATAGGCGGTTGCTGATGCTCCATCACTCTCACTTGCACACTCGAGGTATGCGTACGCAAGAGTATGTCGGGATTGGTGTTGATGAAGAAGGTATCTTGCATATCGCGAGCTGGGTGCTCAAGCGGGAAGTTGAGCGCTGTGAATACATGCCAATCGTCTTCCACTTCTGGGCCCTCGGCAACAGTGAAACCAAGACGCGAAAAAATATCTATAATGTCGTTTTTGACAATCGAAATAGGGTGACGGCCACCAATCTCATGCGATGTACCTTCGCGCGAGACATCGAGACGCTCTGCTTGTGCAGCTTCTGCAGCGTGCTTCTCTTTGAGAGCGTTAATCTTGTTCTGTGCCGAAACTTTCAACTCGTTGAGTTTCTGGCCCACTTCGCGCTTCATTTCGGGCGCTACAGTGCGAAAATCATCGAAAAGAGCGGTAATCTCGCCCTTCTTGCTAAGGTATTTTACACGCAAATTTTCAACCTCCTCAGAGGTCTTTGCGTCGAGATTGTTTATTTCGTCTAAGAGTGAAGATATTTTATCTAAAATCATCGTATATAAAAAATTTCGATTTGCAAATTTATTATTTATTGTGCGTTGAATTTACTTATCGGCCACAAAATGTGAAAACCAAGTAATGAAGTTCTTTGTCCACTCGCCTGCTGGGCGGTCGGTTCCAAGTCCAAAGCCATGACCTCCTTTTGAATAGACATGCAATTCGCACAGTTGCTTATTTCGAGCCATTGCATCAGCAAAACGCAACGAATTGTAGCATGGCACAGCCGTATCGTCGAATGCACATGCTATGAATACTGGAGGCATATCCATTCCAACTTGAGTATCGAGCGAAAACAAATTAGCAAGTTCTGCTTCGTCGGGCAGCCCGGCTATAAGACATTGGCGCGTGCCTGCATGCGTAATCTGTTTGTCGAACGAAATAACTGGATAGATGAGCGCTGCAAAGTCGGGTCGTGCAGAGCCAAGCGTATCTATGGTAAGCGTAGCGGCTGAGCCTGCAAGATGTCCGCCTGCCGAAAAACCCATTATGCCAATCTTCTTATTATCAACACCATATTTATTAGCATTCTGTCGCAAATATCTAACAGCTTGACGCGCATCAGACAATGGGCCAAAAGGGCGACGACTCATAATGGCATCGCTCGGCAATCGATATTTAAGCACGGCGGCTACAAAACCATTTTCTGCCAACCATTTTGCTATTTCAACACCCTCTTTGTCGTAGCACAAACGCGCATATCCTCCTCCAGGACAAACCACCACTGCGGGGCTATTCTCTGTTTTGCTCTTAGGCGTGAATATTTCGAGCGTAGGCGTAGTTACGCGTACTATGCGTTCAGCGCCATTTTTCAGTGTAATTACACCTTCGGTGTATTCCGCATTTTCTACAGAATAGAGAGGAACTCCGTCCCATATATTCACCACATTTTGAGCCGATATTGAGGCCGAAAAAATTGTTATAATTATCGACAATATATGTTTCATACTTTACACTTTTGGCGATTTGATAGATATTTGATTGCTTTCGTAATTATAAATATTACAACAAGAACCACGGTAATCATAGCACCCGACGGCATGTTGTAGACAAACGAAATCGTAAAACCGATAAGACTTCCAACTATTGCTATCAACGTAGAGACCGCAAACATGCGATTGAGTTGCACAACAAACAATGCAGCCACCGTTGGCGGAATGGTGAATACGGACAATACCAATATTATACCTACAGCCTTAATAGCCACCACAATAGCAAGCGCCGACACCACTGCTATAGCGCTACTTATAAACGACACTGGCCAGCCACTAAGTTTAGCAAAATCGGGAGCAAAGGCGGTGTAGAGAATTGGACGATAAAATATTACAGATGTAATCACTGCTACTGCGGCTATTGAGGCTACCACATATATATCTGTTGTGGTGACGGTAAGCAAATCGCCAAACATGAATCCCATCAGATTGGGTGTGTAGCCCGGAGTGAGAAACATAAATATGATGCCCAAAGCCATTCCGAGCGACCAAAATATGGCCACAGCGCTGTCGGTGCGAAGACTTTTACGGCGCGACAGAATGTCGATAGCAAGTGCAGTAAGTGAAGCAAAGAACATTGCTCCCGCTGTGACGGATAGTCCCATATAGTAGGCTATACCTATACCACCGAAAGCCGCATGAGTGATGCCTCCTGCTACGAAAACTTGCCTACGCACCACAATGCAAGTGCCCACGAAGCCTGCCACAACAGAGAGCAGCAGCACCATAATAAGAGCTCTAACGACAAACGGATATTGTAGCAATTCTATCATTACGAATGGTGATTTATAAGTACGCGATGTGGAACTGCGCCATGCGTGACGAGTTCTACCGGACATTCATATATACTCAACATTGCATCGGTTATGCGATTTGAGGGGTGATAGTAGAGCGTTCGATTGACACATGCTATCGTTTTCACCACACCGGCTATAGTACCAATGTCGTGCGAAACGAGCACAATGGCCATCTGCTTCGAGAGCTCAGGCAGAAGACGATAAAGATTTGTCTCCGACACTTTATCCATATACGTGACAGGTTCATCGAGAATGAGCAGTTGAGGATTGCCCATTATGGCACGACATAAAAAAGCTCGTTGTCGTTGCCCACCCGACAGAGCACCAATTGATTGGTTTTGCAAGTTGTCGAGTTTTGCAAAATGGAGCAATTCGTCTACTCTCTCGTTAGCCTCGCGGCTTGGAAACAAGCGGTTGCCTTCAAGTTGTCCAGAAAGCACAACATCACGCACTGTGATGGGAAACTGCAAATCGTAGTCGTTTATTTGGGGCAGGTAACCAATCTTGAGATTGGGTTGGCGCACCACTTCGCCACTCATAGGCGCAAGTTGACCAAGCAGAGTACGGAGAATGGTGGTTTTGCCACCTCCATTAGGGCCAATAAAAGCCACAAACGTATCGCTGTTTATATCTATAGACACATTACTGACAACCACACGCCCATCGTAACCTGCGCTCACATTGCGTAGGCTGATAAGTTGCTTATGCGTATCCGATTCGGTCATTTCAATGTAGATATAATGGTTTGCATCGTATTTTGCCAGTCTTCTGCTTCGGGGTCGATATTAACCACGCGAGCTCCTATCTGTGCTGCAATCGACTCAGCTTTAGTAGTGTCGTAGCCAGGCTGAACAAAAACCGTCGACACATTCAACTCTTTTGCTCTATTCAACTGAGCTTCAAGAATTTTGGGCGTAGGAGCATTACCATCGTGCTCTATTTCGAGTTGCACAAGGTTGTAGTCTTGCGCAACACAAGTCAATGCGGGGTGATAGATAAGAAAGGCACGTGTGCTGAGAGTATGCATAACACTATCATACTTAGCAACTTCGGCACTAAAAATGGTTGTAGCAGAATCGATATGCGACACCTCATCGGGAATGATGGTGTAAAGAGCCTCGCGCAAGTTCTCTATCATCACCATAACACGCTTGGGCGAAAGCCAATAATGAGGATCGTGATGATGATGCTCGTCGGCATGTAAATGGTGGGCAATAATGGGTTCTATACCATTATCAAGGTCAATCCAATTGCTATTTGCCGAAGCATCGATAAGACGCTCGCGCCATGTGATTTCGAAATCGAGATTTCCGAGAGCCAAGTAAGCGACCGAACCACTTAACGCCATAATTTGACGCGGTTGTGGTGTGTAATCGGCATGACCAACCGACTTGGGTATCATCACATTAACCTCAACAGCATCACCTGCCAAACGTTCGACGAAATATTTTTGAGCGGGAATGCTTACAGTTATCGTTGGTTTGTCGTTGCCAGCATTAGTAGTAGGTTTGGTATGGCTACACGCTGTAAGTATATATATTGAAAAGAATAGATATAAATATTTCATAAATACTCTAAAATACAAACCGTTAGCCGAAGAGAGCATATATATCAGAAATGTAGCTTTTGGTAATAGGAATAGACTCACCTTTAGGCGTGTCGAGTTTCACAGAGAGGCCATTGCTTGTGCGCTCGAGCAATTTTATATGCATAGAATTAACCATAAACGAGCGATGACAACGTAAGACTCCGCGAGGCTTGAGTTCTTCCTCAATATCTTTCATCGACTTACGTATCATCTTAGAGCTAAGCACATCTTTGCGACTTCCTATGTAGTATACAACAATGTAATTGTCGGCACTACGTATATATACCAAATCGGACAATTTCACGCTGAAACGTATATCGCCTTTTTCGTTGCGGAAATTCACCATCTGCATGGTTTCTGGAGCCGATGGCGACACGTGTTCCTCTATCACCTTGAGTTTCTTATTCTTGTCGGCCCACGAGAAATAGAGCCAAAGCACCGAATAGGGGATGAAGAGGATTAGAAACGTGTTGCGCAAGGCCACGCTATAGAGTTCGAACAACGAACGAGTGTCGTTTGTAAGAATAATCTTCTCGAATGCCACAAACACAAGCGCCATAGAGCACACTTCGGCGGCTATCCACAAGAAAAACTGCATATAGCTTAGCGATTTGCCTTTCTTGGAGATTTTCTTGTACATGATGGTACGGCTAATGGCTACAACGCCCATACCAAGCAAAATGAGCAGTGAGGAATAGAGCGAATATTTGAAATCGCTGATATTAGGCACCCAATGGCGCGAGTTGAATGGTTCGAAAAGGTTTATAAATATCACCGCGAACAATGCTGTGAGCAGCACCATTTTCACAATGTTTCCTTTCTGTAACAGATACGGCGATATTTTCTTTTCTAAATCCATTTTTATGATTGTGTATGGATTGCAAAGATAACTTTCCTATTCAACTAATAAGCAATTTACTATTTGACATTAGCTACAGAATAAGCTTGAAGTTCAAAAGAGTCTTCAGGCTATGAATAGCATCGACACGCCCACCACACTTATTATCGTACCTATTACCGACTTAATAGTAAGTGGCTGATGATAAATGACATACGTAGGAAGCAGAATAAGTATGGGCGAAGTGCTCATAATGGTTTGCGCAATGCCCACATTAGTAAGCTGCACAGCCAATAGCGAGAGTGATACTCCTATTGTAGGGCCGCAGATAGCTGCCGCAATGAGAAATATTGGCGTATTACCTTGAAAACCTTTGCGCATATCTCTCTGCTTGCCACGCCAGAACAGCAGCACCAGAAATCCCGACAATCCTGCTATGCCACGAATGAACGTGCCAGCAAACGACGACATGAATGCGCCACCATCTGTAGCCAAATGTGTAACGCCCATTTTGCTAAGCACCAATCCAACACCTTGACCAACAGCAGCCAACACGCCGAACACAACTCCACGAAGCGGCAATTTGAGCGCTATGCGATGGTGTTCTTCGTTGTCGCCTTTGCCAAGTATTGTCATACCTATGCCTGTAAGCGTAAGCAACATTCCCAACAACACCATAAAAGTCAATTGCTCGCCAAGTATAAACCAACCGACCAACGCTGCAAATGGTGCAGCCAACGTCATTAGCAGTTGTGTATAACGTGAGCCAATGATGTCGTAGCCCCGATAAAGGCAAAAATCGCCAAATGTATAGCCCACAAAACCTGAAGCTAAGAGCCATCCCCACGCACGCGCATCACTCTCGACAATGAGGTGCATGCCGCCGCCGACAAAGAGTATTATGCCTATAAAGCTGAGCGACAATATCATTCGGAAAGCATTGGCTGCAAGCACGCCCAAACGTCTACTCGTCACCTCCGAAACTATGGCAGAGGTGGTCCACAACATCGACACTATTAGTGCGACTATTTCTCCTGAATGTGTCATTTTTTAGCAGCAAGTATGAGCCCACTACTCGTACGAAGAACCATCAGATCGATGCAAAAAACAATTGGCATTGCTTTTAGACGGCATTCTATTGGCGAGGCAAACACAAACAACAGACCCAAGGCAAGACCAAACGTAATTACTTCGGTTGCCAAAATTCGAGTGCCGGCTTCGTTGCCATATTTCGCTCTGCTCTTATTCACAAACACTATTTTGCTTATTTCCAAAGCCGTAAGTGCAAGAAATCCTGCTATCGACATTATTGTTGTCATACCACTATAGCATAGATATATATGCACTACCGTCATTACGGCATAGAGCGCCGCAGCAACTTTTATGCTCAATTTAGGAGTCATAATTATTTGAACATTTTGCTAAACTCCACTGGCATTTTAGCCGTGAACTTCATCTGTTTTTTGGTTATGGGGTGGGTAAATTCAAGTTTATATGCATGCAAACCAAGTCGTCCAAGCGGATCGCTGACATTTCCATATTTATTATCGCCAACAACCTGATGGCCAAGATCTTTCATATGTACGCGTATCTGATTTTTGCGACCTGTATCGATATTCACATCAACGAGCGAATAGCCTCTGCACTCCTTGAGCACCTTGTAGTGCGTCACAGCAAGTTGGCCATTTTTAGCATCGTGGCTCGAATAGACTACATTATTCACATTCTGCATAAGATACGACTTCACGGTGCCTTGTTTTTCGCTGAATTTGCCTTCGCACACCGCAATATATTCGCGTTTTGTAACAATATCGTTCCAATGTTTGAAAAGCGTCTCTTTGACGTATTCGTTTTTAGCAAAGAGCAGTACGCCCGAAGTGTCGCGGTCGATGCGGTGAACTATAACCACACGGGCTGTTTTGTCCTTAGCTCTAACATATTGCTCCACCTGACGATATGCCGTTTTGTTTCGCTCGGTATCGCTCTCGACCGACAGCAATCCTGAAGGTTTGTTTATGACGATAATCTCATTGTCTTCGTAGATAATATCGGGCTTTTCTAAAGGCTTTTTGGCATCGCGCTGAGCATATTTAGCTATTACGACAACGTCTTCCTTATAGAGTGTGAAGTTGTATTGCGTTATGCAAGAGCCATTTACGAGCACTTGTTTATTGGTAAGATAATGCTTTACAGTCGACTTGGGCATGTCGGTGAGACGACTAAAAAGAAACTCCAAGAGCGGCACTTCGCCATGTACCTTCATGGTATGCAGCGCTTGTAGCTCGCCACGCTTTGGCTTAGGCGACTTTTCGGGCTTTTCGGTAGGCATCGCACGCTCGGTTTTCATTTGCTTACCCAACACAACACGTCGGCCATGTGCATCATAATACACTTGTGCAACGCGCTTGCTTTCAGTCTTTTGCTTCGTTTTTTGAATCTTCATATATATGTATGAATTACGCCGCGAAAGTGGATAATTTTTATGAGAGTTGTATGCAATGAACATATTTTATGATTATGATTTGCTCTTTATCAAAAACTCCGCTTGCACTCAAATGCGCTTTTCTATTTCCTATTTTTCTTTTTCTAATTTCTTTTTGCAGTTGTTAACCTATCTTTGGCGTACGCAACATAATTACAAGCCTTTATTATAACCATGCGAAAGAGACAAATTCTACTTATTGTATCTGCACTTCTCTCGTTTGTTGGCTGCAACGCTCAAAAACCAGACATAGAACAACTTAACCGCGGCGCTATCGCCATCAAAACCGACAGTGGCGTGTTCTTGTCATGGCGTTTGTTGGCTACCGATTCTCCAGAAACATCATTTTGCATTATGCGCGACGGCAACAAAATTTCTTCGGCGCACAACTTGAAGACAGCTACAAGCTTTTCCGACGCCAACGGTTCACAACATAGTAAATATGAAATAGTTACACTCGATGCCAATAACAAATCGACCGAGACATTTACTATAGATTCTGTATGGTCAAGACCAGTTTTGCAAATCGCGCTCGATATGCCAGCCAACCACACCACGCCCGATGGCCGCGAGAATTTCTACATGGCTAACGACTGCAGCATAGGCGATGTAGATGGCGATGGCGAATACGAATTAATAGTGAAGTTCGATCCATCGAATTCGCACGACAATTCGCACAAAGGATACACTTCTCCTGTAATTATCGACTGCTACAAGCTCAATGGACATAAACTATGGCGCATCAACCTTGGGCAAAACATACGTGCTGGCGCTCACTATACGCAATTTCTCGTATACGATTTCAACGGTGATGGCAAAGCCGAAATGGCATGCAAAACAGCTCCTGGCTCTGTCGATGGTAGTGGAAAATACGTTTCGGAAGCTGCCGACGATGAGCAAATTCGCTCTACCAACAACTCAGCTTGCTACGTCAATAAAACAGGTCACGTAATGGACGGACCAGAATTTCTGACCGTCTTCAATGGTGAGACAGGCGCTGCTATGCATACTGTGTATTATGAACCAAACCGCAATGTGGTTTCTCTCGACAAAAATGGTTGGGGCGATGGCAATGGCAATCGCTCCGAACGCTATTTAGCTTGCGTAGCTTATCTGCCCGACAGTCAGGGCGTTGGACATCATAATATTGTTATGTGTCGTGGCTATTATACTTATGCATACGTATGTGCTTGGCAATTTGCTGATGGCAAACTCACCAAGACATGGCTATACTCCACACCAGAAAAAGATCCGCTCAACACGCTCTACGGCCAAGGCGCTCATAGCGTAATGGTTGCCGATGTCGACAACGATGGCTTCGACGAAATAATATATGGAGCTGCCGCTCTCGACCACGATGGCACTTTGCTCCACAGCACTGGCTGGGGACACGGAGATGCCCTGCACGTAGCCGACATCGTGCCCGACCGTGATGGTTTGGAAATATTTATGCCTCACGAATCGGGACGCCATGCTGGACTGAAACATACAGCCAACGACTTTATGGCCTACGGCGCTGAACTACGCGATGCCCGCACTGGCGAAATTCTCTGGGCTACCGAATCGAGCGATGACAATGGCCGCGGAATAGCTGCCGACATCGACCCTAATTATGATGGCATGGAATTCTGGAGCCTCTCCGATAGCTACGTCTACGATGCTCATGGCAACATCATAAACAAAGGCGTAGAAAAACGTCCACAAGTAAACTTCCGCATCTATTGGGACGGCGACCTCCAAGACGAACTATTCGATGGCGGCATACGCAGAAACAAACGCGCTCGCGCCGAACAACGAAACGACACTACAAAGCAGCAGCGCCCGTTGTTCCCCTTGTTCGATGGCGGCCCGGGGGCTATGTATGCCAAAGGTGCTTCATGCGTATATAAATGGAATTCGACAACCAAACAGAGTGAAGTGCTTCAAAAACTCGATGGGTTCACTTGCAATGGCACAAAAAACACGCCTAATTTCCTTGGTGACATCTTTGGCGATTGGCGCGAGGAGATTGTGCTCAATTTCGGCCCGTCATTATATATATATACCACCACAGTACCTACTGAGTATCGGGTAGTTACGCTCACTCACGATCATCAGTATCGCATGTCGCTTGCCGCACAAAACGTGTCGTACAACCAACCTCCGCATCTTAGTTATGCATTGTATAAATTATTTAGAAACAAATAATAAAAATCAATTTACTCCACAAAAATGAAAACCAACCTTAGACAAGTCATTCTTGGTTTCGTATGCGCAGCTTCGTTGACAGCTACTGCGCAAGAACTACCTAAAAGCACCGATGTGCTTAACGCTGCCAAAAAGGTTAATGCCTACTTCATGAAGACCAACCCCGACGTGACGTTGCCTTCATACGTAAATAAGATGCGTCCAAGCAACATCTGGACTCGTGGTGTATACTACGAAGGTTTGATGGCGCTCTACGAAATCTATCCAGATGCTAAATATTACGATTATGCTTACTCATGGGCTGAATTCCACAAATGGGGGTTCCGCTATGGCAACACCGACCGCAATGCCGACGACTATTGCTGCGCACAAACCTACATCGACCTCTATCGCATGGAGCCCGATGCTGCTAAACTTCGCAACACCAAAGCTCTCGTGCAGATGCTTGTAAACCAGCCTGAAAACGACGATTGGTATTGGGTCGACGCTGTGCAGATGGGTATGCCAGTTCTTGCTAAACTCGGTGCTACGCTCGGCGACAAAGCCATCTTCGAGAAGATGTGGAATATGTACGCTGCAACGCGCAACACCATTGGCGGCGGTCTTTGGTGCGCCGAATATGGCCTCTGGTATCGCGACGCAGCTTTTGTGGCTCCGTTCAAAGAGGTCAACGGCAAACCTTGCTTCTGGTCGCGCGGCAACGGCTGGGCTATGGCCAACTACGTACGTATATTGAACGAACTTCCACAAGACGATCCTCATCGTGCTACCTACGTTGCCGACTTCACTGCCATGGCTAAGGCTATCGCAAAATGTCAGCGCAAAGATGGTTTCTGGAACGCAAGCATGCTCTGCGAAGAGAACTACGGCGGCATGGAGACCACAGGAACTTCGCTCTTCGTCTACAGCCTCGCGTGGGGCATACGTACGGGCGTGCTCGACAGCAAGACCTATATGCCGGTTATGCTCAAGGCTTGGAACGGCTTGGTAAACAACTCTATCCGCGAGAATGGCTCTTTGGCATACGTACAAGGCACTGGCAGCAAACCTTCTGACGGTCAGCCTGCTACAGCAACTTCAACGCCTGATTTCGAGGATTACGGCATCGGCTGCTTCTTGCTTGCAGCTTCGGAAGTTTATAAGATTTCTGCACCCGTTTCGCTAAAGAAATAATTATGCTAAATATCAATAAGTTACATACACTAACATTGGCTGCTGCGGCTACTTTGCTCAGTGCGTGCAGCCAACAGTACGATCAATGGCCAGACGGTGGCAACGATGCTAAGCCGTGCGCTCGTTGGTGGTGGATGGGTAGTGCAGTAGATAGCACCAACCTGCGCAACCTCATAGCTAAGTATGCCGACAGCGGTTTGGGCGGTCTCGAACTCTGCCCAATCTACGGCGTGCAAGGCAACGACGAGAACGACATTTCTTTTCTCTCGCCCGAGTGGATGGCTGTTTATAATTATGCTCGCGAAGAGGCTGCCTCGCACGGCATGACGCTCGACATGACTTGCGGCACTGGTTGGCCTTTCGGCGGTCCGAATGTAACGCCTGAATATTCTGCCGCTCGCCTCGACGTTAGCCAAACCACAATGACTGCCAATGGCGAGCAACCTCTCGTGTGGGACACTCAGCTTGCCAATCCAAAACATCGTCGAGAGGCTAAACTCATTGGTGTTTATGCATATAATGCTAATAATGAGCGTGTTGATGTTACTACGTATGTAAACAACGACACTCTCACGTGGGCTGCTCCCGCTGGCGAGTGGAATATTTACGCCTTGTGGCACGGACATACGTTCCAAATGGTGAAACGCGCTGCTCCTGGCGGCGAAGGTTTCGTTATGGACTATTTCTCGCCAAAGGCTGTAAATCACTATCTCGCACGCTTCGACACGGCTTTTGCAAAGGCTGGAATTCCTTGGCCCAAAATGATGTTCTCCGATTCGTATGAGGTCTATGGCGCTGATTATACAGCCGATATGTTCAACGCTTTCCAAAAGCAGCATGGCTACGACGTGCTCGACTATCTACCTCAGCTACTCACGCCCGAGGCTAACGACACCGCTCGTCGCGTGAAGGCCGATTATTGCGAAACAGTCGACAGCCTTCTTCGCTGTTCGTTCATGCAGACTTGGACCGAATGGCTTCATTCTCACGGTTCTACGGCACGTGAACAGGCTCACGGCTCTGTGGGCAACCTCCTCGACCTCTACGCGCTCTCCGAAACACCTGAGTGCGAGACATACGGACGCGCTAAGGTCAAAGTGCGCGACCTCGTTGTGCCAGACACTTTCCAGCGTAAAAACGAGTCCGATAAGGCTATTATGAAGTTTGCCTCGTCGGCTGCGCATACAATGGGCAAGCCTTATACCTCTGCCGAAGCGCTCACTTGGGCTACCGAACATTTCCGCATGACGCCTGCGCTCTGCAAACCCGAACTCGACGCGCTCTTCCTTGCGGGCATCAACCGCATTTTCTACCACGGCGCGGCATATTCGCCCGAGCAAGACGCGTGGCCAGGCTGGAAGTTCTACGCTTCGGTCGACTACAGCCCTACGAATGTTTTCTGGCCCGAACTGAAGCATCTCAATAAGTATGTAGAGCGTTGCCTCACTTTCCTTCAGGCCGGCAAACCCGATGCCGATGTGCTTGTATATTTCCCTATGTATGATATTTGGTATAATCAGAATACCAAATACTTACCGCTCTCCATCGAACGTCTGCAAATTGTTGCGGCCGATTTTATGAAGGTTATCGACGAGGTGGAAACGCTTGGCTATCAGACCGATTATATCTCCGACCGTCAGATTCTTGAACTAAGCACTAAGAATAACAAACTCGTTACGGCTGGCGGTGCTGCGTATAAAACTATCGTAGTGCCCAATGCGCGTTTCATGCACGCTAAAGTGCTAGAGAAGCTTGTCAGCCTTGCCGAGAGTGGTGCTACGGTGATTTTTGCCGGCGATTATCCTTCGAGCGTGCCAGGTTTGTCTAACGATGGCGAGCGTGCTGCGTTGAAGGCTGCTCTCGACCACTTGCCTAAGCAAGCCAATGGCTTGTTTGGCGTTGGCAATGGCTGCGTAGGCTTCTCTACCGATGTTGCCTCGGCTCTCAAACTCTACGCCGAAGAGTTGACGGTTGAGAATATGACCGTTCGTAATGGTTTGCGCTACATTCGCCGTAGCAATAAAGATGGATATACATATTTCATCGCAAATCTCGACACTGCCGACATCGATGCAAAATCTGTTTCGCTTGCTGTCGATTTTGCCGATGCTGTGTTCTACAATCCGCTCGATGGCCGCATAGGTCGCGCACAGGTGAATGCCGATAAGACGCTGCGTATTCAGCTTGAATCAGGTCAGACTACCATTTTGCGTACGTACAACAAGAAGGTGGACGTTCCACAATGGAGCTATGTGCCCGTTGACGACGTTCAGCACGTGCAACTTGCTAATGGATGGACGATGCGTTTCGTGGAGAGCACGCCCGAAGTAGATTTGAACGCTACGTATAATATTGACACTCTTAATTATTGGAACGCCTTGCCCGACTCGGCTTTCTCGCGCAACTCGGCTACTGCCGTCTACACGAACAAGTTCACAATTCCTGCCGAAGCTAAGAGTATTATGCTCCGATTGAAGAACGTGAAAGAGGTTGCCGAAGTGACCATCAATGGCAATCTGGCCGCTTCGCTTTGGTCGATGCCGTTCGTTGCCGACATTACTAATTATGTGACGCCTGGCGACAACACCATCGAGATAAAGGTGAAAGGCTCCGCCGCCAACCTCATCGCCCAGATGGACCGCGATGGCGTGAAGTGGCGTAAATACAAAGACACCAACCTCCTCGATGTGAAAGGTAAACGTCGCGATTACGCTTGGTGGCCAATCGAGGATATGGGCTTGCAAGGTCCTGTGACTTTGGAGATAAAGTAAAAACAGACTCTGTATAAATATTTTGCGGCTCGTCGGAGAAATTCGGTGAGCCGCAAATTTTTATGTAAAAAAAACTCATACTGACGAAATTTGATGTTTTCACTCATTTTCGTCAGTAGAAAATAATTTGATTATTCATTGCTTGTATTCTAAGTAATTACGCGGCTTTCAAGACTGTTAAGTCGAATATAAATACATGCTATAAAAATTCCCTACTGACGAAATTTGATAAATTTGTGTATTTTCGTCAGTATAAAACGTGTGAGATATGATAGAACGAGAAAAGTATTTGTCGAAGCTCATAGCTTTGCGCGACCAGCATATCATAAAAGTCATCACTGGCATACGTCGTTGTGGCAAATCAACGCTTATGCTAATGTTTCAGCAGTGGCTAAAAACCGCTGGCGTGCAAGACGATCAGATAGTGTCGCTCAATTTTGAGGAGCGCGAAAATAGCAGTTTTGCAAATTGGCAAGAGGTCTACGACGTCATCGCATCTCGGTTTCCTGACGGACAGAAATGTTATGTCTTCCTTGATGAGGTGCAGACAGTACCGCAATTTGAGAAACTTGTGGATGCGCTATTTGTGAAGCCCAATGTCGATTTGTATGTGACGGGATCCAACGCTTATCTGCTTTCAAGCGAATTAGGCACATTGCTCTCTGGACGATATATAGCGCTAAACTTGCGCCCTTTCTCGTTTTCGGAGTATGTAGATTCTTTTGAGGGGAATACGAATCCAGACCGATTGTTTCGTCAGTATATGAATAGTTCGTCTTTCCCTGAGGCAGTTAGATTGTCGATCGCTGCACCCGAAATGGTAAACGAATATCTGAAATCGCTATATGAAACAATTGTGGTGAAGGATATTGTGAAACGTAACAACTTGCGTAAGTACGACACGCTTCGGCAAGTCTTGTCGTTCTTGTTCGACTCCATAGGCAGTGTTGTTTCGCCGAATAATATCACAGAAGAGCTTCGCCGCGTAACTACAGAAAAGCTGTCGCACAACACTGTGCAAAAGTATCTGCAATTTTTTACGGAGTCGTACTTGTTGTATCCCGTGCGGCTTTATAATATAAAAGGTAAACGCCTGTTACAGAGTAATTATAAATATTATGTAGTCGATTTGGGACTGAAAAATATTATGCAATCGAATGCTCTTGATGCCGACTTAGGTCATAAACTTGAAAATGTGGTCTACCTCGAACTCTTGGCTCGTGGTGGAGAGGTGTTTGCTGGCAGAATAGATAACGGAGAAGTGGATTTTGTGGTTCAGAAATACGATGGGCAGCGCGAATACTATCAAGTGGCCTACACCGCTAATGACGAAAAAACACTTAGCCGAGAACTTTCGTCGCTGCGCCGTATTCGTGATACTTATCCCAAATATCTTCTCACAACCGACTTCGACAATACCACAATCGATGGCATACAGAAGCGCAATGTGATTGAATGGCTATTGGGAACCGCCCAAGGCTAAAATTCCCTACTGACAAAATTTGATATTTTTACTCATTTTCGTCAGTAGAGCGGAAAAGTGTATAAATTTACAAGCAGAAAATCCTTAGCAGACTATTTATTATGAAAGCTTTACGTTCTATTGTTACTGCCGCTGCATTTATTGCATCGCTTTGCGCCTCAGCTCAAAACAGTGAGCCTGAAATTATGCAGCGCGAGACTTTTACCGACAAAATTCAGAAATGCCGAAACCTCGTCTACGAGAGTACTCTGGACAGACACGACACTACCGCTGTGCGCGAACTGCTCACCTACGCCCAAACAACGCTCGAAACCGGCAGCAACATTGCTTTTTCGCTCGACGAATATCGCTTGTTGTATCTTATAAATGGTCTTTATAACGACTTGCTATCCAACATAAAAACCACCAACGATTCTACCTATTATGCCGAAAGCCGTGGCAAAAGACAACATCGGTTCGACAACTTCTTCTATAGCGCGATGAGCTATGTCTACGAGCATGGCGTCGACATAAAAAACTCTATATCAACAAACAACACGATTAGCGAGGCCGACAAACGCTTCTTAATTTTATACATAAACTATATAACCTCAAGCGACCGCAATGCCATAAACGACCTTTGCGACGAATATCTATCCACCGCGCCCGAAAAATCGCTCGAAACCTTCACGCGTACCTATATGCGCTATAAATATGAGCCATATCAGAAATTTGGTTTCTATTTTGGTTTGCTTGCAGGACCGAGAATTTCAACAAGTTCGTTGGGTGATATTGATAAGGTGTGTGGCAATTTCGGTATGCAGTTCTTTATGACATATCAACGATTTGTATTTCTGGCTGCCTTCAATTTGGGGATTAGTGATACGCAGATAGAGCTTGTCAACCATGGCATAGAGATGCCCAAGAAAACAAATTACATGAGCGCGAACTATCAGTTGTATTTAGGTTATAAAATTCCGCTATCGTCCAAATGGTATTTATTGCCATCGGGAGGTATGCAATCGTCTGATTTTACTGACAATCTGCCAGAAAAAGAGCGTATAGATTTCGAGGCTGATGCCGTCTGGAAACCTGGTGTTGCCGTGGAATTAGGTCATGAATGGTATGCATTTAGTCAGAATTACCAAGGGAAACTCAATTATTACTATTATCAGTTGGGTATTCGTTATGCAATCACCCCAACGTCTTTCCACATGCAAAGCGGCACCTACAATGGCATTGCGCATGGTATAGACATAACAATTGGACTTGGCTTCTCTCGCGCAAAACGTGTATACTAACGAAAAAAAGCCTCTCACAGAGGTTTGTATCTATGAGAAGCTTTATGCAAACGACTATAAGTAGTAGTCGAAATTTTATTCCTGAGCGCAAATTTCGTCGTAGAATTTGCCGAAATCTTGGCGTTTGTCGGCGGTGAATGCAATAGCCGAACGTGGGTGCTGGTTCATCACACCAGTGATAAGGTATTGAGTGTCGTAGCCCCAAACAACGCCTTGCTGCTTGAGTTTCTGAATGTGCTTCTCGAGGAAATTCAAAACTGGAGGCAAGCTGTACTTAGGATTGCGCAAGAAACCAATAAGGCTCTCAATGTAGCAGTTGCCAGCGCCACGACCCATGCCGCCATAGGTAGCATCGAGCCAATCTACGCCATCGCCAACAGCTTCGATAGTATTAGCAAACGCAAGTTGCTGGTTGTTGTGGGCGTGAATACCGAGTTTCTTGTTGTATTTAGTGGCAAAGTTCATATACAAATCGGCAATGCGAGCCATCTGCTCAGGATAGATAGAGCCGTAGCTATCAACTATATATACGCAATCGACAGGCGATTGGCAAATCATGTCGAGCGCAGTGCGGATGTCGCCCTCTTGAGCGGTAGAGATGGCCATAATGTTGCAGCTCACCTCGTAGCCTTTGTTTTTGGCGTCTTCAATCATCTCTATTGCACCTGGAATTTGGTGTACGTAGCATGCCACGCGGATAAGGTCGAGCGGACTGTTGGCACGGTCGTGAATATCCTCTTTGAAGTCGCATCGACCAACGTCGGCCATAGCAGCAAGTTTTACCTTTTTCTCGTTATTCTCGCCAATCACCTTTATGATGGTGTCGTCATCGCTGAATTTCCACTTACCGAAATCGCTCTCTTTGAAGAGCTTTTTAGAGGCCTTGTAGCCAATCTCCATATAGTCTACGCCAGCTGCAATGTTGGCTTTATAGAGATCTTTTACAAATTCATCAGAGAAAGCAAAGTTGTTAACCAAACCGCCGTCGCGCATTGTAGCATCGACGACGCGGATACTATCACGATAGCCCATTATTGCTGAAATATCTTTCATACTTATGTGAAATTATGTCAAAATTTATGCTCAGTGAAAATATAGCTTTTTGTTCAGCCGTGGAAATCAAAATCCTACGTGGAATACTGAAATTTATGGGATAGGAAAATGCAGTATGCTCTGCATATGGTTAGTGCAAAGTTATCGCGTTTGTCACTAAACAACGAAATAGTTAGAAAATATCCGAATGTGTACCTGTTTACAAGAAGAGTAGTGTAAGGTGCGTGTCGTTCTGAGCCCACGTCATTAGCCAATCTGGCTGAATGTGACACTCCCATGCCCTTGATAATTCCCGGATAATTTATGTGGGTGGTATTTTGTGGGCAAACAACCTGTATCAGCAAGGATTTGTATGACTTCTCGAATAAGTTGAATATTCAAGCCGCGCTTTTGACAACGCTTCAAGTCCTTTTCGAATCGTTTAGTATAATCGATGGTTTACATATTCAACCAAGGATTTTATTGAATAAATCGTCTACGCTTTCTGCATGATAAACTCTACCTTGAGCAACGTCGTCCATTGCTTCTTTGAACCCCTTAGTTTTGGTTATATCGTATTTAGGGGACACACAATTCTCTTTTTGTATTTTCACAGAAGTGACGCCCACAAGCATTTCGCAAGCCTGCTTCACTTTGTCGGCAAGATTTTCGTTGGGCACTTGTAGTATGATTGTAGCCATAACTTTATGATTTTTGTTGTAAACGCTCAAAATTAGCAATTTCCACATTATACATAGTTGAAATTTAGCGGCGCAGATTGCGTCCTTGGCGCGCGAGGTTAAGGCCTTCTGTAATAAACACAGACGGAGGAGATAAACTTGCGTCTATCTCCTTCAAGATTATTGACTTTAGACAGAGTATTTACTTCCTACAAGTCTCTACCTTCCATTCGGTGATGTTTCGCTTCTTGCGACCGAAGTTTACACCTACGCAGATAACTTCGCGATTATCGGCTGAATAACGCGAAGCATACTCATGCATTTTTATTTGCGTAAGAGCCTCATCTGCTGATGATTCAACCTTGAATTCGAAAAGATATACATATTTGTCGGTTTCCACGATGCAATCAGCACGACCAAGAGCGTTCTGAACTTCCGAATATGTAGGTTGCCCCATCAAGAGAAAGAAGACGTATATAACATTCTGAAAATCACGTTCTATATATCTATTCAACACATCTTGGCGATCCTCATCATCCATATCTTCACGATAGATAGGCTTTATGTATGGCAACGACGCATAAACAGATTTCAAGATGAGCAACATTGTGTCGACATCCTTAGAAATGAGCGCCTTTCTCATTTTTACAAGCGAGATAGTCGTGTCGCCTCTGCTTGTGATTTCTGGCGCAAGAGAGTTGAGCATGCCATATTTCACCTCCTCGTTCGGATATGCGAGTGTGTATATTTGAGCCCATTTATCGAACGCTTTTATGGTCAAATAGCCACTCTGATAGAGCAGTGGTATAATATTAGGATTGTCTGGTCGATAGTCGGTAATTTCTCCAATCGACACCGAAACGCCATCAATTAACTCCTTGAAATCAAACTCATTATCAACGGACGCTAACTGTCTTACAAGGAACGTAGGCGTGCCCGTAGCAAACCAATAGAAGCCGAACTTCTTAGACGACAATGCACTCAGTATGCTAAACGGATTGAATATGTCGGTCATGTTCTCGGAGAAGTGATAGCCGTCATAATTCTGTTTGAGCAACGCCACACACTTGTCGTATGAGATATTGTTGTGCTCTGCCATAGCGTTGATATGCTCATGGAGCGCAGTTGTAAGTTCATCTTTAGAAATGCCGCAGATAGCTTCGTAGCGAGGATCGAGTGAGATGTCGTAGAGCTGATTTAAGTCACTGAAGATAGAGACTTTAGAGAATTTCGTAACACCCGTAAAGAATACGAATTTGAGATGCTCGTCGAGTTTTTTCAAATTGCCAAAGAACCCTTTGAACAAGGCACGACTTTGCTCTATCAAATCCTGATTCTCCATCGTTTCGAGCAAAGGTTTGTCGTATTCATCAACGATAACAACTACGCGCTTGCCAGTCTTTTCGTGCGCCTTGATTATGACGTTGTAGAAACGCCCAGCAACAGTCTCGTTCGGATCGGCACATCCGTAAATCTCTTCCCACTGCGTAAGGTGTCTGCTTAGAACTTTTTCTAAGTTCTCTGCCAAGTCGTATCGTTCGCCATTGAAATCGAAATAGAATACTGGGTATTTCTGCCATTCGGTCTCCAATTTCTCTATTGCAAGACCTTTGAAAAGCTCTTTATCTCCTTCAAAATAAGCCTTCAACGTACTACACAACAAACTCTTACCAAAACGTCGCGGACGGCTGAGGAAGTAAACAGAAGCATCGTTCACAAGACGATATATAAACATTGTTTTATCTACATATAGGGCTCCTTCATCTTGTAACTTAGAGAAACTCTGTATTCCTATTGGTAAGTTTTGCATAGCGTTGGCTCATTGATTTTTGCAAAGTTATAGAAATATAAAAACCAACGGAGGAGATAAACTTGCGTCTATCTCCTCCGTTGGAATTGTTTATAAGGTCGCTATTTATTTCAAGCGCTCTTTGATTGCTTTGGTTGCCTCTTCGTAGCCTGGTTTCTCGAGGAGGGCGAACATGTTCTTCTTGTATGCCTCAACACCTGGCTGGTTGAATGGGTTCACACCAAGCATGTAACCACTTATACCACAAGCTTTCTCGAAGAAGTAGATAAGCTGACCGAGGTTATACTCATCGAGTTGTGGAACGCTAACGTGGATGTTAGGTACGCCACCATCGGTATGAGCGATAAGCGTACCGAGCTCAGCCATCTTGTTCACTTGGTCTACGCGTTTGCCGGCAAGGAAGTTAAGAGCATCGAGGTTGTCGGCATCGGAAGGAATAACCTGTTTCTTAGCAGGATTCTCAACGCTAACAACGGTTTCGCTAATTATGCGCTCGCCTTCCTGAATCCACTGGCCCATAGAGTGAAGGTCGGTAGAGAAGTCAACGCCAGCAGGGAAGATGCCTTTGCCGTCTTTGCCTTCGCTTTCGCCATAGAGTTGTTTCCACCATTCGGTGAAGTAGTGAAGTTTAGGCTGATAGTTTACGAGAATCTCGATAGCCTTACCATTGCGGTAGAGAGCGTTACGAGTTGCAGCATACTGCATAGAGAGGTTTTTCTCGAAAGGAACGTCGAGAGCGGTCTCTTTCTCCATATCGGCAGCACCTTTCACAAGTGCACGTATGTCGTAACCAGCAATAGCGATAGGTACGAGGCCTACAGGCGTAAGTACAGAGAAACGACCACCGACATTATCAGGAATAACGAAAGTCTTGTAGCCTTCGTTTGTTGCGAGAGTCTTGAGAGCGCCTTTAGCCTTATCGGTAACGGCGATGATACGATGTTTAGCCTCTTCTTTGCCTGCGGTCTTCTCAACAAGTTCTTTGAGTAGACGGAAAGCAATAGCGGTTTCGGTGGTAGTACCGGATTTAGATATAACTACGACGCCAAATTTCTTGTCTTTGAGGAGGTCGAGAAGTTCTGCGAGGTAATCTTCACCTATGTTATGGCCAGCATATATAATGATAGGATTTTTGCGGTCTTTACGTAGGTAATCAAAAGTATCAGAAAGACCTTCAATGACAGCGCGAGCGCCAAGATAGCTACCGCCAATGCCTGCTACTACAACGTAGTCAACGCGCGAGCGCATATCTTTAGCTGCAGCTTCGATTTCTGCAAATTGAGCATCGGTAATGGATGATGGCAAGTTGAGCCAGCCGAGGAAATCGTTGCCAGCGCCATTTCCTGCATGAAGTGTCTTGATGGCAGCTTCAGCTTCACCTTTCAAAGCCTCTACTTTGCTTTTGTCAACCACGCCATATACGCGGCTAAGGTCTAATTTGATGTTTCCCATGTTTCTAATTGTGTTTATAAGGTTTGTTGTTTCTAATGTAATTGGTCGGTAAGCAGCATACACTCTATTATGGGCGACACTTTGCCGTAAATAATATTATATACGCAATCTGTAATAGGCATCGACACAAGATACTTTTCATTTATCTCATGAATGCTTTTCACGGCATAATATCCTTCAGCCACCATAAGCATCTCCATCTGAGCCGATTTTACGCTATAGCCTTTGCCGAGCATTGCTCCGAAAGTGCGGTTGCGGCTAAACTGCGAATAACATGTCACCAAGAGGTCGCCAAGGTAGGCCGACGATTTGATGTCGCGTGTGATGGGGTGAATGGTATCTACAAAACGCTTAATCTCTTGAATAGCATTGGATATAAGCACTGCTTGGAAGTTATCGCCGTAGCCAAGTCCGTGGAATATGCCTGCTGCTATAGCCATGATATTCTTCATAACAGCCGAATATTCCGTACCATAAATATCATCGGTTACGGATGTCTTTATGAAATGACAAGCTATAAGTTTTGAATATTCGCGGGCAAGTTTCACATTTTGGCAAGCTATTGTCAGATACGACAAACGCTCCAAGGCAACCTCTTCGGCATGGCACGGACCGCTAATCACACCAATGTTCTCAACGGGCACACCGCAACGCTTGTTAAGCCAACTTCCCACAATCATATTCTCGTCGGGGATTAGACCTTTTATAGCTGATATTACATACTTGTTGCTAAGCGATTCGGTGAGATTCTTCAATGCCGACTTTAGAAATGCTGATGGTATGGCCATAATCAGCACATCGGAGTTGCGCACCACTTCGTTGATGTCGCTCGAGAATGTAATTTTATTTACGTTGAACTCTACTCCCGTCAGATAACTTGGATTGTGTCCCGTTCGGCGAAAAGCTTCGATATTTTTGTCGTCGCGCACATACCAATTTAAGTGGTCGGCGTTGCATAACAACATTTTCGAAATAGCGGTAGCCCAGCTACCACTGCCTATCATACCTATTCGTGGACTTTCTCCAAGTATTGTTGATTCTTCCATGGCTATAAGTATCTGAAACTTACTTTTCTATCCAGCCTCGCACTTCGTCTTGCGTTGGGTTGGTAAGTCCGAGTTTCAACTTCTTGTTTTGCCCACACAAGTCTTGATGCAACTTGTTAGGGTTCAATGTCTTCAACTGGTTTATTGTGGTTATGCCAAGTTTATATATAACCTCAACCCACTCAGCCGAAATGCCAAGTTCAGCAAACTGTTCAGGTGTATCTTTTTGTACTTTCTTCTCTGGTTTCATCTGAGGGAAGAAGAGCACCTCTTGAATGGCTTGTTGACCTGTCATAAGCATTGCAAGGCGGTCGATGCCCATACCCATACCAGACGTAGGAGGCATACCATACTCAAGCGAACGAACAAAGTCCATATCTATGAACATAGCCTCGTCGTCGCCTTTTTCGCTGAGGCGGAGCTGATCTTGGAAACGCTCATATTGGTCAATTGGGTCGTTAAGTTCTGAATATGCGTTGCAGAGTTCTTTACCGTTCACCATAAGTTCGAAACGTTCGGTGAGTTCTGGGTTGTCGCGGTGCTTCTTGCAAAGTGGCGACATCTCTACAGGATAGTCGGTGATGAATGTTGGCTGTATGTAGTTACCCTCACATTTGGCGCCAAAGAGTTCGTCGATGAGTTTGCCTTTGCCCATCGTTTCATCGATTTCTACGCCACATTTTTTACATACATCACGGAGTTCGTCCTCGTTCATATTAGTAATATCGAAACCTGTGAACTCTTTGATAGCCTCAATCATAGTTACGCGTTTGAACGGACGCTTGAAAGAGATTTCGTGGTCGCCGAACTGAACTTCGGTAGAACCATTCACTTCGAGAGCAATCTTTTCGAGAAGCTCTTCGGTGAAGTCCATCATCCATTTGTAGTCTTTGTATGCTACATATATCTCCATGCAGGTGAACTCTGGGTTGTGTGTGCGGTCCATGCCTTCGTTACGGAAGTTCTTACCTATTTCATACACACCATCGTAACCACCAACAATAAGGCGTTTCAGATACAACTCGGTAGCTATTCGCATATACAAATCGATGTTGAGCGAGTTGTGGTGAGTGATGAATGGGCGAGCCGAAGCACCACCAGGAATAGCCTGAAGCACAGGAGTTTCCACCTCAAGGCAACCATGTTCGTCGAAGAATCGACGCATGGTGCGAAGAATTTGTGCACGTTTGGTAAATATGTCGCGCACAGGGTCGTTCACGATGAGGTCGACATAGCGCATACGATAGCGCTGCTCAGGGTCGGAGAAGGCATCATATACAACACCATCTTTCTCTTTCACGATAGGCAGTGGACGTAGGCTCTTAGAAAGCACTGTAAGTTCTTCGCAATGAACCGACGTTTCACCTGTTTGAGTCGCAAAAACGAATCCTTTCACACCTACGAAGTCACCAATATCAAGCAATTTTTTGAACACATTGTTGTAGAGCGACTTATCGTCGGTTGGGCAAATGTCATCGCGGCGTATGTATACTTGAATGCGGCCTTGACTATCTTTTATCTCGAAGAACGAAGCCGAACCCATAATACGGCGACTCATGATGCGACCAGCAATGCAAACCTTGCGCTGTGGTGCATCAGCCGAGAAGTTTTCTTTTATCTCTTTGCTATACGCGTCGACGGGGTAAAGTGCAGCTGGATAAGGATTTATGCCGAGCTTATAGAGCTCTTGGAGGCTATTGCGGCGACCTTGCTCTTGCTCTGAAAGTTCGTTTATTGCCATTTTTTGTTTTTTATGTTTTGCTCATCGGTTTACAATGAGCTGTCGTTTTTTTTACTATGTATATTAATTACGAAGTGCAAAGGTACACAAAATGAACTATTGCTCGTTTTCGGTCGATGTTTGTGTTTTTGCCTCAAAGTCATCGTCGTCGTCGAATGAACGGCGTCGCAAGATGAAGTCTTTACCCAAGTATACGCGGCGTACTTCGGCATCGTTTGCAAGTTCTTCGGCCGAGCCTGCGCGGAATAGGCGTCCTTCTACTTGTATGTATGCACGGTCGCAGATAGCAAGCGTCTCACCCACGTTGTGGTCCGAAATAAGTACACCGATATTCTTATACTTGAGTTTATAGACGATTTTCTGAATGTCGTAAACCGCAATTGGGTCAACACCAGCAAAGGGTTCGTCGAGCATGATAAACTTTGGGTTGATGGCCAAGGCTCTGGCAATCTCGGTTCGACGGCGTTCGCCACCCGAGAGTTGTATGCCCTTGCTCTTACGTATGTGATTCAGACCAAACTCCGTTATCAGTTCCTCAAGTCGCTGTTTTTGATACTCCTTAGAAAATTTTGTCATTTCAAGCACCGACATGATATTGTCTTCCACACTTAGTGTACGAAACACCGATGCCTCTTGTGCCAAATAGCCCACGCCAATCTGAGCACGACGATAGACAGGATACTTTGTTATTTCGGTGTCGTCCAGATATATATGACCATCGTTGGGCTCAATAAGACCCACGGTCATATAGAACGTAGTAGTCTTGCCTGCACCATTCGGACCGAGCAAACCTACAATTTCGCCTTGCGCCACTTGTATCGATGGGCCATTCACCACGGTGCGGCTGCCGTATCGCTTAACAAGTTTCTCGGTTCTAAGTATCTGATGCCCCGGTATTATTCCGCCGGGAGCGGTGAGTGTTGTCTGCTCCACTTTCTTTATTTGTAATTATTGACCTACTCTGCTCCAAATTGCATTAAGTATGCTTTTATGAAGCCATCAATGTCGCCGTCCATCACGCCTTGCACATCAGAGGTCTGATAACCTGTACGATGGTCTTTCACGCGACGATCGTCGAACACGTAAGAACGTATCTGCGAGCCCCATTCGATTTTCTTTTTACCAGCCTCAACCTTGGCTTGCTCTTCGCGGCGATGCGTCATCTCTTTTTCATAGAGAATGGAACGCAATTGACGCAAAGCATTCTCGCGGTTTTTGGGTTGGTCGCGCGTCTCGGTGTTCTCTATGAGAATCTCCTCCTCGGCACCTGTGTATGGGTCTTTGTATTGATAACGAAGTCGTACTCCCGACTCCACTTTATTGACATTTTGGCCACCCGCACCACTGCTTCGGAATGTATCCCAACTGATGCGTGCTTGCTCTACATTCACCTCTATTGTGTCGTCGACAAGAGGTGTGACGAAAACCGACGCAAATGAAGTCATGCGCTTACCTTGCGCATTGTATGGCGACACACGCACCAAACGATGTACGCCATTCTCACTCTTCAAATAGCCATATACGGTATCGCCTTCAATGTTCATAGTAACAGTCTTAATACCAGCTTCATCGCCATCTTGCAAGTTGGCTATACTTACCTTATAGCCTTTGCTCTCTGCCCAACGCTGATAGAGACGCATAAGTTGCGATGCCCAGTCCTGACTTTCGGTACCACCTGCACCAGCCACAATCTTGAGTACGGCGCTCATCTGATCTTCCTCTTTCTGTAGCATGTTGGCAAGTTCGAGGTCTTCTACAAGTTTCGAGGCTTCGGCATAAGCAGCGTCGAGCTCAGCTTCAGTGGCTGAGCCATCTTTTAGCATTTCGGCAGCAAGTTGCAACTCTTCCACTGCACTTTGCACACCTTCATAGCCCGAAATCCATCGCTTGTTGTTCTTCACTTTTTTCATGTGAGCCTCAGCGCGCTTGGCATCGTTCCAAAAATCGGGGGCTTGCGAACGAAGTTCGTCTTCTTCAAGTTCCATACGTCGACGATCGACGTCAAAGATACCTCCTTAGCGCTAACTCGCGCCCACTGAGATCTTTTATCTGATCTTGTGTTACCATTATCTGTTGTATGTATATATATACGTATTTATATTTTCTATCACTCGTCTAATGTTGTCAGTCCTTCGGGTAGACAAAATTCAATAGTTTGCTGCTCTTGATCGATGCTGTTGATAAGTTCTTCTGTTATGGGTATGAGCAGTTCTCGTCCATCTTCGCGCTCAATCACAAAGAGCGGATTAACTCCATTCATATTATCAATACGAATAATCTTACCCAAGATTCCTTCGTCTACATCTGACGCTTCGTAGCCAACGAGCAAACCAACAGCCATATCGTCATCGGCATCATCGGCATAACTATTTAGTTGTGCTTCAGAGCGATCGACAAAAACCTTACTACCAAGCAAACGACGCGCATAATCTTGCGAAGGAACGAGTTTCATCTTAATTATGCTCTCCATTTCGCTCTTGGGGCGAAACATCTCCACTTCGAATGGCACTGGCGCTCTATCTATCTCTATATGAACAAAATGGCGATCGAGAAAGTCAATAGTAAAACCATCATCAGCTCTTACTATTATCTCTCCCTGAGTGCCGTGGAGCTTAACCACGGTGCCACATTGCAAAAGATTGTCCGTTAGCGACGTGCACATTTTTACTGAAATACTATTGATGACGAGCGCGAGGTGGCAGTAATTACAATCGGACCATCACCCTCGTTGAGTTTCTTCTGCTTGGTTGTGCCTTTAGCCATAAGGTTAGCTTTTTTATTCTCGGTGCAAGCAAGTTTGAACGTCAGCTCTTTCTTGTCGTTGGTAAGGCGCATGTTTATCTTGCCTTGATCCGATACGAAATCGCTCGATGCCGTCAGCGTAATATCCTTACTTCCAGATATTTGACCCTTGAACGTTTCTATGTGCATCTCGCATTTTACTTTGAAGAAACTCATTGCGCCTGAGTAGGTTTTTGCTTTTATAACGCCCTCTACATCAGATATTTTTGTTGTACCAGAACTTGCATCAACATTCAAATTGCCTCTAACGATATTTATATCCTGATTGCCCGATGTCGATTTGCTCTTCAACGAACCATTCACATTCGTAACAGTTATCAACCCACTGATTGATTCGCAGTTGATAGAGCCTTCCATATTGTTAGCTGTTATGGTGCCGCTTGCTGTTTCGACACTGAAATCGCCTTTCATGTTTTTCAGCGTGACTTCACCGCTGCGTGTGGCGAGGTTCAACTTGCCTTCTACACCCGAAGTACGCAATTTACCGCTGTTGCTCTTCACTGTGATGTCGGCATTTTTTACATCTACAATATCTACGTAGCCCGACTCGGTTTTGATGTTCACTACGGCATTGGGCGATACGAGCAACGTAAGTTCACCAGCAAACGAGGATTTAGCAGCCGAAGAGACCGTAACAGAGACGTTTGCCTCACCGTTTGCTTCGTCGACAATAACTTTGTAATCGTCGCTTCGTTCCATAGCTTCAAGCTTGCCTATCAAAACACATCGATTGTCGTTGGTTGCATTTACCACAACATGACAAAACTGTCCATCAACGTTTATTTTGGTTGCAGTGAGATCAAATCGTTGCTCGAACACCGTTAGCATGTCGAACTTCTTTATCTGTGCTCCCACACTCATTGTGCAAGCAAGTAGCAATGCGAGTAAAATCTTTCTCATAGGGATACCTATTTATTGTTGTTGATTTTGATTTCAAAAACGGCGCAAAGATACGCACATAATATTCAGATTAAGAAATATGCTTTATTACGCTTACTTATAATTAGTTACCTACCATCGATATGAAATATATTCTCACAAGGCGAATATGTTCTTCGGGATAATCTTCGTCGCTAAACTCTTGCATAGCAGTTTTTATATCGTCGGTTTCGGCCTCTTTGAAATATTCATATATATCATCAAACTCATCTTCGTCGAGCTCTTCATCGATATAATATTTGATATTCAGCTTGGTACCGCTATACACAATCGACTCCAACTTCTTGAGCAGTTCGCCAAATTCCATATTCTTGTTGTCGGCAAGTTCGGCAAGGTCTCTTTTGTCATCAACAGCGCGAATTATCTCAACTTTATCTTGAGTTTTGTCGCTCACAAGATTTTTCATGACCGAGCTGATAGGTCGTTCGATTTCGTTCTGCTCTACATGTCGCGCGATGAGTTCCACAAAGGGCTGTCCAAATTTCTTTGCCTTGCCTTCACCCACGCCAGGGATATTTTTTTGCAATTCGGCAATATCTATAGGATAATATGTCGACATTGCCTCCAAAGCAGCATCGGAAAATACTGCGTAGGGCGGCACGTGCATCTTAGCTCCTACATCTTTACGCAGCGATTTGAGCATACCAAAGAGTTCTTCATCTAATGCAGCACCACTTGCAGCTGCTTCATCGTCGGTAGCATTGGAATAATCGCGATCGAGAGTAAACATCAATTGCTGCGGATGTTTTTCATATTCAAGAGCTTTGTCGGTTAGCTTCAACAATCCGTAGCTTTCAATCTCTTTTATTAAGTATCCACCAACAATGGCCTGACGAACTACCGAGGTCCAGAAACGCGCATCCTTATTTTTGCCGCAGCCAAAGAGTTCATGTTTGTCGTGTCGGTAGGTTTTTATGTCGTGAGTTGCTTCGCCTGTGATAAACGATACTATGTGTTCTGTTTTGAATCGGCCACCGAGCTCGCTCACCACCGATATTAGTTTGAGCATAGCATCTTGAGCGTTGAACCTCTCTTTGGGCATTTTGCAATTGTCGCAAGCTCCGCAATTGGGTTCGGTGTAGTCTTCGCCAAAATATTTTAGCAACGTGCGTCGACGACAATCGCCACTCTCAACGTAGGCAAGGGTTTCATTTATCAATTGTCGACCTATCTCTTGCTCGGCAATTGGCTTACCCTCCATAAAGTTTTCGAGTTTTTTTATGTCTTTATAACTATAGAATGCTATGCATCGGCCTTCACCTCCATCGCGTCCGGCACGACCCGTCTCTTGGTAATAGCCTTCGAGGCTTTTGGGTATGTCGTAGTGTATCACGAAACGAACATCGGGCTTATCTATACCCATACCAAAAGCGATAGTAGCGCACACCACATCAACCTCTTCCATAAGGAATTTATCTTGATTGGCAGCACGCGTGGCAGCGTCGAGACCTGCGTGATATGGAGCTGCTTTTATGCCGTTCACTATCAGCGTTTGAGCCATCTCTTCCACTTTCTTTCGACTGAGACAGTACACAATGGCCGATTTGCCTGGATTGCTTTGCAAAATATGTACTATCTCTTTGGTAGCATCAACTTTAGGACGAACCTCATAGTAGAGATTAGGGCGATTGAACGATGATTTGAAAACAGTGGCATTTGTCATGCCGAGACTTTTCTGAATGTCTTGCTGCACTTTGGGTGTAGCCGTTGCCGTAAGAGCAATAACAGGAGCCTTACCTATCTCATCGATGATAGGTCGTATGCGCCGATATTCGGGGCGAAAATCGTGTCCCCACTCCGAAATACAGTGTGCCTCATCGACAGCATAAAACGAAACTTTCACCTTGCGCAAGAAGTCTACATTCTCTTCTTTGGTGAGCGACTCAGGGGCGACATACAATAGCTTGGTTTGACCACTAATGACATCATTTTTCACCTCTTGAATGGCCTGCTTGTTGAGCGACGAATTGAGGAAGTGAGCTATATTGTCGTTGGTGCTATAGCCTCGTAGAGCATCTACTTGATTCTTCATCAAGGCTATAAGAGGCGAAATGACAATTGCTACACCATCGCCTATCAAGGCAGGCAACTGATAACATAGCGATTTGCCACCACCTGTAGGCATAAGTACGAAAGTATCTTTACCATCGAGGATGTTGCGTATTATGGCTTCTTGGTTTCCTTTGAAAGTGTCAAAGCCAAAAAATTGCTTCAGCTTGGCTGTCAAATCTTGTTCCATATATCAATAGATATTTTCGTCTATACTGAGGTTCTTTTTTAGTCAGTTTTTACCCAAATTTATATTATCCTCTAAATAAAGCAAAACCAAAATTGCGCAAGCTTAGCTTTCTGACGTACTTTTGCATACGTATACAAAATTTAATAGATATGAGAGTTCAAGTTGGCGATAAGGTTCGATTCCTCAACGAAGAGGGCGGCGGCATTGTAGCGCGTATTGAAGGCACTTTGGTCTTTGTGGAAGATGAAGATGGTTTTGAAATCCCCACCACACAATCTCAAGTGGTTGTTGTAGAAGAGCATGCTGCGCAAAAAACACAAGAATTGCAGCGCAAAACCGAAGAGCGCAAAAATGAGCTTCAGCCAGTAGAAGAGGAGCCCGACTTTAGCTTCTCACCCGATGCGGCCGACGAAAACAATCCTCGTTTTGCCATAGCTTTCACTCAAGATGGTCAGTCGGGCTTTGTGCGCCTTCATGCTATAAACGATAGTAATCTGTATGCTTTTTTTACTATTATGCAGCAGGTTGACAGCGAGAATGTTACGCTCGTAGCTCATGGCACTCTTGAGCCAAATACTCAGATAGAACTTAAGCGCCTCGACCCTCGTTCGCTCGATGGTCGTAAATGGACTATACAGTTGCTACTTTTCCGTCGTTCGGGCGTGTTTGTTCCACAACCGCCTTTCTGCGAAGAAATTATCATGCGCTCGGCTCGCCTCGTTCGAGAGGGTAGCTATCAAACTAACGATTACACCGACGACCGCGCCATTGTTATCCCTATAATAAAAGACGAATTCGTCATAAAAATGGAGCAACTCCAGCAAGTGTCGAAAAACGATTTGGCGCAAGCTAAACCCGCTGCTACGCCTAAACCTCTTTCGAAATCGTCGAAGCCTAAGAACGACACGCTCGAAGTTGATTTACATATAAATGAATTGCTTGAAACCACTGCAGGCATGTCGAATGGCGAGATGCTTGAGGTGCAACTTGATACTTTCCGCCGCACAATGGACGCCAATGCCAATAATCACGGCAGACGCATTGTATTTATACACGGAGTGGGCAATGGTAGACTGAAAACCGAACTTCGTCGCGAACTCGACCATAAGTACAAGCAACATACTTATCAAGATGCTTCGTTTCGCGAATATGGATATGGCGCTACGTTGGTAATTATCAAGTAGTTCCATCTACATACTGATACGCATCACAGATCTTTCACTGTGAAATCGTCGATGCATATATATGGCGGAATATCGCTGAGCCCGACGCGAAAATCGGTAACGGTAGAGAATATGCGCAATTGCAAATAGTTTACTTCACCAAGCGGCGTCAAATCGACCTTTGTCCATTTTTTCAGTATTGTGGTGTCGCTTTGGATATAGCGCGCAGCCGTAACATTTAGGCTACTAATCTCTTCGTTGCTATTGTTGTAACCAGTAATAGTAACATAGAGGCTGTCGCCGAGTTCGAAAGCTCTAATTGGCGGTGTGGTACAGCCTTGCTTAAGCATCAGATACGAATATGTGGTGATGCAGAAGTATGCATACGTAGGTATGAAGTTAAGACCGCTCGAGCGTTTGATGGTTGGCACAAGACGATCTTCGCCAAAGTAGTGAACAATGGCAAAGTTTCGCGAATCGTAGCAGCCACTACCAGCATAACAACTCATAGCATTGCTCTCGCCAAATGTGTTGACATCGAATTTGTTACTTATGCCAATGCCACTAAAATTGTATGGTCCGAGATCGCTATGACGTTCAACGGGGAAATAGAATCCGCTCTCGGTGTAGTCGTCGGTGATGTTGTAAGCCCCGTAGGTGTAGTTGCCACCGAGCGTGCGTTGCTCAAAACCAACGGTAGTGAACGTTGTGCGCTCGGGCGTGCTGTGGCAAGCGGTTAGCATACATATAATTACGATGAAAATGGCGTTTGCTGCTCTCTTCATATCTATTGCTCTGAGTGTAGCAGCTAAAATAGTTATGAATTATGAATTACGAGGCACAAACTGCACCATCATAATTTATGCGATATGGTTCTGCCTCTTGGGCACAAAAGGATAGAAGACAATAAAAATGCGCCGCTATTTATCACAAAAGCGGCGCATACGTCTATAGACTTACAGTGTATGTTTACATTGTATGTTTAGAACTTTACCTTCAAGTTGTCGAGGGCGATGTATGCAGGAGTGTTCAAACCCCAATCGCCTTTGTCACTACCATCGAACGAGATGAAGATTTTGTTCACTTTGCCAAGTTCGCTAAGGTCTACGTTTGTCCAAGAATCCATCCAAGACGCGCCATCGATAAGTTTTACTTCAACAGAGCCGACCTCAGAGCCAGATTCATCATAGCCAGTGAAGGTTGCCGCAAACCAATCGTCGTTGCCAAATTTTTTTGCATAGTCATCGCCATTCTTAGCAGAGAGATATGTATATGTAGTGAGACAAACGTCTACGCTCTTAGGCTCGAATGCGGTTTTAGCTTTGATGAAACAGCTATCGGAACAGAAGTTGTAAATAACGAAAGCAGTACTATTACCTGCACCACTCGTAGCATAAACAGAATACTGATTCATATAACCAGCGGTCTCCATGTCGGTCATTGAAGAAAGTGTGAATCCACTATTATATGGCATTCCATAATAATCATCAGAATAGAAATTATCGAACGTGATATTCTTTTCAGTAACGTCGTATCCTATCGATACAGAGTCTTTTGCAAGGCCGAACTCCTCGAAAGTGATTGTAGTGATGGCGTCGTCATCATCATCGTCGCATGAGGTCATGCAAGAAGCGCATAATGCAGCAATAGCTGCCATAGATAAAAATTTCTTTGTCATTTTTTTGAATTTATTATTGGTTATAGAAATATTTATTACAAATGTTTTATAGTTTGAATTTTACTTACTTCGGTTGATACTTCGCCCAACGAGCCGCACGTCTGCATAACAGCAGTGTAGATGGCTACGTATCTAATATTATCAACGCTTGCAGCATTTCCGTTGGCGTCCACGGCGTTGTCGAGGTCGAAATCTGCACCGCCATCAGCTTCACTGAGATTATCCACATAACCCCAATCGAACGGCGTGAATGTCCAACGCTTAGCGCTCTCTTCGTATGCACCAACGTCGGGCAGGCGTTTGCCTTCGAAGTGCAGCTCCTCAGCATCGAGCCACAGCGGGAAATATGGCTGAGTGTGGTATTCGTTGGTCTCCACCGTGCCACTTTTCGCTTCGCTGTCGGTCCAAGTTATTGGCGTGCCATTTTTATATGTAATACTATAATTATGAGCAAGTTCAGCCGCGCTTCCGGTCAACTCGTACCAAGTTTCGCCATCGCTTGACACGCAAACAATTCCTGGCTCTGCAGAACCACTAAAAGCATTACCAACTATATGAAGTTCAGTGCCTTCGGTGCGCACAATTGGCTCATCGAAGCGCACCACAATGCGACCGCCCCAACCGCCAAGCGTAATGGGGCTACACTGCTCCAAACGGCTAAGCGCCTCTGACAAAACGTCTTCATAGCTATAACCATCTTTATAACAAGAAGTTATCGTGTTTACAAACTGTCCTGGAGCTGGTGTGTAACTTACAACTTCAGCGGGATTTATATAGACGTTTTCGTCGGACGTAATATCTTTATTTATAGTCGTTTGAGCCACAATTATGGTATTAGGATTCAGTCCAACATTGCAAACGGTGTATTTATGGTTACCGCGACTATCGAAACACAGAACATCGCCACTCACGGTGTAGTCTTTTGCATCGCCAATAAAAATATCACCATTTTTAGTGTTAAACATCAGGCTATAAGGCGTTTGTGGTTGCATTTCGGGTTGCCAAAGTTCTATCGCGCCGTCGCTATAAACGGAGTAGAATTCTGCCGATTTTGTTTCATAACTATATGTATAACAGAGTATTCCATAGTTAGTAGCACAAAAATTCGTAGCAGAAATGTTTATGCGCGAAATCAGTTTTTCGCTATCAATGATGGCAATGTATGGCTCAACTTCCTCATAATCACCACGAACCAGCACAGCAATACCAAGCGGAGTTTGCGCCATTTTGCCTGCATTCAAACCAACATCAATTGTACGTTGAACAGTCATCGAAGCGGCATCGACAACGCTGACCGTGGAATCGTAGTTTGGCGCAGAGAGGCCGCCTGAATTGCTTACGAAAATTTTTCCATCGCTGGCACAAATGCCGTCGGGATTGCGACCGACCTGCACCTCAGTATCGATTGACAATGTCGCGGTGTCGATGCGGCAAAGGGTGTTGTCGTAGCAACATACGTATACATATTTATCGTAACCAACTAAGCATCGTGGCTCGCGCGAGGTCCCAGTAGCGGTCTTCATATCGATCTGCCCAAGCGACTTAAGCGTCTGTCGTTCAATCACTTCTATCGTGCCAGAAATATCTACTGCGACATATATTTTGCTGCCGTAAACAATCATCGAATTTGCCGTGTCGCCAATTTTACGCCCATTCACAGTCTCAAAAGCGTTGTAAGTAGCACTATTTCCGTCAGTTACAAACAACGACGAATTATTCATATTGAACAGCCCCTCACAAAGCACAATCAACCCGTCGGTTTGACCATCTACTGCCGTCGACGGATTTTTATCGTCCATATCGTCGCAAGCGCATATAGTCAATGCTGTGAATATCAATATTTTATATATTCTCAAATGCGACTTCATATCATTTATATGTAATTTTTACAGACGCAGCAAACGAGCGCCCTGGCATTGGAAAATTTTTCACCACTTCGTATTGAGCATCAGCAACATTTCGGCAAGTCAATGCTATTTGATATTTTATTGACTTACAGCCATTTGCATACATAACACTGACACTTTGATCGGTAAATCCTTCAAGACGATTTTCGGTAGTATTTTGGTTGAGTACGTAGCGTTTACCCTGTCGCTGAAGCGCGTAAGTAGCCGAAAACCAACGAATTGACGCAAGCAACATCCCTCCGTATGCAATTCGGGGTATGTATGCAATTTGATGTCCATAAGTATTTGACGACCTGTTAGTTACATCAATCGAATGCTGATATGAGCTATTTGCCGATGCGCGAATGTTTATATCGTTGGAAATGTGACAATTAGCATCAAGACTCATATCCACACCATCAATCTCGACCTTACCAACATTCATCATCGACCAAACAAAGATGTTTTTGGTAGGTATTGCCACAATTTTGTCCGTGATGTTATTATGGTAATAATCAGCGGAAAATGAAGTTGTTACGAGTTTCGTTCGCGTCGATATTTGCATGCCCACATCGAACTGTGTGGCTTGCTCAGGCGAAAGACTGCGAGAGCCTACTCCGCTGTAATACAAGTCGTTGAACGATGGCAATCGCTCCGATTTTTTATATGCGGTATGTATGTTCAACCACTCGAAAGGTGCGTAAGCCAACGATGCTGCGGCATTTAGCCGATGTCGCGTCTCGGCATTTTTGTCATGATAGGCAGTAGCAATGAGCGACGCCGTAGCTAACAAGTTGTTATATATATACTTAGCACGAAGTGCCGCATTAAGATGATTCCTCATTGGCGAGCCTTCGACTTGCTCAGAACGTAATCGACTATTGGCAATGTCGGCTGCTGCACTAACAATCAGCGAATTTATAGGTGAAACCATCGCCGCAAAGCCCACAAAAACCTCATTTTGAGCATACTTAGCCTCAGCAAGCGACGAGCCCAAAGCATCTGGATTTTTATACTCCTCGAGCGAATAGTTATAGCGAGCAAACGCACTCAGCGCAAACACGCCAATATGCTTATTCACAGAAGTTTGCGCAATAAGGTTCCTATCCGTTAAGCGCTCGTGCGAAATAAGATTGTAGTAGGTTGTTGCGCGAGGCAAACCTCGATTTGCATCATAGTAATATATTTTCGACTTCACGCCAACATTGCCAATGTGCTGATAGTCTGCTTGCAGACGCACTTGCCGAGCATCGCCATTCTGACGCTTGTGGCTCGTTGTGGTATCGGCATTTTTTAGTTCGAAGGTGTAGTCGCCTTCTGTTCGGTCGAGCGAAGCAGAGACGAAAAGTGCATCATCACTACTAATATGCTTATTTATAGAAACATACGGACGAATTGTACCAAACTCACCATATTCACAAAAAGCCGCCGCATAGTCGGAATTTGCCACGATGTCTGCACCTTGAATATTGAGAAGCGAAGCCGCCGCCACACTACGCGCAGGGAGAAGCATGTCGGCATTATCTATAATACTAAGATTCAGCTCTTTAGTTGTATTTAGCGGGAACACGCCCAGATCGATTGCGCCAGTTTGTGCGTTGGCTTGCGGAATGCCATCGATACTGATTTGCGTATGCTGCGAACCAAAACTACGCACGCTGATTGTCTTCATACCACCAATTCCGCCGTAATCTTTCACCACAACAGAGGGTTGAAGCTTAAGCACATCACTGATATTCTGAAAGTTAGTCGTGCCCATAACAATGCTATCAGCAGAAAAACTGACCATCGCACGTTTTGTGGAACGTGCAACTTTAGTCACCTCATCAATATGCACAGTATCAATTGTTTGTGCCGATAATAATATAACTGCCAATAAGGGCGTCACCTGTTGTTCGTTCAATAATTCGGAGGCAAAACAAGCGACATGATGTCGGCATAGCACTCGACACCACATACAGCGTTGTCTAACCCTCGAGACACGTTGGTTTTATTATTCAGAAAATGATTGGTTAGTCTTCTGACTTAGCTCATCATGAGCGCCTTCTCGTCGCAGTATTGTGACAATGGCATTGTGCGCATGACGTTGGCGAGCTTACACAGCTGCGGGACAGTTCGCGATTTTCACACGATTCCTATTTAATCGTTAGCCTTGCGGCCACCGAGCCAATCGGCGGCAAAAATATGTTATACCTATTACATGTGAGTAATTATTATTCACATTTGAACGTTTGTAACACTTTTTCACTATTTTTATCAAAATATTCACGACAAGAAATCGTCAATAAAACGACGACGAAGTGTAAACCAAACATTTACAAACAAATAAATAACTAAAACACAATGTCATCTCTATTCATTCTTGTACCGATAAGTTCGGTAGTAGCGCTGCTCTTTGCATGGCTCTTCTACAGAAGCATGATGAAGAATAGCGAAGGAACACCTCGCATGGCAGAAATAGCGAGCTATGTGCGTTCGGGCGCAATGGCCTATCTGCGCCGCCAATATGGTGTGGTATTGAAAGTATTCTTAGTATTGGTAGTAATATTGGCGGTTCTTGCCTATTTAGGAGTGCAGAATCCTTTTGTGCCAGTAGCATTTCTTACGGGCGGTTTCTTCTCGGGCTTATGCGGCTATCTTGGCATGAAGACCGCCACCAATGCCTCAGCACGTACTGCCAATGGAGCAACCAAATCGCTCAACTCTGGTCTTAAGATAGCTTTCCGAAGCGGTGCTGTTATGGGTCTCGTGGTTGTTGGCTTCGGCCTACTCGATATAGCTCTATGGTTCTGGATTCTCGATAGCCTCATATTTACACCAGAACACATGGCTAACGGACTCACTTTCTTGGGACTCGACTTTGTTAGTCCAGGCACCACTCAGCACCAGAAAATGATAGAGATTACAGCTACCATGCTTACGTTTGGTATGGGTGCTTCGACTCAGGCTCTCTTCGCACGACTGGGTGGTGGCATATTCACCAAAGCAGCCGATGTTGGTGCCGACCTCGTTGGTAAGGTAGAAGCTGGCATTCCCGAAGACGACCCTCGCAACCCAGCCACCATTGCCGACAACGTAGGCGACAACGTAGGCGACGTTGCTGGTATGGGCGCCGACCTCTATGAATCGTATTGCGGCTCTATTCTCTCTACTGCGGCTCTTGGCGCTGCCATACCGCTCGTGAGCGAAGAGGCTCAACTGAGCTACGTAATAGCTCCTATGATTGTAGCAGCCATAGGCACTCTTCTTTCTATAATAGGTGTATTTGCAGTCCGCACCAAAGAGGGAGCTACACAGAAAAACCTCCTCAATGCTTTGCTACTTGGCACTGGCGGTAGTTCACTACTTATACTTATAGCCATAGCTATCATGGCGGCAACAGGTTGGATTACGTGGGGCATATTTGGCGCAGTAGTAGCTGGCTTGGTAGCTGGTGTTATTATAGGTCAAGGCACCGAGTTCTTCACTTCCGACGAGTATAAACCTACACAAGGCATTGCACAACAAACCGAGCAAGGCACCGCAACAACCATTATCGAAGGTATGGCTGTGGGTATGCAATCTACATGGCTGCCTGTTATTGTTATAGCATTGGCCATCATAGCAGCATTTGGCCTCGCAGGTGGTTTCGAAAGTTTTGCTAATGGCGTATATGGTATCGGCTTTGCCGCTGTAGGTATGCTTTCTACGCTTGGCGTTACTTTGGCTACCGATGCTTTTGGCCCTATTGCCGACAATGCTGGTGGCAACGCCGAAATGTCGGGGCTTCCTGCTGAGGTTCGCGAACGCACCGATGCTCTCGACAGCCTTGGCAACACCACAGCTGCCACAGGTAAAGGCTTTGCTATCGGTTCGGCTGCATTGACGGCTATGGCTCTGCTCTCTGCATACATAGAAGAGATACGTATGTGGATTGGCAAGACCCCCGATATACTTGCCGATTTCGTAAGCAAGACTGGCATTCAAGATATTCACACAGCCACGATAGACAATTTCGTTAGCTATTTCAACCTCTCAATGTTCAACCCGCTATTGCTTGGCGGTTTGTTCATCGGCGCAATGATGGCGTTCCTCTTCAGCGCTATGAGTATGAAGGCTGTAGGCCGTGCAGCAGGTAAGATGGTTGACGAAGTTCGTCGCCAGTTCCGCGAGATAAAGGGCATTATGGACGGCAGTGGCACTCCCGACTATGCTCGCTGCGTAGAGATTTCTACCAAAGGTGCTCAGCACGAGATGATTTTACCATCGTTGCTTGCCATCATAGTGCCTATAGTCGTTGGTTTGACAATGGGCGTAGCAGGCGTTATTGGTTTGCTCGGCGGTGGTTTGACGGCTGGTTTCACCTTGGCTATTATGCTCAACAATGCTGGTGGCGCTTGGGACAATGCTAAGAAGTTCATCGAGAAAGGCAACCACGGCGGCAAAGGTTCCGACTGCCACAAAGCTGCCGTTGTAGGCGACACCGTTGGCGATCCGTTCAAAGATACCAGTGGTCCATCGCTCAACATACTTATAAAACTTATGTCTATGGTATCAGTCGTTATGGCTGGCTTGACTCTCGTTTATAGCATATTGTAATATTTATAAGGATATATAATTACGGCCGTCGCATGTAAGAAAAACGTGCGGCGGCTTTTTGTATATTGGTATGCAGACTTCCGAGCCAGCAATTGCTAATAAAGGCACGAATAACGCAGATTTATATGAATGACCAAGATTTATTATCTGCGAGAATCTATTCAAATCTGTAGAATCCGCGTTCCATTTTACACTACTCCACCGAAAACAAAATCTTCTGAGCGTCGTCGGTATTGATATTTGTCAAGTAGTCGACCACCTTTTGGGCAAGAGGTGCTGTTTGGCTATCGATATTCAGACGGTTGATGAGCATGGCTATGCCCCGGACTTCGCTAAGAGAAAACTCAGTGCGCTGCATAATCGCATCGCAAATCACATTAGCAGCGTCGGTAGCTGGGAGTGAATGCTGAAGTGCGCGCGCCGCACTATGAACGGCAATAGTAAAATCGTATGGATTGTTTCGCTTGACAAGCGCTTCGCAAAAAGCGGTTAACTCGTGCGTACGATAGAAAAGCAGAAACGAAGCTAACTCTGCCATATCGGCCGTAGTCACATCAGCCGACCAACGAAGCATCTTTTCGACTGTTGCTTCGGCATCGGGCAGTTGAATGCAAGCCACAAGCATAGCCTCGCGTATGTTGGTAGTCCAAAGTTTGTCGCACTCTTCGGGCGAGAAAATCACTTCGTGGGCAATCTCTTTCAAATGCGGCAAACTGACGCCATAATTAATCTTATAAACGGCATTTAGGCGCTTCATTTGCATCGATGCCTCGCCATTCATGCGACTATGGAATATAAATTTCAGTTCGCGTAGCTTCGAGTCGAAATTGCAATCGTCAGTATTTGAGGAGTTTATATTAGCATTCACAGAAATTATATTTTTTTTGTTTCAAGAGTGCAATATTACGACAAAATCGCATTATCTTTGCGACCGCAAAACCAAGATGGTGGATGTAGCTCAGCTGGTTAGAGTACCGGATTGTGGTTCCGAGGGTCGAGGGTTCGAATCCCTTCTTCCACCCAAGTTTTCAAAGCAGATATTTCAATTGAAATGTCTGCTTTTTTATTTATATACATACGAAAATTCGTTGATTAATAGTGTTTTCCTATTGCGTTTTCCTACCTTTACTCATCACCAAAACATATACACATGAACAATCCGAACATAATATCTATCGAAGGTAAAACTCCACAGATTGGCGACGACACATACGTAGCACCTACAGCAGCCATCGTTGGCGAAGTAATAACAGGGAATGGCTGCAGCATTTGGTTTAGCGCTGTGCTTCGTGGCGATGTGGCTCCAATAACGCTTGGCAACAATGTGAACGTACAAGATGGAGCCGTGCTACATGGGACATACGGCAAGGCGCCAGTTGTCATTGGCAACGATGTCACCATAGGTCACAACGCTACTGTACATGGCTGCACCATCGGCGACAATGTACTTATTGGCATGGGATCTACTATACTCGACGGCGCTATAATTACGAGCAACACCATAATTGCTGCTGGCGCTTTGGTGCTCGCCAACACAGTAACAGAGCCAAATTCGATTTATGCTGGCGTGCCAGCAAAAAAAGTAAAAGATCTCGACCCCGACGTAGCTCACGAACGCATTGCTCATTATGCAACAAACTACGCCATGTACAAAAAATGGTACGAGTGATATTAGAGTAGAGGGTAGAGAGTAGAGCGTAGAGGGTAAAGCGTAGAGTAGAAAGCAGAGGGTTGAGTAGATATACGGCTTTCTACGGATTTGCTACATCCATATATGCATCAATTATGAATTATGCATTTAGAGTTCTTAATTACCCCAATTGCTTGTAGCATACATAGCTACAAAAGCCGCGCTGAAATCACTCACATCGTCGGTAGTGAGATGCATGAGAGGTAATTTACATAGCTCTTTTGTCTGACTGGCATCGTTCACTTCGAACGATAGGTTTCTGCCATCGCTTAGTATACGCAATGTTATGGCATCGAGCGAAGATATAGGCAACTCGGCAAGAATAGATTTTACACCAGCTTCAACAGTGGCCACAACAACTGTTTTTATGCCTGCCTTATATGTAATACCTAAAACAGAATAGTTACGTTCGTCGCGCACAACAATAAGGCCAGCCAACTCGTTGCTACTCGTAGGCACAAAATCGAGTTCTGTCTCCGCTGCAAAATATTTATGCTGAATACGTCGCGAAACAAACGATAGTGCGCTCATAGAATCGACACTCGTAGGCAATAGCGAAAGATTGAGTTGCTTGTTTTTCAAATCGTAGAAAGGCACTTCAGACTTTCGCAAAAGATCGAAATAGCGGGGCAATCTACCTTTGTCGAATCGATATTCAAAATCAATATTTCCCGACATGTATTCTCGCTGAGCCACTATATCAAGATCTTGTTTGTGCACTATTACAGGCACTCTATCGGGGGCTCTCATTATTACAGGCTGACCCGTTTTGGTAATATTTGCGGGCAAAAGAAAAGTCTCCATACCAGCCATATATCTATTTTGAGCCATAGGGCGACAACCTGACACAACAGCCCAATAATTGCCATCTTCTGTGTCGACCACATCGGCATAACCTGCAAAAGACATACTGAATTGCTCATCGTCGTAAATGGCTTCTTGCTCAAAGACCGGATTCACTTCGCATGGCTTGAAAGGTCCAGTGACGTTACGCGATTCATACATAACCTCCTTGCACACACCATCGGGATAGCATTCTGAAAACATGAGATAATACTTAGAATCACCGCGAAACATCTTAGGCGACTTCAGTGTAGGGTGTTTGCCTTTGTTCAATCCACCATCAACGAGTATTCTTGATGTACCAACAATGCTGTCGTTTTTGGTGTCATACATATGCATACGTATGCTTCGATGTCCCTTCCATCGTGGACTTCCATGCGTAGCCTCATTGCAACTAATTATATACACTTTACCACCTTTCCCAATGAATATCGATGGGTCCGTACCGTCGATTTGTGGAAGGAAGATAGGTCCACTCCAACCCACATTAGGGTCGGTAGTTTTTACTATGAATGTGCCACAACCTCCAAGATCGTTGGCAATGATGTAGTAGTATTTATTGTACTTATTGTAGCGTATGGTTGGCGAATGTATGCCTTCGGTCATGTCTTGCGCTTCGAAATCGAGACAATTCACAGCATGACCCAGATGATACCAAGTGACCAAATCGTTGCTCGAATAGACTGGCAATGATGGGTATTGAGTAAGCGATGCTGTCACCATATAATATGTACCGCCAACGCGACAAACCGATGGCTCGGGGTGCGAACCTGATAGTATTGGATTCAGATACATACTATCTGATGGCTGCAATTGGTCGTAATAGGGTTCGTAGCCTTCGTAGGACATCCTTTTGAAATGCGCCACATTGTATTCGTTGCACGACGTTAGCACAACGCCTATAATTAACGACAATATCAATACATACTTATTCATAAACAAACTATCTCGCAGTTTTTATAGTATTCTGGTTTTCAATTGCCCCACGAACTTCTGTCGAGTGTGCGGTATGCAATAGCTTCTTGAATATGCTGACGCTGAATATACTCACTCGCGTCAAGGTCGGCAATGGAACGAGCCACACGTAGGATGCGGTCGTAGGCACGAGCCGAAAGTCCAAACTTCTCCATTGCCTTGCGGAGCATCTCGCGTCCAGCATCGTCGGGCTGGGCAAACTTCTGAAGTAGAGCTGGCGTCATTTGAGCATTGCAGTGAATGCCCTGATATGGCGCATAGCGTCGACTCTGTATGGCACGAGCCTTCACAACACGCTCGCGAATGGCAGCACTCGACTCTATTGGCGTATCGGAATTCTGCACTTCGGCCAACTTGTTGAATGGCACTGGCACTACCTCGATATGCAAATCGATGCGATCGAGCAGCGGACCCGAAATTCGTCCAAGATATTTCTGCACTGCCCCTGGCGCACATGTGCAATGGCGATCGGGGTGGTTGTAGTAGCCACAAGGACAAGGATTCATGCTCGCAACGAGCATAAAGCTTGCAGGATATTCCACAGCGAATTTTGAACGCGAAATACTTATGGTGCGGTCTTCGAGTGGTTGACGCAGCACTTCAAGCACAGTACGCTTGAATTCGGGCAACTCGTCGAGGAAGAGCACGCCGTTGTGCGCAAGCGAAATCTCGCCCGGCTGCGGGAACGAGCCGCCTCCAACAAGCGCCACATCGCTAATGGTGTGATGCGGACTGCGGAATGGTCGCTGCGTAAGTAGCGAAGTAGAGCCTTTCAGTTTGCCTGCCACAGAGTGGATTTTGGTGGTTTCGAGAGCTTCCGCCTTAGTTAGCGGTGGCAATATAGATGGCAATCGCTTAGCCATCATACTCTTGCCCGAACCTGGCGCACCAATAAGCAGAATATTATGACCGCCTGCTGCGGCAATCTCCAACGCGCGTTTCACATTCTCTTGTCCTTTCACCTCCGAAAAATCGAACGGGAAACTGCTGATGCCTGCATTGAAAGCCGAATCGACATCTATTACCGTAGGCTCGATGCCTTCGCCAGTGTTTAGGAATTGCGCCACCTCATTGAGGTTGTGTGCACCGTAAATTTTTATTCCTTCAACCACGGCGGCTTCGGCAGCATTTTGAGCAGGCAATATGCACCCTTCGAAGCCTTCTTCTTTGGCTTTTATTGCCATTGGCAGAATGCCCTTCACGGGCAAGATGCTTCCGTCGAGCGAAAGTTCGCCCATAATTATGTAGCTATGCAGACGCTCGGCAGAGATCTGCTCTGTTGATGCCAAAATGCCTATTGCAATTGGCAAATCGTACGCCGTGCCCTCTTTGCGGATGTCGGCAGGCGCCATATTTATAACTATTTTACGTCCTGGCCACGTCCATTTATTGTAGCGTATGGCCGATTCTATGCGTTGCTGACTCTCTTCTACGGCTTTGTCGGGCAATCCTACTATAAATATTTTTATACCTACAGTAACACTTACTTCAATAGTCACTGTGTAAGCGTCGATTCCCGACACTGCCGATCCGAAGGTTTTTACAAGCATAGAATTGGGCGTTTTTATTTAGTTAATCGATGTGGTAGGTGTCGAGCTTCGGGTTGCGCTCTGGATAGTCTATCGTGTAGTGTAGACCTCGACTCTCGTGACGTTTCTGCGCCATCTTTATAATTAGGTAGCCAATATTAATCTTGTTGCGGAGCTCGCAGAGTTTTTGGCTGACTTTGCTTTGGTTGTAGAGATCTTCGGTCTCGCGGTAGATAATCTCAAGACGGTCAAGCGCGCGCTTTAGGCGGAGGTTGCTTCGTACTATACCTACGTAGCTACTCAAGATTGTCTCAACCTCTTTGTTGGCCTGCGTAACGAGAATCATCTCCTCGTTGTGTATGGTGCCTTCGTCGTTCCAATCTGGCACGTCGTGGCGTATCTCGGTGCGAGCCATAACTTCGGCAGAGTCCTTAGCGGCTTCGTCGGCATAGACGAGGGCTTCGAGGAGCGAGTTGCTTGCCAAACGGTTGGCGCCATGCAGGCCTGTGCAAGAGCATTCGCCTGCTGCATATAGATTGTTGATAGACGAGCGTCCGCGGAGGTCGACTTTGATGCCGCCGCAGAGATAGTGAGCTGCAGGCACGATAGGTATGTAGTCTTTAGTAATATCGATACCTATAGAGAGGCACTTGTTGTATATCATTGGGAAGTGATGCTTCGTTTCTTCGGCATCTTTATGAGTGACGTCGAGGAAGAGGAAGTCGTCGCCCGAAATCTTCATTTCGCTATCGATAGCGCGAGCCACAACGTCGCGAGGCGCAAGGCAACCGCGTTCGTCGTATTTTTCCATAAATGTAGTGCCATTGCGACGGCGGAGTATAGCACCATAGCCACGCATAGCCTCCGTGATGAGGAAGTTAGGGCGTTCGTGTGGGTTGTAGAGCGATGTTGGGTGGAACTGAATGAACTCCATATTCTTAATGATAGCCTTAGCGCGGAATGCCATAGCTATGCCATCGCCAGTAGAGATGGTTGGGTTGGTGGTTATGTGGTATACATTGCCCACACCGCCTGTAGCCATCATGGTTACTTTGGAAAGGAACGTGATGAGTTCACCCGTCTGTTCGTTGAGTACGTATGCACCATAGCAACGAATGTCGGTCATCCAAGGCTCGTTGTTGCGGCCAAGGTGGTGCTGCGTAATTATATCGACGGCGAAGTGGTTCTCATATACATCGATATTAGGATGATTTTTGATTTGCGAGATGAGTGCACGCTGAATCTCGAAACCCGTATTATCCAAGTGGTGCAGAATGCGGAACTCCGAGTGACCGCCCTCTTTGTGGAGGTCGAAGTTGCCGTCCTTGCGTTTGTCAAATTCGGTACCCCATTGCAAGAGCGTCTTTATCTGGTCGGGTGCTTTTGTGATAACCATACGTACGGCATCAGGGTCGCAAAGGCCAGCACCAGCGATATGAGTATCTCTAATATGCTTCTCGAAATCGTCTTGCGAGAAGTCGGTTACGGCAGCTATGCCGCCTTGAGCGTAGGAAGTGTTTGTTACGTCGAGCGTTGTTTTCGACACAAGCGCAACTTTACCTTTTTCTGCAACTTTCAGCGCGTATGACAAACCGGCCGCGCCAGAACCGATGACGAGAAAATCGTATTCCTTTCTCATTTCTTTATAATCTATTATTTCTTTAGTTGGCCTATAATATGGTCGATGTTTGGTGTAAGAACTATTTCAGTACGACGGTTTTTGCGACGAGCCTCAGCTGTGTTCGCATTGTCGATAGGATTGCTATCGGCACAACCTGCAGCTTGTATGGTGCTTGGGTCGATAGGAGCGGCATTGAGCATAATACGCAAAACAGAGGTAGCACGTTTCACGCTCAAATCCCAGTTGTCGATGAGCACTTGGCCATGATATGGCACATTATCGGTGTGGCCTTCTACCACAATATTCAAGTTGTCTTTAGTTGCCAAGACGTTAGCTATCTTCTTCAAAGCCACAGCGCCTTGAGCATTCACGTCATATTTACCCGAAGCGAAAAGGAGTTTCTCTTCAAGCATTACGTATACTTTGCCATTGCGATGCTCCACTTTGATGTCGTCGGAACTGAAGTCGACAAGGGCGTTAGCTATAGCATTGCGAAGCTCTGCCATTTCGTTCTCTTTGGCATTGAGAGCCGCTTCGAGTTCGCGCAGACGTTGTGCTTGCTCTTCAATGGATTTGTGAGCAGCGCTGAGTTCCTGATCTTTAGCACTAAGCTCAGCCTCTTTGCCTTCGAGAGCTTGACGGCTGTTCTGAAGCATCTGCTTGCTGTCCTCCAGTGCTTGTTGCGATAGATCCAAAGCTTTTTTCTGTTCCTCGATAGCGCGTTGGGTGTCGAGGCGTTTGTCTTCGCTGTCGAGAAGTTCGTCTTGCATCTGCATCAGATGCTCCATGAGGGCTTTATATTCAGGCGTGTTGCCAAGTCGTGCAGCAAGGAGTCGAAGGTCGTTTTCGAGTATTGCGAGCTGGTTGAGCAAGGTGCGGTTTTTCATGCCATAGAGCGTGGTGTCTTGCTCGAGCGAAGCCTTTTCGGCTTGTAGTTTTTGAATGTCGGCTTGTAGCTGCTTTATTCGTTTTTTCAGCAGATTGGCATCTACTTTACACTCGTCGTAGTTTTGCTGTGCGGCCGTTGCTTGGCGTTCTACTTCGCGATACTTCTTGGCCGACACACACGCATTCATCAGCACTATAGTTAGCGCAATAAGCACTATCTGGATATATTTCATTGTTTTTTATTTGTTGATTACCATTATTATATATGCAAAGTAATGCAAATGTTATGAGTTATGCCTCTTACATACGAATATTGTAAGTAAACATAAAACTCGAACCGCAAAGATATTTTGTTTTTATCTTTGCGCCCCGCGTGGATAGCGATAATTATGGACAACCTTTTAGAAAAAATAAATAGCCCAGCCGACCTCAAGAAGCTCTCTGTAGACCAGTTGCCACAGGTGTGCACCGAGTTGCGCAACTTCATCATTGAGGCGTTGTCGCACAATCCCGGACATTTCGCTGCAAGTCTTGGCGTGGTGGAATTGACGGTTGCTGTACATTACGTATTCGACCTTCCTTTCGACAAGCTCGTGTGGGACGTTGGTCATCAGGCATACGGACATAAAATACTCACAGGTCGACGCGACCGCTTTGAATCGAACCGTAAACTTGGCGGACTAAGCGGGTTCCCTAATATTTTCGAGAGTGAATACGATGCATTTGGCGTAGGGCACTCCTCTACATCGGTGTCGGCAGCTTTGGGTATGGCCATTGCGGCTCAGCTCAAGGGCGAGAAACGCCACGTGGTATCTATCATTGGTGATGGCGCGCTCACTGGTGGCGAGGCTTTCGAAGCGCTCAACAATATGGCTTCGGCCAACCCCGACATGCTCGTTATCCTCAACGATAACAATATGGCCATCGACCACGTCACGGGCGGCATGAGCCAATATCTTCTCGACATAACTACCTCATCTACATACAACAGACTGCGCCGACGCGTGTCGCAAGCTCTCGAACGCCGCGGTCTGTCGGGCTCGGGGCGGAAGAGCTTCATAACTAAGTTCAACAATAGTCTCAAAAACCTCATCAACCGCCAAACGAATATGTTTGAGGGCTTGAATATTCGCTATTTCGGCCCTGTGGACGGTCACGATGTGGAGTATCTCGTGTCGATTCTTAGAGATTTGAAGAATATCCCTGGACCAAAGATGCTTCACGTAGTTACGGTGAAGGGCAAAGGTTTCGTGCCTGCGGAGGTGAATCAAACCAAATGGCACGCCGTGAGCGGACGCTTCGACATTGTAAACGGTGAACCGCTCGACGCTCCTACCGACAAGCCTCAACCTCCTAAATTCCAAGACGTCTTTGGCAATACCATTCTCGAACTTGCACGCCAAAACGATAAGATTCTTGGTATCACGCCTGCTATGCCTTCGGGGTGCAGCCTAAATATTATGATGAAGGAGATGCCCGACCGCTGCTTCGACGTGGGCATTGCCGAGCAACACGCCGTAACGTTCGCGGCTGGCTTGGCTATTAGTGGCTACATACCATTCTGCAATATATACTCCACCTTCGCTCAGCGCGCCTACGACCAGATAATACACGATGTGGCGCTCCAGAAGTTGCACGTCATTCTCTGCTTCGACCGCGGCGGACTTGTGGGGCAAGATGGTCCTACGCACCACGGTGTGTTCGACATAGCTATGCTGCTGCCCGTACCTAATATGATTATAGCCGCTCCAATGGACGAGGTGGAGTTGCGCAATATGATGTACACAGCTCTCACGGTGAATGGCCCGATAGCTATTCGTTATCCGCGCGGACGTGGCAGCATAATAGATTGGCAGCAACCTATGCAGACGCTTACCATTGGCGATGGCGCAGCACGAAAACTTAGCGATGGCAACGGCGTTGCTGTGCTTTCCGTTGGTCCGCTCGGCGTGCGCGTGCAGAAAATCGTTTCGCGCCTCAAGGAACAGGGCATAAATATTATGCACTACGACATGCGCTTTGCCAAACCGCTCGACACACAAGCTTTAGCAACGGCTTTTGCTAAGTGTAAGCATATTATTACGATAGAAGATGGCGTACGCGCTGGCGGCTTCGGTTCTGCCGTTATGGAGTGGGCATCCGACAATGGCTACGACAATCTTGACTTTACGCGTCTTGGCGTGCCCGACCGCTTCATAGAGCATGGTTCGGTGGACGAGCTCCACGCTATCTGCGGCCTCGACGAAAAATCTATCGAAGAGGCTATTCGCGCAAAACTGACAAATCAGAATTCATAATTGGTATGCAGGCCTCCGCGCCTGCGACACACCATATAATGTATATTTCCGTCTGAACCTGCGGCTGCCATAATATGACAGCCCTACATACTTTCTCGCACAGATAACTCAGATTTATAAGGATTTTCAAGATAATTACGTTTGGTAGAGACGTTTCATGAAACGTCTCTACCATATAACGCCGCCCATAATGCTCATAAATAGCTCTATTCCAACGTCGGAAAATTTCAAGCAGTCATGAAAATGGGTGTCTGACGCTCAGCAAGTCCCAAGCAGTCATAAAAACGCATATCTGACGCTCAGCAAGTCCCAATCAGTCATAAAAACGCGTATCTGACGCTCAGCAAGTCCCAATCAGTCGTAAAAATGCATATCTGACGCTCAGCAAGTCCCAATCAATCGTAAAAATGCATATCAGACGCTCAGCAAGTCCCAATCAGTCGTAAAAATGCATATCTGACGCTCAGCAAGTCCCAATCAATCGTAAAAATGCA
>SUWW01000005.1:0-17061 GCA_015061285.1 Bacteroidales bacterium | reverse complement strand
GACGCTCAGCAAGTCCCAATCAGTCGTAAAAATGCATATCTGACGCTCAGCAAGTCCCAATCAATCGTAAAAATGCATATCTGACGCTCAGCAACCCTCAATCAATCGTGAAAATGCATTTCCTATATACAAGAGAAAACCGCCACCGAGGTCTTCGATGACGGTTGATAACAGTAACTATCTATGAATTTATTCTTGCGTAGCTGGTGTTTCTACTGCACCATCGTCCGCTTTCTTGCGCTTATGGCTTTGCTGATACTGTTGCTCCACCTTATTTAGGTCTTGCTGTATGTATTGTGCCGTCTGCTCTATGGCTTCTGTTGGGCTGACAACAAGCAGGGCATTTATATACTGCATAAGTTGCAAGAAGAGAGCTTCGTTTTCGGTGCGTGCGGACTTCATTTCGCCCACCATGTAGGTAGATTGGTCCTCGTTGCGCTGCGCCATGAGGTCGACAATCTCTTGTGTGAGGGTGTTGGCTTTCTGCACAAGCGTACTGAGACCCATAGTAGCGAGGTCGGCGGCTTGTTCTGCTTTGGCAAACACTTGAGCAATGTTCTGCCACTTGCTGTTTTGCGCGAGCAGTGCCTCGTTGCGGCGATAATCGAAATCTTTGAACGGCTGGCTGATGTGTCTGCCATGCAAAGCATCGTCATCGTCGGGCAATTCGGCCCAATAGCGAGCCACATTCTCGATTACTTGAGTGATTTTGTCGCGAGCTGAATCTTTTTGCGCAATGGTGTCGGTGAGAAACGACTTAGTAGACTGCTTATAGGCGGCAGCATAGCGTTCGCAGCTCGTGTGGAAGGAGGACGCTAATTCGGTGAGCTGTTTTTCTGTGCCTTTGTAAGCCGTCATACGTTCGTCGATGGCGGAGATAAGTGAGTAGTAGAGCGCGTTATCGTACTTCGATACGCTAGGGAAGCTGATTTGTAACATAATGATTAAATTTTAGGATTGAACTTATATTGATAGTCTATGATTCTGAGGAATTTACCGTCAAAAGCAAATATATGTTAATTGTTTTATTTCGTGCATGGGGAATGCAGAAAACATTTTTTGATGGAGACGTTTCATGAAACGTCTCTACCATGCGGACTCGATAAAATTCAGCGCGTCCGAAATTTTGATGGATTGGAAATCCGACAACAGCATGTCAACCACAATTGCAGACGCAGAGGTGCGCATACCAAACAAAAAAAGAGCCGCAAGCATCAACTTGCGACTCTCGCTCTTTGTTAGTGCTTAGTATGTATTATCGATGTTAGTCGGAAATGCGTTTACCCCAGAATGTGTTGGTGTGTAGCTTGTGGAAACCTGCGAATACCAATGTCGATTCAACCTTGTTTTCCCAGTCACGCTCACGTTCTACGCACACAATTACCGAACCGAGGTTGTTGTTCGAGCCTTCAAATTTCCCTGTCGACGATGTGAGTTTCAAATACTTAGTATTTTCATCGAATTCCCAAGTGCCAGTGAAAGGTCCGGTCATTGTGCCATCGGCATTGAGCACGAGGTAGTCTTCGTCGGCTGCTATTTGGTTGCCATAGCTATAGCCGAGGTTGATAAGTTCGTATTTGCCAGCTATTTCGCTTGTCATGATAGTTGTTTGTTCGACGGCAGCATAGCGTTCGGGCAAGGCGATAGGCCAAAGGTCGTTGAGATCTTCTGCCGTAGATGGGCACCAAACGAGGCGACGTACGTGCCCCATCATTAGGGCGTTGGCATATGCATTGCCCCAAGCATTGGCAGGTGCTCGCCCTTGCGACATATAGAACCAGTTGCCATTCAAATCTTGGAATATGCAGCAATGCGAAATGCCGACCCAACCTACACTATTGTTGAATTTATATGGATGAGTAACAATAGGATAAACTTTTGTGGCCTCGGCGCCTTCGGTGAAATTGGCACCACGCGAAGTGTAATATGGTCCATCGACAGCAGACGAACGCACTACACGAGTGTTGTATGGAACGTCGAGACCGTCCCATGCCATAAATAGGTAGTAATAACCATCTTTATACACCACCTCGGGCGCTTCTGAAGCTTGCCAACGAGATATGCCTCGAGTGGCAATGCGTTTACCAAATCGGGCTTGCAAGTCGGTAGCATTATCAGCCCAAGGGTCGCCAACGGCTTTGAGAGGTTTGCCCGTTTCGGGGTTTAGCTGAAGCGCAGAAAATCCGCTGTGCCATGAGCCGTGAATGAGCCAATGTTCGCCTTCGGGAGTAACGATATATGTTGGGTCGATGGCATTGTAGAAACAGTAGGCGTTCCAGTCGCTCGTAGAAGAACGAGTCCAGCCATTGATGCCTTTGTCGGACGACGAGCAAGTGACAAAACCTTTGTCGTACCAAACGTCGTTCTCGGGGTCGGTCGATTCACACATACCTATGAATGCCCAAATGTTCCACGAATTATCGAACACTGTGCCGCCCGTTTTTAGGTAATTGTCGCATACTATGCTGTAATACATACGCAACTTACCATCGACCACACGAACACACGGTGCCCAATAGCCGAGTTGGTCTTTGATGTCGGAATAGGAGAGTGTGCCTTCGAGACCCATTTTACTACGAAAACTATTGATAGAGTCGAGCAGCCACGAAGGTGCAGCGTCGAATGGGCCACCTACCCAGCCCCAATTAACGAGATCTTTGGAGCGTTTGCCCTGGAAATGCTTGCCATGCGTGGCACTCGTGTGCGCGTTGCCATACGAAGCGTCGGTGCCATACATATAGTAATAGCCATTGTAATAGGCCACCGAAGGGTCGTGCACATTAGCAAGATTCCACGAGTCGCGATTGCCCCACGATGCATAGGAGGCATAATTGTCGTTTTTGGTTAGTCCGTCCGTACCTATGGCGCCAGGCGCTACAGTAACAGACAGCGTGGGCGATTCGGCATCGGTTTCACTACTACTCGACGATGAAGTAGATGGTATTTCTTCGGTTGTGTCTTCGTCTTCGCAACCAACGAAACAGGTAGCTAAAGCCAAAAACGATGCATAAAATATGTGCTTTGTTATCATCTTATTATAATTATTTACATTGCCATACTTACAAAAAACATCGAATATGCATGAATCTCCAATCATACATATACTTTTGCCGCGTCTTGTTTCGATTGTTTAGTTTTTCTTTGCGTGTAGAGCAAAAGTAAGTAAAAAAACAAGAGTACGTCTTATTTATTAGTATACAACAGACTAAGCTTATACAAAAGATACTCTCTCGAAAGTAGAGTATTAATATGATGGTCCGCAGCATTCAAGTCGTTTGTTTATTTGTATAAGCTGTTATCTCAAACAAGACGACATTCCCGAGTGAATATATAGAATGCTGCGGACTATCATTTTTTTGTTACAATGCTCCCACCTTGGACATTGTATAGACAAAAAAACTCCCCCGCCTTTTGAGAGACGAGGGAGTATAAATTATCAAAACAAACAATTATTTCTTTGCGTCATATTCAGCCTTTACAGCTTCTGCTGTTGGAGCTGCACTTGATATGTTCAAATCTGCATACATACAAGGTACGTCTGGATCACCCCAACCATTGGTTTGAGCGCCACCGAGGGCAAAGAAATTTATATCAGCCAAACCACTAATAAAGCCTGTTGTATTATTGCCATCAGCACCATCTGGCGAGCATGAGCTCAAGACTTCACCATCCACATAAAGTGTCAAATCATCGTTCGACACAGTAGCTACTACATAGTGCCAATCGTCGTTACCATTTAGCCAATCGGTTTCAGCACTCCATCCGTCTGCTAATGGGCTATCAACCCAACCTGCATAGTTGACAAGAAGTTGACCTTTATGACGGAATATGTAATATAACCATTCACTATTTACATCACCATTCTTGATCATAAAAATTGGAGACCATTCGCTAATGGTTGCTTTATTGTAGTTCTTAATCCAAAACGAAATAGTCAACCTTCCTGCATCGGCACAAGCATTAATTTTATCAGTTGGCAATGTGAGATAGTTTGCACGGATTGCAACATTGTCGGTGTTGTTTTTGTAGACCTTGCCAAAAATTTCGTCGTCAACAAATTCTCCATCTCCAACAATTTTACCAGTCAAGATCAAATTGTCGGTATCCAATTGTTCCAACGACACTTCCAATGTTGCTGTAAGATCTTTATACGTTACAGTGATAACGATTTTATCAGTCATTGTGGCAGGTAAGGTGGTCACTTCTGCGCTGTACTCGGTTGATGGTATTGCTATGTCTGTAGTACCTGTTTTACCTATAACAGATTTTATAAATGAAGCAACATCAATATCATCTTTGGTTATAGCCGTAGTACCAGGTTCATAGTAATATGTAGTAGTCGATGCTTCGATTTCTATCGACGAAATAGGAGCAGTAACAGTGAAAGTGTAGAATGAAGCCACAGCCTTCCCATAGTTGCCTTGCTTAGTCTTGCTATAGGCAACAGTTACAGTTTTAGAGCCTACAGTGGTAAGGTCAGGAACGACCATGAAGGTGAGATCAGCCGAATCAACTTGAGCAGTTGTGCCATCGGCAAAAGAGACAGTAGCAGTAGCGCCTTTCCAGAAGTTTTCATCGCCAAGTTCAATAGCCGTAGGAGCTCCAGAAATTGCTATACTAACAGGTTGCTGATCTTCTATTTCGGTAATGTCAGAGGGCAATAGATATGCACGTTTCATTTCAAAATGGCTACCATCGCACACCAACCATGTATACAAGATTTCAGCTTTGGTGGATTCGCATGTAAATGTTTCGGTGTATGTTATACCATCATTGCCAATCTGAGTAACGGTTACGTATGTAGGACCAGCTGCAGCATGATCAATCTCCATGGTAACTTCAGCTCCATTCATAGCAGCAAGCCATTGAGCCCAATCGGCAGCCTTACCCTCTTCAAAATAATCTGTACTCATAAGAGCAGCTTGGTAGCCATCGCCCCAACCGTAAGCATCAGAACGAATAACAAAATACTCGGCATACCCACTTGCATCACGCTCAGCATTTGCACAAGCTAAATTCCAGTTATTCCAGTTGTTAGCTCCTGATGAGTAGTTAGTAAACTCCAGAACCAGTTTTTGTCCTGCACCTACTTTGAAATAGTCGGAAAAAACAGTCCACCAACCATCGGTATTGTCTGAAGCACCTACACTTTTATTCTCTAATGTAATGAATGTTGTGTCGCCACTTGAGCCATTACTTGCATTTGCAGCAGCTATAGAGTCAATGGTACTTTGTAGCCAGTCGGGCTGGCCAACATCATATAAATCGCCTTCGTAGCAGCCTGTCATTGTAGCTGAGGCTACCGACAGTGCTATAAACGATGCGGCTATTATTTTATTAGTTTTCATAATTAGAAATCTGTTTAATCGTTTTTTGATATTTACTGTACACCTATGCCTTCAACTACAGGATGAATGGTATAACCTTCGTAGAAGTCGATATTCGAGGTTGAGTTATTAGCAGAATTGCCAACGAGATTATAGTTAGCTTGCATATCACCTTCGTATATTGGCATATATTCGTGACCAGCAATCCATTTTGAATATGGATCGTCGTCGGCTTCGCTTACAGTGTTTGGAACTTTTCCGGCATATGTTGATACGGCATACTCTTTTGCCGCTGCCGACAATTCGGCAGTAACCTCTTCTTTTAGATCTTTTGCTTCGCAATTATTAGCTTCACAATATTCAGCAACTAATTCGTTGTATTTATCAGCCACAACATCTTCGAGCCACATAGTGCAACCATGTTTGCGAAGCTGAGCAAGACGTCCAGCGTCGTAGAGCCAACCCCAACGTAAAATATCTTGGAAACGTCCATGTTCGCAACCGAACTCCGTAGGACGCTCAACGTTAGCAATTTGCTCGAAGAGGGCATCGGCAGAAGGGAAGTTAGCGAGTTCGAGACTCTGCAAACCTGCTCTATTGCGCACTTGGTTAATCCAATCGATAGCCTGCTGGGTAGGACCATTGATTTCGTTTTCGCACTCGGCAGCACGCAAAAGCACATCAGAATAACGCATAAGGCGGAGGTTAACACCGCAGCTCAAACCTGCAGCAGCAACTGTAGAATAGAGATTTTCGCGAGCTGTAGTATGCTTAGCAACCGAAATGCCTAAGTGAGCACCCGTGGTTACATGATATGTATAATCGTAGGTGAATGCGGTATTGGCATAACCACTCATAGAGTTATAGTCAGTCTCGTATGAGATAAGAGTCCAGTACAAACGAGGGTCAACGGTGCCAGCGGTAGTCTTCTGACTCTTGAATGTTTGATAGAGCCAAGGAGTAGATGCGAGGTCGTTCCAACCAGCAATAGTAGAGTTTCCGAATACTGTTTCGAGCGCCTGACCTTGCGATGACGATTTAGAGTTGTTCACAGGAGTCCACTCCATATCCGAGCCACCAACGCCATAGTCGAGGAATTGTACTTCCCAAAGCGACTCTTCTTGATTCTCTACGGTAGAGCGGAAGTTGTCGCCATAGTCGGCAAGGAGTTTATATGTACCATACTTACCAGCAATGATGTCTTTCAACACAGGCAAAGCTTTGTCGAATTTGTGACGGAACATAAGCGCACGAGCATAGTAACCAGCAGCGGCGCCGCACGTTGCACGACCATTAGCCCATTCGCCACCTTTGTCGCGTGAAGGAAGAAGGGTCATAGCTTCAGAGAGGTCGGCTTCAACTTGATCGAGTACTTCTGATTGTGATGCCGTTGGTACATACAAGCCATCGAGCGAGGTGTACGTAGAGTAATCTGTAATCAGTGGAATATCTTGGAAGTAGCAAGCCAATTCGTAGTATGCTAAGCCTCGAAGGAACAATCCTTGACCTTTTAGTTGTTTATACTGATCGCTCTCGGTGTCAAGGCCAACTTGATCGACGTATGTAAGCAAATAGTTGCAAGTATTGAGCGTGTAATACCAATCGCGGAAAACCCAGCGAGCCACATCGTTGCTTTGAGGAATGCTAAGATAATCCCAAGCGCGCCACCAGTCGTTGTCGGAATAAGTGTTTACCTCATCGCCCATAACCACCTCAAATAGATAGCCAACACGAGCAAAGGTGCCTTCAATACGGATGCGGTTGTAGCAAGCAATGGCTACTTCCTCCAAATCAGCAGCTGTTTTACCGAACTCTTCGGTGGTGGCGTAGTTAGGGTTTACGACGTCGAGTTCATCCTCGCACGCGGTTGCCCCAGCCAACAACATCGAAGCAGATAATGCTATATTAAATATTTTCTTCATAATCTTCTGTCATTTAATGTTTTAGAATGTGCAGTGCAAACCAACCATGAAAGTACGTGGAGTTGGGAACGAGCAGTAGTTATAGCCCGGTGTAAATGTGCCAGGAGCATAGTCGACATTGTAACCTTTGTATTTAGTTACAGTGGCGAGATTCTGACCACTCACGTAGAGGCGCACGTTGCTTACAACACCAGCAAACCAACTGTCTTTGAAGTTGTAGCCAAGTTCTACATTGGCAATCTTCCAATAGCTTGCGTTCTGAATCTTGCGGCTACTCATAAGGTCGTTCCATGCGAGTGATGTATGACCAGCTTCGGTAGCAGAATAGTAAACATTAGGATAGCCACTACTCATCACCTCAGGGTCTTTGTTGCCTGGGCCATAGCAGCTTGTGAGTGTGTTATAGATATGATCGGTTACATGATAACCAAGAGCACCAAAAGTTGAAACAGAGAGGTCGAAACCATTCCATTCGCAACGAGCACTTAAACCAAAGTTTACTTTAGGCATGCCCGACTCGAGCACTTCACGGTCGTTGGTAGTTATCTGGCCATCGCCATCGAGGTCGTGATATACGCAATCGCCAACACGCGCACCTATCTGATATTGACCCGATTCAACGCCTGCTTGTATGGCAAGGTTGTTTAGGTAGTCGAGCTGTTCTTGACTCTCGATGATACCCCAATATTTATATCCATAGAATTGTCCAAGTTCTTTTCCTAAATAGGTCATATAGTCGCCAGTGAGGTAATAGTCGTTACCAAAACCTAACGACTTGACTTTATTTTTCAAAGTGGACGCATTTGCAGCAACTTCCCACTTGATAGCGCGTTTGTTGTTGCGATAGGTAAGGCTAAATTCCAAACCGCTGTTTTCCATCTCTGCAGCGTTCATTGTTACTGTCTCGTTGCTTACACCTGTAGTTACAGGCACTGGCACCCCATAGAGAAGGTCCTCGCTGACGTTTTTGTAATATTCAGCAGTAAACTCGAGAGCTCCGTTGAACATGCCAAGATCCATACCTACGCTGGTAGATTTTTTCTTTTCCCAAGCTATATCAGTATTTACGTATGACGAAACAGCCGAACCATAAACGATACTATTGTTGAATGAATAAGCAAAGTTATCCTGATTCATAGTACTCATATATTGATAGTTACCTATGTTCTCATTACCAAGAACACCATAGCTACCACGGAATTTGAGAAGATTGATAACATCATCATCTACAGGGAAGAAATCTTCGCGATCGAGACGCCAACCTACAGAAATTGAAGGGAATACGCCCCAACGATCGTCGCTTGACAGACGGCTCGAACCATCGCGACGTACGGTAGCAGAGAGGAGGTATTTCTGATCGTAGTCGTAGTTGAGTCGACCAATGTATGATGCCAATGTGTGTTCATCTTCGTAAGATGAGGCATCGCGATCGGCTGCTTGCGAAATCTGCAGATAGATAGGTGTTGAGATATTGTAGCCCCAAGCCGTAAGCGTGTGGTAATATTCACTCTCGAATGTTTGACCAACAACAGCACTGATGTGATGTACGCCACCAAGAGTGCCTTCATACGAAATGGTATTTTCGATAAGAGCATCGGTATATTGACGATAACCTTCGTCGAGTTTTGAGTTTGCTTGTGTCTGCTTAATCTTATCGCTTTGGAACCAAGTAGGAATCCAAACAAAGTCTTTACAATATGTCTTGCTATACGAAACATTTAAGTTGTATGACAACTTATGATTTTCAGAAGTCTGCTTAAACATACCAATGAGATCGGCATTTGCACTACCCGTTGCTACTACACGGTCTACTTGATATTTACGTTGAATAATATTGTTGAGAACCAATGGGTTCGACTGAGCAATTTCACCGTGTATATCTGCATAATAAACACCATAGCCATAAGCATCGTAAGGGAAAGCCGAAGCCGCATCGTAGGCATTGTCGAGCACCCATGTCGATGCATCAACTGCTTTGATGGTTGGTTGCATGGTAAGTATCGATGATAGGAAGTTACCCTGGTCTCCACTCAAACCTTGTATATATTCATTGCCATTCGATATTGACATGTTGTTCTGATCAGAATGTGAATAAACAATGCCAGTCTTGAACTTGAGGAACTTAACGTCCATAGTATTGTTTACACGAATGGTGTATCGCTTGTAGTTAGGACCCGTACCCTCAACAACGCCTTTCTGATCAAAATAGTCGAGGCCGACATTGTAGGTACCATGTTCACCACCACCCGAGAGGTTTACGTTGTGGTTTTGACGCTTACCAGTCTTAAACACAGCATCGAACCAATCAGTGTTTACATAATTATCGGCCTTCAAGAAATAGTACTGCGATTCAGGGTTGTAACCTGCAGGAAGCGTAGAGCCTGAATTTGCGCAAGCTGTTTGTATATACTTAACAAACTCTTCTGTCTCCATCACTTCGTAGGTATTCTTATCCACCATGTCGACGCCTAAGTATCCTTTGTAATCTATGCGCAATGGCTGATTCTTTTTACCATTCTTTGTAGTGATAATTACCACACCATTTGCAGCACGCGAACCGTAGATAGCGGCAGCCGAAGCATCTTTCAAAATTTGGATTGTCTCTATATCGTTAGGCGAGAAGTCGCGAATGCTGGTTCCCATAGGCACACCATCTATTACGTAAAGCGGACTTGTATCGCCAAACGAACCAATACCACGGATGCGCACACTTGGGTCGGCTCCAGGCTGACCATCGGAAGTAATCTGCACACCTGCTACTTTACCTTCGAGCATGGTAGAGATGTTTGAGTTAGATACTTTTTTCATCTCATCGGCATCGACAACGGCCACCGATCCGGTAAGGTCAACTTTCTTTTGCGTACCATAACCAACGACAACCACTTGGTCGAGCTCCGTAAGTTCCGATACCATAGTTATAGAGCCAAGATCTGTGCGACCGTCAACTGCTACGATTTTTGTTTCGTAACCAATGAACGACACTTGAAGTTCGGCATTCGTAGACACTTTCACAGAGAACTTACCTTCTGTGTCGGTTGCAGCTCCAGTAGTAGTTCCTTTTACATAGACTGCTACACCAGGCATTGGCTGGCCTTGTTCATCGACTACCACGCCCGAAACACTGATAGTCCTTTCTTGCTGTGCTTGCTGCGTATCTTGCGCCATCGTCTCACTCGGATCCGCAAGGATTGTTGCGCACAACAACATGGGCAGAACTAAATATGAATATTTCATAACATTCCTTTTGTTAATCTGTTATTACTTGTATTTGATACTATTACATTTTTCTCTTTAGTAGGTATAATAGGAAAGATTGGATTGCTTAATAGAGAGACCATTGTCGCGCCAATTCGAGCAATCGGAAGAAGAGGTTTTTTCAGCCGTCAAGCCAATACATTGCTACTTTCATAATCTATAGTATTTATAAGGTTCAACTTACGAGTGCTTTTGTCTGTATCTCGTGCATGCAAATGTGTTAATACTAATTAACGTTTATTGGGTAATTTTGTACAAAATTGGTGGAATTGTGTCCTATTTATAGTTTTGGGATAAGCTACAAATCTTCTGCAATCATTTCTTATATCATTGTATAGCAGATACTTATATCCAGTATTGTTTTTTTATCCACCATTTCACAAGCAAACAACAACTCCCGCTTATTATCCAATTTTCACACTCCGATGCGGTTCTAAAATTTCTGCATATCCAAATCGTAGGGATTAATACTATCGTTACACTGGCTTAGCTGCCGACGATTAACTATTAATCCGTTAACATAACAAGCGACCTCGATTCTTCTATCAGAACCGGGGTCGCTTTCCATTTTTAGTTAGCTACGGTATACTACCTACACAAAAAATCCCCAGCGATTTTCATCACCAGGGACTGAAATATATTTATTGATTCGACGTTTATCATTCCGGCAACGTCTTGCACGGAATTTTTTCTAATCTACTTTGAAAACACTCACAAGATCTCGAATGCCATCCAACTGACGTTGCATCTCACTGGTGCTTGCAGCAATCTGTTCAGAAGCTGCAGCATTCTCTTGGGTCACTCGGTTGAGGTCGGCAATGGCTGCATTCACCTGACCTACACCACTGCTCTGCTCCACACTGGCAGTGGTTATTTCGTTGATAAGACTAACAATCTCCTCAATCTTAGGCACAATCTGCATCACATTGTTATATGCCAACTCTGCCTCATGTATACTTGCGCTCGCCGTAGTGTTGATGCCATCGGCAGTGTCGTGTGTCTGCTCGGCAAGACGTCCGACCTCCTTAGCTACAACTGCAAAGCCCTTGCCTTGGTCACCTGCACGCGCTGCTTCAACTGAAGCATTGAGCGAAAGAATATTTGTCTGACTTACCAACTCATTGATAGACTCAATATTATCGGCAATCTCCTTGATGGCGTTGAAACTCTTATTCGACGTCTCGCTCATCTCACCAACAAGTTTATCCACGTCTTTAGCTATCTTATTGGTTTGCAAAGAGTTGTCTGTATTCTGTTGTATATTCGCGGTCATCTCTTCCATTGAGCTTGAAATCTCTTCAAGCGCCGCCGCTTGTCGGCTCGATGAGTTAGATAGCGCTAATGCCGAGTTGCTCAATTGGCGTGTAGAGTCGGTCACATCATTTGCATTCATTATTATCGGACGAACTATGCCTTTTATTTTCTCCTGCATATCGTTCACCGCGTTGATCAAAATCTTCAACTCTTCGCATACATGCTTTACCTCCACCTTATGCGTCAAGTCGCCAGTTGATATTACCACCAAATCGTGCATTATCGTTTCGATAGGCTTCACCACGCGCTTCAACAACAACAATGCTTCTAAAGCAAACGCTATCAGCACAAATATAAATAGAATCACAAATGAGCCTTTCATTTTCGACATTATACGATCTAACACAGTGGTGTTCTCAATTAATCCTATCACACCAATCACCTCGTCGTTGTGATCTTTCAATGGTATGCATGAAATAGTAGTTGTTTGGCCATTTATGTCGATTTCGCCTTGCCATTTGCGCTTCTGGTCTACGCACTCTTCTTTCACTTTCTCGCTAAGCGATATCGATGAAAAATCTACACTTTGATCAGAACATCCTATGCAGGCTTGAGTGTCGAATACGTATGTTTCCAATCCATACGACTCCTTTATTTGTTCCAAATATTCGGCTCCATTTATCATAGTTCCTATTCGAAGAAAAAGGGCTATTTCTTCTCCGTCCATATTCTTTACTACTACCGAACTATATTGGCATATATGCTTACTATCAAGTTTGCCAAAACCAGCCACCAATTTCTTCTCATTCGTCTCTTCAAACAACTTCGACAAGGCTTCTGTATCAATACCATCATACTTAGTTATGTATGGGTCGCCATTCATTCGCGCAAATACATACTTGTCGTAATCAAAATACTTAGCAGCCCATCGCATCTCGTCGACTATTTCGTCATAGTCTTGTATTGCCACCGCATCATAAACTGTTTCGTACTCATCGTTGATAAACTCGGCCGATAGAGCCATCTTTGCCATCTGATCTTTTGCATTATCTTCTATCGTTTTAGCGGCATACTTCAACGATTCTTCTCCTTGTTCACGAACATCTGCTAATATCAATTCTAATAATACTATGAGCAAAGCAAAACTACCCATAAGCATTATGGATAAGGGTATCAGAACGGTAGGTGTTAACTTGTTTATTTTCATAACTATATGTTTTACTGTAATTCAAACAAACTTATGTTTCTTACGACAACAAAGCCGTCTTTGTTACATTAATTATCCATGCTCGTCGGTATCAAAGAGCATACCAAAAAAAATTGCGCTGTCGCCTGCTTAGCAACAACGCAATGTTTTTTATACTATTTTATTAATTCCCTATTTTTCAGTCTCTTCTTCGTCGGGCTTATTATCTGCAGGTGCTCCCTTTTCTTCTATGGCTGCACGAACTTTTTGCTCAACTTCGCTGCGCAGCTCGGGATTTTCCTTAAGCAAGTTTAACACCGAATCGCGTCCCTGACCCAGTTTTGAATCGCCATACGAGAACCAAGAACCGCTCTTGTGAATTATATCCATGTCGATGGCTATATCCATAATTTCCGCCATACGGCAAATACCCTCGTTGTAGCGAATTTCAAACTCTGCTTTGCGGAATGGAGGCGCTACTTTGTTCTTAACCACCTTCACACGAGTCTGTGCGCCAAGCACCTCTTCTCCATTCTTGATATTCGTCACCTTACGTATATCTATACGTACCGAAGCGTAGAATTTCAATGCGTTACCACCAGTTGTCGTTTCAGGGTTACCATACGTAACGCCTATCTTTTCACGCAATTGGTTGATAAATATGCAGGTGGTATTTGTCTTATTAATTACGCCTGTGAGTTTTCGCAAAGCCTGCGACATCAGTCGTGCATGCAAGCCCATTTTAGACTCTCCCATATCGCCTTCTATCTCGGCTTGCGGCGTAAGTGCTGCTACAGAGTCGATTACTATTATATCTATAGCCGATGAACGTATCAATTGCTCTGCTATCTCAAGTGCTTGCTCTCCGTTGTCGGGCTGCGATATAAGCAGATTGTTCATATCTACGCCAAGTTTCTCGGCATAGAACTTGTCGAACGCGTGTTCTGCATCGATAAACGCAGCCATACCGCCCATTTTCTGAGCTTCGGCTATTGCATGTATTGCCAAGGTGGTCTTACCGCTCGATTCTGGGCCAAATATCTCTATTATTCTGCCTCTTGGGTATCCTCCTACTCCAAGCGCTATATCAAGGCCAAGCGACCCTGTGGGGATTACGGGTATCTTCTCCGAAGGGCGATCGCCCAAACGCATTATAGAACCTTTGCCATAAGTCTTATCGATGTTCGCCATCGTCTGCTTCAAGGCCTGAAGCTTTGCCTCTTTGAGTTTCTCTGCGTCTAAATCTGCCATAATTTTTCTTCTAATATGTTACTTAACAAAGTTATACCTATGTCGGTTTTTTGCAAACCAACTGTACAGTTTTATTTACGCTCAGACCAACCCTTCTCATTTCAACTACTTATATTTTTATCTTGCGCAAATGCCTCTACTCTTTACCATCTACACTCTACCCTCATCTTTCAACTTATTTCACAATCTTTTATACTACCAAGACGTAATTTTGCCACCCGAAGACAATACAGATGAAAAACAAGAAAAGTTTGGTTACCCTTGCTATGGGTACCTTCGGACTCGGCATAACCGAATTTATGATGATGGGCATTCTGCCCTATTTGGCTAACGATTTTTCTATTGATATACCCACCGCGGGCCATTTCATTTCTGCTTACGCATTGGGCGTCTGCTTTGGTGCCCCTGCCGTAGCTTTAGGCTTGCGCACTTGGCCTCTGAAACGCATTTTATACTTATTGATGTCCGTTTTTTGTATTGCATCAATATGTATGACCTCATGCCCCTCTTCCTCACCACAACTAATGATGCTGTTTCGCTTCATGGCGGGTTTACCTCATGGCGCTTACTTCGGTGTAGGATGCATTGTAGCCGACCGTCTTGCCGACAATGGTAAAAGCGCATTAGCCATTGCCATCATGTGCATGGGTATGACTATCGCCAATCTTATTGGTATCCCTTTGGGTACTTTTGTGGCAGAAATGCTATCATGGCGCATAATTTTCGCTTTTTCAAGCCTTTTAGGATTGATCACTTGGATATGTATATACAAAAACATTCCATTCATCGATCCTCTTCCCGACAATGGACAAAAAGATCAATTTCGTTTTCTAAAACATCTTGCTCCTTGGCTAATAATTTTTGCCACTTTCTTCGGCAATGGAGGAATGATGTGCTGGTACAGTTACGTCAGCCCAATGCTAACTGAGGTTAGCGGAATACCGTTGAAATGGATGTCTGTAATGATGGCTTTAGCTGGAATAGGTATGGTCATAGGTGGTGTAATTGGCGGGCGCCTTTCCGACAAAATTGGAGCTGGCCACGCTGGTCGTTGGTTTCAAATACTTATGTTAATTGCTCTCACTGGCGAATTTTTCTTAGGCGAGCATGCCATTGTTGCCGTAATACTTATGATGGTAGCCACCTTTGGACTCTTTGGTGTTGGCGCGCCACAACAACTCCTACTCATACGATATGCATCGGGAGGCGAACTTCTTGGCGGTGCTATGATTCAAATTGCCTTCAACTTCGGCAACGCTATGGGCGCTTATTGCGGTGGTCTACCTATTAAGGCTGGCTATAGCTATGAGTACACAGCTTTGGTAGCTTGTGCAAGTATGCTTGTCGGTCTCTGCTGCTACACAATCTTCTGCCGCCGCTACGAAGCCAAGAAATAATTACCAACCGTTGGCTGAGCGAACAAAGCACTCTGGCTGAGCTTGTCGAAGCCCTCAATTTTTATGGCAAAAGAGGCAAGGGGTCACACCCCAGCCTAAGTTATTGCGACACTTCGTGGCTTTGCATAACACCGAAGGTGTGATATAAAATAGCCATGGGCGCATACCCCATGGCTAATAATGCTTTGACACACAAATATGCCTTCTTTATATAAACATCACTCTCCTATATTCACAGCGCGCACAGACAGACCGGTGCAGCGTTCAGAACTATTACCCACGTTGAAGTCAGCCGAATTGAAGCCTGCAATAATTGCAAGGGTAAGCATGTCTTCATCGAGCGACGACGACCAATAGTAGCCGCGATAACCCACTTTGCTGAGTTCTGTACCGCTCCGGTAGCCAGCAGCGGGCAAGAAAAGTGCCGCAGAGGTGTAACCGCTCACGATGCTGGTCAATATCCAACCTGCCACGCCCGTGCCATTGTAGTCTGTGGTCCACGCGTGAGTGGTGTTATTGCTAAGTTCCTCCCACTCTGTCTGAGTTGGCATGCGCCAGTTTTCACCCAGATTTTCCGTAGCAGCATCATCGGAGGCTTCCAGAGTAGCCATGTTGTCGGATGGGTAATATTTCGTCATGACAACCCCATCACTGTGGGCGTAAGTGAGCCAATCGTATTCGTCCTTGGTTTCAGTTTCGCCCCAGGCAAAATAGTCGCCGAATTCTTCAGGGCTCGATGCACCGATGTTGGACGATGCCCATTTCACCGACAATCCGAGGTCGATGACTTTAGGGGTTGTATAAGATATGCTTTTCTTCACGACGGTCACCGATATGCTTTTTGTCACATCGTCGGCAGTAACACTCACGATGGCAGAGCCGACCTTTTGGCATTTTATCTCTACGTGAGCATCATCAAAAACCGTGATGGCGGCAACATTTTCGTCACTCGATGTCCATTCCACACTTTTCGCATTCTTTATGGCAACATCAATGGTGGCCGTGCTGCCGCTCTCTATCACTAAAGAAGAGTCACTGAACGACACGCTTACCGTACCAGTTGCGGTAGTAATGCCGTTTTTCTCATCATCGTCGCCACACGAAGCGACAGCGAAACCTATCATTGCGGCAATGGCTGCAATACATAAGAATTTGCCTTTCATTGTTTATGATTTATTTAGAAAGTTTATAGTCAAACTGTTTTCCCATGTCTAAAGCGGGGCAAAAAACAGAGAAATTTTTGATTCCTCTAAAACCTCCATTTGTAAGGAGGCCTCTACATAGAGACTATTTAGTTTAGAAATGAATAACTCACGTACCAATTTGTTAATTGGTAGCGTTAGCATTTTATATGCTACTAACGCGATTCATAGCATTACAAGACGGACAAACAAAAAATCCTCTCAAGCCATTCAACTTAAGAGGATTCTAAATCAAGTGGCGGCAACCTACTCTCCCACATTGTAGTG
>SUWW01000019.1:23898-61414 GCA_015061285.1 Bacteroidales bacterium | reverse complement strand
CGACCTGTAAAAAAGGTCAATAAGATTATTCAGATCGAAGTGCCACCCAACCCTTACTGGGCCACAATAGGGCTGACTCTCGAACCCTTACCGTTAGGGACAGGGTTGCAAATCGAAAGTGACATCTCCTATGGTTATCTGAACCATTCTTTTCAAAACGCCGTTTTTGAAGGGATTCGTATGTCTTGCCAATCGGGGTTACATGGTTGGGAAGTTACAGATCTGAAAGTAACTTTCACTCAAGCCGAGTATTATAGCCCGGTAAGCACACCTGCTGATTTCAGACAGCTGACCCCTTATGTCTTCAGGCTGGCTTTGCAACAGTCAGGTGTGGACATTCTCGAACCGATGCTCTGTTTTGAGTTGCAGATACCCCAAGTAGCGAGTTCCAAAGCTATTACAGATTTGCAAAAAATGATGTCTGAGATTGAAGACATCAGTTGTAATAATGAGTGGTGTCATATTAAAGGGAAAGTTCCATTAAATACAAGTAAAGACTATGCCTCAGAAGTAAGTTCGTACACTAAGGGCTTAGGCATTTTTATGGTTAAGCCATGTGGGTATCAAATAACAAAAGACGGTTATTCTGATAATATCCGCATGAACGAAAAAGATAAACTTTTATTCATGTTCCAAAAATCAATGTCATTAACCTCAAATCCGCAACCGCCCTCATAAGATGACACAGAGGTCAAAAAGGTAGCGTCACTGCGGCAAAAGAGGGCGCAACGCAGCAAAAATCGCCACAAAGACGCATAAATTCCCCTTACCCTACCACGCGACTTGAGGCAATACGCAGAATCACGACCATAAGTTGTCGGTGTTATCCAAAGTCATTCTGGAACACATCAGCATAAGCGTTGTTGCATGAATAGATATTCAGCACATACTGCCTTGATGTCCTGATCCACTTTGCTGGCACAGAGATGAACCTGAAGACAAACGCCTTGATGCGGCTTGTTGCTTTGAGTCCGAACCTCTTCACGTCAAGCCTCGCCATGATGAATTTATAGAAGTTGCGTATGAGTGCCGTAAGCAGAAGAAACACCGTGTTTTCTCCCATGAAGGATTTTGGAAGCCTGTTCCAGCCGAATCCGTTATTCATTTCATCGAAGATGCGTTCCTTCCCTCCACGGAGGTTATAGAATTTGACAATCTCTTTCTCTGAAGACTCGTAGTCATTTGTAAGGATGCAGCGGTAGGTGTATTCGCCTTCCCACAGGTCAAGCTCACCGTCAATTCGCTTCTGCCTTTGGATTACAAGACGGTATGCCCTCCCTTTCCATTTCTCAACAAGAATGGAGTTCAGTTCAAACTCACTGCCGCCCAGTTCCTCTCTCTTCCACCCTCTGAGCGCAAAGATGTCATCGTAAAGCGAACCGCAGCGGCTGGCGCGGATATAGAAAGTCATGCAATGCTTTCCGACCTCTTCCACAATTTCCTCTGAGCAGGATCCGCAATCTGCCCTGAAACGATTGACTGTCAATCCTTTCTGTTCAATCCTCTCAAAGAATCTCCTCAACGTGTCCTTCTGGTGGAAACGAACGTTAGTGTTGCCGTCGCTGTTCTCTATGCCGACAATCATATCGCCAATGACTGCCACACCAGGACGGTATCCGAGAAACTTCTTGTATGTGGGCTTCGCGTCATACTTTTCAGTCTCTATGAACTGGTGGTCGAAGTCAATGTCATACCCCTCGCCCCCTTTCAGCTGCCCTGTGGACAACAGGCAATTGAGGAGCAGTGTATTCAGCTTGTCTGCCGTGTTGAAGTCATAGGTCTTGCCCGTGTCTGATGTGTAGGAAATGTTATCCTGGGTCAGTTCCTTTATGGCTCTGAGAATAGTGTCGGCACTGCATGTGCGAAGTGTCGGATGAAGCGAGAGGTGGTACATCAGATGAGTGGTGACATCCTCTATGCATGAGCCGCCACAGAAATAAACGCTCATAAGCGAACGGATGATTTCGCTGTATTGATAACCATACAGCTTGCATCTCATACCAAGGGTTGAGTCTATAACAGATGAGAGCTTGGAGTCAAATTGCTCCATTATTGAAAATATTCCTCCAAAAGGAGTGAGTTCCTCAGATTTAATTGCTACCTTTACCATGTCTGTCGGGTTTGATACATATTTTGATTTGCAACACTAAGATAGGTAAAAAATCTGACATGACAAATCCTGAGCAACTTTTTGTTGCTCAGGTACTTAAAAAGTTATATTTATAATACTGTTGCGGAATTAAGGGGCTTGTGATTTTGAAAAAACATACATACCAAAACACTTGCTTATGCCAATACACATAGGAAAACTCATTCGCGAAGAACTTAAGCGACAAGAGAGAAGCGTGACATGGTTTGCTCGTCACCTCAATTGCGAACGAACCAACGTATACAACATCTTCAAACGTGATAGCATCGACACGGCTCTGCTTGCTCGCATATCTACCATACTCAACAGAGACTTCTTTAGAGATTTGAGCGAAAGCACCACTACATCGCGCACTGTGTAGCAACAAATTCAACACTTGTGTGGAATTATCGTTACGCACATACTTAGTATCGACAAAATGAGCTAAGTAAATTTGCTTCAGTTAATTATAATACACATACATATGAAGACTTATACACTATTATGTTTCTTAATCGTAACAATTAGTCAATTGTCTGCTCAAATTGTCAGAACCGATGAACTTGAGCAATACGCAACAAACAATTTTGGGAAAGAGTGGCTAATAGCTGCCGAAAAAATAGCCCAAGAGCATCCACTTGACGTTAATAACGCATTTACATTCATTGAAGTTATTGAAGCTCCCAATATGGATGCAAATAAGATATATGATGAACTACAAATGTGGTTTACGTCGACATTTACCGACACAAAATCTGTTGTGGTGTCGTCTGAAAGAGATCGAGGTCTCATTGTAGCCAAAGGCTACATAGAACAAGCTGCATCATATACAGGTGCATTCACCGCTATTAATATCGACATAACGCCAACATTCAAAATTCAAATAAAAAACGAGAAGATAAGAGTAACCTACTCTGTGCCTTACTATATTGAATTTCAAGACGAAAGCAAAAGCATTATGTCGGCAATCGCTGGAAGCGAAAACGATCCAAACAACCAGCAGACAAAACAGAATGTGGTTCTCGATTCCACTTATCCCTATGCAGAAATATCTGGTATGAACAAAAAAGCTCGCAAAAAAGCCTACGCTCGTGCTCTTGTAATGAGTAATGCTTACGCCAACGTAATATTAGACAAATTGACCAAAGTAGTTCGAGAAGGCTTCGACGGCACTGCAAATGAAGATTGGTAACATTAATTACGAATACACGCAATATTAATCTATAAGAATTACACAAAATGAAACTAAAAACTTTCCTTGCGCTTCTTGTGGCAAGCGCTTTCGCTTTCTCTTTTTCTGCTTGTAGTGATGATGATGACGACGACGACTCTTCGGCTATCGCCCAACAAGCTGTCGGCGACTACAATATTACTTGCACTGCTTATCTATACGATGGCAACGAATACAAGGATTTGGGAGTTGATCAAGAAAAAATATCTGCAAAAGCTGTTCTCAACGGCAGTAATCTTCAATTGCAAACAGACGAAGATGTCATCAACATTGTAAAAATAGCAGAAGCATCCAATGGTTTCACTTTCGACGTTGAAGACTTTATAGTCAAAGAAGACGACAAAACATTCATACTCACAGGATACAAGGGTTATGCTCTTGAATCGTCGGATGGAAAATCAGTTTCATATGATGGCGGATATATAGCAGCATCAAAGAAATTAGAGTTCTATATGGAGATGCCGCAAGAATATGTTGAAGCAATGATCACATTAGAATTAGCATCAGACGAAGATTTTTTGACCTCTTTGATAGCTACATATTTAGTAGATGAAGAGGTTGGTGATGCCGTTGTAGATGTTGTAGATGCGCTAATAGAGAAATACAAGTTGGTAATGAAATTCTCTTGCACTAAAAAATAAACAAATCACATTATTATGCCGAGTGTGTCCGTCGATTGGCGAACACACTCTTTTTTATACATAAAAACATGCTGACGATAGCGACAAACAAGGTCACACACCATCCTAAACTCGGCAAAATTCAACTCAAATTGCGCAAAACTTCAAGCTATCATAACGAATGTTAATTTATTGGTTACATTTGCTCACCAATAAAAAACTAAACCGTTTAACTATGCAAATAGACGCATTACTAAAATCAATAGAGAGCGAGAAAACCCTACGAGCTCTCTATGGCGAAGACAATCAAGCAATTGCCACTCAGAAAGCCCGTTATACTCAGGTGGTAAAAGAATTTCAAAAGACATTTAATCATAACGAAGCTGAGGTATTCAGTTCGCCTGGACGTACCGAAATTGGCGGTAACCACACCGATCATCAGCTCGGTCGTGTGCTCGCTGGCGCTGTAAACCTCGACAACGTAGCTGTTGCCACACCAAATGGCACACAAACAGTTCGCATCCTTTCGTCGGGCTATCCTCAGTTCGAAGTAGATCTTACCAACTTGAAAGCCGACAAGAGCGAATTTTATACTTCCGTAGCTCTCGTTCGCGGTATTGCAGCTCGCTTGAACGAACTTGGTTATAAAATCGGTGGTTTCGATGCCGTTATCAATAGTGGCGTACCTAAAGGTTCTGGTTTGTCGTCATCGGCTTCGTTCGAGGTGCTTATTGGCGCCATCTTCAGCCACCTCTTCAACAATGGCAAACTCGATGCTGTGCTCAATGCTCAGATTGGTCAATACGCAGAAAACGTATTCTTTGGCAAACCTTGCGGTTTGATGGACCAAACAGCTTGCTCGGTTGGTGGCCTTATCACCATCGACTTCAAAGATCCTAAGAATCCTGTTGTTAAGAAGGTAAACTTCGACTTCACCAAGACTGGCTATTCACTCGTAATTACCGACACTGGCGGCAACCACGCCGACCTCAACGACGAATATGCTTCGCTTCCTGCCGATATGAAAGGCGTTGCTAAGCAATTTGGCAAAGAGGTGCTCCGCGAAGTTTCTATGGAACAGATCATCAACGACCTTCCTAAGCTCCGTGGCAAAGTTACCGACCGCGCACTTCTTCGTGCTCTCCACTTCGAAGGCGACAACGCTCGCGTAGCAGAACAAGTTGCAGTGCTCGAAAAAGGCGATTTCAACGCATTCCTTCAGATGGTGAAAGCTTCTGGTCGCAGCTCGTTTATGTATAACCAGAACGTATATCCAGCAAGTGCACCTGAAGAACAAGGCATCTCGTTGGCTCTCGCACTCAGCGACATTGTTCTCGGCGAAGAAGGTGCATACCGCGTTCATGGCGGTGGTTTCGCAGGCACTACTCAGGCTTTCGTACCACAAAACCTTCTCGATAAGTATATCAATACCCTCGAGAACACCTTTGGTAAGGGCAAATGCTGGAAACTCTTCATCCGCCCTCAAGGCTCAATAAAAGTAGAATTCTAATCAACGAAAAATCAACTCAATAGAAATGGAAAATACGAATCAAAAACAAGGAAATCTTGTGGCGATAGTTACGATGTTCTTCATCTTCGCCATGATTTCGTTTGTTACCAACATGGCCGCACCTTTCGGCAACATCTGGGGTATGTCATACGAATGGGCAGGTATGGCTGGTAACCTTATGAACTTCACAGCATACCTCATCATGGGTATTCCAGCTGGTAATATGCTCATAAAATACGGCTATAAAAAGACAGCTCTTATTGCCCTCATCGTAGGTGCAGCAGGTTTGGCTATTCAGCTCGTTTCGGGTATAGTAAATAATGTATACGTATACCTCCTCGGTGCTCTCATCTGCGGTTTCTGCGTATGTATGCTCAACACTGTAGTTAACCCAATGCTTAACCTCCTTGGTGGTGGTGGCAACAAAGGTAATCAGCTTGTTCAGGCTGGTGGTACACTCAACTCACTTGCTGGCACAGCAACTCCAATCCTCGCAGGTGCTCTTGTAGGAACACTTACAAAGGATTCTTTCCCTAACGTTGCTCCGCTCATCATCACTGGTATAGTTATCTTCCTCGCTGCATTCGTGGTTATCTCTTTCATAAAGATTGTAGAGCCACAGGGCGACCTCAAGAATGTTACTTACGAGCATTCACCACTCGCATTCCGTCACTGCACACTTGGTATCATAGCTATCTTCTTCTACGTAGGTGTAGAGATTGCTACTCCTGGTATGATGAATCAATGGATTAGCCGCGATGGTGGTTTCGAAGGTGCTGCTACTGTTGCAGGCGCGCTTGCCGGTATCTACTGGTTCCTTATGCTCGTTGGTCGTTTCACCTCAACGCTTATCTCAGGCAAGGTTTCTTCTCGTGCACAAATGATTACCGTATCATCTGTTGCAATCGCTCTGATTATCGCAGCTATCTTCACTGGCGACATCACTACCACATTGAACATCAACCTTGGTTTCATTGAAATTTCCAACGCTACTGTTCCACTCTCATGTGTATTTATATTCCTTTGCGGTCTTTGCACATCGGTTATGTGGGGTGGCATCTTCAACCTCTCTACCGAGGGACTTGGTAAATACACAGCTAAAGCTTCAGGTATATTTATGGTGATGGTATTTGGTGGTGGTATGATGCCATTCTTCCAAGACCTCGTTGTTCGTCCATACACTGGCTACCTCGGCTCATATTGGCTTATCGTAGCTATGTTGGCTTACATATTGTTCTACAGCCTCGTAGGTTGCAAGAACGTAAATAAGGATATTCCTGTGGAATAAGGATAAAAAAATCTGGATATATAATCGTCGACATACATCCAGTGAGGTCGTCTGCGTATGGCAGGCGACCTCAATTTTTTTCAAAACTGACACACTTCCTTTTTTTACACTATTTTAGCCGCCCATTTTTATAGATATGAACACAGAAAACGCAAAACAACCTAACTATACTTTCGCACTCGTGGTGGTGTTTGTTGTATGTTTCCTTACGGGCTTCATAATTACTTTGAACAACTCCATGATAGCCTTCTGCAAACAAGCCTTCGACCTCAGCGAACAAGATGGGCAATATGTCAACACAGCATTCTTTGGCGCATATTTATTGTCTATCCCTTTTGCGCTGCTTATGAGCAAGATAGGCTACAAACGCACTCTCATTTTGGGTTTAGCTGTAGCTGGCGTAGGTTTTATCATCAACGCCATTGGCATAGAGGCAGCCATCGAGGCTCAAGCGAACGTATATGTAGTCTTCTTGCTATGTATGTGCATAGTAGCTATGGGCGTGGTGATGCTGCAAAATGTGGTGAATCCTTACGTCATGGCACTCGGCGACAAAAGACATGGAGCTTTCCGCATGACGCTCAGCCAAGCGCTCTATTCCGTAGCCACTACCCTCGCCCCAATATTCATTACATACGCAATAATAGGTGATAAAACGCCTGCTCCTGAGCATGTTCCAGCGCCATTCATCGGACTGGGAATATTTACATTGCTCGTCTGCATAACACTCACTTTTCTAAAACTTCCGCAAATCAACGAAGCACAACAAAGCGCTACAGAGGCCATGCAGCATACGTACAAAAAGAGCATTTTCAACTATCCGCATGTGTGGTTCAGCGCGTTGGGACTATTTATGTATTTGGGCCTCGAAGTTGGCGTGCCTTCTATGCTGCCAGCGCGTTTTCGCATACTATTTCCCGACATGGCAGATAGCGAAATAACACGCCTCGTGACCTCGTATCTCGCCTTCTATTGGGGCGCTATGATGATTGGAAGGTTCATTGGCGCTGGCATACTTACACGAATGAATCCACGCGCAGTGCTTGGCGTTTGTCTCGGTGCAGGAGCGCTATGCATAGCAATCTCGCTAACAATGTCGAACATGATGATAGGCATCTGGTTTATGCTTGCAGCCGGACTATTCCACTCGGTGATGTGGCCACTCATCTTCAACCTCGGATTGAAAGACCTCGGACCTCACACCAAGACAGCATCGGGTGTGATAAACACAGGCGTGATAGGAGGCGCTATACTTATGCCTATCATGGGTAGCATGGTGGATGCGGCTGGAGTCGTTACAGCTATGAGTGTGATGTTCGTATTCTATGCATACATACTCTGGTTCTGCATAAAAGGCAGCAAAATAGGTGTAGAATAAATTTCTGCCGTTAATTATATCAACAGAACGAGGAGTTTTCATATTTATATACATTTGTAACTATCTATATTTTAGTCCATAGCCACAAAAAAGTATTGTATTATGAAAAAAACTTTCCTTTTCGGCGCTGCATTTGCGCTATTGACTTTGATAAGCTGCACAAACGGCAACGAATGCACTCAAAAGCCATCATCACCATCGTTCGACGAGGTTTTGGCGTCACGCAGAAGCATACGTAGCTACGACGCCACAAAGAAAATCTCCGAAAACGAAGTACGCGAACTACTCAAGGCTACACAAGAGGCTCCATCGTGGGCAAATATGCAGCCTACTAAATATTATGTGGCCATAAGCGAAGAGAAAGTCGCAGCTGTGCAAGATATGGTTGGCGGCAACAAAGAACGCATCAAAAATGCGCCTGTACTTATTGTTTCTACTTTCGAGCAAGGCAAGTCGGGCTTCTTCAATGGCGAGGCAACCAACGAAATTGGCGAAGGTTGGGGCGCATACGATAACGGCTTGAGCAACTGCTACTTAATTATGAAAGCGCGTGCTATGGGCTTCGATACGCTTATTATGGGTATGCGCGATTCGGAGAAACTCAGAAATTGCTTCGATATTCCTGAAAATGAAACTATTATGGCAGTTATAGCATTAGGCTACCGCGCAGCAGAACCTAATCAGCCTATACATAGAGAATTGGACGAGATTGTGAAATTCTTCTAAGGTTCACAGAGCGAAATAGAATAGAGCGGCACAACCTTTTGACGGATTGCGCCGCTCTTTTTTTGTTTATACTAAGAACACCAGTTCGAAATGATAGTGCACTTTCTCGTTACTTTTACTCACTTTTAGGTATTGTTTACCTATTTATGACCTGATAAAATTGCAGAAACAAAAACGAACTTTGTTCATATATGCAATTTCAGAAAGACAATATTAGAGACGAGATACTGCGAGTGTCGCAAGAGTTGTTTTTGAGCGCTGGTTATCAAAAAGCCTCGATGCGCGACATAGCCGAACGTGTAGACATTAGTGTAAGCAATCTTTATAACTATTTTCGCAACAAAGACGCCATTTTCTGCACTATTGTTGAGCCTGTCGTTATTCACTTCAACAACACACTTGAGGAGTATCACGGCAACACGGGGCATAACAGCAACGAGAGCATCGACAACATTTCGCCCGAACAAGTTCTCGACGTCATGACAGAGCGCTACGCCGATATTCTACGCAAATATCGTCCACAACTACGTCTGCTGCTGTTTCAGTCGCAAGGCACATCGCTCGAGCACTTCAAAGACGAATTCACCGACCGCAGCACCTACATGGTGCAAGAATGGTTTACACGCCTCAAACGCCGCGTGCCCGAAGCCAAAACAGAAATAAGCGACTTCTTTGTACACATCAACACCGTATGGCTCTTTACAGTGATTGAAGAAATTATCAGCCACAACATATCCGACGACGATGCCAAACGCATTTTTCATGAATATGGCATGTTTCAGATGCTTGGTTGGGGCACAATGCTAAACGTAGACCCACGATGGTTTATGACGAGGGTGTGAAAGAATGGCTATATATTATTCTGTAGGTGAATATTAACCTGAAAAAATCGTTCATTAGTTCACCCCGCCAAACCTCTTAGTTCAATAAACCGCGCAACAGTGTTTCTGTCCACTTTACATATCTTCGCTATTTTACGCTGAGAAACGCCGTCCTTCAGCAACTCTGATATGACTACTTCCTTGCTTGAAAGTTTGTATTTGTCTGGCGAACTTTTACGACCTTTCGGACGACCAAGTACAACACCTTCATCCTTCTTTCTTGCCAATGCCTCTTTGGTGCGTTGACTTATGAGGTTACGTTCAATCTCTGCTGATAGTCCGAAGGCAAAAGCAAGCACTTTACTCTGAATGTCATCGCCAAGGCGGTAGTTATCTTTGATAGTCCAAACGCGACACTCCTTAGACATGCAGATATTCAGTATCTCCATAATCATAAATAGATTTCTGCCAAGTCGCGAGAGTTCAGCGCAAATAATCAAATCACCTTTCTGTATGCGCTTGAGAAGTGTGCCAAGCTTGCGCTTGTCGTAATTCTTAGTTCCACTTATAGTTTCCTCAATCCATCCGTCGATATTGAGCTTTTCTCGTCTGCAAAAGTTAGAAATTTCAAAGCGTTGGTTTTCTACTGTTTGTTTGTCGCTACTTACGCGTATGTATCCGTAAATCATATTTTTTTTGATTATAACATTATGAAAAATAAAGACACCAGCTCACAGAGGAAGATGTACGCGTGGTGAAGGGCGAGTAGAGAAAAAACTGTAAATCAAAGATAGCTTGGAAATATAAAATCAAAAACGTATACTTGCGCTCGATATGACCGCTCACGCTTCCCATAGAACAGCGCACCAGAGCGGTCTTCGAGTTTTATAACCATTCCTAAATCTTTGAATATGCAGTACACAAAGCAGCCATTAACTATAGACGAACAAATCTTGAAACTCGAAAGTCGTGGCTTGCTTTTCAATGACAAGGTATTAGCATCTAAATATTTACAAAACATCAGTTATTATCGACTACGAGCCTTCACTTATCCATTTCAAGACAATAGCGAAGATGCAAATCATGCATTTACAAGAAACGATATTGACTTTATGGATATTATTGATTTATACGTTTTTGACAAACGACTACGCTCTCTTGTTTTTGCCGAATTAGAGAAAATAGAGGTAGCTGTGCGAACAAAACTTTCGCTTTTCTATTCTCTTTCTACTAATAATGCATTTTGGTATAAAGATGAAGCGATATATAAAAACGCCAACCATTTTCAGAAGATCATTGGTGATATTTTCTCAGATGTAGACAGAAGCAATGAAGATTTTATCAAACACTATAAACAAAAATACGATTCGCCATCGATGCCGCCATCTTGGATGACATTGGAGGTAGTATCGTTAGGCACCTTAAGTCGATTGTATAACAATTTAGTTGCTAACCAAAAGAAACGTGAATTAGCATTACAATTTGGTATAGGCAACGAAGACGTTTTTGCTAATTGGTTGCACGCTTTTAGCAATCTAAGAAATTGTTGTGCCCATCATAGCAGAATTTGGAACAGACGTTTCATGATTCAACTTAAGTTGCCATACAACACAACATTTCCATTTATACCTCGTAAAGCAACAACCAAAATTCGCAACAACAAATTGTTTGTTTTGCTTTCGGCAATCAAATACATTGTTGACATTATCAGCCCCGACAATTCTTTCAAAGAGAACCTAATCAGGCTACTTAATCAGCCCAACAAACTTCTCTCAATAAAAGAGATGGGCTTTCCTACCGATTGGGATAAATTACCTGTATGGAGATAGTTATAGGATTGCGCTACATATAGAAGACGAATTTCCCTACTCTCTTCCGCTTATCGCAATTTTTACTCACTTTTAGGTATTGCACGCACTTGTCATACTAAATAATTTTGCTCTCATGAACATAAAGCTATGCTTTGCGTTATGACTGCACATATAAAAAACATACTAAAAAATTGCGATGGTTTATTGTAGATACATAAACGTTACCGCCTACTATTTATCAGATATGTGGGAATTGCCCGAAAGCAGTTCCCACATATTTTTTTTGAACAAAGTTGAACAATGTTCGTTTTTACACTTTCGCATTAACAGATAACAACTATAAACAATAAAAAATATGCAATTAGAGAGAATCAACGAAAAATTTGGCTCATGCGCCAAAATGTTAATCAAGCGTCGATGGTTGGCTATCGCGACGTTTATCGTAGTTATGGCGGCTTCGTTCCACGCCATGCAGAGTATGGTGATGGAGAGTTCGTTCGACGACTATTTTATGGAGGACGACCCCGTGCTGAAGATGACCGACGAGTTCAAGTCGCACTTCGGCAACGACTATTTCGTGGGCGTGCTTACGCAGTGCGACGACCATTTCACGCACGACAATCTGCAACTGCTGCGCAAGCTCTGCAACGAGCTGATGGACAGCTTGTCGTATGCCGAGAAAATCACGTCGCTCACCGACATCGAATTCATGGTAGGCAGCGAAGATGGTATGACGATTGAGCAGATTGTGCCCGATGAGATTCCAACATCTGCATCGGCGCTCGACTCGGTGCGTATGCGGGCCTACAGCAAGCCCAACGTGGCGCGCAAACTCGTTTCGGCCGATGGCAAACTATCGTGGATATTGGTCAAACTGCGCACCTTCCCCGAAGATTCGGTGTGGAAACAGACCTCCAACATCGCGCCCGACATGATTACCGGCGCCGAAACGCACCGCATCATCACCAAACCCGAATATGCCTCGCTTCACCCATTGGCCACGGGCATGCCCTACACTTCGCAGCAAAAGGTGGAATACATCAACCATGCTATGGGCAAACTGATGGTTATGGCTCTGATTATTTGCGTTGTGGTGATGCTCATCATGACGCGGTCGCTACGTGGCGTGGTGGCACCTATCATAGCCATTGTGGGCGGGCTGTTCATGATGTTCGGCCTATCGACCAAGATTTTCGACTACGTGGATATGACCACAACCATGGTGCCCGTCATCTTGGCGTTTGCCGTGGCGATAGCCTACAACATCCATTTCTTCACCTACTTCAATTCGCGTATGCGCATACACGGATGCCGGTTGAAGGCTGTAGTAGAGACGGTGAGCGAGATTGGTTGGTCGGTCTGTTTCTGCGGACACACCACCATCGTGTCGCTGCTGTCGTTCCTCGCCATCAGCATAAAACCGATGCAGAATCTGGGCATCATGTGTTCGTTGAGCGTGCTGTTCATCTTGCTCATAACCATAACTATTACGCCCGTTTTGCTCTCGTTCGGCAAAGACAGGAAGGTGATTATGGCCAATGATTCTCCACGCGAGGGCCGGATGTCGCGGCTGATGGTCGGTTTGGGCGATTTCAACATGCGCCATTCGCGTGTGCTATGCGGCAGTTTCGCAGCTGTTTGCGTAGTGCTGTGCATAGGTATGTTCAAGATTGAGCCAGCATTCGACGTTGAACGCACGATGGGCATCGAAGTCGATTATGTAAGCAAATTGATGCAGGTCGGACGCTCGGAAATCGGCTCGCTCTACTCCTACGACCTTATGATAGAGTTTCCCGACAACGACGAGGCCAAGCAGCCGCAAAACCTCAGGGCTTTGGAAGAGATGGAGAAGGTGGCTCGTGGATATAAACAGACCAAGCGCACTACGTCGATTCTCGACATTCTGAAAGACCTCAACCAGACGATCAACGCGGGCGACACTGCATTCTACGCCATTCCGCAAACCGAAGAGGAGGTGGCGCAACTGCTTATGCTCTACGAAAATGCTGGCGGTTCCGAAGCCGAATATTGGGTGGACTACGACTATCGACGTCTGCGTCTGATGATTGAAATATCGAACTACAACTCGGCCGATTCGGAGTACGAGATGGCCGACATACAGGCCCAGGCGCACAAGCTGTTTCCATCGGCGCAAGTGACCGTTGTGGGCAATCTGCCTCAATTCACCACCATGATGCAGTATTTGGTGCGCGGACAGATGCAGTCGTTTTTCATCTCCATACTCATCATAGGTATAATTATGATGATAGCCTTCCAGAGCATTCGTCTCGGACTTTTGGGCATGATTCCTAATGTTATGCCAGCCATTTTCGTGGGTGGCTACATGGGTTGGGCAGGCATTCCGCTCGACATGATGACGGCTACCATCATACCTATGATGCTCGGCTTGGCGGTGGACGACACCATACACTTCTTCAACCACTCGAAACTCGAATACGACCGCACTGGCGACTACGACGAGAGTTCGCGCCGCACATTCCGCGTGGTGGGCGTAGCCATCGTTTCGACAAGCATCATCACTTCGGCTGTGTTCGGCACGTTCATTACCGACCAATGTCTCAACATTCTCTATTTCGGTCTGTTGGCAATAATCGGTATCCTATCGGCTCTCGCTGCCGACCTCATCATCACACCTGCATTGATGAAGTATTTCAAGGTATTCGGTTCCGACAACAATCAATCACAGAATTGAATTATCACCGAATTGAACAAATCAATACGAATTGAATTTATGAACGATGCTTCAGTTAGGGCTTCGAATTAAACGAAACCTGCTACGCGAAATACAATAAATCAATCACCGAATTGAACAAATCAATACAAATTGAATTTATGAACAATGCTTCAATTGGCTACGCGAGATTTTGCCTCAATTCGGCGGTTCCCAAGAAAATTCGTTCAATATCTGGGGCATCACGAGCTTCGTCTCAATTCGATTAATTCGGTGATTTCCAAGAAAATTCGTTCAATTCTTGCGACATCAAGAGCTTCGTCTCAATTCGATTAATTCGGTGATTACCAAGAAAATTCGTTCAATATCTGGGGCATCACGAGCTTCGTCTCAATTCGATTAATTCGGTGATTTCCAAGAAAATTCGTTCAATTCTTGCGACATCAAGAGCTTCGTCTCAATTCGATTAATTCGGTGATTTCCAAGAAAATTCGTTCAATTCTTGCGACATCACGAGCTTCGTATCAATTCGATTAATTCGGTGATTCCCAAGAAGATTCGTTCAATATCTGGGGCATCACGAGCTTCGTCTCAATTCGATTAATTCGGTGTTTTATCCTAAAAAATGAATAATATGAAAATGGTAAATGTTTTGGCAATAATTGCCGCAATGTTATGTGTATCGGCTGAGGCTCAAACACTCGACGGCCGAGCAATAGTGCAAATGGTAAAAGATCGCGCCGATGGCGACACACGCAGCTCCGACATGGAACTGACGCTCGTAAAGAAAAATGGCTCAACCCGACAGCGCAAACTCACGTCGTGGGCTATGGACGAAGGCAAGGATACAAAGAAAATCATGTTCTTCACCTATCCGGGCGATGTGAAGGGTACGGGCTTCCTCACGTGGGACTACGACGACCCCAGCAAAGACGACGACAAATGGCTCTACTTGCCAGCCATGAAGAAGACGCGCCGCATAAGTGGCTCATCGTCGAAGACCGACTACTTCATGGGCACCGACTTCACCTACGACGACATGGGCAGCCGCAACGTAGATGAAGACACGCACACGCTGCTACGCGAGGAGGTTCGCGACGGACAGAAATGCTGGGTTGTAGAGTCGCGCCCCGTTGACAAACGCGAGATTTACAGCCGCAAGGTGATGTGGATTCGTCAGGATTGCCACACGACAATCTACGTTGAGTACTACGACAAGCTCGACAAGCTGCATCGCGTCTTTTCTGTCAGCGACATCAAGCAGGTGCAGGGCTTCTGGACTGTTATGCGTATGGAGATGAAGAACGTGCAGACGGGACATAACACCATCATCGAGATGAAGAATCCGCAATACAACGTGTGCGGAGTGGACAAGAATATGTTTACCGTGTCGAAACTCGAAAAAGGGTTATGAAACTTGCATCATTGGCCATAGCGCTACTGCTTGTCGGCATCGATATGTATGCACAAACGCCAGATTGGAGCGTGGGCGTAAAGGGCTTTGTAAATACGTATCATGCCATGCGCACCGAGAGCCCGAACGACATGATGGCGTCGCGTAGTCACGTGCGAGGCGAACTGACCATGAAGCACGGGAACGTGGGGGCATTCGCATCGGCCAACCTCGTCTATAATGCCTTGCTGAACAAAGAATCGGGTCTGCACATGCGCGAGTGCTTCGTTACGTATGCCGACGACAATTGGGACATTCGTGCCGGACGACAAATCATCACGTGGGGTGTGGCCGATGCCTTGCGCCTCACCGACGTGGTGTCGCCCATGGAGTACACCGAATTTCTGGCCGACGACTACGACGACATTCGTGTGCCTGTCAACGGGTTACGAGTGCGCTACAGCCGCAGCGCGTGGAGTGCCGAAGTGGTAACGTTGCCCATAAGTTCGTTCTACATATTGCCCACCGACGCCGATAATCCGTGGTCGATAAACATGCCCGATGCGACCATACCATACGTAATCGACATCGGCCAAAAGCCATCGAAAAAAATCGCTAATGGCGAAATCGGCGGGCGGCTGATGTTCTTCCTGAGCGGCATCGACTTCTCATTGTCGGCACTACGTACGTGGAACAAGATGCCTGTGTTTACAACCAACGTAGTCAACGACACACTCTCTGCTCTTGGTCATTACAAGCGCCTGACGATGTTGGGTGCCGATATTTCTGTTCCGATAAGCAAAATAGTGTTGCGTGCCGAAGTGGCAGAATACATTGGCGAAGCGCAGACGCCCGTTTTTGGCTTCGACGTTCAATGCGCCAACTCGCTGAATGCTCTGGTCGGCATCGACTGGTATGCAGGCAACGACTGGAGTCTATCGGCTCAGTACGCGCATAAAAGCATTGCAAGTCATAGTGCGCTCATAAGTACATACAAAAACAGCGGAACAGCCACCGTGCGCATAGCCAAAGAGCTGCTCAACAACACACTCAGCGTGCAGACGTTCGCCTACATCGACGTCACGTGCGGGGGCATCTACAACCGCCTTTCGGCCGACTATTCCGTAACCGACCAGCTGCATTGCATCATTGGCTACGACCTCTTCAGTGCCGACAGTGGTATGTTCGCTATGTATGGCGACAATTCGGAGGTTTGGCTGAGGTTGAAGTATAATTTCTAATATTCATAGATATAGTTATGAAACAGTTTTTTTCAATCGTAGGGCTTGTATTGCTCTTTTTCGTGGCATCGTTCGCATGCTGCTGTCTTGGATTTTTCCACCCCTTCTTGTGGGTCTATTCGTCGCTCACGTCGGCCGTGTTGTGCGCATGGCCCTATTGCCGTTTGGTCGATAGGCATCCGCGCTTCGGCATGGCATTTCTGGTTGTCGCCGTCACTACGTTGCTCTATTGGGCTATGGGCGAGGGCGATGGACTCTTCCTCGGCATTGCAGCCGTAATTGCTGTTGCGGCCGAGTTGGTCAGACTGATCGGTTCGTATAAATCGCTGACGAGTAAGATATTGAGCTACGCCGCAGTTACACTTCTGCCATTTGCCAACACGTTGCGTATGTGGATTTATCCCGACGTTTCGATGGCACAAACCGTTGAGGAGATGGGCAATGAATATGCTGCGCAGATGCCCGGAGTACTCTCGCCGTGGTTGTTGTTGGCGATGATAGTTGCATCGGTGTTGTTGGCAATGCTAATGGCGTTGCTTTGCTATCGAAAAACAGCCTATCAGACCATGCTCGACACCTGTGCCCGCCCCACAAACAACTGGTTTGGCACACTGATGCTCAAATGGGGCATGAACATCGGCCATCGACCCTTGTCGCGCTATGCCTTCAGCTTGTTGTCGCTCACGGGCAACGAACAGAAGTTGCTCGACATCGGTTGTGGTGGTGGCATGAACATCGGCCAAATGCTTGCCATGTCGCCACAAGCAACGGTTTACGGGCTCGACTATTCAGAGAAGAGCGTAGCCCTGTCGAAGCAGGTGAATGCCAAGGCCGTTGAGGCTGGCCGATGCATTGTCAGTCAGGGCGATGTGGCCGATTTGCCGTTCGAGGCCGACATTTTCGACGTAGTGACCGCCTTCGAGACCATCTATTTCTGGCCCGACATTCAGCAGTGTTTCAACGGAATAAATCGCATTGTGAAACCTGGCGGACGCTTCATGGTGGCTGGCGACAGCGCGCAGATGGCAAGCAAATGGGCCAATGGCCACAGCATCATGAATGTATATACCTCACAGCAAATTGCCGACATGATGAAAGCCGCCGGTTTCCGCGAAGTCGATGTCAACGACAACGGCGTGGCGATGTGCGTCATTGGCAAGAAGTAGATTAGGTAAGAGAAACATTTCTATTAGGAGATATGCACAATACTTGTGTTTATCTCCTTTTTTGTTCTACCTACAAAGCGATAAATACCTAACACTTAGATTCTAAGAGCAATACGTACGTATCAGAAACAAATTTTACAATACGTTTTATATTTCATCATAAATACACCATTTTTGTAACAAATATTTATACAAAAACGCTTCTCCCTAAATATGTATACAATTGCAAAATAATGAGCTGAAGTTTCTTCTTAGTTCACGGCAAGGGGAATTGTTATTGTATATATAAATACCTAATACACAAACAGAAACAACAAAATTGTTCAAATATTTTTTTTGACATACATAACTCAAATAAATACATATGATAAAAGAAATTTACTTAGCTGGAGGTTGCTTTTGGGGCACCGAGCACTATTTCAAACAGATAGAAGGCGTGGTTGAAACCGAAGTCGGTTTTGCTAATGGTCATACCGAAAATCCTACGTATAAAGAGGTCTATACCGATCAGACTGGTCATGCAGAAACAGTTCGCATAAAATACAACTCCGACGTTGTAAGTCTCAAATTCTTGCTTCAAATGTTTTTCAAAGCCATCGATCCTACAAGCCTCAACAAGCAAGGCCACGACGAGGGAACACGCTATCGCACAGGCGTTTACTATACTAACGTCGAAGATTTGCCTACAATAGAAGAAGTATTTGCCGCCGAACAAAAAAACTATCAGCAACCATTGGCAGTTGAAAAGTTGCCATTGAAGAAGTTCTACAATGCCGAAGAGTATCACCAAGATTATCTTGATAAAAATCCGACTGGATATTGCCATTTGCCATTAGAACTTTTTGAGTTTGCACGCAATGCCAAAGAAAAGAGATAGATAAAGAGTAGAGTGTAACGATATGAAAAACCACATAGCAGCATTTGCATCCATAGCAGCATTGATATGTTTGTTAACATCGCCAATTAATGCACAGACCTACAAACAAGTAAGCGATATTAGCTACACCACCAAGAGCGATTCTTATGCCCAAGAACGACTAAAATTGGATATATATTATCCTGAAAATCAACAAGATTGCCCTGTCGTAATCTGGTTTCATGGAGGCGGGTTAGAGGCTGGCAGTAAAGAGATTCCTGCCAAGCTACGAGATAAAGGTTGGGTTGTTGTAGGCGTCAACTATCGCTTATTGCCTAAGGTTACCGTTCGCGAGACGCTTGACGATGCAGCCGAAGCTGTGGCTTGGGTCTTCAAGAATATTTCTAAATACAATGGCGATGCAAAGAAAATTGTGGTTACAGGTCATTCGGCTGGTGGCTACATATCAATGATGCTTTGCCTCAACAAAACGTGGCTCGCCAACTATGGCACCGATGCTGACCAAGTGATGCTCTATGCTCCATTTAGTGGTCAGGCTATCACCCACTACAATGTGCGCAAAATGCAAGGCATTGAACCTCTTCGTGCCACCATCGACGAATACGCACCTATCTATTGGGTTCGTAACAATTGTCCTCCATTTCTGCTCATCTGTGGCGACCGCGAACTTGAACTATACGGACGCTACGACGAGAATCAGTATTTAGCTCGAATGATGAAACTCGTTGGGCATAAAAAGACCTACCTCTACGAGATTGATGGTCATGGACATAGCCCCATGGTTGAACCAGCATTCCATATCTTAGAGACTCATATTAACACCTTGTTGGGTAAGAGCACAAACCCATAATTCTGAGATCAATCGTAGTATTCTATCGATAGTTCGTCGTTGATTATATAGTCATCGTGATAACCATCATCATATTTATACACAATGCTATAGTCCTTATATGCTAAGGGCACAATCAGCGAATCGAGAAGATGCCACAACGGCTGACCAAAATCGTAGGACGAGCCCTCAAGTATCAGACATTTATTATCGTGCTCGAAACGATAGTAGCCACCTCCTATGCACTGTTCACCGTGCATTAGGAGGTCTTTGTGCATATCTACCATACCCAAACGAAAATATCCGTTCATAGTAATAATGAATTTGGGCAGTTTCATAATATCATTAATATTTATGCGAATGATTCTTAACTTGCACGCCTCATAAGCAGAGCAACGAAGCAATATTAACAAAACCAAAGAATATATTTTTATGCGAGTATTATTAGTAAATGCCAGCCCACGCACAAAAGGCAACACCTACACCGCACTTAGCGAGATAGCTAAACAATTAGAGAAAAACGGCATCGAAGCCGAAATTGTTCAAATTGGAGCAAAACCCGTTCGCTCGTGCATTGCTTGCGGACAATGTAAGAGCAAAAACTTAGGACAATGTGCATTCAATGATGATGCATGCAACGTAGTAATCGAAAAAATGGCTCTTAGCGACGCTTTCATCATTGGTTCGCCAGTGTACTATGGACAACCTACAGGTGCAGCACTATCGCTTATGCAACGAATGTTCTACGCAGCAGGCAACCTCTTTCAGAACAAGCCTGCAGCTTCTGTTGCCATTTGCCGTAGAGGTGGCGCATCGGCAGCATTTCAGTCGCTCAACATGGGTTTCCAGATGATGAATATGCCTATCGTATCTTCACAATATTGGAATATCGCCTACGGACGCGAAGAGGGACAAGTAGCACTCGACACCGAAGGAATGCAAACGATGAGAACTCTCGCTAATAACATGGCATTTCTATTGAAAAAGATTCATGCCAATGGCGCGCCTGTTTACCCCGAACGTGAACCATGGCAACCGATGAGTTTCATTAGATAATTGCATGCTCATATAAGCCCACTGGTGGGCACTTTAGGCCATAATAAGTAGTATAAACACCCACTAACAAAAAATTCCAAAAGCCTAATTTTGCACGATTATTTATATACATATGAAACCAAGCATGAAAGGAGAAAAAGTCAAGGGGTATCGTAAGATAAACCTTGCAATGTCGATTGTAGGAAACATAGAGATCTTCAAACTCAAATGTGCAAGTAAAGACGTTGTTAAGTCGCAAGGCAAAACTCTTCGTGCAATCCTCAATTATGCCAAGGATACCGAATATGGTCGCGAACACAATTTTGCTAAAATATTAGAGGCTAAAAGCGACAAAGAGCTCTTCGAAGCCTATCGCAACAACGTGAAGATGAACGATTACGAAGACCTTCGCCCCTACATCAACAAACATCTTCAAGGTGGCAAAGACATACTTTTCCCAGGTAAACCCAAAATGTACGCCACCACTTCAGGAACCACCAAAGAACCAAAATGGATTCCTATTACTAATGAATATTTCAGCAATGTTTATGGAAAAATAAACAAGCTTTGGTTGTGGACTTTGATCCAACAAAGCAAATACACTTTCGCTGGTGGTGTGGTGTCTATTGTAGGCAAAGCAATCGAAGGCGAAGCTCCCGATGGCACTATAGTAGGCTCTGTATCAGGCGTTTCATACACACAATGCCCAGCATTCGTGAAGAAGGCTTACACCGCACCTAACGAAGTGTTTGAAATTTCTGATTACAAAGCGCGCTACTATTGCATTATGCGCCTCGGCATCGAAAGAAATACCACTCTCATAGTCACTGCAAACCCATCTACCATTGTAGAGATGCAGAACAATGTGAATGAATTCTACGACGACTATTGCAACGACATTGAGCATGGCACACTGAAAGCCGACCTCAACATCGCTCCTGGTCCTCGCGCCGCTATAGAGGCAATGCTCAAGCCAAATCCTAAACGTGCGGCAGAACTCCGCGCTTTGAAGGAAAAATATGGCACCGTGCTTCCTAAACACTATTGGCCAGATTTTCAAGTGCTCAACACATGGCGCTCGGGCAACACCAAAGTTTATCTCGATAAATTCAAAGATTCGTTCCCCGAAAATAGCAAACACCCAGAGTTTGGCTACTTTGCTTCGGAATGTCGTGTAGGTCTTGTGATGAACGGAAAAGACGATACTACCCTATTCCCTCACATGCACTACTTCGAGTTCACTCGCGAAGAAGATCTCGACAACGAAAATCCTGAATACTTAACTATAGACCAACTCGAACTTGGCAAACGCTATTGCCTATACGTAACTACTTGGGCTGGTTTGTATCGTTATAATATGAACGACCTCGTAGAAGTAACAGGTTTCTACGGCAAAATACCTAACATTCAATTCATTCAGAAAGTTAATGGTATTGTTACGCTTACAGGCGAAAAGCTCCACGAGCGCCAATTCATAGCTGCAGTTCACGAGACTGAGAAGAAGCTTAATATGCCTACAAAATTCTTCATTGGCTTTGCCGATGCCGAATATTCAGGCTACCACTTCTACTATGAATTTGAAAACCAAGCTACTACGCAAGCTGAAGCTGAAGCATTCTCGGTAGAAGTCGACAAAGCTCTAAAAGAGATAAATATCGAATATGCAGCAAAACGAAATTCGTTCCGTGTGAAAGATCCTATTACACACCGACTTGTCAACGAATCGTTCGAAAAGTTCAAAGCTCGCTGCATTGCCGAAGGTGCTCGCGACGGACAATTCAAGTTGATGCTCTTGCTCAACGACGAAAAACGTCACGCTAAATTCAAAGACCTCGTAATAGCATAATGATTACAGATAGATATAAAGCCGTAGTATTCGATTTCGACGGGACTCTCTATCCAAAAACTTCTCCCATCGCATGCCACTTAGTCCTCAACGACTTACGCCACATGCGATGGCTTTTTTATGAACGCGTCTCTCGATCTGAACTCGCAGGCAAGGATTTCAAAAACCAACACGATTTCTTTGCTGCCCATTTCGCCAAAATAGCCAAACTAGTCGATACCACTCCTGAAAAAGTTGAATCGTGGTATATGAACAACTATCGCAAATTGATGCTAAAAGTTCTTCATAAACACTACCAAAAGCAAGAACGCTTGAACCTCATATTGAAGAAATTCAACGATTGTGGTATAAAAACGGCTTGTTTCTCCGACTATGGCGACGTACATAACCGTCTAAAAGCCATTGGCATAGAGTCGGGCATCGACTTCGAATGGGGTGCAGAAGAGATGGGAGCACTAAAACCTGCCGCTCGACCTTTCAACGAAATTATCAATGCTTTGGGCTTTGCTCCTAATGAGATACTTATGGTGGGCGACCGTGCCGACACCGATGGCGCTGTAGCTAAGAAAGCTGGTGTAGATTTCGTATACATAAAAAAGAACGAGAAATCAAAACTACCCAAAGATTTCGACTCTTCATTCAAAGCACTGACTTGGAACGAATTTGCAAACGAAATACTATCATAAATAGGACATAAATATTCAAACTTTCTGTTTCGGATTATTGCAAGAAAAAGCTATCAAGCTAAATTTGCACCCGAAATTTCAAAACCATAAAATTTTATGATTAACTCACAAGACATCAAAATAGGCAACTGCATTCGCCTCGACGGAAAACTCTATTTCTGTATTGATTTTCAACATGTAAAGCCAGGCAAAGGCAACACTATTATGCGCGTTAAGCTTAAATGTGTTACCGATGGTCGCGTTTTGGAACGTCGTTTCGACATTGGCGAGAAACTTGAAGATGTTCGCGTAGAACGTCGTCCTCACCAGTTCCTCTACAAAGAGGGTCAAGATTTGGTTCTTATGAACCAAGAGACTTTCGAGCAAATCAACCTCGCTCCAGACCTCGTTACTGGCGTAGATTTCATGAAAGAAGGCGACGTTGTAGAAGTTGTTACTGATGCTTCTTCAGAGCAAGTTCTCTACGCTGAAATGCCTGTTAAGACCACTCTTACCGTTACATATACCGAGCCGGGCCTCAAAGGTGATACTGCAACTAACACCCTTAAACCTGCTACTGTTGAAACGGGCGCTACTGTGAAAGTGCCTCTCTTCATCGAACAAGGTGAAACCATCGTTGTAGACACCCGCGACGGTTCTTACTTGGAGCGCGTTAGATAAATAGAACAACGAGAATTTATATTCTTGCAGCACGGTTAGAACTTTCTAATCGTGCTTTTTATTTGTATCTATCACCCGAATTTGACCTCGGGGAGACTAAGCCTTAGAAAAAGATTTTATTGCCGCTGTTATGAGAATATCACTTTGAATAGCTCCATAAACAGAGCAACTACGACTAGTGCAACTATAATAGCTCCAGCAGTTTTATTTATATAGTACAAACGGCGAATTGTCAGTTTTTTTCTGAATATGCCAACAAGCATAGTGAGCACAAGCCACCAAAGCGAAGCACCCAACAACACGCCAAGAATTAGCGCAAATTGAGTATATATATCACGCTCACCTCCAACCAACGTAAATGCTCCGAGGAAAAGAAACATTGCTAATGGATTTGTTATAGTCAGAAAGAATGTAGATATATAATTCTGCCACAATCCACTATTGCGTTTGCGCCGCTGCATTCGCATCTGCTTTGCCGGATTGGTAAAGAATATTTTCAGTCCCAAAGCCAACAGAACCAATGCTCCTACTACGATAAGAATCTGCTGATGAGCCTCAACAAACTCCATCACCAGCGACACACTGAAACCCGCTACCAATGCATATACAAAATCTGACGTAGCAGCTCCTACACCGCTAACGAAGCCATACCGACGCCCTTTGCTTAGCGTACGTTGTATACACAACACACCTATCGGACCTAATGGCACCGACGCTGTGAAGCCAATACACATGCCCTTGAACAAATTTATGAATAGTGATAGTTGTTCCATCCTCAAAAATGTCGCGCAAAAATAAGCATTTACTTACTGCTTTTATTCATTTTCTTAACCATGCCACGTATCAAATGTCGCATTCTTTTATAATCTTTTCTGTAGAACTCGTCTGATAGCTGCACTATTCTCCCCTCTTCATTCACAAGCACACACCGTGGCACTGTTCCTTTAGGCGTCGAAAAGAGTTTATATATGCGCTCATCGCAATCGTAGCAAAAGGGATAAGTAATGTTGTTTGCTGCCAAAAATTTGCGAAACGTCGTTGTGTCGCTTGGGTCATCAACAGAAAATCCGTAAACCTGAACATTTCCCGTTGCTTGATATTTTTGCCATATATCTCGTTCTATGGCTTTCATTTCCGAGGTGCTAAACGGACACCACGAAGCAACAAACTGCAACACAACTACGCTATTGGCAAAAAAGTCGCTATCAAGCGAATCACCCGATAGCGTAACAAAAGAAAACGGAGGTAATAAATCACCCTCGTTGACTATGAATTTACTATCTGTATCTCTATGAAATTTTTCTTGAGCCTCGTTGGGCAAAGCCATCGCTAAAGAAGTAAGCAACAGCACTATAGGTAGTTTCACGAACTGAAAGAATTTATCAAAATTTTCAATCGTTCTTTATACGATTTTCCTATCGGTACGTCGGCTATTTTTTTATCATCACCAAGAACGATATTCGTGCCCTTCACTCTTTGTATGTAACGGATACCTACGGCAAACGAGCGCTGACATTGAATGACATACTTCTCGCCAATTTTATCAAGCATGTTCTTTAGAGTATCGTGCACCGTAATACGCATCTGCTTCGTCGTAACTGCGACATAATTCTCCATCGACTGAAGCATAACTATATCTTCATCATCTTCGTCGTAATACCAATATATTTCAATATTCCACCCTTTACGATACATAACTTCGAGACGTTTGAAAATATCCAACACACATTTCGAAGAACTTGTGTTGAAATACTCCAACTGTATCTTCACTTGGGTTGTCTTCATTTCTTGCCCACTATACTGCTCCAACCATTCAACAAGCGGACGATAAAACTCTATTGAGTTCTCCGGAATGGAACGACCCTTAATCTCTATTTGCCCTTTGATAGGGTCTGCACATATATAAGGTGTCTTGGGGCTTGCAGCAATTGTTATAACATCCATAATATTTATTGTATCATTTTAGCTTATAAAAACATCAAAAGAGAAGAAGCACAAATCTGGCGCATCAGCTACTGAATAGAATTGATAACCAAGCTTATTGCCCGACTTTCGCGCAATATCTATCATTCCTATACCAGCTCCTCCTTTTGCCGAGAAGGCTTGCTTGCTGATTGTTTCTCGATAGAATATCTTCAACTCATTACTATCCATCGCATTAATCTTCTCTATTTTACTTGTGAGAATTTCTACTTTGGATCTCTTTACAAAGTTTCCAGTTGTTATACGACAACCATTCCCTTGCACCACCAAAAATATCGCACCCATGCGACAATCGCCATATTGTTGCTCGATTGTTTCGAGTGGCTCTACGTGATGGTAAAGGTTTTGAATACACTCCACAAAAACATGAAAAACTTTCTTGCGAATGCCGTCGTTTTCAACATTCTCATTCACGTCTTGTTCCATTTCGGGGAGTATCGCATCAATAAAATCAGATGTAAATGAGCCAACATGCTCGAGTAGAACTCTGCCTTCTCGCTTCTGTTCTACCCATTTCGATAAGTCGAAATTCGTTCTTGCTATGCTATTATTTGCACACTCGCAAGTCATTACTTATTCTGTTTTATTGCCTTCTAACTTGGTTAATTTGTGTTTTTCTTCTACGAAGAAATCAACGCAAATTTATGCTTTTTCTTCTATTATCCTATAATACCGCAAAAAAACAATTAAACATCTCTTAATGTTTGCCGACTTCGCCAATAACATTTCTTAATACTCAAAGTGCTAATAAACATCTTTCGTCAATGGTCGGTTGGGTTGATGGTTTTTGTTTTTTCGTACCTCAATATAACATTAGTATGTTTATTTCAATTTGTCTATCAAATACTTACCTGTTTTCGATTCGGCGCATTTAGATACTTCTTCTGGCGTACCTTGAGCTATTATATATCCACCATTTTCACCACCCACTGGTCCCAGATCTATGACCCAATCGGCACATTTTATAACATCCATGTTATGCTCTATTACAAGCAATGTATGTCCGTGTTCGATGAGTGATTGAAATGCTTTCATGAGTTTATTTATATCATGAAAATGCAAACCTGTTGTAGGCTCATCAAAGATGAATAGTGTTGGCGTTGTAGTCTCGCCGGCAAGGAAATAGGCAAGTTTGACACGTTGACTTTCTCCGCCCGAGAGTGTACTCGACGATTGTCCCATCTTTATATAACCTAATCCAACGTCTTGAAGCGGTTTCAATCGATTCACTATGCGCTTTTCCAGTGCTGCGGTCGACTCTGAAAAGAATTCTATAGCTTGATTTACCGTCATATCCAAAATGTCGGCTATACTCTTGTCGCGATATTTTACTTCAAGAACATCATCTTTGAAACGCTTACCATGGCATTGCGGACATTCGAGCGTGATGTCTGCCATAAATTGCATTTCTATTTTTATCGTTCCTTCTCCTTGGCACTCCTCGCAACGTCCTCCAGCTGCATTAAACGAGAAATGAGCCGCTGTATATCCGTTTTGCTTTGCCAATTGCTGCGAACACATTAGCTTACGTATATCGTCGTATACTCCTAAATATGTTATTGGGTTTGAACGAGTTGACTTGCCTATTGGATTCTGATCAATAAATTCCACACCTCCTATAGCATCTATACACCCTTCGATACTGCAATTAGACGAAAAGTGTTCACCTATATTCATTCCTTTTGCCTTACACAATGCCGGATAAAAGACTCGCGAAACAAGTGTTGATTTTCCCGAACCACTCACACCCGTAACCACCGTAAGCACATTGAGTGGTATCTCGACATTGAGATTTTTCAAGTTATTGTCGGTTACGTGAGAGAGCCGTATCGAATGAGTCCAACAACGACGCGATTTGGGCGTTGGTATACTTAATTCTCCTCGCAGATATTTTATGGTAAGCGTATCGGCAGATTTCATCTGTTCAAAATCTCCAGCAAATACCACCTGACCACCAAGTCTACCTGCTTCAGGACCAATATCTATAATCATATCGGCCGCTCGTATGATTTCTTCTTCATGTTCTACAACTACCACTGTATTACCGAGTTTTTGTAGTTTTCGCAACACCGATATAAGTTTTTCTGTATCAGCAGAATGCAATCCAATACTTGGTTCATCAAGTACATACAACGACCCCACCAAACTACTACCAAGCGATGTAGCTATATTGATGCGCTGACTCTCGCCACCCGAAAGCGTCGAAGAAAGACGATCGAGCGTAAGATATTCAAGACCAACTTCGTATAAGTATTCTACACGGGTTCGAATCTCTGTAAGAAGGCGATCTGCTATTTTCGTCTCATATTCGTTGAGTGTAATACTATTAACCCACTCTCGCAATTTACTTATTGGCATCGATACTACTTCAGCTATCGTCTTTCCAGCTACATGCACATACAAAGCCTCTTTACGCAATCGTGCGCCATGACACTCCGGACATATCGTTTTGCCTCTATAGCGCGCTAAAAGAACTCTATACTGTATTTTATATTGTTGACTTTCAGCGAACTTGAAGAAGTCATCTATTCCATATATACCAGGAGCTCCATGCCAAAGCAAGTCTTTTTGCTCTTGCGTCAACTCATAGTAGGGCGTATGTACAGGGAAGTTCTTTTTACGAACAGCCAACATAAAATCTCTATTCCACTCGGCAAGTTTGGTTCCATGCCAACAAGCTACACACTCTTCGGCAACGCTCAACCCTTTGTTGGGTATGACGAGGTTTTCATCGATGCCTATTACACGTCCAAAACCTTCACATCGTGGACATGCGCCCATAGGACTATTGAACATAAATAGCTGCTCCGAGGGTTCTTCGAAAACCATTCCGTCAGCTTCAAAACGATCCGAAAATGGAGTATCCGTATATTTATTATTGGTATCAAATGTGCGCACTATGAGTGCTCCATGTCCTTCGTAAAAAGCAGTAGCAACCGAATCGGACAGACGAGTGATAGTGTCGGCTTCGCTATTGGCGGCAAGTCGATCCACCACAAGATGCAACGGACTCTTTGTTGCTATCAAGACTGGCAACTCCTCTTCGGAAAGGCGAACAAAACTACCATCCTGCTCAACTCGGCTAAAGCCCTGTTGTATGATACTTTTCAGAACTTGCTCAAGCGACCCTCCTTTCGATACTTTTATGTCAGTGAGTATAGCCACCTTTGTGCCTTGCGGCAGATTAACGATAAAATTCACGACATCCGTAACGGTATCACGCTTGACAATAGTACCACTTATAGGCGAAATGGTTCGACCTATACGAGCAAAAAGCAATCGTAGATAATCGTATATCTCTGTTTGAGTGCCTACCGTAGAGCGCGGATTGCGAGTGTTCACCTTCTGTTCTATGGCAATTGCTGGGGGAATTCCCTTTATATAGTCCACCTCAGGCTTATTATTTCGACCAAGAAACTGGCGCGCATACGAATTAAGGCTCTCAACATAGCGACGCTGACCTTCGGCATAAAGCGTATCGAAAGCCAACGACGATTTACCAGAGCCACTCACTCCGGTAATAACTATTAGTTTATTACGAGGAATATCTATAGAAATCCCTTTGAGATTGTTTACTCGCGCGTTGTGAATCTCTATATTCTTTGTCGTTGCCACTATCGTTATTGTTATTAGGATGTTATTTATAAAAAATACGCGTCACCTCTCCTATGGGGCAACGCGCTATATATTATTTGAATATAGGCATCAAGAATTACTTCTCGATATCCATTATTTGATCAATCTTCATTAGCGACAACAAACGCATAACTTCGGGTTGCAAATTGCGCAACTTAAACGAAGATCCATTTATGCGCGAAGCTTTCACTCCGCTTATAAGTACACTTATTGCCGTGCTATCTATATAGCGTATGCTGCCTAAATCTATAATTACGTTCAATTTCTTCTCGTTTATAGCATCGAGCATCGATGACTTCAGCTCACTGGCATTTGAAACAGTTATCCGATCCGTATTAATCACCGATATAACAGCCTCATTACCTTCTGTTTTTATATCAACCATGACGTTCAATAATTAATCAATCACTTTTTTAATTCGCTTAGTGCGTAATCGAGACGCAAGTTATAAAAATTAATCAAGTCATCTATCGCATTTAGATTTTTGTTTTGCGAAATCCACAACTTTAGTTCATCGGGCATGGTTTGCAATTGAGCTTTTATTGAATCGCACATTGCGTCGTTGTCGGTTGTTGTGTCAATATATATTGATTTTGAGAGCATTTCTAAGCGCTTCATGTTCAACGCCAACTCTTCCAGCCCCATAGAGGCTATAGAGGCCTTGGCTTTATGTGCAGAGGCCGCTAATGCTCGCCAATCTTGTTCGCGTCGCGCCTTCGTAATGTCCGCAGTAAATTCGGGCACTTGCGAAACAAATATCTCTATAAACTGTTTTACAAGTTCCTCATCTCCATCGGCTACCGAACGTATATACGACAAATCTACATGCTCCATCTTTCTACACTTAACTCTATGTTTTCTGTATTATCGAATCATCTTATATACATATTCTTGTTCCACATCTCATGTACTGACGCAAATATACACGAGCAGAATGCATACGCCCAAGAGCAGTATTAATACTCACATTGGTTTCCTCTGCTATTTCTTCAAATTTCATATCGTTGAAGCATCGCATGATAGCCACTTGTTGCACTTTCTCGGGCAACATCTGCACCATAAGACCCAAGCGTTTTTTCTCTTCGTCTTTTATTATTTCGCTTTCTACATTGTCACACACTTCCGCTACTTGCGACGACTCGTTGAAATAATCCAACGCATGTTCACTATCGGTAAATGAGCATATTTTTTTACGACTACGATAGTAATCCTTCACGCAATTTGCGGCAATTTTTGCTACCCACGAAAAGAATCGCCCATCGTCCTTGTAGCGATGTTCACGCAACGAAGAAAAAACTTTTACTGAGGTCTCCTGCAAGATGTCATCTACATCGTTATAATCAACATGTCGACGCACAAAACCACGCAGACGCGATCTATAACGATTCCACAACACCCCAAACGAAGCATCATTGCCAAACTGAAAACCGCGAATCAAATCTGAATCGCAAGTAATAACATTTGTTTTCATTTTCTAACCTTATAAAAAAAGGTAGAGGTGCTTCATGCAGTAATATTTATATGATTTGAAACTATTGACAAAAATAAACGATAATTATGTATATACAAATATCAAGCCAAAAATTCTTAATAACTTTTGTCGTATGATTTTTTTCTGCGATAATTGTAACAAAATTGGACATTTACGAGTACAAAAGATAAATACGCACTCAATACATAATTTGTAAATGTAGTTTTATACTTATGCCAAAAATTCAATTACTCAGTGAAAGCGAATCGGAGATATTGTTGAAATACAAAGATTCGGACATATATGATGCCGATTTGGAGCTCAAAGCCATTCCAGCTAAACGGCGTTTGGTTATTTCTAACCAAATTCAAGGTCGCCAGATGCTTAGAAAGAAGGTAAAATCATGGGCTGCAATAGCAGACGATGTTGCCAATTTTACAAAATTGTTATTGCCTGCCAAGCTTCCATTTGAGCAATGTTCGTCGGAACAAACAGCTCGATACAAAGCAAAACTTGTCGAAGGAGAACTCTTGGTGGACCTTACTGGCGGTTTAGGTGTCGACTTTGCCTTTATGTCTACTAAGTTTCAAAAAGCTATATACGTAGAGCAAAACAAGGATTTGGTAGCTTATGCCGAGAACAATCTTCCAATCTTTGGTGTAAAGAATGCAACATACGTATGCGATGATGCTATTAACTACCTAAAGAACATGACCGAACACGCTTCGGTTATATATATCGACCCAGCTCGCCGGACTTCTGAAGGCGAAAAAACTGTCCAACTAGCTGACTGCCAACCAAACTTGGAAGATCTCGAAGCTCTTTTACTTGAACACGCCGATATGGTAGTGGCAAAACTCTCTCCTATGCTCGACATCTCGAAAGCTTTGAAAGCTTTGAAAAGTGTTTGCGAGATTCATATTGTGTCGGTTGACAACGAATGCAAAGAGTTGTTATTGGTGATGAGAAAAGAGCGCCAGCAAACCGAAATCAAGACGTATAACATACACCACGACCGCGAAGAACATTTTGACTTCACCCCAAGCGAGGAACTGATGGCTGTATGTAAATATGCATACGCTCCTCGTATGTATCTATACGAGCCCAACTCTTCGATTTTGAAATCGGGAGGATTCAAAATTATAGCAGACAGATACCGACTTGTGAAACTTCATGTCAACAGTCACCTATACACTTCGGACGACGAAGTGGAAGATTTCCCAGGTCGCAGTTTTGAAGTTATAGCATGGTCGGGTTTTGCCCGCAACGACTTAGCTTCGGTATTGAGAGGTATAAAACAAGCCAATATAGCAGTGCGCAACTTCCCAATGTCGCCTGAAAAATTGCGTGCAAAGCTGAAATTGAAAGAGGGCGGAAAAGACTATTTCTTCGCATCGACTTTAGCCGATGGCAAAAAGGTATTGTTGCGCTGCCGAAAGATTGGACATCAAGACACGAAAAAGTGATATTGTGCAAATTTCTGCAAAGACATCAAAGCCGCTGACGCAAAATGCGAAAGCGGCTTTTTGTATTCTGAATGTTATGTAGCACATACATACTTATTTCCGTCGATTTTTGTGGCGCGTTCCTTTACGCGATTTAGGAAATTCTTCGGAGCGCTCGCGGCGTTTTTTTTCTCGGTTTTTCTTTATGCGCTGTCGACGGTCATCATCTTCGTCACTACGAAATGGAGAACTCTCTTCATCGTCGTCGGATGGTAATATTGACGAATTGGCATAAGTATCTACCTCTTGAGCAGCTTTACCCATATGCACGATAGCTTTGAGGCGTCCATCGCGCATTTGCTTCACAGTGAGATGAAACATCTCTACCCAAAGAGTAGAAAATTCATCTATAAACTTATGAACAATGGTATAGTTGGTGGTAACCACAAGATTCTCTTGATTGTAGGCTTTGGCAGTATATGTCCAATTGTAAGACCCTGTAAAAGCAATTCGTCCATCTACAATGCCAAATTTATTGTGCATGTGATAGCGCGAATTGTCTACACGGACCTCCACGCCAGCACGCGCAAGATCTTTCACTTGCGAACCATGGTCGCGCATCTTATTATTATCTGTAATAAGGCGCACCTTGACTCCGCGAGCTACTGCTGCTAAAAGAGCTTTACTAAGTTGCTCGTCGCTTATTGTAAATACACAAATATCGATTGTCGACTTAGCATGATTTAGATAGAATGCTATGTTCTCGGGAATATCCTGTCCCGGACTGAATAACACATCATGAAGGCGGAAAGAATACTTTTCAATCTGATCAAATGAAGTCTCAAGCCAAGTAATAGCTTTTACAGCATCTCCGCCTTGCCCTAAGCGCTTGGCTTGGTTGAAAAGTTTCGATTTCAACTCGCCGCGCTGTACCCTATCGAGTTTATTAAGCGCATTTACAATATTGAGCGGCAACTCGTATGTCGTCGACAGGTGAAATATTTCAGAAAAGTATGCAATTATTTCGTCCACAATAATTTTATCTATTTATGCCATCAACCACATTATTATCTATCAAGCCTTCCATCGTGTCATCCTGAGCGTAGCGAAGGAACTCCTAGCGTTTGGGGATGTTTCGCTTCGCTCAACATGACACTCCCCAAGGAATATCAATCGTCTTGAAGTTGGCTGAGCCAAAGATTTGCCGAAGCATCGGAAGGCATACGCCAATCGCCACGCGGAGACAGACTTACAGAGCCTACTTTAGGCCCATCGGGCAAAGCCGAGCGCTTGAATTGCTGAGCAAAGAAGCGTTTGAAGAACACCTTTAGCCATTTGGTAGCTACCTCATCAGAATATTTACCATCGAAGGCACGAACCGCCATAAATATCAATCGTTTAGGCGCATAACCAAAGCGAACGAAGTTATACAAATAGAAATCGTGCAACTCGTATGGACCAACGAGGTCTTCGGTCTTTTGGGCTATCTTGCCATTCTTATCGGCAGGAAGAAGTTCAGGCGAAATAGGCGTATCTATAATATCGAGCAAGATTTTACGCGTAATTTCATCCTCAACATTCTTATCGGCAACAAACTGCACAAGGTGACGCACAAGAGTCTTAGGCACGCCAGCATTCACACCATACATCGACATGTGATCGCCGTTGTATGTAGCCCAACCAAGCGCAAGCTCCGACAAATCGCCAGTGCCCACAACGATGCCACCCTCTTTATTGGCAATATCCATAAGTATCTGCGTACGCTCGCGAGCTTGAGAGTTTTCATACGTAACACTGCGGTCATTAGGGTCGAGACAAATATCCTTGAAATGTTGCTCGCATGCACTGCGTATGCTCACTTCGCGGAAGTCGGCACCAAGAGCCTTAATCAAGCCCACAGCATTGTTATATGTACGATCCGTTGTACCAAAGCCTGGCATAGTTACGCCTATTATTTTCTCGCGCGGTAGCTTCAACTTATCCATAGTCTTCACCGCCACAAGCAACGCTAATGTAGAATCGAGACCTCCAGAAATACCTACTACAGCACATTTTGAGTGGGAAGCAATAAAACGCTGAGCAAGACCGTTGGTTTGTATATTGAAAATCTCGGCGCAATTTTCGTCCATCGTCTTTTCGTTTGATGGAATGAACGGATGCGGCTCAAACGTGCGCGATATTTCATGTTCTTCGTACTCCGTCTTCAAATTGACGCTTACGGTGGTGTACTTACGCTCTTCGTCGGAATAATCTCTAAAGGTCGTTACGCGCATGCGCTGCGACTGAAGTTTATCAATATCTACCTCAGCTACAACATTTTGCGGCGTAAGTAGGAATCTATTTCCCTCCGACAGAACCACGCCATTTTCAGCAATAATGGCGCTTCCAGCAAATACAATATCCGTAGTAGATTCGCCGAAGCCGCACGAGCTATATACGTATGCCGCCATGCAACGCGCGCTCTGCCCTACCACAAGCTGTTTGCGATAGGCGTGCTTGCCAACCATATCGTTAGATGCCGAAGGGTTGAGAATGATATTCGCCCCAGCCAAAGCCAGATACGACGATGGAGGAATCGGACTCCACATATCCTCACAAATCTCTATGCCAAAGCAAACTGCGCCACTACGGAATAGCAAATTGGTATCTATAGGCACCTCTTGCCCGCAGAGTGTAATGGTCGTTCCGTGTGGAAGTTCCGCGCCCGAAGTAAACCAGCGAGCCTCGTAGAACTCGTTGTAATTAGGTAAATATGTCTTAGGCACAGCGCCGTATATTTTGCCTTCGCGAATCACCACTGCGCAGTTGAATAGGCGACCATCAATCTGAATTGGCAAACCCACAACGGCCATAACATTCATAGTATGACTTAGCGAAAGCACGTCGTCGAGTGCCGACTCAGCGGCTGCAATGAAGTATGGTTGACCAAACAAATCGCCGCAAGTGTAGCCTGTGATGCAAAGTTCGGGAAGCACACAGAGTGCTACGCCATCGTCTTCGGCTGCTGCCATTCGGTCGATAATCTGCTGTACGTTATATTGGCAATCGGCTATGCGGACTCCTGGCACAGCTGACGCAACTTTCAAAAATCCTGAAACCATTGTATTTACATTTTTAGTGAGTGTACGCAGTTGTATACGTTTCTGAATGGAATAAAGCTACAACTTTTTCACACTAACTTTCTTTCTAACAAAATTTTTCACGCTCGACGCATCGCAAGCATCGTTATTTGCATTGATAGTGAGGTTTTCGAACGTAAAATTCGACAAACTATATTGGTCGGCTTGTGGCGTGACGTTGAAGAACGTGTTGCATGTGCAAGTGCAGTTGCGCATAACAATATTGTCGGCAGCCGACATTGGAATATCCTTACGACCCTTCAAATCGTAGAATTGCGTCCAAGGTTTTATGGTGATGAAATTCTTTATCGAACCGGTGATATTCTCCACAGTGATGTATTCGTACAACTGAGGCGTGTCGGGGCGCATCTTGAGCCACAAGAGGTTTTGACCCGTGGTAACATTTATGCGGCGAAGAATAATATTACGGTTATGCACCGACTCTGAACCGCACGTGAGGCAACCGTGGCAGAAGCCGTATGTACAATCTTCTATAATTATGCGCTCATTCATACCATTTTCGGGAGCGGTATCGGCCCAAGGACCTTTGCCACCTTTCAGAACCACAGCATCGTCATTGACCTCCATATAGCAATTCTTCACAAGCACGTCGGTACATACGTCAATATCTATGGCATCGGTGCTTGGAGCTTTCACAGGAGCGGCTGGCGAGAAAATGCGGCATCCGATATATTTCACGTGGTTGCTCTTATAAATATGGTTGGTCCAAAACTGCGAATTTTGCAGATTGAGCTGAGCCACAGTAACATTCTTACTATTAGATATATATACAAGGCGAGCACGCTGTTCGTCCTTATTTGTGCATTTAGGATTCCACGAGCGACGCAGCCAGAAAGCCTTCCACGAACGCAAACCGTTGCCATCAATAGTGCCAGGACCGCACATCTTGAAGCCATCTACACCATCAACGTTGATGAGCGCCGGGAAATATTGGCACGTCTCGCCCTCGATGCGCGTCTCCATAACAGGATAATCGGCAGGATCGTCGCTGCCCATAAGTACGCCACCTTCAGCTACATACAGATTCACACCCTGACGGAAGAATAGCGCACCCGTTTTATATACGCCAGCCGGAACAACAATCACGCCACCACCAGCTGCGGCAGCTTTGTCGATAAGCGACTGAATTTCTGTGGTATGTACATTGCCATCGCTTAGTATGCCATTAGCCGTAAGTACATATTGCTGACCCAACGATGCGAGTTCGGGAACTGAAAAATCCGCAAACCAAGCATCTACGGGCGTTCCATCAGGGAAAGTATCAGCTGCCAACGCATTGGCAGACAAAATCATAGCACACAGTGCCGCTGAGAATAATTTCATGATAAATAAAATACGTTAGAATACGTGCGAAAGTAAGAAAGTAGGCCCGTTTGCCCAAAACAAGAGTTCAGTTTTCGTGTGTAGATTTTATTCGCAGAGAAGACTCATACAAATCACCGAATGAACACGAATAGAACGAAGCATTTTTGTATCAATTCGTAAGAAAGGCATCCTCACCAAGATTAACACGAATTCCTGTTTGTATTAATTCGTTCAATTCGGTGATAAATGAATATTGTAAACCATCACCGAATTGACACGAATAGAACGAAGCATTTTTGTATCAATTCGTAAGGAAGGCATCCTCACCAAGAATTAAACGAATTCCTGTTTGTATTAATTCGTTCAATTCGGTGATAAATGAATATTGAAAACCATCACCGAATGAACACGAATAGAACGAAGCATTTTTGTATCAATTCGTAAGGATGGCATCCTCACCAAGATTAACACGAATTCCTGTTTGTATCAATTCGTTCAATTCGGTGATAAATGAATATTGGAAACCATCACCGAATGAACACGAATAGAACGAAGCATTTTTGTATCAATTCGTAAGGATGGCATCCTCACCAAGATT
>SUWW01000019.1:0-23888 GCA_015061285.1 Bacteroidales bacterium | reverse complement strand
AAACCATCACCGAATGAACACGAATAGAACGAAGCATTTTTGTATCAATTCGTAAGGATGGCATCCTCACCAAGATTAACACGAATTCCTGTTTGTATTAATTCGTTCAATTCGGTGATAAATGGTGATAAATAAAATATCCGCGTTTTTAGTGCATCCTGTGGCTAATTATTTACCTCCGAAATAATCGTTGAGTACTTCTACGGCTTCGCCATTATCGTTTCTGACGTCGTTGATTATGTGACCCTTTTCCATAAGTAGAATGCGGCTCGACACATCTACAATGTGGTCGAGATTATGACTCGACACAAGCAACGTAGTACCTTTTTCGCTGTTATACTCCTTCAAGATTCGTTTTATTTCAATCTGCGACGAAGGGTCCAAGAAATTGAACGGCTCATCGAGAATAATTACGTCTGGCTCGGCTAAAAGCGTAGCTACAATACCAATCTTCTGCTTGTTGCCCGAAGAAAAATTGCGTATGTACTTCTTTTGTTCCAAAATCTCACCGTTCATAAACTTCTCGAACCTCGTCAAGCGCGATTTTACCTCGTCTCGGTCTATACCACGAGTCTCGCCATAGAAATTGAAATACTCTTCTGGCGTGAGGAAGTCTATCAAGAAGCTGCCATCGAGGTATGCCGCAGTAAGAGCTTTCCACTCCTCGTCTTTCGCCACATTCTCTCCATGATTGAGCACTTCACCAGTATTGGCTTGATATAAATCTAAAATCAAGCGAAAGAGCGTGGTTTTACCTGCACCATTGTTACCAACCAAGCCTACAGCTTCTCCGCGGTTAATATGTAGTGAGGGAATATTTACGGCTTCTTGGACGCCGAACAGTTTGGTGAGATTATTTATTTGTATCATAGTTATAACCTATTGCAATATCTATTTCTGAAAACGTTTAGTTATTTGGTAGCGATGCTTGCGGAAAAGCGCGTAGAACTCGTCGAATATTCTATCCTTGAATATTAAGCTTAGAATGCCAAAACCAAAGAAAACAATGTATTCTAAAACTCTGTTGTCCGTATTTTCAAAGAAAACAAATAGTCCACCAACGATTCCCCAAAGCACGAGGATATAAAACGAGGAAGACATATTTGATCCTTGATAATTGAACATAACAGAGCCCCATATCTCGAACCTCTTTGCTACCATAAATTGTAAGAGATATATCTCGTTCATGAATGTGGCTGACAAAAAGTTTATAGCGATAATACTCACAATTGGTACGTCATTCACAAACTTTAGTGGTATGCATGTCAGCATATATATCATTTGAATACCAAATAGTAGTTTGAATTTTCTATAGAACATCGATTTCACAGCATTGGGTTGCGTTAACAATAAACTCCAATAATTAGCCTCAATAGCAAAATAGTATTGCGCGATTAAACCCGTTACAAAGATTACATAAAACGCCAAATATGAATAAAGCATTATCGGGCCGTTATTTCCTAAGCACATCATAAGGAATAACCAAGGCAAATACAATAACAATACTATACATTGCTTTTTGATTCTGGTTCCTCTAACAAAAGGAAGAAGGTCTATGCTGTATTTATAGCTACTCAAATCTTTTGCCGCATATTGTTTCGATTTGCCCTCTTCATACACCTTTATGCGTAACGAAGCGTATATAAACGCAATCATAACAAGCAATTGTGCACCGCAAACAGCCCAAATATTTATGCTGAAATCTTATAGTAATAGCAATGCCGCATAATAGACTGGCAGTAAAAACAATGCTATTCGCACGGCAACGGATTGCGTTTTATCCCAGATTCGCAAGGCAAAACAATTCGTATATGACGTTGCAAGAATCAGCACCACACTTCCACAAACCAAACTTGCACTATTTATCAATATCAGTATGGGGAGGAAAATGATTATTGCATAATAATTCCAAAAACTATTTATGGCAGTTCGTATTTCATACAAATCTTTATTGAGTTTGGATATTGGCGCAGTATTTATGTACGGAGGATATGACAGTATCCTTTTCTGCAAGAAAAGTTTTACCAATATGTCTGCAAGGCTCAGATACAATATAAGGCTCAGCACGCCAAAATCTGCAATGCTAAAATTGCCCATAACTATCAGCAGTTGCACAAGCCCCACACAATAGAATAGCAACAATGCTATGGGGATTAACTTGATAAGCGAGAAGGAGCGCCTATATCGTATGGCTTCTAAATGAAAAAGAGTTGCTTTCATTTATTATAGAATTAGGGGTGGGAATGTTTTTTCAAATTCGACGCGAAAATAAGTAAATTTTAACACTCACAAACGTTTTTACACACACCACTCCACATTTTTATCAAAGAAGACGCGAATCACATCTCGGAGAACTCCATATTCGTTGTACACACTACCTTTTTAGGTGATTTCTTGTGATTATAAATATCAAATGTCAACTTTCAATTATTTAGCTCATTATATCAACCAAGTATTATCTTTGTAAGGAGGGATAAAGGAAGAATACACAACAATGAATAAAGTTTACATAAAATATATTCTATCAAATTTATTTTTACTCATATTACTTGCCTCAGTCTCGACAGTAAATGCTGAAACTGAGCATTTTACGGACGTACTAAAAACAGATAGAATACTTATAATCACCTCATACGACCAAATAGGGCTTGAATCGTCATACAGCATATCCAACAACGTAAGCTCATTCATAACCAAATATAAAGAGCTTGGCGGCAGAACATCAATAATGATGGAGAGTCTTGCATGTCAAGGGCTTAACGAAATCAGAGAATGGACAGGAAGGCTAAAATCGATATTCCAAAAATATAGTCAAGAAGACGTTCGTCCGAACATCATACTCATTATTGGCCAAGAGGCCTTTGCCACATATCTAAACCTCGATGCAGAAGAGACCCTTGGAGTGCCCGTATTATGTGGCATGGTGAGTCGTAACTTCATAGAGATGCCCGACGACAAAACCCCTATCGACCAATGGTATCCAGAGACACACGATGTGAGCGAACGCGTCGAAAGCCACAACATTGTAGGTGGTTATTTCTATGAATACAATCTCGACAAAAACATCGAGCTGATTCAACATCTGTTTCCAAAAACACGCAACATAGTGACGCTAACCGACAACACGTATGGCGGAGTGACTCTACTATCGCTCATGAGAAAAGAGTTGCTAAAGTTTGGCGACATCAACATCATTTCGCTCGATGGGCGCTCAATGGGCATATACGACGTAATAGACCAACTGTCACAACTTCCCGACAACACATCGCTACTACTTGGAGCATGGCGAATTGACAAAACCAACAATTCGACCATGAAATCGACATTGTCGACCTTGCACGACTCCAATCCGCAACTGCCAACATTCACTATATCATCTTTAGGTATGGGCGTTTGGGTCATTGGAGGCTATTACCCCACGTTTCCAATAGAGGGAAGCGAATTGGCTATGATTGCTTATAGCTACCTGAACGAAAACTTAGACATCTCCGACCGTTCGCGCACTCTACGTAACGTGAAAAATGAATATCGCTTCGACGACCGTATGCTATCTCATTACGATATAAATAATGAAATGCTTCCTCAAGATGCTATACATATGCACGTACACCCAAAATTGTGGGATCGTCATCGTAGCATCGCTATAAAAATTATGGCTGCATTTATCGTACTCATCATCATAATAATAGTGATGTCGATTGCAACGTTGCGTATGCGCCACCTAAAAGTGAAACTCGAAACAACCCAAGAAGACCTCGAGAAAGCCCGAAAAATAGCCGAAGAGAGCAATATACAGAAAACCAAGTTTTTGGCTAATATGAGTCATGAAATACGTGCTCCAATGAATGCTATTGTAGGTTTCTCAGACTTGCTTACCTCCGACGAATCGCTTAGTGAAGACGACAGAAAAATGTTTGCCAACATCATAAAGCAAAACTCAAACATACTGCTTAGCCTCATCAACGACATTCTCGATATGACTCGCATAGAGAGTGGCAATACCAAATTCGTTGATAGCGAATGCAATATATACGAGCTATGCCACTCGGCGTTTGAATCGGTGAAAATGGTATCGAGCAAAAACGATGTAGAATTTGTATTTACGTCTACTATAGAGAAAACAAATTGCACGTTGATGATTGATGCCAAACGCATTCAACAGGTGATGCTCAACTTGCTAACCAACTCTTCGAAATTCACCGAGAAAGGTTCTATTGAAATGAAACTCGATAGCAACAAATATGAGTATATAATATCTATTACCGACACCGGCATTGGCATTCCAGCCGATATGCACCGAAAAGTGTTCGACCCATACATAAAAGTGAACGAACTTGCCATAGGCACTGGCTTGGGTCTATCTTTGTGCAAAAAAATTGTTGAACACTATAAAGGTCGCATTTGGATTGACCCTGAGTATAACAATGGCTCTCGCTTCATATTCACTATACCCAAAACAGCTAATAACAATTTGTAGAAGAATACAATATTACACGCTAAGACAAACAACACGTGAAAAATTATATGCACAATATAAAATACATAATTTGCCTGCTTTGCATATGTACATCGATTTTTGCACAAAACGATGACCATAGCAATATTGACATCAAAATGTCGTCATCTATTGAGGCTATCGATGAGAAACTCAAGGATGCTATACGCGAATTTGAAAATGCTCTAAAAAAGCACAATTCCATTCCTCGTGATAGCATTGACATGCTCTACAATAAAGCTCGCACTTATTCTAAATACAACAACGACTACAATCTCTATTTCCGCCTTTGGAACGAATATGTCAATGCCACATGCATACGCACAGCCAACATACAAGAGATGCTCATAGAGAGTGCACAGTGCATTGCAGAAGCCGAACAACTGAAAAAACCACTGGGACATATATACGCGCTGCATTGCCAGGCCTACGCTTATGCCTATAGCAATAACCCTAAAATAGCCGTCAATGTCATTAATCAGTGCATAAAAATTATGCAAGGTTTGACGAAAGAGGATCGCAAATACATCGACGTAAACATAAATATGACTCACCTCAATATTGACAAAGTTCGCTATATGCTATATATGGGCGTAACAGATGGTGTTGAGGAATTGATAAAGGCTGCCGAGAATGAAAACACTACCAATCAGTCGAAAAACGAAATCAAAGTTGCAAAAGCTATCTACATTGCTGCTACCGAACACGATACTACAACGGCTATTCAACTAATAGAATCGGCCTACAATGCGCCAGAAAACGAATTGCCTATGTATCCCAAAGTGGAGTTTTATATCTCTGCATACAAAGCGTCGGGCAACTACCAACGCTGTTTGGATTATATTAACAACTTCGAAGGACTGAAAGATGAAGGTATATATACACGTAAATACATACTACAAGAACAAGCCCAAATATTAGAACACTTGGGCAACAAAAAAAACGAACTAATCAACACTCTCATCGATCTCAACCACACCATAGAACGCATAAAAAAAATAGAGGCTCAAAATGCAACTAAGAAGTATGCCGAAAAAATGCGCCAAAAGGATGTCATTTGGAAACACAATCTATTGCAAAACCAACTTTATGAACAGAAAACTCAGACATCGAAGCGTCTTTTAGTGCTACTGATTATTACGGCTGTTATTCTGCTGCTTTTCGTTACATACATAACACGAAGAAACCGAAAACTAAAAAACTACAAGAGCGTGCTTAATTCGCAAAACGCCGAATTGCGCGACACGGAACTGCAACTTACTAACGACATTCGCAACATTAACGCGTTGAACAACTTGAAGTCGTCGTTTCTGAAAAACATGACGCAGAATGTGCGCAAACCGCTCAACAAGATTTTGGAATCGTGCGAACTTCTCAACGCAAAGACTTCTAATAATCCTGGGCTAAACCAATTTATGAAACTCATAAACACTCAAAATGTGTTGCTCGAAAAAATCATCAACGATGTAATCACTATATCGGAATTGGACAGTTCGGAAAAAATTGAAAAGAAGTTGCTACCATCACTCAATGCGTTATGTCAGAGCATAATAGACGACGTAAAAAGTAGCATACCTAACGATGTCGTACTCTTTTTCAACCAATGGCAAAACGAGCAGCCGCTGATGACTTCTGAGCTTTATCTGCGAATGATAATAAAGAATCTTATTCAGAATTCGCTGAAATTCACGCCTCACGGCACCATAACAATATCAATAGCCACCAACGAAAAAAACAAGACCGTTGAGGTGACCGTACGGGACACTGGCATCGGAATACCAGAAAATAAGCAGCATGAAATTTTCGAACGTTTTTCGAAGATTTCGGAGTTTTCGCAAGGTGTTGGATTGGGTCTTCCCATCTGCGCCAAAGCAGCCGAACTTATCGATGCGAAATTAACGCTCGTATCTTCCACGTCTGCCGAAAATGCCACTGTCGACACTCCTTCGGGGTCTGTATTTATGTTGTCAATATCGCTTTGATACAAAAAAAACAATTAGTGCTATCGACCAATTGGTGCTTCATATATATGATATGCCGAACTACTTAGGCATAAGGTGCTTCATTGTAATTTCCTGAATCTTCTTCATTATATCAGGGTCGGTGACAATTTGAGCACAAAAAATGCTAAACTTAGAAGCAAGTTTCAACGACTTCTGACCAACTGCCGAAGCATAGAACTTGGTCAACTCTTTCAACTCGTCGAGCGTGTAGTTCTCTTTGTAGAGTTCCTTTTGCAACTCAATAATCTTGGGCAACATCACGTCAACGCACTCTTCGGCCATAGCCTTAACTTTTGCCTCGTTGGCTTGACCCATCTTCACCAATGCTTGATACTGCATAACAGTAGTCTCCACCATTGATTGACGCACGTTTTGAAGTTCGATTAGTTCCTCTATCTCCTTATCGATGTCCGATTGAGCAAATGCGCCCACACTCACGAGCGCCATAGCCATAATGGCAATAGATTTTAGAATCTGTTTTTTCATTTGATTAGTATTTATGAAAAAGTCGCAACGTTGTAACACATTGCGACTCTATAGGTTAATTCTGCTTATGTACGTATTAGAATAACTTTTGTGGATATTCGCCAGCATCTATAAGAGCTTGAATCTTATCAACAACGCCTTGACGGTCAGCCGAATACGTAACACCAAACCACTTACTTGTAGTATCAAGTACTTCAACAGTTGAACGATTTTCGGTAATCAACTTATTGACTACGAGTGGAATAAAGTATTCTGCCTTAATATTTGAGATGTTAGCCTTCAAGAAATCGATGAAGAAATCTTCTGAATATGTAAAATAGTCAGGTGTGAAGCCCCACATATTCATAGAAACTGGCGTGTTAGCCTGAATACCAGTCCATTTTCCTTGCTCGTCTTTATAAGCAACAGGTTTTTGCTCGCCAGCATCTTCTGAGTCGAATTTTGCAACTTCAGACTTGTCAACGCGCATAATTTCGGTACGTTCAACAACCGTTTGAAGATGTTTAGAAGCATCGGTAGAGCAAATACCACGTGCAACAGAACCACTTTCAGAGAGCGTGTTGCCAACGCGGAAACCTACCATACAGTATTTGTTCTTGCTACCTTCAGGAAGATTACTTAGATATTTGCCAAGTACAGCAAAGCTATCGCGACCATAAAAATCGTCGGCATTGATTACTGCAAAAGGCTCACGAATGACATCTTTACCCATAAGCACAGCGTGGTTAGTTCCCCACGGCTTAGTGCGTTCAGCAGGACATGTAAAGCCTGCAGGAAGGTCATTTATATCTTGGAAAACCAATTCTACGGGAATATGATTCTCGTATTTAGAGATGATCTTCTCGCGAAACTCTTTCTCAAACGTCTTTCTAATTACAAAAACAATCTTTCCAAATCCGCCACGAATGGCATCAAATATAGAGTAATCCATGATGGTTTCTCCGTTAGGTCCGAGACCATCAAGCTGCTTCAAACCGCCATAGCGGCTACCCATTCCTGCAGCTAATACAAAAAGTGTTGGTTTCATTTGTTTCTTTGTTTTATAATGCGAGCAAAGGTAGTTAATGGCTCAAAAAGTAAAAAGACGCAATTCTTTCATTTATCACCTATTTATTCTCTACTTATGCTCTATAGTTTTATCTCTTTTCTGCGCACGCAATAACTTCTACTTCGATAGTTTTCAGCGTTTTAGCATCAGACGACGGTCCGTAGTAAATAGTATACTTACCAGGTTTGGTCAATAGTTCGCCCGACTTTGCATCAAAGGTTTGAAATGTTTCGTCTGTCAACTCAAATTCTACTTTCTGTGTTGAACCAGCAACAATATTCAATCGGCGAAAACCTCGCAATGAATAGCATGGACCTTCTACATCATCGTTTCTACGTATATATAACTGAACTACCTCATCGCCATCATATTTTCCTATGTTTTTCACTGGTATTGTTATCGTGGTTTTCTTACGTAAATCGAGCTTGTTTGCTTTCTGATTGAGCGTTGCTTTACCATATTCAAACTGCGTATAACTCATACCATAGCCAAAGCAAAACAGCGGTTCTGAATTCATATATCTATACGTATGACCCTTCATTGAATAATCTTCAAAATCGGGAAGTTGAGATACTGATTTGTAGAATGTTACAGGCAGACGCCCTGCTGGATTATATTTTCCCCAAAGCACATCTGCAATGGCGTTTCCTGCTTGCTGACCGCCATACCACGCTTGCAGAATGGCATCACATGTGGCTACTTCTGGTTCAAGACCAACTGCCGATCCTGACATATTTACAAATATCACTTTATGCCCTGCATCGTGCAATGCTTTCAACGTACGACGTTGCACATCTGGCAGTTCTATATCCGTACGGTCTCCACCGCTAAAACCTGCATAACTAACTTTCATTTCTTCACCTTCAAGCATTGGCGAAATTCCTCCTACATATACAACATAATCTGCATGTTTTACGTCAGATACTATTTGAGGAATTGACGTTGGAGCAAGCACTCCAAGGTCGAAATTGAGTTGCGCATCATCTTGTGTATAGGCAAAATAGAGCCGAATATCGTAAGTATGACCTGCTTTCATTCTCCTGCTTACTTGATACTTACGAGGGCCATGTCCTGTATGAAACTTCACAATAGTATCGTTATCGGCCACCAACATGCCTTGACCACATACGTATATATTGAACGTAACTATCTCGTCGCTAACCGACTCATATTTAGTACTATATATAGCTGAGAAATTCGACAACGGCACATTAGGAGCAAAAACCGTAGCTCCTGAGGTACAGAAGTTGAACGGCGTTGGCAAATACTGATGAGCAATAGGCGCTCCGCTAAATTTCACTCCATCATAATACTCTGCGCTAAATCCTTTACCTTCAGTTGTTTTGCAAAAGCCATATCGCCCCACAAAATTGGTAGAATCAACCCAATGCGAACATGCATTATAGATAATCTTATCGTTGGGTCGCAACATACGCTTTATGGCACTCAACACTGTGGATGAGCGTCGTGGCGAGCCATTATAATTACCAAGAATAGTAAGAGAATCGTTTGCATTTGGACCTAAAACAGCCACCGTAACAGGGCGATTGGGCAACTTAATGGGCAAAACACCTTTGTTCTGTAGCAAAGTCATCGATTGTTGTGCGATGCTGAGTGCTAAAGCGTCGGATGCTTCTGTAGCTAAATCGTCATTCGAGACTGACGCCCATGGCACTATCTCGTCAGGATCCATCTCTCCTAAACGAAAACGCGCAACAAGTATACGCCGTACCGACCTATCTATATCAGCCTCAGCAAGATAACCGTTTTTCACAGCATCGACCAAGGCTGTGTATGAACTACCACAATTTATATCGGTTCCTGCCACAACAGCTGCAGCCGAAGCAGTTTGGGCATTTTCGTGTGTTGCATGACCTCGTGGTTCTGGGGTAAAAAAATCTCGTATAGCGCCACAATCGCTAACTACCAAACCATCAAAGCCCCATTCGTTGCGGAGTTTTTGCGTAAGTAGGTTTTTACTTCCGCAGCAAGGTTCGCCTTCGTATCGATTATATGCGCACATAACCTCCTGAACATCAGTCTCACACACGGCTCGTTTGAACGCATAGAGATAGGTTTCTGCCAAATCGCGGGCCGAAATGTTACGCGCATCATAATTATGACGTGTCGATTCGGGGCCACTATGCACAGCAAAATGCTTCAGGCAAGCGTGAAGTTTATCATAGCCATTTTGTGGTTTATCTTGCAAACCATTGACCACTGCCACTCCCATACGCAATGTCAGATATGGATCTTCGCCGTATGTCTCTTGTCCTCTACCCCATCGCGGATCACGAAAAATATTTATGTTGGGCGTCCACACGGACAAACCATGATAACGCGTGATTGGCAGTCCAGCACGACGCATGTTATGAAATTTTATACGCTGCTCTGTCGAGGCCACACTAAAAGCCTGTTTTACAATATCGTCGGAGAATGTTGCAGCCATACCTATTGCTTGAGGGAAAACTGTTGCCAAGCCCGCTCGCGCACATCCGTGCAAACTTTCATTCCACCACTGATAGCCTGCAATATCGAGTCGTGGCACTGCTGCCGACACATCAAGCATAAGCTTCGTTTTCTCTTCGAGCGTAAGTCGCGATAGCAAATCGTCGGCTCGCTGTTCGGGCGTGAGTTTCGGATTTTTGTAGGGCAGTTCAGCATTTTGTGCCATCGACATCGTAGCCATAGATAGTGCTACGAAAAACGTTTTCAATCTCATAGTCTCTTTTTGTTTGTTTGCAAATATCTGACGAAAAGCAAGTTTTTTACTGCATTAATTGTCCGCATGTGTGGACTTATTTCTAAAAATAAAAATACGCCACATCGCTAATATTGATGCGACATGGCGTACTCATAACTATTTATTACTCAATTAATTATTATTGAAACATTGGTATAAGCACCAACTCTTGAAATATGAAATAGAATGCTCCTACCAAATAGCCTATCAATGCAAGCCAGGTTATTTTACGAACGTACCAGAAGAAATCGACTTTCTCGAGGCCCATAACTACTACGCCTGCTGCAGAGCCAATAATAAGCATCGACCCACCAACACCTGCACAGTAGGCAAGGAACAACCAGAATGGACTATCAGCAGCATAAACACCATCATACATACCCATAGCTCCTGCTACAAGCGGCACATTATCGACTATCGACGAAAGCATGCCTATAATTATATTTATGATATATATGTTGCCTATAGTTTCGTCTAAGAACATCGACAATTGGTGCAATATGCCAGAGCATTGCAATGCTGCTACAGACATCAGTATGCCGAGGAAGAACATAATTGTCGACAAGTCTATACGGCTCAGCACGTTATTTATGCGACCTTGAAGATTTGCTGGCACTGTATGTTTACGCAAATACATAATATCGGTGTAGGTCCAAAGAACGCCCACGCCAAGCAGAATGCCAATGAATGGTGGCAAATGCGTTATCGACTTAAATATTGGCACAAAAATCAAAGCGCCTACGCCCAAAAAGAATATAATATTACGCTCTCGCTCATCTACATAGTTGGACGTCTTGTCTGCCGCTCCATCGACTGATTCGGTGCATGACGAAATCTCGCCTTTGAGCATTAAACTTACTATAAACGCTGGAACCACTACCGATATAATAGACGGAATAATCAAACTTGGCACAACGCCACCCGTGGTGATATTTCCACGCACCCAAAGCATTATTGTTGTTACGTCGCCTATTGGTGAAAACGCACCTCCACTATTTGCTGCTATCACCACCATACATGCGAAAAGCCATCGTTCTTTGCTATCACTTATCAGTTTACGAAGCAACATAACCATAACTATGGTAGTGGTTAAGTTGTCGAGAATTGCCGACAAGCAGAAGGTTATAGACGCTATAATCCAAAGGAGCTTGCGTTTCTTTTTAGTTGTTATGTGATCGGTTATTATCGAGAATCCTCCGTGAACGTCTATTAGCTCCACTATAGTCATTGCACCCATTAGGAAGAATAGTGTCGATGCCGTATCGCCCAAATGCTCAATAATCTGCGTTCCTGTTACATAGGATATACAGCGTTCGTGCAAATCTGGCAATGATGGTAGTGTGTTGGTTACAAACTCGTTCCACCCTTCCATTGATGGACTAACATTGAAGGCCTTGCCCACAAATTGTTGAAATTCTGGCGAAAGCACTAAAATCGACTCCGCGTTTATTACATATAAAGTCCAAAGTAAAGCTGCCATTATCAATGCTGGCGCAGCTTTGTTCACGTGTGTTGTGTGCTCCAAGGCTATACATATGTAACCTATGAGGAACAATACAATCATTAAGAGAATCATACCGATAAGTATTATTTATGATTTAAGATTTTATAACAAATATGCATAAAATAACATCATAAGCAAAGGAAAGAATCCACAAAAAAAAGCTGCTGCGATTTGTATTTCGCAACAGCTTGATATTCTTAATCTTACTTATTAACTAAAAACGAAATCCGAGTGTAAACACAAATTTATGTGTTGTTGCTTCTGATTTTGCTGGAATATTATCTGCATATAAATATGTATTAGGACCATCATTCGGCAACACCCAATAATCATACTGATTACGCGTGTTTACGTATGTCAAATCAACAAAGAAGTTGTTGACGCGATAGCCCAAACCTCCCGATATTGACCTATGTATGTAATCGTACAATGTTATATCTTCCTTATATGGAGAGAATTGTGTTTTATATCCAGCACGGATAGCCACTACATCAAGCACCTTCATTTCTGCGCCAAATCGCAATGTGTGCGATGCTCCATAGGTATCTTTTATTTCATTATTCGCATCGTCATAAGCCGCAAGGTCGTCACCAAAGTCGTCATCACGCTCCTTGAATTTACCTCGCTCATAGTTAGAGTATTCATAATCTACGCTTACTATACCATAGTTGCCAATAACGCCCGCAAAACTCAAATCCAAACGCCCTGGCGTATAATAACGGTATTCATATTCATATTCACCCGATGAGGCTCGCTTGCTATAAACATTTCCTTCGAAAGCTGTTAAGTCGGCCGAATAGCTCTCTTCTATGTGGAAGAACGTAGGCGAATGTATGGCTACTCCTAATCGCAAATATTGAACTGGGCGAGCTATCAAGCCAAACGAGAAGTTAACTCCTGCACCATCTTGGTCGAGATACGTAGCATAGTTGATATTGTCATAATAATAATCATCTGTTGTGAGTGGATCGTGATCTCTAAAACTCTCATGGAGCAGCGTTTTCTCGCGACGAGTTAATGTTTGCACGCCTATCGATGCGCCCCAATAAAGTTTTTGGGAAATATTCATTGCATACGAAAATGCTATCTCGCCTTTGCTTCCTCGCTCTTTTACATATTTTTCATGACTGATTAAACCACCCTTGTCATCTTGGCGAGCACCGTTATCAACTTTATTTTCTGCCACTGGAATCTCCCATACGTTGTGAATACAAGGTATTGTATTGCCGTCTGCATCCAAAAAATTCTTTGCCAAGACTCCAGCGCTAAATCCCAAATCGCCCAAGAATGCATTATCTGGATATAAACACATATAATCGAGTATCGAATTGTACTGATTTTGGTCAAGAAATGTCGACGTACGATTATAATCTGCTAATTGCGTATAGTTCACCGAAAAGGCGTGACCCAATGTCCCTTCTCCGTTTGAGCGCTGTGTTTCAAAAGCAAAACTTATACCCATTTGGTCGAGACTACCAGAGAGTTTATTCTCTTCGTGTCTCATACCATAGTTGTTTGTATTTACATTGGTGGAATTAACTCCTACCGAAAAACCAAATTCCGTAGCTCTGTAACTTGCCAAACCAGCTGGGTTTATCGATTGCGAAGACAAATCGGCACCAAGAGCTCCAAATGCTCCTCCCATAGCCTGCAAACGTGCTGTTCCTTCATAATCTGTACGATTGAAAACAATCGCATCTGAAGCCACTTGTGCCACCACTGAGGCTGCCACAAATGCAAGCATCGTAGATAATGCTATTTTTTTCATTGTTATAGATATATAAATGTGTTGTCTAAGAATATGTTATATATAATCAACGGCGACTGCTGCTGCGACCACCACCAGAACTTACGCTCGAACGACTGCCTCCACTATAACTGCTCGACGAGCGACTGCTGCCCGATGAACTTGAACGGCTTGAGCCAACAGACGAACTGCGCGATGGAGAATAGCTTGAACTGCTTGAGCGCGATGAACGCGATACTGACGACGAAGATGATGACGAACGCGAACTGCTTCCATACGACGAAGATGATCGCACCGCCGATGAAGAACGCGACGATCGTGGTGTGTAGCTCGACGATGCATTATTTGACGACCTGTACGATGATGACGAACTTACTGCCGTGCTTCGTCTCGTGGATGTTGAGGTTGTTGCGCTTCTCGTTGTTGCATTTTTGTTCGACGACGTCTGTGATGTGTATCTCGATGAGCTACCCGATGTTGAGGCTGCTCGACTTGTACTCACTGGTCGTGTATAACTACTTGCCGAACTACTTACATATCGACTCGATGTAGAACGCGATGAACTTATAGCTGTGCGATTGGCTGCTCGCGACACCGATGTACCCCTCGACACCGATGCTGCACGACTCGTACTGCTCACTCCATTTGCCGAGCGCGACGAGGTGTAGCCTCCATTACCAATACGCGCCGTACGGCCGCTCGCATGTCCTCTATGGTAATAGCCTCCACGCCAACCATAATCATAATAATGATGATGGTGATGATAGTAATATGGTCTGCCATACCAATGATGATGGTAATAGCCCCATGAATAATACGGATAACCATAGCCATAATATCCATAATAATATGGAGAATAGTAGCTCCAGCCCCATGAGCCCCAGCCGTAGCCAAATGCCCATGCACGATGTGCACGACGCCATCCCCAATAGTTCCAACCATAATAGAAGTCGTCGTAATAAGGATTGCTCCACGTTGGCACAAGATAGGTGCTATAGCCATCTACATAAATATTCCAATCGCCAGAATAGTAAGCTGATGTCACTACTGGCGAATAGTAGCTTATAGTAGTAAATGGACCATGAAAGCGAATAATACGCTCAGCATAGCTCTGATCCGATGAAGATCCGTTGAAGCCGCCATACCAATAACCCGACTCTTCTTGGGCAGTAGTTATGGTATCTAACTCGTTGTCAATCGAAGCCGACTTGTTGCCCGATGTAGGATAGTATTGCTGTACGTCTGAATAATCGCGAGAGCTAATAGTTTGCGTTGAGTAGTTGCTTACTCTTTGTCGATACGAAGCTACATCGCTATCGGTTATGTAGCCGTCCGCCGATTGCACGTTTGTTGATGCTACCGTAGGTTGCGATGGCGAGTAATACAAATCATCGTATGATACAGAACTACTAACCAAACCAGATGAAGCACAGCCGCTTATAAGCAACGATGCTGAAAATGCAGATAATAGATAATGGGGTTTCATCGCAGTAGTTTTTTAGTTGTTTCGTGTAATCTTAACAATTATCGTACCATTGAATATCTTTTCACAATTCAATTGGGCCTCTAATATTTAATATTTATGATATTAGAAGTATCACAAAAATAAGATTACAAATTGAATAATTGTTATACGCCAAAAATAATCTTGCTTCGCTCCAAAACTAACTTCAGACACCAACCCTACCCCGCCATAGTGTATGTCGAGAAGGTCATCTGCGAGTAGCCTATATGTAGCTTCACCCATTTGTACGACGGCGTGAGCGAAAAGCGGTTGAATGGATATGTGACGGTTGAGCTCAGTTTGTTGTTGGTGTATGCGAAGTTTATTGGCACACTGACCACGCCAAAGATTGTGGTGTTGAGGCTGCCCGAGATATAGTATGAAAATGTTGGCACTTGCCTCGCGCTATCCTTCGGCCAAGTGAAGATGTTGCTCCACGTCAGCCCGCCACTCCATGCCACAGGGTCGGCTTTGGTGAGCTGTTCAATGTCTTGGGCGGAGGAGGAAATGACAACTATTAGGGAAATAATTATTGCTACAACTCTATTCATCATTTATTCCTTTCTTTCACTCTGACTGGGGTTTTATATTTTTCTATATCTGCGGGCGTTAGCTGCCAATCGAGAACACGGACGGTCTTAGTCTTGCCTTCGGTCAAGCTTATCATGACGGGGACTCCGACTTTTAGCGATTCATATTCTTCTCTATCGCTCTTGAGAATACCCCTTACTCTGATGAAACTTGTTTCCATCTTATCGTTAATTCGGAGTTTTGCGTAGTAGGTTATAGTTCGCTTACCTTGTTTATTATTCTCTACAGCTTTCTTCGATATAACCGTGGCTAACATTAGATATGATTTGTCTTCATCTATATATAAACTTCTCTCATTTAAGCACTGCTCAATATCTTGGGGAGTCGGGTGCAATTTCTTCACTCTTGATATGTTTCGGTTAATATTAGATACATTAATGATTATCGTATCATTTTCATTAACACGTTCAAAAGTTTCCTTTGTTACATATATAGGATGATCACATATCATTTTTGATCTTACATACAAACAGTATTCTTGGTTTGTAACATGACCACTTTTCCATATAATTTCCTTTTTCCCCCTAACTTCTGTTACTTCATCTAAGGTTTTAGACCACAATATTTTCTGTGTAATCTTATTAATAGATATAGACAAACACCATGAAATAAATAATGCTATCAATGGTAGACAAAGCAAAACAATCCAACTATTCTTAAAATTTGAAATACATATTAACACTATAATAATTACACACGCTCCTGTCAACCACTGAAAAAAACCTGAAAAAATCCATAGTAATTCATTATAACAACCTCCCTTAAGTAAATACATAGGTTTTATAAAATTAACTATCAATACAAATACCACAAGCAAGACCGTAATTAGCTTTTTATATCGCGATCTTTTTATATAATCAAATATATTATCCATTATATCATTCAATATTTTTATATCCTGACACCAAATTATCAAACTCTCTAGTTATATATCCAACGAAGATTTTGGTAACAGTATTGCTAGTGTTGTCTATGGATAATTCAACATATTGTTTCATGTCATCAATTGCATACACTATATATTTTTCATAATTACCATCTCTTTTGTAATACATAGCAATATCCCCATTATAGTCTAACAAGAATTGTCTTGCTGAAATCTTTTTCCCTCCAATCTCTATTTTTGACAAAAACAATTCATTGTTACATATTTCATCTAAGATCTTAGCTGAAGAACCTTTACTATGTATATACCTTAGCATACGATTAATATCTCGTCCTGAATTCAACAATGATTTCATAATATTTAATTCATTCTCATTACCTACGTTCGTCTTTACGAAACGTGAAAGACGTTCAAAATTTGATGTAGATAGTTTCATATAGTCTATATCTAAGTCTTGTAGCATATAAAATGCGCCATTGCCATATTCACGAATAATTCTCTTCATTTCTGATAACCAATGATTATTCTTCCCACATAAAAAGGACACCATTTCCAATTCTGCTTCGGGATTATTATGGTTGAGTTTTCTAATAGCCATAACTATTCTCTGAGAAGTAACATTTATTAATTTATGGGAAATTCTACTTTTTATAACATCAAATAGTTTGTCGGACCCTGTACTTATTGCGCATTGTATGGATCCCCTTATTATACGAATGATAGCGTCCTCGTCTGAATTCAATAGATCATCAATATTGACACCATCGATACATACAGAAATAATTCTGATTTTTTCGCTGGGTTTGACCATGTTTCTAAAACCTGCAGAAATTACATCACTCACAAAATCTGCTTTTATTTCTATTGGTTGAGCTGGTTCAGATAATATTTTCTTATCTACATATTCCGCTATAAGATAGCTTACAGCTTCTGAAATACTTCCTGTAGCGAAATCAGACCCTAACTTTTTTACGCCATTTCGAAGGATGGCGGTGCCAGTTTCTATTCCATATGCTGCTGCATATTCTATCAGATAAGGTGCCAATGCGGTTACTGCCATGCCTACCATGACGACTTTGCCACCGTCGTTCATGGTTTTTATAACATCGTTTCGCAACCAGTTATACTTCGAATCAGCAAGCTGAGCCTCCGTCATTCGAATCTCGCCGGGTTCAAATTCTCTTATCTCATCATAGGAGACAGAGTCTTTGGCTATTTTTAGCCAACTCAAGTCATGGACCTTAGTAACTATGATTATCTTATTCTCTTTCTTGTCATAAAACCAGTACTCTTTATTCTCGTCCACCACAAGAGGCTCAAACTCGCTGCTGAATGTATATTTCGCCATCTGACAATTGCACATTTGCTCATCATAAGCCTCAAGCTCATTGCCCATAAAATCTATTATGGTCACTTTACCATCAGTCAACCTAATACGTACTGGATGCAATTCACTTGCTTTGTCCGCACTTATTGATGGTAATTCATATTTAAGTCGAGCACTGCCATCCAATAAATAGCCATATCCTCTGTTGGCATGACTTTGTTTCGAATAGGAATAATACAAGTCTCTATCGCCTTCTCTTATTGTAGCCACAGTCCCATACGAGGTCTTCGCATCTACATCGTTCGACAAATAGAAGCCTGACGGCAAGTAATCTTTCATATCCACAATAGATCCGTCTGGATAGTAGAAATAGCGATACTTGCTCTTTATCTTAGTTGCTAATTCTGTACTAATGCATTTATATCGAGTTCCTTCACTCCAAGCTTCCGCCCCCTCTTCATCTTGCAACCACCTGAACCTTACGCTCTTAGGTTGGTGAATATCTTTCCATTGCCAATGGTTGAGCGTCTTGCCGTCGTTGTAGTCCATGAGGTTGTCGGTAGTGCGCTCTGCGGCAAGGAAATCGTCTTGGGCAAAGGTGTGCTTTAGGTGGAATGCGCCATGGCATATCTCGTGGGCATCAGTTCGGTAGTTGTTGAGTTCATTGTATATAAAGCCAAACTGGTAGCCGCGCGGCATATAACCGTTTACAACATCGGGGCTGTCGTTGGCTTTCAGAGCGTTGCATTCCTTCACAAAGAAGAGATAAACCGTTTCGTTATCTATGCCGCGCTCTTTTAGCTTGCTAATCGCAGCCTTCTGGTCGGTGTTGTAGTTCTGGAACGTGCCTTTGCCGCCATGCACAAAGTGCTGTTTGTTGGCGTATTCGATTGTTATTATACCACGAAATAAAGCCATGAGACAGGTTCTCTAATTATTCACAATCATCACTATAGAATAAATCACCCCAGCCTAATGCCTCTATTTGTTTGTCTAATTTAGCATTTACTTTTCCATCGAATCTTCTGAGTTCTTCAAACTTTAGTGTTTTGGGGTTTATTCTATACAATACAGACCACCATTTACCTCCATGCTCTGACATATTGTACAAGTATAATTTTTGCGTTTGAGGATTGTATAAACTCATTATATAATCCTCCCACTCATCGCTTTTTTCTACGGCTATAGAATCTCGTTTTACGTATTGTCTATCAATTATTTCTAATATTATTAGTCGTTTATGCCTTACACCATTATTATCGCATTCTGTCACTTCATAACATAGCAAATAGTAATTGTCATAATCAACTCTAACAAACTTTGCTGGCATATATTCACTAACGGTCATGCCATATATCTTTTCTTCCCACCCGTCATATTCAAGTTCTGGACAATATAGTTTCGTAGTATCACCATTTACAACATAATTAAGAGCTTCCTCTTTTGTCATCTTAACCCGATGCTTGAATAAATCATAATGCCCTATAATCGATAAGCCTTTCAACAAAGGGAATGATTTTACATACTCCTTTGTATAGGTTTGTCCGTTCGAATTATAGGCAGCGAATAGTAGTGCTATAATAAAAATGAATCTTCCCATATCAGTATTTTATTATTTCAGTTAATGTATAAATTTCCCCTCTATATATGCCACTATAGCAACCATTATTAGAATCGTATTTCAATTTATTATCTACTGAAGTAGCATCATTATGGTTATCTACCTTTCTTCCTGGATCAAAGAATCTGATATATTTTACGCCATTTTCCATACCGATTCCTACAACAATCATCCAATGGCATGTTGCTCTGTTTTTATTATTAGGAGGATTATTTCCTCTATTAGTTTGATGCACGCCAATAAGCACAGGTCGATGTGCTTGAAGTTCATTCTTTATATAGTTGAAACCCTCATCAATCTTGTTCTTATCATATATAAGTGTTTCACTATTGTACTCGTCTTTGGAGTACTTCTTCGTATTGTCTGAGAAATAAGCTAATACAATTTTACTTTTTTGTGTCTTGTAAGGAGCATCTTTTGCTATAACAGTATCTTCGCAATTAGCTATATTAGTATTGCCAAGCATATACTCACATGCACGGCGGCAACAAGCACTCGTCCAACAATCACACTTTCCAAATATATTTTCATCGAATTGACTTACCCATTGCACTTTATCTGAAATATCAATGTCTTTACCATATAAATAATCTTCAAATACCTGTTTTTCATCAGTTTTTATTGTGAAACTGATTGGTGGCAGTTCTCCAAACTTAGGCCGTATAGCATTAAACGTATATGTTGTAAGGCTATCACTTTCTACTTTAGTAGCCTTTTCGTATGGCTTGATGCTCGAATACGAACTGCTATTTTTGTATGTAGACATTGATAAATAGCTCAACTTTACACTATCTTCTAATTCTATTGTTATACCATAAGCAAAATTTATTCCTTCAGAAACATTCAGTACCAACGATTCTTTGTATTCTGAGTTCGCATCATGAATTTGCTTAAGGTATTTACGCATAATACCAATATTTAATATCATTTCTCCATCTTCCTCCTCTTCGAACCACTCTCGACCATGGCTCTCGTGCGCCCACTGCCATTGCGTGTGGTTCAAGAGTGAGCCGCCTTTATAATCCATCAGATTGTCGGTGGATTCTTTGGGCGCGCTGAATGTTTCTGTTTCATCAGAGAATGTATGGTGCATAGTCAACGTTCCGTGCCCGAGTTCATGAGCTATGTAGGCTATCTTCGGGTTGTTGTAGATAAAGCCAAAATGCCAACCTACGGGCATATATCCGCCAATGAGGTCGTTGGTCGGATTGCCTTCGTCATCGAGCCTTTCTATGTCGTCGATAAAGAAAAGATAGAAGTCGTCTGCGTTATATTCAGCTCGGTTTTTCAGTTCATCTACAACTTTTCGCTGGTCATCGTTGTAGGCGCGAAGTCGGCGTGTGCCGCCATGCTTGAACTTGTGGTCTAATTTTATTGTTATCTGCTCCAACTCATCGAGCTTCAACTTCACCACCGCTTGACTGAAAATCTCGTTTAGCTCGCTTTGAAGTTTGGTAACACTTGGCATATTGCCATTATTCACCCTCACTACATGCACTTTCACCTCTTTCACGTCATACGCCTGTATGCAGAGTTTGCCCACAAGGGTGCTGTCGCTGTAGGCGTAGACGGTTTGTTTGCCTACTGTGCAAATTGCGAGGTTCAGCGTATTGTCTGCGGTATTGGCTATTATTGGCACACCGCGCTCGTTCATGAAGGTGTAGGTTTTGTATGGCTCGGCTTTTATTTCGAGTTTTGTGTTACTCTCTACACAAGCGTATGCAGGGGTACTCTTGTGGAATATGTGGCATACACAACGCATGATGATTTATGTCGTTTTACTATTCCTACTATTTATATTCATTCATAGGGTCATCAGAATCCTCATGATATTGGCGATAATATGTCACAGATTCTTTCAGTAATTTAGTTTCTGTCCACCCTGTCTTTTCTATTTTACCAGCATCGGTAATTCGATATTCTGTAATTGTACAAATTGTCCATGGAATTTCCTTATGTGTAACATATTGAGTTCGACCTTGCGCATCAATAACCTTAGTAGTATGTTTAGGATTAACCTTGTAGTCGAAAAGACGAAATGTTTGGTTGGTGAGAAAAACACAATCAAGATTATCTTCTTCAATAGTTTCTTGACGGCGAATTGTCATAGAATCTATGCGAGTACCTGAATAATCAAATGTCATTATAATATAATGATATTGGTACATGTTTATTATACTCAACTCTCTGTCTATGCCATAGATTAAGTATATATATGATTCTGAAGCGTTCGATTTAGATGCCCATGGAAGTGTTTCTTTCCAATTGTCATATCTAACATCCTCATCATAATTGTATTCATAATCATTGTATATGAAATCACTCTCTTTTAGAGAGAAAAACTCTTTGGCTAATTTTTGGGGAATATCTTTCGCATTCAAATCATCTGTGGAAATTTTATAATTATATAAAGACTTCATTTGAGGGAAAAGAGAGTATAATGTTCTAAAATCTTTATTCTGAATTTTAGAAATATTATTCTGAGATGTTCCACATGTAATAAAAAATATTATCGCAATGGTTGTAAATAGTAGTTTTCTCATAATTTACTAATTAATAAGTTTGACCAATATTTTTTCTTACTTCAGTTATTGTATAATAGAAATCTTCTGTGCAATTTTTTATATATGCAGTATTTCCTTTTATTAGTTTTTCGTCAGGATAAATATATAAACGATTAGTTAGGCTTATTCCATAAGTGTCTTTATTATTAGGATTAGTACCGACTTCATAGAAACGGTAATAATATAGTTTCTTTTCTCTATCGTAGTGTTTGCCAACTATTACAACGTAATGATTTGTAACTGATGGTGAATTGCCAGAACAACTATTATTCCAACCAACGATTCTTCCCTTTTTATATATTGCTTTCCAATGATGCACCCCAATTAACAACGGTAATTTGTGCACAAAAAGTGATGTATCAATTATATTGATAGCTGTTTGGAAATTGCTATTTCCGTGTAAGTTTCCACAATCTGATTCTGTTGACTCAGCAATAACAACTTGCTGCGCTCGGTTTGTAGACTGCCCTACAGAACTCAATATTTCTAAGCAAGCGCGATTGCAACACACATTGGATGTTATTGTCATTTTGACAGAATCGATCAAATGTGGCCAACATGTCTCACAACTAAAAATATCACTAAACTGACTGTACCACATCACTTTATCTGATAAATCAATTTCTTGTATTTTACTATCAAACCAACTATTCCATATCTCTATCAATTTCTCAATTGGGTGAATTTCAAAACCTTTGATGTTATCTCCGTCATCATTTTTTTGTTCATTCGACGGCAAGATGAGCGATAGATAATTCAGCCATTTTTCTACTGCAAGTTGCGGTTCGGAGTCTATTATTTGAATTATCATCGTAGTTTTTTCGCCATCAAAAAAGGCTATTATTCCATATCCACCCGAGCGTTTTGTGTAGCCTGCTTTTATGTACTTATTATCAGCCAATTTCGAGTATGATGTCAACTTAATATTCTTAGAATAAAGGCTAATTTTTTCGGCATACGACAATATTGCAACTCTATATTCTTTTTCTTCCAACGTATATTTCTGAGTGAATATGCCTTTTTCATGCAATGTAAATTGTGGGTTCTCTTTCTTCGAAATCTTTTCAAATATCTTTCCACATATATTACTTGTATGTGCCGATTTTCTTATCGACCAAGATTCCAAGCCAACATTTTCTTTTGCAGACTTTTCATAGTAAGAATCAAAATTTGATGCTACATCGTCATAAATGGTCAATTGATTTTCAATGGCCTTTTCTAAATCATCATAAAAATACCCTTCAAGCCAATCACCAAGCCACTTTATAGATGTATTTTCTCGCATTTCACTCTCCCCCTCATCATCCAAGAAGCCGAGAACATTGCGGTGCTTCTCGTGGCTCCACTGCCACTGGCGGTGGTTGAGGTA
>SUWW01000004.1:256846-261735 GCA_015061285.1 Bacteroidales bacterium | reverse complement strand
CAACACCCGAAAGTTTGCTGCTTAATTCCTGTGGCTATTTTTTTTGAGAAAATGTTTGGATATAACCTATAATACTGAGCGAAAACAGAAAGCTACCATTGGTGCGGAGATATAGCCGTCAGCGTGCCGACCTAACTAAACGCATTCCGCTACGATAGAAGGCATAATATGGATAATAGCTATCGCGGCTATGCACAGTGCAGCGCGGAGCCTGATAGCCCCAACTGCCACCACGCTTCGAGCGAAAATTTTTATCGTTTGAAGCCCATTCCCAACACCATTCCCACACATTGCCACTCATATCGTATATGCCAAGAGCATTGGGCTTCTTCTGTCCAACGACGTGCGACGTTCCATCGCTATTGCCAAAATACCATGCCACTTCGTCGATATTATTGCTTCCACTGTAGTTATATTTCCACATTTCGGCTTTCGGATTGCCGCCGCGAGCCGCAAACTCCCATTCACATTCCGTAGGTAAGCGATAGCCATTAGCCGTACACTTCTTTATTTCTATATTTCCAACCTCTTCAGCATATATATATGGACAATCCTGCGACCCCTTTTCGTTGACTGTTTCGGAGTGCGATGTAGTGCTAACACGCAGAGGCGTTTTGTATTCAGCATCGGTATAGAACACTGGCGTAAGACCTAAATATTCACTCAAAGCATTGCACCAAACTATTGCATCGCGCCAACTGATGCACGACACAGGTTCATATTTAGCAGCTAAAGCATCGCCATATTTAGGCAAAGTAGGCACTGAGCCTTCGCGCTCGTTTGTTCCTTCGTGACCCACGTTACCGAATGTATACCCATGTCGTTCGCCCCAAACACGCACCACAAACCATAATTCATACGTAACCAAATATTTACTCATTATGAAACTCCGCACACAAACAGGCTTCTCTTGAGCATCGAAAAAGGGGCCACCTCGTTCGCCACAACGCGCATTTACACACCCACCTTCAACTCGCACTTCGCCAGTAAATTCAAGTGGATTACGATTTATAACTAACTCTTTTAGTGGTTCTGAAAAGTCTTGCTTCGATGGCAAGAAATTGCACGAAGCCCATATCAATAGTATTATAATAGGAATAACTAAGTTGATAAGTGTATGTCGACTAAGCCTCTTCATTCGAATACATTATTAAGAACGAATTCGATTTTGCATCTGCTAATATACACATGAGTTATAGATATTTATAACCGAAGAGGTTGATTTTTCACAAATACGTATTTATATCATAACAAGCATTGACACACAAACGCAAGTTTATTGAGATAAAAATGTCACTGGATACAGATTACAGTTGTCCGAAAACATGCACAAAATGACACTAATGTCCGAAAAATATTTTTGGCACGCCCTTTGAAACATCGGCTGTCGTCTGAAAAAAACAGACAACAAAATTTCGAATAACAATTAAAACAAAATAAAATGGGAAAGATTATAGGTATAGACCTTGGAACCACAAACTCCTGCGTAGCAGTGATGGAAGGCAACGAACCTGTTGTAATAGCTAACAGCGAAGGCAAGCGTACAACTCCTTCAGTGGTTGCATTTATCGATGGCGGCGAGCGCAAAATTGGTGATCCTGCAAAACGTCAGGCTGTAACCAATCCGCACAAGACCGTTTATTCTATCAAACGTTTCATGGGCGAAACTTACGACCGTCTTGCTAAAGAAATCGAACGCGTTCCTTACACAGTAAAGAAAGGCGACAACAATACTCCTCGTGTAGATATTGATGGTCGTCTATACTCTCCACAAGAAATTTCGGCTATCATCCTTCAAAAGATGAAGAAGACAGCTGAAGAGTATCTTGGTCAGGAAGTTACCGAAGCTGTAATTACCGTACCAGCATACTTCAACGATTCGCAGCGTCAGGCTACTAAAGAGGCTGGTGAAATTGCAGGTTTGAAAGTTCGCCGTATCGTGAACGAACCTACAGCAGCCGCTCTTGCTTACGGTCTCGATAAGAACCAGAAGGATATGAAGATTGTCGTATTCGACTGCGGTGGTGGTACGCACGATGTATCAGTGCTCGAGTTGGGCGACGGCGTGTTTGAAGTAAAGGCTACGGATGGTGATACACACCTTGGCGGCGATGACTTCGACCACAGAATTATCGATTGGCTTGCCGACGAGTTCCAAAAGAACGAAGGTGTTGACCTCCGTCAAGACCCAATGGCTCTCCAACGTTTGAAAGAGGCTGCCGAGAAAGCTAAAATCGAGCTTTCGTCTTCGGCATCTACCGAAATCAACTTGCCATACATAACCGTAGCAGCAAGCGGTCCTAAGCACCTTGTAACTACTCTTACACGTGCTAAGTTCGAGCAACTTATCGACGATTTGATTCAGCGCACCATCGCTCCTTGTAAGTCGGCTCTCCAAAGCGCAGGTCTCTCTACGAGCGATATTGATGAAGTTATCCTCGTAGGTGGTTCAACTCGTATTCCTGCAATCCAAGCAGCTGTTGAGAAATTTTTCGGCAAAGCTCCATCTAAAGGTGTTAACCCTGATGAGGTTGTTGCAGTTGGTGCAGCTATCCAAGGTGCAGTGCTCACTGGTGAAGTAAAAGATGTGCTTTTGCTCGATGTAACGCCTCTCTCACTTGGTATTGAGACCATGGGCGGTGTGATGACCAAACTCATCGATGCCAACACCACCATACCTACCAAGAAGAGCCAAGTGTTCTCAACTGCTACCGATAACCAGCCTGAAGTTACCATACACGTACTCCAAGGCGAGCGTCCAATGGCTGCACAGAACAAGAGTATTGGTCAGTTCAACCTCTCTAACATTCCACCCGCACCACGTGGCGTACCTCAAATCGAGGTTACTTTCGATATTGACGCCAATGGTATCTTGAACGTAACAGCTAAAGATAAAGCTACTGGCAAAGAGCAGTCGATACGTATTGAGGCATCGAGCGGTTTGAGCGACGACGAAATCAAGCGTATGAAAGCTGAGGCAGAAGCTAACGCAGAGGCTGATAAAGCTCAGAAAGACAAAGTTGAGAAGATTAACCAAGCCGATTCGATGATTTTCCAAACCGAAAAGAGTTTGAAAGATTACGGCGATAAGATTCCTGCCGACAAGAAGAGCCAAATTGAGGCTGCACTTGCTAAATTGAAAGAGGCTCACCAGAAACAGGACCTTGCTGCTATCGATGCTGCAATGGCTGAGGTGAACACCACATTCCAAGCTGCAAGTCAGGATATGTACAACGCAGCTGGTGGCGCACAAGGTGCTCAGCAACAAGCTGGTCCTCAAAGTGCACAAGGCGGTTCACAAAAAGCAGGCGACGATGTAACAGACGTCGACTTCGAAGAGGTGAAATAATGTAGATAAACAATAGTTTACCATCTATAAACAAATGGGTGTAGCACAATGTGTTACACCCATTTTTCATTTATAGACCAAGCATTCAACTAAACACCAAACACAGTATTATGCATATAAAATAACGACGATTAGGCTTAACAAAACGTTGCATAATACGCAAAACAACGCCAAATTTGCTAAAAACATAACTTAATAAATACTTCATAATGAACACCTCTATTAGCAAAACGATACAATATGTAGGCGTTGACGACTTAGACATCGATTTGTTTGAAAATCAATACATTGTACCAGAAGGAATGGCATATAATTCATACCTAATTACCGCCGGAAAAACGGTACTTATGGACACAGTAGATGCCAGAAAATCAGCAGAATGGGAAGCAAACGTAACCAAAGCCCTCGACGGTCGCAAACTCGACTATTTAGTGGTGCTGCACGTAGAGCCCGACCACTCGGCCAACATCGTAAACATACTTACCAAATATCCTGAATGTCAATGCATTTGTTCGGAGAGAGCCGTACCTCTTTTGAACCAGTTCTTCCCAACGTTCGACTTCTCAAGCCGCATAACTACTAAGAAAGATGGCGAAACGCTCGAATTTGGTAGCCACAAACTGACATTCTTCACAGCGGCAATGGTGCACTGGCCAGAAGTTTTGGTTGCATACGAATCGATGGAGAAAGTGTTCTTCAGTGCCGATGCGTTCGGAAAATTTGGCGCTCTGCAAAACGAAACCGACGATTGGGCTTGCGAGGCTCGCCGCTACTACTTCAACATTGTTGGCAAATATGGTGTGCAGGTGCAATCGCTGCTAAAAAAAGTAGCCGGACTCGACATTCAAACCATCTGCGCACTCCACGGACCTATATTGAAGGAGAATCTTTCATATTACATAAATCTCTACGACACATGGAGCAGCTATCGCGCTGAAACCGAGGGCGTTTTTGTAGCCCACAGCTCACTTCACGGCAACACATCGAAAGCTGCACTTGCTCTTGTAGATATGCTCCGCGCCGAAGGCTTAAAAGTAGCCGAAAGCGACATCTGCCGTGCCGACCTTGCCGAAGTTATCGAGGATGCTTTCCGCTACGACCGCATTGTCTTTGCCGCTCCTACCTACGATGGCGGACTTATGCCTATCATGGAGACGCTGCTGGCGCACCTAAAAGCTAAAGGCTACCGCAACAAGAGAGTTGGATTGATAGAAAACGGATCGTGGGCACCACAATCGGCCAGATTGATGCGTGCAGCGCTCGAAACAATGAAGGACATAACCATTGTAGAACCTGTAGTTACGCTGCGTTCAACCATGAAAGAATCCGACAAAGAGGCTCTTGCCGCACTCGCAAATGCGTTGAAATAACAATATAATTATGTACGAAGTAACTATGTACGATATACCATTGATGTACTAAGGAGAAATTCTATAATTATGTACATGGTAACAATGTACGAGGTACCATTGATGTACTAAGGAGAAATTCTATAATTATGTACGAGGTAACTATGTACGATGTACCATTGATGTACTAA
>SUWW01000004.1:205639-256836 GCA_015061285.1 Bacteroidales bacterium | reverse complement strand
GTACCATTGATGTACTAAGGAGAAATTCTATAATTATGTACGAGGTAACTATGTACGATGTACCATTGATGTACTAAGGAGAAATTCTATAATTATGTACGAGGTAACTATGTACGATGTACCATTGATGTACTAAGGAGGAATTCTACAATTATGTACGAAGCAACTATGTACGAGGTACCATTGACATATTAAGGTAAAAATCAACAAAGTGACTCCTACATAAAACGCAAATCATATATCGTATATAAATCGTACATCGTACATTCAGTAAATCTGTAAATAATATCATGTATACAAAAGAAGAGGCTCAACTGATGCGCCACGAGTTTTGGCACAAAATGGAGAGCAAAACGCGCCGACTGCCAGGACAAAAAGGCAAACCCAAGAAATGGATTAGCGACCGCACTGGAGTTCGCGGTCTCGACTTACGTTTCGACGTAAATCGCGACTTTGCTATGGTGGCTATGGAGATTTCGCGTCGTGCCGAGGAACATGCCGCTTCGCTTTGGACGAAAATGGAATCGTGCAAAAAACTTTTCGAATCGCATTTTGAAGCACCTGTGATATGGGATTTCAACTATGTGAAAGAGGCTGGCGACGTAGTTGGTCGTATATACGTGAGAACAGAAGGAAACATATACGACCGCGAGAAATGGTCGGACATGATACATTTTCTCATCGACAATATGATTCGACTCGAAGATGCATTTAGCGAACTGAAAGACTACCTCGAAAACTTCTAATGCACTGACATTTGGACATTCGCAGCAAAATAGTTGGGGTTATCAGAAAGGCGATAGGCGTAGCCAAAAAAATCAGCCAGATAAACTATCGGCAGGTTTTCAACTTGGTGCGCTACCGGTTGCGTCTTTTCTACAACAAAGCTCGTCAAAATGCACTGCGCGCCATCGACACATTCACCATTTTGGCAGCGTTGTGGAGCATACTGAACATAATTTTTCAAGTCGGTTTTAGCGCATCGCCCGAACTACAAGATTCGCTCTTCGACATCAACAAAGGCTGTGTCATCTTTTTCGGCATAGTCATGGTGCTAAAACTTGTCGACTCACTTTCTGCCATCAGCGACACGCGCTTTTCGCCATATCTGCTTATATACCCAATAATAACTTGGGCATACATATATAGCATGACGGCAACGAACATATCGCCTCAGATTCAAAGTTTTCTGAACCATAAGTACGTTCTTAGCTTCGTTCTGCTTATACTCTCAGTGAACGAGATGTCGCGCTTGGGCCTATCGCTGCTCGGGCGACGCACCAACCCAACAATAATGTTTGTTGGCAGCTTCATAGTATTCATAGTTATAGGCACTGCCCTGCTATTGCTACCGCGCAGCCACGATGGCACACTCACATTCTTCGATGCACTATTCACGTCCACATCATCAGTTTGTGTATCAGGACTTTCGGTAATAGATATTTCGCAACATCTAACACAATTTGGACAAATAGTAGTGCTTGGTTTGGTGCAAGTGGGCGGCATAGGCGTGATGACATTCACATGTTTTTTTGCACTGTCGATAACGCGAGGATCTATGCAAAACCACCTTGTCATCAAGGACTTAGTAAGCGCCGACAGCATGAGCAGCATACTTATGACACTCATACGTATCATGTATGTGACGTTCATAATAGAAGCAGTATGCACATGGCTGCTCTACAATCAGTTTTCGGTGCAGATGCCCACATGCGACAGTCGCGAAATACTCTTTGTATCGGCATTTCACGCCATATCGGCATTTTGCAATGCTGGCATCTCGTGCCTTCCCGATGGCATGTGCAACGTAGCTATTGTCGACTGCCGAGCCATACAATGGATTGTGGCATTCACGGTGATTTTCGGTGGTATGGGATTTCCTATGCAGACGAGTGTCATAAACTGGGTGAAATACAAAATAAGAAGCGTCATAAACACGATACTACACCGCAATTCGCAAGCACGCTATCGCTCACATCTGATAAACGCCAACGCAAAATTGGCTGTATATACGCACCTCATCTTGGTTGGAGTGGGCATAATCATTTTTCTATTTACAGAGAACCAATTCACGCAAGCGGGCGACTCATTTTTCGACCGCCTGACAAAGTCGATGTTTATGTCGGTTTCGGCACGAACTGTAGGCTACAACATAGTACCTATAGAAGCCTTGAGCCCTATTTCACTTACATTCACCATAATGCTTATGTGGATAGGCTGCGCACCAATGTCGACAGGAGGCGGCATAAAAGTCACAACGTTCGCAATATGTATGCTCAACATACGAAATGTGCTCACTGGGCGCGACAATATCGAGATATTCGGTCGACGCATAGCGCCACAGTCGATACGTAAAGCATTTGCTATAGCTATAGTCACATTGGCATTTATCGGATTTGTTACAATTGCGCTAAAAATTTGCGCACCCGAGATACGCATCTCTCACCTCCTGCTCGAAGCCAGTTCGGCAATATGCACAGCAGGCATCAGTCTTGGCGTAACGTCCAACCTCAACACCGCTGGTCGCATAATAATTATGCTAAGCATGTTCATCGGACGTATCGGCGTAATGGCATTCCTACTATGCTTCTTCTCGCCCAAGAAGAAACTACGTTATAGCTATCCGCAAGAAGAAATAATGGTATAAGTATCAACAAGTTAACATCTACTTACAATGAAGTTCATCATAATAGGATTAGGAAATTTTGGTTCCAACCTTGGTCTACGACTCTGCGACGACGGTCACGAAGTGATTGGCATCGACACCAACGAATACGTAGTTGAGGAGCTCAAAGACAAGCTCACCAACACCGTTTGCATGAACAGCACCGATGAAGTTTCGTTGCGTTCGCAACCCATTTTAGAAGTCGATGCAGTGATTGTAGCCATTGGCGAAGATTGGGGCGCATCGGTTCAGACGGCGGCACTACTCAAAGAGCTCAACGTGAAACGAGTAATAGGGCGCTCGCTCTCGCCACTTCACACCAAAGTGCTGCGCGGACTCGACATTCACGAGATTGTCAACCCTGAGGAAGAGGCTGCCAACTCCATTGCAAACCGAATCGTATCCACCAAGATACACAACTCATTCAGTCTCAACGAGAATCATGCCGTTTGCGAGATAGATATTCCCAACGACCTGGTGCAACAAACTGTAGCAGCAGTAGATTTGAAAAAGAACTTCGACCTCACGCTCGTAGCCATAAAGCACGAAAACGAACAGACAAACATTATCAGCAAACTGCGCAAGCAATGGGCTATACGCGAAGAGAATTTGGCCGAATATCGTTTTGTAGCTGGCGACCGCATTGTGGTGATAGGCGACATGAAAAACATAGAACGTTTAGTTGGTCGATAATCATGGACGCCGCTATCTATGAGAATGTTATGCGCCAATTGGCTATGTATATCGACATTAGCCCTCGTGCCATAACTAAAGAGATGATGGACGAAGCGCTTAATGCTTACGACAATCGCGAAGCCATAGAAGAACGTGCGTATTCTACGATGCTATGTATGCTTATAGGTATCGACCCTGAAAATAGCATAGCTGAGCGCCAATTGGCCAACGAGATTATAACACCTTCCATTCACAAACTCGACGCCAACGATTTCAAGCAAAACGATTACTATAAAAACATACATATAAACCCTTTGCGCATAGGCGAATTTGAACTTTGCTATGACGAATATGCTCCTTACGAACTCTTTGTAGCAGGCGACATGCATATCGATGCTGAAGGCAAACGCCTCGCCTCGTTCGGCTTTTTCGATGAAGAGTTCAGCTTCCCTGCTATCCACGAGAATGGTCGCGAATGGATGGCCATAAAACCCAACGAAATTCTCACTATGAATCGGCCAGTAGAACGAGCACACGGCAAAGTGCTTACACTCGGTCTCGGCATGGGTTATTATACATACATGGCATCGCAAAAGACTAATGTCGAGAGTGTTACAGTGGTAGATTGCAGCAACGACGCTATAAATATTTTCAATAGCGAAATCCTACCACAAATACCTAATCGACAGAAAATTAACATTATAAATAGCGATGCCGTGGAATACTTCGCTCAGCACGCTAACGACTACGACTACATATTTGCAGATCTTTGGCACGACGCCATCGACGGTTCGCCTATATACAAAAAGCTCAAAAAAGCTGAGCCTCAAGGCATTGAAGTAGATTATTGGGTAGAAAATCAACTCACTTTGTAAATATTTATATATATGAAGAAATTTATAATAGCAAGCATAATAATCTGTGCACTAACGAGTTGCCATCAAAACAACGAAACTGAAATTCCAACGCTTCGTGAAGTAAGGATAGATAGCTGCGGCACTTTCCGCTATGCCGACGACAATAGCGAGGCGGTGTTCTTTGGCACCAACTACACCGCGCCTTTTGCATACGCCTACCGCGCAATGAAAAGGCAGAATTGCAATATTTACAACGTCATCGACAATGACGTTTATCACATGGCTCGACTCGGATTCAATGCATATCGCATCCATCTTTGGGACGTTGAACTGAGCGACTCAGCAGGCAATCTTCTTGAAAATGAACATCTTGACCTACTCGACTACTTGATGATGCGACTTGCTGAACGCCACATCTACACCATAATTACACTGCAAACAAACTTCGGCAATGGCTACCCTGAACCAAACGAAAAGACCAACGGCTACTCGTATCGCTTCGACAAGCACCATGTGCATTCCGACTCGGCAGCTATTGAATGTCAGCATAGATATGCCACTGCACTGATGCAGCATCGCAATAAATTCACAGGCCGTCGATGGGCTTCGGACGTGAATATTGTAGGCTTCGAAGTTAACAACGAGCCGAGCCACACAGACACTCCAGAAGGCGTGCTTAACTACATCAACGGCATGGTGCAAACGATGCGCGATGCAGGCTGCACACGCCCAATTTTCTACAACATATCGCACAATGGTAAGGTGCGCGAAACATATTTCAAAGCCAACATAGATGGCGTAACAGCGCAGTGGTATCCAACAGGACTGGTTACGGGGCACGCACGCCAAGGCAACTGCCTACCATCGGTAGATGTTTACCCTGATGAAATTGGGCGATACGAAGGTGCAGCTAATAAAGCTCGCATAGTCTACGAATTTGATCCAGGCGATATGCTCGGGTCGTACCTCTACCCTGCCATTGCACGTTCGTTCCGCGCAGCAGGGTTCGGTTGGATAACTCAGTTTGCCTACGACCCCACGCCGCTCGCACCATTCAACACCGAATATCAAACTCACTACCTAAACCTCGCATACACACCTGCAAAAGCCATCAGTGCTGCTATAGCCGCACAGACCTCTCGCGAAATACCATTGTATTATAAATCAACAGATTACCCTACCGACACAACGTTTGGACATACTACGGTTAGCTACAAGCAAGACCTCAGCCTGTTCAATTCTGACAGCATATATATGTATAGCAACAACACTGATATTCAACCAATTGAAGCAAACAAATTAGTTCAAATTGCAGGTCATGGTAGTAGTCCTATAATAAAATATAGTGGCACTGGAGCCTATTTCTTAGACAAAATAGAAGATGGCGTCTGGCGTTTGGAAGTCATACCAGACCATGAATTGACAACAGACCCATTTGTAAAATCGTCTGAAAATAAAATAGTTAACTACATACGCAATCGCTTTGAACGCATACATATTGCACTTCCTAATCTTGGGCATAACTTCTACATAAAATGCACCGACAACAACAGCGATGCATACCACTGTGTAGGTGATTCGGTTGACGTGATGCCTTATTCGTACATACTCTACAGCAGCGAAAAACAATTCGACAACAAATGGCTTGCTGCAAGAATAGGCAACATTCAAGTTGATGAATATGCATATACACCTAATACTCAAATGAGTATCGCATTCACGCATCAAGCACCCACATTCGCGCCGAAAAATGCCGACATACATATAAGTTGCATAGCCGACGAAATGGTCGATTCTGTAATAGCTATGCCTAATTACGTATCGATGTGGCGCTCTAATAATGAGCAAGTTATACTAAAAAGAACCTCGCAAAACCAATTCGAAGGTGCATTGCCTCAAAAATGGTTTTGGGGCAACAAAGCCGAATATTTCCTAACAACATACTCAAATGGCGTTGCCAAGACACACCCCGACAACGTTGACGGCTCGCCTATCTTTTGGCAAAGCGAAGCTCACAACACATACTCTATAAAGCTATTAGCCACCAACGACTGCATTCCATTGATACAAAATGCAGCTACAGACGATCACATTGAAATTTTTGGCATTCCAGCATATAGAGGTCTTAGAGAAAATCGGCAAACGAACCTTACCAACAAGGCTGATTATCTTGAACTTAGCATCGACACAAAACCAAGCAATCGATACTTCGTTAGAAAATATGTTGGTGATATTATGAACGAAGTGAGAGCAATAAATAACGGACGAAATATTGTGCGTGTTTATGCCAACATCAAAGGCATTAACGCTCTAAACTTCAGTGTCGTAGATAAAGATGGCATAACATTCTCAACTAAAATAAAGCCAACAAATGGTTACGCCGATGTCGACCTAAATACGCTCAAGCAAACTGCAACAGCCATTTTGCCTATTGGTTTCCCTGAATTTGTACCTAAATATTTCAGCCCAAACACGCTTAACAATTTGAATATCAACAATATTGATATAATAGAAATATCCACAGACGAACTCTCGGATACTCAAGCTCAAATTCAGCTAAATGGTGTTTTGCTATTGCCAAACCAATAGCAAATAATTAGCTATATAAATGAAAGAACCCGCAATATTGACATTGCGAGTTCTTTTTTTATTTATCAGTTAATCACATAGTTACAACACCACCTCGAGCAAAACAGGTCTATCGCTATTGCCATTCAAAAGTAGATCGACAGCTTGCTTGCATTTATGAGCATCGCTATCAGACTTGTAGTACTTAATATTGCAATCGTTGGCCCAACCTTCGCTCTGATAATTATGCTGAGCAGAAATCAAAGAATCGCGATATGGCGATTGCTCAAGACCAGGCAAATGGCTAAAAATTTTACCGCCTCCATCATTTAGCAACAAGACACGCAAGTTTGATGGCAAATGATTGTTCCACAAAGCATTATGATCATAGAAGAAGCTCAAATCGCCAATAATGCACAGCACCAATTCGTCTTTTTTGAGCATTGCATAACCAACGGCAGCCGAGAGTGAGCCTTCGATGCCATTCACTCCTCTATTGCAAAGCACTGTGCACTTCGATACATAGTCGGCGCAAACACTCTGCGCATAACGAACTGTGGAACTATTCGCCAAAACCACAGCCGAATGTTCGGCACGATTTGCCAATTGCTTAAGTGCATACTTAGCAACATACTCAGCATCAACATTTTGAACCTCCGTTTCGATTTCTTGAGGCACCTGGCGCGTCCAATTATCTACAAAGTGGCTCTCAGATTCTTTTGACTGCAAATCAAGCAATTGTGAAACGATGGAGCAATCATCATTTGTATATAGAACTCGTGTGGTATGTTGAAACGTATCGATGAATGTTGTTTCGTCGGAATTTTCAACACGCCAAATGTTTGCAACACAATATGTTCGTAAATATTTCTTCAATTGCTTCATTATGATATGCCCGCCAAGATAAAGCACAAAATCAGGAATATCATCAGTGGTATATGTAGCATAACAATTTGAAACAGAAGCGTATTGCAAATTAGATAATGTCTCAGCCATGACAACAGCAAGTCTACTTTGCTTAATAGCTCGCAAAAGAGTGTTCAACCTCTCGCTTGGATAATGTTGCCCAACAACAATCATTCTTCTACGAGCATTAACCCACTCATTTTTAGCCTCTTCCGTCAATAGGACATAATCATTACGCTGGAACTTCACCACACGTTCGGCATCATTGATATAACTATCCGATGAAGGAAAATTGAACAAAGGTTCGGCAAGTGGCACATTAATATGTACAGGCCGACAACAACGCAATGCATTAAGTGCCTCATTTATGAGCCTATTGCGCCACCAATTAGCATCTGAGCCATCATTCGGCAATTGATATGAGCGCGCAAGAGTACCAAAACAACCATGTTGAGGCAAAGTTTGACCATCCATTTGCCCAATCCACTGCGCTGGTCTATCGGCCGAAATCACCAACAAAGGCACACGCCTATAGTAAGCTTCCGATACGGCTGGAGCCACATTGAGCACTGCCGAACCAGAAGTAACGCACACAGCCACAGACTGTTGCAGAGCATCTGCCATACCTATAGCAACAAAGCCTGCACTACGCTCATCGGTTACGGAGTGAACACAAAAACAATCAGGACGAGAGGCAAAGGCATGCACTATAAGAGCATTGCGCGAGCCTGGGCACACCACAACATGACGTATGCCATAACACTTCATCAATGTGAGTAGTTGCGCTATCATAATCAGTAAATTTTCAATCAAATAGCATTTTCATTTCAGTCTCGCGCCATTCATCTTCAACGTCGGAATCGGGCATTATACCGCCACCTGCAAAGGCCGTAAGTTGTCCGTCGTGTACATATGCACAACGAAGGTTTATATACAATCGACACGAATCTTTGCTAAGCATACCTATAACACCAGAATAGTATGCACGATTTGTAATTTCGTATGCATCAATAACTCTCATTGCACTATCGACAGGACGTCCACAAACAGCAGGTGTAGGATGAAGACGAGCAGCTAAGCATTGAGGTGAAATGCCCTCGGCTCGAAACGTATAATCGGTTCTAAGGTGCTGCAATACACCAAAATCGATAGTATAATGGTCGCTGCTTTTCACGTTGCTATATTCACTCAATCGCTCATCGAAATGTCGGCAAACAACTTCATGTTCGGCTACATTTTTACTATCCCATGCAGCAGTCCCTGCATTGCGACGTGTGCCAGCAAGAGCCATGGTTGCATAATTGTCATTATCACCACTGAGAAGCAATTCAGGCGTTGCGCACAACCACGTGCCGGCTGTAGGAGTATGAAAAAGCGATACCATTCGGTCGGGACATGAAGAGAGCAACTGCAAATAGAGGTCGGAAACTGCAGTCTTCAAGGCTTTTGAACGACTCCTTGCCAAAACAACTTTCGATGTTTCGGTGCCAATACTTGATTTTACATTCTGAAACATCTCAACATAGGCTTGCTTATCTACATCGGCAACAGAAATTGATGACGAAGGTGTTTCGAATGGCGTTTGACAAGTATTCAAAAAACTTTTCAGCTGCTCAAGACCAACTATTTCGGGGCGAATAACAATAGTGGGCAGTCCACAAGAACTATTAAACGGAGCTATTACAAATCCACTTCCATCAATAGCTGCAATGGCGTTGAATTGCAATTCTTCGGAAGATTTTTGAGCCACTATATGCAATTCATTTTCGTGTGGATAGCGAAAAAACGCAACCGCAATATTTATACGTAAAGCTTTATCTATTAACTGTTTGAGTTCGTTATTGCAAGAATTTATCATCTTCATACAAAATGAGCAACGAAGTTACGGCTTTGCAAGTAATAAGTCGAACGTAATTAGTTGAAAGTTGTCTGTTATGCGTAGTAAAAAAAATAGAGGTGCTATGAATAGATGCATCGAAAAAAGAAAGGGAGAATCGTACGATTCCCCCTTCCATAACCTAACCCAAATTTATGAAAAAACTAATGAGATAAAGAAGCCCTTGTCTCAAGGATTTCTTCACTATCAGTGCACAATATTAGCATTTTTTATCTACTAATCAATTATTTACATGAATAAAAACAGCTATCAGCCATGGCAATTAGGACAATTTTTGCCACAACCACAGCCACAATCGCCATTGCCACGATGTCGCCAATACCTTACTATTGACACGGCAACAGCTGCAATAGCAATAATCGCTACAATCGCATCTTGTATACTCATAATCAACAATTTATCTATTTCAGAATATTATAAACCAACCACGAAACAACCCAAGCAAGCACCGTGGTATATCCAACTACGAAGAGAGACCATCGCCACGGAGAATGTACCTTGCGGCGGCGGCGTTTCGACATGTGGAAATCGTTCCAGTGTCCAGCCTCGTTTTTGATAGCAGTAAGCGTTGCTAAGCAAGGGAAGTATATCAGCGTAAATGTCATAAACGACAACACATTAGCTTTAGTGAAGAATCGTTCTCCATTTTGTCGCTCGTTGTAGATATTGCTCATAAGCGAGGCATCTTCATCGCTCGAATGGTAGAGCACAGCAAGCGTACTTACCACAATCTCTTTAGCGGCAACGCCAGCCACAAGACTAACACCCATTTTCCAATCGAAGCCAAGTGGGCGAATGGTTGGTTCTATCACTCTGCCTATGCGTCCGATGAACGAATACTCTTGAGCTGCACTTCGGTAATCTATTTCAACAGAATCGATCGCTGCTTGGCGAGCTTCATCAGAAGAAAATTCTTGATTTTCAATCTGTTGCAAAGCATTTACGTAATTAGTTTCTATCGTCTCGCTTTTAGGATAATAACCTAAGAACCAAATAATTATCGACGCCACCATAATTATACCACCCATCTTTTGCAAATATTGCTTTGCCTTGCTCCACATGTTGAGCAATGTTGTACGCAATGTAGGCATACGATATTGTGGCAACTCCATTACAAATGGCAAATCTTGCGTGTTGAAGAGAGTTTGCTTGAACAATCGGCACATAATTATGGCAAGTACGATACCCAAAACATAAATGCCAAACAACACATTGCCAGCATTTTCGGGGAAGAATGCTCCACAGAAGAGTATGTACACTGGCAGACGCGCAGAGCACGACATTAGCGGTGTGATAAGCATGGTTAGCATTCGGTTGTTGCGATCTTCTATGGTTCGAGTGGCCATGATAGCGGGAACGTTACAGCCAAAACCCATGATGAGAGGAATAAACGACTTGCCGTGTAGACCCATTTTGTGCATCACTTTATCCATAATAAAGGCTGCTCTCGCCATATAGCCAGTATCTTCCATGAAGCTAATGAACAAGAAGAGTATCAATATATTAGGCAAGAAAATAATCACACCACCACAGCCCGAAATTATGCCATCGACAAGCAAATCACGCACTGGGCCTTCAGGTAGACTACTACTAACAAATTCCGACAGCCACGACACTAACATGTCGATCCAATCCATTGGATACTGGCCTATTTTGAACGTGCATTCAAACATTATCCAGATAATCACAATGAAAATTGGGATACCCCACACGCGATGGGTAAAAATGTTATCGAGTCGTTGCGACATAGTTGGCTTGGTATCGCGCTTGGCGGGTTTGTATGTTTCGTTGAGCGCGCCATCAATGAAGCTATAACGCAAATCGGTGATGTAGGTCTCTAAATCGGCTATAGAGTTCTGTTCTTTAGCACGATCGCGCATCGACACAAGTTCTGCCACAAGAGCGTCCATATCATCGCAATTGACATTCTCGCGAACAAAATCGATGTCGTTTTCTATAACCTTTATTGCAACAAAACGCGACAACAAGATGGGCGATGCATTGCATTTCTTGTCTATGACGTTAATCATGTTCTCGATGAGATTTTCGAGATCGCCATAGTTAATATGCACGCGACGCACGAAAATATCTTCGCCTTCGTAGACTTGAATAATTTTATCGAGAAGTGCCTTAGTACCAGTTCCTTTAGAGCCTATAGTAGGAGCCATAGCAATGCCTATCATCTTGCCTAACTGGTCGAAATCAAGTTGGTCGCCACTCTTTTCAAAATCGTCATACATATTGAGCGCCATCACCATGCGTTCGCCCATATCAATAAGCTGCGTAGTGAGGTAGAGATTTCGCGCCAGATTAGTAGAATCTACTACATTGAGCACCACATCGGGGTCGTAGCTAAGTAGTTTGTTGCGTACAAAAGTCTCTTCGGGCGAATAGGCCGAAATGGAGTATGTACCAGGAAGATCGACAAATTCAAAGATATAATTGCCGTATGTGAACGAATTAGTTGCAGCACCTATTGTCACACCCGAATAGTTGCCTGTGTGTTCGTTTGTGCCACAAAGGTAGTTATAGAGAGTTGTCTTACCACAATTAGGATTACCCACAAGAGCCACTTTAACTATCTTAGGCTCAGGATGTTCTTGTGTAGCAAAAGCGCCACCATCGGCAATAGAGAATGCAGGTCGCGACACCTTTTTTGCTTCGTCGGAATCTACGTCAACCACTTCAACAAGGCTTGCTTCCTCGCGTCGTAGCGACACGAAGTAGTCCATAATTTTATACTCGATAGGGTCGTTGAGAGGTGCATTGCGTATGGCAGTAACCGTTTTGCCTCGCACAAATCCCATTTCTATAATTCTCTTACGGAACGCGCCAGCACCTGCCACGGACACTATCACAGCCGAACGCCCCGTACTCAATTCTGATAGTTTCATCTATTTTTTTGATACTCTTTTTCAACGTGCGATTTAATAACTACTTTGCTATTTAACAATAAATCTTTTTAGGTATTATTTATATAAGAATACCTATTTATGACGACACTTGAGAAATTTTGTTGCGGGAAGTCTCGTTTCGCATCTTCTTTTTGCCAACACGAATAGCAACGCTGAATAAGATTGCGCTTTTAGCTAATTCTGTAATTATAAACATTATACATAAATATGTAATAATCAACAAGATACACAATCCACACGCAAAACAGAACTCGTAACACGTAATTCACAACTCGTAACTATTTTTGCGACATGGAGAAAGCGAATCTATTGGACTATTTGCCCACATCGAAAAAAGAGGTAGAACTACGCGGTTGGAGCGAGCTCGACGTAATACTTTTCACTGGTGATGCATACGTAGACCACCCGTCGTTTGGTGCGGCAGTTATTGGGCGTACACTCGAAGCGACAGGAATGAAGGTAGCTATAGTGCCACAACCCAATTGGCAAGACGACCTTCGCGACTTCAAGAAACTTGGCAAGCCGCGCTATTTCTTTGCTGTGTCGCCTGGTGCCATGGATTCAATGGTAAATCACTACACAGCAGCTCGACGTCGACGCTCAGATGATGCATATACACCTGGAGGTCGCTCTGGTGCTCGTCCCGACATGCCCTCCATCGTATATACCAAGATACTGAAAGAGCTATACCCCGACGTGCCAGTAGTGCTTGGCGGCATAGAGGCTTCGCTGCGCCGTGTGACACACTACGACTATTGGGAAGACCGCTTGCGACCATCTATTTTGGTGGAGTCGGGTGCCGATTTGCTTATTTATGGTATGGGCGAACTCCCACTAACCGACATTGCCAAACTGCTACAACGAGGTGTGCCATTCAACTCTCTTCGCAACATTCCACAAATTGGGTTCATTCAGCCTATTGACGAACCACTGCCCAAACAAAAGCATTGGGAAACAATAGAACTACATTCACACGAAGAATGCCTACACAACAAACTATTCCATGCCGAAAATTTTCGACACGTGGAAGAGGAGTCGAATCGCAAACATGGTGCTCGCCTTGTGCAGAACATCAGCGAAACTGAGCGTTTGGTGCTCAATCCTATGTATCCACCGATGACGGAAGCCCAAGTTGACGCTTCATTCGACTTGCCATACACGCATCTACCTCACCCTCGCTATGCCGGCAAAGGCGACATACCAGCCTACGAGATGATAAAATTCTCTATTTGCCTACATCGCGGTTGCTTTGGAGGATGCAGCTTCTGCACAATTTCGGCACATCAAGGTAAGTTCATAGCATCGCGCAGCGAACGCTCGGTAATGGAAGAAGTAAAAAAAGTGGTGAAACTACCTGGGTTCAAAGGCTATTTGAGCGATTTAGGAGGTCCGAGCGCTAATATGTATGGCATGCGTGGTAGAGACGAGAAACTATGCGAAATCTGCCGTCGACCATCGTGCATATTTCCTTCGGTGTGCAAGAACATGAACACCGACCACACTCGCCTTATCAACCTCTACAAGGCCGTAGATGCTTTGCCCGAGATAAAAAAATCGTTCATCGGCAGTGGCATTCGCTACGACATACTTTTGAACGACAACGCCACAGCAGAAGAGGCTCGCTCGCACAAGCTCTACACCGAAGAGATTATAGCTCACCACGTCAGCGGTCGACTAAAAGTTGCCCCAGAACACACCTCCAAGGCTGTGCTCGACATCATGCGCAAGCCTTCCTTCGAGTTGTTCTACAAATTCAAAAAAGAGTTCGATAATATAAATAGCAAATACAAACTCAATCAGCAGATAATTCCATACTTCATATCGTCGCATCCAGGTTGCCACGAAGTAGATATGGCCGAACTTGCCGCCGAAACTTCAGCTCTCGACTTCAAACTTGAGCAAGTGCAAGATTTCACCCCCACACCAATGACTGTTTCGACAACAATATACTACACTGGAGTGCACCCATATACACTGAAGCCAGTCTACACAGCCCACACGCCCGACGAAAAGAAGCGCCAGCGAATGTTTTTCTTTTGGTATAAGCCTGAAGAACGTCAGCGCATACAGATGGCACTTCGCGCAATGAACAGACGCGACATCGAAGAACGCCTTTTCGCTCAAAAGCCTAACAACGCTCCTTCGCACGAAGTTTCGAGTGCAAAGCAAGAATTACATACTAAGAATAAACACAATGGAGCGAAAAACGATAATCGCTTCAAGTCAGAAAACTATAAAGGCTATTCGCAATCGCCACAAAAAAACAATCTCGAAAAACGCAATCGCCGTTTCAAATAACTATTGACAAAAGTTGCATGAAGATACTGCGGGAACTTTTGGCATACGTATAGCAACATATCAACTAACAGCTTGCTTTTTTCTGCGTTTCCACAGTTGATATGAATTGATAATGTTTTGCCAAAGTACGTATGCACCAGGAGCAACCGACGTTACAGGAAGTAAGTATGTATACGACATCCAAATGGCAAGCACAGTGTTTTTTTGTCCTAACGCCTGCCCGCCACTTATGCGATCGTTGTAGCGCGTGCCTACGTATTTACCCAATGCGAATTGCATTGCACAAATGGCCAAACTAACCACAGCAAGAACGAATAGAATGGCATTGCCGCCATCGTGGTCGCAGATAGATTTTGCTGTTTTGCCCATAACCATTGCCAAAGCTACTGCCCATATATAGAATGCAGCCGACGCATGTAGACGCAGCCAACTATGTATGGCAGGCAGCAAAAAACGGAAAAATTGAGCCAAAAGGAACGGACATATTAGCAGTGGAAATACTTTCGAAAGAATGAGCAAAAACGAGTGCAAAAAGCTCATTTCGGCCGTAGGATTAACAATAGGAAAAAAAATTGGAACAAATACGGCAGCCAGAATATTTACAAGAAAAGTATACGTAACAAGCGACCCTGCATTGCCACCAAGTTTGTCGGTGATTACAGCAGCAGCCGTTGCCGTAGGACAAATAAGACAAACCATAGCCCCTTGAGCTACTATTTCGCCTAATGGGCGCAGAAGCACATACACAAGCACGCTGCTCACAAGTTGAAACGTAAGCAGAATAAAATGCCAAGGGCGGAAAGAGAAATCACGCGGATTGACTTTGCAGAAAGTGAGCAAAAGCTGCATAAATATCAGAGCAGGCGTAAGAAACGCGTCAATGCGATGCACAACAGGTTTTGTAGGAGCCAAGAGAGCGATATGCGCAAAGGCCAAATAGATGAGGACACCCGCAAGCATAGCTATAGGCAAAGTCCAATTCTTTATGAAAGTAATTAGTTTCAACTGGTAAAAAATAAAAAACCTCAAGTAAAACTACCTGAGGCTAAACTTTAGAGCGGGAAACGGGGCTCAAACCCGCGACCCTCAGCTTGGAAGGCTGATGCTCTATCAACTGAGCTACTCCCGCAAAACTTAGAATGTGGGTGAAGATGGATTCGAACCACCGAAGTCGAAAGACAGCAGATTTACAGTCTGCCCCATTTGGCCACTCTGGTATTCACCCATTGCAAAACGACACAAGTAAAAGCCTTTGTCCTTTTAGAGCCAGTGGAGGGACTCGAACCCACGACCGACTGATTACAAATCAGTTGCTCTACCAACTGAGCTACACTGGCAGGTGGGTAAGCTATCTGCATCACACCGCTCAACCCCCTACCTTTGCTGCGGTCAAGCCCTGGAGGAGTCAGGGGGAGCTGGTTGCACAGGACTTACCCGTGTCGCTTTTGCGGGTGCAAATGTACGCACTATTTTGTTCTGCGCAATAGCTCCTACAAACTTTTTTATCACTTTTTTACTAACTCTCTCATTTAGAATGAAATATTTTTTCGTCTTAATTGATTATTATTTATTTCCTCTTAAATAGCATAAATATTGACCGCTTCAGACCATAAAAACACATTCCAAACTTCGAAGACAAAACGATGGTGCTTTCTCGGTAAATATTTATAAAGACATACTAAAAGATTCGCAGCAACATCTCATTGGGTAGACAAGACAATTGCGTCGTAATTATGCATAGATATTTCCACCATCCTTAACAGCTTTCACTTATAAATAGGCATTCGGACAAATACTATCACACATGTATCAAAAAGTCCCCATAAAAGAGATTGTTTTGACAAAAATGTACACATCTATGACAATTACACTACACATTTATTAACTATCCTGCAGATATTTTTGCACTTGTTAAGATAATAACCAACACAAAGACTATCTCAACAACAATTCAAAAATCAATTTATCAATAACAAGGTATGAACAAAAAACTCAAATGGTTATTGGGAGCGTTTTGCGCTGCTTTTCTATTGGCAATGCCAATGGATGCGCAGGCACAGAATGTCTCAATAACAGGAAAAGTCCTCGACCAACAAGGGCAGCCAATACCAGGAGCTGCAGTGATGGTGCAAGGGGCTTCAACAGGAACGATTACCGACTTCGAAGGTAATTTCACTATCAATGCACCCGCAGATGCAACGCTCAATGTATCGTTCATCGGCTATGAAAAAAAATCGATACAAGTATCGGGGCGCACATCGATAGAGGTTACACTCAACGACGAGATGACCTCACTCGACGAGGTAGTAGCAGTGGGCTACGGCAACACCGTGCGTCGCGACTTGACGGGTTCGGTAGGCTCTATTTCGGGAGCCAAATTGGCCGTTGCACCAGTTGCATCGGCAGGCGAAGCTCTTGCTGGTAAAGTTGCTGGCGTGCAAGTTACCACCGTCGATGGCGCACCAGGCGCAGATATCAACATTCGTGTGCGTGGTGGAACGTCGGTTACACAAAGCAACCAACCACTATTTATTGTCGACGGTTTTCCTACCGACAATATCAACGATATTCCACCTACCGACATTCAGTCGATAGACATTTTGAAAGATGCATCGCTTACTGCAATATACGGAGCTAAAGGTGGCAATGGCGTTGTAATAGTAACTACCAAAGGTGCGCAAGAGGGCAAGATGAAAGTCGATTTCAATATGTATCATCAGGTTAGCATGTTGGCCAACCATATCGACGTACTTGACCCATACGAATTTGTATACTACGCCACCGAAGCCGTAGATTTCAAGAATCCATCGGAGAGTAGCACGGCTCGCCGCAAATGGCGTTTGAACTGGGGCTCTACCTACGGACAAGATGGCTACCCAAGTGACCTTGAGCTATACAAAAACCTCGAAGGAACGAAGTGGGAAGACGAAATCATGGGTAGTCATCCATGGAGCCATATGTATAATATTACGATGAGCGGCGGCAACGAGAAGATGAAAGCCAACGTATCTATCACGCACAACGAGCAAAATGGTGTGATCGATGGCAGCGGTGTGATACGCACTAACCTCAACGCGAAACTTAGCATAAAATTCAACGACCATATAAAACTCCTTATCAACCCTCGCGTCACATATCGACGCGACACTGGAGCTGGTGCCGACAACGTAGGTAAAGGTGGTATAGTATCTATACTACAATACAAACCTGTAGATGGTGTGCGCGCATTCGGTAGAATTCCCGACGAAGTGCAAGACGATGACGAGATTTATGAGGCTATGCAGATGAATTCTCTCACACAAATAGACCAATACTACCGTAAAAAACATGCTTACAGCATCACAAACCAAGCAAGTTTGGAAATAACACCTATAAAAGATTTGGTGATAAAGAGCGACATTGCCCTCTTCAACACATTCTCAGACGAGAATCAATTCTATGGATACTTATCCTCGAAATCGTCGAATCAAAAGCCTGTGCTCAACAACACCAATAAGCGAGGCAACAAACTTACTTGGACCAACACCATAAGCTACTCGAAGACATTCAACTTTCTTCATAACATAAATGTGATAATTGGTCAAGAGATACAGCAGATTAATAGTTCGCAAGAAAAGACCGTTGCTAAGGAATTTCCTCAGATGACAACAGCAAAACAAGCCATAGCTAAAATCAGCAAGGCTTCGCTCATAAGTACTTCAAGTTCGGTAGAGACACCCGACAAGACTGCCTCGTTCTTCGGACAAATCAGCTATAACTACGATCATAAATACCTACTTAGTGGAACATTCCGCGCCGATGGTTCTACCAAATTTGCACAAGGCAAACAATGGGGCAACTTCCCTGCTGCATCGGCTGCATGGGTAATAAGTCGTGAAGATTTCATGGATTTTGATTGGCTTAGCAACTTGAAGCTTCGTGCTGCTGTGGGTCTATCGGGCAACAACAACATCGACAACGACATGTGGGTATATAACTACGGCACAAGCAAGTCGAAGGTCGTATTTGGCGAAAACGGTGGTAAAAACACAAGCGGCGATAACTATTACAGCAACGCCAGCGACACCAAAATGCCAAATCCAAGCATCAAATGGGAGACCACACTTAGCCGCAACATTGCTGTAGACCTTAGCTTGTTTGACGACAAAATTGAAATCACTCCTGAGTTTTATTGGAACACCACCAAGGATTTGCTTCTCGAAGCCGACATACCTATGACAACTGGCTACAAAACTCAAATTCAGAACATTGGTCAGACCACTAACAAGGGTATTGAGATTTCAATCAACTACAACATCATACAAACCACCGATGCTCGTCTGGATTTCAACTTCAACATTGGACATAACAAGAATAAAATCGACAAACTCAACGGCGCAGAATACATAAGTACGCCCGAAGGTGCCAAGTGGTATTCTAAATACGACAGCGAAGCCAAATCCGACTATTTATGTATGGTTGGCAAACAAGTGGGTCTTATGTATGGCTTTGTATACGATGGAATATACGGTATAGACGATTTCGATTGGATTTCGCAAAGCTATGTAGAGAATATTCACCCTGGCGTAGTATACAACCAAGTGTTGAACGATGGCGACCTACAACCAGGTGACATCAAATTCAAAGATATTACTGGTGATGGCATAGTAGACGTCAACGACCGCACCATAATCGGTAATACCACACCAAGATTCCAAGGTGGCTTTGGCTTAAGCGGCAGCTATAAACAATTCGACATGACGATGAACTTCATATATATGCTCGACTTCGACGTATACAACGCCAATGCATACACACTTACGAGCGATAATGGAGATTGGATGACGAAAGGACTATACCCTCGCAACATACTAAAAGATTTCGACAGCAACCATCGTTGGCGCTACATCAACGAAAATGGCGAACGTAAAGACCGCTACTCTACATTTGGCGACCCGCAAGCCTACAAAGAGATGAACGAAGACCACAACCTATGGAATCCTATTCGCGTAGGCTCCAACGTGATGCATTCATACTTCGTAGAAGATGGTTCGTTCCTCCGTTTGCAAGACTTAACTATTGGCTACACATTTGCCAAAGAGCTTACACAAAAAATTAAGTGTCAGAAAGCTCGCATATACTTCACAGGTTCAAACCTATTCTGCATCACAAAATATTCGGGCTACGACCCCGAAGTAGACATTCAGAGCGGACTCACGCCAAGCATGGACTACAACCGTTATCCTCGTAGCCGTGGCTTCCTTCTCGGTGTTAACCTTACATTCTAAAATCAGCCATGAAGAACAATATATATATAACAACAGCATTAGCCGCAGCAGTTTTAGCTCTGCCTTCATGCGACGACTATTTGAAAGTCAACTCAGCTTCGAATTTTACTGAAGCAGAAGTATTCAATACAGTCGACGAAATGGAGCAAGCCCTCTACGGTGTATATCACTATCTTACAAGCAAAGACACCTATGGCAATGCCTATATGACCACATTTTGCCTCAATAGCGATGTGGAGATGGCAACATTCTCATCCGACACTCGAAGCGCACTCGGCACCGACTATCGCTGCTTCGATGCCACGCCTGACGGTTCGGACCTCACCAACACTTGGACTGCAGCATACGCCACCATTGAATATGCCAACAACTTCGTAACTGCTGCCGAGGCTTCCGACCTCTACACGCAAGGCGATGAAGATGTGCTTCAGATGATTGGCGAAGCAAAATGCATACGCGCAATGAACTACTACGACCTCGTGATGCTTTGGGGCGATGTGCCATTCCGATTCGAACGTGCTATGGATGTTGCCGACGAAATGGTGATGCCTATTGCCGACCGCAACGACATTCTCGATGCTATTATCGCTGACCTCGAAAGCGCTGCTCAAAACATGAAATTTGCCGAAGAGGTAACAGTAGAGCGTTGCTCAAAAGAGTACGCATGGGCACTCATTGCTCGCATAGCTCTTGCTCGCGGTGGCTATTCGCTTCGTCACAATGGCTCAATAAGCTACGAAATGCAACGTGCTACCGACTACAAAGACTACTACAAAAAGGCAATGGCCTATTGCGATAGCGTTATCAGTTCGGGCAAGCACGACCTCGTAAAGCCCTACCGTCAGGTGTTTATCGACGAATGCAACTTCATTGTCGACAATGCAGACGACCCGATTTTTGAGATTCCTTTTGCTGTAGGATTGAGTGGCTACGTAGGATATTCACATGGTCCTTCGAGCAGCTACGACGATGCAAACTATGGCAAAACAGGCGGCAGCCTTCAACTCAATGCTTTCTATCGTTGGACATTCGACAGCACCGATGTACGTCGCGACTATGTGATTGGCTTGTGGGACTACGCCGAGGGTTCATACAAAACCACCGATGGCAAAAATGTCGAGAATGCTGTATATGCAACCTCATTCAAACCTTATGGTCTACTCACTCGCTGCAACAAATGGAGTAAGCTATGGACCAATGCCCCTGGATATGGCGAAAGCTCTACCAGCAGCGATGGCATAAATTTCCCTTATATGCGTTACGCCGATGTGCTACTTATGTATGCCGAAGCAGCTAACGAAGTGAATGAAGGACCTACAAGTGAAGCCTACGAAGCCATCAACAAAGTACGCACACGCGCTGGCCTGCCAAGCTGCACAGCAAGCACCAAAGACGACTTCTTCGAAGCTATTGTCGATGAACGTGCGTGGGAGTTTGGCGGCGAAAGCATGCGTTGGAAGGATCTCGTTCGTTGGAATAGATACTCGGAAGTCGTTTTCCGCCAATTCTACAACTACTTCGAATTTGCCAAAGAGGTAGGCACTGGCTCCGACGAGAACAACATCAACAACTTCTGCACATTCTCGGCAAGCAGCGACGATATTGATGAAACATCAAGCTTCAAAAAAATAAAGTATGGCTGCGACCTCATGAGCGGTTTCACTTATCTACTTATGAAATACGAAGACAACCCAGGCGATGCATACGTATATCCTTGCACTAATTCTAAGTATATGTATGTAGACATCTTGAACCTCTATCCAAAGACGAAAGCCAACATAATAGAGGAAAAAGACACCGCCAACTATGTAAAATTCACCAAATACATCACCACCGACATCACCTCGGCATGGACTGGCGAAAGCAGCATAAAAGATGGTTGTAGATATTCGTTCCGTGGATATATATATGCCAACGAATCCGACAAAGTAAGCCTCACTGCTACCGATGTTAATTCCTTGCCTGCAGTGCGCTACATATTGCCTATTTCGCAAACGTATATAAGCCGAAGCAATGGTGCATACCAAAACTACTATGGCTATTAGTAAAAATGTAAAAATCAGAGACAGAAATGAAAAAGTCATCTATAATATACACATTGGCGTGCACTGCCCTATTGTGTGCTTGCGAAGAAGAATGGTCGGCAAGTGGTCCTAACCGCGAATTCCAGACCCAATTCCGTCAAGAAAGCACCACGGGCTACAGCGAAGGTCACAACATTTGCGCGCCTGAAAACCGTAACGACATACGCCTCTATTGGTTCCCTGTAGACGATGTTTATGGATATGAAATTCGCTATGGCGTTGGACAAAACCTCAACCCTGAATGGGTCAACGACGACTACTTGAAGAGTATCATCATCGAAGGTGCCGATATTTATACATACTTAGTTGAAGATTTGCAGTACAACACAAAATATCGTTTTGCTATTCGCTGCCTCAGCAACAAAGGCCTTTCGGCTAACCCTACAGAAGATGAACTTCGCAACAACTCGCAAAACTCAAGTTGGTTTGGCAATGGCGATGGCTCGCACCAAAGCAACAACTGCCTTGTGACGTCAAATACGCGATACTACACTCCTACTGTGATGAAACGCGAGAACGTCACTGAGACAACTCTCGACCTTGTGCTCGACCTACGTATGAAAGATACTCAGAAGAGTTCTACTAATTATTCGGGCACAAGCACCGACGAAGATGCTGTGGAAATTTTCGGCGAGCACGCTATAAAAATTAGCGACGATCTTACCATCTACAAAGCCGACTACATCACCTTCACTCCTTCGGGTAGCAACGAAGTATACAAAACCATCGACATATCGGGCAACACCGATTTGCTCACCACTGGCGAGACGACCATTTCGGTTGATGGCTTGCAACGTAATACTATGTACGTAGTGAAAGCGTGGAACAACGATAGCGATCTTCGCGAAGGCGACAAGCCCTACAACACCGTAATGGTACGTATGAAAGGCGATGCTCCCGACGCTATAGTTATTTACAAAAAAGGCACTAACGACAGCGACTATCCTGGCGACACCATCTACGACGACCAAACTGGCACTTTGCTCAACGCTCGACGCATCGATAATATTCTTCAAGAATTTATGGATGATAACGAGCTTGCAGAAGGCACCGAGTTTCAGCTTGAAAATGGCGGCGTATACTACTGCGCCAACACCGTAACCATGAGCAAAGGTTTCACCCTTTCTTGTCCTACTGGACGCGCTACTGTATATATGGGTATGGGCACTTCATACAACGCTGCCAATGGCACCTATTCGCCGCGTTCGTGCAACTGGTCGTTCGGCCGCAATCCTAACGAAGGAGAAGATGGCGCTATACAAATTGAAGCGCTAAAATTTGAAAACATCGACTTCGTTTGCGAAAAGGCTGTAAGCTACGAGCAACTCAATGCTTACGACGACAACGGATGGGCTGTCAGCACTACTGGCACTGGCAATTACTTCATCAATCAATACTCCGAAGCTATGGAATTCACTCTCGAAGGTTTCGAAGTGAACAACTGCTCATTCAAGAATTTCATACGCGGTTGGATTCGCGTTCAAGGCGCAAACTACAAGATTATCAAGCGATTCCACGTAACAGGTTGCGAATTTAGCCATAGTGGTATGTTCAAAGAAGGCGGACAAGGTTATGCTTTTATCTCATGCAACGAGTCGAAATGCGCACCTGAGACCAACCTCTTTGTCGACTTCGAATTTAGCAACAATGTTATCATCGACTGGCCTGCAGCTCTTATTGCCACGCAGAAATACACCGAATTTGAAGGATATTGGAATATCAACATCTACAACAACACCTTCATAAATCATGGTGCTTATCGTGGCGATGCAATGCTCGACATTCGCAACTCAACGCCTACCGATGGTATGCTTCTCACTATGCGCAACAACCTCTTCGTTGCCACACGCAATGGTGATAGCGATAGTGAACGCCCTATACAATCAAGCGGATTGGATATTCGCAAATTCTCAGGCGTAACATTCGACATACGCGACAACTACTCTACTGCAATGTTTGGTGTTGAAGATCCTTTAGCCGACAATAGCTTCTGGACTAAAGCTGCGAACGCTCTATCGTCTACTTCGCGCGGTGCTGGCTCGGCCGAAGCTGCTCTCGCAAGCGATATGAGTAGTGCTAACGATGCCATTGTGAAAGTGCTTACCAAACAAGATGGTTCGGCTATGTATGCCGACGATCTTTTCGTTGCACCTCGTCCGCTTGGCAACTATACCACCGAAACTGCATCCGACAACATGATGCACACATTCAAAGATGGCGGATTTGTATTTCTACAAACTGCCGATGTGCTCAACTCTGCTGTCTATACCGTTGGTGTTGGCGCTTCTTCGTGCCGACCTTAATACAACACAACCTCTTTCACTTTATTAGCATTTAGCACGAGCCTCTCAGCATCTTTCGCTGAGGGGCTTTTTTGTTGAACATTGCCACGAAACTTGAATGTCCTATTTTGTCTTTGCAAACAGAAAGCTACCTTTCGCTCTCTTATTTTTATAATTATGAAAATAGTTGTACTCGATGGCTACACGCTCAATCCTGGCGATTTGTCGTGGGAAAATTTGAAAACTCTTGGCGAAGTTGATGTCTTTGACCGCACTGCGCCTGAACTTGTTTTAGAACGATTGAACGAAGCGGAAATTGCACTTACCAACAAGACCATAATCACTGCTGAACACATATCCGCACTCCCTAAGCTACGCTATATTGGCGTGCTGGCTACTGGCTACAACGTGGTCGATTTGCAAGCAGCTAAGAAGGCGGGCATTGTAGTTACAAATATTCCTGCATACAGCACTGCTTCGGTGGCGCAAATGGTTTTTGCACATCTGCTGAATGTGGCACAACACGTCGACCACTACGCCTCGCAAAACCGCGCGGGGCGTTGGGCTCAGAGCATCGATTTTAGTTATGCCGACACGCCTCTAACCGAACTTCAAGGCAAAACGATGGGCATCATCGGCCTTGGCAACACTGGCATGGCTACGGCTCGAATAGCTCTCGCCTTTGGTATGAACGTAGTTGCCATGACGAGCAAAAAAGAGCTACCGCAAGGCATTCGTAGCGTTTCGCGCGACGAACTTTTCCGCACTTCAGACGTCGTAAGTCTGCATTGCCCACTGTGCGACGATACACGCCATATTATAAACGCGCAAGCACTAAGTCTAATGAAACGGAGCGCCATACTCATAAACTGCGGTCGTGGACCTCTCGTCGATGAAGACGCGTTGAGCCGCGCGCTGAAGAATGGACAGATTCAAGCAGCCTGCCTCGACGTGCTTAGCAGCGAACCTCCTAAGGCTGACAACCCTCTACTCGGACTTGAAAATTGCTACATTACGCCGCATATTGCTTGGGCCTCGAAAGAGGCACGTGAGCGATTGATGACCATTGCTACCAACAATGTGCGCTGCTTCATCTCGGGGAAACCAGTGAATGTTGTTGGATAGTAAATAGTTCAACTTTCGGTAAGTAGAACTAATTTGCGCCGATGTCACGAGAAAGCCATATAACTATGAGCATACCTAAAAAACAGACTTTGTTTTTTTGTTTGTTACTCTTATAATTGAATAAATATGCATTACTTTCGCTAAGTAATTAACACTTAATACTATATCAATATGAAAAAACGCTATAGCTCTGTTGTAAGCTCTTTATTGTCGTTTCTAATAATATCTCTACCCTCTTACGCTCAAGAAGCGGAACCATATCGCATTACAGCCGCGGATGTCGTTATAGAAGGTAATACCATTGTGAAATATTTATGGCCGAGGAATGCTGAAAAAGAGCGCTATAGTAACATAATTATACCATCGAATTTCGAAGGTGTGAGCATAACCCAAATAGGACGTAAAGCGTTTGACGGGGGCTTTCATTTAGAGTCGGTGGTAATTGAAGATGGAATAAAATATATAGGAGCACGAGCTTTCTATATGCAGAATCTAAAAGATTTGAGATTGCCCAACGACCTAATTTCTATTGGCGATTCCGCCTTTTGTAGAGCTACTTATGATTATGAATTGCCTGTAGTAGAGCTACCACAAAGCGTTGAAAATATTGGGATTGCGGCATTCGAGAGTAGCAATATGCGTGGACTGATTCTAAGCAAAAAACTAACTGAAATCCCTGAACGTGCTTTTATGTATACAAGTATAGACGAAATAGAGCTTCACGAAGGCATCACAAAAATTGGCGTTGATGCTTTTGCGGGGAATCCCATTTCACACATAGAATTGCCTCAAAGTTTACGCTATTTGAGTGGGTTCGCTGGCACAAAAATCACGACAATTAATATTCCTGCCACAGTGGAAGTTGGTGATAATGCGTTTGCTGGCACAGAATCGTTATCGCATATAACTATAGAAGATGGCGTTAAACGCATTGGTGATAGGGCATTCAATGGTGCAAAAGTATCTGATTTTTATATTCCAGCCTCGGTAGAACATGTTGGTTATTGCGGTGTTCCCCATTTTGATCAATTAGAATTTGCTGAAGGTATAGAACAGATAGATTCATTACTTTTTGCATGTACTCATATTTTATCCGAAGAGCAACTTATCCTGCCTTCTACACTTAAACGAATACAATACAAGGCTTTTTCAAGTTGCTACGGTTATCCTGTGTATGAAACTTTGACCATACCGCAAAATATTGAATACATTGGAGAACAAGCTTATGTATACGATTTTGTACGAAATATCGAACTTCAAGGTAACGACCTTGTGGTTGCCGATAGTGCTTTTGCTGGTAATATGCACCTCGCAAATCTTACAGTAGGCTGTGGAGTGAAGGAACTTGGCCGGTATAGCTTTGCTTGCACTCAAACCTATCGCTATGTGAAAGTAGATCTCTCGAATGCTACCGATTTGGAGCATATAAAGCCAAACGCGTTTGCCGATGCTTTGCTCGAGCAGCATATAAAGCTACCATCGTTCAATAGATGGGCTTCATACACAACATCACCAGACGAGTTGGATGAAATTGATGTTACGACCATACGCGATGCTTCGAAAGGTTACGTAGTTATTGGTAGTACGGTAACTAATGCAGAGCGACAACAAATGCAAGAAGATACGAATCCTACATATTACGACCTTTCTGGCCGCAAAAGCACTGGCAATACAAGAGGCGTAATACTGCAAAAGGGCAAAAAAACGCTGAAGAAATAGAGAGTTATTACGAAAATCGTAGAACAAAAAAGCCGTCCCTATTCTGCATAAGGACGGCTTTCGTATGTATGTATGAATAAATTACTCTTGCGAACCAACAGCTTTCCAAGCTATAGCTGCCAAAGCTGCACCAGCCATTGGGCCAACAATGAAAATCCAAAGATTCTCCAATGCCGTGCCACCTTCGAATATTGCAGGGGCGATGCTTCGCGCAGGATTAACAGATGTGCCAGTGTAGCGTATGCACACAAGGTGAACTATTACGAGGCATATACCAATAGCCAAACCTGCAAAGTTGCCTGCACCTTTGTTCTTGTCGGTTGTACCGAGAACTGTGAGCACGAAGATGAATGTGAAGAAAACTTCTGCGAGCAATCCGCCAACCATCGTCACACCAGGCTGCAAATCGTTAGCGCCTGTGCCATGAAGAACGGTAGGAAGTGTAACGAACATTAGCAATACGCTGCCAAGGAAGCCGCCTAAAACTTGAAACAACATATACATAGCGGCCTCTTTCCAAGGCATACGACCCGAGAGAGCTACGCCAAGAGTTACTGCAGGATTGATATGACAGCCACTTACGCCGCCTATTGTATATGCCATAGCTACTACGGCTAATCCAAATGCCAATGCAGTTCCAACTACTGATGCTGTATCGGAGCCACAATTGAGGCTCACAGCCGTCCCACAACCAATCAGCACCAATACCATTGTGCCGATCATTTCTGCTAAGTACTTTTTCATTTTGTGCAAAATTATTTTGTTATGTTTTAGTGTCTGGTATGTTTTGTTCAAAGATAGTTTTTTTATCAATCTCTTATGGTCGATATTCTGTTGGATTATCTACATAATGCTCGGGATCTCTAAGATTGCCTCGTTCTGCATCGTATTTATTATATAGCTTCACAATGCGTGCCTTTTCAGCCTCTTTGTCGAGCAGATTACCTTTGGCATCATAGTGTAGTATGCGGTAGTCGACGCCATTGTCTTCATAGGTTTTCCATTCGCCAACACATTTCCCATGACTATACATTCCTTCTACACTTTTTGCCCCAGTAGTGACGTTCCAACATTGGTAGTAACCATCGAGTTTACCATCTACATAATTGGCAGAAAGTTGCGTACGTCCTGAAGGGAATAGGCATTTCCACGGACCATCAAGCACGCCATTTTTATAGTAACAAGTCTCAGCCACTTTGCCATTATCGAAATAGATTGTCTGCAAGCCATTGAGCTCGCCATGCGTATAATTGGAGCGCTCGATAAGTTCTCCTTCAGAGCCAAAGAAGAGCCATTCGCCCTCTTTTAGCTTATGTATGTATATACCCTTACTCTCCGTCTTACCATTGCTATGAAAAGTGGTGGTACGACAAGTATCGCCACTAAATATTTGCACAGAACTCTTCTCGCCCTTCTCGGTGTAGCGCACTACAGGTCCCACTGGCACATCATCAACAAAAGTTGCAGTATAGGCATAGCGACCATTGCGATATTTCTTCGCCCATTCTCCTTGCTTCTTACCATAGGCATCGATAACATTTGGTTTATTGGGAAGATTCACCACTTGGCTCGATGTCTGCCGATCGCTGGGTACGTTGCCGAATAATCCTTGCGACATCGTCGACGTAACTATAGCAGATAGTGCAATCGTGGCTAATAGTCTGTAAGTCATTATAGTATAAATATTTATCTTTTCTTTGATTTCGATTTTGTTATAGGCTTTCCATATTTCTGACGCATAATGGTTTTGTGGGAAATATGTATGTTGACCTTTTTGTTTTTATCCAACTTTTCGTGGAAAGCACCACCAGGCGTAGCGTCTGTCTCGACGAGCGAATTGCGCATGCGATAAACAGGCAACTCAAATTTTGTGAGTTTATCTGATATTTCCACCTCATCGGGCATAGCCACTTCGGCTACCTTAGTATGCATGAAGGCTTCAATTTCAGCAAGTTTATCCTGCTCCATAGGCGACACGAATGTCACTGATTTGCCCTTCTCATCGGCACGTCCCGTACGACCGATACGGTGTATGTATTGCTCGGTCTCCATAGGCAAGTCGAAGCATACGACATGCGACACGCCAGCAATGTCGATACCACGCGCAACGAGGTCTGTAGCTATAAGTATGCGAGTTTGGTTGTTAGCAAAGTTGCGCAATGCTCTAAAACGTTGACTTTGCGTACGTTTAGAGTGTATATAATCAATATCGTCGCCAAATGTTTCGGCAATGGCTTCATAAACAGTGTCGGCCAACGCCATAGTGCTCACAAACACCAACACACGCGACATCGATTCGTCGTTCTGAAGCAGATAGCTCAAAAGGTTAATCTTTGTGTTGAAGTTTGGCACTTGGTATAGCACCTGTTCGATGCCATCGAGTGGAGTGCCCACTGGTGCGGCTTCGATGCGTGTAGGATTGTTGAAATAGGTATCGGCAAGTTTTGCTATTGCCTCTGTCATTGTAGCCGAGAAGAGCAGATTTTGTCGTTTTGTTGGCAGAAGATCGAAGAGTCGACCGAGTTGAGTGCGGAAGCCTTGTTCGAGCATTTCATCAACCTCATCGACAACGAGTTTTTTCACACCACGGAGCTTCACGTAACCATTCAAAACGAGGTCGAGCAAACGGCCTGGAGTACCTATAAGTACATCGGCACCCGCCACAACGGCTTCGGCTTGAGGCATCATACCTACACCGCCAAACACGCCTACGCACATGCAACTTGTGCCCTCTACGAGGCGTTTGGCCGTTTCAACCACCTGCACAACAAGCTCACGTGTAGGCACAAGCACAACAATTTGCGGCAAGTGGTCTTTGGAGAATTTCCACTGCGAAAGTGTAGGCAAAAGATATGCGAGAGTTTTACCTGTTCCTGTTTGAGCTATGCCCAATATATCGCGCCCCGACAATGCCACAGAGAATGTTTTTTCTTGAATTGGCGTTGGAGTCGTAAGCTCCATTGCAGCAAGCGACTTGCGTAGATTCTTAGTAAGATTTAGTTCGTCGAATGTCATTTATTGCAATAAATATGCTGCAAATATAACATCAAAAATTGTGGCTTTTGGGTGTGCGTCGTTGATTGTAGGGTTTGCTGCATAAATATATAGCCACGAAAAGCACCATATCTAATGCTTCTCGTGGCATTTATCTTTGCTGCGTTTAGCAACTATCTTCTCCCCCACACTACTTATCACTCTCTATTTCGAGCGAAGCCAACACAAACGGGCCTATTGCTTTGGGGTCGTTGTCGCGCACTGATTCGTGAATATAATAGTCGAATGAACCATCGCGCATATTTTTACCGCCGAGCCCAGCCACAGCGCAACAATCTGTTATTGAAACAGTTCCATCTTCGTTATATTTTACAAAACGATTAATAAACTGCTGATATGCTTCGCGACCTATGGCATCAAATTTGGCATCGAGGTAGCCCATACGCGAGCCTTTCAACATGGAGTAAATAAACATGGCACTACACGTCGATTCTACATAATTACCTTCGCGATAAGGGCTATCGAGCACTTGAAACCACATACCTGTGGCACTATCGCGAACAGAGAGAAGTGCTTCGGCAAGATTCTGAAAACGCTCAACAAGATCTTTGCGTCCAGGAGTTTCTGTCGGTATAAATTCTAATATATCCACCATAGCCATCATATACCAACCATTAGCACGTCCCCAAGCATGTTGGCTACGCCCCGTTATGCTGTCGGCCCAAAACATCGAACGGCTTTCGTCCCAAGCATGGCGATAGAGATGCGACTCTTCATCGTAGGTATGTCGTCCCACAATCAAAAATTGATTCACCATATCTTCGGCAACATCTACTCCAAAACGAGCACCATATTGAGCATAGAAAGGAGCGCCCATATACAATCCATCGAGCCACATCTGATGCGGATAGACCTTTTTGTGCCAGAAGCCGCCCTCTTCGGTGCGTGGATGCGTAAGAAGTTGGCTACTAAGCAAATCGGCTGCTTTTCTAAAGCGCTCTTCATGTGTAGCATCGTAGACGTCGAACAACAATTTGCCAGAGTTGACATTGTCGAGATTATACTCGTCCACTTTGTAGCTATAAATAGATCCATCGGCCTGCACCATTGTGTCTACGTATGTATATACATAATTAGCAAGCGTTGAGTCGGAATAGCGTTGAGCAACTTTTTGAAAAGCGTAAAGTTCAAGACCAGCGCAATAGTTCCATCGAGCCGTGGTGCGAAAATCGAGTGCTGTAGTACGAGGCACGCGTTGCATTTCGGAATATGCAATCTGAAGCGAAAGAGGTCGCTCGATGCATGTTTTAGTAGGCGAGCAACTCAAACAAGCCAGCAATGAAACGGCTGTGATAAATAGAGGCGATTTCATATTTTCTTGATTTTCGAAGGATCTTTGATGATGAATTTTTCGAAGCGGTTGGCATAAGCAGGAATCCACTTCGAGTCAACACTCATAACATTTTCATAAGTAATAGTTTGCGCCTCATTCTCAGTAAGTTTTTTAGACCAAGAAACGCGTTCATCGAGGTTGGCCCCTTCGCCTTTGTTGCCATATTCGCAATAGCGCGAAGTTTGTTCGTTTTCGGCTCTACCCCAATTGTGCCAGCCTTCAGGACGAATCTGTTTAGGCAGTTCGCAGTTGATGAAGGCCGTGTAGGCATATTCGCGCCAAGGGCGACCGAGATATAATTTCGACACGCCATCGGCAGCCTTCACGCGACAATTTTTGAAAATCAAGCCATAAGGCACGTTTTGTGGCGTCGATGCCGCAGTGATGTATGAGTCTGATTTACAAAGTATATCACAATCCTCATACATAGCCGTAGCTGGACCAAAGATGAAATCGGTAGTGCCCTCTATGTAGCAATGCACAAAATATTGGCGAGCACCGGCACGACCATTGAACATAGTGTCTTGATTGCCAAGGAATCGGCAGCCCGAAAATTCGCATCTATCACCCTCGACATGCAATGCTACGGCTTGTCCTACGCGACCTGCAGAATTTTCAATTGTGAGATTTTCCATACGTATGCCATCACCATCAATGCGTACGGTTGAGGTGCGGAAAGTGCCCATATTGTCCTTAGAGGCATAATCGCCATAGGTGATGATAGTTTTTTCAGCACTCTGACCTATGATAGTTATGTCGCACTTGTTGGCAGGAATAAGTATTTTTTCGTTGTATACACCATTTTTTACGTATATAGTTACGCGAGTAGGTTTATAGTCGCGCACCGACATAACAGCCTCTTGTATAGAAGTGAACTGACCTTTGCCATCGAGCGAGACAACAATATCGGGGGCATTGGGTTGTGCATAAGCCGCTAACGAGCCCATAAGCATTGCAAGAGCAATAATTTTATTGACAATCTTCATTTTGTTATGGTTGAATAAATATGTTTTGTTGCTGCAATATTAGTTATAATGACTTTTTGCCTCGTTGATTTTTAGCTCTGAGTTGTGGACTTTTTGCGAAAGAATAGAGTTTCATATTACATATTACAAGAAGCCCAAATGCGAAATTGGGCTACTTTTGCAAGCTTGAAGAAATGAATATTGGATGACCGAAAATTCTACAAATAGTAATAGCAGAATAGCCAAGAATACTATTGCTTTGTATATAAGGCAAATAGTAACAATGCTTGTGAGTTTATACACAGTCAATATTATCTTGGCTGAGCTCGGCGAGGTAGATTATGGCATTTACTCTGCCGTTGGTGGCATTGTGGCTATGTTTTCGTTCAGCACTGGCACAATGGCTTCGGCATCGCAGAGATTTTTAGCCTACTGGATGTCAAAAAATGATAGCGAACACCTACGAAACACGTTTTCGCTTATCATGCTGTCGTACATACTATTAGCCGTAGTTACAATTGTGGTTAGCGAAAGCGTAGCAGTGTGGTTCTTGAACAACAAAATGAACATACCAGCTGAGCGCATGACAGCAGCAAATTGGGTACTGCAATTTGCTATAGCTATGTTCGTGATACAAGTCTTTGCCGCGCCATACATGTCGGTGATGATAGCTCGCGAATCGATGACTGTCTACGCATACGTAAGTATTGCCGATGCTGTGTTGAAACTTGCGGTGGTATTTGTGTTGCAAATTGCCAACTTCGACAAAATGATACTTTTGGCCGCGTTGTCAACATTCTGCTCGCTGCTGATAACTCTGTTTTACAGAAGCTATTGCCGAAAACGCTTTCCTGAAAGTCATTATAGATATTACTACAACAAGGCTGATTTCGTGGAACTTATGTCGTTTTCGCTATGGAACATTATCGGCTCCATTGCCAATGTATTGCGCGGTCACGGCATAAATATTCTGCTAAACCTCTTCTTCAATCCAGTAGTCAATGCGGCTCGCGCCATAGCCTATTCTGTGAGCACCGCACTCGCGTCGTTCTATACAAACTTCTATAGTGCAGTAAAACCGCAAGTGTTCAAACTCTACGCTGCAGGCGACAATGCGGCGATGCACAATTTGATATTCAAGAGTTCCAAATTGGCTTACTTCCTCGTGCTTATACTTGTCTTGCCGATTTTTTTCTATACCGATTTTTTCCTCGGCTTATGGCTCAGTAATCCGCCCATGCAGACATCGCTTTTCGTAAAAACGATACTCATAAGTACCCTTGTCGAAACACTCTCTATGCCACTTGTATCGGGTCTTCAGGCAGCCAACAAAATCAAACTTATGCAATGCGTCATTTCGGTGATATATCTGCTCGTGCTGCCCATTTCGTACGTATTATTAAAATTCGACTTCCCAGCCGTTACACCAATGGTGGTAAACGTTGTACTGATATTTGTATGTATTGTTCCTCGCTTACTGATTTGTCGTAAATACATAGCTATAAAAATTAGCGATTATACACGTAAGGTCTTGATGCCCATATTTACAATAACATTATTATGCGCATTTGTAGCAATTATAGTTTGTCAACTTATACCAGATAATGGCGACATTATATTCATAATTATAGCGATGACAACTATGACACTTGCATCATGCGCAGCTATATATGTGATAGGATTAACTAGTGACGAACGGCAATACATTAGAAGCGCTATAGCAAGCAAGATTCAAAAGAAATAAAATTGATGATTATACACTACTTATACAAGTTATACTGGTTTCTGCGTTTGCACAAGGTTTGGAATTTTATGCAACTAAACGTACTTCCGCAGCGACTTCCACAACTCATTGAATATAAACCCAATGGAGCATTGAATGCCACCCATATTTCTGCTTTCTCGTATAGAAATGCAGGCGATGCATTATTGCCTGTTGTTCTACGCGACTTGTTCAATCAGACAATTGGAGTAAAGACGTGGCATGGACGTTCGGTAAACAAAAAAGTGAATACGTTCGATACTTGGCGCTACAATCACGATGATTTTGTTGTGATAGGCGGTGGAGGTCTGTTCCTCAAAGATACCAACCCCAATAACCTTAGTGGCTGGCAATGGAGTTGTAGCATGGAACAACTTGAAGCTATCAAGAAGCCACTCATTGCGTTCGCAATTGGGTATAATCGATTTCGCGGTCAAGACGATTTTGCACCAATTTTTACTGAACATCTCAACAAGTTTGTCGAGAAGGCAGTTTTTGTAGGCATTAGGAATTATGGCAGCATCGAAAGTCTAAAGCAATACCTAAAATCATCCGAGTTGAAGCAAAAACTGGTCTTTCAGCCATGCATGACAACGGTCATTTCGCATATATACTCAAACTTTGTTGATTATAAGCAGAAGGAAGATTTTATAGCGTTCAACTGCGCGTTCGACCGAGACCGTTTGCGTTCTGGCAACGATAACTACCTAAAAGGCATTGCTGAAGTTGCATTGAAGATGTCGAAAATCACAAGAGTGAAGTACTATTCTCACATGCCATCGGACAAGCGCGCCTTACCATATTTTGACGCGATTGGCGTTCCTTATGAACTTGTAGAATTCAGCGACATACATAGCATAGTGAAAGAGTATGCTAAAGCCCGCGTAGTTGCAGGAATGCGTGGCCACGCGCAAATGATACCATTTGGCTGCCTAACGCCAATATTTTCAATAATATCTCACAATAAAATGCAATGGTTTCTCGATGACATTGGCCACTCGGATTGGGGCGTGGATGTATCGAACGACAACTTTAGCAGTATTCTGTATGACAATGTGAAGAGTATATATTATAACTACGAAAGTTTCATATCGGAAATTGAAGCACAGCAAAAAAAACTATGGCATGTTACGATTGAAAATATGAAAACGATAAAGAACTTTGTAGAACCTAATAAATAGCAACGTTTGACAATGAAAGCACCCAAAATAATAGCAGAAATAGGCTGCAACCACAAAGGCGATATGTCGATTGCCAAAGAGATGATTGAGACAGCTGCAACATATTGCAAAGTTGATGTTGTAAAGTTTCAAAAGCGCTGCAATCGCGAACTACTATCTCCCGAAGAGTATAATGCTCCACATCCTCACCCCGAAAACTCGTATGGATCTACGTATGGCGAACATCGAGAATTTTTGGAATTCAACCTTGAGCAACATCGTCAACTGCAACAGTGGTGTAACGAATATGGCGTGGAATACTCTACTTCCGTTTGGGATTTAACTTCAGCCAAAGAGATTTGCACTCTGAAGCCGAACCTCATCAAAGTGCCTTCGGCTTGCAACCTCAACAAAGCTCTTCTGGAATATTTATGCGACAACTTCGGTGGTGAGATTCACCTCTCGTTTGGAATGACATCGCGCGAAGAGGAGGAAAAAATCGTTTCGTTCTTCGAGCAAAAGGGGCGCAACAAAGATTTAGTCGTTTACGACTGCACTTCGGGTTACCCTGTGCCTTTTGAAGATATATGCCTACTTGAGCTCACTCGACTTCGCGAACTCTATGCAAACAGAGTGAAAGCCATTGGTTTTTCTGGCCACCATCTTGGCATAGCCGTCGATTCGGCAGCTGTAGCTCTTGGTGCCGAATGGATTGAACGCCACTTCACACTCGACCGCACTTGGAAAGGCACCGACCACGCTGCTTCACTCGAACCAGATGGCGTAAGAAAACTTGCTCGCGACTGCCGTGCTGTTGCTAAAGCTCTCACTTACAAACGCGAAGACATTCTCGACATAGAAAAAGTTCAACGCGAAAAACTCAAAAAGAATCAAGTAAGGTGGTGATTATAACCACATTTAGCATATATATGTAAAAATGATTATTGCATTCATACCCGTTCGAGGAGGCAGCAAATCTATTCCTCTAAAAAACATAAAACCATTTTGCGGCAAACCATTGGTTTGTTGGAACATAGAGGCTTTGGAAAATTGCCCAGAAGTTGACCAAATAGTTGTAGCTACCGACTCCGACAAGATTGAAGAGGTGGTACTTAACCATACTTATAAAAAAACCAAAATCTATCGGCGCTCAGCCGAGAATGCATGCGACACTGCAAGCACCGAAAGCGTTATGCTCGAATACATCAACGCAGCTCAACTTGCTTCCGACGACATATTTATGCTTGTTCAAGCCACATCACCACTAACACAGACTAAGCATTTTTCGGAGGCTTTGCGTATGTATGCCAACAAAAAATACGATAGCATTCTCACTTGCGTACGCAATTACCGCTTCTTCTGGAATGCTGATGGCACAAGCATGAACTACGATTACCGAAATCGCCCTCGCCGTCAGAATTTCGATGGTATGCTGATGGAAAATGGGGCTTTCTACATAAACACTGTAAAGAACATCACAGCCTCACAAAACAGGCTTTCGGGAAAAATTGGTGTATATGAAATGCCCGAATATACGGCCACCGAAATAGACGAACCCGACGATTGGTCGATTCTCGAAAACCTTATGCGTCGCCATATACTCAACAACACCAACAACGCGCAAGCCCAAAACATAAAACTCTTTCTCACCGACGTTGATGGAACACTTACCGACGGTGGTATGTACTACTCCGAAAATGGTGATGAACTAAAGAAATTCAACACTCGCGATGGCATGGGGCTTCAGCTATTACGCGAAAAAGGAATAAAAGTTGGCATTGTTACTTCCGAGACTCGTGAACTCAACCGCCGACGCGCAGAAAAGCTCAAACTCGACTTTTTCTCTCAAGGGCAACGCAATGGAGGCAAACTCGAAGCGGCTAAAGCTATTTGTGCTCAACTTGGCATCACCCTCGCCGAAGTAGCTTACATTGGCGATGACGTAAACTGCTACGAACTTCTCTCTAATGTCGGAATGGCTGCTTGTCCTGCCGATGCAACGCCTAAAGTAAAAAGCATTGAGGGCATACGTATAATGACCCATAAAGGAGGAGAAGGCTGCGTCAGAGAATTTGCCGAAATGCTATTGTAGACATGAAACTACACAGCTTAATCGACGGCGATTTCCAGAAGGCTTTTGACTTCATAATCACCATACAACGCAAGTATGGCGAAACTATCCTACATGCTTTTGTGGCTGTGGTAAAATGCATATTTGTGCAGTCGTACAAACTGAAGATGTTGCACAAAGCAGAATATCCACAAATTGTTTTCATCGACAGCAACGAGCGCAACGACTATGTAGAGTTTATGGCAAACATATCTCGCCTATGCGGCGCTGACACTTATGCCAACATAAACTTTGTGCATTGCCAAGAGATACACTTGCTACGCACAATTCGCACCATGAAACTACTTGCGCTGTGGGCTCCAAAGATTTGGCAAATACAAGATTATTCACTTGTAGATCGGCTTGCTGCTTTGAAAAAATGCTCCGATTTCTACGACATAAAACAGCAACTTGACCGCGCATTGACCTATGACAATATTAATCTTTGCGTAGTACGCTACGATGCATGCTCGGACCACAACTTCATCTCGCAACTATTTAGCACTCACAACATTACAACCGCCACACTACAACATGGCATTATGCTTGCTCCACGCAAAGGCCTTGAAGACAACTTGGACTTCAACGGCACTGAATTTCGTCTCTTTGTGAGTGATTATTTCCTTGTTTGGAACGACTTTACGAAAAGAGAAGCGATGAAGGCTGGTATACCAGAAGAAAAAATTAAGACTCTTGGTGTAGTGAAATGCATAGGTATGCCACCAATAGAAGCAAAAGGGAAACGGACAATAGGTGTAATACTCGATGGCGAATTTGAGAAGGAAAACAACCCTCCAATGCTCAGATTGGTAAAAGACTTCTGCCGCGACTTTGGTTATAAATATATACTACGTTATCATCCCAATTTCAATGGGAGTGAATACGATTCGTTGTTAGACATCAACGGCTCAGTTTGTTCAAAATCAACAAATTTGGCAGACTATCTTCGCGACATTGAATTTTGCGTAGTGGCCAATTCTACAGTACTTTTTGAACTTGAATATTACGGCATTCCATTCATGAATTATAGTTCGGGAAGTATAAAAGACAAATACAAAGACTACACCTCGCACAAATTCTCTAATTATGAAGAGATGAAGCAATCATTCAACGGTCTAAAAACCGCTCACAATTCTCACAACACCGATTACGCAAAACTTTACAAAGATTTCTTTCTTCGATGGTGTAGAAGGTGAAATTTGAATAAATAATCTTCTGTTATAGAAGAGTTAAGTCTCACAATAAAAAAAGGCAGTTGCCACTCGACAACTGCCTTTTTCATATCTATATTGATTGATAATTATTTCGGAAGATTGAATGCTACCGACATCTCCTTCATCTGAGCTTGGCTCATACCTTCAGGTTCATAACCCATAGCTTTTGAGTTGATGTATATCTTAGCACTCTTCGAGAGTACGTCAATCTGATCGAATGCGTCCATTACGTCAAGGCCTTTGGCAAATACGCCATGTTTTTCCCAAAGAACGACGTCGTAGTCTTCGAGTTCTTTGAGTGTGGCATCTGCAAGTTTGTTGCTACCAGGCAATTCGTAAGGCACAACGCCCAAGCCAAGCGGACAGAATGCTTTGGTTTCGGGAATCATACTCCACAGAATATTTGTGAGCACATCCTTAGCAAGGAATTTTCTGTTATGACTCATAGCAACGAGCTCAATTGGGTGGGTATGTACTGTAGCCTTGTATGACGAGCCCGATTCTATAAGATGAGCATGAACAGTGAGGTGACTTGGTAACTCGCTAGTAGGATTAACGGCATTATCGGCAATGATGACGTAGCTTGCGCAATCGTCGAGAATGCGAATGATAGAACCATTTTCCATAGGCTTACGAGCTAAATCGCGCATGCGCTTGCCTGTGCCTTTGCAATAGAAATATGTGCCCTTGAGAGCTGGAAGTGTAACTCCTATTTGCTTAACCTCGCTTATTGCTGGGAGGTTACGGATTTCGTCATCTACATATTCTGTGACGTTAACAGTGATGTTTCCACCATTACGTTCAGCCCAACCATTTTGCCATAGGTAACCTGCTACCTCGGCTACTTTATCGACCTCTGCTTTCAGAGCAGCGCGTCCTTCAAGAATGCTTTTCATCTGCTAATTTTTTTAGTTGTCGCAAAGATAGTTTTTTGAATCGAATGCCACGGGCCATCAACCTTTTTATTGAGGGATACTAAATGTATAGAGATATACACTCACTTTTCAAGTTATATTTGTGTTGTGTTTGCAACAATAAAGTAGAGATTATATATATAATTACCATGAAAGCTTTTGAAAAAACGTTATTGCTCATACTTATTACCATAAGTATAGCAAGATGTTCTGGCGATAATGCAAACTCGCCAGATAGAATTCCAAATCACAATAGTTATGTATCAACGTTCACCGGTGGTACTATAAATAGAGTAGGAAGTAACATTCTACTTGAGCTATCGGTTGACATACCAGACACTTTGCGAGCTACAATACCCGCTTCGGACGCAATGTCGATTAAGCCTGCCACCCCAGGACGTTTCGTTTATGCCAACGAGCACACGCTGCAATTCATTCCTGATGGCGCGCTGCCTTTCCAAACGCAATACTCCATGACAGTCGACCTCTCAAAATGGTTCAACGACGTAAACGATGAGGAGCGCCTATTCACCTTCTACTTCAACACAGCAGCACTCGAATTTCGCGCGGCTTTTGTCGATATGGAGGTGACGGCAAATAATAATTATATATACACATTCCAACTGACGGCTTCAGATTATATTGAAGACAAGCAAGTAGAGAACTTGATAAGCTTCAGCGAAAAGCCTATAAAAGTGGAATGGAATCACACGCCTAACAGTTTGACGCATACCGCAAAATGCGAAGTGAAAGCCCCTGCCGAGCAAGAAGCTTTGGCTGTAGAGACAAGGAGCGATAAAGAGAGCGGTCTTACGGAAGAGACGCTTTTGTCGGTGGATGTGATGCCACAAAACGAGTTCCGCGTGCAAGAGATACGTATGATGAGCGACGACACGAAATACGTAGAGATAATCTTCAATAAGAACATCGACCCCAAGCAAAACTTGATGGGTTTGGCTTACATAAAAGACAACGAGTCGCGCGCGGTTGACGTGAAGGGCAATAAAATTCGTCTCTACCCCGACTACGGCAAACAGAAAATTGCCATTGTACTTTCAACCGACATACGCTGCACAACAGGCGAAACGCTCATCATTGATGAGGCAACAAAAGAAAAGTTGCGCGAGTTCCACGTCGATGTGGAGAAGCCGGCTGTGGAGTTTGCCACTTCGGGCGTGATAGTGCCAAACGGCAACACCATTCAAATACCGTTCAAAGCCATATATATGCGCGGTGTGCAGGTGCGCGTATTCCATATTTACCAGAAAAATATCTGCCAGGCCCTACAGCGTGGCGACATAAACGCTATCGATGGCGAGAATTTTATGTATGTAGCTCGTCCTGTGGCTGTTAAGACTCTCTTTCTTGACGATGCTGGCGACCCCAACCGTATAAAACATTGGGGACACTACTCCATCGATTTGAGCGATATTATGCAGACCGAACCAGGTGCTATCTATCGTGTGGAGCTCAACCCACGCGCAGAACTCACCGCTTGGGACGATACCGAATTTCAGAAAGAGACCAAAGAGCAAGCCTACGCACGCGACAAAGCCGACTTTGCCGACCTAAAACTTCAATTCGACCGCGGCTCGTGGAGCTACTATGATAACTACGACGAGAACAACAACTATTGGTGGAGCGACGACGAACCTTCGCGTGCATACTATTATCGTACGAAAATTAGACGTAGAAATGTGCTTGCTACCAACATCGGACTTTCGGCTCTTGCCAACGATGCAAGCGAAATGAGCATTGTAGCCATAAATCTGCAAACTGCTCAACCAATGAGCGGCGTTGATATTGAACTATTTGGCAAGCAAAACCAGTCGATTGGCAAACTATCGACCGATGGCAACGGCATAGCTACATTCAACTTGCTAAATAGTGCTACTCCTATTTATGTCATCGCTCATAGCGGCGACGACTTCAGCTACCTTCGCGTGGCACCAGGCGAAAGCCTCTCTACTAGCACATTCGATGTCAGCGGCTTGGCTGTAACTAAAGGTATCAAGGGTTATATATATGGCGAGCGCGGCGTTTGGCGTCCTGGCGACACACTGCACATCTCGTTCATGCTCTACGACCCCGACAAGACTCTGCCCGAGAACTATCCCGTTAGCCTCCGCCTCGACAACCCGCTCGGTCAGACTCAAACTCGCTTGGTTAATAGCAATGGCGTGAGTGGTCTATATACATACAACATACCTACCGATGCCAATGCGCCAACTGGCAGCTGGACAGCATACGTAAACGTCGGCGATGTCAGCTTCAGCAAGAGCATTCGCATAGAGACAATCAAACCTAACCGCTTGAAGATTGACCTCTCTTCGCCAAGCGACGAACTGAAATACAATTCACAACTCAACCTACACACCGAATGGCTCACTGGAATGACGGCTCATAACCTCAATTATAGCATCGATGCCTCATTCAGCAAGACCAAGACGACGTGGAGCAACTACAAAAATTTCACCTTCGACGACCCTGCTTGTGATTGGACGAGCGACGAAACGCGCATTGCCGAAAGCACCACCGACAATGATGGTAACGCTTCGATTCGCATTGCACAAGCTATCAACGGCGCACCAGGCAAGGTGATGTGCAACCTATCTACGCGCGTCTACGAACCTTCGGGCGAATATAGCATTGACGCTATGCGTATGCTCTACTCTCCTTATAATCAATACGTAGGCATAAAAGAGCCTAACAAAGAAGAGGATTTCTTCATGCTCGACACGCAGCACACTTTCGAACTTGTGAATGTAGATACAAATGGCAAGCCACAAGCAAATGCTGCATTGGAAGTATGTATTTACAAAATGAAATGGAGTTGGTGGTGGGATTCGAGCAATGGTTCGCTTGCCTCATACGTAAGCGACAACTCGCACAAACCTGTGAAAAGGTTTACCGTAACTACACAAGCCGACGGCAAAGCTACATTCCCAGTGAACCTGAGCGAATGGGGTCGTTACTTGATTCGCGCTACCAATAAACAAAGCGGCCACAGCACAGGCGTAACATGTTGGTTCGACAGCGATTACTACTCACATCGCGCCGACGAAAGTGGCCAATCGGCAGCCACAGTACTCGATATAACAACCGACAAAGAGAGCTACAACGTGGGCGAGACAATGCAAGTCAACATACCATCATCGGAAGGAAGTTGCGCCATTGTTAGCGTTTGCCGTGGCGAGCGCATATTATCTACACAACTCGTCAATTGTGGCATAGGCAAGACGAACATAAGTATACCTACGACCGACAAAATGTTGCCGAATGTGTATATATACATATCGCTCATCCAGCCTTATAATCAGACCAATAACGACCGCCCAATACGTCTTTATGGCATAAAGTCGGTAAATGTCAATTCGGAGCGCAGCAAGCTCAATCCTACCATAAATATGAGCGACGAGATTCGCCCCGAAAGCAAATGCAAGATTACCATTGCCGAAAAAGATGGACGTCCGATGGCCTATACGCTTGCCATTGTCGACGATGGTTTGCTCGACCTCACACGCTTCAAGACGCCTAACGCATGGGATTTGTTCAACGGTCGCGAGGCCTTGGGCGTACGTATGTGGGACCTTTATAACAACGTGAGTGGCGCATTTGGAGGTCGCATAGAGCAAGTGTTCAGCATCGGTGGCGACGAATCGCTCAACGCCAACAGCAAGACGATGCAGAAACGCTTCGTACCTATGGTATACTTTGCAGGTCCGTTCACACTGAAGTCGAATGGCAAGAACACTCATAATATTGATATTCCTAATTATGTAGGTAGCGTGCGCGTTATGGTAGTTGCTGCCGATGGTGCTGCATATGGCAATGCCGATAAGACGGTGAAGGTTACCAAGCCTGTTATGGTGCTACCTACCATGCCTCGTCTCTTGGGCGTCGATGATGAGACGACAGTTACAGCAACCATTTTTGCTAATACGCAGAAATCTGGGTCGGTAGAGACCACAATTAGCGTCGATGGCGATGCTCAGATTATTGGCAGCAAATCGAAGAGCCTAACATTCAGCAAGTCGGGCGACCAGAGTGTGACATTCCGACTCAAAGCTGGCAAGACTGAAGGCAGCGTCAAAGTTCGCCTCACAGCCAAAGGACTCGACGACAAATCGACTGCCGTAGTCGATCTGCCAATACGTGCAGTAAGTCAAAATGTTATTAGCACAACCGAAAAATCGGTAGCACCTGGAGCCAAGACAAAATTTGATGCAAACAAAGGTTCTGTAGACTTTGAAGTGTCTACCGTTAAGCCTCTCAACCTCTCAAATCGCTTGAGTTTCCTACTCGGCATACCATACGGATGCTCAGAGCAAATCACGTCAAAAGCGTTTCCACAATTGCTACTCGACAAATTCACCAAACTCACCGATGTGCAGCGCCACAGCGTAGAAGAGGCTGTGAAGATGGTTATAAGCAAACTTCCAAGCTATCAAACTGCTGATGGAGGCATCTCTGTATGGCCTAACGGATCAACGCCATCGCTCTACAATTCGGCTTACGTTAGCCTATTCCTGACTGAGGCTCAAAACTGTGGTTATTATGTACCAGAAACCATTGTGAATCGCTTAACGGCATACCTAAAACGAACAGTAAAGAACTGGAAATCGGGCGGATATAGCTACGAAAACGAACAATTTGCCATGGCATTTTATGCACTTTCGGCAGCCCGCAATGCCGACTTATCTACAATGAACAGAATGCGCGAATCGCGAAGCAAACTCTCTAATAGAACCTTGGCTCGCCTCGCTGCTGCTTATGCTTTGGCTGGACACCGTAACTATGCTAAAGAGTTGTGGCAAAAAATTAACGACGACAACATTTACCCAGAAGAACTCATAGCTATGGTAGCCACAGGCGACCAACAAACTGATGTGATAGCAGAAAAAATTCGTGTACGCCTCTCAAACAAAGATTTTTGGTGGCGTGGCGATTACCTATCACTTTCGATTAATGCAATGTCGAAGTATTACCAAAAGTTTGGTCAAGCAAAATCGCTCTCTTTCAATATAAATGGCGACAACGTAAGCAGCGAAAAACTTATTTGGCGCAATAGTTACAACGCTAAAGGCAAATCGTTTGAAATAGCCAACAAAGGAGAATCGAACATTCATGTAGTATGCGTAAATACATACAAAGCTGTGCAAGATTCCATTCGCAAAATAGATAGCGGACTCGACATAACTGTGAGATACTACAGCGCAACAAACGGCAGCGAGGTTGATATAAACAACTTAACTGAAAACACCTTACGCGCCGTAGTTTCGGTTCGCAACACCACTGGCAGCGCCATAGGATCTATCGCTCTGACGCACATTCTGCCAGCAGGATGGGAAGTCTTGAAAGCCTCAGGCTCCGACGAAGTTTCATACCAAGATGTTCGCGACGATCGCATCTATACTTATGTTGACAAACTTAACGCAGCCAGCGCCTTCACAGCAACTATTGATATTAGTGCCACATACGAAGGCTCGTACTACGTGCCAGCTATCACCGCCGAAGCTATGTACGACAACAAAGTATTTGGTTGCACATCAAGTTCGCACATCAAATAAAACTGACGTAACTATTTATACAGAAAGCACAGAATCTTCACGGGCTCTGCGCTTTCTTCATATCTATACTATGACACTATTCACCTCTCATTGCTCTTATCATAAGCTACTCTTCAGAACAACATAAGTAGCAATGAAACAATAAAACGACACAAAACACTGAGATATTTACGCAAAAACGCTAAATTCACACCGCTAATTTTTACTGAAAATTATCACACAAAAAATGGGACTATTCAATTTATTTGGTGGACGTTACCCATCAACAAAAAAATATGAAGCGCAGCAACAGCGGCTCGTTAGCGACTATGAGCGCTACAAAGAATTGGCTGTTTCAGAGCAAGTTAAGCGTTTCAACGAACTGAATAAAATTGTCAACTCTGCAGAATTCAAAAAACGTGTTGACGAACTAAAGAACCAGAAATTCAGTTCTACTGAGGCATATCAGAAAGAGAGTGAATACAAACGCATGAGCGCTGCTCGCGACATCAAGAGCTACAATAAATTTGTTAATAGTGGCAACGACAAAAAGATGGCTGCCATTTTGGCTTCTAAAGAGTATGCGCGCTACGAAGAGCTCAAAGCTACCGTAGAGTCGGCAGAGTTTAAGCAAAAGCAAAAGGTGAAAGCCTTTGAAGATACGCCCGACTACAAAACATGGCGTAAGTATCAGAAGCTATCGCAAAAAAGCATCGTAGTCTACGCCTTGCAAAACAAAGATGTAAAGTCGGAAGACCCCAAAGAGGCAAAGAAAATTGCTGAGGCACTTCGTTCATCGAAATACCTCACATACCTATCTCTCGAAAAAGTTGTGAATACACCCGAATTTGAGAAAAAGCGTGAGGTGAAAGCCTTCAAAGATACGCCCGACTATTTACTACTGAAAGAGTATGAGCAGTTACAAAAATCAAGCGACATCAAGTTTGTATTGAAAACTGCTGCTTCTGACGAGTATAAGAATTACAAGATGCTTAACGGTTCTGAACGATTGCAGAAATATGAAGCTTTGGCTGCATACGTATCAAGCGCCGACTTTATCAACTATAAAGCCGAAATAGAAGATCCGAAACGCTACAAAAAGAGCGAAGAATGCAAACTTGCAGAAGAGTTTGACGCACTCTCGAAAAACGCTGATGTTGTTTGGTACAAAAAGAGCTTAGCTGCAAATTCTTTTGCCGAAGTAAAGAAATGGAAACTTGTCTTCGAAGACAACTTCGACAACTTCGACCTCGACACCAAGAAATGGCAAAGCGGCTACTATTGGGGCAACCAACTTCTTGGCGACAACTACTCCCCTCTTGGCGAGTTGCAAACGTATAGAAAAGAAAACATCCACATTGCCAACTCTGTAGCTACACTTCAGACCTCACTACAACCAGCTAAAGGTAAAGTGTGGGATCCAGCACAAGGCTTTGTCGATGGAGATTTCGACTATACCTCGGCTCTCATAAACACTGGCGCCGCCTTCCGTCAGCAGTATGGTCGATTTGAGTTCAAAGTGAAAATGTCGAAGTCGGCACCTATCACGCATAACATTTGGATGGTTGGTAAAACGAGTGCTCCTCATATCAACGTTGTTAATTATGGCCTTTGGCGCAAAAAAGTTGCACTTGGCTTAATAACCAACGAGCACAAAAAGATGATTGAAGTCGATGGAGCCAACTTTAGTTCCGATTTCTATATATTCTCTCTCCTGTGGACTCCCGAAAAACTTGTTTGGTCTATCAATGGTGTTGAAGTTCAAACAATCACTACAGATGTTCCACGCCAAGAGATGTACATCGTTCTCAGCAGCAATGTAAACTCAAAATCGAATGTTCAAAATGCAACAATGGATATTGATTGGGTACGTTGCTACACATGGAATAACGACAACGAAGCTCAAGCATAGCACTTGATTTTCTATAAGACATGAAAGGCGTCAAGCAATTTGTTTGGCGCCTTTTTTACTATTATCATCAAATATTTCTGAGTATTCACAAGTGAAGTCAACGATGAACAACGCTACCATACACAAAGCAATTTGCACATTAACTATTCTACTTTTCGCAGCATGCACCTCAGTAAACGAATTAGTCACATTCTCGAAATGCGACTTCAGCTTCAACAGTGTCAACGATGTACGAATAGCAGACATCGACGTGTCGCGCCTACGCAGCTATGCCGATTTGTCGGCTGTTGACGCCATCAAACTTGTGTCGGCTCTCAGCACTGGCAAGCTAAACCTCGAGCTCACAGTGAACGTAAAAGCGCACAACAAAAACCAAACGCAAGCAAGTTTGAGCGGTTTCGACTATATACTTTGGATTGACGATGCACAGATGCTCGAAGGCTCTATGGAGCAACACTTCGAAATTGGACCTGGGAAGACCATAAATATGCCTATGCACTTTGCAATAGACCTATGGAGCGTGCTGAAGAGCGAATCGCGCGACAAAATATTGAATTTTGGATTCGGGCTTGCTACCAACAATGCCGATGTTTCGCGTGTGAAAATTTCACTAAAACCTTATTTCCGCGTTGGCGACTCCATCACTAAGCTACCCTACTACGTCACCATTGGTGGCGACAAAATAATGCCTCGAAAATAGCTATTTAGTTGCGGTGTCGCTATTCATCAACGACATCTCTACTGTGTTATCTATTATGTCGAGCAACTTACCGCTATTCTCAGAAATAGTATTAGCCAAATCACGAATAGTGCTATCGTCGGTTTGATTTTCTGATATTACGCTCGAAAAGCCATCAATAGCATTTAGTGGCGTACGTATTTCGTGGCTAAGATTACGTACAAACTCCTCCTTCTTCTTGTCGGCCTCCATGAGTTTCATCTTCTTCTCGTGTAGCTCATCTTTTTTGCGTATGAGCATACTATTTTGGCGCGATATTTCAACCACACTGCGAGTTAAGCCCTTGTTGAGCCACGACAGATAGACTATACATATTGCAATGTAAATCAATATTGCTATAGCTAAAATGTTCACTTGACGAGAAAACCTAAATCGTTCGTATGCCAACGATTTGCTATAGTCGACACTTTTATGTCCGAGGTGCGAGTTGGTTATTTGCACTACAGCCTCCTCTATACTCATCACATTGTTAAGATCGGCACGAATCTTACGAGTCTCATCAAAAAAAGACGTAAAATTTTCAATTTTTTCTTCTATTGGCACATCCAATTCGTTGATGCGGTCGAGTATGACTTTGCGTATGTAGTGATAATGCTTGCGTTCAGTTCCTTTGTCGTTTCGAATGATGCATTTGTATGCCTCTTGCAGGTGTCCGCTTAGATAATATAAATCCACCATATCTTTAGTACGCTGCTGCGTAGACAGATACGATATGGTAGGACCAACATGAGAATAGGTACGTATGGCTTCGCCAAAATCGCCATCGTAGGCTTTCACAAAGGCCCTCACATATTCTACAGTTTGCTTCGAATTGTAGTCGTTGGCAGTTCTTCTTGCCTCGTCGATCATGGCAAGAGCTTCGTTTTTCATATCCAGAAACAGATATTTGCGAGCAAGAATAAGACAGAAATATGCATAGTTAGTCATACGCGTCTCATCAGATTTAACAATATCGATGGCTATTTGACAAAACTGTGCCGACTTCTCCATATTGCCTTGAAACTCGTATATTTGGGATATGAGCATGTATGCCATAATATATGCTTCGCTGCGATTGGTTTTTATAGCATCGGCAAACAACGCATTGGCTTCGTAGCTAATAGCCGAAAAGTTGTATGACGTATTTAGGAAACGAATTAAGCGCTTAGTCCACAACCAATAATAGAGCGTAGTGAGGTTCGACTGAACGCACATCTCTTTGGCTTCGTTGTAATATTTAGAGATGGTATCGAGGTCGGCATTTGCAGCATATTCAATGAAATAGTGAGCCTTGAACGTCATAGCTATGGCAGTAGCAACTGTATCGTTTTGTTGCTGAGCGACCGACCCCAACTCATCAGCTAAGCGCAACACAGAAGTGTCGGTGCAATGAGCAGTACAACTTTCGATGAGCAATTGAATGCTACGTGGCGGATGGTATTGTGGATTTACGGGGAGTGGCGTTTGTGCATTGGCAAACAATGCTATCAACGACATTATAAATAATATGCCCGTTCTCTTTATATACATATATGTATTTTGAATATAATAACCCCTCAATGGTGTGTAGCAACAATAATATGAAAAATAAGAATAGCATCGCTTGCTATGTAAGATTTTTTAGATAAACAGTTAAAAATGCCAATATTATTGGGCTCTGAACCTCAATGTCTTCTTTTTTTGGCACGAAGGTTGCAACTTTGTCATGCGATAATAAAAAACGTCATCGACGTAATACATATTATTAATTATTAGAAGTAACAGACGACAACAAAAAAGAAGCAAACTCATTGTATGAACAAAAAAAACAGTTGTGTTATGAAAAAGATAATCTCAGTTTTCGCATTAGCTCTTATTTGTGGCACCATCAGTGCACAAATGGGTAAATTTCAAGCTCTTTATATTTTCAACTTCGCCAAAGAAATTGGTTGGCCAAAAACCGACGAACAGAATGAATTTGTTATTACTGTTATTGGTGACAACGGCGTAGCCTCTGAGCTCAACAAGTTGGCTAAAACCAAAAAAGTTGGCTCGCGTAATGTCGTTATCAAAGAAGCATCTTCTATAAATGGCATATCTAAGAGCGACATCATAGTGCTCGGTGAGTCAAGAGCCTCACAAATTGGACAACTCGTTCAATTGCAGCACAACAACAAATCGGTAATCGTGAGCTGCAAACAAGGTCAATGCAGCAGTGGTGCTTGCATAGCTTTCGAGCAGTCGGGTTCGAGACTCGGTTTCGAAATCTCGGAGCAAAACTTCAAGAAGAAGAACCTTAGCGTTCACAACAAGCTTCTTCAACTTGGCAAACAAGTAGACTAAAAAATTATAGTTTTTGTATAAGGCAAGACGCCTCTGAAGCAGTGCTTTGGAGGCGTCTTGTTTTGCATTATATATACGAAAGTTCTAATCAGTTGGAAGCATTTACCGACGAAGGCGTCCAATTGTTGAAAAAGCGAAGCACTTTATCTTGGTTGTAGCCTTGCCCCTCTTCCAAGAAGCTCGAATCCTGAATATGCATAACCTTGCCATTGGCATCGAGCACCACGAAAACGGGGAAGCCGAAGCGCCCACAGTTGTTGAGGCGCTTCATCAACGTCTTGCTACTATCGCTCGATTTGCGCGGATTGTAGTTGACGTGTATATATTCAAAATTGCTATTCACAACCTTGCTTATAGCAGCATTGGTAGTGATAAAATCGGCAAAGCGCAAGCACCAGGGGCACCAATTGCCGCCTACCTGACAGATTACAAACTTGCCGCTGGTCTTGGCTTTGGCGACAGCTTTGTCTATTTGTTCAAGTGGATTTAGCTCCTCGTTGTAGACCTTTTTCAGTCCATTCTGAGCATACGTCATAGCACCGATAGCGAGTGCAAATGCAACTATAAATAACTTTTTCATCTCTATTAATTATGATTATTTGGGTTCGCAAATTTAGGCAAATCGGGAATTGTAGGATTAGTGAAATTTTCACGACTCAATGGAGGTTGCGCAACGTGCGAAACTATGTTTTTATAACTCAATGGGACTTGCGAAACTTGCGAAACTATGTTTCTATGACTCAATGGGACTTGCGCAACGTGCGAAACCATGTTTTTATGACTCAATGGGACTTGCGCAACGTGCGAAACCATGTTTTTATAACTCAATGGGACTTGCGCAACGTGCGAAAGCCATTTTTATAACTCAATGAGACTTGCGCAACGTGCGAAACTATGTTTTTATAACTCAATGGGACTTGCGCAAC
>SUWW01000004.1:121962-205539 GCA_015061285.1 Bacteroidales bacterium | reverse complement strand
AAGCCATTTTTATAACTCAATGAGACTTGCGCAACGTGCGAAACTATGTTTTTATAACTCAATGGGACTTGCGCAACTTGCGAAAGCCATTTTTATAACTCAATGGGACTTGCGCAACGTGCGAAAGCCATTTTTATAACTCAATGAGACTTGCGCAACGTGCGAAACTATGTTTTTATAACTCAATGGGACTTGCGCAACGTGCGAAAGCCATTTTTATAACTCAATGAGACTTGCGCAACGTGCGAAACTATGTTTTTATAACTCAATGGGACTTGCGCAACGTGCGAAACTATGATTTAATCATAACAATGGATTTTGCTCAATGTGCAAAAATCAGTTTTCACGACTCAATGAAAATTTCCGCACATGCGCAAAAAACCATTTTCATGACTCAATGAAAATATGTATATCAATTAGGAATTAGGTATTACGAATTCTCAATTTTCAATTTACTTATACTCGCTTGGGGCAATGCCGAATTGCTTTTTGAAGCTGGTGGAGAAGTGCGAGAGTGAGCTAAAACCAGTCAAATCGGCAATTTCGGACATGTTGTAGTGTCCCTCTTTTATTAGTTCGGCGGCACGGTTGAGTTTGTAGCGGCGGAAGAATGCGCTCGGGTTTTCGCCCGTCAGACCTTTCACTTTGTAGTAGAGTTTGGTGCGCGATATACGCAGCATGTCGGTCATGTGCGACACGTCGAGGTCGGGGTTGCTGAGTTCCTGCTCCATAATCTTGTAGAGCTCTGTCATGAAGGCGTTGTCTTGCGGCGAGAGGGCATCGGCTTCTATGGTGTCGGGCTGCGTGGTGGTGGCGAGAATGTGGCGCACCTTGTCGCGGTTCTGCATTATGCTACTTATGAGCGCTTGCAGATAGGCAGGGTCGAAAGGCTTGGTGACGTAGGCATCGGCACCCGTTCCGAGACCTTTTATCTGGTCGGTAGTGGTGGTACGAGCCGTAACTAAAACCACGGGTATATGACACAACTGGAGGTCGTTTTTTATCTCGCGACATAGTTCGAAACCGTCTTTGCCTTGCATCATCACATCGCTAAGGACGAGATCGGGGGCTTTTTCGCGAATGCAGTTTATGGCGCTCTCGGCATCGAAGCGGCTCACCACATTGTACGTAGGCGTAAGTAGCGTCTTCACGTAGTGCACAATCTCCACATCGTCGTCGATAACCATGATGGTGCGTTTATCCTCGTCGGGCTGCTGTTCGGCATTGGTATCGTCCACAACGTCGGCAAGCGGATAGAGAGCGCTTTGCGTGGGTGCGCCGCCCTGCACTTTTTCCTCGTCGGTGTAGGCGGTGTCGGTAACGGGTAGCACGAAGCTAAACACCACACCATCGGCACTATTCTCGGCTTTTATGCAACCATGATGCATCGAGACCAAGCGTTTGGCATAATAGAGACCTACGCCTGTGCCCCAGTTGAACTGTCCTTGCGCCTGCCGACGAATCTGATAATAGCGTTCGAAGATGCGCGTGAGGTCATCCGCGTTGATAGACTGACCAGTGTTGGCAACGGCAATCTTTACGTATCGCGTGCAACCATCGTTTGGCAAATCGGGGTGTTCGTCGAGGGCCGCCTGACGCGTAACTACGTCGAAGCAGAAATCGATGCGGCCACCTTGCGGCGTATATTTCACTGCGTTGCCAAGCAGGTTGCATATAATCTTGTCCACCTTGTCGGGGTCGAGCCACATAATGCAGCTATCCTCCACGCCATGCGTAACTATGGTTATCTCCTTCTCCTTAGCCTGCATCGTGAACATCGACAGCGCCTGACGCAGCAGTCCAATAATGTCGTGGCGAGCCACTTCGAGGCGCAAAGCATCGTCTTCGAGTCGGTGGAAGTCCATCATCTGGTTCACAAGGCGCAGCATACGGCTAACGCTGCTTTGCACTATCTGTAGCAAGCTACGTTGCTCGGTGGTGAGCGTTTCGTCGGCGGTGAGTTGGGCAATAGGTCCAGCAATAATGGTAAGCGGCGTGCGGAACTCGTGCGACACATTGGCAAAGAAACTCATATTCATCTTATTTATGTGGCGTTCGCGCTCTCGTTCGCGTTCGGCTTGCAGGAGAGTCCAGTGCTCAAGTTTTAGACGAATAAATAGTCGAGCTATAAACAGAATGAGACCAACCAGAAGACATACGTATATCAATTTAGCCCACCAAGTGTTCCATGGTGCAGGAATAATATTCACCACGATAGAGCGTTCGGCAATAACGAGAGTGCGATCTTTATTGGTGATGCGCACATTGAACTTATAGGAGCAAGGGCGAAGATTGGCATAGAAAGCCTCACGTGCATTGTGAGCATCGATCCAATAGGCATTGAAGCCATCGAGTTTGTATTGATAGCAGAAACGCTCATCGCCACCGAAGTCGAGCGCAGCAAACGATATGCTAAAGCTGTTTTGCTTGTAGTTGAGATTAATCTCTTTAGCTTTTGACAACGAGGTAGATATGCAACTACCATATTCGGGGCGCACAATGCGATTGTGCACTTTGAGATCTTCGAGATATAAGCGAGTCTGCGGATAATCGGTAAGAGTTTTGGGATTGAACACCGTCAGTCCATGAGCGCCGCCAAAAATCAGAGTGCCATCGGGCAAGTGAGCCGAGGCACGGTCGTAGAATTCGTTGCCACCTATGCCATCGCTCTTGTAGTAGTTGATCGTGGTGTTGGTGTTAGGATCGTGTTTGGTGAGACCAAAGAGCGTACTTATCCACAAACTGCCCTCGTCGTCTTCTTCAATACTACTAATGTCGTTGCAAGCCGTGCCATCGATAGTAGTCAACTCTTTAGTATGCATATTATAGTGCAAAAGGCCGTTGCTAACCGTGCCAATCCAGAGGTCGCCTTTGCGATCTTCGAGGAGAGCCGAAGGCAAGAAGACACTGCGTTTTATGCACGAAGAGAGCACGCTATCGGGGATTAGAGGTTCATCGAGTTTATGCATAGCATCATTATTGACACAGCGCAAGCCTTGGTTCTTTATGAGCGTGGCAAAACGCCCGTTGCTCAATTGCCTCATACACGACATGTAATAGAAGGTGTTTCCCAATATCTGATGAGCCTCAAAATGGTTGTTTGTAGCGCGTTTGGAATAAAAAGTATTGTTGTAGCATCCGACCCAAATTGTGCCATCGTTGTCTTCGCCAATGACAATAGCTAAATTGATAGGATAGCTGCCCGCATAGCTCAATCGGCCATTGTTGTGGTGCAGATGTATAAGACCTCCAGGTGCACACGAGAGCCACAAGTCGCCTTTGCTATCAGAGAATATATATATGATGCGATATTTACTTGTGTTCAAGTTTGGCACCAAAGCAGCTATGTCGTAGTGCGTAATGGTTCGAGTGCTAACATTATAGCCATAAAGACCATCAATCTGAGTGGCAAGCCACAACATATTTGAACTACCATAAGCCACCGAGGCAACAGCTTTGCCACTAAAAGCAGTGCGCAGATAGCTATCCGAATTGAACAATTTTCGTTCATGCGGCACTACTACATAACCTTGCGACGATGAGCATAGCCACAAATTTTCATCGGTATCTATAAATGTTTGCGTCACAATAATAGAAGGCGCTTCGAAAGGAAAGTCGGCATCGTTTTGATTTATCAGCTTACCTTTTTCACTGTCGAATACCCACAAGCCAGATGTAGTGGCTATAAGTATATTGCCTTGCGACAAACTACTGATGCACGAAATATTCACATTGCGTAGTGCGGCACTATTAGTTATGCACTGAGGCTGAGGTTGCCACTTACGCTGCAACACATTGTAAATAGCAATTTCATTTTTGCGCGTCATCCAGATTTCATCGCCAATGAGTGTAGCAATACCAATCTCATTGGGTGCGAAATCGAGTGTTTCGATATGCTTGAGAGTCTGCGAGCTATAGCAGATAATTTGGTTATGGCTCACTATCCATAAGTTGTCTTCAGAATCGATGAACGTAGCACGCACGAAATCGGTAGCCGGCATAACGTTGCTGATAACAGTCACAAGAGCATTCTGAGTGGAATCATAGCGCAACACATCGCCCATCTGAATGGCAAAAATGTCGCCTCGTCTGTTTTCCACTATATGCGAACAGAAATCGTTTTTCGATTTCACTTTCACCTTTTCAAAATCGTCGTTATGCGAGTAGAGAGCCACACCATTTTTTGTAGCCACCCACAACCTGCCATTGCGGTCGGTGTGCATAGCTCGCACCTGATTGTCGGGGAGGCTATTGGGCGCATCGGTGCAGAAATATTGGCGCATCTCATGACCATTGAAGCGATTGAGTCCGCGATAGGTGCCAAACCATATATAGCCATCGCTATCCTGCGCCATACACATAATCTGCTGGTTGGAGAGTGACGAGGAGATTACTACATCGGGATAAGTATCAATAGGTTCATCGGTTTGCGTATTGCTACAACACGTCAACGACACAAGAATCAACAGCGCAATGAAATTATGAAGCTTCATATCTATCATTATAAGTATGGCGAAAAATTATACAATAAATACGTATCGCCCTACCACAACTAACTATTTTGAACAAACGATAAAATGTTTGAACAAATGTAAAAGTGCGTTTTGAACATACACAAAAGCCTATAAAACATCAGCGGCATAACATTGCGGTGTAAAATTTTTACCAAACAATCTGTCAAAATCTAAATGAAATGAAACCAAACCTATGTGAATGGAACAGACGACTTGTTAGCCTATGGATAACAATGTTCTGCATGGTGTCGGTCATCGTGGCACAGTCGACAGCAACTGGGCGCGTCACCGACTCGAACAGCGGCGAGCCAATAATAGGTGTAGCCGTAATGGAAAAAGGCACTACTAACGGAACAGCAACCGACTACGATGGTCGTTTCTCGCTGAAAGTTGCCAATGGCGCAACTCTGTCTTTCAGTTTTATTGGCTACAGCAACGTAGAGATGCCAGCCGCCGAGAACATGTCGGTGGTGATGGTCGACGAGATGGAAGAGCTTGAAGACGTTGTGGTTGTGGGCTACGGCGTGCAGAAGAAGAGCTCGCTCACTGGTGCTGTCAGCCAAGTGAAGAGCGAAGATATGCAAGCTCGCACTATTACAAATGCAAGCCAAGCTTTGCAGGGCAAGACAGCAGGTGTGCAAGTGCTGAGTTCATCAGCCAAACCAGGCGCAAGCCCAAGCATACGCATACGTGGCGTGAGTTCCAATGGTAGCTCTTCGCCTTTGTTCGTAGTTGATGGACGTATCACTGGTGATATTAGTGGCATCGACCCTAACGACATTGAATCGATGGAGGTGCTCAAAGATGGTGCTTCGGCAGCTATCTATGGCGCATCGGCTGGTAATGGCGTTATACTTATAACCACACGCAAAGGTAAAGGCGATGGCAAGATTACATACGACTTCCAACTCACTCGCCAAAGCATTGCTAAAGTTCCCGAGGTAATGAACTCTGAGCAGTTCATGAACTACTACCTCGACGCAGGCCTCATAAGCAAAGAGACATTCTATAACAACTGGGATTTCCAGACCAACACCAACTGGGCCGATGTTGCTTTCGAGACTAGCACTATGCAACACCACACACTCACCTTCCAAGCCGGTTCCGACAAAGGGTCTTTATATATGTCGGCTTCTATCCTGAAGAATAATGGTATCGTAACTGGCAACGCCGATATTTACAACCGTTTGACTGGTATGCTTAATGGTTCTTGGAAAATCAAAGAGTGGCTCAACGTTGAGAGCAACAACCAAGTGAACTATAGCAAGAGCCAGTCGGTAGCCGAAGGTTCGGAATATAGTTCAATGCTTCTCACCGTGCTTCAGCTCGACCCACTCACCAAAGCTACCTACACACTCGAGGATATGCCCGACAATATGCGTCGCATACTTAACACTACTGAATATGGCGAGCTTCTAAGCGACGGTAATGGTAACTACTACGGCGTTTCGCCTTTTGTAACTATGGAGAACGTCAACCCGCTCATCATGCGCGACAATTCCTTCTCGGAAGGTCGTGGATTCAACCTCAGCGGTAGCACGGCGTTGAACTTCAGCCCTATCAAAGATCTCGTTTTCACTTCGCGCATTGGTTATAGCCTCTCAAGTTCAGAAGGCTACGGCGTAAACCACGACTACTATGCCAACGATTCTCAGCATCGTAATTATGTAGGCCTCAGCGCAAGCGAGAACAGCTCTACATATTATCAATGGGAAAACTTTGCCAACTGGAGCCACACCTTTGGCGATATGCACCACGCGTCGGCAATGATTGGTAGTTCGTTCAGCGAGAGCCGAGGCTATGGCGTCTCAGGCAGCTACACTGGTAGCGATGACGACTTCGGCGTAAAGAAAGACGACCCTCTATTCTGGTATTTTGCATACGCAACATCCACGGCAACCAAGAGCCTTAGTGGTGGCGAACCAAGCTACAGCCGCAAACTGGCATACTTCGGACGTTTGAGCTACGATTACGGTGGACGCTACATGGCTCAATTCAGCCTCCGTGCCGATGCTGCCGATAGCAGCGTTCTACCTATCGACAACCGTTGGGGCTACTTCCCTGCAGCATCTTTGGGTTGGGCTATCACCGAAGAAGATTTCATGCAGTCTACACGCGAAGTGCTCGACCAATTGAAACTCCGTGCAAGCTGGGGTCAGAATGGTAGTTTGGCTTCACTCGGCGGTTATTCATACGCCAACGTGATTGCTTCTACTGGTAACTATCCTACCACTCAAGATGGCGACTACGGATACATCACCGGTTACGCTCCTACCAGCACTGGTAACGACGAGCTAAAATGGGAGACTTCGGAGCAGTTCAACATAGGTCTCGATGCTCGCTTCCTCAACAACAGTCTCTCTCTCACCATCGACTATTATAAGAAGAAGACCAAAGACCTTATCGTAACGGGCATCACACCTTCTACGGTTGTAGGTAACGCTTCTTCTCCTGTAAACGCCGGTGATATAGAGAATAGCGGTTTTGAAATAGAGATTGGCTATCAGAAGAAGATTGGCGATGTTATGCTTGGTGCACGAGCCAACATGGCAACACTGAAGAACAAGGTAACCTACATTCACCCATCGTTGAAAGAGGGCATTGGTGGCACTTCGTTCCATACGTATGGTACTATCACTCGTTTCGAGGTCGGTCACCCAGCATGGTATTTCTATGGATATAAATTCAAAGGTGTAAACAAAGAGACTGGCAACCCAGAATTCTACGACCTCAACAACGATGGCGCCATTGGCACTGAAGACAAGACCGAAATTGGCAAAGGTATGGCAGACGTTACTTACGGTTTGACCCTCACCGCAGCATGGAAAGGCATCGACCTCATCGTGTTCGGCACAGGTTCGGCTGGCAACGACATATTCAGCTGCCTCAACCGTAGCGACTACAATGTCAACAAGCTCACCGAGTTTGTAAAGAATCGTTGGACACCACAAAACACCGACGGCACTACCCCACGCGCAGGCGCCAACGATATGGATAAATACATGATTTCGGACGCATGCGTATTTAGCGGCAACTACTTCAAGATTAAGCAAATACAACTCGGCTACACTTTGCCTCACGACATCTCACTCAAGGCTAAAATGGAGAACGTACGTATCTACTGCTCTCTCGACGACTTCTTCACATTCACTAAATATCCAGGCTTCGACCCAGAAGTTACCGGTGTTGGCAATAGTCTCGGTGTAGATAAGGGTAGCTATCCTAACTCTAAAAAAGTTGTTTTCGGTCTGAATGTCACATTCTAAAAATAGGCTTATCATGAAACGTTCATTAATATATACACTTATGGCTGGAGCTATAGCTATGGGCTTCTCTGGCTGTACCGACGAGCTTGAAATTTCGCAGCATGGCGTGCTCAACTACGAGACTTACTATCAAACCGACGAAGACGCTCAAGCTGCCGCAGCTGCCATCTACCTTCAGATGCGTGGTCTTGCATATAACTACCTCATAGCTAAAAACTGCCTCACCGACGACTTCTATGCTGCTGGTGGCGGACGTAACGACAACGCTGATTTCGAGCAACTCAATGAATTCACGTTCACGCCTAACCAAAATCTTTTGCAAGGCATGTTCGAGTCGTATTATCAGATTATCTACAAAGCCAACGTTGTGCTTGGCCACGTAGGCGAGGATAGCGAAACGAAACTTCGTTGCCGTGCTGAAGCTCGCGTATTCCGCGCATTTGCAAACTTCGAACTTACCACTCTTTGGGGCAATCCACCTGTAGTAGACCACGAGCTTAACTCTTCGGAATATAGCCGCCCAAACGGTTCTACCGAAGAGCTTTGGGCGCTCATCGAAAGCGACCTCAAAGAAGCTATCGTATCAGGCGCACTCAAAAGCAAAACCAACGTAAACGATAAAGATACTTGGCAGGTTACCAAAGAATTTGCAGAAGCGCTGCTCGGCAAAGCATACTTATGGCAAGGCAAGAATGCCGAAGCCGCTGCCGAATTTGAGAAAGTTATCGGTAGCGGTCTCTACGACCTCTATAGCGACTTTGAAAACGTAATACAAGTAAGCGCTAAAAACAACTGCGAAAGCCTCTTCGAAACCGTCCGCGTCTACGACAAAGAGAACGTGTTCGACAACTGGGATTTCTGCGGTGCTATGTTGCGCTGGCGCTTGGACAAAATGGAGATGACCGATGAGTTCAAAGCTGTGTTTGGCACAAGCCAAAACTACGGATTCCTCGCACCTACCAAAGACCTCTACGATGCTTTCGTGGCTGAAGAGGGCGAAAATGGTTACCGACTCAACGCTACAATGAAAACCTACGACCAAATGAGGAACATTGGCATGTCGCTTATTGTTGGTCAATCTATTATCAACGAAGGTTACTTCATGTGGAAATGGCGTTCGGGCATCGACTCTTGCCCTTCGGAAGGCTACGGATTTTGCTACACCAACAATTTCCGTTGGATGCGCTTGGCAGAAGTTTATCTACTCGCTGCCGAAGCTAACCTCGCTGCTGGCAATCAGGCTAAATGCGATGAGTATATGAACAAAGTTCGCGCTCGCGCCCAAGTAGCTACCAAGAGCGGCTATACGCTTGCCGACATTCAGAACGAGAAACGTCTTGAACTTTGCGGCGAAAGCGTTCGCTTCCAAGATCTTTTGCGCTGGGGATTGGCTTACGACAAACTGAAAAGCAATGGCGCACGCTGTCCTCAACTGCAGTCGAATGGTGAGGTTACATACGTAACATACAACAACGACGTCAACCTCTATGGTTTCAAGCAGGGCAAGCACGAACATTTGCCTTATCCAGAAACAGAAATTCAGCTCAACTCAGCCATCACCCAAAATCCAGGATGGTAATTCATAATTGAAAATTGAAAATTCATAATTGAAAATTAGCGTTTTAGAACTGTAATTATGAATTGATAATAGGAATTATAAAAAGAAATGAATATGAAACGTTATCATGCAATATTAGGCTGTGCGGCGTTGGTGAGCATGTTTTGCGCGTGCTCCGAAGTCGACGATGCTATAAGCGACCTCAATGGTATCTATGCAGCCCCAACCGATCTTGAAATAACATCGGCCACTATCAGCGACAAGACGAAAGAGGGCACTCTTCGTACATACACCATCGACTTTGCTACTAAGCAAGGCACTACTGTTACTCTTGCTCTTGTTTCTTCGCAATATTTCTTACCTACCAACGGCTACACCTACGCAGCCGCTGGTACGGCTAAGAATGGTAACTTCACCGTTGGCTCTACCATAGGTGGTAAGGCTATCACCAGTGGTACGTTCGCCCTCACCCAAGATGGCGATGACTACACCATCAGCCGCTGCTCGCTCTTTGCCGAAGATGGCTCGGCTTTCCGCCTCCAAGGTGCAGCTACCATGGAGTTCCTTCCCGACGATCCAACCGCACTCACCGTTCTCAAGGGTGTTACTAATAATGGCGATGGCACTATCACCGTGGTGGCAAGTACTGGCGGCTATGTGGAAGGCTTCGATATGACAACCTATCAAGCTACCTACACCGGCGAAGGCAACGATATTCAGATTGTGTTCAACACCGCAGAATTGAAGGCTGGTACTTATGCTCCGGGCACTGGCTACGTGGTTGGCGAAACATTCATGAACAATGCTTACGAAGCTTTTGGCGTTCCTGCTTTCGAAGACTATCGCGGCTCGCTTTGGTACACCATTGCCGATGGCAAGAAGACGCCAACACTCATCACCAAAGGCGACATTGTAGTTACCGAAAACAATGGTGTATTCACCATACTTCTCGACCAAGGCAAAGGCGGCATTTACGCCGAATTTGTAGGCCGTATGCAACAGGTTGAACTGTCGGTAGTGAAAAGCGTGCAAACCAACGAAGACGGCACTCTCACCATGGTACTTTCTACTGGCACCTACACCGAAGGCTTCGATATGACTACATATCAGTCTACTTTCGATGGTGATGGTTTCGACATTCAGATTATCTTTAACACCACTGATTTGCAAGCTGGTACATACGCTGCTAACTCAGGCTACAAAGTGGGCTATACATTCATGAACAATGCCTACGAAGCCTACGGCGTGCCAGCTTTCGAAGATGTTGCAGGAACTCTTTGGTATACCATTGCCGACGGCAAGAAGGTTCCAACACTCGTCACCTCTGGTGACATAATTGTGGCAGTCGAAGGCGATATTTACACAATAACTATCACCAACGCTCTCTGCAACGCTAAGTATGTAGGAAAATTATTTACAGAATAAAAACAATATCACAAACGACAAAAAAATGAAAAAACTTCTGACTTTGGCTACAGCAGCCCTTATGGCTGGTTCGGCCTTTTCGCAGCAAGCTTTGTGGGGGGGTACGCCCTTAGTGTCGCCACAAATCAACCCCGACAATACCGTTACATTCCGATGCAAAGCACCCAAAGCTAAAACCGTAAAAATCACAGGGGACTTTTTGCCAGAAAATGAAATCGACATTCCTAATTATGGCAAATACGCCTTGCCTGGCACAGCTGAGTTAACCGAGGGGAAAGATGGTGTATGGGAGTTTACTACTCCCGCACCTCTTACCAGCGAATACTATTGCTACAACCTCATCATCGACGGGCAACGCACTATCGACCCTGCCAACGTTTACATCAATCGCGACGTGGCCACCATCACCAACTGCTTCATCATAAGCAACGAAAAAGGTGACAAAGGCGACCTCTATCGCGTCAACGATGTTCCGCACGGCACGGTTCGCCACATGTGGTACAATAGTCCTTCGCTTGGTATGCAACGTCGCCTCACCGTATACACACCTGCTGGCTACGAGACTTCGGGCAAGAAATATCCAGTATTCTACTTGCTCCACGGTTCGGGCGGCGATGAAGAGGCATGGTACGTTCAAGGCCGCATAAGCCAAATTCTCGACAACCTCATAGCTACAGGCAAAGCTCAGCCAATGATTGTAGTTATGACCAATGGTAATGCATACGAACAAGCCGCTCCAGGTCAGTCGCCCGAAGGGTTCAAACAGCCTCAGATGGTTATGGGTGGCGTGAAGGAAGGTATGAAAGAGGCTGCGTTCGAGCTCTCGTTCCCCGATGTTCGCAAGTTTGTAGAGAAGAACTTCCGCACCATCAACGACAAGAAACATCGCGCAATAGCTGGACTTTCGATGGGTAGCTTCCACTCTGAGCAGATTTCTAAATATTATGCTGGTGAGTATGGCTATGTAGGCCTATTCAGTGGTGCAGGCGTTGGCGATGGTCGCAAAGGCGATGGCTCATCTTCGCAAAGCCCTGTATATAAAGACTTCGACAAGCAGATGGCGAACCTCTTCTCGCCTAAGAATCGTCCTGAGCTCTACTACATAGCTATCGGCAAAACCGATTTCATAAAGAAAGGTTCAGATGAGATGCGTGCCTATATGGACGAGCATAAATATCCATACGTATATCGCGAGACCGAAGGCGGACACATCTGGCGCAACTGGCGCATATACTTCACTGAGTTTGCTCAAAAAATATTCAAATAACCCAGATTACTACATAATACCATGAAAATCAATATCATCACAACTCTTACAGCTTTGCTTCTGAGTGCTATGGCATTCGGTCAGCAAGCACTATGGGGACGCGCTGCCGTTGTTTCGCCACAGATCAACGACAACAAGACTGTTACATTTCGCATTGCTGCTCCTAAGGCCATCAAAGTGCAAGTGACTGGCGACTTTTTGCCAACTCAACCTATGGATACGCCATTTGGCAAATTCGATGCTCCGGGCGTTGCCGATCTCACCGAGGGCAAAGATGGCGTTTGGGAGTATACCACGCCAGACCCTGTAGCGCCTGAGTTCTACAACTACACGTTCATCGTTGATGGGCAAAAGATGGTCGATCCTTCTAACGTGTTCATCAACCGCGATGTAGCTTCGCTCACAAGCATTCTCTACGTAGATGGCGATCCTATTGTCGACCTCTACAAAATCAACGATGTGCCACATGGCACAGTGAGCAAAATCTGGTATCACAGCAATCAAGAGAACATCGACCGCCGTTTGACCGTCTATACCCCTGCTGGCTACGAGACCTCGAGCAAAAAATACCCAGTATTCTACCTTCTCCACGGCATTGGTGGCGACGAGGAGGCTTGGGCTACACAAGGTCGTGCAACGCAGATTCTCGACAACCTCATTGCACAAGGCAAGGCTGAACCAATGATTGTAGTTATGACCAATGGCAACATCTCGCAACACGCTGCTCCGGGCGAAGGCCCAGAAGGTATGGTTTCGCCAAACCTCGCTTTGCCCAAAACTATGGACGGCTCGTTCGAGAAGGCATTCCCAGAAATCGTAAACTTCATCGACAAGACATTCCGCACCAAAGCACAGAAGCAATTCCGCGCCATTGCTGGTCTCTCGATGGGTGGTTTCCACAGTTGCCACATCTCTAAGCAATATCCTGAACTCTTTGGTTATGTAGGCCTCTTCTCGGCTGCCATCTCTAAAGAGCAGGGCGACGCTAACGGCATCTACAACGATTTCGACAAGAAACTTGCTACACAGTTCTCGGCTAAGAATCGTCCGGCACTCTACTACATAGCTATTGGCAAAACCGATTTCCTCTATAAAGACAATCAAGACCTACGTAAGAAGCTCGACGACAATAAGTTCCCATACGTATATAAAGAGACCGAAGGCGGACACATCTGGCGCAACTGGCGTATTTATCTCGCCGACTTTGCTCCTCGCCTCTTCAAATAGAGATATGAACACAAACCTTAACTAACCTCTGTCACCGAACTGAACTTGCAGAACGAATTGGTTGATAATTAATGTTCTGTTGTTGTAATTAATAGTGTAGCTCTGCTCGTTCTTTTCGGTGATTTTTTCCATTTAGTGTCATGTTAAGCGAAGCGAAACATCTCAAATCTCACAAGATTCTTCGCTACGCTCAAAATGACAAAAAGGTGACTATTCATACTTACTACTATAGTACTTACAACTACAAACATTATAGACCAATGAATACGAAACTTTTGATGGTAGCATCGGCAGTAGCACTTACCGCATGTGGACCCAAAGAACTCAAGCTAAACGAAAAGAACATCGACCAAATTGTTGATGCCATGACGCTTGAAGAGAAAGCGCTTCTCGTTACGGGTGTAGGCATGGACAAAGGCGAAGAGGGGCTTAGCGCCACCGTTGGTTCGCAAGCAGAACTCGTTCCTGGTGCTGCTGGTTCAACCCACGCCATTCCTCGCTTAGGCATTCCAGCCGTTGTCTTGGCTGACGGCCCCGCAGGCTTGCGCATAAACCCAACTCGCGAAGGCGATGAACAAACTTACTATTGCACTCACTTCCCAATAGGTACGTTGCTTGCCTGCACTTGGAACCAAGATCTCGTCGAAGAGGTGGGTAAGAGCATCGGTAACGAAGTGCTCGAATATGGTGCTGACGTACTCCTCGCTCCTGCGCTCAACATTCACCGCAACCCACTCAACGGCCGCAACTTCGAATACTATTCTGAAGATCCTATCGTTTCGGGCAAAACGGCGGCTGCTTACGTTCGTGGCATTCAGAGCCAAAACGTAGGTACAAGCATCAAACACTTTATGGCCAACAGCCAAGAGACAAACCGCACTGGCGTCAACTCAATCATCGAGACTCGCGCCCTCCGCGAACTCTACCTCAAAGGCTTCGAAATAGCCGTGAAAGAGTCTGACCCTTGGACGGTGATGACATCATATAACTATGTGAATGATGTATATACATCAGAAAACCCTGAGCTCCTTCAAGACGTTCTCCGCACCGACTGGGGCTACAAGGGCATGGTTATGACCGACTGGTTTGGCGGTAAAGATGCCGTAGCTCAGATGCACGCTGGCAACGACATGCTTCAGCCTGGCAAGCCTTCACAATATCATCAGATTATAGATGGCGTAAACAATGGCTCTCTCAACATCGACGACCTCAACCGCAATGTGAAACGCATCTTGGAGATGGTTGTAAAAACTCCACGCTTCAAAGGCTATCAGTATAGCAACAAACCCGACCTTGAGGCCCACGCTGCCGTTACTCGTCAGAGCGCAGTTGAAGGCATGGTGTTGCTCGAGAACAAGAACAACGCTCTTCCGCTTGCCGAGAATGTGAAGAATTTGGCTGTTTATGGTCTCACTTCATATCAATTCATCGCTGGCGGTACTGGTTCGGGCAACGTCAACCGTGCATACACCGTTTCGCTTCTCGATGGCCTCACCAACGCAGGCTACACCATCGACCAAGAGGTGAAGACTACTTATACCGATTATCAGCAACACCTTGCCGACGAACTTGCAAAGAAGAGCAAAGAAGAGCAATTCCTCGAAGCATTCATGCCTAAAGGGTTGCCTACTGAAATCATTCCTGCTCCTGCGGCATTGAGCAAAGCAGCTAAAACGAACGATGCAGCTGTAATTACCATCGGTCGCATCTCTGGTGAGTTCCTCGACCGCACGGTAGATAACTTCAACCTCACCAAAGAGGAGCTTCAACTCATCAACAAGGTTAGTGCAGCATTCCACGCTGTAGGTAAGAAAGTTGTTGTAGTGCTCAACATCGGTGGCGTCATCGAAACTCAGTCGTGGAAAAACACACCAGACGCAGTGCTTCTCGCATGGCAAGCTGGTCAAGAGGGTGGCAACTCAGTTACCGACGTACTTAGCGGCAAACAATCGCCTTCGGGCAAACTTACCATGACTTGGCCTATCTCGTATGCCGACCACAAATCGAGCGAAAACTTCCCACGCGCCGAGAATTTCAAACTCGATTTCAGTGTATTTATGGGAGGAAAACAAGAGGAAAAGACCGAACTCGTTGATACTTACGACTACACCAACCACAAAGAGGGCATCTGGCTCGGCTATCGTTGGTTCGACAAGCAAGGCATCAACGTCAGCTATCCTTTTGGCTACGGACTGTCGTACACCACATTCGAGTATAGCAACGCAACGATAAGCAACAACGGCAACGAAATAACCATCAACGTTGACGTTCGCAATGCTGGCAAAGTGGCAGGTAAAGAAGTTGTTGAGGTGTATGCAACAGCACCAGAAGGTACGCTCGAAAAACCAGTTCGCGAGCTCAAAGGCTATGCCAAGACCAAGTCGTTGGCACCAGGCGAATCGACACAAGTGACCATCAAGTTTGCCGTAACCGACCTTGCATCGTTCAGCGAAGAGAAATCGGCATGGATTGTCGACGAAGGCACTTACAACTTCGGCATTGGTGCTTCGAGTCGCGACATTCGCGCAACAGTCAGCACACAAATTAGCGCCCAGGCTATCAAAGTATCCGACGTGCTACACTCGGTAGCTTGGAAATAATATTGTTAGTTATGTTATGTTGAAAGCCTCTGATTTTTAGAGCAGTTTGAGGGTGGTAATATTCAACGGAATATTGCCACTCTCTTTTTTATACACATAAAAATCAAAACGGCATATATATAATTACAAAAGTCGGCTCACCTCTTACTATTTTTCTTACGACGCCGCACCGAATAGCCGAAATGCCCAATCTCATTGCCTACATTGTAGTATTTGCCATGTATGTAGCAAATAGGGCGCGCAAGATTGAGGTTAAACGCGCCTGTTTTAGGGTCGATATAAGCCTCGTCGGCTTGCACGTTTACAACCTCGGCTATAAACATATCGTGTGTTCCAAGTGGCACTATTTGTTTCACTTTGCACTCTATCGATAGAGGCGATTCTGCTATTATGGGAGCCTTCACCATAGTGCCAGGCATCGGCGTGAGATGCATTGCTTCCCATTTGTTCACATCGCGTCCCGACTTTACGCCACACCAGTCGGTGGCATAGGCAAGTTCTTCGGTGGTGAGATTTATCACAAACTCTCCTGTTCGCTTTATTATTTCGTAGGAATGACGACTCTGACGCACCGAAATAGACACCATAGCAGGATTGGAGCATATAGTGCCAGCCCACGCTACAGTAATTATGTTATAATTCTCGGGTGCATCACCCACGCTCACCATCACAGCAGGAAGTGGATAAAGCTGATTTCCTGGACGCCAATTTTGCTTAGCCATTCTATGACTCTTTTATTTATACGCTACAAAAAAACGGAAAGCACCGAAAACTCAAAGCACTGTGTTTTCCATGCCTTCCGCACTTATGTTACTCTTTTCAGCTTACAAAATCACGAGGTGTTCTTCGGTAGTCTCCTTTTCGCAATAATGGCATCGTAGCGAAAGAGGGTGCTTATTAACGAGATAGAATCGCGTTGTTATAGGCTGATGATTCGTTACGCACTTGGGGTTGAAGCAGCGCACATAGCCAATAATCTCATTGGGCACTTCTACGGCACGCTTCTCCACCACCTCGTAGTTGCGAATGATGTTAAGCTTAGCTTCTGGAGCTACAAGTGCTATCTTGTTTATCTCGTCGTCGGCAAAGAATTTGTCGGCTACTTTTATTATGCTCTTACGTCCAAGCTTGTGACTTTCGAGGTTTGTGCCAAATGTTATTTGGTTTGAAATATTCTCAAGTCCGAGCAGCGATATAACCTTGAATAGGTTTTGTGCTGGTATGTGGTCTATTACAGTGCCGTCTTTTATAGCACTAACTTTCAGTTCTTTTTCCATGATGCATACTTATTTTACACCCAAAATAGAAGCTATGATAGCCATACGAGTATAGACACCATTCTCGGCTTGCTTGAAGTAATATGCTTTAGGATTAGCATCAACATCGGTAGCTATTTCGCCTACACGAGGTAGCGGATGAAGCACTCGCAAGTTTTCTTTCGTGTCGGCAAGCATAGAATTGCGCAATACATACGTATTTTTAACTCTCTCATACTCAATAAGGTCCGAGAAGCGTTCCTTCTGCACACGTGTCATATACAGAATATCCACTTCGGGCAATACCTCATTCATATCGCGATGCTCGGTGAAGCTAATACCCTTGTCGCGCAAAAATGTTTTGTACTCTTCGGGCATTTTGAGTTCATCGGGCGCAACAAAATGAAATGTAGGATTGAACTGCGACATAGCCATAAGTAGCGAATGTACGGTGCGGCCATATTTCAAGTCGCCCACCATAGCTATCTTGATATTGTCGAGGTGACCTTGAGTTTTCATAATAGAAAACATATCGAGCAACGTCTGCGTTGGGTGCTGATTGGCGCCATCGCCAGCGTTGATTACAGGCACCGAGGCTTGTTCCGATGCATAGCGAGCAGCGCCTTCGAGAGGATGACGCATAACTATAAGATCGGCATAGTTAGATACCATTTTTATGGTGTCTTTGAGCGTCTCGCCTTTGGTAGTCGATGTGGCATTTACATCAGAGAATCCTATTATGCGCGCACCAAGGCGGTTCATTGCGGTCTCGAAACTGAGGCGCGTACGTGTCGATGGTTCAAAGAATAGCGATGCTATTATTTTGCCTTCGAGCAGTCGCTGATTGGGATTTGCCTCAAAATCGGCTGCGAGTTCTATTATTCGCAGCATCTCATCGCGAGTGAAGTCGTTTATCGAAATCAGACTTTTATTCTTAATCATTGTCGATATAACTATTTAACATAACAATAATTACGACTTAATGCATCAGATTTTCATAGGCATAATAAGCAAAAGCTCATCTTCATTCTCTTGCTTCTGCAATGGAGTAATCACACCAGCTCGCGATGGGTCGGCGAGGTCGATTTTGATTTCGTCGGCAGTCATACTGTTAAGCACTTCTATGAAATATGAAGCTTTGAAGCCTATCGACATTGGGTCGCCGTCGAGCTGACATGCTATCGAGTCGGTAGCTTGATACGAGAAGTCGAGGTCTTGAGCCGACACCTGCATAGCACTGTTTTCAATATCGAGGCGCACGAGTTTTGTGCCATCGGCATAGAGCGAGACGCGGTTGATGGCGCCAAGCAATTCGGCACGGTTGATAGTCACGTGGAACGGGTTATTCTTGGGTATCACCGAGTCGTATTGTGGATAGTTGCCTTGCACCTTACGGCACGAGATTTCGTAGGTTTGCGCGGTGAATACTATGTTTTTATCATCGTATTTCACATTCACATCACCCTCTTCCGAAGCAAACACGTTGCGCAGGAGTTGTGCAGGTTTCTTATTGAGTATGAACGAAGCTTCAACACCTGCATTTACGTCGGTGCGAGTGTAGCGAACAAGTTTGTGCGAATCGGTAGCTACAAACGTAACGCTATCGGGTTTCACCTCTATGAACACACCTTCCATCACTGGACGCAAATCGTCGTTTGCAGTGGCGAACACAGTTTTGTTTATACCCGTGATGAGAGCTTTAGCACTGATGTTAAACTCTTTCACTTCACCCTCGCCGAGAGGTGTTTTCTCTGGATATTCGTCGGCAGGTTGTCCCACTTGCACCGTACGACCCGAATTCGTAGCTATCTCTATCTGTAGCGATTCTTCGTTAATTGTGAATGTCACTGGCTGTTCGGGCACCGACTTCAAATATTCGGTCAATTTTCCACCAGGCACACACACTTTGCCATCGCCTTCGAGGTTGCTCACTTGCAATGGCGTAACCATACGCATTTCCGACTCCGATGCTGTTATAATGAGGTTTTCGCCAGTAAGCACAAACAAATAGTTGTCCATAATTGGCATTGGCGATTTGCTGGCTATTACGCGTCCCACGGCTTGAAGGCGGCGAAGCAGCTCGCCACACGATACTACGAATTTCATATTATGTATAAATTTTGTTTTTTATAATTTCTTTTCGGGTTTTTATTTGGCTGTGATGGTGCGGAACTTTGTTCTAACCTTTCCATCAACAATATTTTGCAATTTACTCTTTATCATGCGTTTACGCAGCATTCCAAGGTGATCGGTAAAGACTTTACCATCGGTATGATCATATTCATGCTGAACCACCACTGCACGATAACCCTCAAACACTTCGTCGTGCTCTACAAAATTTTCGTCTACGTATTTCATACGTATGCGACGGCTTCTCTTCACCTTTTCGCTAATACCTGGCAAACTGAGGCAACCCTCTTCTGTCTCCAACGTATCGTCGCTCATCTCTATAATGTGCGCATTGATGAATGTCTGCTTGAAGTCGGCCACTTCTGGATAATCTTCGGCAAGGGGCGTTGCATCAATAACAAAAAGACGGATGCTTTTGCCTATCTGTGGCGCTGCTATGCCTATGCCTTCTGCTCGATACATTGTTTCATACATATCGGCTATGAGTTTTGACAATTCTGGATAGTCAGCCGCAATGTCGACCGACATTTTACGAAGTATTGGATGTCCGTATTGTACTATTGGTAGTTGCATCTATGAGTATATTTTATGTATTTACAATTGATATTCAGTCGATTCCATATACGATTGGAGTATTATGGTAGCACTCACTTTGTCGAGAGTTCCGTTTTTGTTGTTTCGTCCTTTCTTGCTCAACCCTCCATCAATCATGGTGCGCAAGGCAAGTTTTGTAGTGAAGCGCTCGTCGTAGAAGGTTATTTTCACGGCTGGCAAAGCTTTGCGCATACGTTCAACGAGTGGTTTTATACTGCGCATCGTTTCCGATTCTTCGCCGTTAACTTGTTTAGGCTCGCCAAACACAATAGTCTCCACCGACTCTTTGGCCACATAATCCTTCACAAACTTCTCGAGCTGTGCTGTATCTACAGTGCACAATGCATTAGCGATAATCTTCAACGGGTCGGTAACAGCTATTCCACATCGCTTCTTGCCATAATCTATTGCCATTATTCTACCCATCAGACAAACAGTTTTTCTATTTTGTGAATACTCTGTTGTGTTGCAAAAATAAGCACTTTGTCGTTGACTTCAATTTTAGTTGAACCATCAACGATGATAGGTTCGCCATTGCGCACCAATCCGCCAATGTTGACATCTTTGGGCAAACTAAGCTCGCGTATGGGCGTTTTGGTGATTTTAGACCCCTCTTGTGCTACAAGTTCGAGCATCTCGGCATTCGTCGACGACAAATATTTTATATACGACGACTGCGATAGCAATGTGTGACGATATATATAGCTTGCTGCTATAAGTTTTTTGTTTATAACCGTACCTATGCCAATCTCCTCAGCAAGAGGTATATAGTCGAGATTTTCAACTTCGGCAACGGTCTTCACTACGCCAAATTTCTTTGCGAGTTGACAAGCCAGAATGTTTATTTCCGAATTGTCGGTCACAGCTATGAAGGCATCCATCTTAGTTATGCCTTCGTCGCGCAAGAGTTGCATATTGCGGCCATCGCCATTGATAATCAGCGTCCGTTCGAGCTCGTTGGCCAATCTATTCGACTTCTCGCGGCTTATCTCTATGAGCTTCACGTTGTATTTATCCTCCAAGTCGTGAGCCATAAGGCGCGCCAATCGACTACCGCCAACAATCATCACATTGCTTATCTGCTTCTGCTCTTTGCCACAGTCGGTAAGTATCGATGGAATATTCTGATGTGTAGTTACAAAATAACCAAGATCATTGTTTTGCAACGCATCGCTACCATGAGGAATGATAGTCTCGCCACGGCGGTTGATGGCCACAAGGTTGTAGCTATGACGGCTATGAGCATCAAGATTCATCAGCGGAATATTTATGATAGGAGCATTGTCGCGCACCTTGATGACGGTGAGCGCCAATTGTCCATCGCTCGATTCAAACATCTGACGAATGCCAGCCCTTTTGAGCGCTTCAACAACCTCGTCGGCACCAAGTCGTTCTGGATAAATAAGTTCGTCGATGCCAAGCTGACGAAAGAAATATAGATTCTCCTTTTGTAAATATTCGGAATTGTTCACTCGAGCTATGGTTGTATTAGCTCCGAGTTGCTTGGCTAATATGGCAGCCAATATACTCATGTCGGGATAAGGAGGCACAGCAATGAAGAGATCGCATTCGCCAACTTCGGCCGAGCGCAAGGCCTCGATAGATGTCATCTGGCCACAATGCGTCATAAGGTCGAGACGTCGAGCAACCTCATCGAGTTTATCGCGATCTTCGTCCATCAGCATCACTTCGTGCTCACCTTCAACAAACAACTTTGCCAAATGTTTGCCTACTTCGCCCGCTCCTGCTATGAATATTTTCATTTGATTAGTCTACTTCTCAAAACGAGCAAATTTAATTATCTCCACCATATCACGTATATCAAAGCTCAATATGCACAATGCAAAAAGAAGTTAATTCAACTCCGAAAAGCTCATTATCAGCATACCAACTCTTTGCACAAAAAAGGTGAGAAGTCTTGCTCGAAAAATTCTTCTACGGAATGCATAATTGAAAACAACACACATTTCTTTTGGATATGTGCGCTTTTTTTTATTGCTTCGTTTTCGTTAACAATTGTAAATAAATACGCAAATGAAAACTTTGAGAACATTAGCAATGCTTGCAGCACTATTTTGCATTGGCGCGCAAGCACAAGTTAAGTTTGGCGTCGCAGCCGAATTAGGTCCATCTTTTTATTCAAGCAAAGTAGATGCCGATGGAGTATCTGCTTCTGAGTCGCAAGGCGGCTTTGGATGGAATGTTGGTGCGTTCGCCGATATTCCTGCAGGAAAACTTATGCTACAACCTGGTGTTTCGTTCGGAATGATGTCTGCTAAAGATGGCGACTTCTCTACCACAAACACATTGATCAACATCCCTGTAATGTTGGGTTATCCTATCAGCATTGGTTCGTTCAAGCTTCGTCCTGAATTGGGCCCAGTGCTTGGTTTGGGTCTCTCTTGGAAGAACAAAATTGATGGCACCAAAATCGATGATAATATGTATGAGGCTGATGAATTCAAACGTTTCCGCTTCGGTTTGAAATTTGGTGCAATGTTCGAACTAAACGAGCACATTGCTTTAGGTCTGCATTTCGACAAAGGATTGAGCAATCAATACAAATACGATGAAGACGGTTATGAAGAAAAAGGCAAATGGAACTTCCTTAGCCTACGTTGCGCTTATACTTTCTAACATCTGAAATATAAACTTTATACTATTGAAGGCTGTTCTATAAATATTTAGAGCAGCCTTTCTTATGTGATTTCAGCAAATTGAACAAATCGACATAAATAGGAATATTCGCTCCGTGGTTATCTTTGGCACCCATAATTAGTAACTCGTAAATATCATGAAACTAAGATTCAAAAAGAACGATACATTGGCACAAACGCCAACCAAAGCTCACGCCACCGATGCTGGATTCGATATGTATGTAGCAAAAATAGCCATCGACGAAGCAACCAACATCATAACCTACAACACATGCATCTCGGTTGAAATTCCCGACGGACATGTGGGATTGCTCTTCCCTCGTTCATCGGTATACAAGACGCAGCAATCGCTTTGCAACAGCGTGGGCGTAGTAGATTCGGGCTATCGTGGCGATGTGCAATTCAAATATTACATGCGCAATCGCGATGTTATTTATAAGGTTGGTGAGAAATGCGGTCAGATGATAATTTTGCCTTATCCGGAAGTGACACTCGAAGAGGCCAACGAACTCAGCACTTCGGACCGTGGCGAAGGCTGTTTTGGTAGCAGTGGAAAATAAAGCTATTCACAAAAAGTTTGTAATTTGCGGCAAATACGACAATTGAAAATGTACCCAATTAGCGACATTACAGAATATACGGTTTTGCTCATACGTAAGTTCGCCCAACACTTTGGCTTGACAGACAGACAAGCCGCCAACTATATCGAGCGATATGGAGCTATGACATTATTGTACACTCATTATAATGTTATGCACACCCTCTCATTTGATGACAACATCGAGAGTATTGCTACATATTGTCGTAGAAATGGAGGTGCATTGGTATGAAACTTTATCACGGCTCTAATACAAACATTCAACAAATTGAATTGGCGAAATCGAAACCAAACAAAGATTTTGGAAAGGGTTTCTACTTGACTGCCAATATTGACCAAGCAAAACTTTTGGCAGAACAGCGTGCACTTTTTTTCGGTGGAGAGCCTGTTGTTAATACATACAACTTCGATGAAAGCGCACTCAAATCAGGCTCTTTGAATGTGAAAATATTTGAAGAATACACTGCCGACTGGGCAAAATTTGTTGTCGATAATCGTTTCAATCCTACCCGAGTTCCGATTCACGACTATGATATTGTGTATGGTCCTATTGCAAACGATAAAGTTGGTGTGCAGATAGAATTGTTCACCGACAAACTCATTGATATTGATACGCTTGTACAACGGTTGAAATATCTACCTGGCATTACATTCCAATATTACTTTGGAACAGAACGAGCCATTGCTTTGCTACATAAGTTATAGAAACATTATTATGCCAACAAATATCAATCCATTGACACAAGACGAGCAGCGCGATTTTGAGTTTCTTCGTGAACGGCGTTTAGCTCAGGTTGCAGCCTTGTTGATTGAGGAACGAGGTTTGAATTTCAATGACGCCTTTAGAGAATTATACAATTCCAAAACTTATGAAATGCTATCCGACCCTCGCTCAGGTTTTTACATTCAGTCTGCCAGATATATATATTCTTACTTGGAAAAAGAATTGAATACAGGACGACTCGAGCAGTAGATAGTCGCATTCGTAAACCAGACTGACAATTTGAAAATTGCTTTTATCGTGAAAGAAATCACAACAACCATACATATCGAAACGCAAACTTTGGCACGATAAGTGCTAATAACTGAGCAAGCGTTTTTTCATAATTTTAGAGTTTTATTTGGTTAAAGATTTGAAACCGACAGCTGTTGATAGTTGCCGGTTTTTTTGTGGTTATAAAAAAAAGAAGCGGAGCAAAATCTCTTTTATCGAGATGTTCGCCCCGCTTTGCTATACGGTAGCTATAACGTTATACCTAATTATTTTTCAGCAGGCATATCGGGCTCAGTAGGCCAATATGGATTCTGATAGAGCGGACTCTTGCTATATGTAGCGTGGTCGGACGCAGTGAGCAAGAATTGCTTGAGTGGCAGTGGTTCGAGGTAGTGAGCCATGTGCCATGTGAGGCCGTTGTAGAAGCTATTGTTAGCTTGGTTAACCTCATGTGGACGATAGTATTCGCTAAGTTCTATCGAAGATACTGTTGCGTTTGTCGAGCCATCTGAGATAAAAATGCTGTTACCTTTTTGATCCTTTAGGTCCTTATACCAATCGGTCATTGGAGTATTCCAAAGGTGGAAACCTTCGATGTGCGCACGAGTTGTTATCAACTGATCCAACGAACGCCAACGGTGGAGGTCCATATTGCGAAGACCTTCAGCTATGAGCTCGCAACGACGTTCGCGACGGATGTTGTAGAGTGTAGCATCGCTAAGAAGTTCACCAGCCGAATATGCGCCCCAGTCGGCAGTCTCTTTGCTCATGTCGGTAGCAGCGATTGTGGTTGATGGGTTGGCAGCTTCGCCAGTGAAACCAGCTGCTGTACGTACGGCAGTCCAATATTCAACGATGTGGCCACTGCTGAGCGATTTGGTGAGCATATATTCTGCTTCGATGTAGTTGAGCAGAGCCTCGGTAGCGCGGAAGATGCAAGCAGCATTTGCACAGTTACCGTTGCCAGTTTGAGCTTTGTCGAACGTGCCACCTTTGCGAATTGTATAACCTGTAGAGTAGCAAGTTTCTGCCGTTTTGCCTATAACATCGGGGGTTGGTTCAATTTCAACGCCGTGATCTTCACTTGCATCCATATTCTTGAACATATTTACTTGTCCGGGAACTTTGAGGAATATGGTCAAACGTGGGTCGCGGTCTTTTGCAACGTCAGCAATGGTTTGGTCGCTATATGTATATATAGATGCATAAATAGGCTTACCATCGGCCATAAGATAGCTTTCAACAAGGCTGCGAGTAATACCTACGCCATAGTCGCCGTGCTGCAATGCTACTTCAACGCAGTTATTCACGCCAAGACCTTTGTTGTATTCACGCCAAAGAAGGACTTCGGGCGAATTAGACATATCGAGCGTACCCCAAATGTTGAAATATGGATTTTCGGCATCGCCCTCTTTTTGAGGAATTTCGCCAGTGTTGATAGCGAGCGCGCCTTTGTATTTCTCGGCTACTTTCTCAGCCGATTTTACAGCCTCTTCGAAGAAGAATTTAGCTTCTGCCTCGATAGAACCAGAAGGATACTGATATGAAGCATTGTAATCTTTAGTAGCACCAGGCCAACCTTGACCGAGCGGAACGAACGGCGTGCCAGCAAAATAGGTAAGCCAAGAACCTTCGTAGAGCGCCACACGCGAGCGGAATGTTAGCGCAGCATCAGGGTTGATGCGAGTGTGACGTTTGTCGAAGCCATCGGTCATAAATTCGAGAGCCTTGTCGATGTCGCTCAAGATGAAGCGAGCCACTTCGTTGCGTGGGCTACGTTTGTTATTCTCTACGAGCACCGTTTCATCAACAGGCAGTGGTTCAGAAATGATTGGCAAGTCGCCCCACTTCTGAAGCATATCAAAATAGCAATATGCTCGCATGAAATAAATTTCGCCTATGTATTGGCGTATAGTATTTTCCGTACCGTTTATCTCGCCTTTTTCATAGGCTTTCAATATTTCTGAAAGCTGATAGTTTATATTACGGATGTTGCTCCAAGCCCAATTGCCATTATCGTTGGATGTTTTCCAAAGACCATCACCATACTTATTATCGGCAGACGTACCAGACTGGTTGTCGGTGTTATTATCACTAGCATAGAGACCATAGCTCCACTGCGAGTGGCCAGGCAACACATCTTGGTAAAATTTGTTTGCAACAGCCTGAATTTTGCTATCCGACGAGAAGAAGCCTTCGGGCGTTAGTGATGAAGGTGGGGTTTGTTCCAAATAGTCGTCACATGCAGTAATGGCAGCAGCTGTAAGGCATAGTGCCACTGGTATTATATTGTATTTCATCGTTTTCTGATATTAATGTTAGAACGTTAGATTGACACCAAAAGCGAATGTGCGCGAAAGTGGATAACCATTGTTGTGGTCGGTACCGATAGTCTCTGGATCGAACTGATCTGGCATGCTCGTAATGGTAAAGATGTTTTCGCCAGACACGAAGATACGAACGTTGCTGAGGCTCCATTTGCTAACAATCTCTTCTGGCAAGGTGTAGCCGAGTTGAATATTCTTCAAGCGCATATAAGCTGCGTTGAGGAGATATTTGGTCTGCTCTTGCAAGTTCTTATCACTATAGAGAGGACGAGGCAAGTTGGCCCCTTTGTTAACGTCCATATAACCATTCTGAACCGACCAAGAGTTCTCGTCGCGGTAGTAGTCTTTTACATCTGTCAAACCTGCGCACCACCAAACACCGCTGGCAGTAGCACCAAACATATACTCTTTGCCACCGCCCCAGTTTGAACCTGTGCTATAGTCGCGTTTGAGTACGCCTTGGAAGAACGCACGGAAGTCGAAGCCTTTGAAGCTTGCGTTGATGTCGAGACCTGTGAGGAAGCGAGGTGTGCTGTTACCAATAACCTTGAGGTCGCCGTGGTCTGACAAGGTTTGAGCGCCACGACTTACTTTGCCATCACCATTGATGTCGGCATACATAATATCACCAGCAGCCCACTTGTCGCCTATTGTACTTTGATCGGCTTTAGCAAGGTGAGCATTCATCTCGTCGTTCGACTGAGCAATACCAACCGTTTCGAAGCCCCAAATCTCGTTGGTGTACTGACCTTCTATATAAGTACTTATGCTCTTAGTTGGATTGTTCGGGTAACGAGTAATCTTAGTACGCGAATCGGAGAGGTTGAATGTTACGCCATAGTTGAAGCCATTATCGAAATGGTCGTTCCAGCTAAGTTGTAGTTCCCAACCATGGGTGCGGAGGTCGGTGTTGTTGGTAACAGGGACTGCAGTACCAAGCACAGCAGGAAGTTCAGGCGCGTTACCAACCATATCTTTAGTATCACGAATGAAGAAGTCGGCGCTACCTTTCAAACGGTTATCGAAGAATCCGAAGTCGAGACCGAGGTCGTAGCTAACTACGCGTTCCCAAGTAAGGCTTGTAGAGATGAGGCCTGGAGCGCTTGTGACGTTAGGCTTTTTGCCATTTTGGAGCCATGTACCATTGGCTGCGTTGTAGCTAATAGTTTGGTAGGTCTGATACCAGTTGTTGGTATTTTGGTTACCAAGTTGGCCATAAGAAGCACGGAGTTTGAGAGTGCCGCAAACGTCAGCAAGCGATTCCCAGAAATCTTCGTGAGCGATGTTCCAACCAAGTGATGTTGATGGGAAGGTCTTCCACATGCGGTTTGTGCGGAAACGCGAAGTACCATCGCGACGGAGGTTGAACTCGAAGAGATAACGCTCTTCATAGTTATAGTTCAAGCGACCGAAGAAACCAGCCGTTTGCCATTGGTTGCGAGCACCATTCACGCTTGGAACAATAGCATCGCCATCGAAGCTCAAGCCAGAGGTAAGGTCAACTTCAGGCTTACTGGGGTCGAGTACGCCATCACGCTGCAAACCGAATTCCACCTTCTTAGCTTGCTCGGTTTGGAAACCTGCCATAACATGGAAGTTGTTGCTTGTACCGAGCGAAAAATCGTATTCAGAATAAGCTTGGAAGTTGATATAGTTCTCTTTGAACAAATCTTCGTGAATGTTCGAACCTTTGTCGTATGCATAAGGTTCATTTTTGATGATATCGTGGTTATAAGTTACGAAGCTATCCCAATGGCGAGTAGCATTGTCGGTGCGATAGTTGAAGTCGAAGTGAGTCTTCCATTTCTCGATAGGTTCAACTACGACCGTTACGTTGTGGTTGAGCAAATCGCGCTGCTTGGTGTCTTTACCTTTGGTAGCAAGACCGAGAGCAGGCGAAGGAGAGCTATAGTAGTTACCATAAGGATCGTAGAGAGGCAACACTGGCCAACCTTGGCGGGTCATATCGTTGTAGAGGCCATCGGTCATAGCAGATGGACGCTCATAGTCGGTGCGAGTCCAACGCATGCTATAGCCCAAGCGGAGCCATTCGCGCACTTGGCTGCTAACCTTGGCCGTTGCAGCAAAACGAGTGAACTTATCGGTAGCCAAACGCATAAAGCCTTCGTTGTTCAAGTAGTTGAACGAGGTGTAGTATTTGAGTTCATCCTTACCACCGCTGATGCTCAAGTTATGCTCCTGCGCAAAGGTTGTATTCTTATATATTACATCGTACCAATCTACATCATCGATACCATTAGCATAGCCATCAAACGATTTTACCTTACCGTTTTCGTCTGGTACTGTATAAGGATCAAGATCTAATCCAAAGGCATATATATTTTGACCATTGTATCGGCGCACTCCATTCGACACCTTCTCGGCATTACGATATATCTCAATAGAAATCATACGATCTGAATTGAAGAATGGGCCATCACCTCCGTTGACATGCGTATCGTTAACCCATGCAGCAAAATCTACAGAGTTCATCATGTGCTTTTCGCGGATGAGGCTGTTGAAGCGGAAACTGTTGTTGTAGTTGATTACCGCTTTACCTTCTTTACCACTCTTAGTAGTTATAAGTATGACACCAAATGGAGCACGAGAACCATAAATAGAACTTGCAGCAGCATCTTTCAATACGCTTATACTCTCAATATCTTGAGGGTTGAGGGTGTTAATATCGCCCTCCGAGCCATCGATAAGTATGAGCGGTGAGCCACTTGTACCCTGACCAATGGTAGCCGTACCACGCACATTGATGCTTGGGTTGCTATCGAGTGCACCACTGCTCGATGCAATCTGCAAACCTGGCACCATACCTTGCAAAGCTTGTGTGGCGGTAGTAACAGGACGTTGCGATAATTCGTCGCCATTGACCACGGCAACGGCACCCGTAAGGTTCACCTTCTTCTGTGTACCGAAACCTACGACCACAATATCGCCTAGCATTTCGAGGCTTTCAAGCATCGATACATTAAGTGTAGATTGTCCATTGACTGCAATCTCTTCTTCGTTGTAGCCAAGACACGAAAAAAGCAACGTTGCGTCCGAAGGCACGTTAGCCAAATTGTAATTACCATCGAAATCGGTAGTAGTGCCTATGGTGGTACCTTTTATGACCACCGCTGCACCAACGATTGGCTGTCCTTCACTATCGGACACCTTGCCACTAATGCTTCTTGATTCTTGGGCTTTCGATGTGAATGGCACACACAATAGCCCTAAAGTCAGGAGGAAACAGAGCAAATACGTCTTCAAAGGAAGACACATAGAAATAGTTCTTCTCATTCCCAAAAAAGTTTTGATTGTTTGTAATTATGTTAACTATAAAGGGTTTCAATAGCGTTCTCCAAAAGGGTTCTTCAAACTATACTGTTTACAAGTGCAAAATAATGACAAAATTCTTTTCACTGAACACATATTTATGAAGTATTTTTCAACAATGTCTTTTTACGTCTCAAGCCAATATCTACTTATAACACCAAGCTTGAGCGGCACATCGCACTTCTATATCGCATTCATTTTGAATCTCTTACAAAGGTGAAAATTAATTAATTTCTGCATTTTTATACAAGAGTGTTATGTATAAACAAAAAACCGCTGCATGCGCAGTGCATACAGCGGTCATAAAAAATACTTATCGCAATATAGTTGTGTTTTATACTAATATCCTGGATTCTGCATAGTCTCTTTTTCACTATCCGACAACGTGCTACCCGAAGCATTTGTATTGCAACCTTATTCCTCATGGAGTTGCTCCCCAGCAGAGCCTATTTCCGTTTCACCTGATGCCGCGATAATAAATATTTCATCGGACACTTCATCCTTAATTTTGTCCATTATACCTGATTTTTGATATTCGGCTGCCATAGTATGACAGCCCTACAAACGTACATACTTACTACACTACGCTTTACCCTCTACGCTCCACACTAATCTACGCCACTATCTCTTCTGCTTATTCTTTCTACGCTTTCTGAGAATAAATATTGCAGTAAATAGTAACGCTCCCGCCGCTGTTGCGCCTACAGTTATAGGAATTACATACGAAAGCATCGTTTCTTCGTCGGTTTGTATAGGGTGGGAACGCTTTCGTTCTTCTTCTTTTCTCATTCTTTCTCTCTCTTCATCTTCTCGTTTCCACTTTTCGAAGTTTTCTTGCGCTTCCTTACGTTCTTCCAGATACTTGTCGTAATCAGCTTGACCTAATAGCGGTTTTTCGTCGGTAACATGAATATCTAGGAGTTGCGCCCATAAATTGGAGAACAAAGGAATTTCGCTCTCGCTATCTTCATCTACCATCGACAACAACGTCTTATCTACAGGATAAAACCATATATGGCTCAAGCCAACCGTCTGCGTAGAATCGCCTTTGTAAATATCGTTCACCTCGAATTTGTACGAACCAGGGCGTAGCAATGCCACATCATAATTAGCGTTAGAACCATACCAGCCATCGATGATATTAGAAGCCACCGCATAGGGATATGCCGGAAAAAGATCTTTGAAATTCAACGTTTTAGTCCAGCCATCATCAACATTAGTTAGTGTTGAGGTTTTTATTCGGCTATATAGATTCCACACACAATCTCGCTGCATTGTGAACATTTCAGGTTCTTCACCATAATAATAGTACAAGAACATTTCTTTGTTTTTGTCGGAATTATCGACGTCCACAAAGCCATTTGCCACAAATGGTCCTACACAAGGTTCTTTTACGCTAAAGGTTATAGCGCTATCAACAACAAAGGGGGCAAACTGGTTGCTTCTTTCATTATTGAGAATGAAATCTCCGTTGGCATTTCTATTTAGGGATATGTGATCTGGCTTTGTATACAAAATATACCTAAGATCACTATTGAGGTAAATACGTTTATACACTTCATTTGTATTGCTACTATGCCCCCCAAAAACAAAGCGTCCCTTGGGTTTATAGTTTCGCGCACTATATACGTTATACGGAATTATTCGTGTCGTTTGAAGAGTTTCTACCTCCTTTTTAGTATCAGCATCTTGCATAATATAGTCTGTCAATAACACAAACGAGCCAATTGTTCCGCCCTTCCATGTTCCACCGGTAGAAATATCATAATATACCTCACACGAATCGAGGAAAAAGGACTCTTTTAGTGTTTTAGTCGCATACTCAACACTAACTTTCGACAAGGCGTTTGGTGGAAACTTTAGTTCATGATAAAAATGCAAGACTAATTCTATTACACTTGTTCCACCTTCACCTTCTCGAATGTTTACATTCGTCTCTATACCAACGTTTTTCAGTTCAACAATATTACCATCTTGAATTATACTACAACCACTATATATATTGTCACTATTAGTGATTTCAAACTTCGATTGATAATCGGAATAGTTCAGCACACGAAGTTTTTTGTCATAATCTTGGATTCCCTGTTCAGTTACTGGTATTTTTCTATTCCTAAAGCCCAAATTATCCGTCTCGTAAGTAAAATTCGTATTATCTAAAAAGATTTTCCAGAAAGTAAAATCGGTTTTTGTTCTATACTCATCTCCAATTACAACAGAATCGTTATAAGTCCAAAAATCTGTTCTTATCACAACAGGAAAAGCGCAAGGAACAATAACGGTAGAGTCCGTGGTGTTTCTAAAACAGAAATCTGCTTTTATTTTCTCGCCAGAGACATACATAAATTCCTTTTCTAAGGCAATGCTCGAATTGGGCTTTTTTACATAAATATTACCGTAAGTCCAATCACCAGGATATAATGTACCGCCATCGTCTGCCATTGTCGATAGCACTGAAATGCACGTGAGGAAAAGGCTAAATAATTTTTTCATATACGTGAAAATGAATAACTAATAATGCTCAAAGATATTCATTTGTAATTAGAACGCAGATTTGTAATGATTTATAAAACAAAGAATCTGCGAAAATCAGTTCTATCTGTGAAATCTGTGTGCTTAACTAAAAAACTACGGAAACCACGAGAACCCATGATTTCCGTAGTATATATTTTGGTTATTTCTCTGCTGGACCGAATATAACTTTGTATTCAAACTCAAAGAATTGGCTAACCATATACACTTTGAACTTACCATCGTCGGATGTAAGCGTGTCGAGCATTAATTCGCCATTGCCAACGAATGGTAGCGATGGTTCCAAGCCAAATTCACTTGCCACTTTGCTCCACTCGTTTCTATTTACGTAGCGTTTATAGTGTCTAATGCGGCTACCGGTAGGCGTGTAGCACAAAACGCTGCTATGATTATATATAAGCCAAAGTCCAAAGCCAAAGATAGTTGCGCCAACAGCCAAGCAACAGAGAGCGGCAACGCCACTCAACGACCTGCTCATCAGCGACATAACAGCTATCAAAACGCCCAAAACAGACAGGGCGATATTCAAAAAAATCCTAGATGCATCTTTGCGATTCGAAATCACGTTGCTCCATTGCGAAACGACGTTCTTTATATTGTTATCCATTTCTATTTTCATTTACATTTTTCTGATACTTATGCTAAAAATCACACACACGACCATTGCGACGCCAAGTATCAGCAAGCATCGTAACAGTCTATAAAACAGAATTATAGAAAATAGAATTGGCTAAATAAGTAATCGGCGCAACCGATAAATATTATAATCGATTTGCCGATTGAAAGCATTGTTGCCGAACACTACGCGGCATTGAATATTGCGAATCTTTGCGCATTCTATGGTAGTGGCGTGGCTACCCAAGAAGTGACGCGACAACCTAACGGACGACGAATTGCCGCTAAACGTGTCACTTATGCGAACCGCAGGCACATTGGGCACTTCGATCATATTTACCACGCAATCGACCGCAGGAGCATCTACGGCGCAGACGGTCTGCATGGCGCTCTCGTTGTCGTAGCTATGTTCGTATGTAAATACATAGCTAAACAACACCTCCATAACGAGGCTAAGCGCAACAGATAATATGACAGAGAGCCATTTCATAGCCGCGCAAATATACGTAGATAAACAACGTCAAAAAACCGCTGCATGCATAATACATACAGCGGTCGAGAAAATACCTATCACAGTATAATTGTGTGTTATGCTAATATCCAGGATTTTGCATAGCCTCTTTTTCGCTATCCGACAACGTGCTACCCGAAGCATTTGTAATACCATCGAGGAACGATTGAGGAATAGGGCGATAATAGTGCTTAGCAGGATCGAAAGCACCACCATGATTCTGGCCATCGTTGAATGCCCACCAACGAGCATTAAGCGTCTTGGTACGAGCCAAATCTTCCCAACGATGACTCTCACCAATAAGTTCACGAGTACGCTCGTTCAATATGAAGCAAAGGAGTTTATCTGCATCGCTTGTTACGCCAAGTGCCTCATAGATAGGAGCATCGACCTCTGAGTTGTAAATATCGTCGAGAGAATTGATGAGCATTGCCGATTTACTCTCGGTTGCATTTATAGCATCTTCCTGACCTTCGAGATTGTTGCTCTCGAAGTAGGTATTCTGTTCTGAATAGATAGCGCCATCGGAAGAGTAGCCACCACCTTTGCCAGAACAATAGGTGTTATTCTTATAAGCCTGACCGCCATCAACATGCACACTACGATCCTCGCCGGCTACATAACCAGCACGCTGGCGTACCATATTGAGATATTTTATCGCATTGCTTGCTTCGCCTTTGCGTGCGTATGCTTCGGCTATCATGAGGACATCGTCTGCCGAACGTGCTATAATGGCATCACGTGTACCGAACTGCGATGATATTGAATTTCTATAACCATCGCGGAATTTAGAGAGCGCGACACTACGCTTGTGAGGATATATACCGTAATAATTTCCAGTAGAAGGTGTAGTTCCTATGTTCCAACTTCTCTCTTCGCCAGAGAAATAGCGCACGAAGTAGTTTTGCGCCATAGCTTCACCATCCTTCAAAACGTGTGCAGGATCGTTGCTGTAGGTTTCGTCTTTTTCATTAGTTGATTGAGCGTAGCGCGTATCTCCAGGATTGTTGACGATATACTTAATAGCAACATCACCACCAACATAACGTCGCGCATCAACGGTGTCGTTACCATTAACAATGACAGACTTCTTTTTTTTGCTATCCCAGATAACACCTTCGGGTGCATAACCTCGAGCTACTTGTAAACTATCCCAAAATAGAGCTCCAGAAGTATTATTACAGCCATAGCAAGTGATGAACGACTTCCAGAAACGCGAATCATTAACGCGGTCGAATACCTGCATTGTGTACTCTGTTGCCGAAACGTAAGAAAATTCACGGTCGCCAGAGATATCGCGCTTTGTGCCAGGCATATCTTGATAAACCGATGGATAATAGAGATGCATCTGATTACCATAACGACCTACTGTCGTAGCATCATCGTTGAACTGAGCAGCCAAAACCACTTCCGATACACTCTCATTGATTCCATCGGCTTTCTGATAATCCCAAAGTTCAACGAAATCATTGCAGAGCGGGTGAGCGGCAACGACCTCATCGCCGTAAGTAATAACAGCATTAAGATCTGCTTCTTTATATGAGGAATTCCAAGAATCGTAGAGTTCCGAAGCACGGAAGAGATGCGCTTTGGCAAGGAAATGGGCAGCTGCATACTTAGTAAGACGTCCTGTTGCCTCAGGAGATTCAGGAAGAAGTTTATAAGCTTGCTCGAAATCGGAGATTATCTGAGCGTAGCACTCCTCTTCAGAGGCACGAGTATAGTATGTTTCAATGTTTGAAGAAGGTTTAGTAGGGGTTAATTTGAGAGGCACGCCACCAAATTGCTTAACGAGTTCGAAGTAAGCATAAGCTCTAAAGAAATAACCCTCACCAAGACGATTGTTATAAGTGGAAGAACTCTGATCGTAATATTGCGGAACATTTGCAATAATGATATTAGCAGGTTCTACCGTGCCATAATAGTTATCCCAAACAGGTTGGTTAGCGCCCGTTTCACTACTATTGAGCGAAGATGTATAACAGTTCCAAGCAGGCATGGTATTGTTGGCATCGGTAAATTCGTCAGTGCCCATATTGTAGCACTCGATAGCCCAGATATAATTGAACTTGAATTTCAATTTCTGATATGTACCAACAACAAGAGCATCAATACCATCAGAGGTTTTGAAACTATCTGTGCTATCTTTTACTATATAATCCTCGTTGAGAAACGAGTCGGTGCAAGCTACCGACATCAGTGCTAAAGCAGAGCAGGCAGCTGTTAGTTTTATAATATATCGCTTATTCATTTCTTTTCGATAATAATTATGATAGATATAGAAACAGGGATTAGAAGCCAAAGTTCAAACCTACAACGAAGCTACGAACTGTAGTAAGCGAACCTGCATTGGTCGTATTATTGTCGTAGTTGATAAGATCTGGATCGAGCCAATCACATTTCTTAGTAACAAAGAATGGGTTGAGCACTTGAGCATATATCTTCATGCTGCTGAGTTGCAGACGATCGAGCACAGACTTTTGGAAATTGTATCCAAGTGAAATGTTACGCATCTTGATGAACGAACCATCTTGATAGTTCATCGACGACGCATAAGTATCTTTAGCTTCACCATTGATACCAGGAGCATAATACTCTGCGTTTTCGTTTACGTCCTTAATCCAATAGTCGAGTTTACGACATGCATATCGACCATCGAGAGTTGCCGAACCTTGAGGAATAGTAAAATCCCAACGCGACACGAGGAAGCACGAGAGTTCGAAGCCTCTATAGCTGAAAGTATTATTCCAACCTGCAGTCCATCGTGGACGAACGTAACCAACAATCTCCTTGTCGTTGGCATCAATCTTTCCATCTTCGTTGATGTCTTTCACTTTGATATTGCCTGGTTTGAAGCCCATCTTAGCAGCTTGTTCAGCTTCGCTCGATTTCCATATGCCATCATATACCCAGTCGTAGTAGACGCCTATTTCTTCTCCTACAAACCATAGGTTGTTGACATCTTTGGTAACACCATTGGCAAGTTCTTCAATCTTGTTGCGGTCCATACTCCATGTCAAACTGGTATTCCATTCGAAATCGCCAACAACAATAGGCTTAGCATTAATCTGAATATCAAGACCATAACCAGACGTCTCACCAACGTTAGCATAGGTACTTACGTAACCAGTCAACGAAGGGATTGTCATAGATAGAAGAAGGTCTTTGGTGCGCGTGTGATACCAATCAATGCTACCACTTACGCGACCGCGCAAGAATGAATAGTCGACACCGACGTTTATTTGAGTAGTACGCTCCCAGCCAAGATCTTGATTTGCCATCTTAGCAGGCGTTTTTGCCGATGCATCAGATGGCAAATAACCTGTTACTGTAGAAGAACCGAAGTGATATGTATTTGTGTCGATAGCACCTTTTGTAGCATAAGCCGAAATAGCAGCATTGCCAGTGGTACCGACGCCAAAACGCACTTTCAACTGATCGAGACAATCTTTATCGTTGAGGAAATCCTCTTGGTCGGCACGCCAAGCGAGAGCTAACGATGGGAAAGTATCCCATTTGTTACCATCGGCAAGTTGGCTTGCACCATCCCAACGAAGAGAAGCGGTGAGCATGTAGCGATCGTTGTAGGAATAGTTGGCACGTATCATATACGAAGCCATCTGAGTTTCAGTAAGACCTGAACCATAGGCTGTTATATCAGAATTGCTCGATACGTTATACCACAACTCTTTTGCCGAATATACATTCGACGAAACGGAGAGGTTTTCAGTGTGATATTGTTGAGCCGACTGCATAAGAGTGATACCTATGTTGTGTATACCATTTATGCGTCGATTGTAGTAGAGCAAGTTATCGAGAGTGTAAGCACGGCTTTGGCTTGGCGTGTATGTAACTTTGTTGTTGCCATCGCCATTTATACCATCGGCTGCATTTGCTACACCTACTGTGTTGTGACGGAATTCTGGGCCTACTTGTATTCTATACGACAGACCTTCGAGAGGTTCCCAAATCTTGCCAAAATCGAGTTGTGCAAACGCCGACCCCGTTACGCGCAAATTGCGACGTTGATTGGTATTGTAGTCGAGTTCGTTTATTGGATTTATGATATTTACATCGCCATTTGGATTACGGATATAATCACCATTCTCATCATAAGGTACAGTCCAAGGAAGCATAGCACGCAGAGCCGAATAGAAATCGCCAGCACCAGTGGTACTCTTTGTAAAGCTATAGCCATAATCTTGATCAGAATAGGCAAGATTGAGGTTCGCTCCCATCGAGAATGGTGCGATAGGAGTGACATCGAATGTAGCGCGGAGTGTGTAACGTTTGTATTCTTGACCTGGCTGAACACCGCGCTGCTTCAAATAGCCGAACGAAGCATAGCCATGCATTTTGTCTGTACCTCCACTTGCACTAAGCGTATGCTCTTGTGAAATACCAAGCTGTTTGCCTTCGCTTGCCCAATCGTAACCACCAACAAGTTCAGGATGATATTCACCCTGTACCCATGCTTTATTAATCTGAGCCCAAGACGCAGCTACAGAACCAAAAGCAGCATAATCAGAATCGTAGTTTGGTGTTGCATCGCCGCCATTATAGGTGCCCATCTGAGCCTTTGCGTAACGTGCATATTGCAACCACTCTGCCGAATTCATCATTTCGGCTACATCGTGTAGACGATCAAGGGTAAGCGTGCCACTGTAGTTAAGTGTAAGACGTCCTTCTTTACCTTTTTTTGTAGTTACGATAACAACGCCATTTGCACCTTTCGAACCATAGATAGCTGTTGCCGATGCATCTTTCAAAATATCTACACTCTCAATATCGGCTGGGTTTATTCCTTCAAGGCCACTTGTTTGAAGCACCATGCCATCTACCACGTAAAGAGGCGCGTTGGATGCAGAAATGCTTCGCTGGCCACGTATTTGAACGCTTCCAATTTCACCTGGTCGCTGGTTGCTCGTGATATCCACACCAGCAGCCTTACCCTGCAAACCTTCAAGGGCGTTTTTCACTGGCATTGCTGTGAGTTCGTCGGCACCTACACTGATGAGTGCACCTGTCACGTCGCTCTTCTTCTGCGTTCCGTAACCTACAACTACGAGTTCATCGAGTTCGGTAAACTCCGACGTCATGTTTACTGTACCGATGTTGGTGCGTCCATCTACACTTATTTCTTGATCTTCGTAGCCAATAAACGACATCTGCAAAATAGCATCTGGCGCTGCGTTAATCGAAAATTCTCCATTAACGTCGGTAATTATTCCAGTTGTAGTTCCTTTTATGTATACTGCAACTCCTGGCATCGATACGCCTTGTTCGTCAAGTACGATACCGCTTACAGTAATAGTTTTAGATTGTTGAGTTTGCTGTGTCTGTTGCGCTATCGACATATTGGGGTTGATTATCGCACTGACACTAAGCAACATAGGGAGAACGAAATATGATAATTTCATAATAATCCTATTGTTTTTTGAAATTACTAATTGATTTTGATGTCATTACGGCATTAGTTTAATGCCTTTATTTAGAGTTTCCTATGGGGGTGAGATAATGAGGGAGAATGGTATAATTTTATACTTTTCGCCATTTTTTCTATCCAGCGCGGGACTTCTTCTGGCAACATATAAATGTCATGCCGCCTTGTCGGTTTTAGATTCTTCATTGTTAGTAATGTTTTAACATTTAGTAGTTATGCAATCCGCATATCGCAGATTTATTATACACAAATATACATATATTAACATTCAATGTTCAACAAGTATTAACAAAACATAACAGAACAGCATGCTATCGTTTCTAACACACGGCTTTCGATAGTAATATTTTTTCTGTATACGACTTGTTTTTTATGCATATACACAAACAAAGCCCTGCACCTACGCGGTGTAGAGCCTTGTCTGACCTTATATTACTACTCTAAAAAATAGAAAACGATAACTATCAATTGTCGAGTACGAACCGCACATCGCGAGCATTGGTGCGGCAGGTGATGACTTTAGTCTCGCCAGGCAAAAGCGTCACGAAGTTGTCGCTCCAGATGGCTGGAACGACCATTTCTCCTGCGCTATTCAACGCCTTCAATATGTTCATGTATGATATGACCGTCGATTTGTTTTGGAGCGTGATATTCCAAACGTCATTGCTGCGCTCAACGGTCATTGTTACGTCGGCAGGCTCTTGGTTGAAGGCAAAACGCAAGTCGGCATATTTAGTTATTGGTGTGATATACCAATTAGAGTTGCTCCAGTCGTATTCGTTGTCGCGGGCTGGTATGCAATAGAAATTGTCCGAGACGCGTTTGCCATCGAGCGTTTCGAGGGCGAGGGCTACAAAATGCGCTTTGCCCACATACTTATGCATATCGAACAGAGGCAAACTCTCGCGATAAGCGATAGAGAATTCGCGACTTTCGCCACCAATAGGTTTCGAATGTTCGTCGAAGACATGCATTGTAGCTTTGAGGGTGCGCGAGTCGAGGCTTTCGTTCACGGCATTCACCATGCGCGTGTCGTAGTCGAAAATGAGTTGCAGCGGTTCGCAAGCCTTCTTCGTGCCATAATATCCAGCCGTAGGCACGCCATAATAGTCGTAGAGTTGCCAATAGAGCGAAGGCCAAGCCGAATTGAGCATCCATTGCACAATGCCAGTTGTAGCTGGCATACGTACGCGGAATGCCTCAAACATAGCGCGCGTGCCATCGTAGTCGACGGCATGAGCCTTGCGTACGAAATCCTGCACATCTTTAGCCTCGCCATACTGACCGTTGACGACTGCCGTCAGCACATCGGTGGTGTTGAGCGCCGAAGCCGATGCAGTGCAATGGTAGTTCCACTCCTCGGGTTTATCGAGGTCGAGCATACGTCGCAACGACTCCATTTGTGGTATGTTGGCGCCAATGCCCGTCTCGGTATTGAAGCCGAACGCGCCGCCATGCTCTTTGTCGCGGAACCAATAGTCGGGGCCTACATATTCGTAAGGGCCTTCCATCTTGGTGCCCGACCAGCCAGCCGCGCTTTCAAGATTTTTTGCCGAGCATACGTATGGGCGATACTCCTCGGCGGCATAAATATCTAAGTAGCGCTTTTCGAGGCGTTCGTTGGGTATGCGGTCGCTACCTGTAAGCCAAGCAATTACGGCTGGGTGATTATGCAAACGCACCACTTGGTCGCGAAAATATGCTACGGCAAGATCTTCTGTTTCAGGCGTATTTATGCAACCATAGTCCTCCACTTCGGGCAAGCCGCAATAATCTTCCCATTCCCATTGGCAGCTCCACCCTACCAACGCAAGCACGCCCAATCGGTCGCAAAGGTCGTAGACAGTATCGTCTTTACCCCAAATGTTTTCGAAACGTATGCAGTTGAGGTTCATATCCATAACATAACGCACTTGGCGCTCAATGCTTTCGGGCGTATCGCGAAGGAAAATATCGTCGGTCCAACCGGCACCTTTTATCAGAATGTCTTTACCATTGAGCGTGAATTGGCGGTGGTTGCCTTCAATCAGTCGGCTCTCTATTTTACGTATGCCAAAGTCGACGCTGCGTGTATCGGAGAGTTTGCCATCGATATTTACGTTAGCACAGAGGTTGTACATCTCGGGTTTGCCGAGGTCGTAGCTCCACCACACGCGCGGGTTATTCACGTGCAGCATCGGCACCTGTTCGGGCGTGATTGTGAATGTATGTTCTTGATAATTTGTAAGTTTTATAGGTATGTTGCATTTGCCAACGCCTTGCAATTCGAGCGCGAGAGTGCCATCAACGATGCTATTTTCATGATTACGCAAGCGCACACGCACCTCGAGGTCGGCCTCGGCGAGGGTTTCGGTATTCAGATTAGGAACAACGAATACATCTTCTACCGACACAGCTCCATACGTACGCAGAGTCACAGGGCGAACTATGCCCATGCTCTCGTCGAGCGGACGCGGATTCCAATCCACAAAGCCAATATTTAGGTCGCCTTTCTGTGCACTATGTAGCCGAACTTCAAGAGTGTTGTTGGCCGTAAGTAGCTCCGACACATCGTATGTATGACGACGAAAAACGCCAAACGTAGTGTCGCTGGCGGCTAACTGTTTGCCATTGAAGATGATGTCGGCACGGTAGCCAAGGCCTTCGAACGCCAATTCGTAGTGTTGCGCATCGTTGGGCGAGGCAGCAAACGACGTTCTGTAGGTCCAAGCATCGTCGAAAATAGATTTGTCGACAGCAGCATAATTACAATGCTCAAGAACATCTTTAGGAAAAAAGCCGGCATCGCATAGCACACCAGCCACCGTAGAAGGCACCGAAGCTGCATATTGCTCAGAGCTGCCATCGCGTGAGAGTTGCCAGCCGCTATCGAGAGTCAGCGAGCTGCCAGGAGTCGGGTTTTGTGGCTGCGAACACCCCGCGAGTGCGGCTGCCACGGCGAAAAGGGTACAAATCTTTTTCATAAGTATGGATATTTATATCATCGCTGCGCCGACAACGGGAATGTCGTCGCCCACGCAGCTGTCAATTTGCAGACGTTCGAGGCTCTTGTGGTATGGGAAATCGCTACGCAGCCGAGCCTCCATTGACGCGCGGAAGAGTGGGAAGTTATGCGCTATGCCACCGCCAAAAACAATGTGGCTGGGGTCGTAGGCATACATAGCTATGCAAAGCAAATCGCCAAGATTAGCGCCCAGTTCGTCGAATATGGCTTGCGCCTGCTTGTCGCCATTGCGTGCGGCTTGCGCGGTGGCTTTGCTGTCGAGACCTTTGGCAGTGAAGAATTGCTTGCTGCAATAGGCTTCGAGTGTGGCATTTCTGTAGTTCAAGGCACCAAGTTCGCCCGCGCCACAATTTGCACCACAGATGAGTTCGCCTTTATGTACGATGCCCATACCTACGCCCGTGCCAAGCGTCACCACCACAAGCATTTCGGGTTTGGCGCTGGCTGCATAATTAGCGTAAACTCCCATAGCATAGCAGTTTGCATCGTTATTTACGGCCACAGGAATGCCGAATCGACGTTCGAGTTGCTCCTTCAGCGGGACTTCGGTCCACGAGGGTATGTTGGCCGTGTCGTACACAATGCCGCGCTCCACGTCGACAACCGATGGCACGCCTACGCCTATGCGGTCTACTTCGGGTGTGATTATGGCTTCGATGCGCTCCGACAGCAAGTCTATCGTCTGCTCGAGCGACATCTCTTTGGGAAACCACGGAGCAGTATCGCGGCGAACAATCTGCCCATCGCGCACCAAGCCGAAGCTCAAATTTGTGCCTCCAATGTCGATTCCAAGTCTCATTTTGCAATTGTTTTTTCTGCAAAAAAATTGATTATGCATATACATACATAACCAATATTGCGTATTTCAATACACAATTTGCGAACGCACGTTTTAGACGTGAGTTATTTTTCCAATATTTGTATTGGTTAACTCTAAAACTTATTGACAGTGAACGCAAAACACCTCCTTATGATGCTGGCTGCATACATATTATGCGCGGCATGTAGCAATGAAAATCTTTGCCAAGTAGTTTGGACTGAAGGCACTACCGACGACGATGGCAGGGCCACGCATACGCTCGAGATACAGAACCCGCCCGCTGGAACGGATTGGACACTGTGGTTCAGCCAATTTCGCACACCCGTGGCAATGGAAGCCAACGCACCTGGCGAGATTATCTTCGTTGGTGGCACGCTCTACCGCGCTGTTCCGTCTGCTGAGGCGCAAGGCAACGTCTTGACACTTCGCTACAAAGCCCGTGCACTTGAAAATCAGTGCCGTGCGCCCGAAGGTTTCTATCTACAGAAGAGAGGTCAAATACCTGTGGCTGTGGAGTGTAAATATGTATACCAACCAAGCCAAGAGATTCCGTCGTTTGCTTATAATCATGTAAATACAAACGTCTTCGATATGATTCCGCGCCTAAAACAAGTAGAAGCAACTGAAGGAACAACCGACTTGAATCAGGAGGCAAAAACATACATCGTTTCGGGTCAAAGAGCTGGCTGGTACAAGATTACGCTCGATGGTTCGGTGCGTATCGATGCAGCCGATAAAGATGGTGCCTACTACGCGTCTGTCACGCTCGACAATCTGCGCCGCAATGCCGCTGGCAATGCCATACCCAATGCCATAATCACCGACTGGCCCGATTTGACGTATCGCGGATTGATGCTCGATGTGAGTCGCGATTTCACCAAAAAAGCTGATTTACTTCGTCTTATAGATATTCTCGCACACTACAAAATCAACTATTTCCATTTGCACTTTGGCGACGACGAAGGTTGGCGCATAGCCATCGATGCCCTACCCGAGCTAACCACCTACGGTGCAGCGCGCTGCATACCTACACTCAACGCCGATGGCACTATAAGTGAGCCCGATGCTCTTCAACCTACATATTGCATAGCAGCCGACCGCAACGACACCACTTCGTCGGGCAACGGATTCTACTCGCACGCCGATTTTGTTGATATTCTGCGCTATGCATACGAGCGCCACATCCGCGTAATTCCCGAGTTCGACACACCTGGTCATTCGCGCGCTGCCATCAAGTCGATGGAGGTTCGCGCGGCTCGCACAGGCGATACTGCATACCTACTATCCGAAGCGGGCGACACCTCGGTATATATGTCTGTACAAGACTACTCCGACAACGCTCTCAACGTGGCACTACCGAGTACGTATAAATTTATCGAGACAGTTTTCGATGGTCTCATAAATATGTACAAAGAAGCTGGCGTGCCTCTCGATGCCATACATATTGGCGGCGACGAAGTTCCCGAAGGCGCTTGGGAGGGCTCACCTGCGTGCCTCGCACTGCTCAAAGCTTCTGAACATAGCGATGTGACTTGGCTCAAAGACTACTACCTCAATAGAGTGCTCGACATTGCCGAAGCACGAGGTGTGAAAATAGCTGGCTGGCAGGACATTTGCCAGCACCTCGAACCTGCCACGCTCGCCCGCCTGAAACGTAGTCTTTTTCTCACTAATCTTTGGACCGTTTCGCACGGACAAGATGCGCTGCCATACGAATTTGCCAACGACGGCATACCTGTAGTAATATCAAGTGCACCAAACTGTTATCTCGACTTTGCATACAACGATAACAAAACGGAGCGTGGGCATTCGTGGGGAGGTCTTGTAGATGAGCGCCGCACTTTCAGCCTTCAACCATACGACATGTATCGTTCTGTTCGCTTCGACGATCATCGTAACCCGATTGACCTTACCAATGCAGGCAATGGCAAACCAGCGCTGCAAGCCAATGCACGCGAGAGTATTATTGGCGTGCAAGGTCAGCTCTGGGCAGAGACAATTCGCAACTTCAATCATGTTACATATTACATATTCCCGAAAGGCCTCGGACTTTTCGAGCGCGGCTGGAATGCTACACCATCGTGGGCAGGAAGCATCGCACCCGACGATTCGGCGTTCATGGCAGATTTCGACCACTTCTTCAGCATCGTTGTCGACCACGAATATCCATATTATGATGCTTTAGGTATCGACTATCATCGTAATTAGTATGCTTCGACTGCTTATAATCACCGACTTCACCGAATCGTTTGCCAATAAATTGCTCAAAGGCATAGTTACCTATTCGCGCCTCAAAGAGCAATGGATAATACGACGTATGCCAACAGCCTACAAGGCGCAGATTGGCATCGAAGGTGTCATACGTATGGCCAAGGAGTGGCGCGCCGATGCCGTGATTGGGCAGTTTGAGCCAACCGACGATGTCAGCCTTTTTGCTAAAAATGGCATTGTAGCGGTGGCGCAAGATTTCAAGCAGCGTTTTCCCTCCATACCCAACATTACCGCCGACTACATAGGCACAGGGCGCATGGCAGCACGTTTCTACATCGATCGTGGATTTCGCAACTTCGGATTCTTCGGTTTTCGCGATGTTTGCTGGTCTACCGAGCGTTGCGAAGGCTTCCGCAAGGAGGTTATGTCGGCTGGTTTTGGCGATTCGTTCTATGAATACAACATGCAGGAAATCGACCGCATGTGGTACTACGAGCGCAACCGTCTGTCGGAGTGGATAAAGAAGATACCCAAGCCCATCGGCATCATGGCGTGCGACGACAACCAAGGCAACAACCTCATCGAAGCGTGTCACTCGGCTGGCGTGAAGATTCCATCGGAGGTGTCGGTGATGGGTGTAGATAACGACGAATTGCTTTGCGACTTGAGTTTTCCTTCATTATCAAGTATTTATATAAATATTGAAGATGGAGGCTATCGCACAGCTCAACTTATAGAAAAACGCGTTGCCAACCCCAATTTGCCAATTGCCGACGTTGTGCTGAAACCCATAAAAATTGTGGGACGCATATCTACAGCAGCCTTTGCCACCGACGATGTGCAGATACAGAAAGCGGTGCAGTTTATTCACCAAAACTACCAGAAAAAGATTGCCGTCAAGGACGTTATTACCGAGGTGGCTCTGTCGCGGCGCTTGCTCGAACGACGTTTCAAAGAGGTGACGGGAAGCACGCTCTATGAATATATTACCGACCTAAAAATCAAGCGATTCGCTGAGCTCCTACTCGACACCGACGAGCAAGTGGTGAGCATTGCTCTTTCGCTTGGCGAAAACGACACAAAGAGCATCTCGCGACGATTCAAGCAGATTTACGGCTGCACACCAAACGAATGGCGAGAAAAAAATCATAAAAAATCATCCAAATGACTCTACGATTAATCACCACCGCAACTCTATTGCTCGCGACGTTGCTCAGCCTTAGCGCTCAACAGCACGACATCTATAAACAACTCAACGAGCATCCAGAATTTCTCGCAGGTACAGATTACATATGCCCTACAAACCACGTGGAGTTAACGCCTGCGCCCGAAGGCTACGAGCCCTTCTACCTCAGCCACTACGGACGCCACGGAGCGCGTTACGCTTGGCAGCACGATATGTATGAACGACTGAACACCATCTTCGACGAAGCTGCCAAAGCAGGCAATCTGACAGAACTTGGCAAGTCGTTCAAGCAGCGTTTCGACAAACTCTATCCGTCGGTGCGCTATCGTGTGGGCGACCTCTCGCGAAAAGGTTGGCAGCAACAACAGGAACTTGCCTCGCTTATGTACGATAATTACCCCGAAATTTTTAGTAAGAATGTACACGTTGAGGCTCGCACGTCAACATCTACGCGCTGTGTGATGACTATGTCGGCGTTTTGTCTTGGTCTGAAAGGGCAAAATCCTCAACTCGACATTTTCGAGAATTTCGGCGTCAGCTTCTTGCCCGCCATCTTGCCGCTCGACAAAAGCAACCCATTTCGCGAAGAGCATTTCACACAAACGCCGCTCCAGTTCAACGAAACTTGGGAGCAATACATACGCCGAACGGTGGATTATAGCGCCATTTTGCAGCGCATCTTCCGCAATGTCGACCGCGCCGTGGCAGCCGAGAAACAATGGGATTTGGTATCATACCTATATTTTTTCGCCAATGGTATGTATAGCCTCGACACCGAACTCTCGTTCTTCGACATATTTACGCACGAAGAGCGCGTGGCACTGTGGAAAATCGATGCATTTCAGTTCTATGCAAATGCTTGGCCTACGCACCTTGGCTATCGCCCCATAGTCGACGACATAATCGCGTGTGCCGATGCGCATATTGCATCGGGTGAAGTTGGTGCCGATCTTCGTTTTGGCCATGACTACACATTTCTTCCGCTACTTATGACACTCGATGTAGACGGTTTTGGCCACGACATTGTCACCACCGAAGATATTCCAGTTTGGTGTCAGCCGCACCGCGTGCCAATGGGCGCAAACCTCCACTTTGTGTTTTACCGAAGCAAAAGCAACTCAGAGATTCTATTCAAAGTGCTATTAAACGGAAAAGAAGCCCATCTGCCACTGCAAACGGACTCCTTTCCTTATTACTCTTGGAAAACTTTTCGACAGAAATTCTATAGAGCTTCGGCAGCCTCAATGGCTTTGAAATAGCGGTAGCTCGACACTTTTAGTTCGCCAACGGCAGCTTCATCGCAAACTATTATACCATTGGCATGATTTTGCATGCCGCTCAATGTGCAGTAGTGCGACATTGGGCCTTCCACGGCATCGCGTAGAGCACGTGCCTTACGTGGCCCGAACGCAAGTATCACCACTTCGTGAGCCGACAAAACCGTTGCTACTCCTACAGTAAGAGCCTGTGCAGGAACAGCATTAGCATCACCACCAAAGAAGCGTGCGTTCACTTCACGCGTGTCTTGAGTTAGCGTTACCACTCGAGTGCGCGAGCATAGTGGCGAGAATGGCTCGTTGAAAGCTATGTGACCATCTTCGCCTACGCCGCCAAGAAAGAGGTCGAAACCACCAGCATCTTCAATGGCTTGCTCATATTTAGCGCACTCCATTGCAAGATCGGGTGCATTGCCATCGAGAATATGTATGTTGCTTGGAACTATATCGATGTGGTCGAATAGGTTGTGGTGCATAAAGCTATGGTAGCTTTCGGGGTGACTCTCGGGCAAACCAACATATTCGTCCATGTTGAATGTAATTACATTGCGAAACGACAGTTCACCAGCTTTCACCATACGAATGAGTTCGGTGTATGTTGCAATGGGAGTAGAACCCGTGCACAATCCTAAGACAAAAGGTTTGTCGCTGTATACGGCTTTAGCGCGTATGGCATTAGCTATGCGTTGAGCAGCCCATAGAGAACCTTCCGCCGCATTGTTTCTAATAATTAATTTCATAGTTAACAGAGTTTTAGAAATACTTCAATTGCCTGATATTCAGCCATCCCAAGTTTATCATAGAGATGAGCTGTATTTTGTGTACGTTCTTCGGCGCGTTGCCAAAATTCGCGAGGATCTTCGCCAGGGAAGGGCACAATATCCTTTTGAGAAAGATGTCTGAAAATAGCGTGGCGCTTCTTCACTACCTCATCAGGGCTAAGAGGAACTGCCATATCCACTCTGCCAAGTTCCCACTCCATCCACGCTCCACGATAGAGCCATATATGCGTGGCGCTGAGCCATTTCTCTCCATCGGCTTTGAGTTGTTCAACTGCCGAGAGGGCTGCTTCGGTGCATACTCGGTGAGTGCCATGAGGATCGGCGAGGTCGCCAGCCATAAATATCATTTGTGGCTTCAGCCTTAGTATCAGATCTTTGATAATATCTATATCTACCTGAGTGCAAGGTTTTTTCTTTATTCCACCCGACTCATAAAAAGGCAAATTGAGGAAATGAGCATTGGTGTTGTCGTCCAAGCCAAACGAGCGAACAGCGGCGCGTGCTTCACTGCGACGAATTGCAGCTTTTATGTCGAGTAGTTTGCGAGGCTCAGGCTCTCCCGGAATTTTGCTATCTACAATAGCTTTCACTTCATCGAAATGATCTGCGAAACCGAGTTGTTTTGCAGCATCGAGGTGCTGAAGCACAACATCGTCGTGCACTGCCACATCGCCCGATGTCTCGTAAGCCACATGCACATTGTGCCCTTGCGACACCATTCGTATGAATGTTCCTCCCATCGAGATGACATCGTCGTCGGGGTGAGGTGAGAATATCAATATCGTTTTGGGAAATGGTGACGCTGGCACAGGTCGAGTGCTATCGTCGGCATTGGGTTTGCCTCCAGGCCAACCTGTTATGGTATGCTGAAGGTCGTTGAACACCTCGATGTTGATTTTGTCGAAAGGTCCATACTTTTCGAGCAACTCACTGAGCGAATTTTCAAGATAATCTTGATCGGTGAGTTTTAGAATCGGCTTATTCACAGTCTGACATAGCCACACTACAGCTTTGCGACGAAGCTTTGGAGTCCAATTGCATGGACCAACGAGCCATGGCGCCACAACGCGAGTAAGCAAACTACCCGCTGTAGCATCTACAAAAAAGCGTATGTGATTATGTCGTTGTAGTAGCGAAGCAGGACATGCTGTGCTGATTTCACCTTCGGCAATGGCTTTTACGGCTTTGGCTTTGTCTTCGCCCCATGCCATAAGTATTATATGGTCGGCTGTGAGCATTGTGCCTATACCCATAGTTATTGCACTTTGAGGCGTCACAGCAAGGTCGTGGTTGAAATTTCGCGATTGGCGTTTGCGCGAACTGTATGAAAGGCGCACTGTGCGTGTGCGTGTCGTTTCATTGCTACCGGCCTCGTTGAATCCCACTTGACCATCTTCTCCTATACCTACAATAAGCAGATCGAGACCACGAGCCAACTTGTCGAATTGTGAACAATAGTCCGACACTTTGTCTGGTGATATGGTGCCATCGGGTATATGTACGTTTTCAGGTAATATGTCCACTCTGTCGAGTAGGGCCTCATGCAGTCGATGGTTGCGACTTTGCATCTCGTCGCCCGCTGCAGGGTAATATTCGTCGATAGAGACAATTTCTACATTGCGAAACGAAATTTTGCCATTCTGATAGCGCTGTGCAAGTTCTTCGTAGAGTGCTGCTGGTGTTACTCCCGTCGTTAGTCCAAGACGAAAAAGTCGACCTTTACATTTGTTTATGCCTGCAGCAATAATATCTGCCACTGCTTCCGATGCTGGGTGCGCTTCTGGATATATGTCTGTCCATATCTTTTCGTAGTTATGCAGAATGCCACCCGATAATGTCTCTTCATCCAATCCGCCTTCGTAAGGTAATGAAAACTGCTTGCTCATTTTTTTGAACTCATTATATATATACCTACGAAAATAATGAATAAAAAATCAGATATTTCCGTCGTACGCAATTTGTGTATAAGTATGCGCTAATTTTTCGCCTACATTTTAGGACACAACATGCGCTTTCATTGCCTAAGCGAGCAAATCACCTATGCAATTATTTTGTACACCTATCGGCGCTATTCACGCGGAGTAGCAAATCTATTCCATGGATTTACAACGTTGCCCTCAATAGAAAAACTGGGTTGAAACACTTCTGTGTTTGCATCGTTGGCAACAGACATCCAGTTGTTGCGTATTATAGAGTTTAGTTCATCCCAATTTAGGTATTCAGACACTTTGCGAAGTGTAAAACGCGTATCACTTCCTGCAAAGCGGCCAATGAAAATACCTACACTTTCGTCCATTCTATAGTCCAAAATATCAGTGCTAAGTTCAGGATCTATCGGATAGTCGAGGGAGATGATGCCATTGTTTACATGCCAATCGAAATAGTAGAATTTGTATTCGTACGGACCATAACGATAGTAATCATATTGGTAACCATAACCATTATCGGAATATCTATTGCCATGCTTAGGATAGAAAATAATGTGAGTATCGGAAGACAAAAAAGTTTCCGTGATTGTGTCGCCACGATGATTCCTGTAGGTATAATCGTAGCACATGCCGAAGTCGCCATACCATTCGCCCGAGAGTATCGAGCCTGTTTTTTCGTCATCTTCAACACAAGCTTGTTGCAATAGAACAATGCAAGCCAAAACAGCTATTTGGAGTATTTTTGATAGCGTGCTCATAACAAAAAAGTTTTTCGTGTATACGTAAATAATTGGCTCAAAAATAATTGAAAAATCCATATCAAGAAACTGTCATAACAATACTTATGCACTCTAAAAGAGATTGATATTAATAATATGTAGCTTGAATATTTCCATCTATTTCGTTCGGCGCAAGCATACTGCCCACACCGCACTGAAAAAAAATATTTATGCGACAGCAAATAAATTTTTCAATTCATACGATACTACACTTTACACTCTACTCTCTTTCCTAATTATTTATGGTAACTTTGCGCCCGATATTATTTGCGCAAATTCAGAAACAAATGGAATATAATTTCAAAGAGATCGAGGCCAAATGGAAAAAATATTGGTCGGATAACAATGTTTATAAAGTCGACAACGACAGCAACAAACCTAAATACTACATCCTCGACATGTTCCCCTATCCGTCGGGAGCAGGATTGCACGTAGGTCACCCTCTTGGCTACATAGCCAGCGATATTTTTGCACGCTACAAACGCCTCAAAGGCTTCAACGTGCTTCATCCTATGGGCTACGATGCATACGGTTTGCCAGCCGAGCAATATGCAATACAAACGGGTCAACACCCAGCCATTACTACAAGTCAGAACATCAATCGCTACCACGAGCAGCTCGACAAAATAGGGTTCTGCTTCGATTGGGATCGCGAAGTGCGCACTTGCGACCCTGCATATTATAAATGGACACAGTGGGCTTTCCAACAGATGTTCAACTCGTTCTATTGCAACAAAGAGAAAAAGGCGCTGCCTATCAGCATACTTATAAAACACTTCGAGACCGAAGGCAATCAAGGCCTCGACGTAGCTCAGAGCGAAGAGTTGCGTTTCACTGCCGACGAATGGAATTCGTGGGACGAGAAGAAAAAGCAGCAAGTGCTTATGAACTACCGCATTGCCTACCTTGGCGAGACGATGGTCAATTGGTGCCCGAAGCTCGGCACTGTGCTTGCCAACGATGAAGTTGTAGATGGCGTTTCGGTGCGCGGCGGTTATCCTGTAGTTCAGAAGAAGATGCGCCAATGGTGCTTGCGTGTCAGTGCATACGCTCAGCGCCTCCTCGACGGACTTCAGACCATCGACTGGAGCGAATCGATAAAAGAGACTCAGAAAAACTGGATTGGTCGTTCGGAAGGTACCGAGGTTGAGTTCTCGGTGAAGGATTCCGACGTCAAGTTTACCATATTTACAACACGCGCCGACACCATGTTTGGCGTAACGTTCATGGTGCTTGCGCCAGAAAGCGACTACGTATCGCAAGTTACCACAGCCGAGCAGAAGCAAGCCGTTGCGGAATACATCGACTACGTGAAGAAACGCACCGAACGCGACCGCATTAGCGACCGCAAAGTGACTGGTGTATTCACTGGTTCGTACGCTATCAACCCATTCACTGGCGAGGCTATTCCAATTTGGGTAAGCGAATATGTACTCTCGGGCTACGGCACAGGTGCCATCATGGCCGTTCCTGCTCACGATAGCCGCGACTACGCATTTGCTAAGCACTTCAACCTCCCCATCATTCCGCTCATCGAAGGAGCCGACGTGTCGGAAGAGAGCTACGACGCCAAAGAGGGCATAGTTAGCAACTCACCTCGCGCTGGCGTTAAGCCTTATATCGACTTCTCGCTCAACGGACTCACTGTGAAAGAGGCCATTGCAGCTACTAAGAAATATGTAACCGAAAACAAAATAGGTCGCGTGAAGGTCAACTACCGTCTCCGCGATGCCATATTCTCACGTCAACGCTACTGGGGCGAGCCATTCCCTGTATACTATAAAGATGGAATGCCTTATATGATTCCTGCGGACAAACTTCCGCTCGAATTGCCCGAAGTAGACAAATTCTTACCAACAGAAACTGGCGAGCCTCCTCTCGGTCATGCTCAGAAATGGGCTTGGGACGAGAAGAACAACCAAGTGGTAGATAAAAATCTTATCGACAACAAGACAGTATTCCCACTTGAGCTCAACACAATGCCTGGTTTTGCAGGTTCGAGCGCATACTATTTGCGTTATATGGATAACCATAATAACGATGCACTTGTGTCGAAAAAGGCAAACGAATATTGGAAGAATGTCGACCTCTACGTTGGCGGTTCGGAACATGCTACGGGTCACCTTATCTACAGCCGTTTCTGGAACAAATTCCTCTTCGACCTTGGCGTTTCGTCGACCGAAGAACCATTCCAAAAGCTTGTAAATCAGGGCATGATACAAGGACGAAGCAACTTCGTTTATCGTATCAAAGACACCAACAAATTCGTAAGTCTTGGTTTGAAAGATAAATACGATGTTACGCCAATTCACGTCGATGTAAATATTGTAAGCAACGACCAACTCGACCTCGAAGCCTTCAAAGCATGGCGACCAGAGTTTGCTACAGCAGAATTCGAGCTCGAAGATGGTAAATACATATGCGGTTGGGCAGTAGAGAAAATGTCGAAATCGATGTTCAACGTTGTCAACCCTGATATGATTGTGGAGAAATATGGTGCCGACACGTTGCGTATGTACGAGATGTTCCTCGGTCCTATCGAACTTTCGAAGCCTTGGGATACAAACGGCATCGATGGCGTACATAAATTCCTCAAAAAACTTTGGCGCGTATTCGACGGTGGCATTGTTGATGCTAAAGCCGATGCGAAAGAGTTGAAAGCGTTGCACAAGGCCATCAAGAAAATCACAAACGACATCGAAAACTTCTCGTTCAACACTTGCATAAGCCAGTTCATGATATTGCTCAACGAACTCACCGACCTCAAGTGCAACAAACGCGAAGTGATGGAATCGGTTGTAGTATTGCTGACACCATTTGCACCTCACATTGCCGAAGAACTTTGGCACCAGCTCGGTCACGACACCACAGTGCTCGACGCAGCATGGCCAACCTTCGATGAGAAATATTTGGTAGAGAGCGCATTCAACTACCCAATTTCGTTCAACGGCAAGACACGTTTCATGCTCGAACTTCCGCTCGATATGGACAAAGCAGCCATTGAAAAAGCAGTGCTCGAAAATGAACAGTCGCAGAAGTATATCGATGGTAAACAAGTGAAGAAAATCATCGTTGTACCTAATAAAATCGTGAACGTAGTAGTAGCATAACTAATTAAGTATCAACATAATTTTTATCAATGGTTATGAAATACACAATATTATCATTAGTGCTTTTGTTATGTACGATGGCAGCAGCACAAAACAGCGTACCTACGCCTAAAGACTATGAGCGATTTAGCGAATCGCGCACTCTCGTTGTGCTCGACGACAACGTCATGAGCGACTATAACCTCACCATAAAAAAGGCGATGGAGCAAGAGTGGAAACTCACAAAATATGACTTCATAACAACGAAAGAGTTTGAGACACGCCGCAAAGATCCATCGTTCTCGTTTTTGCTGACAACTACTGTTACCTACGAGAAGGACAAAACGCGTGCGCGCTATACTTACCTCAGCCTACTTATGGGTAAAGAAAAAGGTAAAGTGACCGATATGCCCGACCTCATATCTATTCCGCTCGACTATGCAAGCGACGAGAACCAAGATTATACCTACAAGATAAACTCGTTCTTGCGCTTCATTCAAAACCATGTGGAGATGATAAAAGAGAATCCAAAACTCATCAGCAAGACTCCGCTGGTATACTACAACAAAAATATCAAGTCGCTGAAGGGCAAGACAATATACTTCCTTGCCGAAGAGCTTGATAAGGACATAAAAACCGAAGCCGACATTGCTAAAGTTTACCCTGGCGCAGTGAAACTTGTTACTCGCGAAGAGATTACGAAGGCTATCAACGAGCGCGCTAAAGACGTGGTATTTCTCCACAAGGTTGGACCAGACAAAGCTAAATTCAACACTCGTTGCTTCAAGATTCTACTCGGTGCCGACGATAGCCAAATGTACTATTTCGATTACCACAACATCGACAAGAAGACTCCAGACCGCCTTTTGCGCAAGGACTTGAAGAAGATGGCCGACTAATCAATTGGATTATTGATCCATCGTTGACATTCGGAGCTTAGCGAAGAATCATCGAAAAAGACAAAAAAACCTGAATAACTCCACAATAAAATGGAGATATTCAGGTTTATTATTACAGAAATAGAATTTGCATTGAAACGCCGTTCATACATATATATAGCTATTGTTGCATTTGCAATTAGCATGTTTGCACGTTGCAACGACGAAGAGGCAACGCGCTACTTGGTGAATATTTACATCACGCCATACGAACCAATAATTATGGTAGATAGTACTACGCAATTCACCATAGGCTACTACCCCGACAATTGCAACACGGGCATACCAAGCGACGAACCTGTATGGACGTCAAGCAACGAAGAGGTTGCCACAGTCAACCAAGATGGCGTATTGCAGGGCGTAAGTATAGGCGAGACAACTATCAGCGTCACTTGGGGCGACTTTAGTGCAAGCACTTTAGTGGTGGTCGACAAACGAATTACGTCGTCGAGCGATGTACTTATGAGTTTGCTCCTTCGCGATTTCGATAAGAATGGCGATGGCGAGCTTCAAGGTGCTGAAATATCTTCGGTGACTCAGCTCAATCTGCGCGACCTGCAATCGATGGTGCCCGACACCGTGGCTGTATCGATGAAAGCAGTTAGCTATTTTTCGAATCTGAAAACGCTCGTAATGTATAAAATCAACGCGAGCGATATGGATTTTTCGAAAAACACAAAACTTGAAGAACTCGATTGCTCGCAATGCTATTTTGAGCGTTTGGACGTTTCGAAATGCACAAAACTAAAAAACCTCGATTGTCACAACTGTCCGAATCTACGACGATTGCGTTTGGGCGATGCGAAAGATTTTAGCGATAGCCTGTCGCTCGTGGTGCTCAACTGCAGCGATTGCCAACTTGAGCAGATAGAGCTCAGCCGTTGCCCAAAGTTGGAGTACCTCAATTGCAGCAACAATCGCCTAACATCCATCGACCTTTCGAACAGTCCGCTGATAACTCAGTTGTCGTATTACAACAACGACAACCCTACCCTCACCTTCCCGCCCAACTTCGACATGGGGCAACTGAGAATTTTCGAATAGATAATATATATCAACATATTCAATATCAAACGCTTTGAACCTATCGACTATCAAACAAACAATTTTCGACGCATACAATAGCGTACGTACATACTTGCATAATCATTTAAGCGACAGAACTCGACGCGCTATTAAGATTGTCTATTTCCCATCGGACAATGCAAGCATAAAAAATCGCATAGCCATAAATATCAGCAAAGTAATATGTCATGGTTTAGCGCTATTTATATTACTGATATTCAGCGTATACATTGGCGTTTTTGGACATTTGCCAACTCACGAACAACTAAGAAATATCAGTAATAACAATGCATCGGAAATCTACTCAGCCGACGGGAAGTTGCTCGGGCGTTTCTACCTTCAAAATCGCCTAAGCGTCGATAGTGCCGACATCTCGCGCAGTGTGTTCGATGCTCTCATAGCCACAGAAGATAGTCGATTCTACGAGCACGAAGGCGTTGATTATAAAAGTGTTGGTCGTGTGCTTTTCCGCACCGTACTTATGCTCGACCGCGATCAAGGTGGCGGCAGCACCATAAGTCAGCAACTTGCCAAGAACCTCTTTCCACGTCGCAATTTTGGTCCGCTCAGCATTCCGGTAGCCAAGATAAAAGAGGTGATTATTGCCAACCGCATTGAGCATGTCTACTCAAAGACCGAAATCTTGGTACTCTACCTCAACACAGTGTCGTTTGGCGAGAATATTTATGGCATAGAGGCGGCATCGCAGCGATTTTTTCAGCGCAAAGCTAAGTGGCTCAAACCCCACGAGGCGGCACTATTAGTTGGCATGCTTGCCGCCAACACGGCCTACAACCCACGCATCAATCCCGAAAGTGCTCTGGCAAGACGAAATGTGGTTTTGCAACGTATGTATACTACTGGGAAAATCGACTCTACAGCATATACAAAGTACATTGAAGAACCCATCAAACTCAAATACAACGCCAACGACCGTAACCAAGAATCGGCAGCTTTCTTTCGTGATGCTGTAGGGCAAACGGCGCGCACCATTCTGAACGAGATTTATGGTACGGATAAGTATAATATTTATACCGATGGTCTACGTATATACACAACTCTCGATAGTCGTTTGCAGCAATACGCCGAAATTGCCGTCAAGAAGCATCTGACAGCCGTTCAGCAGAAGTTCGACGAACAGTGGAAAGGCAAAGAACCATGGGGCAAGAGCAGTATTTATGCCAATGCCTACAAGCAGAGCGAGCGCTACAAAAAGATGAAAAGCGCAGGCTGCACCGATGCCGAAATAGACACCGCCATGAATCGTGCTGTAGAAATGCTCATCTACGATGCCGAAGGTGCTCACACCGAGATGATGTCGCCTGCCGATTCGGTACGCAAAGCTGTAACTATAGTGAACGCAGGATTCTTGGCTCTCAATCCGAACAATGGATATGTGCTTGCATACGTAGGAGGCATCAACCACACGCTTTCGCAAATCGACCACGTCGGCATGCGTCGCCAAGTGGGCTCTACGTTTAAGCCTATTGTCTACGCCACAGCGCTCGAACATGGCATGTCGCCTACTACGTACGTAAAAAACGAGCGTCGTACGTATGCTAAAGGTTGGTCGCCAGCCAACAGCAGCCACGATGGTTATGGCGGTTACTACTCGTTCAAAGGTGCGCTGTCGAAGAGTCTCAACACCGTGTCGGCATGGATTATAAACGAAGTTGGACCAGATTTGGTTGTAAACACAGCTCATAGAATGGGTATAGAGAGTGAAATACCAGAAGTGCCAAGCATCGCACTGGGAACGGCAGAAATATCTTTAGCTGAGATGGTTACCGCATATCAAGCATTCGCCAATGGAGGAAAAACCCACGAACGCACAATGATTACCAAAATTGTAGATGCCGAAGGCAAAGTGCTCTACGAAAGCCAAGGCGATATAAATGGCAACGAAGTTCTCACACAATCGACAGCTATATATGTAAACGACATGATGTCGGCCGTGGTAGATAGTGGCACGGCGCGCAGCCTACGCACACTCTACAAGATAGAAGGACCACTTGTGGGCAAAACAGGCACGACACAGAAATGCGCCGATGGCTGGTTCATTGGTGCAACGCCGCAAGTGGTGGCCGGAGCATGGGTTGGTTGCGACAATCCTTCGATACATTTCCGCAATGGATATTTCGGCCAAGGTGCGTATATGGCGTTGCCTATTGTTGGACGCTTCCTTGTGTCGGGCAAAAATCAGCTCTGCGGTGGCGAATTTCCACAACCACTCGACGACGAGATGCTCGTAAATATGCACTATCCACTTTATAGCGAGACAGAGCCCGACATGGAAGAACTTTACCACCGTGCGCGCGCCGAAGTGTATGGCTATTACGATGATGATTGGACCAATACTCCCGAAGAGCAAACAAACCCTGTTCGCAATATTTTCCATAGCATATTCGGAGGAATATTCGATTAAGAGTTTTCACATTACACGGCAACTCTGAGCGAAGAATAATAACCTATAACGTACTACATTCAACTCACGACTTATAACTTTGAGTATTCAACTTTCAACTATGTAGAAAATGGAACGCAGATCGAAACAAATAGCCACTCAATTGGCAGCCAAATGCCAATTGAAACGCGAGATAGGAAAAATAGCAGCCAATTGTCTAAATATCATCGACAAAGAGATGCATGCCATAGTCGACGACTATAAAAAGAGCATTGGCGAATCGACACGAATGGAAACAAAACGACTGAGCGAGAACGTACTCAAAATTGTTGCCGATGAAGATTCGCTCATCGTTTCGCTTCACCCAAATATTTTCCAATTCGACAGAGACAACGAAGTATGGCAAACCCCATACTTAGCTGAAGATAAAGAACGTGGCTACGTGGCTATTATAAGCATATACAACTTCATATCAGACTCGATAGATTTCAACCGCGAAGAGGATCCTGGATATATGGTGGCTCGCATATTCATAAATAAAGATTGCTCTTTCTATGTTGAAGGCAAACGCCAACGCCTTGGAGTAAAGCACTTTGGTGAAAACAAATTCGACAACGCCATAGCACGACGAATAATAGAAACTGCACTCAAATACGCTATCGAATTCGACATACTTGTGCCACCCTACGAGACTACAAGCATCATTAACCTTGCTTATATGACATCGCAGATAATAACCTCTAAACCTCGCACTGGCAAACGTATGGGTTTCAAATTCAATTCGGATGACGTAAACGAAAACTAAACGAGCTTCCCAACTATCGCCATACATCTAATTATCAGCGCCATACATACAATCAGCCATAGAGTATGTAGAGAGACTAAAAAACGGCAAAAAATATTTGTCGAAGCAGGCAAACGTAAGCAAGGAAACACTATCTTTGCGCCGTTGAAAAACAAAGCAGAAAGCGATAATCGGGGCGTAGCTCAGTCCGGTTAGAGTACACGTCTGGGGGGCGTGTGGTCGCTGGTTCGAATCCAGTCACCCCGACTACGTAAAGCGCTGATAATCCATCGATTGTCGGCGCTTTTTTGTTTTTATGCTTTGGCCCCGTAGTTCAATGGATAGAATATCAGATTCCGGTTCTGCTGATAGGAGTTCGAATCTCCTCGGGGTCACATTTTTTAGCCTATTGCGCACATAGATATGAAAACTGCAACTCGTCTCCTTTTACTTTCATTATTCTTCATCATTGTTGATGCTCATGCTCAAGTGAAATCGGTACTCGACAAACTACCTCCCGAAGTTTTGATAAGTTGGTTTACTGGTGAACACTGGAGCAGCAAAGAGCCTATTGAAATAAAATCGGCTATTGTAGATGGACAAAAAGTGCGCATACGCTTCGACAAAAACGCGGCGCTATTTCCATTAACTAATGAAATCATATCTGCTGCTGCCGACTCTGTTTGCAATCGCTTGGGAATGAGACATGCCCAAGTCACTTTTTTTGCCAACAAAACCGACCTGCAGACTCTTGTGCCGCAAGATAGTTGGAGCATGCCTCACTCAACTGTCAAACCGCTCGTACGCAAAAAAGATGGCATTTCGACAGGCACGATGAAAGATTTTACGCTTGCTCTGTGGGCAAGTCATGGTAGATATTATGAGCAGAAACTCAACCGTTGGGAATGGCAACGAGCGCGTTTATTCACTACCGTTGAAGATTTGCTAACATCATCGTATGTACTGCCATTTCTGGCACCTATGTTCGAAAATGCAGGCGCTCAAGTACTTATGCCTCGCGAACGCGACATGAACAATTTTTGCCTCGTGGTAGACGACGACATGCCAGTGAACGGACATTTTCATTCGCACCACAAAGCAGTAAAGGTTGTAGCTGGGTTTAAGCCATACGACACTCTACAAGGTTCCGAAAATCCTTTTAGCAATGGCAATGCACATATATACAATATGCAAACTCACGACACCATCACGTACACTTTTCCGAGTGTGCCCAATAGCTATGCTGAAGTATATATATGCTATGCTGCCGAAGCCAAAAATTCCGACGCCGTCAATGTGCAAGTGACCGACGCCGATGGCATAAGTAACTATGTTATCAATCAGCAGATTGGTGGTGGAATGTGGGTTCGTCTTGGCCGTCATAGATTCGATGGTGGCAAATGTCTCGTGAAAATTAGTGGCAAAGGCCACGTATCTGCCGATGCCGTACGCATAGGAGGAGGTCAAGGCGTTGTGGCTCGTTGCGGCCAATTGAGTGGATTGCCGCGCTGGATGGAGTGCGCGCGATACTACTTACAATCCGATGGTTTTGCTCCAATAGTATACAATATCAGCGAAGGAACGAACGACTATACCGACGACATTAATTGCCGCGGCGAATGGGTCAATGCTCTTGTAAAAGAGCGAGGTATAAACGTAGATATGTCGCTTGCCATACATACCGATGCAGGCATAGTGCAGGGCGATTCCACTGTAGGAACACTCGCCATAGCCACCACGGGCAACAAGAATTTGCTCAATGGATTGCCGCGCATTGTCAATCGCGACATGGCTCAATACATAGAGCACCAGATAGTTGCCGACTTGCGAGCGTCGTGGGATTCTACATGGGGCATACGTGGCGTTCTCGACAAAGGTTATTCCGAGTCGCGACGTCCTGAAGTGCCCGCCGTACTTATGGAAATGCTATCGCATCAGAATGTTAATGACATGCGCTATGCACTTCATCCGCAGTTTAGGCACGACATCTCGCGCTCTATCTATAAAGCTGTGCTGCGATTCTACTATGGAGAGCAAGCCACCGTCACACCACTACGGCCAAGCAATTTTGGCATGACGCGCGTAGCAGCCGATAGCGTTTGTCTGCAATGGTCGACTACTATTGACCAACTGGAACCTTCGGCCGAGCCTCAATATTACGCTATCATGGTAAATCGGCGCTTGCACTCTACCACACGCGACACTTCTATAGTAATTTATCAGCCTAACGATGGGCATATTTATGATTATAATATCATAGCTGTGAATAGTGGGGGACGATCGTTGCCAAGCGCAACACTTTCAGCCGCATTCTTCGACAACACAAGACATACGCTCGTAGTAGATGGGCGCAATGCGCTTGCTTCGCCTTTTGTGATAAACACACAGAACTGGGGTGGTGTCTGCTTCGACCAATATGCAGGCGCGCCTTATGCTAACGACGCCTATTCCACTGGCTCACAGTACAATTTCGATCCTGCATCTGTATGGCTCGACGATGACGATCCTGGGTGGGGAGCTTCGTTTTCCGACCTCGAAGGTGTAGCTCGCGGCGTAGCCTACTCGCCCTATCATATCGGCTGGGTAGATTCGTTGGTTGCACAAAAACACAACGTCATAGCCATAAGTAAAGATTTCTTCGACTCGTCTGCTAATGATTCTATTAGCATCGACTCAACATTAACGAAAGTCGATGGGGTGATTGTAGATTTAGGTTGTAGCCGCACCTCATGGTATGGCAACATGCCTGCGCGCCATAGCATATACACACAAGGTTTCATGAATAGCATCTCTATATACAGCCGTATGGGAGTAAATATTAATATTTATGGCGATTATATCGGAACAGAAGTGCAAACCCTAACGCAAAAAGTATTTGCAAAATATATCATGGGCATCATTCCTCGCACCGACCATGCCACGCTTACGTTTGGGCGCTATCGTTCGCCTGATGCCATCGATGCTGCCGACGGAGCACAAGTAATAAGCCGTTATCCCGATTCTGGCATGTCGGCTGTAGTTAAGTATGGCAATATCACTACTTATGGATATTCTATGAGCATGGAGTGAGTGAAATACCTAATCAGCAACACAAAAAGCGCGCGAAAGTCTCTAACCACTCTTGCGCGCTATATTATTTGGTGTAATTTCTACTTCTAATTCGTAATTATCTCAATTTGCAACACCTCTTTGCAATCGGCTGTTATTTTGAAACGATCGTCGATGCGCATACCAACAATCCAGATTATTTCGCCACCAGCCTCAAGTATCCATGCATTCTCCTTTTGCACCTGATTCATTTTATTATCTACAAAGAAATCGCTAAGCTTTTTGAAGCCCTTCATGCCAAGAGGTCGAAACATATCACCAGTTCGCCAATGACGCAAAGTAAGTGGGAAATAGACCTTATCGGCATTGAAATGTGCAATATTGGCATCTTTCGACACTTGATAATCATCAGTACGCTCGAATGTACTTATTTTCAAATGTATTGGTGTATATACCTCGTCTTGATCCATTTCGATGTCGGTTTCTTCGTTTTCCGTTTGTTCATCACGAGGCATAATCATCAGATTGAAGCGATCGACAATCACACGATATTTCGACGAAAAGAGTATTCTGCCCCAACGTTTTTCAGCTACGCAACGAGCAATTTTATGTATCGAATCGGGCGAGAAACCTTTCGGAAATAGTATTTCGAAGATAAAAGGTTCTACTTCGGGCAACTTTTGCAAATTGTCCATAGAGATAAGGGTTTGATCTTCGAGTTCGACCACAGCACGCTTCATAAATTCGCTTGCTTGCTGAGCAAAAAGCGAATAAATCTGATTCAGATGCGCCATATTGTTACGCATCGTTCTAAGAAACGACGGGTTGATTGTTTTGAGCTGCGGAATGACATGGTGGCGGATGCGGTTACGTACGTATGCATCGCTCTGATTGGTGCTATCGGTACAGAATTTAAGTCGATGAGCGCGGCAATAGAGTTCAATATCCTGACGCGAATAGCGCAACATAGGGCGCACTACTCTACCCTGCACTGGCTTCATTCCGGTTAAACCTTTCAAACCTGTGCCACGCACAAGATTGAGCATGAACGTCTCAGCAGCATCATCGGCATGATGAGCCACAGCTACACAAGGTATGTCATACTTATCGAGAAGCGAATAAAACCATTGATAGCGCAATTCACGGGCTGCCATCTCTATTGAGACTGACTTCTGCTGCGCATATTTACGAGTATCGAAATGCTCAACATAACAAGGCACTCCAAGTTCTTCGCAGAACGAGCGCACAAAAACTTCGTCGGCATCCGATTCGGCACCGCGCAGATGAAAGTTGCAATGCGCCGCTATACAATAGTAGCCTTGCCCTACGAGCATGTGCAGCATTGCCACACTATCGGCACCGCCACTCACAGCCACAAGCACGGGTTTGTTTTTATCTATATACTTGTATTGCAGCATTTTACGTAGATATAAATCATCATATCATCCTTTGCAGAGCGAAAGATTTCGCTTGCGCAACATAAGTTCTCGGTTACGCCCAAGATGACAAAAACGTAGCGAGTTTGTACATAGAAAAAACGTCAACGCTCGTGTGAACGCTGACGTTTCTATAATTACATATTATTCTTTTACTGGACGCACGTCTAAGTAGAGTTCGTCGAGCTGCTTTTGGTCGATTGCAGAAGGAGCGTCGAGCATCACGTCGCGACCTGAGTTGTTTTTCGGGAATGCGATACAGTCGCGGATGCTGTCGAGCTTAGCAAAGAGGCTGACAAAGCGGTCGAGACCATAAGCCAAACCACCGTGAGGAGGCGCGCCATACTTAAACGCATTCATCAAGAAGCCAAACTGCTCTTGTGCCTTCTCGGGCGTGAAGCCAAGGATCTTGAATACTTTGGCCTGAAGTTCAGAATCGTGTATACGTATAGAACCGCCACCAACTTCAACGCCGTTGATAACCATATCGTATGCATTAGCACGAACCGATGCAGGGTCGGTGTCGAGGAGTGGAATATCCTCGGGTTTCGGGCTGGTGAAAGGATGGTGCATAGCCATAAGACGATTCTCTTCTTCGCTCCACTCGTACATAGGGAAATCGACAACCCAGAGACAAGCGAACTTGTCTTTATCGCGCAAACCAAGTTGCTGAGCCACTTCGAGGCGGAGTTCGCAAAGTTGCTTGCGAGTCTTCATAGCGTCATCGCCAGAGAGGATAAGTATGAGGTCGCCTGGTTCAGCACCAAATGCAGCTTTCATCTTTTGAAGCACCTCTTGAGTATAGAATTTATCTACGCTCGACTTAACATTTCCGTCAGCCTCAACGCGTGCGTAAACCATACCTTTAGCGCCAATCTGCGGACGCTTAACAAACTCGGTAAGTTGGTCGAGTTGTTTGCGAGTGTAGGTAGCAGCACCCTTAGCACAGATACCGCCTATGTATGCAGCACCATCGAACACGCTGAATCCGTAGCCTTTGAGAATATCCATAAGCTCAACAAACTTCATATCGAAGCGCAAATCGGGCTTATCGGAGCCATAATATTTCATAGCATCGTGCCACGTCATGCGAGGGAAAGCCTCTTTCATGTCTATGTTGAGAATGGTTTTGAAAAGGTGTTTAGCCATTCCTTCGAACATATTTATGATGTCCTCTTGCTCAACGAACGACATCTCGCAGTCGATTTGGGTGAACTCAGGCTGACGGTCGGCACGCAAATCTTCGTCGCGGAAACATTTTACAATCTGGAAATAGCGATCGAAGCCAGCCACCATAAGCAATTGTTTGAGCGTTTGAGGACTCTGTGGCAAAGCATAGAACTGACCAGGATTCATACGGCTTGGCACAACGAAGTCGCGTGCACCTTCGGGCGTAGAGCCAATGAGCACAGGCGTTTCAACTTCGAGGAAGCCCTGCTTATCGAGATACGAACGAACCTCGAAAGCCATTTTATGACGGAGCTCAAGGTTTTTACGTACGCATGCACGGCGCAAATCGAGGTAGCGATATTTCATACGAAGGTCGTCGCCGCCATCGGTGTTGTCCTCGATGGTGAACGGAGGCGTAACGCTCTCGTTGAGCACATTGAGTTTCGACACGATTATTTCGATGTCGCCAGTAGGAAGGTTGGCGTTTTTATTCTCGCGCTCAGCCACTTTACCAGTGACTTGCACTACATATTCACGACCGAGGTGCGAAGCTCTTTCGCACAATTCGGGGTCGATACCATCGTTGAAAGCAAGTTGAGTGATACCATAACGGTCGCGCAAATCGGCGAAAACCATGCCGCCCATCTTACGGGTGCGCTGAATCCATCCACTTAGGGTTACTTCGGTGCCTGCGTTCTGCAAACGTAGCTCGCCGCATGTATGAGTTCTATACATTTCTTTTATTGTTTTTTACACAGTTATTCTATTCTTTATTAGCAGTTTGCAGCAAACTATTATTGGTATTGCGCAAATTTTTGAGCGTTATTTTCACATTACGTATCTGACTCTTAATTTGAACCGTTTCACGAAGCATAAGAGCCAAATAATATGTATCTCGAAGAGCCTGTTTGTCGACATCGTTCATCACATACGTACAAGGAATACCGCCTTCAAAGGTAAGCACAATGCGGTGTTCATAATTACGGGCAATAAACTCAGCCGCGCCATTGTCGGAACCATATTTATATTTCACTGTTTCCCACACTTGACCTCCATCATCGAAACTATGATTGAGTGCGTCGTTGGTGACAGTATCGGTAGTTATGTAGTTGTCGCCCACTGCCACACGAAGCATGGTATGATTTATATGAGAACTTCCAGTGTAGCAACTTGCAATGTAGAATGTACCATTTTTATCTACATATCCGCGCACGGTAGATCGGTCGAGTGTGCGCACTACAGTTTGCGATTTATGTACATACACAGGCACTTCTGCCCTATCGCCCACATCAACGAAATTCTCTTGCTGAGTCTTTATTTCGTTTTCTCGTTTGAGCAAGAGGCTATCGAGGAAGAGTAGCGTACGTTCTTGCTCGCTTCGAAAGACTATATTCTCGAAATCGTGAGCTTCACGAGCTATTTCTTCACATTCAGGATAGGTACGCATCACACTGTCGAGCAGGTTTTTAGCTTTATTGTAATGCTTATTCATATAAGCCTCGACAGCTTCATTGAAAAGGGCTTTAGCTGTCGTTTCATGCGACTTAGAACATGAACAGAGCATAACAGCCAAAATAAGTAGTATGTAGTTATTTTTCATAGGCGTTGAATGTTGTCAAGTTGTTTTTGTGTAGACAACAGTCCGCACGCAGCTTGAATGTCTTGTCCGCGCGAGCGCCTAATAGTGGCCACAAATCCACGGCGATTAAGCATGTCGCGAAAGCGTTCCATTGTTTGCTGCGAACTGCCTTTCAAGGTAGAATTTGGGAAACTGTTGAAGTGTATGAGGTTAATACGACAATTTAGACCTGCCAAAAGTCGCGTAATTTCATCTACGTGGCGCGGCGTATCGTTCCAGCCATTAAACATGGTATATTCAAACGTTAATCGGCGCTGACCCGTCCAATCGTATCCACGAAGAATCTCCACCGTCTTTGCAATCGGGAAGGCCTTCTGCACGGGCATCATCTCTTCGCGCTCCGAAGCATTGGCATTGTGCATACTTATAGCCATGTGCACTTCAGTATTATCAAGTACGCGCTTCAGCTGCGATGTCACACCGATGGTCGAAAGCGTTATGCGTCGCGGACTCCAGCCGTAGCCCCAAGGCGATGTAAGTATCTCTATTGCCCGCAAAACCTCATCGATATTGTCGAGTGGTTCGCCCATACCCATAAACACCATATTTGTCATCTGTTCGCGCTCGTCGATAGAGGCAAGTTGATTGAGAATCTCGCCCGCTGTAAGGCTTGCTTGAAAGCCCTGTTTGCCCGTCATGCAAAACTGGCAATTCATTTTGCAGCCCACCTGCGACGACACACACAACGTATGTCTATCGGCATCGGGTATATATGCCGTTTCGATGAAGCCTTTCGATGCTGCAAAAAGATATTTTTTCGTTCCATCGGTCGAGGTCGCTACTTCGAGAGGGTCACGACGTCCAACTTCGTAACTTTCAGCAAGTTTTGCGCGTCCACTTTTCGACAAATTTGACATTTCGTCGATTGTAGATACATTTTTTGCATATAGCCAATCAGCCATCTGCTTCGCTGCGAAACGAGGCAAACCATTTTGAGCCGCCACATCGGCAAGCTGACTAAGTGTAAGGCCAAAAAGTGCTGATTTTATGCTCATTGCAATAGTGTTATACCGTCGTTATCTATATTTATTATGCCCTGTTTGTAGAGCGTGCCGATAGTCATTTTGAATGCTTTTTTGCTACAACCGAAGGCAAACTTTATTGTCTCTGGGTCTGTTTTATCTCCCACTCGCATTCGTCCACCATTCTCTTGCAATCGACGAATAATCACTTGCTTAAGGTCGCCCACTTTGTCGTAGCCGAGCGGCGTAAGTGTAAGGTCTATCTTATCGTCGTCGCGCACTTTGAGTATATATGCCTTAAGTTGCTGACCAATACGGAGTTTAGAGCCAACTTCTGATGCATATATCATTCCCGTATGCTTATTGTTGATTATAGCACGATAGCCAAGCGGCGTACGCTGCGACACAAGCACTTGCACGGCTTCTCCCTTTTCATACTTAGGTAAAAGATTATCGAGAAAACTGCCATACCTCTCGGTGGCAACCATGCGTTTGCTTCGAGCATCGTAGTATATGTACACCACGTAGCTCTTCCCCTCTTCCATTCGTGTAAGTTGCTCAGAATAAGGCACAAGTAAGTCTTTAGCTACGCCCCAATCGAGAAAAGCGCCAAAACGCGAAACCGACTTCACTGCAAGGAAGGCAAATTCGCCTGCCATAGCGTATGGTTTCTCCGTAGTAGCCACGGGTCGATCTTCGGAGTCGATGTAGACAAACACATCAACGGAATCGCCTTCACGAATGCCATCTGGCACATATCGCTTAGGCATAAGTATGTCGCCCGACTCTCCGCCGTCTAAGTATACACCAAAGTCAACCAAGCGTATCACTTTCAGCGTATTAACGCGGCCGAACTCAATTTTCTGATTTGTAAGGTTTTTCATAATTCGAACCGCAAATTTAGCAATTCAACACTCATTTATGCAGACAAAACTTTTTTAGCTGTTTTCTCACCCATCATACATAAATATCTATATACCAATATTTTACACTATAAAAAACAAGCTACCAAATCGTATTTATACAAATATTAACAATGTATTTACTCACTTATGAGGATTGACACACGCCCAAGCATGCTTTTTCTTTGCACAAAAAATTGATTGTAGGACAAATGAAAATTTTACCCCTCGTAATTGTAGCAACGGTTGCAACCACATCAGCAATTGGAGAAACCAAAATATTCAAAGACAGTATACAAGTTGCCGTTAGCGAAGTAAATATTTACGCTTCAGCCAAAGACGATCACACAATGAGCGCACATGCCGTGGCTCAATCGGAGATAATTCTCAACGGCAAAGGTTCGGAGCCTACTACGATGAACCAGATAACTGCCACTGTACCAAACCTCAACATGCCAGACTATGGCTCGAGCCTCACTTCGGCAATATATATACGCGGAATTGGTTCGCGCATAAACACGCCAGCCGTCGGTCTATATATCGATGATGTGCCAGTAATCGACAAAACTGGATTCACATTCAACTTTGTGGACGTAGCTAAAATCGATGTGAAGCGCGGTCCGCAAGGCGCGGTCTACGGTCGCAATGCTATGGGCGGCGTGGTAGCTATTCATACGCGCACTCCTTTCCACGACAGCGGCACAAGAATCCGTCTTGATGTTGTGAAGGAGAGCAAAGATTTCTCTGCATACGTATCTCACAATCACAAACTTAACAACACAGCAGCTTTCTCGGTTGCTGGTTTCTACAACACCAAAGAGGGTTTCTACAAAAATGCCTACCTAAATAATAGTATAGACGATAAAAAAGCTGTCGGAGGTCGCATACGTACTGTATTTATGCCTAAAGACAACTTACTGATAGACATTTCGGCAAACTACCAGCACACCGACGAGGGCGGCTATGCATACGAATATCGCGGCAAAACGACCGATGCCATTGCCGACCCGATGCCAATTGGCACCATAAGTTCGAATAAAGCGCCTCGTTATTGGCGTGCGCTGGGCTTTGGTGGCGCTAAGGTGCAACACGTTGGCGAGCGAAATATCATCACCTCCATCACCGGCTTCAACCTGATAAACGACGAGATGGGCATCGACCAAGACTTCCTGCCAACCGACACGTTCCGTCTTTGTCAGGCGCAACGCCAACGCACTGTAACCGAAGAGGTTGTAGTGAAATCGCAAGGCTTTAGCAAATGGCAGTACATGTGCGGATTGTTTCTATACTACCAATGGCTCGAAACCACAAGCAACGTGACGTTCTACCAAGGCGGCATAAATATGATAAATGCTTCGATGCAAGCCGCAATGAAAGCTGCAGGTTCGCCCGTCTCTGTCACTCTTACCGACGACGGAATGGAGACTCCTGGTTGGTACGACACGCCTTCGCTCGGCATGGCTATTTACCATTTTTCTACATACGACATAAGCGACCACCTCTCTGCTCAAGCAGGCTTCCGCCTCGACTACGAGCGTAATAAAATTGAATACCGCTCCACCTCTACCGATATTGAATACGATATGATATGGAACGGCGTAGAAGTGCAAAGTGCAATGCCCGGTGCGGATTACAAGGGCGAAACAACGAATGACTATGTGAATTTTCTACCTAAAATCTCTCTCACTTGGCATTCGCCAAAAGGTTACTCAATATATGCAAACGTAGCAAGCGGCTATCGCAGTGGCGGCTACAACATTCAGATGTTCTCCGACATCGTCAGCGCATCGTTTCGCCAACACAATGCCGATTTCAACGACGATGATATTAGCAACATAATTACTTATAAACCAGAGCATAGCATCAACTACGAAATTGGCGCTCACTTGCGCGCAAACGAGCATTTTTCGTTGGATTTAGCAACATTCTTAACCAACACCACCGACCAACAAGTTGCCCAATTTGTAGAAAGTGGTCTCGGGCGCAGAGTGGTGAATGCGGGCAAAAGTCGTAGCATTGGCGCCGAAGCATCGTTGATGCTGAATGTTATTCAAAACCGACTCGCTGTAGCCATGAACTATGGTTTTACCGATGCTCGTTTTACCGATTACATTACTTATGAGAATGATGCATACGTATGCTACGACGACAATCGCGTGCCTTTCATTCCTCAGCAGACGATAGGTGCTAATGTTGATGGCATTGTAGTTAGCAAAGAGATGTTTAGCATGACTATAGGCATGTCTATCAACGCATTAGGCAATACCTACTGGACCGAAGATAACCATTGCAAACAAAACGCCTATGCTCAACTTGGTGCACATGCCGAAATAAAATACAAGACGTTAAACTTCAGCATTTTCGGGCGCAACATTACCGATACGCAAGCCGACACCTTCTACTTCGAAAGTCTCAACCACAAATTTGCGCAATCGTGCAAACCGCGCCACTTCGGAATTAGCGTAGGATACAAATTCTAAGTTTCATAATTATTCTAATGGATCAATCTCTTGCTCTGTGTAGCTCATACCAGACACAATGCCATAGCCACCATTAACATTAGTGTAGCAATAGGATTGACCCAAGATAGGCAAAACTGTATTTACAAAAGCCCCCTGAATACTCGATAAATATTGATAGTAGTCATAAGTGTGATGATACAAGCGTACGCGTATGGTAGCATTCGTGCCATCGCTACGCTTTGTATCGTTTATATTGAAGGCAAAACGCACGTATCGTAAACGTCCATTGAAATCGCTATCGGTAAATAGCCCCAACAGCTGATCCGATGTAGCGAAAGTAGCCTCAAAAATGTCATCATAATAGTAACAGTCGACTAAAGAATCATCGGCAAAAACTTGAAACTGAAAATAGTCCGTAGCCACATTGCCATCAACCACACTCGCATTACAATCTACAATACTATCGCGCAACGAAGCTGTAACCGTAAAATTAACTGGTTGAAGCACTTGCGTAGTAGCACTCATCTGTCCTTCGACACTCGCTACTTCAACCCTAATCGAGTCATCGGCTTTTACAGAAATATTATCGAAGGTTACACTCATTGCTCCGCTATCCACCGCCACTTTTTGCTCATAAATACCATTTCTAATAATACTTATATAAGCATCGGTAAGTGGCTGATAATAAACAGAAGAATAAAAACTAACACTCGAATATATATTCACCAACAAACTGCTATCTCGATAGAAATATGCAGTCATAATAGGTGTTGTTTTTTCTTGACCGACATCGATAACCGAATCGCGTTCGCACGATGTCGACACAACAAGCGCTACAACCGCAAACAAAATCCGTATTATATTCATACTTAATATATTATGCATATCCACTAAAATCGTATTGAATATTTCACGTATGGCCAAGGGAAGGCTATCAAACTAAACTCTCGCAAACGATAACTGCCATCGTCGTTGGCTTTCCAATATGTAAACATAGGATTTTGGCGACCATAAACATTGTATACACCAAAACTCAGCATGTGGTTCGAATTTGCAAGTTGCCGGCGAATATTCATGCCAATATTCAGCGAATGCGAGGCACTCATTCGATACGCATTGCGCTTACCATCGATATAGAAAGTATATTCGTCGCCATCGGCACTTTTTATTGTATATCGGCTATCGGATATAGTTACGGGAGCTCCGCTATGATACGACCACGTAGCCGAAACATCGATGAGATCGTTGATCTTGTAGCATCCGTAAATTGAGGCAGAGTGTCGGCAATCGTTGTCGGCATCGAACTGTTGTCCATCGTTAATCTCGGCATACCTGCAATAGCTATGACTCCAAGAATAGCCAATCCAGCCACTTAGACGCCTTGCCTTGCGATGAAGAAACAATTCCAAACCCTTAGAGACACCAGATCCCGAACAAAAGATGTTATCCCACTCATTTTCGGAGAGCATGGCACTCGTAGGCATCGTTTTGAAGGTTTGCTTACGAACGTAATCTTTGTAGTATAGTTCGGTAGATAATGAATAGTTAGCGCCCAAATCGACAATCGACTGCAACGACCATTGACGCGCACGTGGAGGTGGATTTTGCGACGAAATTGGCAGCCACATGTCGGCAGGCGATGCCACTGATATTAGTCTAAGCTGCTGCATAAATTGCGTAGCATGCGAATAGCCAACCTGCATACGCCAATGAGGCAATATTTCGTAGTTAAACGATGCTCGCGGCTCTACGTTCAAATATAACGACTGATTGTGACGCGCTAACGCAGCAAGGTGCACTCCCACATTAAACGAGAATTTGCCCATTCGCACATCATTCTCCAAATAGGAATGTAGTTCAAAACGATTCAAACTTTTTTGCGCCGTAGTTTGTTCCGTATCTCGCTCATCATCAGCAATATCCGACAATCGCTCGCCATCAACTACAGAAGTCGATATTGTCAGGCCTGGAAAGAAAAAATGGCGAACTCCATTGGCTCCAAATCTCACTACTCCAGGAAAACTATTCGGATACCAGTTGAAATCGACCTTTGCCTCTACATCGGTGATTCCGTTGTAATATTTCTGATTATTCTCATAAATAGAATTAGAGAGCGTCTTGTAGTTTTCGAGTTGATAATTGAATCGATAGTGTGTATAGGCAAGCGTGAAATTGGAAAAAAGTGTGCTACCAAAGAGATGATTCCAACGAATCGAAGCCACCAGATTGTTCCAATTTACTTTTTGTTCATCGTTGTTTGCTACCGATTTCGAGACATCTTCGCCATACGTAACAATTTGATTTTGAAAATTATATTCATTCTTCAAAGCATCCTTACCTACAAAAAAGCTGACATACAATCTATTACGAGGCGACATTCGATAATTGAGTTTTGCAGATATATCGTAGAAGAAGAACGAATAACGGTTGTCGTTGTTGCGTTGAATCTGCGATGAGTATACATCGAAATATGTACGCCGAGCCGATGTTATGAACGACACTTTATCTTTTACTATTGGGCCTTCGAACATGATGGTAGACGCAAGCAGACCCAAATTGGCATAGCCATCAAACTTCTGCATATCGCCCTCGCGCAACTTAACATCGAACACCGACGACATACGACCTCCATAGCGAGCAGGGAAAGCACCTTTGTAGAGCTGCGCCGAGTTGACAGCTTCGGCATTGAACACAGAAAACATTCCCATAAGATGAGTTGCCGAATATAGCGGCACATCGTCCAAAAGATAAATGTTTTGGTCGGTATCGCCACCTCGCACACTCAACCCACCAAAGCCCTCTTCGCCGCTCTGCACTCCTGGCGTCTTCTGATACATACGTATAATATCAGACTCTCCAAACAGTGTCGGCATTGCCTTCACTTGATCCATAGGTATATCCACAAAATCCATCTGTGTTCGATCGGCGTCACTATAATTATTCACCACATCTACATCTTTCATAAGCAACGAAGGCTGCAATCGAATATCTACGATAGTATCGCTCTCGAGATTGACATTTCGAAGCACTGGCGTATAACCCACAAACGAAGCTCGAAGGGTGGCTCTACCACACGGCAGCGACACACTGAAGAATCCATATCCGTTGGTTGCACTTCCTGCAATAAGTAGAGTGTCGTATACATTGGCTCCAATAAGAACCTCGCCTGTAAGTGCATCGCGACAATAGCCACTCAACCTACACATTCGTGTTGCTTTGGCCGACACTATCACCTTATTGTCTCTAACAATATATTCTACAGCAAATCGCGAAAAAATGGCATCAAGAAAATCACGCAACCTACCCGATCTAAAATCTAACGTAAGTTGCTGATGCACATACACTTTATTCGAATAGCTTATTGTAATACCTGCGGCCGATGCAACTTTATCTATCAACGTTTTGGTAGAACCTTGATAGCGTTCACCTATATCGATATGCTTATCGAGCAACTCATTCTGAGCGCTCAAGTTGCTTGGCGCGAGAAAAAGCAACAATAAAAAAAAGAGGCGCATCACGCGCCTCAAAAACAAATCACCATATTTAATATCGTTAAGCATTATAAGTGCTTGCTATTTTGTTTTCTGTCGCTTTCGCAGCGAAATTAGTCAGATATTACAAGATAGCCTTCGCTCAACGTTATTTTTCGATTGAAATGAATATTTAATTCCTCTATAACTTCGTCTAATGGTTGTCTTACAAACTTTGTTGTTACGCGTGTGGTATCGTGCGTACCTCCAATTCTCACATCACAAATCTGTGGGTAATAGTTAAGCAATTTTTCTGCTATCTCTTCTATTGTAGCATTGTCGAACACAAGGCTACCTTCTACCCAAGAATTATCGGCAGGAACTTCAGTGCCCACAAATCGCCCATTTTCTACCGTAACAGACTGATTAGCCGTAAGTTCTATTTTATTATCGTGTAAAGTAACTCTCACTCGACCACTCTCCACATCGACCTTCACTCGGTTGCGTCCATCTATATTTTCCACGTTGAACTCCGTACCGAGAACTCTAACTTTGGTATCGCCTGCTTTCACCACAAAAGGACGTTGTTCGTCGCGTGCCACATGCAAATGCGCCATACCAGCAAGTCGTAAACGACGCTCACCTGCGCGATCGAAATACTCTATTGTCGTGCCTGCATTAAGTATGAGTTCTGTTTGATCGGGAAGTGTTATGGTATCTACATTCATTGCTGTGTAGGTAAATTCGTGTGTACGATTAAATGCTGTCATCCACACTGTCACACCTAACACCATAAGTGGTACAAGCACTGCAGCCACTCGCATAAAGCGTTTAGCAAAACCACGTTTCACTACATGCCTATCGTTGATAGCAGTCTTTATCTTGATCCATGATGCATCGCGGCTTTGCTCGAACTTCTGCAAAGTTTTAGCCTCTGCCGAAATATTCCACACCGACTGCATCTCCTCAAATTGACGTCGAATTTCGCTATTGGAATGCAACTGTGCATCAAATGCCAATTGCTCTTCAGCCGACATATCTCCTGTCAATCGACGTATTATTTGATTATCTATTTCTTCTTGATTAATCATTTCTATAATACGCTTATTTAGTGAAAGTTAACCATTTCGAATATGTTACTTACTTCCATCGTTGGCAATTCTTCCAACTCTGATTGTTCTTCATACTTTTGCTCTGGTGCAAAGGTTTTCTCCTCAGCAGCAATCTCTTCACTACTGCGAGCATCGAAGAACTGTGCAAATAATTGAAATATAAATTCCATATCGTTTTTAGCTACAAACATTCATAAGACACCTATACGCATCGACACACGTATTCGAAAAATTATTTTTTTTCTAAACTAACACCAAAATATGACGAATGAAAGAGTATTCCATTTCAATCAATTCTATTTTGAGTGTTGCCACAAAAAAGCAGAAAGCCGGATGTCTCATCACGAAGCATCCGGCTATGGTAAACATTACTAACAAAGAGCTATTTTACTAACACTTTCACTATTCTTGTTGAACCATCAGAGAGCGTCTGTTTAACAATGTTGATGCCTTTTTGCGGTTCTTCAACTTGCGCACCTGTAATGGTAAAATACACAGATTTAACAACTTCAGCATTACCATTAACGCTATTAACTGGAGTAGGTATGGTAGGAGCTTCTGACGTCTTCACCTTAGAGAGTTTAGCAGATGTAACCACTACATCTTTCCACCATGCTAAGTATATATAATTATCTGTAGAGAGCGTTTGAACGTATGTCTGCAATTGTTTCAACTCACCACCTGTAACCTTAACAGAAAAGGTAGTACCATCAGACGAGTTGATGTTTAGGTAATTTTCCTTACCAGCGCCAATAGCGCCCACACCCCAACCGGCATTAGTAGCACAAGTACCAGAGAGTTCAACCACATCTTCGTCACCAAGAGTAGCAGCGAACTCGCTCAACGAGAAGTTTTCACCATTAACTGTTGCGGTAATATCCTCTGCATCTGCATATTCAGGAGCATAATTACGTAGATATACCTTACTTATAGTAGCATCAAACGACGCACCTATATCTTGAATACAGATTTGCTTCAATGGGCCAACACCTGTAATATCAAACGCTTGCGAAGTTTTCCAAAATGGCAATTGAGTTGGATTTGTCAGATTGTCAAACGCCTCTCCTTCGCCACCTTGAGCCCACGCTTGAAATGTGGCTGTGGCTGAATATTCAACAACTATTTGATTGTAGCCATCCAACTGTGTTGCTTCAAAACCCACGCTACCACCTTTCCACGAGGTCGATATGCAATGTGCCAGCGCAACACCATCCTTCATTTCTAAAGTTCCAAATTCTTCAGTCCACGGATTTGCCCATTGTAGCGTAAGTTCCTTATCTTCTACTACGCCATCGGCTAAAACGCATTGAGCACCAAAGCTCATAATTGCTGCAATAAGTAAACTTTTCTTCATAATTGTTCTTTTTACTTGGTTATACAATAAAAGCATTATGTGTCATTATGACACTTGTAAAAGTACGTTAATTTTTATTTACAAATACAAACCTCGTGTTACCAAAACATGATTATTTGTTTTATCGTCAAGCAACAAGTCATCTATTTACATAAATATCAACACATTACACACATATACAAATTCCGTTAATCACACGAAAAAACAAACTTTTGTAACATTGGTGCAACAAAACTAAAGCAAGCGACTCCGCATCAACGCTACAAGACATGCAATAAGGAATAAAAAAGTTGATGCAAACAAGGATAAAGCATATAAATGCCGCGACTTAGTTAAGACATAAAATACACACAAAGAATTCAGAGAATTATCTCATGCTACATCTCGTCCGATTATTCAAATACGTTCTGAGCAACATAGTAACGATTAAGTTATGCCACTTGTACTAAAATATATTTCACTAACGGCAGCAAAAAACTTATATCTTTGCACCGCAATTTTTAGAAATATTAACAGAAAAGAAAAGTCATGGTAAAACCACAACCAATTGAAAAGGTAATTGACTTGGGTGATGGAAGGTCCATCACAATTGAAACAGGAAAATTAGCCAAACAAGCCGATGGCTCTGTAATGGTAAAATGCGGTGGCACATACCTTCTTGCCACAGTGACTAGCGCAACTGAAGCAAAACCCGATACGGACTTCATGCCGCTAACAGTAGAATACAAAGAAAAATTCGCTTCAGCAGGACGTTTCCCTGGCGGTTTCACACGCCGCGAAGGTCGCGCTTCCGACTACGAAATCCTTATAGCTCGCTTAGTCGACCGCGCTCTTCGTCCTCTATTCCCAGACGATTATCACGCAGATACTTTTGTAACTATAACACTCTTCTCGTCGGATCCTGAAGTTATGCCAGACGCTCTTGCAGGTCTTGCAGCTTCGGCAGCTATTGCTGTTTCCGACGTTCCTTTCCATGGACCGATTTCGGAAGTGAAAGTTGCTCGCATCGATGGTCAGTTCAAGATCAACCCGACACCTGCTGAACTCGAGCGCGCCGACCTCGAACTTATGGTGGCTGGCTCATACGACGACCTCAACATGATTGAAGGCGAGATGAAAGAGGTTTCTGAAGATGTTATGCTCGAAGCCCTCAAGTTCGCCCACGCCGAAATCAAGAAACACTGTATAGCTCAGAAAGAACTCGCAGAACTCGTTGGTAAAGCAAAACGCGAATATTGCCACGAAGACAACGACGAAGAGCTCCGTGCTCGCGTTAGAGAGCAATGCTATCCCAAAGCATACAAATTGGCATGCTCGGCTATTGCTAACAAAGCTGAGCGCGAACGCCAATTCAGCGCAGTTTGCGACGAGTTTATAGCAGAAAACTATCCTGAAGATTTCGAAGGTGAAATTCCAGAGGCTCTCATCAAACGTTACTATCACGATGTTCAGCGCGATGCAGTTCGCCGCGCAATGCTCGATGAAACGAAGCGTCTCGATGGTCGTGCAATGGACGAGATTCGCCCAATCTGGTGCGAAGTTGGCTATCTACCTGGTCCTCACGGATCTGCAATATTTACTCGTGGTGAAACTCAGTCGCTCTCAACCGTAACGCTCGGCACTAAGCTCGACGAGAAACTCGTTGACGAAGCTACCGTTCAAGGTTCAGAGAAGTTCCTTCTTCACTACAACTTCCCACCATTCGCAACTAACGATCCTAAAGCTCCTAAGGGTGTAGGTCGTCGCGAGATTGGTCATGGTAACCTTGCAATGCGTGCACTCAAGAATATGATTCCTGAGGATATTCCTTACACGGTTCGTGTAGTTAGCGATATTCTCGAATCAAATGGTTCGTCTTCAATGGCCACCGTTTGTGCTGGTACTCTTGCACTTATGGATGCTGGTGTAAAGATTAAGAAACCAGTTGCCGGCATAGCTATGGGTTTGATTACCGATACTAATAGCGATAAGTACTGCGTACTCTCTGATATTCTTGGCGACGAAGACCACCTCGGCGATATGGACTTCAAAGTAACAGGTACTCGAGATGGTATTACCGCCACTCAGATGGATATAAAGATTGATGGCCTTTCATACGAAATTCTTGCAAAGGCACTCGATCAAGCTCGTCGCGGACGTTTGCACATTCTCGACATCATCGAAGAGACCATGCCTGCTCCACGCGAAGACTACAAGCCTCACGCACCTCGCATCGTATCTATAGACATTCCTAAAGATATGATTGGCGCTGTGATAGGCCCTGGCGGTAAGATTATCCAAGACATTCAAGCTACCACTGGCACCACCATATCTATCGAAGAGGTCGACAACAAAGGCATTGCAAGCATTGCAGCTGCCAACAAAGCAAGCATCGATGCTGCTGTTGCTCGCATAAAACAAATCATTGCAGTTCCTGAAGTTGGTGCCGTATACAAAGGCAAAGTGAAATCTATACTTGCATTCGGCGCTTTCATAGAGATTCTTCCAGGCAAAGATGGTTTGCTTCACGTCTCAGAAATGGATTGGAAGCGTGTTGAAGATCCTCACGAGGTAGTAAACGAAGGCGACGAAGTTGAAGTTATCCTCAAAGAAATAGATGAGAAGACTGGCAAGATGCGTCTTTCACGTCGTGAACTTCTTCCAAAACCAGAAGGCTACGTAGAACGCCCTGAACGTCCTGCAGGAGAGCGCCGCGAACGTCATGGCGACCGCAACAATCGTCGTCCTAACAACGGCGAGCGTCGTGGCAATGGCGAACATGCTCCTCGCAACAACAACGAGCAGCCAATGGATTGATTCATTAATTCAATAAATAGCCAAGGAGATAGACATCAGTGACGTCTATCTCCTTTTATTTTATAATTATATAATCAGTTACTCATCTTTGATTTTTTAGTACGCTCAAGAATAGAATAACTATACATTTTTATCTACATTTATCATCGTTTCCTATAACTACTAACAGTTACATTATACTTTGATGAAGAGAAATCTTATTATCCTCATTGCCCTGTTGGGCATAACATCTTGTTTTGCTGCAAATCCTATAGCGGGAATGCTTGAACGCATTGATAAAGGAGCATCATCGAAATTCGCAATACAATTACAGAAAAGTGATATAGATTTTTTTGAGCTCGACCAAAAAGGCGAAAAAGTGGTCGTGCGCGGTAATACATACGTAAATATTGCTACCGGCATCAATTGGTATCTCAAGTATTACGCTGGCATCAACTTGACGTGGAACTGTATGTCGGCTAAATTGCCCAATAAACTTCCAGTTGTAGCTAAAAAAGAACGCCACGAAACAAACCTCGCACTGCGCTACGATTTCAACTATTGCACATTCAGCTACTCAATGGCGTTCTGGGATTGGGCTCGCTGGGAGAAGGAAATCGACTGGATGGCGCTTCATGGCGTAAATATGCCGCTTGCTGCTGTTGGTCACGAATGTGTGTGGCGTAATATGTTGCTGCGCCTTGGCTATTCTAAGGAGGATATAAATAGCTTCATTGCTGGTCCTGCTTTTTTGGCGTGGTGGGAGATGAATAACCTCGAAGGTTGGGGCGGTCCGAACACCGATTCGTGGTATGCACAGCAGGAGGCTTTGCAAAAGAGCATCCTCAAACGTATGTATGAATATGGCATGTCGCCCGTTCTCCCTGGATATAGCGGCATGGTGCCAAGCAAACTGGATATTGGTAGCCGCGTAGCGTCCGCCAATGCCGACGACAATAATTCATCTACAGCCGAATCGGCGCAGAGCAGCATTGCCAAGTGGAATGGCTTCGATCGCCCAGCAGTGCTTATGCCCGACGACCCAATGTTCAATAAGATTGCCGACCTTTTCTACGAAGAGACAACACGTTTGTATGGCAAGGCTAAATACTATTCTATGGACCCATTCCACGAAGCCAAGAATCTACCCGCCGACCTCGATTTTGGTAAGGCTGGCAAGGTGCTTATGGACGCCATGAAGCGTGTGAACAAAGATGCCGTATGGGTGATTCAAGGTTGGACCGAGAACCCTCGCCCCGAGATGTTGGCCGCACTTAAGCCTGGAGACCTGCTCATTCTCGACCTCTTTAGCGAATGCCGTCCAATGTGGGGAATTCCTTCTCTTTGGAAACGCGACGAAGGCTATGGCGACCACGAGTGGCTCTTCTGCATGTTGGAAAATTTCGGCGCAAATGTCGGTATGCATGGCCGCATGGATCAGTTGCTGAACAATTTCTATCTAACTAAGACCGATAGCCACGCCAAACATATCAAAGGCATCGGCTTCACTATGGAGGGCTCGGAGACCAATCCTGTTATGTATGAACTTATGAGCGAACTCATCTGGCGCCCAGAGAAAATTACCAAAGAGGAGTGGATCTCTACATACGTAAAGGCTCGCTACGGCGCTGATAATGACGCAATTCAAAAGGCTTGGGCAATTCTTGTAGAGGGTATTTACAACTGCCCGCAAGGCAACAACCAGCAAGGCCCACACGAAAGCATCTTCTGTAGCCGACCTTCGCTGACGTCGTTTCAGGCTTCGTCGTGGAGCAAGATGTGTAATTACTACGATCCCAATTCTACTATGGATGCAGCCAAACTTATGCTGAGCGTAGCCGATGACTTCAAGGGTAACAATAATTTTGAATATGATCTTATCGACATTTGTCGTCAGGCAATAGCCGATAGAGCGCGAATTGTTTATAGCCATACGGTGGCAGATTTCAACTGCTTCAACAAGAAAGATTTTACGACCGGTTATAAAGAATTCCTTAGACTATTGCTATTGCAAGACGAACTTTTGTCGGCTCGCAGCGAGTTTCGCGTAGGTCGCTGGATAGAGATGGCTAAGTCTCGTGGCAATACTCAAGAGGAAAAGAATCTTTACGAGTGGAATGCTCGCGTGCAAATCACCACGTGGGGCAATCGTTATTGTGCCGACACTGGCAAATTGCGCGACTATGCCCACAAGGAGTGGAACGGTTTGCTAAAGGATTACTATTATCCGCGTTGGGTGAAATATTGGAGCGTTCTGCAAGACGAAATGGATGGCAAGTTGCCAGTTATGCCTACGGGTAACTCTTCCACAAAACCCTACGACAATCCGGCTATGAATATCGATTGGTATGCTATGGAAGAGCCTTGGACGCTTAGCCATAATATTTATGCTGCCGATTCTGCCGGCGACCCGATAGAAATTGCAAAACGAATTTTTTCTCAATTGTAATGAATAAGGATAATAGCAATACCAACTCAAAGCGTCTCGTCTCGCTTGACGTGCTTCGCGGACTTACTGTCTTCGGAATGATTTTGGTGAACAACGGCGCAGGCAAAGAGCATTTCGAAGCACTCAAGCATAGCGCGTGGAACGGTCTTACGCCTTGCGACCTCGTGTTCCCGTTTTTTCTATTCATTGTTGGCGTAAGTATTTATATATCGCTCTCGAAACGCAAAGCTGCTATAGAGTCGGGTGCGGCGAGTTCGCTACCTACGCTGAAAAAGATTCTCTATCGCACGGCGCTGCTGTTTATTATAGGTATTGCGCTTCACGCGTGGGATATGCTGCTAAAAGGGCAAGAAAATTTGTTGGCAAACTTACGTTTAACAAGCGTTCTCCAGCGTATTGCATTGAGCTATGGCATAGCATCAATAATATTCTTATACGTAAAACCTCGCTATCTGTGGGCCATCGCGCTTGCACTGCTCGGTGGCTATAGCTATTTGCTATTGGCGTATAATGGCTACGAGCCATCCGATGCCAATTTTGCCAATACTGTAGATAGAGCTGTGTTTGGAGCTGAACATCTCTATCGCAAAGGGCCTATCGACCCCGAAGGAATACCCGGACTCATATCTTCTGTTGCTCATACCATTATTGGTGTGCTTGTAGGTATGTTGCTTTTGGGCAAAAAAGACAAGAAACGCCCAGTGACGCTCGCCTTTATTGTTTCGGCAGTTATGATTGGCGTCGCATGTCTTTTGTCTATTTGGTTGCCAATCAATAAGCGCGTTTGGTCGCCAAGCTATGTATTTATCACGTGCGGCTTAGCAACTGCATTATTGACACTACTAACGATAGTCATCGACGAAAAAGGTCACGACAAATGGTGCAAACTATTCCAAATTTTTGGACTTAATGCCCTTGGATTGTATGTGATAAGCGAAATGCTGCCTGCAATATTTGGACTTGCAGGAATCTACGATGCCGTTTGGGGCGCAATCTCGTCCTCTATTTCATATCCATGCTTAGCATCGCTCTGCTACGCATTGTCCTTCTGCGCAGTTATGTCGATTATAGCATGGCTTTTGTGGCGATTCAAGATATTTATAAAACTATAAGCACAAGCAACTACTCGTGTTTCAACTCTTCAGCATCGCAAATGGTCATAGGGAATGTGAACGGATAAGCATCGACATCCCATTCGAGTCCATCTTCGTCTTCGTACCAAAAGACATTCACGTTCCATCCATTTTTATGCATATTTTCGATGCATTCGAAGATGTTCAGAAGGCATTTAGATGAACTTGTGTTGATATACTCAAAATAAAATTTTACAGTAGTTGGCTTTTTCTCTTGCGCTGAATATTCCTGAAGCCAATCCATCACCGGCGTATAAAAATCGACAGAATCTTCTGGTATTGAACGTCCACGAAACTCCAACTCGCCCTTTTCATAGTTAAGCATCACGTATGGTGTGCGTTGTCCAGCAACAATTTGAAGATTATTCATAGATAAGATTTTATGCATGTTTTGCAAAGTTATACGTATTTATATAAATAAAACGCTGATCATCACTACGAGATCAGCTAAAACAAAATTTTAATTGTCATGAAGGAGTGGGCGCTGAGGGATTCGAACCCCCGACCCTCTGCTTGTAAGGCAGATGCTCTGAACCAGCTGAGCTAAGCGCCCT
>SUWW01000004.1:0-121862 GCA_015061285.1 Bacteroidales bacterium | reverse complement strand
GTGGGCGCTGAGGGATTCGAACCCCCGACCCTCTGCTTGTAAGGCAGATGCTCTGAACCAGCTGAGCTAAGCGCCCTTTCGGGATTTGCAACTCGATGTTTATCACCTACGATAAACTTTGTTGCTATCTAAAGATTTGTGGGCGCTGAGGGATTCGAACCCCCGACCCTCTGCTTGTAAGGCAGATGCTCTGAACCAGCTGAGCTAAGCGCCCTTAGATATACTTTTCTACTCTTTCAAAATTATCATCGTTTTAGCGATGTGCCCTTCGTCAAAAGCGATGCAAATGTACTGCATTTGCCGATAAAACCAAATCAGAAAGTAAAATTATATCACTTCTGCCACAACAAAATTACTACCCCCTATGAATATCAAATCGTTAGCCGAGGCTGCTGCACGCGCAGAATTGACCGCTTCGGCCACTGTGGGGTATGTTTTGCCTGTCAAACCTGCTTTTTTTGCCTCTTCAGCGAGTGTTTCGAGGGGCAATCCACGCTCGATATTTGGACGGCAGAAGTAATATTTAGCATTTTTAGGTAGCAATGGAAGAACCGTTTCTGGGTGTTTGTCGCTCACCATACCCCAAACAATATGTATATGGTCGTAATTCGCCTCGCTGAGCTGCTTTGCCACAAGGCGTATGCCATGTGCATTGTGCCCAGTGTCTACAACGGTGTCGGGCTTTATGGCAATTTTCTGCCAACGTCCCATCAGTCCCGTCATCTGCTGCACGTTTTGCAATGCGTAATCGACACGCGGTTGCGGCAGACGATAGCCAACGGAGCGCAGAATGTCTATGGTAGTAAGTATTGTAAGAATATTATGCTGCTGACAAAGTCCTGTGAGCGAAAATTTCACATCTTCGAGTTCGCCATTCGAGCTCTTCAAACTTAGCTCGAGCATATCATTTACCACATGCGATGCCGCCACCGAACGACGATCTTCTGCAAAATAGATAGGCGCATTGGCGCGTTTGGCTGCATCTATAAAGACTCTGTCTGTCTCGGCTGCATGCTCGCCAATAACTACGGGCGTGTGCGACTTAATTATGCCAGCCTTCTCACTTGCAATCTCGGGCAGCGTGTTGCCAAGAAACTGCATATGATCGAAGCCGATGTTTGTAATTACGCATGCGTCAGGTTCGATAATATTGGTACTATCCAAGCGTCCTCCCAAACCAACTTCTATGACTGCCACATCGACTTTGTGGCGGCGGAAGGCATCAAACGCCATAACCATAGTGGTTTCGAAAAACGACGGACTTACCTCGCGAAGCAAAGCATCGTTTTGCTCAACGAAATCGATAACCTCTTGTTTCGAAATCATCTCGCCATCAATGCGAATGCGCTCACGAAAATCTACCAAATGCGGCGATGTATACAATCCCACTTTATAGCCACACGACTGAAGCACTGCTGAGAGCGAATGGCATGTTGAACCTTTGCCGTTTGTACCAGCCACATGTATTGTGCGATATGCTTTTTGTGGATTACCAAGAGCTTTGCAGAGTCGTTCGGAATTGCCTAATCCGACTTTCATCGCACGGCCGCCTATTTGCTGATACACAGGAAACTGCGTATACAAATGCGATAATATTTCTTCGTATGTCATCTCAATCGAAAATTGAGTGCGAAATAAGCCATTATGCACCATGTAATCAAAAAAAACAGCGCTGTTTTATAATCACAGATTTAGTGGAATGCGAGATTAATTATCGCAAGCGAGTACGGCAACCTCATCTATCGCAAGATGGGCAACGGTACGGAGACTACATACGATTATGACGAAAAACGCTTACATTTGAACACCATGACAGCTACTAAAGATGATGTTATAAAAGCTGCAAAGGAGATATATAAAGATTCACCAGAAATATTAAACGCAATTGGGTTATAACATGAAAACTTTTTGGCAAATTTTCAGCAATTGGAATGAAGAGCAAGTCAGTACTCTTCGTCAAAATAACATTGAAATAGAAGAAGGCTGTAATAGCTTAGTAATTGACAATGATATATATACCACAATAAAGCCATTATTAGATAAATGGGGTGTATTGGCAAATATAGGGGTCAAGTTTACGACTAAAGAAGTTTTGAACTCCGAGTATAGCGTACTTCATAGATGGAATATGATAGGTTATCCAATGCCTGACAATAATGGAGGTTACTTAGACATCACGTATGATACGCGAAACTTGTGTCGAGATTGTGGTGTTGGAAAATTTCAAAATGGAGATTTTAGACTAAAAAGTATTATAAAAAGGCCATTTTGGGGCTTAGGGTGGATTTTTGATGAATTTTTTGTGAGTATTGATGCGTACAATGAAATTTTCAAACCTTTTAGAATAGAATGCCGCAAAGTGAGGTTATTCAAATCCGATTGTGAAATAGATTCTATAGTGCAATTGGTATTGCCAGAAATAACAGAGCCTTTGGATTTGAGCAATTATAGCAATCAAGTTTGTACAAAATGTGGTGCTATAAAATATTCGGCTAAAATAATTGGATTTTTTCCATTACATTCTCATCCAATATCGCACATGTATAAGAGTTATGAGGTATTCGGAGATGGCTGTTCTGCCTATAAAAGAGTATTTGTATCTAAAGAACTTAGAGAAAGAATGATAGAATATAATCTTTCGAAGTTCACAGATTTTGTACCATGCTATTGAAGCTCTCTCCGTTTGGCGACTTCTATAAATACCAAGATGGTGCTTTTACGACATATGAAAACATACATTTGCTCAATAAACCTCAGGATCTATTTTTCGCTAAAAAAAATAAGCAAGGGGAAATAATCGGAGTCTCAACTATAGTTAATACACCAGGTAAAAATACAGAACCGTCTTACTGCGACCCTGCAACATCGATAAAGGCAACACATAATGTTCCCAAAACTTATGGAGGATTTAGTATGTCTGATAGTGAACCACAATTAAGTAAAGGCTACTTATTCAAGATTGCTAACGGAAAGTATTATCCCTTAGTTGTCTTTAGCTTTCCAGAAAGAAAAATGTATATCAATTTTACTAGAACATTAGATTATCTTCATCAAAGTAGAAAGAAATGAATAGATACATATTCCTTTTGCTATTCGTATTGGTACACGTGCTTACTCAAGCACAATGTAAAACCATGCAAGAAATACAGTCGATAGATTCATTGCATGAAGGCAAATTTTCATACCTATTCAACTCGTATATTGAAACTTACTATAATTCTTATGGTGAATTTCCTAAAGACAAATCTTTTCTATTGAAAGATCTTTATAAAAGAATTCAGATTGTAGATTCAACATATTACGCCCTTTACGCAATATTAGAACCTGATATTGAACATTTTGATTTCAGAACCATCGGGGATACATGCATAATTACTGTATGTAATGAAAACTATATAGCTGAATTCGCATCAAATTCGATGTACAAAAAAAGTTGCTGTTTTTTTGATGCTGATGGATTGTTCGAATACTCAGAAAAATTGGACGAAGCAATTCAATCAAAATTACTACAAGCTTATGATCGTTTATACACGTATGAATACCTCGAACGTTATTTGGAATTTTATTGGTGTTTGCCATTGTATGAAACTGTTATATGTATATGGAATAAGGCAACGGGATTTACGATGGGGGAAGATACTTCGCGTATTGATAGTAGTATACTGATGGAGATAGATAGTTTGCTCAATTCTTGTTCACGTATATCGTCAGCTACAATACCCATCAAAATACCAAGGAGTATAGAATCAAAGAATTATATAGACGCGAACCTTTTGAATAATTTTATAGAAAGTTGTAACGTTCCAGTTCAAGATGTATTGGAAATTTTATCTCAGTATAAAATCAAGTATAGTAATGGAGGATATATTACAGACATAAATCTATTCAAGAAGGAGCTAACTAAGAAAAACATAAATTTGAGTTCTCAGTTACTCAATAAGTTTGATTCATTGAATTTCAATATCAATCAAGATAAACGACTAATTGTTAGCATTAATGGTGTTACCATTCTCATAGTAGAGCCTTATGATGATGAATATGTACCTTTTGATGCCTTTATGTAATATATTCCGTTTGGCTTACCTTAGATTTGTAATGTGAACACAAAATGATATTTTGTAGGATAAAACGAGGAAGAATATTGAAAAGAAAGGAACAGAACGGCGACCCATTTCGGCGTACGGATATGATCCATCAGGCTATTCGGGACCGTTGCTGTTTCTTGAAACAATGACCTAAATAAGAATCTATCTCAGAAATATTAAGGTACTTAGGATTGTTTCAAGCCGCAGTTCAAACAGGAGCAAATGCTATTGCCGATTATACGGGAGGGATAATTGGCGGACAGGTTAATAATGCAATAGGAACAGGTTCTACAACAAGAATTTCGGTCCCACTCAAAGCCCCCATAGTTCAGCAGAATGATGCAACTCGCGTACAACGACCTATTATTCCAATATATTCAAAATGAAAAACATAAAAGATAACATTCTTTGGTTGTTTACTATCATCTGTTGGGTATTCCTCGCTTATTTATTGATAGGAGGTATTATTAAGAAACAGTCATTAGATAAAAACTTAGAATACTCAAAAGCAATAGTCATAGATCATTTCTACACTATCAGATATACTCATTTCTTCAGCTATGAATTTTTCGTAGGAGATAATAAGTATCAAGGTCGCGGGAAATATTATCCTAAAAGTGATGCGTTGTCAGTGGGAGATACTATTATAGTGGTTTATGATAAGACAAACCCCGATAATAACAAACCCGTGATATATAATTAGGTAATAGTCAGTTCTGTTCGGCGTACCTTAAGTTTGTGATGAAAATAGGCTCACGCCTTGCAGAAACAATTGCGGTGAAGATGGAAAATCTACAAAAAACTATAGCGAACGTGCAAGGCTGGAGCCTTGCTTTTAGCAGCACCGTAGGCAGAGCCTACGGAGAACGGGGGTGTCCCTCCTTCTGAGTATAATAATTCAGATGGATATGGGAAACTTATTGATTATGTATTTCAAGGGTCATCTAGTGATGATATAATAATGCAAATTGGCAATCAAATATTAATGGACGATGGTAGATATGATGAGAAAAATGGTAAATACAAGTTCTATATTGAAGAGTAGTATATTTCTTGCGATTATTATGCAGTGTGTATTCTCTTCTTGTAATCACAAATTCAATACCCAAAAGAATGTATGTGGAATTTGGGCTATATACGAAGATAGTTCATGGGTGGAAAGAAGTGTACATATATATTTCACAGATAATGTGTTGGATATTCATAAAAAAGGAGTGTCATTGCCATGGAACTACTATCCAATAATAGGTGAAGATAGTATGTCAATTGAGGAAAAAGAGGAAAAAAGAATAGAGCTAAATGTGCTAAGTGCAAAAGAGTCTAAAGGCACTTGGGATGTCATAGGTTCTACGCCAGATTCTGTAATCTTCATAGCTCCCAACCACCCTTTAGAAGGCAGGTATAAAGTTCATATTTATCAAATAGGTTTATACGAATATATGATATTATCTAATGATTCTACCTATTTATCTTGTTATAGAGCTGGTTACTAAAATTGATAATTATCCGTTCCAGCGGATTTGTAATCCGCTATCAGCGAGATGCGGATTTGACCCCCGCAAACTAACTATTTGGGGATTGTAAATTCCCTTTGAACAAGATTCTGTATTTCGGTCTGGTTGACCTTTCCGCGACGCTTGCAGAGCGTTCCTACGTGCGTCAACCAATTCTACTTTCTGTCTTTTCAATTTCTCTGCGTCTCCCTACATCGTACAAAAGAAGCAGCCATCGCAAGATGACTGCTTCTTCAAAAAAAACTTATCTGAATGATTATCTTCTCCTCATCATGCCAGGAGGTGGGCCCATAAACATATTGTCGTTACGTGGCATATTGCCTATTGTCTTGAACTTGTAGGTGAATGTCAGCATTGCATATCTACGAAGCACATCGGTTGTCGATGTCTGTACGTATGCATCTTGAATGCTACGACTGACGCTCTGGTTGTTGTCGAGAATATCGTTCAACTTGAGGCGAAGTTCGGCGCGACGGTCGCTGAGGAACTTATAACCAACGCCAGCGTTCCACATCACGTAGTTGTAGTCGTAGTCCTTACCCATGCCGCTCGACATCTGGTGCGAAACCGAAGAGTTGAGCACAAGGCGTGTGAAGAATAGTAGGTTTATATCGGCAGAGGCGGTATGGTTGTAGTAGTTGTAGTTACTCTCAGCCGTCTGCGAAGATTTCATGATATTGTAGCCACCGTTGTACGAGAGTGTGAAGTCGCAATTCTCGCTAAAACTTGAGCCAATGGTAAGTCCACCATTGAGGTTGTAGGTATCGGAAGTCACCTTGCGTCCATTGTACAAACTTGGCATGGTGAGGAAGCTACCGCCTAAGCTCAAGTTGACGTTAGAGCCAAGCCAACTTACAGGAGTCGACAAGGTTATGTTGGCACGAGCACTGAGGTAACCATCCATATTTACAGGCTTATTGAACTGAGTTCCAGCAGGAAGCACAATATCATTATCGATAATACTATCAACCGAAGCAATCACCGACGAAGTAGAAATATAGTCGTTGGTAGCAGTGAGACCACCCATCATAAATATGGCACGAGATGTTTCGGCATTGTTATAGGCGAAGAACATACGCATATCGTGGGTGTACGACTGCACGAGGTTGGGATTACCAGCGGTGTATATACGTATGTTGCTAACGTCGACAACCTGCTGAAGATTCGATATAGATGGTGCCGAAGTTGATGCTCGATAGCGGAAGTTAAGGTTTAGCGCACGGTCTTTGCGAAGGCGGACCATCACCGAAGGGAGCAACGAACGAAACGACTTGCTTGTCTCGAACGAAAGCGGGTATGTCTGATTGCCCTCAAGAGTTGCATACTGATAGTCGAGCCCAATATTAGCATTGAAGTCTTTGCCTTTGAAGATATTCAAGCCGATGCCACCCTTCTGTTGCAAATAGTCGGAAGTCTTCTTATTGCTGAGCGTAGGCGAGAATTCGAAGTCGAATGTTGCATTGTTGAGTGAGGCCACAGTGTCGGCATCAACAATCTTGTCGCCTTTAGAACGTGTGAACGTTGGACTGTAGTTCACTTGAAATGCCATATACTCACCAATGGGTTCAGTGTAAGTGATAGAACCATTAGTAGTTATGCGTTTGCTGACATTGTCGGTGCGTTGAGCGGTGAAGAGGTTTTTGGCTGACATATAGTTATACTCTTTAGAAGAGTTGCTCTCGCCGTCGGCATCGGAATTTGATATGCTCGAACCAACGCGAACTGTGAGCGTGCGGCGTGGAAGGCTAAACTTATGACGCCACATCAAATCGCCACTTGCAGAGATACCCGTGGTGGTTTGATCGCTGTTTTGAAGCGTAGATAAGTATGGAATTGAGTCGTAGGTATCGTTACCAAAACTTGTAGAAGTGCTCTCGTATTTCTGCCAACTTGCGCGCGGAGTGAATATCAACGAGTTATTTTCATCGATGGTCCAAGTTAGACGAAGGTTTGCTCGGTGGTTGTTGTTCAAACCTTCCGATTCGCTACCGCTTGTATATATACGTAGACTATCGTCTTCATTATCAACGAAATATTCTTGCATGCTCGTCGAGTTAGTTACATTCTTATTGTTATTGTAGAAGTAGCTAAACTCAATCTTCAACGTGTCTTTTTTCTCATATCCATAGTTAATACCAATAGAACCTGTGCGATTTTTACCGCCTTGACCCATATTGAACATACCGCCCATGCCGCGACCTCCACCGTTCGACATTGCTCCAGTAATATCGTCAAACGAGAAGTTCTGCTGATTGATATTGTTGAGCATACCTATTATAGACACACGGTGGTTGCCATTGAATATGTTGTAGTTACCGCCCATTTCGTAGCGGCTATCGGTGCCATAGCCTCCATACACGCGGCCAAAAGCTCCTTTTGTCATACCCATCTTAGTAAGTATGTTGATAGTCTTCTCTTCGTTGCCGTCCGAGAAACCGGTGAAAGCCGATTGGTCGCTTTGTCGATCGTAAACTTCAATCTTCGACACCATGTCGGCTTGGATATTTTTTAGAGCCACCATAGGGTCGTCGCCGAAGAACTCTTTGCCATCTACAAGAACCTTTTTTACCGTTTCGCCTCCTGCAGTAACAGACGAGCCGCTAACCTGCATACCAGGCATTTTCTTTATCAAATCTTCTGTCGTTGCATCGGGATTTACCTTGTAGGCTTCGGCATTGAATACCGTAGTGTCGCCTCTCTGTTCTTGACGACGTAGTGTGCCTTTTGCTTCAACCTCTTGCAACTCTTTAGATTCGGGACGAAGGCGAATGGTACCAAGTTTCAAATCGGAATCGGTAATAGTGATGTTTTTCTCATAATCTCTATAACCAAGAAAGACAACCTTGAATTTGTATTTTCCGGCAGCAGCTCGAATTGTAAACTTGCCATCAATATCGGTACTTTGACCTTCGGGTTTACCATTATCAGCTTGTATCGTAGCAGTGGCTCCGGGCAAGGGTTGTCCATCTTTACTATCAACTACAACGCCTGTTATTTTGTATTGCGCAAACGCCACCTGAAAAGAAAACGCAATAAGCACAGACGCTATTAATCGTATGTTTTTTTTCATTTGAGTTATAATAAAATCCGCTTCAAAAGTAGTGCGGTATATATCATGCAAAGGGTTAAATAGACAAACAAGGCTTTTTTGGCGACAAATATCACTTGGCCATGTACGACATTATCCAAACATCGTCCCACGAATCTTGCATACGTATGTGTTGCGGAAGTACGCCACACTGTTTGAAACCACATGATTTGAAAAGCGAAACACTCGCTTCGTTGGTCTTTCTAACTTTTGCGTCAATTGTGTGTATACCTATAGTGCCGCATAGATAGTTGATCATAGTGCGCACTGCATCAGCTGCATATCCATTACGTCGGTATTCTTTATCGACAACAATGCCTATCTCACAAGTCAAATCAAATGGATTAACCTCAAATGCATCAACACAGCCAACAACGCAGCCACTCTCTTTGGCCACAACAAGCAGACGCTCTTGATGTAGGCTGTATATATCGCCCTCCAAACAACGTTCTACGAAATCCGATATTGCTCGACGTGACAATGGATGCTTATTAAATCCATCTTGCCACAACTCTGGCTCATTCTCCAAATGGTAAAAAAAATCTACATCACTCGGTTCTATCGCACGAAGCGCAACTATCGAGCCTTCAATCATTTAGTATAACGTTTATATTGTTTAGAATTTCGAATAAAAGAATCGGCAAATTTAGTATTGTTATGTACGTACTTACATGCCGAGCGAGCCTCATTTATGTGCTCGTATGATCCATAGGCATATACATACCAACCATTTTTGTACGAAATTTCATACACTTCATGGCTTTCAAGAGGTAGCGACGAAAGTGAAACTGGACGTTTCATCGATAGTATCTGCACCGTGAAGCGTCCTGTAGGCAAAGTGCTTTGGAAATTCTCCGATGCAAAATTCTCTCGTTCTATTGATGTTTTCATAGAGAAGCCTCCTGAATTATGAAATACGAATGGCTCTATAGTACGTTTTTCGCCTGTCAAATTATAGCCAGCACCCTTCTCAAGGTTGATTTGACGTTTTTGCACTTCGCCATAGGCCTCGGCGTATATTTCATAATTCTGATCATCATCAAGAAGCATTACAAAACTGCCAGTTCGTTCGTTTGCCAAATACGTACCTACAATATTTCCATCTACTCGAGCTGTTATGCGTACGTCTACCGGATTAGCTGCTACAACCTTTCCTTCTATTAGCACAAGTCGATTGACTTCTGGCTCATCATACTCTACTTCATATATATTATAACCTGTATTGCTATTATTCCATTTTATGCTCGAATAGTAGGCTATATTCTGTTTCGAAGTTGGTATGAAATACAAATCATCGTCGGGCGTATTTATAGGGTATCCAATATTCATTGCTCCAACGAAACTGCTATCCTCTTCGTTGATCTGTGAATAAAAAATATCCATGCCTCCCATTGTGTTATGGCCCGCACTACTGAAATAGAGTAACGGCTGAGTAGGATGAAAAACAGGAGAATCTTCATCGTATTCACTATTAATTTCTGGGCCTACATTACGAGGTTCGCCCCAGTGTCCATTAGGCAGGCGGAACGAGCGATAAATATCAAAGCCACCCATTCCTCCTTCTCGATTCGACGAGAAAAGCAATTGTTGTCCATCGGGGCTGATGCTTGCGAAACGCTCTTCGGATTTGGTGTTGATAGGCTCTCCAATAGGTTGTGCTGGCAGCCAGTTGCCTGTAGCCGAATCGCGACGCGATATGTATATGTCGCCTTCGCTACATAGATACAATTCTCCGAGCTCTTCCGATATACTTACGGCTGTCTCTTGTGCGCCTCGCTTGCTGAGGACATTCAATCGATTTGCACTACCCCAATCTCCATACCCATCTCGCTTAACGATGTAGAGTTTCTCTTCGTATTGACCATCGTCATACGGCGAGTTTTCTAATACATCTTTACGTCTTGAAGTAAATATAAGCGTCTGCATATCTGCCGACACAATAGGGCGATAATCGTTGTATTCTGAATTAACATCTCCAGCAACAAGTTTAGTTTTTAGCATCACCGGCATCGACAATAAATCTTGGGCTGTCGAACAAACATTGCGCTCGTATGCAAGTCGTTTTGCTGCATAGCCTGTTGTATCGTGAGTTTGAATTTCTCTGTACAAATCAAGAGCTTCGTCAAATTCATATTTCAATTGGTGAATACGAGCCATAGCAAGTTTCAAATCGGTTCGTCCCTCATGCCATTCGCCTTCATCAAGATCGTTAACAATATTGAGGAAAAACATCGCAGAATCGGGATTAAGGCTTCCATTCATATAACACAATCCCAAATTGTAAGCGACATCTATATCATTAGGATTTTTTTCGTACAACTTACGAAATAGTGCTATAGCATGAAGATTATCGGTATTTTGCGCCATCTTGAATGCTGCGTTGAATACCTTTTTATCTTCTCTGTTCATCCACCCCTTGGCCTCAACATTAATACTCATCGAGCTCAGAACTGCCAAAAACAAAGCCACTATGGAAGTTCTATTTGTATAGTGTTTTTTCATAACGTAATGTTAACAACTTCGTTGTATGACAGTTTATTGCATGCATACAACAACGCGCAAATGTAGTTGATTTTACATCAACTCGTTCACAAGCATTAACAAAACATTATAAAAATGTAACTTTTCATATAAAATAGCGTATATGACGACTTCGTACACTTGTGTTCAATGCTCTAACTGCTACATTCACAAGACATAGAGAGTACCACATCGTAATGCTCTTCGTTTTGCGTGATAGTAAGATTATGCCGTGATGGCAATATAAGATTTAGACGTTTTTTAGCATTTTCGAGTCCTACTCCATGATGAGTATCGTTCATTGGCGGCTTTTCGGCTACACTATTTATGCATGAGAATGTAATTATATTGCCACTCATCATTATGTTGATATGTATGAACGAATGTTTTTGATACGACACTCCATGCTTAAATGCGTTTTCGACGAACACGACAAATATCAAAGGTGGCACCATAATATTGGGAACAACTTTAGGCATTTGGCATTGCACATCGACGTCCTTGGTGTAACGAAGTTTCATCAGTGCCACATAGTGTTCTATGAAATCGATCTCGTCGCGCAGAGGCACAAAAGTCTGATTTGTTTCATAAAGCAAATAGCGCATAAGTTGCGACAACGTAAGAATTGTCTCTTTAGCTTTTTCGGCATCAACATCGACAAGAGCATGTATATTGTTGAGTGTATTCATAAAAAAATGCGGACTCAACTGATACTTAAGATATTGCAATTCGGCCTCTATTGTTTGTTTTTCGGCCATAGCTATGCGTTTGCGCTCGTTTTGCGCTCTCAGCACTATAGAAATTGCAGTATTGACAGCTATCGCCAGATAGGCAGCCAACAAATGCACTAAAAACGAATCTATCGGACGGCCAAAAAGAAACATTATACCATCGCCACCCTTGCCTCGCATTCTTGGACGCGGGCGCCGATCGTCAAAAGTTCCTTTGTCGGCAAACTGCATATCGTCAAACTTGGGCTTTGGTCTATCATTAAACCATTCATTGCGTTTTGGACCATCGTCGGCTTCCATCTTGGGCATTATGAAAGCTGATTCAAACACTATTTCGCACAAAAACACGACCACAAATGTGCTTATCAGCGTTGTGACTACATACACAAACACTCGATCGTGTTTGAGAATATGCGGGACAAAGACGAAATTATTTACTAAGAATAGTATAAATATTGGCAGTATGTATATCCATTTGCCGGCCATTCGCTCCCACGAAACGTCAGTTGTCATTCCTACGTTTATAAGAATGGCCTCATAGATTGGCGGTATTGCAAATACAAATAGCCAAACTACTATATATACAATTGTTATAAGAGATGGTAATTTTTTTTTCATAGCTCTACAGAAATGGATAAAAAAGAGAGCACGATATCACATCGTGCCACTCTTAAAACAAATATAACATGAAAACATTTCTTATTCTACTTGTGCTCATTGCATCCACTTTGACGTGTGGCAAGTAACACACCACAAACTTACAACTTTTTTGCATCTTTGAAAGTAAGAGCATCTTCGATTGTGCTTGGCACACTATCAGCGCTCACATAATAGACTTTCAACACAGCAGTGTCTCTGAGAAAATCTATACTTCCAACTTCTACTTTCGTCACATTCAAACCTGTGCGTAGCTTCAAATCTATAATAAGCTCTTGTCGACATTCTGGCTTGATGAGTGCTATGCGATCGTATTGAATGAGTTTCGACGATTCTGAATTGAGCCATTTAGCCGATTCGGTAAGCCATATACATATTATAAACGCAACATTCACGATCAGCAATCCTGCGTATCCAATTTCGGCCAAAGCATTAATCACCGACACGGCAATGATGGCAAATAGGTATGTCATCTCACGCACTGGCATCGATTCGGTTCTGTAACGTATGATGCCGAATATAGCAAACAAGCCAAGAGCAAAGCCTATTTTCAGTTTTACGCCTCCGAGTAAATATATCATCAAAAAGACACTAACACTGATTATGAAAAACGTGAAATAGTAATCTTTACGCTGACTTTTAGGATAGTAGAAAAAGTGAATCAGTCCGCCAACAACTACTGTATTTATCACAAATCTTATAAGTAGTTCATACATTTCCGACGTATCGAGAATTGATTTCGCAAAGTCGGTTGTTTCAATTAAATCATTCATTCTGCTGCTTATTTTGGATTGTTAATAATTTCTATGTTCTATTATTTATTGAAGATCTTTTGCACTGCTCGAATTTTGGGTTTGAATCTATTTTGCTTCAATGTGGAATCGGTGAGTGCACAGCCAATACAGTATTTACTAAACGAAGCCTGCTTGATTCGCATATTTTTGAGCACGTCGAGAGCAAAGGAGTGCTTCAAACCTTCACGCTTGAGTTCTACGATAGCAATCTGAGGAAGAGCTGATTTGCAACCATTCTTATAATTCAGAAAACATACTCCTAAATCGATAGTGAGACGTTCGGTCATACTTTTGTCGACCAACGTTATTCGTCCGAATTGATTTTCCAAACGAGGCGACAATTCATTCAAACGATACCAAGCATTGTCGGCAAGGAATGCATCAGCTCCATTTTGCTCAAGTGTTTCTGCTGAATCTACTTTTATGCGCGTTTTTTTTGTGCGGCCATGATTGTTTTTATTCTTGACCTCCAAAAACGTCAATGACGAATCGACATAAGTACGCACACGTATTTTTTCGCGTATTTTCTGCCCATTCTGATGCATCAAATACATAATGGCATTATCGGTGTCGAGATAAACAGTTCGATATTTAGCTATTGCCTGCTGTTCTGCCACTTGTACTCGATAATTATTCTTCATACTTAGCAATATCGACATTAGCTGGCGCACCGACACAACATATTTCGTATCAATACGATTCATAAGTTTTACCTTACCCATCTCGCCAAGCGTAATAGGCTCGAAATCGCTTAAGATATTGCGTAGCTGAGTTTCTGTATTTATGTCTGATAGTATGCTTGCCATGTTGACTGCGATTTTGCGAATGCAATACTATCTACAGCGGCAGCAACAAAAAATTGTTTTCGGTGAACTCCGCTTTTTACCCAACTAAACACAACAAAAAAGGCGGCAAATAGTCTTTCAACCATTTACCACCTCTTTAGAGATTTTTTTACGTTGTCAAAGCGACCACTCGAAGCCGTCCTTCGTATCTTTCACGCTGAAGCCTAAAGCCGCAAGTTCGTTACGAATCTTATCACTCGTTGCCCAATCTTTGTTGGCTTTTGCTTGCTGACGAATCGATAGCAGCAAATCGATAGCTTTCTTGTATGCCTCGTTGTCGGTGCTACCACCTTGTGCGCTAATATTCAAGCCTAACACATCAGACGTAAACTCATGGAACGTACGTTTTAGTTCTTCAAGATCTTCTTTAGTAATAGATGCTTTGCCATCGAGAATAATATTTATATCGTGCGCAGCATCGAATAGATGACTAATAACAATAGGAGTATTGAAATCGTCGCACATAGCCTCTTCGCAACGCTGGCGGAGATTCTTAGCATTAACGGTTGTCTCAGCGCCTGGTTTGATGCGCTCGAGACGAGCTTGAGCTTCGGCAAGACGCTCAAGACCTTTTTCTGCCGCCTGAAGAGCATCATTGCTAAAATCGAGCGTACTGCGATAGTGTGCTTGCAAGATGAAGAAGCGGATTGTCATTGGCGCATAAGCCTTTGTAAGCTTCTCATGCGAACCTGTAAAGAACTCGTTGAGCGTGATAAAATTGTTATATGACTTACCCATCTTCTTGCCATCGATGGTAATCATATTATTATGCATCCAATAGTGAACTGCTTCATGACCTTGCGCAGCAACGCTCTGTGCTATTTCGCACTCGTGGTGAGGGAAAAGCAAATCGAGTCCACCACCATGAATATCAAAGGTGTCGCCAAGATATTTTTCACTCATTGTGGAGCACTCCAAATGCCAACCAGGAAAACCATCACTCCACGGACTTGGCCAACGCATAATATGCTCAGGCTGAGCTTTTTTCCATAATGCAAAATCGCAAGCATTATGTTTTTCTTGCTGACCATCGAGAGCGCGCGTAGTTTCGAGCAACTCATCTACATTACGTCCAGAGAGGCAACCATAATTATGGTCTTTGGAATATTTCATAACATCGAAATAGACCGAGCCCTCACTTTCGTATGCATAACCAGCATCGAAAATGCGCTTAACGTAGGCTATTTGATCAATGATATGTCCACTCGCTTGCGGCTCTATAGATGGAGGCAAACAATTGAGCGCACGCATTGCATCACGATAGCGATTGGTGTAGTATTGCGCCACCTCCATTGGCTCTTTTTGCTCTAAACGAGCTTTCTTTGAAATTTTATCCTCGCCCTCATCAGCGTCATGCTCCAAGTGTCCCACATCGGTGATATTGCGCACGTAGCGAACTTTATATCCAAGGTGCTGAAGATAGCGATACACTATATCGAATGTGATAGCCGAACGAGCATGCCCAAGATGCCCATCACCATAAACGGTTGGACCACACACATACATACCTACATGTCCTTCGTGCAATGGCTTGAACACTTCCTTGCAACGAGAATGTGTATTATAAATCAATAATGGATTTTCCATAAAAAATAAAAGCTCTGAGTTTTAAGCCGCAAAATTATGAAAATGCTAAACATCAATACAAAATCAGTCATCATAATAAAACGGATAAATAATGCCATAAGATACTATTTATGTGTCTGGCAAAAAATGCACACAATCGCTCAGAGGGGGGTAGGTACAAAATTTTTACTTTTTGTATATACAGCAACAAAATTCAGCATAAACAAACAATTAGCTTTTATTTTAGCATATAAAACAATCTTATAATTACATTTTGTAATTTATTTGCTCAAATATTTTGCAAATTAGAATTACACTACATACCTTTGTCATCGTCATAAAAAACAGGACTCCTCGACTAAAAACATACTTTTTTAGTTAACACCCCATAAAAAAGAGGGGGTGTATTGAGAAATAGTTATTTTTGACGCGATTTTTGAAACAAGAACAAACCAAAATTCAATATTTATGGCTCAACTAAGATTCAATGCCCTAACGAACCTCCTAAACAAAAAGGTTCCAGACATCAAATTTCCCGAGAAGAGAGTTCCCGAATTCTACGGCGAATTAGTTTTCAACGACGAGGCGATGAAGAAATATCTTCAGACATCGGTATACAAAAAGGTAAAAGAAGCTATCACCAATGGAGCTTTGATCGACCGAAACTTAGCCGATGGAGTAGCAGCAGGCATGAAAGCATGGGCTCTCGACCACGGTGCAGTACACTTCACTCACTGGTTTCAACCATTGACCGATGGCACCGCTGAAAAACACGATGGTTTTATCAACTATGGTCCCGACGGAAAAGTAATTGAGGAATTTGCAGGTAAACATCTTGCACAGCAAGAGCCTGACGCTTCATCGTTTCCTAATGGAGGTATTCGCCAGACATTTGAAGCTCGCGGCTATACAGCATGGGACGTATCTTCGCCAGCATTTATCGTAGGATCTACACTTTGCATACCTACCATATTTATATCATACACAGGTGATGCACTCGACTACAAGACTCCGCTCTTGAAAGCTTTGCACGCAGTCGACAAAGCTGCAGTAGACGTTTGCCAATATTTCGACAAGAATATTACTAAGGTATATTCATACTTAGGTTGGGAGCAGGAATACTTCCTCGTCGACGATGGACTTTATATGGCACGCCCCGACCTAATGCTTACAGGTCGCACGCTTATGGGCCACGCTGCAGCAAAGGACCAACAGCTCGATGACCATTACTTCGGCTCAATACCAGAGCGCGTTGCTTATTTTATGCGCGACTTGGAAGTTGAATGCCAGCGTCTTGGCATACCAGTAAAGACTCGACACAATGAGGTTGCACCTAACCAATTCGAGCTTGCACCTATTTATGAAGAGGCTAACCTTGCAAACGACCACAACCTTCTTGTTATGGACGTGATGAAACGTATTGCTAAGCATCATGGATTCGAAGTTCTACTTCACGAAAAACCATTTGCAGGCATCAATGGTTCGGGTAAGCACAACAACTGGTCGCTTGGCACAAACACAGGCATCGACCTTTTTGCACCAGGCAAGAATCCTAAAGGCAACATTTTGTTCCTTACTTTCCTCGTAAACACTATGGCTGCCGTATATCATGGTCAAGATTTATTGCGTTCGATGATATTGAACGCCTCCAACTCGCACCGTTTGGGCGCCAACGAGGCACCTCCCGCTATTATGTCTATATTCTTAGGTACGCAAGTTTCGGCAATGCTCGACAACATAGTAGAGAAAGTTAGCGATTCGAAGATGTCGCCCGAAGAGAAAACGGCGCTGAAACTTGGCATCGGACGTCTGCCTGAAATTCTCATCGACAACACCGATCGCAACCGTACATCGCCATTCGCCTTCACAGGTGACCGTTTTGAATTCCGCGCCGTAGGTTCGTCGGCAAACTGCGCTGGCGCAATGACCGCCGTAAATGCTGCCGTAGCTGACCAGTTGGTACGATTCAAAAAAGATGTTGACGCGCTGATAGACAAGGGAGTGAAGAAGGACGAAGCCATATTCCAAGAGCTTCGCAAACTTATAATCGAATGCGCACCAATACATTTCGATGGCAATGGTTATTCCGACGAATGGAAAGCTGAAGCAGCTCGCCGTGGTTTAACCAACATCACAAGCGTACCAGAATCAATCGACAAAATGTTGAGCGACCACGCTAAAGAAGTGTTTGTAAAACAAGGCATTCTCACCGAACGCGAACTTGAAGCTCGCCACGAAGTGGAAATGGAGAAATTTGTAAAGAAAGTGCAAATAGAATCGCGCACCATGGGCGATTTGGTAATCAACAACATAGTGCCTGTAGCTATGGAATACCAGAACATACTTATAAAGAATGTAAAAGGTATGAAGGAGATTATGGGCGACGAAGCCGAGGCACTTACTGCAAACGAAAAAGAGCTTATCCGTAAGATTTCCAACCATGTGAAGGAGATTCGCGAAAAGACTCAGACGATGATCAACGCACGTAAAGCAGCCAACGCAATAGAAGACGTTCGCGAAAAGGCATACGCATACAACAACAACGTTCGTCCGCTATTAGACGACATTCGCTACCACGTTGACAAACTCGAATTAATCGTCGACAATGAAATGTGGCCATTGCCAAAATATCGCGAACTTTTATTCACACGATAATTAATTTTCAATAAAATTATCACAGCCAAATTATTTTGGCACAATTTTTTCACAAGGGAGGCGCAACTGACAAAAGTTGCGTCTCTTTTTTCAATAGGAGGCCGCTACGTATAACTAAAAACAAATTATTAACAAATTAGTGTAATAGAGTAGATATGAACACATTCACTATCGAAGCGACCAACAAAACTCCTTTTATTTGTGCAGACCCAATAAAAGGAACAATAGACATTACAGGACGCTCAATCCCTGCCAATCCAATAGAATTCTATCGTCCTCTTATGGATTGGGTAGACGAATACGATGGACAAAACCCTAACAGAGTGCAAGTAAACATTCAAGTGGACTTCATCAACACAAGTTCATCAAAATGCTTGATGGCCATATTCAAACGCCTCGACTTGATGTCGAAGAAAGGCAAAGACGTTGCCATCAATTGGTATTACAATGAAGACGATGAAGAAATATTCACCGTCGGTTCCGATTATAAAGGTTTGGTTTCTTGCCCACTAAACCTCGTAGAAGTGATATAACTACTTAGGTAAATTATGCTCAATAAAAGAGAGTTCGTAGTATGATTTGAACATGTGATGCTCAAATGGATCTTTAGCAACCAAAGGATGTTGTTGATAATAGCTTTCGTCGGGCATAAATACATACGAAGCACCACAACGAGCATAATTGGCGCAAGTCAAAAAACGCGGAACAACATAAGCTGGCACGGCATCACGAAGTTTAGAGCCGACAATTTCGCCTAAATAGCGACGCAAGGCTCGCTCCGATTTACGTGTTGGTTTTTTCAATCGTGAAAGCAAAAATTTAATCTTTAGTCTATCCTTAACTGGCAAATATTTCGACAATTCGTTTAACTGAGCAAAGGGATTAGTCGGTCGAAAATCAGCTATAAGCTGCTCACTCAGCGGAACTTCAGGCACCCAATCGTCGGCATTAATCACATTAATTGACCATCCGTTGGTATAATGTTCGTACCACATAGCAAAAGCATAATCGCCAGGCTTAGGAGCAGCAGAGCAATATGTTTTTATGCGAATATCGGTTGCTAACGTTCCTTTTTGTTGCATACGTATAAACGCAGATGTGACAAGATAAGCCAACGCTCCACCTTGAGAATGCCCAGTGACAATAAAATCGCGAGCTCCTATATTATAGAGAGAATCAATCTTTGGCAAAATATCATCAATCAGCACACACGCACCTATGGTCCAACCAGCATGAACGTGAGCAAGCGTATCCGACGAAAAATCGTAATTATAGGTCTTTCCTATTGTTACTGAGCCTTGAGCAGGCAGCATAGCCGCATGAAAATTTGCCATCCAACTAATCATTGTTGGCACGCTACTTCGCAGACTTATTACATAAGTATTATCCAAGCGCCACAATTCCCACAAATTATCGAATCCCATAACGGGCGATACGTACATACGTACACTTTTAGATGGTTTTGGCGACATGTAAACACTATCGAGGTTTAATTGACTAATATGCGAAGCCATGCATAAGCATTCGCGGTATTCGTTAACATCGTAACCTTTTGATAGTTGAGCCTCGACATTGAACAGAGTCGAAGCTGACAAAAGCAAAGTGAATAGGCTCTTCATTGAAAAATATTTGCACAAAGATAGAAAAGAGAGCAAAAGATTGTTTGCATTTTCAATGCGAGCACTATCTTTGCAGCGCTTTTGGGGCTACCCTTAGCACCAGCTGATGCTCGGATGGTGGAATCGGTAGACACGAGGGACTTAAAATCCCTTGGCCTTAACAGCCGTGCGGGTTCAAGTCCCGCTTCGAGTACGAGCAGCGCCTTATAATCAAAAGTTATAAGGCGTTTTTGTTTTTTATCGTTGCGAGCATAACGCACGAATAGAAAGCAACAGAACTTAGCGAACAGCGAAATTATTCGTAAGTCAGCCAAACCGACCAAGCACTCTATTCAAATTTATGAAGTGAAAAACGGATCTGACTTATGTAATATGCGTGCTTTTTGGCAAATTTGCTGCAAATAAGAAGAACCAAAGTCAGAACCCTAAAATAATGCTCAATCTTCCGCCAATAGAATTGCGCACCCGCACCGACGCCCAAGGGCGAACAGACGTTTTCGACCCTTACAGGAAACGTTTTGTTCGATTGACACCTGAGGAAGAGGTTAGACAAACATTTTTAGGCTTTCTGACCAATTATTTAGGCTATCCAGCAGGACGGACAGCAGTGGAGCATCCTGTCAATGTAAATGGCTTGCACCAACGAGCCGATATTGTGATATTTGACAAGGCAGCACGTCCGTACATGGTTGTGGAATGCAAAGCTCCACATATAAAAATCACTCAAGCCACATTTCGTCAAGCACTTAGATACAACACCCAATTGGGCACTCGCATTTTGGTTATAACCAATGGAATGCAGCATTTTTGCGCATTATTAACCGACAAAGGAGATGCGACAATGCTTAGCGAAATACCACCATACACCGAAGGCAAACAATGAAACGAGTATTACACAAAATAATTATCACTTCGTTTGCCATAATGACGGCTTTGGTTTTTCACTCTTGCCGCACAACGAAATATGTACCCGAAGACAAGTACCTCATCGACCACGTACATATCAATTGCGACGCAAAAGATGTCAAGCGCGACGACTTAGACGACTATATACGCCAACTCCCAAACATTCGTTTGCTTAGTTTATGGCGTCTTAATTTGGGTATATACAATTTATCTGGCACACGCGACACACGTTTCAACAATTGGCTTAGAACCATTGGTTCGGAGCCCGTGATATACAACGATAGCTTAGCCCAAATAAGTAGCAATCAGCTACGTATGTATATGCAAAGCCGTGGATATTACGATGCCAAGGTGAGCTACACCATGAAACCTCGTCGCAAGCCAAAACGTTGCAATGTGGAATACACAATTGAATCGGGCGAGCTATACCGCATAAAATCAATAGAATATACAATAGCAGATGAGAACGTAGAACCTTTGATTTTGCAAGACACAATAAACACACTACTACACGTAGGTGATGCTTTTGACGCTAATGTTCACGATGCAGAAAGAGCTCGTATCGCACACAACATGCAACAACAAGGCTACTATCACTTCGACAAAAATTATGTTTCGTTTTTAGCCGATACATTAGGGCTTAACCACTATGTATATGACAACCTTTTGCTGCGCTACGACGACAAAATCAACCTTTACAAAAAATCGGTTATCGACAGCGTGCAATATGTAATATCGCAGAGCAACACACCACCCACTTCGCTAAACGATAGCAATTTACAGGTAACGTATGCTCCAGACCCAATATTCCACAAAAGTCCACTACCCTTTCGTGCCAATTTGCTACAACACCAAAACTTTGTTCGTAGCAACAATATATACAACATTAACGATGTAGAATACACACAACAGCGTTTCAGTTCGTTGCCTCTGTTTGCTGCAAATAGCATACGATTCTACGACATCGATTCGATAACAACAGCTGATAGCGTTCGCCACATTGGTTGCACCATTCGGTTAACGACAGCACCACAACAACAATACGGTGTCGACATTGAAGGCACCAACTCGTCGGGCAACTTGGGCGGTGCCATTGCTTTGCGATATAGGCATCTGAATATTTTCAAAGGAGCCGAAGTATTCAACATAAAGACCCGACTCTCTACACAAAACCAATTTGCAGCCGACGGCAAAGAGCGATTTTTCACAATAGAAGCTGGTGTCGAAGCTTCGTTGACAATACCAAAATTTCTGTGGCCCTTTGCTACGGAACGATTTGACAGGAAGCACAATCCATCGACAATATTCAACCTTTCATACGACTATCAGCGACGACCCGACTTCACACGAACAGTCTTCGCCTCCAACTATACATACAATTGGCGAAGCGGCCGATTTGTGCGGCATCAACTAACAATGATTGAGTTTAATATTGTAGATATTCCATACATAAGTCAGAACTTTCTGAACTATATATCGCAGTCGTATTTGCAATATAGTTATCAGAAACACTTCATATTGTCGCTCAATTATAGCTATACGCTCAACCAACAAGTGCAAAAAAAGAATAGCAACGCATGGTACTTTCATTTCGACATTGAGACAGCAGGCAATCTACTCAACGCACTCACCAAGAAAAAGCCTACCGACGAAGACGGCAAAACAATTGGAGGCATACGTTTTTCGCAATACATACGTACCAACGTAGAGGCGCGTTATCAGATTGTCGACCGACTGGAGAATCGCTTAGTTTACAGACTATTTGGAGGCATAGGAGTGCCTTACGGCAATTCGCGAGCACTGCCATTCGAAAAGAGTTTCTTTGTTGGCGGTGCCAATAGCATACGCGCATGGCCAGTAAGAGGATTAGGTCCAGGCTCACGCAAGAGCGACCCTAACCTACGCTATCACAACCAAACTGCCGACATACGTATTGAAGCCAATGCAGAATATCGATTCCCGATAATAGGCGATTTCGAGGGTGCGGCTTTCATAGACGCTGGTAACATCTGGGCTTTGAAGCGATCGACCAACGATCAGCAAGCAATATTTACATCGAAATTCTACGAACAAATAGCACTCAGCTCGGGTGTCGGTTTGCGTCTGAACTTCGACTACTTCGTCATTCGCTTCGACGTAGGTGTGAAAGTGCACGACCCCGCCGCCGACACTGGTTTGAAATGGATTGGAAGTCAAAGATTTAACTCAAACTACGTAGGTTACAATTTTGCCATAGGATATCCATTCTGATCAAGCTATTCTATCATTATATTCACCGAAATAAAACTATTATCCACCATCGAAGTAGATGGTATGCATACATTTGTAAGTAACATTAAGACTTACAAATGGCACGACTATCTATTATACTTATTCTCATAACAAATATTCTTGCAGTCAAAGCCCAAGACCGATTTTGGGACAAAAACGTACTTACTACGCTTACTATGAGCGATGGGCTGCAACACAACTTCGTTGACGACCTTTACGAAGACAACAAAGGATTTTTATGGATAGCCACAAATGGTGGAGGTCTATCACGTTACGACGGATACAATTTCCAATACTACGACATATCTACCGAGCCTCACCTTAGAAGCAATTTCTTGCACAAGATAGCTGCCGACAATCATAACCGACTTTGGATAGCGTCGGACGATGGCATCGACATTATCGACTTGACCACCATGCGCAACGTAACAGATGAAATATGGCCATCGGATATGCAGGACAAGATTTTACATGAATCGCGTTTTGTAGAAACCGACCGCTATGGGAACATCTGGTTTATGGAACAGAAAAACATTGTGGCAGTAGAAATAGACAATAATGGGCATATAGCTAATATCTATTCGCGTAGTTTCGAAAACGAAGTATCTGCCTTACAATTAACTGGCAACATATTGCGCATAGCAGTGCAATCGGATCTTTACACGGCGAGCATCGACAATGGCAACATATTACTGAACAAAGAGTCGATTGCGGCACTCGAAAATGCCAACACCACTATTACAAGTCTGTTTGCCAAAGACAACGAGCTTTGGATAGGCACCCTTGACGGTCTACACCGCATAAACACCAATTCGGGAGTGTCGAAATTCTATTCGCAATCGACACAAGGGCGCACACGGCTTACTCAAAACAGAATCACTGACATTGGTCTAACTACACAAAACGAAGTTATTGTAGCCACCCTCAAGGGGCTAAACATATACAACGCATTCGACGATAGCTTTGAACAGATAACCAACGAAACAGGCAGTAGCAAACATTCGCTCACCGACAACTTCATCAACTGCATGTTGCTTTCGCGTGGCACATTATACATAGGCACAGAAGCGTGCGGCGTAAACATAATATCGCCTAACGACATATCGGTGAGAAACTTCACACATAGCAACTCGCCCACAAGCATCGCGCCCAATCCTGTAAATGCCATCATCGAAGATGCCCGACAGAATTTATGGGTAGGCAATGTAGAAGGCGGACTGAATCGCAAGCCTAAAAACAGCGACTCGTTCGACCACTACACATCGCAAAACATTGGACTGACCCACAACTCCATTAGTGCGCTCACAATCGATGGTAAAGGACATCTTTGGGCTGGCACTTGGGGTGGTGGCATCAACGAAATCGACATCAATGGTGCACAACCTGTAGTGCTTCATAAGTATGTGAATATGAAGAATCCATTCATTGGTTCAATCACCTACGATCCTATCAACGATGCCATTTGGGCAGCATCGGTTCATAATATATACGTAATAAAAGATGGCGTAATAAGTAAACCTATCAACTCGGCACAACTTGAAGGAATGAACGGCGCATTAGGCTCAGCCATCGACAACAAAAATCGCTTATGGCTTGGCACCAACAAAGGCATTGTAATTATCGACCTCGAAAGCTATACTACCGACAGCGTAAAATATTGCGTACACGACAGTAGCAGTTCCAACAATCTGGCTTCGCTTGTGTTTCCTCGTGTGACGTGCATCACTCATACACAAAATGGCAACACATACATAGGCACAAATGGCTATGGATTTTGCACGATAACCGAACGCAATGGCGAAATTTTGATGAACATATTCTCTACACGCAACGGATTAGCAAACAATAGCGTGAGAGGAATTGTAGAAGATGAAAATGGAACTATTTGGATTTCGACCAATCGTGGATTATCGCTTTTCGACCCATACTCCAATTCGTTTATCAACTACACCACCGAAAATGGTATGGCTACAGATAGCTACTATTGGAACGCATCATACAAATCGGCAGCCACCGGATATATATACTTCGGAGCACTCGATGGACTCACCGAAATACAAAGTCATAGAATACATATTAACAGCGAAAAGCCCCAAGCTCCTGTATTTACACAACTCACCGTATACAATGAAGAGATTGCAGCTAATAGTTCATACATACAAAACGATATTGTCTATGCCGACCATATAGAGATGCACGAACGCGACAAGAGTTTCACAATTTCGTTTAGCGGACTTGAACTAAAAAACTCAGCTTCAATGCATTACAAATATCGACTATTAGGCTACGACGAGCAATGGATAGATGCAGACAACAGACAACATTCGGCTACTTATACCAATATTGCCAACGGTAGCTACACCTTCGAAGTGGTTCAAACAAATGGTTCTGGCATTCAAAGCGATATTAGCCGCATAAAAATTGACATAGAGCCTTACTTCTATAAAACAATTTGGTTCTATATAACTGTTATACTTATAATTACGTCGGGTATAATACTATATACCCAAGTGCATACTCGAAGTTTGCGCGAGCAAAAGCGTATACTCGAAAAGCTTGTTGGCAATCGCACTGCCGAACTCAACGAGCAAGCTCGTCAACTGGAAGAAAAAGCCATCGAACTAAAACGCCAAAACGAGCAGCTCAATGAGCAAAACGCCATGATTTTGAAGCAAAACAACGACCTCGAAAGCATGTCGACAAAGGTGCAAAAACTCACATCGGATCGTTTATCGTTCTTTACCAATATCTCGCACGAAATACGCACACCTATTTCACTGATACTCGGGCCAATAGACCATATAATAAAAGCCACAACCGACAAATCGACTATAGAGCAGCTCGAAATAGTGAAACGCAACGCCAACTACATGCTCGACCTTGTGAATCAACTACTCGACTTTCGCAAAGTGGAGAGTGGCGAAATGGAGCTTCATCCCAAATCTGGCCGCCTGCGCCCATTTATGGAGGATATTATACACCCTTTCTCCATATATGCATCTGAACGAAACATAAACATCAAGGTTAATTACGAGATGACCGACGATGTGATTGTGTTCGACTCCGATGCTATGAGCAAGATTATGACCAACATAATCTCTAATGCTATAAAATTCTGCTACGATAGCGGCATTATTGATATAATTATAGCTCAAACCCAAAGCGAGAAAGGCGAAATGCTTCAAGTGTCGATAAGCGACACAGGACGTAAAATACCAGAAGACCAACTCGAGAGCATTTTCATACGATTCCACCAAGCCGACAACCACCCGAAAAATATGATACCAGGGCAAAGTGGCACCGGCATAGGATTATATTTATGCAAGCAACTTGTTGAACAACAAGGCGGAACAATATCGGCACGCAACAACGATAGCGATGGCGTTACCTTCACATTCTGCTTGCCTCTCATTCGTCCGCAAGATGTTGCGGTAGCTAATGCCGATAACGAAATATCTGAAATAGCAGAAGACGACGAAGACGAAGATGTAAAAATCAGCGACAAACGTATGGCCATTTTGGTTGTTGAAGACAACAACGACATGCGACTGTATGTACGCTCTGTCCTAAGCGACAAGTATTTAGTATACGAAGCTCGCGACGGCATGGATGGTCTTACTCAACTTGCCGAACACGACATTGATTTCATCATTGCTGATTTGATGATGCCTGTTATGGATGGTTTGGAGTTTTCGAAACGTGTAAAACAGAACTTCTCGTTTTCGCACATTCCTATACTTATACTTACGGCCAATCCAGACGACAACCTACGCACCGAAGGCTACAAAATTGGCGTTGAGAGTTATCTCAACAAACCTTTCGATGAACAGATGCTTATGGCACGCATCGCAGGCATTCTTGAAGGTCGCAAAATGAACCAACATCGATTCCAAGCCACACTCAACACCGACGACCTCAACCTCGATAGCGAAACGAGCGACGACAAGTTCATTCGCAACGTAATAGAACATGTGAAAGAGCACTTCTCGGACCCTGATTATGCCATAGAAGATATTCTGAAAGACTTGAGTTGTTCGAAGAGTATGCTCAACAAGAAGATGCAAAGCATGGTAGGTCAATCGCCTGGTGTATTTATTCGTTGCTTCCGTCTGAATGCTGCTAAACAGCTAATATTGAAAAATAGAGAAAAGAAGCGACTAAATATTTCGCAAATAGCTTACGAAGTGGGCTTCAACGACCCGAAATACTTCACACGCTGCTTCACCAAGCACTTCAATATGACGCCTTCTGCCTTGCAGAATACAGAAATAGACGAGCAGCAAAGCTGAAAGTATTCTTCTTTAGTAAGTAGAATAATTCGCACAGATTACGCGCGATAACACAGATAGGTAACATTTATGTCGCCTTAGTCGGGTGAGCGTAAAGAAAATTATCGGAGTGGAGCGTATAAAACGATTTGCTGTTCGAGCGTAGCGAGTTCTAAATCGTTTAGCGGAACGCAGATGATTTTTAGCGAACCGACTACAGCGACGAGTTCTCTTTTGTTTTACTTTTATTTCGCTACGCTCAATCATCTTCGAGTCTCTGTCGGCACAGAGAAAAGTAAATGACTAACTCGTTGAATTAATAGAAAATGTGCAAAAAAAGGGACAGCCTTAACGACTGTCCCTTTGTATTTGATTTCGAGATTGGCTCTAATTACGCGAGATAGCGGAATTCACCAAACTGTGAACGTATGTTGAGTTCACGGCCATCCTCGCCTTGCTCTACTCTACCAATAATGCGAGCATCGACGCCAAACGAACGCGATATATTTATCACTTGAAGAGCATGTTTCTTCGGCAGATAAATTTCAAAACGATGTCCCATATTAAACACTTTGTACATCTCGCGCCAATCGGTGCCCGATTGATCGTGAATGAGACGGAAAAGTGGAGGTATAGGGAACAAATCGTCCTTTACCACATTCATATTATCACCAATAAAATTGAGTACTTTGGTTTGTGCACCACCCGAGCAATGTATCATACCATGTATCTCGGGACGCAACACGTCGAGAATTGCCTTGATAATAGGTGCATAAGTACGCGTAGGAGAAAGAACCAATTTACCAGCATCGAGTGGCGAATCTTGAACAGCATCAGTAAGATTTACGTTGCCACTATATGCAAGATCGCTAGGTATGTTTGCATCGAAGCTCTCTGGATATTTCTTTGCCAAATACTTAGCAAACACATCGTGACGAGCCGACGTCAAACCATTGGAACCCATTCCACCATTATAATCTTGCTCATAGGTTGCTTTGCCAGACGAAGCAAGACCTACAATGACATCACCAACTTGAATATTAGCGTTGTCGATGACGTCGGAACGTTTCATTCTGCACGTAACGGTAGAATCTACAACAATAGTACGCACGAGATCGCCCACGTCAGCAGTTTCGCCACCTGTAGCATACACACCGATGCCAAGTTTGCGCAATTCGGCAAGTAGTTCGTCGGTGCCATTTATGATAGCCGAAATCACCTCGCCAGGAACGAGCATCTTATTGCGTCCAATAGTGCTCGAAACGAGGATATTATCTACAGCGCCTACGCAAAGCAAGTCGTCGATATTCATTATGAGCGAATCTTGAGCGATGCCTTTCCACACGCTCATGTCGCCAGTCTCTTTCCAATATACGTATGCGAGGCTCGACTTAGTGCCAGCGCCATCGGCATGCATAATATTGCAATACTCAGGATCACCACCCAGAATATCAGGAATGATTTTGCAAAAAGCATGAGGGAATATACCCTTGTCGATGTTTTTTATGGCGTTATGTACGTCCTCTTTCGAAGCCGACACTCCACGTTGATTATAACGATCGGTACTCATAAATATGTATTTATAAAAAAGAGAGCGACCGCCGGAATGCACAAGAGATGCACCCGTCGGTCAACTCTATGTTAAACTTTTCTATTATTTCTTTGCACTATCTACGATTTCGAGAAGCTCAATTTCGAAGATAAGAGTTTCGTTAGGACCAATTTTGTCGCCACCACCACGCTCACCATAAGCGAGATCAGCAGGTATATAGATTTCCCATTTTGAACCAACAGGCATAAGTTGAAGAGCCTCAAGCCAACCCTTTATCACACCGCCACGAGTTGAGCATGTGAAAGGCTCGCCACGCTCTACTGAGCTATCGAATACTGTACCATCAATAAGACGTCCGGTGTAATGAACTTTGACACGAGCATCAGACGTTGGCACTGCACCAGAGCCTTTGGTTATTACTTTATACTGAAGACCGCTTTCGAGCGAAACAACACCATCTTTCTTAGCATTTTCAGCAAGGAAAGCTTCACCTTTAGCCTTATTAGCTTCTGCAAGAGCCTGACGCTCAGCATCGCGCTTATGACGAACCTCCTCAAACTTACCATTCAATATGGCATCAACGAGAGATTCTTCAATTTTTATTTTTCCATAAGTAAGTTGCTGAGCAAAACCAGCGCGGAAAGCCTCTACCACTAAGGTATCAAACTGCTGGGTGCGCTGCTCGGCATATCGTTCTGCTATCTGCGACGCATCAAACGACTTTGCTAACATCTTGAAATCGACGGTGTCGAATGGCATACGTACCATAACACCCATAAGGCCTTTGGCCTCAACCGAGCCAAGACAGTAGCTAACGGTGTCGTCGTGTGTAGCGAGGTTAATTTTAGATGCATATTTACTTTTCTGAGAGCATGAGCATAGTGTAGCTCCAACTGCTATGAAAGCAATAATTAAGCGTTTCATCTTTATATTTTTATTATCAAGTTTATAAAATGTCAAGTAATTCTACTTCGAAGATAAGCGTTGCATAGGGAGGTATTGAGCTACCAGCACCACGCGCGCCATAACCAAGATTGTAAGGAATGTAGAGTTTCCATTTAGAGCCTACAGGCATAAGTTGTAGAGCTTCTACCCAACCTTGAATCACGCCATTAACTGGGAATGTTGCAGGTTCGCCACGTTGAACCGAGCTATCGAACACAGTACCATCGATGAGCGTACCATGATAATGGCAACTAACACGATCGGTAGCTTTAGGCTTGCGGCCATTGCCTTCGCGCATAATTTCGTATTGCAAGCCACTCTTAAGAACGGTCACTTCTGCACGTTCGCCATTGGCAGCCAAAAAGGCTCTACCATCTTCTATGATGCGTGCATTCTGATTCTCCTCCAACTCGGTGAAGTATTTATTGAGTAACTGACCAGCTTCTTGTCCTGTAATTTCTGTTGGTTTGCCTTCAAGAACGGCCTTCATGCCATCGACAACAGCTTGCGCATCAATATCTTTAGCACCTTGCTGCTTCAAATTGGCTGCGATATTCATACCTATCGCGTAGCTAATTTTTCTCATTAATCTTTATTGAATTATTTGTCGCGAAAGTACATACTATTTAGCAAGTTGAAAATCGAAAATTGATTTTTGAAACGCTATTCGACAAAAATGTCACATCGGAGACTCACACCGCCACATTATGACACATACCATCGCCCATTTCCGACAATAATGTCCGAATTTTCATTTTGGCACGCTAAGTGAGTAAAGCCCCAGTGTCTGCAAAAAAACAAATAGAGCAGACACGAAAAAATTGAATTAATAATTTCTAAATCATACCAAAATGTCAGAACTAAAAGGAAAAATTCTCGCAGGTAAAGTGTTGGTAAAACCACAGGAAGCCGAAGCAAAAACTGCTGGTGGCATCATTATTCCTGACTCTGCAAAAGAGAAACCTCTCAAAGGTAGCGTTGTGCTTGTAGGCGCTGCTAAGAAAGACGAGCCAGTAGAAGTAAAAGTTGGCGATGTTGTTCTCTATGGTAAGTATTCAGGCACTGAACTCACTATCAACGACGAGACCTACTTGCTTATTTCTCAAAGCGATGTTCTCTACATCGAATAATAATCTGATTATTAACGGCATTACAAAAGAAAAATCATTATGGCAAAAGATATAAAATTCAATACTGAGGCGCGCGAAGCCTTGAAGAATGGCGTTGACAAATTGGCTAACGCTGTGAAAGTAACTCTCGGTCCTAAAGGTCGCAACGTAGTTATCGAGAAGAAGTTTGGTGCTCCACACATCACAAAAGATGGTGTTTCGGTAGCTAAAGAAATCGAACTCGAAGACGCTCAGGAGAACCTCGGCGCACAGATGGTGAAAGAGGTCGCTTCGAAAACTGGCGACGATGCAGGTGATGGCACTACCACAGCTACAGTTCTCGCTCAAAAGATTGTTAGCATAGGTATAAAGAACGTTACCGCTGGAGCGAACCCAATGGATTTGAAACGTGGTATCGACAAAGCCGTTGCTAAAGTTGTTGAGAACATCAAGAGCCAAGCTCAAGCTGTTGATAGCTCCAACGAGAAGATAGAGCAAGTAGCTACTATCTCGGCTAACAACGATGGCGAAATCGGCAAACTCATTGCTACTGCAATGGAAAAGGTTGGCAAAGAAGGCGTTATCACCGTTGAAGAGGCTAAAGGTACCGAAACAACTGTAGACGTTGTTGAAGGTATGCAATTCGACCGTGGCTACATCTCTCCTTACTTCGCTACCGATACCGAGAAGATGGAAGCGAACCTCGATTCACCATACATCTTGATTCACGACAAGAAAATCTCTACTATAAAAGATCTTCTTCCTTTGCTCGAAGCAACCGCTCAATCTGGTCGTCCTTTGTTGATTATCGCTGAAGACATCGACGGCGAAGCTCTTACCACTTTGGTAGTTAACCGCTTGCGTGGTTCGTTGAAAGTAGCTGCTGTTAAGGCTCCAGGCTTCGGCGATCGTCGTAAAGAGATGCTTCGCGATATTGCCGTTCTTACTGGCGGTACACTCATCAGCGAAGAGGTTGGTCTGAAACTCGATCAGGCTACTATAGATATGCTCGGTCAGGCTGAGAAGGTCACCATCTCTAAAGATAATACTACCATCGTTAACGGTCGTGGCGAGAAAGAGGCTATCAAAGAGCGTGCAGAGCAAATCAAAGCTCAGATTGCTAACACTAAGAGCCAGTACGACAAAGAGAAACTTCAGGAGCGTTTGGCAAAACTCTCTGGCGGCGTAGCTGTTCTTTACGTAGGTGCCGCTACCGAAGTAGAGATGAAAGAGAAGAAAGACCGCGTAGACGACGCACTCTGCGCTACACGTGCAGCAGTTGAAGAAGGTATCGTTCCTGGTGGTGGCGTTGCATACGTACGTGCTACCGAAGCTCTCAATGGCTTCGTAGGCGACAACCAAGACGAAACAACCGGTATCGACATCATCCGTCAAGCTATCGAAGAGCCATTGCGTCAGATTGCTACCAATGGTGGCAAAGAGGGTGCCGTCATCGTAAATAAAGTAAAAGAGGGCAAAGGCGACTTCGGCTACAATGCACGTACCGATAGCTACGAAAACCTCTTCAAGAGTGGCGTTATCGACCCTGCAAAGGTTACCCGTGTAGCTCTCGAGAACGCAGCTTCTATCGCTGGTATGTTGCTTACCACCGAATGCACCATCACCGACATCAAATCTAAAGAGGCTCCAATGCCAATGCCACAAGGCGGTATGGGCGGCGGCATGATGTAATTAGTTAATAATTAGATTAGCCATAATTCAACGCCGGACGATGAAAAATCGTTCGGCGTTTTTTTGTACACAATACTATTGTATATGCATAATTTTGTAGAATATGTTATACCTATGATTACGTAGCAAACCTCATCCACATAATGCTACTCCTACAGACAGACGAGCTGTTAATTTTGTAATAAATTGTTAGATTTATTTATTCGTATTGTGTTACATTTGCATCATAAAAACGAAACGAAATGAAGAATTTTACCCTCCAGGGGTCAATAGCTGCCATGGTTACACCATTCAAAAGCAATGGTTCAATAGATTATGCAGCTCTCGATAAAATACTCGATTTTCATCTTGAAAATGGCACAAACGGCATCGTAGTATGCGGTACATCGGGCGAAACACCGACGCTTACCGAAGAGGAAGATGCTCGCATGTTTGAATACACCGTCAAACGCGTTGGTGGCAAGATTACACTTATTGCAGGGACAGGTAGCAACTCAACTGAAAGTTGCAAAAAATACACAAAGAATGCTGCCAACGCAGGCGTAGACGCAGCTTTGGTTGTGGGGCCATATTACAATAAACCAACTCAGCAAGGTATGTATCTACACTTTTCGCAAGTTGCGCAAAACACGCCTGAGCTACCAATAATACTATACAACGTTCCCGGTCGAACTGGTTCTGCCATAAAGCCCGACACCGTAATACGTTTAGCAAACGATTTCGACAACATTGTTGGTATAAAAGAAGCCAGCGGAAACATTAACGCAACAGCAGAACTTGTAGCTCGCCGCCCTGAAGGATTTCGCGTATATAGCGGCGACGACAACTTATCGATGTTGTGCAACTTATTAGGAGCTGACGGCTGCATATCGGTAGCTGCTAACGTCTTTCCGAAAGATTTCGCCAAACTGATGAAACTTTCTATTGAAGGCAATGTAGCCGAAGCACGTAAACTCTTTTACCGCTATCGTCGACTTATGGATTTACTTTTTATTGAGTCGAACCCAATACCAGTAAAAGCAGCCCTCGCAGCTATGGGTATGATTGAAGAAGTTTACCGCGCTCCCCTCTGCCCTATGGAGCCAGCCAACAAGAAACTTCTCCTCGACGAACTAAAATCGCTAAACATAATCTAAGAAAGTCTACATAGACTACATAATACTCATATCTTTTATTGTGCCTACAGACAGATGTTCTGTAGGCACATTTTTGCTTATATAGGGTAAAAACTAACATTTTATCATTACTTGCTACTACGTAGGCAGAGCCTACACTCGACTTTTTGAGGTAAATTTTGCATCCATTGTTTTATAATGATAAAAACAACGAAAATTCAAGATTGATTATTCGACATAATTTGTCACTAACCTAAAAATATAAAGCGATGGATAACAATATTTATTTACATTTTCACATAGGTTATAGTGGGAAAACTAACAGACCTAATCTCGTAACATTTCAAGGTGTTCGTCCGTTATCAGAAGTTGTATCAATGCATAGCAATGAATTGATGATGTTAGGTGATGATCTAATCGATAGCAATGGGCATATTGTTTGCCATAATCCTCGCGAAAAGGGAACTGGCACTCTTGATATTGCAACCTACAATAAAGAAATTGTCATTTCGTTCGAAGATTTGATAGGCGCAGATTGGGCAGCGAGCTATCGAGAAGTGTTTCGCGAATACTTAGCAAAAGGTGGACGCAATCATGTTGCTATTGCTAAAAAATACTTGAAAATGTTTGATAAGCTTTGTGTGTAGTCATTTTTTGAGTTACCGATAAACAACACCGCGAAATTCAGAAAGCGCGGCAAAAGTGTTGTGAATTGCTTTCAAATCATCAAGTTCGATTTTGCCTTGCAACACCCTGCAACCGCTTCTTATATTTCAGTTGCAATCTACTGTAATATAAACATTTAGAAATAGACCTCCATTTTACACGACTTCTGAAAATTGCTCTCAGTCTCAGATTTATTGCATACTTTTGCAATATCTTGATACAACCATGATACACAGAAAGGCAAAGTATCAAGACATATTTACAATGAAAGCAAGGTTCAAATTGATACTGGGCAGACGCAAGAACTACCCACTAAACATCGAGTTGGAAGTTTATAAAGGCATCGACTGCCGAGTCTTTATACCCACAGGCGTGACGCTCGACAGTGCAAAGCAGTGGGACGCCAATCATCAACTCATTGTCCGACATGATTACGCTGCTCCCTACAATGCAATGCTCAATAATATGATTAAGAATATTGAGCGAGTGGAATTGGAGGTGGAGAACAGAGGCGGTGTAGTGACGAAAGACATCATTCGCAAGGCGTCTGTCAACACTACGTCTATTGACGAGATCAATGCCTTTGACAAGTTCTCGGAGTACATATCGAAGGGAAAACTGAAGGATCCTACCATTGTCACGTATATGAATCACTTAGCCACCTTGCACCGCTATGTTGATCTCCTAAAAGGAACTAAAGCGTCGAAACTCTACTTCAGAGAAATAACGCTTGCGTTCATCTCGGACTTCAACAAGTTCATGCAACATTCGTTGGCGGCAAGTACCATCTTCGGGGCGAACATAACAATCCGCAACTGTATATCCATGGCCGTGAAGGACGGCTACATGAAGACTTCCCCCTATGACTATTATCCTCTAACGGAGCCAAAGCAGGAACAGAAACCTTCGCTGACCAAAGAGCAACTGGCATTGCTCGAATCGATAACAAGAGATCAATTGCGCGACTTAGCTTCAAACGAAAACCAGCTAAAAAAGTACGAATGTGCATTGGACCGCTTCCTGTTCTCTTGCTATACTGGCCTGCGCATCAGCGATAATTCATCATTGCTGAAGAGCGATGTGTCGCACGATACGAATGGACTGGTGATACAGAAAATCATGCAAAAGACAAACGAAATCGTCACTCTACCTCTGCACATACTGTTTGACGGTAAGCCCCAGACTATAGCCCTGAAGTATCTAGAGGATGGCTCAGACCGAGAGACGTTGTTTCCTATGGTGCATGTGAACAATTTACGGGCTCGGCTACGTAAGGTTTTCCAATTGGTCGGGTTGCCTGACAGCGTCACTTTCCATACTGCACGTCATACTTGCGCTTCAATCCTTGCGGAGAAAGTGGACAATCCTTTCGTGATAAAAGATGTCCTTGGACATTGCGACATAAACACATCCATGAGGTATATCAGCAAGAGCCATAAGGCTGCGGAGAAGAAGCTCAGGCATATAAGCTGGAGTGCCGACGGATCTGAACCCGAGCGCAACATAATGGAGGTTTGTCAGAGTCTGAAAGAGGTGTGCGGTTCTGTTGGTCTCAGTGCAGCACATACTATGGTAGTGCTTGGCACATTTATGAAGGACAAGGACAGATATGACCTCATTAGGGTCTGGCTTGAAAGCAGAGAAGTCTCATCCATGACGATCAGAGAACTGAACGATAAACTACAATCACTGATAGCGACAAACGAATAGAATGATGAAAGCAAAGTTCAAACTCATACTTGGCCGCCGCAAGAATTATCCATTGCACATAGAGTTGGAAGTGTATAAGGGTGCTGACTGTAGAGTATTCATCTCAACGGGCATTGTGCTTGAAAGTGCCAAGCAGTGGGACCCAGCCCGCCAGATTGTCGTTAAGCACACCAATGCGGAGCAGTACAACACGTTCATGCACGGCATAATAGAGAACATTGAAACAGCGGAGAAGGATGCAGACGAGCATAACCGTCCATTCAATTCGATGGAAATAAAGGCAGCAGCTAAGAATCTTACGTCGTTTGAAAGTGTGGACGTTATCGAGACGTTCAATAGGTATGTCGAGGAGGAGGAATGCAAGGCTAACACGCGAAAAGGACATAAGTATACAATGTCTTCATTCTGCAAGTTCATCAAGGAGTTCAAAGGAATCAAGAGCGCAAGACTTTCATTTAGCGAACTGAATTACGCCCTGATTGTCGAGTACGACAAGTATCTCAAGGCAAACACGGGTAAAAATGGTTCTACGGCATTCAACTATCATATGTATCTGCGCAAGTTGTCACGCGAAGCCAAGCTGGATGGTCTAATACGAAATAATCCTTACGACGACTTCAATCTCGTCAAGGGGAAATCGACTCGTCGTCCATCGCTGACAACTGAGCAACTTGTGATTCTTGAGAATATTGACCGTAAAGCTCTTGATGATGAACACATAAGTGAGGTGGTTCTTGACATGTTCCTGTTTTCCTGCTATACGGGACTGCGCTACAGCGATGTGAGCACGCTTCTCAAAAGTGAACTGCGCTACGACAAGAAAGGTATAGTGATTGAGCGAAAGACTCAAAAGACGGAAACCGATGTGGTTCTGCCTCTATATATGCTCTTCAATGGGAAGGCGCAAAGAATAGCGGAGAAGTATATAAAGGAGCACGAAGACATAAATACTTTGTTTCCATCCCGAGTATTGCCAATCGTCAACAAGCATCTTCTGTCAATAGAAAAGTTCCTGCATCTGCCATTCCATCTCACTTTTCATGTGGCGCGTCATACTTGTGCTTCCCAATTGGCGGAGTTGGCCGACAATCCATTTGTCATCATGCAAATTCTGGGACATGGGACTATACACACCTCGATGCGCTATATCCATAGGAGTCATAGGACTTCAGAGAAGAAACTTGCAGAAGTAGACTGGAGCGATGCTGATGATATAGAGTATCCATCAAACGAGGAGACACTATCGATCTACAATAGCATAATTGAGGCTTGCAACGCAAAACAACTGTCCTCAGACCTCACTAACATGGCGGTCGGTGCGGCGATGAGCAATTATCAGATGGCAGGAGAAATCAAGAATTGGATAAGCGGGCTAAAGAAAACCGACTACACGATGGAGGCTTGGGGCAAGAGATTGGAGATGGTGGTGGGGTAAGAACACAACTAAATGATCTATGTGTTAATCTAACGACTCGGGTTCGTCATCTTCTTCGCCGCTATCATCGATAGAAGTATCAAAAGCCATAAACACTTCCAAAAACGCTGTTTCACGAAAGAAATAGTTAGGGTCATCAGTTAATTTGTCCTCCATAAAATGAAAGCCCCAATTTGCGTATTCCTCCATTGTCTGCATAAGCATATCGACGGCTTTGCGAGATGTCATTTCTCCTTTTTCCAATGCTATGAAATCAATGTCGGTGCGAGCGACAAGGGCAGTGAAAATGTGCTCGCGAAGTTTCTGCCACATTTTTTTGTTATTTATGGCGTAATAGAACCTTTCTAACTATTTACTTTTACATAAGTCATAGTATATATTCTCAAGACTACACAATGGATTCTGACCATTTGTCTTTTGAGTGATTAAGTCTATCAAATTTGCATCGGACAAACACAATAATAATTTATTCTCTTCTAATAATTTAATTTGAAACTTTTTAGCAGATTCGTCCAAACCATAACGAGAAAAAATTATTGCAAAATTCCCCGATAGTTTAGTCACATATTTAGATGGATTAAAAAACTCATCTTGATTTAACTGGTCTTTGTAATTTTTAAAATCAATAATAATCAAATTCGATTTATAATCACTTTTAACTAATTGCCAAAAACTTGGCGAATCCTTAAATGTGTTGTTTACAACCATATCCCTTCTAAAAATGCCATCAGCTGTAGGGGATTGAAATTCATATGTATAATTACGAAAACTATCTGCAAACAAAAAACTGAATATCTCTCCTCCAATGTCTTCATACTGCTTCCATCCTTCTTTACCTTTAGGACAATTTTCTAATTTCTTTATTAAGACATCACCAAGAGACATCGCTTTATAAGATTCATCAATTTGAAGATTAGAAAGGCGTGATTTGATAAACCAATGTATCATATCGCCATTTTGGTTATTAATCAAATCAGTAGCTAAATGATTCACATCAATAATGGATATATTATTCGTCTCTAACATTTTTCTTGTAGAATCATCGGGATTTGAACGAAATGCCATATATTTATAATCACACACACGCTCCTTGTCCAATTGTTTCTGCAAAACATCAACTGTTGGAACGTTATCAAAAAGTAACATACATTTTTCATCGCCTATTATTATTGTTTTGTCAGAAAGAATTGACACTTTTTTTAGTCGTCCTCTAAGCATATATATCAAATAATCTCGCAAATCATCAACAGACGCATAACGCACAAACAATCTGTTTAATTCAAAATGTATGGACAATATACTAAATAAATAATCCAAATCCTTATAATCTGGATAGGTAAATCCACTGTTTATCCCATTTGAAATCTTGTCATCAATTGCTTCGACATTTGAAAACCTATATAAGTAAACAACATCATTCGGATAGATTTGGACACTATACGACTGTGAGTCATACATATTCATTACAAACTCATAGCAATTACCATATTTCAAGGAAATATAAACTCTAATCTGTTTATTATAAGACGGAAATGCATATTTAACAAATGAATAATTATTTTCTACGTAATCCATATACATTTTATACTTTTCCGTTATCAAAGAAGAAAAAGAATCTATTACATCTTTGGGAAGTGTTGTCTCTTTTGGGAACGAGTTAAGAATATCACAATTCCCTAAACGTAATTCATTTTTATATACCGCATAATTATTTTTATTATCAAAATAGAGTTTGTCTCGATTAATACAGAAGAAAAAACTATCATAAGTAAATTCTTGTATTTTAATATAATCCATACACCAGTCATTCGCTTGTTCATACGGGAATTCTGTTCTGCCCAATTCCAACGCTATTCTATATGAATTCATTTTATAGATATCTGCCCAAAGAAACGAGAACATCATTTTTGCCAGATATATGTAAAGTTCCTTTGCCAGTTTTAATTTGTTCCTTTCAAAATCAAGATTTTCCCTTTCTGAAAGAGTATTATAAAAATCAGCTGAAAGATTTAAAGGAAACAAATAACACCTTTTAACTTCTTCTAAATTATGACTAATACCTTCCACAATCTCCAAATAATCGTTAATTGAAGACTTGCACAATCTATTATGAAGAATTATTAGATCTTCGTATGTTTGTTTTGTATAGTTCATTTTACCCTCCTTTTTAATACTTCTGTTTCCCCGGTATCACACCTCTAACACCGCCTTTCGGGTTTTCCACATCACCTTTGTAGCGCGGAATCAGGTGAATGTGAACGTGAAAAACGCTTTGACCTGCGGCTTCGCCAACGTTTATGCCCACGTTGAAGCCATCGGGGTGGAAACGCTCCGCCAACAGTTTTTTGCAATGGTTCACCAAAAGCCACAAGGCTCGCTGTTCACGGGTTGTTAAGTCGAAATAACTGGCAACGTGGCGTTTGGGGATAATCAGCGTGTGACCTTTGCTCACTGGGTAGCCATCGAAAAAAGCCACGGCGGTGGCGGTCTCGCTCAACAATTCCACTTTCGGATTCAGGTTACAGAATGGGCAACCGTTGGCAATCTCGTAATTCTTTTTGAAGTCGGTCTTGTTGAAGTGCTTGTACTCGTAGATTTCGCAGTTCTCGTTTTCAAAAACGCTTTTGTAAGGTAGAACCACATTGCATTGATATGTGGGTTGCTTGTGCACAAAATGTGTGCGAAATCCTTCGCTTTTTAAATCGCGGCGGACTGCGAAATAGGCGGTTCCTGCTGGTTTGAGCAATTCTGAAACCGACATCAGCACTTCGGCTTGTTCTTCGGGTTCGAGAACATTGAGAACATAATTGCAAATTATTGTGCCAAAGCGTTTTGTTGGGTATTCGGGGCGGTAATAGTTGTCGTAACCGACAATGTTGTAGCCTTCCTTCTGAAGTTGGTCGGTGTCGAAACCAAAACCGCAGCCAAAATCAAGAATCTCGCCTTTCAAAAGGTTGTTTTGCTTCAGCCAACGGGTTGGAAACGAATATGTTGTGCGTTCTTTGGCCGTCAAATGCGGGTTGTTCTTTATCTTTTTCATCGCTCCCAATATTTAAAGCCCATATTTTCAGCAATCTGCGCCAATGGCGAGAATGTCTTTTGAAACACATTGCAAAAATCATCGTCTGACATACGAACCAATTCGCCAACAGAATCATATACAGTAAGATAATCTTCGAGAATCTTGTTGTTAGGATTCTTCGGATAGATTGTTTTCAATGCCTTATGGTGCAACTCCGCATACGGCTTCAGATAAATATCCAACGGCGGCAGATTGTTGCTTTTAGACGAATTAATGCTTGAATCGGCTGGCAACAAATTCCATAACAGATTGTGCGACACAAAACTCCACGGAATAAAATGGTCCAAATCGTAGTCTTTGGCAATCAACGGTTTATTGGTGTAAATGCAACGAATTGAGCCAACGGTTTCGATATAGGCGTCCCAAAACTTATGCTGCTTTGTGAGCGAGTCGCGCAGTATTGGTTTTATGAGTTTCGAAGGCACGTCGGGCACATTCGGGTTGCGTTTTTGCAGAAATTCAGTCAAGTTCCAAAATGCAAAATCGCGCAGAATGGTGTAATGCTCAGTCAGATATTCAACCCAATTGTCGTTGATTACAATTTCATCGCCGCAAATGGCATAAAGACATTCATTTTCAAATTGTTGCGATTTGACCACAACATCTTCATCATAAGTGTATTTTATCCACAGCGAAAGGAATCGATATGCCACATTGAGAGTGAAAACCCTTAAAAACTTCTTTGTACAGTTCAGATTATCAAGCAAATATTTCTTTATCTTATCCTTATCAGATTCGATTGAAATCTGAAATGTGTTTTGGATTTCAAGCGATTTGTCGAACAGCGAATCGGACTTGCCAAACGAGATTTTGAAATAATGAATCGGATACCAAGATTCCGCCACCATTCCTGCAATGATTTCCCAAAACGAGATTCGCGTTTTGCGCTCTTTCACAACAATATCCAACAATGCCACAAACCAATAGAATTTGTACGTTGCAGTTGTGTTACTGAACATCCTTGATAGAGATGATATTGGGAGCTCATATTTGTATGGTAGCTTCATTTCTACTGAGTAATTAATTTTTATTAATTAAGGTATTTTTGATACACTTGAAATAAACTACATTGAATACCAAATTAAATTATTTCAACGTCAGCAGAAAACGCGAGATTTTCTGCTGTATGTTTCGTTTATAGAAAACGTACTCTTTATGTTGCAATCTACCTCCATTATTTTCTGATGTATTTTTTTTCAAAATAAGCAATGTTTTCTAACTATATATGCAAAATTACAAAAAACAATCAACTGCATCAGATTGTAGAAAACTGAAATTTGGCGTTCAAAGTAAATTAGACATGATATGAATTATGTCCGACTATTACAGCCCATCATACATTCTTGCTACAGTAACAGAAAACAGTATAGCGCTGCCTTTGGCAGCCCCGAATCTGTCATTTATAGCGAACTTATCTAGGCTGATAGCGATTTAGCAGACATGAAATGTTCGGTTTTATGTGCATTTTACCGAACAATTATTACCTTTGCAGTGCATAGATGGTTCATGTTATGGTAGCATCCAACGAAATAGAGGCAAAGGTTGAACAGATGGACACTGATGAAGTATTCTCTGTTGCCGACTTGGGCTTTCCGCCAGATTGGTACGACAATGTGCGTATCAAGCTTAGTCGCATGGTCGTCAAAGGACAGATAGTGAAGGTGGGCAAGGGACGATACTACAAGCCACGACAGACAATGTTTGGCGCTTTGCAGCCAAGTCGCGAGGAGATTGTTAAGGATCTGCTCGTAAAGGATGGCAAGCCCGTGGGCTATTTCACTGGTTACTCCATCTGGAACAAGATGGGACTGACTACTCAAGTGCCAAGTGTAATAGAGATTGGTAGCCAAATCCGTAAGAATAAGACGAACCGAGGTTCGTACTCTATTCGTTTCGTGTTGCAGCCCAATGACATCACGAGAGTCAACATTCCATTGCTGCAAATACTCGACACTGTGAAGGCAGTAAAATCAATACCCGACACGACTATCAACGACTCAGTATCAAGGCTCTCTACTATATTCAATGACTTATCTGATAAAGATGTTGCTCTGCTGGCAACACTGTCATTGAAGTATTCGCCTCAGACGAGAGCTCTTGTAGGAGCATTGTTAGAACCAAGACTTAGCGAGGCTCAAGCGACTAAACTTCGAAACTCGCTAAACCCTATGACTGTATACAAGTTGGGCATATCAAACGCCGTCATGCCCAATCAAAACAACTGGTATATCGTATGAAGTTGCACGAGAATAAACAACTGTTTGCGGATGCTGTCCGCGCGACTGCTGAAGCAATGGGTATTGCCCCCGAGTTTGTCGAGAAGGACTATTGGATATGCCAGATTCTCCAAAGATTGTCGAGACATCCAGACGCTGATCGTATTATATGGAAAGGAGGAACGTCACTCTCTAAGGCCTACTCGCTTGTGAAGCGTTTCTCTTCCGATGTGGATTTTGCGGTAATCTCAGGAGAACTATCCCATAGTCAACTGAAGCAGTTGATAACACGCATCAGTAAGGACACGACTACGGATCTTACAGAAAAGGAAGTTGAAGGTGGTACAAAAAAGATAGGGCGCTATCGTAAGACATATCATGAATACGATAGCGTCATAGCACAACGCAATGCGAGGTACAACTTCCTTGGCAACCATGTGGTAGTTGAAATCAATACCTATGGGAATCCATTTCCTTACTTCGAGAAGCAAATCAGCACGTTCATTGCGGACATGATGAAGCAGCGTGGGCTTGACAAAATGATTGTCGAGATGGATATGGAGCCTTTTGCGTTGAACGTCCTCGATAAACGGCGGACTTTGTGTGAGAAAGTAGCTTCGTTACTCAGATTCTCTTTAGATGATGATCCCATAAAGGGCTTATCAGCAAGGATTCGTCACTTTTACGACTTATACTTCTTGACGCAAGATGAAGAGTGCAAGGCGTACTTGCAGACCGACTTTGCACACGACCTTCTTGATTTGATTGAGCACGACAAGCGTGAATACGACAGACCTCCATTGTGGCGAGATGCAGACCTTAACACATCCATCTTGTTCACCGACTTTGATGCACTTTGGAAGAAACTCGCACCACTATACGAATCAGAAGTTGGCGCTTTATCGTATGGTGATCTTCCATCAAAAGATGCCGTTGCGGTATCGATGAAGGGCTTATTAGAGCGAGTGGAAAGAATCATACCTCAATAGGAGTAGCAAGTACGACCGAAAATGAAAAAGAGGAGAAAAATATTTGAACTACACGAAGCAGTACTTGATAATGACATAAGTATGGTGAAATCATGTATCGCCGAAGGATATGATGTGAATGAGAAAGATGAGAATTCGTTCACACCTTTACATTATGCGGCTCAAGATGGCTTAGATGAAATTGCTAAGATCTTATTGGACGCAGGTGCTGATGTGGATGCGAAAAATGCCAATGGCAACACGCCATTACTTATGGCAACAGGTTATTACAAGCCTTCGCTGATAACATTGCTTTTAGAGCATGGCGCAAATAAGTATGAAAAGAATAATTCTGGGGTATCACCATATAGTTTGGCAAAAACTGTAGTTAATTATCCACTGCTGCAGTTCTTCGAATGATATAGTTTCATTGGATTTTCTATATCCACCTCACCACTGTATCTCCCTTCCACCCCTTCTCCCACACGAACCACGCATACAGCGCCGCACTTCCTTTGGTTGTCTCGAAGTCGCCATTCATAGCGCACTTGATGCGACTGGTGAATATGTAGACGGCCTGTGGTGGATGCTCATCAAAGAACTTGCGACGAGCCTTGCCTTCGAGAAACTGTATGCGTAGGAACATACAGACCTTACGCCCATCGGGGATTAGTTCGAGTGCTTTCTGAACAAACTCCAACGCATAGCGAAATGGCGGATTGGTCACTATGTCACCATTATGATGACGTGTGCATCGCAAGAAATCAATATTCGGCTTGCCGTAGCCTCGGTCGATAAGATCCGAAGCTGCGGCAAGTCTGCTGTATTGGGCAAACACCTTGGCCAAGTGTCCAGCACCACATGCTGGCTCCCAGATGTCGGTTAGCTTTGGTTCAACCTCCAATAGCATCTTTGCCGCCTTCGGGTCGGTAGCATAGTAGTCGTTTGTCTCACGGTCGTGGTCGGCGTGACTGCTTGCACCAAGCGTAGCAAACGTAGAGCGAGTGTTTCCTGTCCAATCTTTCATGCCGTCTTCATGTTTAGCTCTATCTCTACCGCCAACGCCTGCTGCATCTGCTTGCGCTTACGTTTCGCTTTGACTTGGTTCGATTGTTTCGCCTGCGCTACCTCTTCCTTCTGCTGCTTGCGTAACGCATCCTTTGTCGGAAATAGATGGCTTTCTGGGTCTTTATGCTCTGGCTCTGTCGTATCACTCCAGAGTGACTTGCGGCGCTCGTCTGTCTTCATGTGCCTACGATGCTGAGCGTTGCGCGCCTCCACCTCGCCACTCGTACGCTGATAGTTGAGCCAACCGCCAGCTGCCTGCACATTCGAGCCACGCTCGAAGCCCTCCATGCGCTGAATGAAATGCTGCGTCTCATGGATAAGCACCGACTCCAAATCGTAGTTTTCATCGCCATTGATGATGGGCACAACGAGTGTCTTATTGGCTTCGTCGAAGTAACCGAGCGTAGTAGAGCCTGGCGGCAACAACTTCACGAACAGCTTGTAGTTCTTTAGCTCTGGATACATAGTCAGCAGACGCTCATCCTTGACCAACTGTGAAAACGGAGTCGCCATGCCATACGAATATGCCTGGTTGAGGACCTTCTGCTTCCAAAAGAAGTCAGGCACCTCGTACCGCCACTCCATGTCAGCACCACGCTCCCAACCCGTCGCCATCTTTATTGTCAGCGCATCCTTATCTTGAATCTCCATCTCCTGCGCAATGGAGAGGTTCTGCTGAAGTTCTTGATTGTTGTTGTGACTGTCCCAACGCTCGGCGGCCTTCTTGCCAATCCACGCCATGCCGAGCCCATGGGGCGCAGTCAAGTGCAGTACGTTCTTCCTTGCCATCAGAGTACGCCCATTAATCCGTTCAACTGGCTTTCCGTGAGGTCGATGCGTTCTACACGATTGTTTATATAATCATCAAGAGCGTGCTTAGCATCTTGTAGTTCTGGCACGTCTGGCGCTTTTGCGAGGAATTTACGAGCCTTGCTAATCTCGGGTCTGCGATGCTCGTATGTACTTATGAACGTCTTTATCCACGTCGTGACATTCGATACATGCTCGGAATTGGCGATGTCTACGTACTTCTGCAAGTCCTCTATCTCAACACGGTCGAGGTTCTTCGTCCTGAGTACTCGCAGCAACTGTTCTTGAATAGTCTGCATCTCACTTGCGTATGCAGATGTCGAGCGAATGACTCGCGTATTTATGAGCTTCTGTAGCTTGCGAAGCAAGTTCAACGCATGCTGGTATGCAGCATCACGACTCTTGCCGTGAATCTTGATGTATTGCTGGATGATATCCACCTCGGGCGTAAGTATGTCAACCAATTCGCCCTTGGTTTTTGATGTTGGTTTCTTCTCCTTTGGCTTCTCTTTCGGTTCTGGCTTCGGTTTCTCTGGCTCTGGCTTCGGTTCTTCCTTAGTTCCCTGCTCGGCATAGAATCGATTAATTTCAGCAAACAACTGAGTGATGACATCTCGTTGCTTCACGAAGTCGTCATCGTTCCAATCGTCCCAGTTTACTGATGGTTCAGCTTCGGAGTCGAGGAGCTGCCAAGCGTTGTTGGTGAAGACATTCGGCATGAAGCCCGCTGCGGTTATGTCTTGGCGAATCTGCTCGCGGTTCGCCCAATAGTTTTCGCGTGTTACATTCATATTCTTAGTTGAAAAGTGTTCTGATTATGTGGTCTGCGTCGGCTGTCGCGAGGGTAAAGATGTGCGCCGAACCCTTGCGCTTATGGTCATCAACCGTGATGTCATAGCCATCGTCACAACGCCTCACAATGAGGTATCGCTTGTCGTAATTCTTAGCTATGAAACGTCTCAGTTGAGTCGCCCTTGACTTGATGCCATCAACGCCATTCATACCCTTATTGGCAGCCGCTTGACGCATTAGGTTTAGTTCTATCTCAATAGCCAACGCCAACTGCATCGCCTTGCGTTTGCGCTTTGCCTTGGCGTCATTATTCTTCGGCTTGCCATCGGGAATATCGCTCGGACTCCAATCGAGGCGTTCCCATTCGTAGTTGTATCGGTCCGCCTGAATCTTGTCGTAGATACTCTGCGGAATATTCTTCGTAGGCACTTCGATGCTATAACCCAAATTCGTCAAGCAATCGAGAATCTTCTGCTCGTTAGTGTCAACATAGTCGGGCATGTCACTCCACCACCTTACCTGCGGCTGGTACTCGAAGATGTACTGCTTCGGCATGTGCTTGAAGATGGGATAGATCTCCTTGAAGACGCTAGTCTTTAGCTCCTCAAACAGTCTATTCTGCATACTATCCGTCGAACTGGTCATGTACTTTACCATTACGTGTCGCGTGCCCTCAATCTTGAAGAAGAAGTCCACAGGCACGTCCGAACCGCTAATCTTGTAGATGGTTGACTTGCAGCCGTAACCCTTGACGCTGCTCGGACTCACCTTGCACAACGGAAGTCCCCACTCGAACGGCAGGAACGTAGTGTCGGTCGATTTCTCCTCCTGTATATTCTCGGGCATCAAGAGTCCTGGCACCCACTGCGTTTCGCCATTGCGAAGCTGCATTGTGAAGTAGATTGTCTGCGGACGACGAGAAGCCACAAGCGGCGAACGGAATGCATCGATGATATTGCCCGTGACAATGTAACGCCTCTCTATGCCGTTCTGAAGCTGCCGAATCTCATCGCGCCACATATTTATGGCCATTGCGCACTCCTCGAAGATTGTGTTATCGTTGTTGTAGTAGAACACGTTGTAGTCACCGACGTTCGGACTACCACTGTACTTATCCACGTGGTCAACGAGTTGCGTGAGTACCTCGAAACCTCCATTCTTGTCATTCGACACGAGGTTTATCTCATAGTGCTTGCACGACTTGGCGATGGCGAAGTGCAGTTTTATCTTGCCTGGTAGAAACTTGTCCTTGTCCTCCTTGCCGAACGAGATACTCGTAAGGATAGCCATGGGATAGACTTCCGTACCGTCCGACTGCGTGCGTTTGAGCGGCAAAAACTCACGAACGACATCACCGATGCGTATCTTCTTGAGGCCGTTTTTCACCTGCTCGCAAGTCGCTACATTTCTCTCGCTTGCCGCCTGCTCGTCGAGATTCAGTTTGTTGAGCTTCATCTGAAAGAGCTGCTTGGCATCGTCAATCTCGTCTTCGTCGGCGAGCGTCTTCACGAGATCTTCATATTCGTCGGTGAGTTTCTTTCGTCGAGCATCGAATGCTGGCTTGAACTGCGCACCATTCGTCCATCGGTTGGCGTACCACTGCGAGATTTCGTTCTCCAAATCGATGGATATGTAGCACCGCCCGCCATAGCCCTCGATGCCAGACTTGGTCATATTGACCACCTCCTCGGGCAGGTACGGTTTACCACCGACACGGCACTCGTATAGTCCTATGTATGATGAGCCACCAAGCGATGACTTGACCTTCGCTCTGTACGTTAGCAAACGTTCCGAGATGAGCTTTGCCTGCATGTCGAGCCTTTGAGTCTCCAAGTCCCACAAGCCCATGGACTGCAAGTTCTTCTCCAACTCTTTGTAGTCGTCGATGATAGCCGAGAACATCTGTTCTTGTGCCGTAGTGTCGAAGATTGCAGCGTGTCCCGTTGCGTCCTTTGCGCATCCGTTTTGGCTGACCTTGCCGTCTGTATCGGGGAAGAGCATCTTCGCTTCCTGATCGTGCTGCGTGAGCCAGTTTTTCACAACCTCGTCGCCATACTTATTATCGAAGTCTACGAACTCGGAAACCACATTTTCGTTCTGACGTTGTGAACCAGTCGTGTTTGCATCGAGCGACTTTAGCTTCTTACGGAGCATCATCATCGTGCGACTCTCGTATGGAATGAACGAGGTCACATACTCATAAATAGGCAACTTGACCTGACCTGTTCTATTGATACGGCCTCGCTTCTGAATCTCCGTGGCTACGTTCAACTCTGGCTGTGCGATTATCATCACACGCTGACGAACCTTCTCCAATGGCACTTTACCAGGTATGATCTTCGCATGTGCCGATGCTCCAGTTGCTCCAGCCGCATTAATAATGAGCACATCGATGTTGTTGCACTGGAAGTCGTTATACATCTTGCCCGTGTCAACTTTTTTGCGCTCAATGAGTTTGCCGAGCGTGAAGTCGTCGAGCTTTGGATATTCAAGACCGAGTTGACGGCCAGTACACTCTTCGACTCGTATCTTTCGTCCGCCAACATCTTCTTTCACGAGCATCTGCTTGATTAGGTCAATCGGCGAGAGTGGTATGCCGAACTTCTCGTCAAGAATCTCCTTCTTGATGCGCTCGTATTCCTGTCTGATGATGATGGACTCCTGCAACTGCGTGCCCGTAATTGTTCCTTCGGCAAAGAGTTTCGCATAGTCGAGGTCGAGAATAGTCTTCTGGTCTTTGTGACTGCCGTCCTCGTTTTCCTCCTCGTCCTTACCTTGCGAAATGACAAGCGAACGCTCCAAGATGAACAAGAGATACTGCGCAAAATCACCTCGCACTAAGTCACCAACCTTGACGTTTCGACCCATCAAGTTGATGAGTCGCTGCGGTTCAAGATGCGCTGCTGATGTCTGGCTCAGTCCGATTACAACAGCACGCCCATCCCTCACATGCTCAATCGTCTTTCGCACCACGCTCTTCGCCTTGATAGCGAGCAGAAGTGCATTAGTAATGACGAACATGTATGAGAATATGCTGTATGGCTTGGCTGATTTAGGCAGTATCTTCTGCGCTTTGAGTTGCGAGATTAGTTCACGAACGTGCATGTTCTGGAGGCTCAGTGCATCTCTCACGAAACGCATAATGCGGTTGTAGTTGACATCGTCAATCTGCCTATCCGCCTCGTCTGTGTTGTTGTAGTTGACCTCAATCTTTGTGTTGTCTCGCTGGCGGCGTACCATCTGTCCGCTCTCCACGAGTAGCGAGGAGATCAACTCTTGCAATGGTATTCCACCACGACTTATGGCCAATGACAATGTGAGTGGCGTTGTGCAGTCCTTGAGTTTCGTTCTCTGTATGTATAGCAGCAAGTTCTTCGGAGCTTTGGCGAATGTTGCCGACAAGAACACCACGTCGCAGTCCTCTTCGCTGATGAGCGTTCGCATCACGTCACCACGGCTCGACTGACCAGCTGCGTTATGAGCCTCGTCGCATACATATATCGCTTTCCCAGATTTCGCTACGGCACTTAGGAACGCCGTCTTCTCCTCGCTGTCGGATAGCTGCGAATAGGTGCAGAGGATATAGTCATAGCCATCGGGCATCTTCTTGCTCTTGAAGATCTTAGCCATCTCGGCATTCGGAAGCGGTTCGTAGACTGCCTCGTACTTCTCTGCACCAGGTGTCGAGTCGATGCACTTGTCGTAGTCGTAGACTGCGCCGTCCGAGTTTATGATGAGTGGCTTGTAATGCGCGATGCCAGTATCTTTTGCATCCCTATAGAAATCCGAAAAGAGGTTCTTCTTCTCGGTGAAGAATATTGGCAGTCTTCCATTCTCTTTGGCGTATCTGACGATGCCAGCCGCCTGACGGCCTTTGCCCACACCCGTCTCGTCGCCACACACCATGGCCTCATGCCGAGCTTCAATGTTGTATATTGCGAGCGCGATGGAGTCAACTTGCTCCGCCTTGAAGTACTGCGCCAGTTGGTCTCTGCTTATCTTGAGCCTTGCGCATACGAAGCCCGCCACATCGCCACCAAGTGCTTTGTCAAGTCGCTCAAGAGCCGACCTCATGCCTTCATCCATTGAGTCTGGGATTAGCGTATCGAGCGTCTCCACGCCCTTTGCTGCTGGTGTATATACTCCGTCGAGCGCGGCGTTCTTTCTATTTCGTCTGGTCATTGTCAGTCTGAAACATGAATCTCAGACTGCAAAGGAATGGGTGGGTGGATGTGTAAATGTAGAGGTTAATGCACTTTGGAGTAAGGATATAACGATTAGTATGCTTCAGAAAAGTATCTCGAAGCTTTGCACTTTCAAGTATTTTCTACAATTTTGTACTGTTTTCATACGAAGTGAAAATAGCACAAAATAATGAAGACCTCCGATGTTATAGTAGCAGGCAAAGCGTTGTATTTGTCTCAATTTGAAGACAGCGTGTTGAAAAGAATCCCGATAGACACGAAACTGAAGTTCAGGTTCTATCGAGCGACATTTAACGATAAGGCGTTTTGTCTTTTGAGTGCAAAGAAGGAAGAGAATCACGCCTCTATGGATTGCTCACGACTTGCAAATCGCTTAGAAAGCATTCTGCGACTGCCCATCGTTTTCTTGTTTGATAATCTTCAATTTGTAGAGCGGAATAGACTCGTAGAAAGAGGTGTGTATTTTATCGTCTCCAACAAGTTCGCCTTTTTACCGTTCTTGATCATCAATACAAGAGATAGCAATCGACAGAAAACGGAAGAGCTGTCGGCTGCCGCTCAATACATCCTATTATACCATTTGCAGATAGACGATTTGAATGGCTGGTCGATGGCGGATATAGAGACTAAGATGCCGTTCTCATACGTAACGATTTCAAGGGCATTCAAGAACTTTGAAGACCTTCAGCTATGCAAAATTGAGATGGATGAGAATCGAGTGAAGCACATTCATTTTGATGGGAGCAAGAAAGAGGTGTGGGAGCGCACGTTGCCATTTTTGAAGAGCCCCGTCAAAAAGAAGATATATTGCGATGGCGTCACAACGAAACAACAACTGACTTACGGTGGCATCAGTGCCATGGCTCACTATACGGCATTGAATCCAGACGAAGTGACTACGTACGTGGTGAACGCTAAAGACTATAATAGTCTGGCGGACAGAAGCGCCTTTGTCAACGCTAATGACGTAGAGGGCGACATCTGTATAGAGATTTGGAATTACCCACCGTTATACCAATACTATGCGGACCAGTTGTCGCTCTATCTCACGCTACGTGATGACCGAGACCCAAGAATAGAAAAGGAATTAGAATCAATGATTAGTAAACTATGGTAATAGGATTAGATAAGTTCAGAGAGGCTTTCGCCAATTTCAAGGATAACTATGTGATTATTGGCGGTACAGCATGCGATATTGTCTTGAGTGACACCGATATGCGTCCGCGTGCCACCAATGACATTGACATGATTCTGGTCGTAGAGAATATGACCAAGGAATATGGCGATGCGTTTTGGCAGTTCATCAAGGATGGCGAATATAAAGCTGGCAAACGCGAGAAGGATGACAAGACACCTACTTACACGCTATATAGATTCACGACCGAGAAGACTGGCTATCCAGTGCAAATAGAATTATTGTCGCGCCACTCAAATGTGCTTGGTGAACCTTCGGGCTTTCGCATCGAGCCGATTCCGTTGTCGGAAGATCTTTCGAGTCTTTCGGCCATAATGATGGATGATGAAAACTATGAGCTTACTGTTGCTAACAGTGAGGAGCAAGACGGGCTGCGTATTGCCACTCCTGCGGCTCTCATTTGCTTGAAGGCGCGTGCATATCTGAATCTTCTACAAGATAAGGCCAACGGGAAACAAGTAAATACGAAAGACATCAAGAAACATAAGACCGACGTGCTGAAACTTATTGCCACAGCATCCATACCTGAACCAATAGCCGTGTCTCAGTATGTTTATGATAGCGTGATGGAATACGTATCTGCAATAGAAAAGGAATTGCCAAGCCAATCGTTACAGGATGCGTTGGATAGAGATGCAGAGGCGATACAGGCCTACCTCGATGCGTTAAAGAGTACGTTCATTGTAAAATAATAGGCATGAAAATACAGTTTGCATCAGACCTTCATATTGAGTTTGCCGAAAACTGGAGAGTTCTGCGACAAGAGCCGCTACGCGTTAATGGCGACATACTCGTGCTTGCTGGCGACATAGGTTACCTTGGCGATGACAATTATCGGACGCACCCTTTCTGGGATTGGGCATCGGAAAACTACCAACAGGTCATCGTGGCCTTGGGCAATCATGAGTTTTATAAATACTACGACTTGGCCACAATGCACGACGGATTGATCGGCGAGATACGACACAATGTGCATTACTACTATAACACTGTTGTCAGAATCGAAAATGTGGACTTCATAGTATCGACCTTGTGGGCGAATATCGACCTGAAGGATGCTTACGTCACCGAGCAATGCGTGAGCGATTTTCGACGTATTCTTTATGGTGAGGAGATGCTTACTTTCTCCGACTTCAATCGGGAACACAGGCGATGCTTGGAGTTTATCAAGAAGTCCGTTGCGGAGAGTAATGCAAAATATAAGATTGTCGTCACGCATCATGTTCCGTCATATCAGCTTATGGCGCAAGAGTTTCAAGGAAGCAAAATCAATGGCGCTTTCACCGTCGAACTGTCCGACTACATAGAGCAAAGCGGAATTGATTTCTGGATCTATGGACACTCTCATCGCAATATCGAAAAGACCATAGGCAAAACGCATTGCATCTGCAACCAATTCGGGTACGCATTCCACAATGAGCATCTTACATTCGATAAAGGTAGATATATCGAAGTGTAGGTAGACATGACTAATTACGTCGAGACTATGACTCAACTGCGATATTACCTCGTCATGACCATGTCATAATTATGTTGTAACTACGTATCTATTGCGTCTCTATTGGGTAGAAACTGAGGATCGTTGTGTCTTGATTGATAAGCGATTGAGTTTTGACTCGTATCAATTGGGCGCTATTGAAGTGCTTTGTGGTATTGATTGAGCAAAGGCTACAAATACCACTAAGAAGCAAGGTCGAACCTCAGTAAAATATAGGTCGAATCGCTATTTCTCGCCAATTTTCTCGATTAGACGCTCAATCTGTTTTTCCTTGCGCTCAATCACTTTGTCCTTCTTCTTGAGTTCTTCTTGTAGACCGACGATTATGTCGAAGAGTTTTTGATTCTGGTCGGTCAGCTTTTCGACCTGAACTTTCTGACGTTCCACTTCGCGCTTGGCAAGTGTCACAGCCACATTCGCCTCGTCATCCTTATTCCTACGCCCAAAGGCGATTTTTTTCTCACCAATACCCGTCACGAGCCAGTTCAGATTTATGCCCATAGCCACCGCTTGAGGTATCACCGTGTTCAAATTGGCATTTCCCGTGCTTCGCCATTGCGAGATGCACGCCTCCGTGAAATTTAACTTCTGCGCAAGTTTCGCCTGAGTATCACAATCATACATAATCATCAAGCGATCTACGATGTTCTGGCCTGCCATATCAAAAAGGAATATAAATACAAAAAGTGCCCGCAAGACTACGTAATTAGAGAGTAATTAAGTAACTTTGCGACCTCAAATGCGCTATACAGCTTTGTATATACTAGTTATCACGTGGCAAAGTTATATGGTTAATTTGAATTGTGCAACTTAATGCAATCTAAATATTGCAGTCAGTTGCAATTTTAACAGTAAGACAATTCACGTCCGCAAGGACGCAACCGTTTGCAACCGTTTCTGCAACCGAGCAGAGCAGTTGCGGACATAATATGACTATGTCATGGAAGAAGATTTCAATTCTATGATGGGACCTTTCCTGTCTATCATAGAGAAGACAGTGAAGAAGTCTGTTCAGGAGGCTCTCAGCGAGCAGACTGGCGCATTGAGTGAGGCCATAAGCGCCAAGGTGTCAGAGCGTCAACTTGAAGACACCGAAGATAGCAAGGAGGAATTGTATCTGGGGTTTGCAACAGCTAATCAGATAATTAAACGAAGTGATCCTCGATTGTGTGAGGGTCCGGACGCTCCATTCAAGAGTAAGTACGACATCTGTCGTTTCTGCAAGGCCAATCCAGGTGTATTCATTGGCAAGCCTCGCAGTAAGAATCAGTCTGCAACAGCCATCAGCATTCACAATGCACTTATTCGTCAGAACGAGCGAGACATTGCTCAGGGCAAGAAAATTAAGTTCAATGTCAAACGCAAGTAGGCGCAACTAAAAGCATATAGCTATGCACAGTATCAAACAACACTTGCAACAGAATGCAACCAACAGCAAACCGACGATGCCAAAGGTTCGTCGGACAATCAGAAGCCCAGACGTGGGCAAGGAGGGTGATTAGATGGACAACATAATCATCGACAATGGTCAGAAGTTGAGAGTCGGAAGAGTGCTCAAGCTTGAGATTTCTCGTGCGTTGGGGCTCAACCACAGATACGTGTGGTCACGGCTTATTCACAAGAACAAGATTGTGATGCAACGGCTCAACGAGTTGCACTACGAAAAGAGTTCACACTTCGTCAGTCGCAGCATCGCCAGATTCCTTGCTAAGCACTTCGACATCTACATCGAAGGCATCAACGAGGAAGACAAGATGTTCGCAGACGTGCCAGACTCTACTTCTGACAGTACACAAGTTTAATCATTGGGGCTTGAGGTGAGCCTCGGCTTGCCTCACCCCTTATGCATAAGACATAATGACAAACAGTAAAGAAACATAGTAATGAAGACCGAACAGCTGTGGTATCGCATGTCTGCTAACTCTCATGAATTACCGAGCGTTATAGCCATGCGTAAGAAACTAGGCTGGGAAGGTTTCGGAATTTATGTTGGCATACTCGGTTTGCTTCGCAGTTCAAGAGACGGCTCTCTACCCACCGATTTCGATTCGTTCGGTTGGCATCTGCGTTGTCCGAACGGCATAGTCAAGTCTGTAATTATGGATTTTGGCCTATTTACGATTTCCGAAGATGGAACTCGCTTCTTCGACCAGGATCTAATAGACGAGATGAAGCAGTATCAGAGTGCGCTCGATGAGCGGCGGGAAGCTGGAAGACGCAGCGCCGAAAGGCGTTGGGGAGCTAAAACTGACCAAAACTCAAATGGAGATGCTACATCCGAACCTGACCCAAGCGCCATAACGACCGAAAAACAAGCCAAAATCATGGGTGACCCATCGAAAATTGTAACGGCCGTTACCGATTTCGATGCTATAAACAAACAAATAAAGAAAGAAACAGATAATACTTCGTATTGTTTTAGGGGAACGCCCGATGGCGTTGTTTTGCCGAGAACAGAAATTCAAGAAGATTATTTCAATCAGCTTGATGAGCGATGGCAAGCAATAGTGATGCGGTGGTATGCCCACAAGAAAGAAATGTCGCCAAAGCTTAAAGGCCTTGCGAGCATCAAAAAGCAGGTTGAACTCCTACTTGAAATGTCGGAGGGAAATGCAGACTATGCCGAGGCTATCGTGGAGTACTCCGTCAAGCAGGGCTATGCGGGACTGTACAAGCCAGCCCAGGGCCGCGGCGACAAGGTCACGAAACCGAGCAAAAAGAAGGAAGTGAAATACTCAAACGACACATGGAAAAACTCAGAGGTGAGTCTGCCGCGAGTCGAGTTAACAATCGACGAGAATGGCAATCCATGCCCGTTCTAACAAATAGAAAGCTATAGCAAAAACAGAAAGCATGGGCGATATTCTCAGCGAGATGCGTAAGCAGCATCCTCAAATTTCGTTCGTAAGGCGAGTAGAGGGAAAACCGATGGGGCGAGATTCGCTTCTAACGTATTGGGACCATCTGATACAGATAGGTAAGTTGTGCATTCCTGCATTCATCATCGACGACGATAACTCATTCGTCTACAAGAACCTCATGTTATGGGCGCTTGCCGACCCTTCGTGCAAGGCAATTGACCCCGAGACCGCAAAAGAGATACCTGCGGACTTGAACAAGGGCATCTTTATCAGCGGAAAAACTGGCACGGGTAAGAGTGTGGCGCTTGAAGTGCTTCGCGAGTTCGTGAGAGAAGTCAGAGACCGTGGTTTCTACATCAACGGAATCTGCGAGAACCTGACGTGGACAAACTTCCGTGCCGATGACATTGTGGACAGATTCTGTGAGGGCGAGAGCCTACGATGGATGAAGAAAGCGGCGATGCTTGGCATTCAGGACTTGGGCAGCGAACCGACGGAGGCCATCTACATGGGCAATCGCCACGAGTTGCTTCGTCTAATCCTCGAAAGCCGTGCAGACTATAGTACAGTAACCCTCGTGACATCCAACTTTGCAATGCTAGCACCAGAGCTGCGCAAGAAGTATGGTGACCGTGTGCAGAGCCGATGCCGCGAGATGTTCAACTACTACGTGCTCGGAGGCGAGGATAGAAGAGTTAACAAGAAAGGAAATCAAGAGGTTACAACTCTAAGCAACCAATGATTTGACCTTTCAGTCTGATGTTTGAGCTCCGCGGCAGTTGCTGCGGGGCTCAAGATTTACTTCAAGGCGAGTAAATGAGAGCCAGCTATTTGTGATGTTGAAATCAAAAAAGGCCTTCTATTCTTTCGCCATTTGGTAGAAAAGTGTTAATTTAGAACTCGGATAATTTTGAATAATAACACGCAATCACAAATAGTGTCTACAAAAATTGTTTGTAACACAATTACTTATCCGAAATTATCCATGAGAACAAGAGAGTAAGGTGTCAACGAAAATAAACATACTGCAATATCAGTGGTGGACTAAAATCCAAGGTTCTGATATTGACGTTCCAAAATCCAATGCCATTGTCGGAGGTTGGGACGGTTGCTCGTTGAAACACGTTGTTGTTATCGGATGTCGGCTGAACGTTTTGAGTCGCACTCATGTTATCCCTTTTGTAGAGTAAAAAACACGCAGTATGGCTTCGATCCGAGATATATTGGCGTACACTCAACAAAACACGAGGAATAGAATAGTCTTTTGCAAAGACGACATCGATGGAATACAATTCGTCAATGTCGGCAGGGAGTTGTCTGCACTCGTGAAAGAGGATACGTCAGTGGAGAATGGTGTTGAGTCGAAATACAAGCAGGTGCTAAGTCAGATTCGCGTTCATCCAACAATTGGTAAATACATTGCCATCGAAAATGTCGGGATTCTATTCGAGCCTGAGTTGAAGATTGACGTTTATGCAATCTTGGATTCGTACTCAAAAGGCCTGTGTTTGTTTGTAAGGTCAGATGCTATGGTGCAAGATGACAAGCTTTATTTTCTATCATCCACCGACAATATTGCAGTGAACCTCAAAGGACTTTCCTATAAATACATATAAAAAGCAACTAACAACATGAAATATAGAGATCTTATTCAGTTTGAACCGATAAACGAAGTAGTAAAATTCGATAGGCTACAGGAGAACGATTATCGTCGTTCGCTGGTGAGCGATTTCGTATTTTCAGAGGCTTATGAGAAGAATATAATCCCTACGCTGTGTAAGAATCTTGATTACACAGCGAGTTACGATACATACGGTCTACAGATAGTGGGTAATTACGGTACAGGTAAATCACACCTGATGTCGTTATTTTCTCTTGTGGCCGAAGACGAGCAATACTTGGAATTTGTCAAAAGCGACACGGCACGTCAGGTGCTGCGAAATATTGCAGGAAAGTACAAGGTTGTTCGTTTTGAATTAGGCTCTAACGATGAGCTCTGGCGTATAGTTTGCCATCAAATAGACTTGCAACTCGAAAAATGGGGCGTCGACTACAGCATAGAAAAGGACGACAAGCCTGATATGTACACCGACAAATTGAACCGCATGATGGCTCAGTTTGAAGAAACGTTCCAGGGTAAAGGCCTGATGATTGTCATCGACGAGATGCTTAGCTATCTAAAGGGACGTAGCGGCTCGGCTGACTTGAACCGAGACCTCGCCGTGCTACAGGCTTTTGGTCAGATGAGTGACCACAGCAAATTCCGAATGGTGTTTGGCGTACAGGAGCATATATACAAAGCACCAGAGTTCCAGTTCGCAGCTAATATGTTGCAGAAGGTCAACGACCGTTTCCGTCAGATTGAAATCACCAAACAAGACGTGCAGTTTGTGGTGCAACAACGTCTACTTCATAAGAATGATGCGCAGAAAGACATTATTCGCAAGCATCTAAGCAAGTTCACGCAGTATTTTAGCGACATACATGCCAATTTGGAAAACTACGTGAACCTGTTCCCTGTTAATCCATCGTTCTTTGAGAACTTCCAGCAAATCAAGATTGGCAAGAGTCAGCGAGAGGTAATGAAGACTCTCACCCGCAAGTTTGAGTCGTTGCTCGATGTAGATGTACCAGAGACAAATCCTGGACTTATCTGCTATGATAGCTATTGGGAAGATTTGCAGGTAAGCGATATGCAGACCAATCCAGATATTCGTCGAGTGACGGAAATCATGGATATAGTCCATCAGAAGATAGACGAAAACTTCACTGCCGCACGTGCAAAGAAGGCTCCTCTTGCGCATCGCATTGCCAATGCCTGTGCGGTAAAGATACTTCAAGACAGCCTCGAAAAGACTAATGGTGTAAGCGCGGAGAATCTTGTCGATGATCTCTGTTATGTTGATGCGACTTGCCTCAGTCGCGAGTTCTTGCTCGACACCATAAATACCGTGGCCAACCAAATAGTCACGGCCACTGTTGGTCAGTACTTCGAGAAGAACGACAATAATCAGGAATTTCACCTGCGCATCGAGGGCGGCGTTAACTACGAACAGAAGATTAAGGACTTCGTAGCCACCATGAGTGACGACAACAAGGATAGCCATTTCTTCAACTTCCTAGTGGAATATCTGCCCATCGAAACAGAGCAATATCGACGTGAGTTCAAGATATTCTGTCACCGCATAGAGTGGAAGAGTCATAAGATAATGCTTGACGGCTACATATTCATGGGTAATCCAAATGAACGTAGCACAACACAGCCGCAACAGAACTTCTACATATACTTCATGCCTATCTTCAATAAGGCGAAGATGAAGCATGACGATGAGCCAGACAGTGTTTACGTTCACCTTGACAAGATAAGTCAAGAGATGAAGGATTATGTGGAGCTATACGCTTCTACAGAGGCTCTTATAGCCAGTGTAGATAGTTCGCAGAAGCCGTTCTACGAGGAGTATAAGAAACGATATACCGACAAGTTGAAGGCGCTCTTCCAGCGCGACTTCATGCAATGCACAGAAATAGTTTATCAAGGCGAGGCGCAACCTGTTACGCCAGACAAGATGAACGGTGGCTCTAAAGAGCAGATAATTAGCAATATAGCCAGCACTCTACTCGAAGACTATTTCTGTCAGCAGTTGCCAAACTATCCTAAGTTCACACTTCTTCGTGCTCCGTTGACTGAAGTGAATCGTGTAAACATTCTCAAAGGAGCACGACGCAAGATTGCCAATCCAGCGACAGTAAACTCTGATGGCGATGCAATACTTGCAGGTCTATCACTCTTGCAAGACAATCAGCTCAGTGTGGATGCTTGCCAGTATGCAATAAGCATAAAGGAAAAATTGCATAACAAGGGCGAAGGGCAGGTTCTCAACCGAGACGAGATTTTGCATCGGTTCTTCAAAGAGTGGGATAACGAATGGCGCAGCAACGACTTCGACATCGATTCTGAATACGAGTTCCTTGTGCTTGCGGCCATGGTTGCGATGGGCGAAATTGAAATTGACTACCCTGGTGGTGTAAGTATCAATGCAACCAATCTTGCTGACATCGAGAATTTTGCGCACGACAAGACATATACCTTCTCGCACATCCGCGCACCCAAAGGAATGAATGTGGCGGCAGTGCGTGAGCTCTTCCTTGGCATCACGGGCAAGGACATGACGGCCCAGCTACAGAATCTGGAGATATATGCCGAACTACTTAGCAATGCCAAGACTATTGCAGCTGACGCAGTAGAGTTAGGTCACAAGGTTGCAAACGGTATAGAACTTCAAGGACACGAGATACTATCGCCAAGCGAAGGCTTAAAACTCAACAACGACTTCAAAGCTCTGGCTGGCATGTGCGACAAACTTCAGGCCTATGCTACTCCAACAAAGATGCGCAATCTGCCTTGGCCTACCAACGAGATAAAGGAGAAGTGCGCACTGATTCGCAAGAAGGACGAAATAAAGAAGAAACTCTCGATAGTCTCGGAATTCAGTTCTCGCTTCAGCTACTTGAATCAGGCTAAGCAGTACATGACGAGCGAAGAGATGAAGCAATCTGTTGACTCTGCCATACAGAAGATAAACGGCGTAATAGCCGAGATGAACGACGAGCAGAAGGTGAGCGCTTATAAGGCTGAGCTTGATGCCATCATGAGCAATTATGCCGACTGGTATCTCTCGGAATACAACCGACTGCATATCACTGCTATACAAAATGCAGAGAAGAACAAGCTACTCAATAGCAACGAAAAGAAGGTATGCGAAACCATCTGTAGAGCAGACCAAAGCAATGGCTACTTCTCTATGGCCACACAGTATAGCGAATGGGAGAGGAAGATTCAGTCGCTCACTATGAGTAGCCCGAATGTCAACAAAGACGCAGTGCTTCGTGTGCCTTATCAGGGATTCAACCCTATGTCTTTTGTTGGTAAGCAATTGCCCGACCTTGGCGATTTGAAGGTCGAACTTGAAGCAATATATGCCAATGCCGAAGAAACACTCCATGTCATACTCAGGGACGAAGACTTACTGAAGAACAAGGAGATTCTCGACGACAGCGAGCAGGGATTACTGAACCGCTTCAACAATGGAGACGAGGAGTTGTCGCCTACGAATGCTGAACGATTGGTTAGCATTGTCGGCAAACTACATCAAGGTATCAACAAGATAACAATTGGGGTAGATGATATTCGTCGCAATGTATTCAATCGGCCGATGACACCAAACGAAGCACTCAAAGCATTCCGTGGTTATATTGATCAACTAACGAATGGTAGCAAAGCCGACAATGTGCGCATCATCTTCAAGTAAATAACTATGGCAAAACAAGATAGCAATAACAACTCGCTGTTCTCTACCGAGGAACTTGACAAGTTGGTTGACAATTCACTTCTCAACAATGCCGAAGTAACTTGTCTTGGCCATACATTCCCAAACGATGATGCACGCCGAGAATACTTTCGCGATGAGCTGCGCAAGAAATTGCCAGAGTTGCGGAAGATAGAAGGATTCCCTATTGGCAACGATGACGACATAATAAATCTCTCCGACCCGCCATACTACACGGCCTGCCCTAACCCATGGCTGAACGACTTTATTGCACAATGGGAAGAGGAAAAAAAACAACTTGAAGCCGAGGGCAAACGCAAGGCCGATTTTGAGGTGAAAGAACCGTATGCAAGTGATGTAAGCGAGGGGAAAAACAATCCTGTATATACCGCCCACACGTACCATACCAAGGTGCCGCACCCTGCCATAATGCGTTATATACTACAGTATACTCAACCTGGAGACATTGTGCTTGATGGCTTTGCAGGCACAGGAATGACTGGTGTTGCCGCAGCAGCTTGCTCCAATGAAAATGATGAAATAGCTAAGCGCATCAATATTGAGTGGGAAAAACAGTTCGGACGCAAGCCCATTTGGGGAACACGCCATGCTATTATTGGCGACCTCTCGCCCTATGCCACCAATATCGCTTATTTTTACAACACACCAGTAAATGTTTCGCTACTCAAAGCTGAGGTTGAGCGTATTCAGAAAGAGATGGAGGATGAATGCGGATGGATGTACACTACAACGAATAGCAAAGGAGAACCCAATGGGAAGATTAGTTTTGTAGTGTGGAGTGACATCTTTATTTGTCCTGAATGTGGGAAGGAGTATGTGTTTTGGCATCAAGCTGTAGATCATGAGCACAAATGTATGCTTGATGAGTTTGTATGTCCTCATTGTAATGCTATGCAGTCTAAGAAAACTGCAAGAGCTGCCATAGAGACATATTTTGATGATGCTTTGCAGAAAACTACACAAAGAGTGAAGCAGGTGCCTGTGATAGTAGTTGGCAAGGCTGGAAAAGAAAAGATTCAGAGAACTCCCACCGATTTCGACTTTGACGTACTGAAACGTATCGAAGAAACTAAAATTGATATTTTCTACCCAACCTACACTCTACCAGAGGGACAAGAGACGCAAAGAAACACCGATAGGGGAATCTATTATGCCCACCAATTCTACACAAAGCGTAACCTTATAGTCCTAGCTAAACTCTACGATAAAATTGAAAAGTCAAAGATGCCACACGCATTACGTTTTATGTTCACGGCAATGATTAACCGTTCGACGTGTATGAACCGTGTGCATATAAATTACTATTTCAATGGTGGTGGCGGTTGGAATGCTGGATTTTTGAAAGGAACGCTTTATGTGCCGAATGCACCCACCGAAACTTCTGTATTGGAGCAAATAGGTGATAAATACAGCGCTATGGTACGTACCGCAGAATTTCTTGCAAAGGAGCGTCCAAATGCACTTTATGTTGGCTCTGCCGATTCACTTCAGTTGTCCGACGACAGCGTTGACTATATATTTACAGACCCGCCATTCGGCGCAAATATCTATTATTCAGAGCTAAACTCACTTCCCGAGCCGTGGCTGCGAGTAGTAACAAACAATAGCCACGAAGCCATTGAAAATCCTGCACAAGGTAAAGATGCACGGCATTATCGTGAAACTATCAGTCAGTGTTTCTATGAGTATTGGAGAGTACTGAAACCTGGCAAATGGATGACAGTTGAGTTTAGTAACACAAATGCCATTGTATGGAATTCAATACAGTCGGCTTTGCAATACGCAGGATTTATAGTTGCCAACGTATCAGCTCTTGATAAAAGACAAGGCTCATTCAACGCGGTAACAACCACAACAGCCGTGAAGCAAGACCTTGTTATCACTTGCTATAAGCCATCAGAAGAGTTGTCTGCGCAATTTGAGATACAGATGAACAGGCCTGATGTAGTATGGGATTTCATTCAGCAACATTTGGAGCATCTGGCCATCCATATAGAAAGAGAAAATAAGACAACTACTGTGGTCGAGCGCAGTCCGAAGATATTATACGACCGCCTAATTAGTTACTATGTGGTGCATGGTATGCCAGTGCCAATGGATGCACAGGAATTTCAAAAAGGCCTGCGTGAACGCTACATCGAGCGGGACGGTATGTTCTTCACTGCTGCGCAAGCAGCGGAATACGAAGAAAAGAAGAAGAATACAGACGGAATGGCCGTATTGGCTCTGTTTATCGGCAGTGAGGAGGAAGGCATCAATTGGCTAAAGAACGAGCTCAAAGTCAATGGAGCGCAGACCTATCAGGAGTTGCAGCCCAAGTGGATGAAAGCCCTCGTAGCAACCCGCAAGGGAGATATTCTGCCAGAGCTGAAGACCATACTCGAAGAAAACTTCATAGAGATGGAAGATGGCAAGTGGCGCTTGCCAGATGTTCACGATAACGTTGATAAGGAAGTCCTACGCAACAAAGCTCTGCTCCGAGAGTTCAAGGTGTACGTAGAAGCAGCAAACAAGAAAGGCCGAATAAAAGAGGCTCGCGTAGAGGCTCTACGAGCAGGCTTCCAACAGTGCTACAGCGACCACGACTTTCAGACGATAGTTGCCGTAGGCGATAAGATACCGCAGAACCTCCGAGATGAGGATGAGGTGCTGCTCATGCTCTACGATATAGCGATGAATAAGATATAATAGGCCGAAAGCATTAGATATGACAAAGGATTTGACTACGTCTGCTATAGACAGACAAAACATATTGAACAACGCCATTGCCCTACCCAAGATACAGGAATCTCTGGATGTAAAGTTCTATGAGTTTCAGGGGAAGTATGTGATAACCAGGCAACAAGTGGCCGATTTTTATGAGGTCGATGTGCGCACAATAGACAGGTGCATCAAGGCTAACGAAGAGGAAATAATGAGCAATGGTTACTTTTTATGTAAGGGTAACGCATTGAAAGAGTTTAAGTTACGTTTTGGTAGCGACATCGATGTCGCTACCAAAACTACTCTGTTAGGACTCTTCGATTTTAGAGCTTTTCTCAATGTAGGTATGCTACTTACCGACAGCGAAAAGGCCAAGATGTTGCGCAGCAAGATACTCGACATAGTCCTGTATTCCATCTACGAAAAGACAGGAGGTAACACAAAGTATATAAATCGACGTGACAGTGGTTATCTTGCTTCTGCTATAATAGAAGAAAATTACCACAAGAATCTTACTGATGCCATCAACAAATACGTCGAAGGCCATAAGACATTTAAGTATGCTCAAGTAACAGACTTGATATACAAAGCTGTATTCTGCGAGAAAGCCAAGGAGTATAAACAACTGCTCGCCTTAACCAAGAAGGACAATATTAGGCACACGCTTTACTCAGAGGTTCTCACAGCTGTTTCTGCTTTCGAGAATGGTGCAGCCGATGAAATTACACGTCGTGCCCAAGAGTTGGGGAGGTCATTGAGCATAGCACAAGTAGGCGAAATAGTAGAGCAGTTGGCCGCCATGCCGTTTGGAAAGCCTATTGTCGAGGATGCTCGCGTCAAGATGGCATCGCGTGATAATGCGCTTAGAAACGTATATCATGGTAATTTGGCAGCCTATATACGTGCTGTTATGCCAGAAGAGTATCAGAAATTCTTAGGTGATACGTCGAACGACTTCGACAGACTGCTCGAAGAGAATAAAGACGTGCTTGACCACTTGAAGCAATAAATGAGAACCGCCATGGGAATAGAATACATAGACTATGAGCAGGCTCTCAAAATCTACGCGAAAACAGTAGAAAAGAGTGGTGGAGGCTTAGCAGGAGTGCGTGACGTTGGAGGCATACAATTAGTATTGGATATGGTGCAAAACGACGTGTACTATCCTGAAATTGCTGACAAAGCTGCATATATGATGTTTAGCCTATGCAGAGGTCACTACTTTGAGGACTGCAACAAGCGCATATCAATCACACTGACGATGTACTTCCTACTGCAAAATGGTTACTTGCTGGCAGCCCAAAGTTTCATGAAGGACACCGAAGAACTGGTGCTTGACCTTGCTGCAGGTTGCTTAGAGAAAGAAGTGCTGACGGCCATAATACAAAGCCTTATAGACGGAACAGAATACGAGGAATGGGTAAAGGTGGCCATCAATAATGGACGTGAACGACGCCTTGAAATAGAGAAACAATTCAAGGACTGATGAGCGATCTGATAAAGAAAGTAGCACAACGGATTACGGTAGACTACTGCAATCTGAGCATTGTGGAGAATCCCGACGGATTTCTCTCACAAGATGTGGTGCGCGCACTTTTACTTCAGGATTGTGGCATAGAAGTCGTTGTCGGCAGTAATCTGCAACTGCGCATACACTACGAATTGCACTATAAAGTTTCTACTGGGAGACGCTACGTATATATCTGCAAATCGAAAGACACAATACTTGCTGACATGAAGCGGAGTGCACACGTAGTAGATTTTTCCATCAGTGATGTCTTCCCGTTGTTTGCAGACAAAGCCCTACTGAAAAAGCAACCATTTGAAGTCCTTGATATACTACACAGTCAAATAGACATCAGAAAGGTCAGTTTACAGGAATGTACACTACTCGTTCAAGCAATTGCCAAAGATCTTGCAGACAAGAAACGCAAATCGGCAGATTATTTGGCGAAGCAACTTGCTGACATTGAATTAGATTGGAATAAGGCAACTACTATCTCTTTAGTTTCACAGGTTCTGGCTAAAGCAATCAAAGAAGGTGTCTACGAAGGCATAGAAAATAAGATTGACGAGATAAATGAGTCTTTCCAAAATTGGGTAGACAAAGAATACTTTGCGACACTTCAGAGTAATGCGCTGCTAAAAGCCAAGAGCGTTAATAAGATACTTCCACACATAGCAGCAAACAGAGAAGGAGACGAAAAGATCGCCTTACTTGTTGTTGATGGCTTTGCATACTGGCAATACGTCATACTGAAGGAATACTTGGGCAGAGAGACAATCAACATAGAAGACGGTTGCACATTGGCTTGGATGCCGAGCATCACGATGTTATCAAGGCAAGCCATTTTCCGCGGAGCTGTTCCACAACAAGACTACAAACAAAGTCCAGAGAATGAAAAGAAACTCTGGGTGGACTTCTGGCGCTCACAAGGCTTAGGAAGTTATGATGTTCAATATATTAGCGACAAAGATGAGTTTGCCATAAACGAGGGCATAAAATGTCTGGCAGTGGTGACCGTCAAGATGGACGAGAAGATGCATTCGTCGTCTGACTACAAAGACTTGTATTCATTGACAGAGAACTGGTGTCCAAGAATTGTAGAGCAGATTATAACTATTGTGAATGCTGGCTATAAACTATATCTGACGTCAGACCATGGTAGTGTGCTTTCATACGGATGGCGAACACTGAGCCAGGTTGAGAAAGTATTCTTATATAAAGACGGGAGTCGTGGAGCTAGGCATCTCATATATAACAACAAGGAAGAACAGGAGCGTTTCTTCCAAGAGAATCAAGATATACGTATGATAAAGCATGACAATTGGATGTCAATACGCGACAACCATTGTTTTGTCAATGACAGAACAACAATGTTAACACATGGTGGTAGTCATTTTCTCGAAATGATTGTACCATTGATAAAGATAGGGAGACTATAATGGCGATAGGAGTAAAGGCATCAGCATCGTTAGGTTCGTTGAGTCTTGCCATGTCGGCAATACTCAACGGATCGTGTACTAAAGATTACATACTCGAACTTGTCGCTTTGGAAACAAGTGGCAAAAGCCGCACAGAGAAGGTGAATAGAACAATTCGACGCATGACCGTAAATAATCAGCTATTACCTTTCATAAAAGAGCATTCACACGAGTTTCTTGCCAATAGCATTCAAGGGACTAACAAAACCGCAGTATATACTGCTCTTATGTGCGCTGCATATCCGCTATTCTATGACCTTGTGACACTGCTTGGAAAACATTTTCACGTACAAGACGAAGTACCAACAAGTCTTATAATAGCGAAACTTAGCGAGAAGTACGGCTCAAGTGTCGATAGTACTATTGGTTTCAATAGTGCCATAAAGATGTTGGTTGAGGCTGGCCTTATAACACGTCCTGAAACAGGCATATATAAAGCTTGCAGACTGTCTGGCCTCTCAGATTTTAGCCTCTCATTCTACAAGAAAGCCTTTCTTGTCAATAATCCGACTTACAGCGAGTTGGACAATATTGAAACTTATCCTTATTTTGAATTTATAAGCTAACAGAACAAACATTCCAACTATGGAGACACAGCGATTTGCAAATAAAGACGAAGTCAACGACTATATAGACTTCCTCGAAGCGAAAGGTAAGCCAGTGCCACAATGGGTGCTGGATGAGAAGGAACGCATTGAGATGGAGAATTCCATTCCTGAAGACGAGTACATCTTTGGGACGATGAAGGCGAACAACAAGTTCATGACGGAAGAGAAGGAACAAGTTGTCCGCGAGATGGTCGATCAGCTGATGAAGGAAGATGAAACCGCTAAGCAACCTTGCCTTTTGCTTGGTAAAGTGCAGTGCGGTAAGACCGATACCTTCCTTAGCATCATGGGGCTATGCTTCGATAGAGGAATTGACGTTGCAGTGGTTATGACCAAAGGCACTAACACGTTGACGAAGCAGACCATACAGCGACTTAACAATGACTTCCGCTTCTTCAAGGATCAGCAGACCTATAACCAGAAAGTTATTATTTCTGTTTGGGACATCCTTGACCTTGGCCATCGCGGTGGTCTCAGCGATTATCAGCTCAACAATCCAGCAAACAAGTTTATCATCGTTGTAAAAAAGGAGGATACCAACTTATCGTATCTCAATGCGATTTTCGAGAAGAGTGAACTTCTTCGTAGTAAGAAAGTTCTGGTTTGCGATGATGAGGCAGACTTTGCCAGCCGTAACTATTACAAGAGGAAGGGCGAACTATCACTGTTGAAGATAGCAGAGCACATTGAGAAGTTCATCACTCTGCCAACATACTGTCGATACTTGCAAATAACAGCGACACCGTATTCTCTCTATTTGCAACCAGATGGTACGATACAGCTACGTAATGGAGAAGAGGCATCACCTTGGTTGCCTCGTTATACTGGCCTCGTACCGATTCACAACAGATACATTGGCGGTCGTCAGTACTATGAACTAAGCGAAGATGAGAATTCTATGTACAGCTGTCTTTACCAACCTGTAGACGAGGTCTGCATAGATGTTCTATCGGCAAGAAATGAGTGGTATTTGCAATCGAAAGCACACTCTGACAATCTTGACTCACTGAACTTTGCAATTGTCAGCTATCTCTTTGCTACTGCTATTCGTAGTATACAGGTAAAGAAGAAGACCAACAAGAAATACTATTCAAGCTGTCTTATCCATTGCGAGATTTCAAAGAAGAATCATGCCTGGCAGGAAAAACTCATCACAGAGATAATAGATGACATCAAGAATGCATTCTTGAATCAATCTAATTCAGACCTCCACATACTTGACTTGGAAAGAGATGCGTACGAGAGTTTCAAGTTGAGCAACGAGCTTGGCAACAAGTATGAACTCATCAGTGAGAAGTACCCGACGTTTGCCGAAGTTGAAGCAGAGGTTAAGCGTATCTTGGAGTACAATGACTACACCATCAATGTAGTCAATTCTGAGAATCCAGTTTCCACCATGCTAAACGAGAAAGGACAACTTCGTCTTGAACAGGCCATGAATTTCTTCATAGGAGGCAACATCCTCGATCGCGGCATCACGATTGACAACATGCTCTGCTTCTTCTATGGACGTGACCCCAAGAAGTTCCAGATGGACACTGTTCTGCAACATGCACGTATGTATGGCGCACGAGACAAGGAAGACATGGCCTGCACTCGTTTCTTTACGACAGAAGCCATTTACAGTGTGCTCAAATCTATCAACAGCATCGATTCGATGATGTATGAGTACCTGAAAGCCCATCGCGATACCGTTCAGACAGATGACTTCACAAGCATGGTGATTGGTTATGATAATCGCATCAATCCAAGTGCAGCTAACAAGTACACGCCTGCCAATACAAAGGTTATAAAACCGAAGCAGCGTATACTCCCCGTCGGTTTTCAAACAGGAACATCTGAAGAAATATCTGATGCTGTTTCGCAGATTGAGAGACTCATCAAGTCATGTCCAGATTACGTCAACGTCAACGATGAAGAGCAATTCTTCCTCATGTCATACGAGACGGCTGTCGAAATCATCAATTTGATAGACAGTACATTCCGTTATGGCGAAGAATACGAGAATGTAGATTTCCTCTGGGACAAGAACGAGATGCTGACCGCACTCGAACATTGTACGTTTGGCTCAGATGGTTTCATTTATTGCCTGCATCGTACAGGTCGTAACATGAGCCGTGAACGCCAAGAATCAGCAACGAAAGGTAAACGTTGGATTGATTCTCCTGACGATGGTCACAGCGACACTGCCCCATCACGTGATAAGGCAGTAGACAGACCTGTACTTATGCTGCTTGGTCAGAATGGTGATGAAGCTAATGGCTGGCGCAATGCTCCGTTCTATTGGCCAGTCTTCGTAGTGCAGCAGAAGGTTAACGCAGGCATCTTCACCATAAACGGCAACAAGAAGTTACGCGCTCCGCGTAAACAGATTACGATTGCACCTCCTGCGCCATATACGGAACAGGACATCCTTCGCCTGCCTATCAAGCAAGGATTCTTGTTCGACATTCTTGCAGGCATTAAGACAGAGGAGATAAGAGAAATAAAGCGAACGACTTGTTCTCTTTACCTTGCGAAAGACATCATGGGTAATTTCATCCTTGTCGATGAAGCAGATCCAGACAAGTACTACGACTTGAGTTCGTACAACGATGGAGTATTTCCGTATGAGGTTAAGCAGGTCAAGGCCCTCTATCTGCGAGCTTCGCAAGACTATAGTGGAAGTCAAGCGATTGTTGCTCTTAATTCTGACAGTCCTTACGAGCTTTTTCCAGATAGGTTTAACCAGTATGACGTAGTCTATTCAAGCAAGAATACTGGAGTAGACAAGATAGATGATAGCGTTTGCTGTTGGTACATTCAGTTCAATCTTGCAGACATTGTCAAGGTTGTACTTACACCTGAAGACGAAGAACTATTTGCTCAGTATAAGGCAAATTTAGAAAGCGAGAAAGAATAGTCCATTATGATTCCTACACTTGAGTATGTAAAGGCTAAGTTTAGCGAATTCAACGACTTATGTTTTGAAGGGAAGCTACCGTTGCTTCCCTTCAAACTTAGCAATGCACGAACGTTTCTTGGCCAAGTAAGATTTGTTAGAGATAAGAATCCCGACGGCACATGGCACTATTGTGGATTTCAGTTTGTCATAAGTACTAAACTTGATCTCCCAGAATCGCAAGTCGAGGATACGATAATCCATGAAATGATTCACTATTGGATTCTCTATAACCAGATGCAGGACAATGCACCTCATGGGGATTTGTTCTCCCAAAAGATGAAAGAAATCAACATGAAGTTCAACAGGAATATTTCTGTAATCCATAATGTGACAAAAGAAGAGCACGATAATGATACCGAGACTCGCCAGCATCTCATTTGCGTTTCTCGTCTGAGAACAGGCAAGCGAGGTGTGACTGTTGCGACTAAGTCCTGTCTTTTCAAACTTTGGGACGAGATGCCAAGTTTTCCTAACATGGCTGAGCTAAAATGGGTTGTTTCGACAGATCCATTCTTCAATCGTTTCCCACGGGCAAATACTCCTAAGATTTATTTTGTCCCGTCAGAAGAACTTGAAGCGCACCTGAAAGACGCGAAAGAGCTGGTTAGAACGGGGAACAACATAAAGATTAAGGGAGTAGGCTAAAAGCATGGGTGTATTTATTTGAAGTAATATCCACCTGCTATTATTTAGATAGAAGTCAACCAAAATATGTATACAATTTTCTTTTCTTGGCAATCGGATGTCAAAGAGAATTCAAATGACATTAGGAAAGCTCTAAAAGACTATGCAAACCAAAATGAATTAGTAAATATTGATGAGGCCACTCGTAATTGTTCAGGCAGTCCCAATATACCGACAACAATTTTCAATAAGATAGGCAAATGCGACATCTTTATTTGTGACCTAACAACTACTATCAAAAAAGGTGATGATTGTATTCCTAATCCCAATGTTTTAGTGGAGTTGGGTTATGCAGTAAAAACTTTAGGATGGGAACGTATTGTGTGTTTTCTCAAAAAAGATGAATCTATAACTGATTATCCATTTGATATTAACCAGCAAAGGCTCTCACCTTATACAAATCGCAATGAACTAAAAAAGATAGCTAAGACTGCTATTGATACTATAATCAACAACTACAATTCTATTTGTGATAGGTTCTATAAAGATTCTATTCAGTACAAGAATGAGTCAGTTTTCCAAAAATTAAACGGGATGCTCTCTGAAACAGAGTTATATGACATTATTCAGTATGTACCTACCAATCTATTTATTAGACATGAAGAGTACAAAAAAATGGACTCTATAATCGAGGCATTCAAATATGCTTCAAATAAGTTCTTAACAAATGAATTAAACTATTTATTTCAGCAATATATAGATGCACTTCAGACTTTTGACTGTAAATGCATAACTTATTTGCGTCAGATAGTGTCAGTGAATGTAAAATACGAAGATAGATGCTGGAAGTATCCCGAATATGATTATACGAAAGACTATCACGAACGATTAGCCTACGCCCAAAGCGAACTAACCAAACTATCAGAAACTGTTCGAGGTAAATACGAATTGTTTATACTCAAAAAGAGACAATATACAGTAGAAGCGAACGTTTAAGTCAAGAGCAATTTATACTATTCTTTTATCACCAATCTCCACTAATCCTCACTAATCTATACATGCTCGCAGTGGGTTGCCTGCATCTTTGCCTTCACCAAGCGATAAGGCAAAATGAACAGCAAGGCAATTATACTCATTGGGGCTATAGGGGCGTTGGCGGTCATACTACTGAGGAAAGTCAGAGGGTATGCCGACATGGCGCAGCAGATTTCTTTCGTGCCGAAGGTCTACGACAAGCCGAAGATCAGTCTGTCGAAACTCACCATACCCATCTGCATCGACATCACCAACCCAACCGCGGAGAAGGCAACTGTGACCGTTCTTCAAGGCTCGGCAATCATTGCAGGGCGTGAAGTCGCAAAAGTGGATGTGCCTGAGGAGGGAGCGACTGTTGTCATTTCGCCGAATAGCACAAGCAGACTCAAAGGACTGAGTATCGCTATACCAATCAACAACCTACTCACCACAATTCTCGACAATCTCAATGACCTCATGAGCAAAGATTTCACGAAGGTCATTGCCAATACGTCGTTGCAGTTTGCTGTGACAGTCAACGGACTGGCAACTATCAGCGGCAACATGAGGTTTGACAAACAGACGTCGCTTGGTAGCCTTGGACTCACGGCATCGAGCAAACGAAGCATACGCCCACTTAGCGACTACGCAGCGCTAATCCCACCACGCACAGAACTTCGCCGTGAAGACGCAATCAGAATGAGCAGCGCAGCGCCTGAGCAGACGGTCTTGTTTATGCACAAGGTGATACGTGAGACGACAAGCGATACAGCACGTTTGGCACAGTCGCTACGTGCATCATCTCTACGAGAGACCCTTCAAAACATCTGGAACTTCGTCTATCAGCATATCCAGTACGTACCTGACTCGGCTGTCATGGAGCAGGTTCGCAGACCATTGCGCACGCTCTACGACCAGAAAGGCGACTGCGATTGTTACGCTACGCTCATAGGCAGCATACTTACAAACCTCGGCATTACATTCTCATTGCGCATAGCTAAGTACAATGGGCGTAGCTACTTCCAGCACGTCTATGTGGTCGTGCGCGATGGCGACAAGGAACTCGTCGTTGACCCTGTTGTAGACAAGTGCTTCTACGAGAAGAAACCATCAGAGAAAAAGGATTTTCCGTGCTAACCACAACTAAGACTCACTATGCAACTTCAATATCTAAACGGCATAACATTAGGCGCAACGCAGACGCTCTTCGACAGTGTGCAGCATCAGTTACTGCATACAAGAGCGGATGTTGACTCTGTCGTTGGCGGCTTTGACCTCGATAACTATGAAGGTCTCAATACCGCTAGCGACACAGAGAAGATCCGAGCATACCTAATACGAACAAAGAAAATAGCCGACCAATCGCCAGCACTCATTCAGTCAACGCGCAACCCAGAGACGTTCTCGCAAATGTGCGCTTACATACTTCATTATTGGGACTCATCAGAGCGTGAACAAGCAGCACTCTTGATGGCGCAAAAAGAACGACAGCTCTTTGCACATGGCATGATACGTCGTGTCGAGGGTGACGAGTTCGGCTCAGAGTTCTTCAAGGCGTTGTATATGATGCTGAGGCCGCAGAGCGAGATTGCAGGACTATGTGGAGCGGCCATACTAAGACGCGCCAAGAACAAGCTACGCAGCAGCATACGTACAGCACGCCAAAACAACCAAGATACATCTTCTGCCATAGCAAGTACGATCCGCCGACACCGCAAGAGTCGTAGTGCGAACACTCCCAATCTGTCGGGCGTTGATGACCCTATGGACGAACTCACGCTCTGCGGTGTCGTGTACGGATTGGAAGACGAATACTATGGCGGCGATGAGACTAACAGACGTTATCTTACTCGCTTGCATAACGCCATCGATGAAGCACCTACACTCTTCTTTCCGACAGAACGTGAAGCTCGTGCCGTAGTCAGTGGACTTGGTTCAGTGCTCGATTACTGGGACAATAAGGAGTTGCGTGATATTGCACTAACGCAGGCGCAGAATAACCCTGCACTCACGCAGCAATCATCGGGACTCTTTGGTCGCTTACGCAAGGCATTCAAGAAAATCGGCAAAGGCATCAAGAAGGTGGCACAGACTGTTGGCAAGGGCGTTAAGACTGCGGCTCAGGCAGTAGCCAAAGGCGTCAAGTCGGCAGCCAAGGCAGTCGCGAAGATTACCAAGAAGATTGGCAAAAAGATAGCCAAAGTTGCGAAGAAGGTCGTCAAGTTCCTCATACGATTCAATCCTGTTACGGCCATTATGCGAGCCATTCTATGTCTCTGCGCACGTTGCAATTGGTTCTCACTCGCGAGCAAATGCTATCCAGGCTCTTTGAGTGAAGCAGAGGCATTGAAAATCGGCATAAGCAAGGCTGACTACGAGAAGAAGTACAAGCCGTCGTATGCAAAGTTCAAGTCAGTCTTTGAAAAGATTGGCGGTAAGGAATCGAAACTCAAATCGCGCCTAAAGACTGGCTACGGACGCAAGGCAAAAGGTGACCTGAATACGAGCATCACTAAATCAAGCCTAACTAAGCTATACGAGGAGGGCGAGAAAGATGCTAAGGAGGAAGTAGCCGACGAGAAAGCACAACTCAAGCAAGAAGGCGCAGTCGAGGACTCGACAGTGCCAGCAGGCGAGATCGTCAAGACGCAAGTGACAGTCGAGGTGGCTGAGAACGCCATCACTACAACTGCTGCGGCATCGCTATACGAGTCAGCAACATCGACAAAAGTTCTCGCAAACATACCCGCAGGTACGTCACTTCTATATGATACGACAACCAATAACGCAACCTACTACAACGTCAACTACGGCGGTCAGAATGGCTATGTAAAGAAATCGCTCTGCCGTGCTGCGACCGATGCCGAGGCTCAGAAGTTACAGACGACCGACACAACTAAAACCGTAACCGTTGATGCTCCAGTTAGCGGATTGTTCGGTTTGGGCTACGTAGAGCCAATGACACTCGCAGCGATAGCAGGAACAGTTTCAACAATCACAGGACTTGTTGCGAGTGTTGCCAAGGCCTTCGGCAAGGACAAGGCGGCAAGCGTGGCAGAGACCGTAAATACCACGACGAAACTTGCTCAGGGCATAGCAACGAACATCAAACAGGCGAAATCTGAGACTACGAGCAGTGCAGCAAAGACGGATGCAAGCAAGAGTAAGGTCGCTACCATCCTCGACAAGGGCATGAAGATAGCCGATACCGTCAAGCAGATAACAGCCGACTTCGCACCAACGAAGCAGGTTGAGCCGACATACATATCGCCAGCGTCATCGACATCGCCATCTTCAGAGCCGTCATCAGTATCACCAATCAACCAAACACCTACAGAGACCGAGTCCGCCAGCAGTCAACCGCAAACAACAACCGCAAACACTTCGTTTAGCGTAGCTCTCGCGCCCGCAACGAAGAAGTATCTCATCATTGGCGGTGTAGCACTCGTTGGCGGACTCGCAGTCTTTGCTCTCACCCGAAAACGATAGATATGGCAAACATAACCACAGCATCGGCACTCAAGAATCTGGCATCAGTCGGCAAGCGCGTTGTAGCTACGAAGACCGATCCACTCAATCTGCGCCAAGCACCGACAACGTCGAGCCTCTCGCTACTACGCATTCCACGTGGTGCGACAGTGGATGTCCTCAACTGCACGACTACGAGCGGATGGACACCTGTGCGCTACAACACTACCGAGGGCTTCGTCTCGTCACAGTATCTTGCAATGCCGAGTACAACTCCGACAGTCAAAGACACGCCACAGTCAGATGTCACATCTACAATAGTCACAAACCAACCATCTAACAACAACTCAATAATGGGCGAAAAAATCAAGAAATACGGCAAGTACGTCCTCATAGCGGCAGGCGTTGGCATCGTCGCTTTTGCGGGCTATAAGCTAATGAACAAGAGCAGCGGCGGCAGCTCCCGTAAGCGCAGTAAATCGCTCAACGGCATCTCGCGCAAACCGCTCCGACTCAAGTAACCAAACCACTCAAACATCACAACAACATGGCAAAATCATCATTCACACGTGCCGTCAACTCGGACAGTCTCAAGCGCATCGGTTGTATGCTGCTTGGCGTGGGTGTCGGGACGTTCATCAGCCGCAAACTATCTGACACCGTGCAGACATCGGGCGTGGACGGCATCTCCAACTACGCCCACTACATCGGTCCAGCAGCCGTCGCCATAGCAGGTCTCATGGCGCATCAGTCGTCTAAGGACGGAATGCTTCGCGACGTGGCTCTCGGCGCTTCCATCTCGGGCGCATCGACAATCGTCAACAACGTCATCGGCAAGCAGGTCGTCTCTCTCAATGGCGACGTAGAACCGCTTCTCCCTGGCATGGGCGGCGACATCCCATTGCTTCCATCTGAGAACTATGCAGCCACTCACTACGAGGCAGAACCCGAGGACGCATCAGCCGAGGAAGTGCCCGTTGACAACGTCGAAGGCATAGGCTCAGACCTCGCACCAGTTGACCTTTCGGGTATCGAAGAGGCAGCAATCGTGTAGGTCGCAAACCGACAGAATAAATAACCACAAAACCATCAATTCAAATGGCAAAAACAGTAAACGTCAACGCCTCAGAGCAGGCAACAGTCATAGGCGGAAAGCTCGTCAAGAAGCATGGCTCAGTAGGTACTTACGACTCGTCCGCAAAGGTCGAGTTCGAGAGCCGTCTCGCGCTCCTCGACGAGGCAGTCGCAAAGGCCGTAGTCAATGGAAATCTCAAGATTGTAGACTACGAAATCTACTCCACCAAGTGTCTCAGCGAGTCAACCACTGTTGAGCTTATGGAATCAGCCGACCAAAAGAAAGTCGGTCTCCGAAACCTCAATAAGCGTCAGCTTGAGGCCAACACCTACGCAGGCATTCAGTTCATTCAGATACTCTATTCCGAGTCGTCTGACACCGAGGATAAGGCGCGTGTAGCTACCGATTGGAAGCCAATTAGCGACTCACTTCTCCGCAATGGCGAACTCGAAATCAAGCAGGGCGATAAGATCATCTATCCACGCAACTCCATGGAGTGCTTCTGCACCAAAGCCGATGCACAGCACGGACTTCAAGGCATGAAGCGACTGGAGAACATGAAGATTCTCGTTCCTCTCACCGACATCGTGCCGACGCTTTGGCTCCCAGCAGCTGCCAAGGGCGCAATCAAGATCGTCTTCAAAGGAGTCAAGAACAACGGCTAACAGGCATAGCCTGATTTAACTGTCAATTTTCAATTCTCAATTTTCAATTGACCCGTGTTTCACGTCATTCCCATATCGTCCGAGCTGACCATTAGTGCTACGCCACTTGGTGCGAAGAGTATACGCCATCTCTACTTCGAGAATAAGAACGACGGACTCTTCCGCTTCAAGACTGCGCCCGACACGATCTCCATATCTATAGATGGCAAGCAGATATGCAGAGACTTGCTCGTTCTGCCGTTCTGCACCTCGTCGCCATACTCGCCAGACAGATTTGCTTGGCAGAAAGTGGCGCTTGAGGTCAACGTCAACTGCAACCTGTCGGAGATAAGAATACAGTCCTCGGCACTCGGTGATTTCAACGTCATCATGGTCTGCTCGGACGAGGGAGTTGACGAGTCGCTCGGCTTTGATTTCTTTGAGACTAAACGTATTACGCTGCGCAAGACTGCCAATATCAGCGTCATTCGCAAGGCGTTGCAGGAGGCTTTCGACAAGGCGGCATTGACGACAACGACAAGCGGAGACGGCAATTCTTCCGCAAGCTCATCATCAATGGAGTTGACCAAAGCGGACGTTGCTCGACTGTGGGAGCGGTTCATTGCCGACCAGCACGGCGTGGAGTGGAAACACACCATTTCTGGCGAGACGACGGTGCTTCTGAGAACGGCGCAATATACTCGAAACGGAGTCAAAGCACCGTCACCGCAAGAACCTTTGGCGTGCCTCTCGAAGTTCACGAAACTCTTCTCGTTGACGGCACGAACAGTCTTCACCGAGGGCGGCTTTCCATCACTCATCATCGAAGGAACGCCCAAGGCATCACCCGATAATCTGATGTACTTAGGCGGGAATGGTGCGGTGGTGAAGATTGCCGACAGCGCGGCGTTTTCGGTACGTATTGACGATGCTGTTTACACGACCGCCGACTACTGCACCGACAAGAGCATCGAGGGAACGGAGGTCCGCAAGGAAGACCTCTTCAGGATGGCCTCGTGGGTGCAACAAAAGGCACTCTACAACAGTGAGTTTTTTCGCCAGGAGAACATCTTCCGCTTCGACCATGAGCCGAAGATGATGTTCGTCTATAACCTCACGCGCATCCACTCGCCCAAGTCGAATGCCGACGACATTTGGCTGCATTGCGACTATCCGCTGACCTTCACACTGTCGGGGGCTGGACGTGAGATAACAGAGCCTGATACCGACCTCGAACTCTATACAGCAAACGACCGCATACCCATGCGCGATGCGCTGATGACATTTGATGTCGAGGACGGCGTGACACGATCCATATCCGTCAATGTCAACAGACGCAAAGACGTGCGAGGGGCTGATATAGCTATCACCAAACACCCAGTGATGTTCGCCGACTGGACGCTGTTCTTCCTGTTCGGTTACAAGAAAATAGTCTAACCACAAACAACCATGAAGAGAAGCTTTCAGATATTCAGGAACATAATAGCCAAGGGCATAATCGAGAGTACCGACTCGGAGACGAATAAAGTCACGGCGGGCGGCAACATTGTGTCGCTGACGGACCAGCTGCGCCAGGACTTTACGAAATGCGTGGGCGTGTTCGTCGTGCCACAGTCGGCAAGCACCGATTTGTCGGGCGTGACATGCTCGCTAAAGATTGCGCAGAACGAGATACTGCCAGACGGCTTCGACCTCTCGCTCATCGCGTTCAAAGGCGAGGTGTCGCTCGGGCAGACGATTTACGATTTCTCTAAAGATGAGATACCAGCCAAGTCGAGCGAGTTCGAGATGATCCTAACGAACAACACCAAGACCGACCAGATGTTCAACCTCTATTTCGTGCTTGAGCGATGATTTATGTGGCTACGATAGAGATTCCAGACCATAAGAAATGGGGCGCGGTACATCAGGTGGAAGTCATTCTGCCATCGCAAGTGCGCCACGTCAGAGCCTTCTGGAGCAACGTCACGCTGCCGACCACGAGTGTTTTGCAGAAGGTCATTTGCGCTGCAAAGAAAGATTTGAAACAGACCGCTTACGGCGATCGCTCAGTGCAGATTGGCTCTCTGTCGGCTACGCTCAACAATACGCATGTGGTTGCGGATTCAACGCCTCTCTGCGTATTGAGCAAGGCCAATAAGGGCACTATAGATATGGTTCGCACGATGCTGCCGCAAGGTGGCATCGACGTGGAGAATGGTTCGGCACTACGCATCATCATTGAAGAGAAGCTGTTTGAACCTTTCGAGCGTGAAGATGAGCGACTGTCGCTTGACGATACGTGCGAGGCTCTCGACTACTTCAGTCTGACAGCGGACGGCAAACCCAAGAACGTGAGTACGAACGGCTACACTGCCAAATTCTACATGGAGTATGATAAGTAGACTCGCATACATAGAGCAGCAACGCTTCGAGCGCATGGGCTTCAAGACGGTTGTCACACCAACAAGCATCACAGTCACATCGCCATTGCAGATAATGCAGCTGATGAACGATAGCTACATACTTACGGGCATACGAGCTTCCGCACCAAACCTCGTGGAGGATTTGAACGAAGTGTGCCTAATCTCGCCAACTGATAGCCTTTTGGCGACAGAACAGGAGATTGCGACGCTTGGCACGACAACAAACCGCATGTTTCGCAACTATCTCATCATCAAGACGACAGGCGCTAAAGCGTATTCAGCAGAGGACAAGATCACGCCGTTCCGCCTCGACTTCATTCGTGTAACTCCAATCATTCAACAGAAACGATGACTCAAACCGAAATACAACTCACACAGAACAACCTCGTGGCGAAGCTCCGCACGTGCAACAAGAAGGTACGTTGGAGCATTGCCTACACTAAGCAGGGCGACCCAACAGTGCGCGAGTTCGACTCGTCGTATGAGGATGGTGCGCTCGCAGCTGCCAGTGTTGAGGAGAAACTGAACCTGCTTTTGAAGGACTCGCATATCGACTACATCCGCGTGGACATGGGCAACTCGCGCGTCAGGAGCAAGGACTATGTGGAGTTTGTACTTCGGGATTCGCATCCGTTGAATGGCTTAACGCCAAGTCGTGCTGGTGAGGTCGAGATACTTTCGTCCGACACACGCGATGTGCGCAACGCTAAGGCCGCATACAACCAGATGCACGGTAATGCGCCGTTTGGGAACGTGAACGCTATGCTCGGACTGCTCGGCTTCGACATAGGTCTCAATGGAGCAGACGACAACTCGCCTCTCGGTGGCCTTGGTGCTATTCTGGCAGTGCGTGATGGAAATATACGCCAGCAGTACGAGATGAAGGAGCAGTCGAGATTGCTCGATGTAGCGCATCAAGATGCAGCAACGCTTCGAGAGGAGATTGCTTCGCTGAAAGGTGAGATAGCTACCAAGGACAAGACAATTGAGAAGCTATCTCGCAAGTTGGAAAGAAGTGAGGAACGTGTCGAGGAACTTGAGAAGATGAAGCCAGAGAACTCACTCGGTGGCATCGCTCTCAAGGCTCTTGGGCAGAGCATCCTTACGGGCGTTGTCAAGTCGAACACGGGCGTTATCAGTGCGCTATCGGGCATACCCAAACCAGCACTCGATGCAGCTATGGCAGCTCAGGATGATGGCATGGGACAATACACAGCAGAGACGGATGATGATGCAGATGTGGAGGTGGAATCTGAAGATTTACGTTCTGGGCAAATACAGCAGATAGGGACATGGGCAAAAGGATTGACCGACGATGAGTTCAACCAGTTCTTGGCCATAATGAATGTCTTTATGCTCAACAAGCAGTCGATGACGAGTCTCTACAATCAGTGGAAAATGGCGACAGTGCAGACACAACACGCGCAAGCGCAACCTCGTGGGGCTGTTATGCACGACGATAAAGATTTGAAACTACGATAGCCATGGCAGAGAAGTTCAAAGTAAACCCCATCACAGGCAAGTTCGACATGGTTGGCGACGGCAGTGGCAGCGAGGGCATGACCTACACCAATGCCGAGAAGACCATTGAGACAATCGGCGGTGTGAAGGCTGGTACATCGTTCGAGAACGCCACGATGGAGGATGTATTCAACATGCTCTTCTATCCTGAGCGTGCACCGCTAATCTCGCTTTCAGCAAGCGATACCAACTACAATCGTGAAATTGGTGACGTCATCGATAAGCTCACGCTGACGGCAACGACTACCAAGAAATCGTATGCAATCAAGTTGGTAAAGCTATCGGAAGGGCAGTCTATCGCTGCACCAAATGCTGCTGGCGGCGCTGAGATTTTCATCGTTATGAACGTTGGTAAGAACGTCTCGTTTACTGCCACTGTTGCCGATGAAAAAGGTCTAACAGGAAAATCGAACGAGATAAAGTATGCTTTCCGCAGACCTATCTACTACGGCATCGTAGCTGATACCAACGCTAACCCAGGTATAACCCAAGGGCTAACGAAGGTCATACCTACGGCGAACAGCGGCACTATCACGGCGGCATTCGGGAAGTTCGACTCGATGCGCATGATCGTGGCTGTGGCTGGTACAGTCTCGGACATACTTAACCCGTCGGGCTACAAGATTCTGAACTCGTTCGATACTCGGTTTGTCATCAAGATTCCGTGTCTCGATGGGCAGGAAGTGCCTTACAACATCTACATCTCTAACCCAAACAAGCAGGAGTCATATACCTGCAAAATCACTTACTCACTCAACTGATGTCAAACTCTTTCGGCAAAGGCATAGCGATGAACTGCGGCTTCGACATGGGCTCACAAGAGCTCGTGGACAACCGCTGTCGCTTCGATTCGTTGGCGGAACGCGATGCGCTTGAGGAGATCAAGCGTGCCGTGGGTTTGCAGGTCTTTGTGCGAGAGACAGACACTGTCTACGTGTGGAATGGCAAGGAGTGGATAGCTGTCGGGGGTGCGAATGACGAGGGCGAGTATCAGGTGTTCGAGAACCACTTCTTAGCATCCGAGGCGGGCAAAGAGATTGCCGACTGCCATAACTCCGATAACACTAAAGATGACTGTCTGAAATGATTACGAGCGATTCCAACATAATGCAGAAACAGGGCGACTTCATCGCTCGCAAACTCATGCTCATGGAGGCTCGTCTCAGGGAGTGTGAGCGGCTGCTTGAATTGTACAAATGCAAGTGCAACGACAAGGATAAACTGACTTTCGAGGATTTCGTCGAGTGTGATAGTCCTGTTGTCATTGCTGACACCATTGAGTTCAGTGATTTCGTAGAGTGCAGTAGTCCTGTTGTTATTGCCGATATTATTGAGTTCAGTGATTTCGTCGAGTGCGGTACTCCTATTGTCATTGCCGATACCATTGAGTTCGGTGATTTTGTAGATGCGAAAGGAGACATACTGACGTTCAAAGACTTCGTGGATGCGAACGGCAATACATTGACGTTCAAAGACTTTGTGAATACGAATAGCAATCAATTGACATTCTCAAACTTCATAGAAACGAGCAAGAACACCATGACCTTCGGCAACTTCGTGAACCAGACGGCCTCAACGCTAACCTTCAATAACTACATCAATCATGAGTAAATACGCGCTCTCCTTCACCACTCAGGGCAACGACCTGAACACCTACTACTTAGCCGCATCTGTACTTGGTATGGTAGCGACAAAGTACAGCAGTTCGTCTGTAAACATAAATACCAATAACGGATTCAACAACTCATCCTACGCCAAAACGTTCCAGACGTTCATCGATGGCGTTTTCGATGCTAAGTATTGGAAGACATCTGTCAAGTGCATCCCCGCAGCTAAGATGTTCGCCATGAGCAACGTCTCCAACAATGCCACGAAGACTGCTACGGCGGTCTCTTACAGCTCTACAACGACAGGTACGACGGCCAACAACAGCCTATCGGGACTCAACTCTTGGCTCAATGGCTTAACGGGCTACAATCAGTGGTCGTTAGCTGTCAACCAGTCTGTGCCCTACGTCAACTACAAGATTTCGTGCATGAGCGAGACCGACTACAAGGATCTCGTCAATGCCGTCATCAAGGCAGGCAACCTCACTGGGTATTCACAGACCAACTCTCCAGTTCAGTAAACTCTTAACTCTAAACTTTTAACTCTTAACTATTTATGGTACTCAACACAATTCTCGCAAAGATTGGTGACTTTCTTGGTCGCAAGTTCAAGCTCATCGCAAGTCAGTTCGACAACATCATCAACGTTGTCATCCCCAAGGCCAAGACCGAGGCTGTCACCGAAGCCAAGAAGTACACCGACGACAAGTGCACCGTCGTTCTCAACGAGGCTAAGGCGTACACCAATACACAGATAAACAACCTCGTCAACGGTGCGCCCGAGGCTCTCGACACCCTCAAGGAACTCGCCGATGCCGTCGGTCAGAATGGCGACATCATCACCACCATCAACAACACGCTCAATGGCATTGGTACTTACGAAGAGTTCGTTGCGGCATTCAACGAGCAGGTCGGTAAGGACAGCATTTTCTATGAGAAGACAGCCTAACCACTAATCCCGAACCACCATGTTTGAAACGCTTCAACAATGGATGGCACTTGTACTCGTACCGCTCACCAGCGCAATAACCTGGTGGGCGGCGAGGCACAAGCGCAACACAGAGCAGGCGCAACTCGACAACGACACCGTCAACGATCTCCGCAAGACCGTCGATGACTGCGTAGAGCAGAACAAACAGCTCTACGATAAGATTTTTCAGTTGCGTGTAGACTATGCGCAAATCAAGACCGAGTGCATCGAACTCGACAGCAAGAACAAGCAACTCGCGCAGACAATCGACATGCTCAAGCGTGCCAACGAGGAACTGAATCAGACTATCGATGCGCTCCGCAACGAGAATGAACAACTAAGAAAACTAATCTGTAGAGGTTAAAGTTTGGCGAGGGAACGTGTAATAGACATTTAGTGCAAAGAAAGGAATTTCTAGTATGGCCAACACGCCAAATACGCTACGTGTAACTGCAAGTCCTATAAGGCCTATTGAGTATAAGCCAAACACTATTATCATTATTGCCGATAGACAATGATTTGTTTTACGTTTCAATAGACAAAAAGCAGCCCATAAAAACAAAGGACTTGGTATCACTATTATCCATGCAATCCAGATAAGAAAGGCTACGAAAACATTATCATCATTAGCACCGTGCAACACAAGAGCCAAGATAATAATGCTTGCCAAACTAACTAGTATGTCAACATAAGCGAGAATCCTTTTCATATTAATCCGAAAATATTACCGCAAAAGTAATAAATTACCATGCAATACAAACTCTCAATCAAAGTAGATGCGAGCGGTGAAGCCGAGGTAAAGCAACTCGGCACGCTCCTCCAAAAGGTGCTATCTACGTCCGACAAGCAAGATGTTATCCGCTTGCTCGACAAGGTGGTCAAGAACCCACTCCTCATCAAGACAGCTCTAAAATTCGCATGAGCAGAATACTTATAGGCATACTAATGATGATGCTCGTCGTGAGCTGTCGACCGACGCAATACATAGAGACTGTGCGAAGGGTCGAGGTGCGCGATACGCTCATAGTTACGAAGCCCGACACTGCCAGTCTGCACGCGCTCATCGAGTGCGACTCGCTTGGCAACTTACTCGTACGTGAGATTGAGGCGCTGCAAGGTGAACGTGCGAAGGTCAACACAAATGTCAAGTTTAACAACCATAAGGAAGCCGAGATAAACACTGTGTACATACTTCAGCCAGACACGGTCTACGTACCTATGTACCGAGAGAAGGAGACGACGACACAAACTGTTGCGCCAGAGGAAAAGCCCGACTTATGGTTTGCGTGGCTGCTCATCGGCATCATCATCGGCTGCTTAATCACATTCAAGCTAATCAGATGAATCTATCCGACAATCAATTGCGTGTATTGCTCAAAGCGGCTGGCATCACGGCACTTGGTGTGACGGCGCTCGTCATAGGCGTGCGCATTGTCAAGCGCATACGCGAGGGTCGCAACGAGCGTGAATTGTCAAACGCCGTCAACAGTCTGACCACAACCGACAATGAGATCTCAGCGACAATAACTTCCGAGCAGGCCAAGATATTCGCAAACACGCTCTTCGAAGCGTTCAATGTCTGGAATGGTACGGATACCGATGTCATCAAGTCCGTCATCGCCAAGCTGAAGAATGGTAAGGACTGGCTCGCGGTTATCAAGGCGTTCGGTGTCAAGCCATACGGCACGACAGGCACGCCGTGGTTCGGCGATGGCATCCAGCTCGACCTCGTAGGTTGGTTTCGCAAGGAGCTCAGCGGCTCGATGATGGAGGAGATAGAGACTAAGCTCAGTAAGTATGGAATCAACATATAACCGCAAGTGGACAATTCTTCTTGTGGCTGGCATAGCTACGACTGCTGCTGGCATAATCATCTACCGCAAATACAAGACTCAAATCATGAACCTCGTTGACAAGACAAAACTCGCTCTCGTGGGGCGGACTATCAATAAGATTATCGTTCACTGCACCGCCACTCGTCCCTCGCAAGCCTGCACAGTCGAACTGATTGACAAGTGGCATCGTGAGCGTGGGTTCGACTGCATTGGCTATCACTACGTCATTTATAGAGACGGTTCGGTGCATGAAGGCAGACCGCTGTCGAAAGTCGGGGCGCATTGCGTTGGGCAGAACTCGAACTCCATCGGCATATCGTATTGTGGCGGTGTGGCTGAGGACGGCAAGACACCGCAAGACAATCGAACTGATACACAGAAAGCCTCGCTTCGTCAACTTATCAAAGAACTCCGTCAGGCATACGGCAATATTCCAGTCTATGGTCATCGTGACTTCGCCAACAAAGCCTGCCCATCATTCGACGCAAAATCAGAATTCAACTAACACGTAATAATCATGGCAACAAAGAAAACCACCAAGCGCAAGATAACTACGCGCACCTACAAGAAGCGCACGACAACTCGCAAGAAAACCGCTCGCAAGCGCACAACACGTTCAACAAGTAAGAAAACGACCAGCGTGTCTGGTTCGGTATGGAAAGCAATCCGCAAGGCTGCTGCCATTGTCCGCAGTGCTGTCCGTGCCAAGACGCACAACGAGACAGCCGCTCGCAAGGCAGGACGTGCCGTTCGTGGTGCTGCTCGTCAGACTATCAAGAAGAACGTTGGCGCATCGGCTCTCAACGGTGTGAGGCGTGGCCGTCGCAGCCGTTAGTGCAGCTCTCATCGCAACAACAATAATCTTGAAACGCTGATGCCAATCACGTCAGCGTTTCATTCATACAATCATCGAACTCATGAATCCTACCAGCACTTCACTCCTGCTCGCTCTCCTCGGTGAGCAAACTACCCCTGCCATCGTCGAAGAACTCTCCGATACTCTCATGTACGTTGGCTATTGTCTGCCGACAACCACGAGCTACGATGATCCGACGTGGCTCATTCGCCGTGTCAAGAAGACCACCAATGAAGATGGATCGTCATTACAGACTATTATGTACCCGAATGGAGAAAGACGGTATAATCAGAAGTGGTCAGAAAGAGGGGAATTGGTCTTTACGTATGTCGCTGGCTGGTCAGAGAGTGATGATTAGGACGAGAGAATTCTTTAGACTCAAAATAAATTGCGCCTCCATTTCTTTGCGTAAAGGGGGCGTATTTGCGTTAAATTTGAGAGGCAAAACAAGGTCGTTGGGGAAGTGCTATAGAGTCGTTTGATACTATCTTGATACAATATTTTGCAATATATTGAATAACAATATCGTTTCTAAATCCCCTCCAACGGTTTCTTCACTTGATCCGGTATTCTATTGTTGAGTGCCAGCTATCGGTAGCATCGAAGCTGACCACGAAGTATCCACTTCCGGGCATCACACGGACGTCGATGGGTTTGGCATCGCCATAGCCGCTGGAGGTCTGACCTGTTGCACTTACGGCGGTGCTGCTTGCTTCCACGATGTGCGGCACTTCTACTCCATCTACCGTCTGAAGGTAGTCTGTGAGATGCTCCAAGACGAGTTCGCCGTTGAATGGTAGCTGCTTCAAATACTCTTTGATAGCCGTTTGAATGGGGCTCGAAGGCTCGCTGATGAGCGTTCCATCGGTGTTATACATAGTGTCGTCTACATATACAACGAGTTTGAGCGTCAGACGATCACCCGCTTGGCTAAGTATGGTGGTTTGAATGCCGGCATCTTTTATCCTACCTATGTATGATGAGAATGCCGACAGACGGTTGCTCGGTAGGTATGTGAGGTTGCCATCGCTATCGGTGGTGGCAACTTTTATGACGAGTCCGCCCGTGTCGGCTTCGTTTACGGCGCATTGGCTGACGGGCTTCTCCGTGTCGGATGTCTCGTCGGTGGTGTAGTCGGCAGTTGCATCGTCGATGGCTTCGCCATAGCGGAATGCGAGCGCCTTCTGCTGATACCAGGTGAGCGTATGTGGGCGTAGAGCCGCCACAACCGACGTCACTTCGGTGAGGTGCGTTTCGGTGAGGCGCTCAATGGCGTAGGCACACACGGCAAATACATAGAATAGTATGCTCTCGATACTTGCCTTGCTGAAATGTGCCGAGAACTTCTGATTTTCGCCAAATCCGTATGCCGACTGTGCCGCGCTGTCGCGCATAAAGGCGGTGGTCATCGCCTCTTTTATCTCTTCTATTGTTCGTGCCATGGGGTATTAATTATTGGGTGAGACCACGAAGACCGGCACTGGCGCTTTTATGTACCAATATGCTATGCCTTCGGGGTTTAGTTCATCTATCTCTTCTTGGCTTGCCGACGTGGCAGGCGTTATGCTGTTCAACTCGTATGCACTCACCACGGCGCGGTCGGTCTTAGCATCCACTGTCGGTATTAGCAAAACAGTATTTGCTGCCACTTCGTCGGATAGAACCAGGTCGTTGGCTTCGGCAAGGTTGTAGGCTAATTCGGCGCGGCCCCACACTTCGAGGGCTATGTCAAAAAGCGTTTGTCTGTCTTGGGCTGTAATGGTTTGCACGTCTTTAGTTATAAGTTATTAGTTACGAGTGTTAGTCGCTGATGGACGATGGTTACTCGGAACTCGTAATTGGGAATTCGGAACTATTCAACTTCCATTTGAATGGCGTTTGAACGGCTATCAACGGCGAGGTTCTTCACCTTCAGCCCTACCGCCACAAGTTGTTTGCGTAGGCGTGTCAGCCAGAGCGCTTGACGAGGAGAACCGAGTTGACGGTTGGCTTCGCCACCGATGAGTGGCAGCTCCTTCAGTTCACCTCGGTTGGCCGTGGTGACAATGGTTGCTATCGTCGTTTGTGGACGACCCAACGCAATGCATCTGCCATCTATTAGCAGGTCGTTGGTTTCGCTGTCGAGTATTAGTCCAAGGGTCATTGAGAATTAAGAATTTATAATTAAGAAGTAAGAATTATAAGAGCATGGCTTACGGCGGACGCGGCACGCCACGGCTCTCTTACTTATTACTTTCTACTTACTACTTTTTTACATCGCATAGTTCACATCATTTACGGCATCGATGAGGGCGCGGGCAACCATGTCGCGAACGTCGGTGGCTGTCTGTTGCATATTGGTAGTGGCCACGGTGAAGTTCTCCACCACCTTGTCGATGGTTATGTCGATGCGTTTTATTTGGCTCGACTGCGCAGTGGCTTTTGTAGCTGTGCCGTTAGCAGCGAGGTTGATGCCGAGCGGTCCGAGCTTCTTTTCCTCCTTCTTCTTGTTGTCGGCTTTGGTTTCGGCGGTCTTGTTGTCGGTGGCTTTGGTCTCTTCGGGCTTAGCAAGGTTGTGATCGATGCGCACCTCTTGCACCCAGTTAGCAGCCTTCTTAGCCCAATCCCACCCCGTGAGTTCGCCCACCCATCCGAGGAGCTTCTGCACAGGGCGCAGCAACACGTCCATAAGTACCTCGCCGATACGCTTCAGTCCGGCTATTATGCCCTCGTTTTTGAACGCATCTACAATGCTATCCCAATGCGTCTTGAATGCAAGAATCATCGAACCAAGCGGACCGAAGAGCATTAGAGCCTCGTCGCCCCATTTCTTGAAGGCTTCTATTACGAGATACACCACGCCGATAAGCGCCATGATGCCAAGCACTATCAAGACTATCGGGTTCATGCTCATAATTACATTGAACACCTTCTGTACAGCCGTCCACACCTTGGTTACGGCAATGACAACCTTTTGTGCCGCCGCTGTTTTCATCAGTGAAGTGCGTAGCATATTGAAGCGCAAACGCAACAGGCGAACCGACGCAAGCGGATTGAGAAGCACGCGACCCATGTTGTGGGTGACGGAAATAAAAGTTTTACCTAACGCGCCCGCAAGTTTTGTGGCTTCACCAAGAGCGACAAACTGTTGTGCACCCTCCGACAACACTGTGGTCCACGCTGCTGCAGGTCCGAGGGCTGTACCTATACTTATCTTCAGGTCGTCGAACTGTGCGCGCGTAATCTCAAGTTGATGCGCCCAAGTGGCATTGCGGATTTCGGCTTGCTCTTGTGCGGCTTGGGTGTTGGTTACAGCGTCGGTCATATCGCGCACGGCATCGGCATTTTGAATGAGGTAAGTGGCTGCCGTTACATTGGCTATGCCGAATGTTTTGGCAAGAAATTCGGTGTCTTGCAGTTTAGGTCGCAAAGCCGCCAGTGCGTCCGAGAGGTCGGTTACCGAAGTGTCTACACCGAGTTTCGTTTTGAGGCTAAGCAGCACGTTGCGTAGTGCCGTACCAGCCTCAGCGCCTTTGATGTTTGCACCGCCAAGCACTTCGAGTGCACCAGCCGTATGCTCCACATCTACGCCAAGGCTCGAAGCTGCTGCGCCTACCACCTTGAACGACTGTGCAAGGTCTACCACTTCGCTCGCTCCCACGCGGCTACCAGCGGCAAGCACATTCATAATGCGGTCGGCATCGTTGGCGGCAAGTCCATATTGGCTGATGGTGGCGGCAAGCGAGTTGGCAGCATCGTCGATGGTGAGACCTGCCGCCTGTGCGAGGGTGGCACTCTTATCGAGAATAAGCCCGATGTCGTCTACTGGAGCGTCCAGCTGACCAGCAAGCACCGAGAAGGCACGAGCCGCTTCGGCAGCACCAAGTCCGCTCTCTTTGCCTATCTGACGTGCCATCTCGCCTACGCGTTCAAGATCTTTGCCTGTCACGCCTGTTATGGCCGACAGGTCTGCCATACGCTGCTGAAACTCTATGGCAGGCGTTGTCGTCTGCATTATGGTGTCGCCAACGTGTTTTATAGCGTCTGAAGCCGTCTTAAATTTGAATAGAGAGTCGGTGGTTTTGTCGAAGACCTCTTTCTGCTTTTTTGCAGCATCGAGGACTTTCTTCACGGCGTTCTCTACACCCTCAATCGAGCCAGTTATATTCTGCACCGCACCTGTAACGTTGTCGACGAGTTGAAGTTTTAACTCTACTGTATTGTTATTGGCCATAAATACTTATATATTTGAAATGTGAATACGACAAAGTCATGGTACTCTTCGTTTACATATTAACTGGAATTGGTTGTTGGTGTCTCTTCAAAGAGATGGGTATATTCGGCAATCGAGATTAGATGTAGCGTCTTGCAATTCCCTCTCAACGCAGAATTTTCAATCCTTTTTACTACCAAATAGCCTTCCGAGCATTTCTGCTTGGTTGCGCAGTCGCCATGTCTCTATCCAAAGGGATTCGGAGCACAGACGCGCCCACGTCTCTTCGTCGAGAGTAGACGGATCAAGGTGGAAGTTGGCACGTATTAGTGCATCGCCTTTGAGGAGTTCATCTTCCTCGTTGTCGGAGTCTACCTTGAGGGCAAACTCCGTCAGACGTTTTTTATTGTAGCCTTGGCTGCGCCTACAATCTTCGAGAGTTCGCCCACAGTAGCCATGAAGAGCGAGGTGTCGCTTTTGACGGTGTCGGCACCACCCACGAAACAGTTTTCGAGCAGTATTTGAGAAGCTTTTATCTCGTCGGTTTTGGCCATTTTGGTCATGGCGCTGAGTGTGCCCATGTCGGGGCGGCGGAAGTAGGCAACGTATTGTTCGCCATCGTCTTCGGCTGTGATTTCGTAAATCTTACCATACTGAGCTTTGAGGCGGTTGATTTCGGCCTCGGTGAGTTGTCCGGTCATTTCTTTAGTTATAAGTTTTGAGTTATTAGTTACGTTCAGGCGGATTTGCAAATCCGCTCCAACGGCCACAAAGTTGCCGCCCGTGAATCGTTGCGGGAAATAGTTGCGCCAATTTGGCTCACCTATTTTGCGGGGGTGTAGAGGCAATTCATTTTTGCCATGAAAACAAAAACAACCTATTCCCTAATGAAACGTATCGACCGTGAATTTTGCCTAACCGACAACTCCGTCAACTGCTATGGCTATCGCTTGCTTACTGATGGTATGGAACTCGACCGCTACCGACCGCCAGTGGGTTTCCTTATGCACGACCGCGACAAAGGTGTTGCAGTGCAGTGGACCGACTTCCGCCGTGAAGGCGATGCTCTCTTTGCCGTTCCTATTGTCAACGACACACTCTTCCCCGACCTCGCCCAACAAATAGAGGAAGGCTTCATCAATGCTGCTTCGGTGGGCCATATCGTTGCGCTTGAGATAAGCGACGACCTATCCGATAAACTCCCCGGACAAGATGGTCCAACAGTGAAACGTTGGTTCCCGCGCGAGATTAGTCTCGTTGATATTCCTGGCAACTACAACGCTCTGGGCCGACTTTATGACGAAAACGACAATGTGCTGCACGACCTTGCGGCGCGTATTAATAACCATAATAATATGAACTACAAAGAAATCTTTCCCGACCTCCAAAGCGAGGACGAAGAGGTGCTAAAGCCATATTTGGTAAACCTCAAGGCGAAAGCCGACCGCGCCGACGCTCTGCAAAAAGAGCTCGACAACCTCAAAGCCTCCAACGACCAAAACGCCGTGCAACAGATGCTCGAAAAGGCAGTTGCCGATCATCGCATCACTCAACAACTTGCCGACTGTCTGAAGAAAGACTACGTAGGCCGACTTGAAGCGCTACAAAACCTCCTTGCCGCTATGCCAGCCAAGAAGAGCGTGCCAACGCCAGAACCAAAACAAAGCAAAACCGACTTCGCTTCGCTCTCGTGGGACGAACTGGACCGCAAGAACCTTCTCGCGCAACTCAAAGCCGAAAACAAAGAGCTCTTCGAGAAGAAGTTCTTCGAGAAATTCGGTCAGAAACTCAACCTCGAGTAAGTAAAAAGTAAAAGAGCAGAGCGTAGTGGGTATAGCGAAGTGCAGATACCGATGGCGCGTCTCTCGTAATTATTAATTCGTAATTCTTAATTCTAAACATGGCTTTACAGAAAGAAATTTGGCTCAACGACATTGTCGCACCCCTTTTTGCCGACAACACCTTTGCGGCACGCGCTATCAACCACTCGGGCTTTGTGAACAACAAGACTGTCCACGTCCCCAATGCTGGTTCTGCCCCCTCTATCGTCAAGAATCGCTCTACTTTCCCTGCTCAGGCTGGCGGTAGAACCGACTCAGACCTCACCTACAACATCAACGATGTATACTTCCGATCCTATTCACATCACCAATGGCGAAGAGGTGGAACTCTCGTACGACAAACGCCAAAGCGTCATTGCTCAGATGCGTGCAGCTCTTGTCGATGCTGTGCATGGCGACATTGTGGACGCCTGGATAGACGGCGTAACGCCTACCATGAAGGCTATTGCAAGCTTCGGCTCATCGGATGTGCTCGACCTTGCTACCACCTTCAACTCTCAAGATGTGCCGCAAACAGGACGTTGTCTTCTCCTCAACGCACAGGCATATAGCCAACTGCTTGAAGACCTCACTCAGCAGCAGAGCCAAGCATTCCTTGCTTCTGCCGATGCTCAGAAAGGCACCGTGGGTGCCATCTATGGCTTCGACGTCTATCTGCGTTCGTCTGTTTCGCCTGCCAATAGCAATGTGTATGCTGTGGCATGGCAACAAGAGTGCGTAAGCCGCGCACTTGGCAACGTGGATCTCTTCGTCGACGAAAAGAATCCGTCGTACTACGGCGACATCCTCTCGGCTCTCGTTCGCGCTGGTGGCGCTGCCATCCGTCAAGATGGCAAGGGCATAGCTGCTATCTCTGCAAGTGCACCAACCACCGAGGGTGATACTCAAGAGACCACCACCGAGGGTGATACTCAAGAGACCGACGGCGAAGGTGAGTAGACTGTGACTGTTGATTTAGCTCACACTTAAATCATACACATTATACACTTTCTTTTCAATGAGACCAATTACCGAAATAATAATCCACTGCACAGCCACGCGCGAGGGCCGCGATTTCTCTATCGAGACCTTTCGCCGTTGGCACCGCAAACGTGGGTTTTCCGACGTAGGCTACCATTACATCATACACCCTGACGGCTCGGTTAGCATAGGTCGTCCGCTTACCATAGCGGGCGCACACTGCACGGGTCACAACGCCAATTCAATAGGTGTGGCCTACGTCGGCGGCTTGGCCTCTAATGGAAAGACGCCTAAAGACACTCGCACCGAGGCACAAAAGGTGGCTATGCGCAACCTCTTGCGCGAACTGCATACTCAGTTCCCTCGAGCCACTGTGCATGGACATAGCGAGTTTGCCAACAAAGCTTGCCCGTGCTTCGACGTGAAAGAATTGACAATGGAGTAAAGAGTAGTGAGTAGAGTGTAAAGAGTAGTGTCGATACTATATCTAACTACACTCAACTCTGAACTTTCAACTCTGAACTTTCAACTCTGAACTTTCAACTCTGAACTTTCAACTCGTAACTCTTAATTCATAATTATAAAGATGTCTGTAATGAAATTCGTTCTAAGACTCATACTGCGCGACCTCATTGGTTTCGTGGTAGCCAACATCGGTTCTTGGATTGGTGCTGTAGGTGAAGGAATGCAAAAATTCTACACCGACGACACCAAGAAGACCGAACAGACCGACACCGAGAAACAATGAGAGGTGTCGTTCGCTTCATAGCCGCCGCAACCTTAGGGGTGGGCGGCTTACTTCTAACCTTCGTAGGCGACATGCTATCGACAGTGGGCGAAAGCAATTTCCGCCTATACTCAACGATTGATAAATGGGCGAAGGGGAATTGACAATTGACAATTGAGAATTGAGAATTGAAAAATACTCTAAACTCTAAACTTTCAACTCTCAACTCTAAACTTTCAACACTAAACTCGTAACTAAACAAAGTGGCACTAAACAAAGAACTATGGCTTAGTGAGATAATTGCTCCGCTACGCAACAATAATAGCTTCATACGTCGTTCGCTCGACCATTCGGCGTTTATCGATGGGCGTCAGGTGCATGTGCCCTGCGCTATGGGCGAGGTGCAGGTGGCTAAAGACCGCGCCACGTTCCCTGCCACGCCAGGCAGTCGCGACGACATCGATGTGCATTATCCTGTCAGCGAGTTTTCCACATCGCCTATACTTATTCCCTTCCGCGACCGCATAGAGCAAAACGCCAACGCGCGTGCTGCTACTATATCGCAGATGCGCGACAGACTCGAGGATGCCATCACCGAAGAGATAGTGTCGCGTTGGCTTGGCGGTTGCCAAACAAACGTGATTACAGGTGCCAGCATGGCCGACAACCTTCTTGTGGCTACCGACACCTACTTCAGTCAAAAGCGCCTACCGCGCACTGGACGTTGCTTGCTCGTGAAGCCAAGTCGATGGATAGAGATACTCGACACCATCACCAGTAAGCCAATAAGCGTGGTGCTGCCACCGCCAAGTGTGCCTGGTGCTGCTACTAATCTCTTTGGCTTCGACGTATACATACGCCAAACCATCTCGGAGACTTATCCGAATGTGTATGCTATGGCTTGGCAACAAGACTGCGTAAGCCACGCCATTGGTGGAGACGAACTCTTTGTGGACGAACGCAACCCGCTATACTATGGCGAAGTTGTTTCGGCTCTCGTGCGCGCTGGTGGCTCTCGCATCAACGTCGACAACGAAGGCGTGGTAGCATTTGCGGACAATTGATAGTTGATAATTGACAATGCACAATGCATAACTCGTAATTATAGACGCTCGTAATTCGTAACTCATAACTCGTAACTAAAGAAGTGGACACAATCGATATAATACGGACCATTGGTGAAGCGGTGCTCTCGTCGGGGCTGATAGCTTCACTGTTCACATTGCGCACAACCAAGCGCAAAGCCGAAGAGGAACTACAAGAGATAAAAGCCACAAATGCCGACAGCATCTTGCGCACCAACGAAGAGTATATCGTAAAGCCGCTCAAACGCGAGATAAACGGTCTTCGAACCACAGTGCGCCAGCTGACTAAGGTGATTCAGAAGGCTCAGGAATGCCCGCATGCTGGCGACTGCCCTGTGCGCAACGAGATGCTGGATGTCTCGACAAACAATTGACAATTGAGAATTGAAAATTGACAATTACTCTAAACTCTGAACTTTCAACTCTGAACTTTCAACTCGTAACTCTTAACTCATAACTCGTAACTATAGAAATGAGCACATTAATGACACAACTCGGCACCTACATTGCCGGGAGGCTTCAAGGCATCAAAGACTATGCAGATGGGCTGATTACCATTTCCAACGCCGACCTCAAGGCTATCATCAAGACTTGCATTCAAGATGCTACCAATAGCTCTGCGTCCAACGGCATGGGCACCGAGACGAATGGCACAGGCCAAGGCGTGGTATACGCCGCCATCAACCAAGCCATATCCGATCTTATCGATGGTGCACCAGCGGCAATGGACACCTTGAAGGAACTTGCCGATGCCATAGAGGACAACGGCGACCTTATTGCTGCACTTCAGGCAGCTACGGGCAACCACACCCACAGCAACGCTACGCAATCGACCGCTGGCTTCATGTCCGCCGAGGATAAAACGAAGCTCGATGGTTTGGGCACATACGCAGAGTTCGTTTCTGCATTCGAGACGGCATACGGTAGTAACAGTAATAGCAACAGCTAAGCCTAATACCTATGAATACACTTGAACAGATGGCGCAATACTTGGCTACGGTGATAGCCGAATTCAACACTCGTATAGAGGCTCTGAATGCACGCATAGCAGCCCTCGAAGGCGAAAAATAGCCAATGAGCACTACGTATGATATAGGCTACTACTTAGGCACCAAGCTAAAGCACCTTTCCGACCTCCTCGATGGTTTGGAAGGACGTGCGACGGCGCTGGAAGAGGCGGAACCGGAAAGTGAAGGGGTAACATATCTCAAGGCACAGGCGCGAGAGATGAACTCTACGGATATGGTTTATGTATACATACCTATTTCAATGACGTCATCTTATAGTAGTATGTACAACATCTATAACGTTGATATTTACTTCCCTTCGGTTTCAAGCGTGCGAACAACTTGGGCATCGCGAGTAGAAACCGAAGACGGCGTCTATAACCGTTTTGGGTATAACGCAAACCAGGTATCAGGTAGACCTTTTGAGAAGGCGTCCTTCATTCGCCTCGATTGCTCAGGTGGTCAGAAGACTATCAGATGCACAGTACCATATATGTACAAAGACACCGCCAGCAATAATGCATACTACATATTTGAAGAGTACATTCCTGAGTATTAGTTCTGTTGTAGGGAATTTGTAATCCCCGACGAGGGAATAGCGGATTTGAAATCCGTCTGAACGCCTTCTCCGTACGCTACGTCTCGTAACTCTTAATTCTTAACTCATAACTATAGAAATGCAAACACTCGTAATCAACCGCGAAAACGGCAACATTGCCAAGAGCCTTGCAGGGCAGGACCACATAAGTGGTTTGCTCTTCCTCGTCAGCGAAGCGTCCGACATACCCGACGAATTCGAATCCAACCCATTTCAGCCATGCTCGTCTACCAAGACAGCCGAAGCGCTCGGCCTTGCCGCCTCCGATACCTATGGCTACCACGTCCATGAAGCCCTACGCCTCAACCCTGGACTATCGCTCTGGGTTGGCTTTGCCGTCCGCACTGCCGACATGCATGCCGTGGGCGACTTTCAACGTGCTGCCTCTGGCAACCTCCGTCAGATAGGTATACTCGACACCACTGTCGAGATAACCCGTGCCACCATTACTGCACTTCAGGCTCAAGCCTCTGCCCTCGACGAGGCGTGGATGCCACTCTCCATCGTCATCGCACCTAAGGTTACCGACATCGACGCTCTGCCCACCGACATCGCCGGTAGTGCGCCTAACGTCTCTGTACTCATCAGTCGAGATTCCGAAGTCTCTGCACCTGCTATTGGTACACTCATCGGCATCCTCTCGGCTCGTGCCGTCAACGAAAGCATAGCATGGGTGGAGCGCTGCGAAACGGGGCTCACCAAACCCTACTTCTCCGATGGTCAAGCCTACGCCGATGTCTACAAGGTTATCCTCGAATCTCTCGACGAAGCTCGTTATATATACCTACGTACCTATCCAGGACTGTCGGGCGTATACTTCAGCGATAGCCATAATATGGACAGCGCACAGAGCGACTACTGCACCATTGAGCTACAACGCACCATGGATAAGGCAGTGCGCGGCACGCGTACATACTTATTGCCAGAACTCGGTCGCCCCATCTATTACAACAACGACGGCACTCTCCGCGCCGACACACTGCAGCACCTCAAGACGGTAGCTCAAAAGGCTGTGGAAGATATGGAGAAGGCTGGCGAGGTGAGTGGCTGGGAAGTTCAGATAGATCCCGCACAAGACGTTCTTGGCACCAGCACGGTGGAGTTCACCATTCATGCCGTGCCAGTGGGCATCATGCGCAAAGCAGTAGTGAATATCGGCTTCGTGAAAGCAACGGAAGATTGAGTAAAAATGAAAAAGTAAAAAGTAAGAGAGCCGTGGCGTGCCGCGTCCGCCGTAAGCCATGCTCTTATAATTTCTACTTCTTAATTGTTAATTCTTAATTACCATGAACATAATTCCACTAATCAACGGCAACTTATATGAGTGGGCCGATATTACGGTGCTCGTAGGTGGTGCTCCAATGACGGGCATACGCGGGGTGAAATACTCCGACAAGCAAGATGTTGTCAATATTTACGGCGCTGGTCGCTATCCCGTTGGTCGCGGCAAAGGACGCATCACGTGTGAGGCTTCGCTCAAACTGCTTCTCGACGAAGTGCGCTCGCTTGCCAGTTCATCTACCACGGGACGTTTGCAAGACCTTGGCGTGTTCGACATACAAGTAAGCTACATACCAGACGAAAGCGGCAAAATAGTCCACGACGTGATACACGACTGCCAGTTCTCCGAAGTGGAGATAGACTGGAGCGAAGGCGACACAAGCAAAGAGGTGGACATTCCGCTCGTCTGCTCGCGCATAGAGTGGGGAAAACTATAATAAGTAAAAATGGAAAAGTAAAAAGTAAAAGAGTAAAGCGTATAGCGTAGTGTATATAGCTGCCGCACGGCTCTTTTACTTCTTACCTCTTAATTATTAGTTATAGGGTGGAAGCCTACATTCAAACCAACCTGCCGCATTTGCCACAGACGCGACAGAGCCTTCGCTTGGTGACAACGGGCGCAGCGAGCCACTTCAAAGGGCGGCTTGTGCAGACGCATACGCTGCAAACCGATAGTCAAGCGCGCGACGTTCAAACCGCTGCCGATGGTTCTGTTGGCGTTGTGCCACGCGATAGCTACTTAGGTAGGTATTACAACACCGACCTCTCGCTTGGCCTCACCGAGACGGCCGACGATGTGCTTATAACAAGCGCCGTGTGCAAAGTGACGATGGCAAAGAATATCGTATCCACAGCTATCGCTGGACGCGACGGGACTGTCAAGGAAATGATTTCGGCTCAGGACTACGAAATTGAGGTTACGTTTTCGCTCATAAATACCGAGGACGAGTACCCAGCCGATGCCATGCGACAACTCTCGGAACTCGCCCGTGAAAACAGCGCAGTCTACATCGATAGTGCATTCTTGCGCATCTTCGACATAGACCGTGTAGTGGTGGAAAAAATGGAAATTGATCAAGCTACGTATGGAAATACTCAGGAGGTGGTGATGACACTAAAGAGTGATGACGACTACGAAGTAGAGGTCGTGCAAACCATTTAACGGCATGGACGATTGACACCAGGCAAGCTCTCCACATATCGAATTGTAAAGTCTTCGCCACTCTCGACAAAACATACCGAAAAATCTTGTCCGCTCTCCACAAACCGCCATTCACCAGGGTCATTGGCAATGCCATCTACGACGCGCACATGGAGGTCGGCAAGACTACCAACCACTTTTACTTTGAAGTCGGCCAAACTGTCTACAATCTTCACCCTTCCGCACAGCCTTTTCCCACGAAAATATCCGTCTTTGGATATGCAGTCGTCCGACCTCATCGAGCAGCAAAGTGCACTAATGACTATAAGTATAAATAGAATGCGTTTCATAACATGTACCGATTAACGTGCGATATAGAGATTTCTACGACAGAAGGCGTCATAAGGTTCGACCATGCCGAGAGCGTAAATATACAAAAACACTCCGATACGCTCTGCGACACCGCCACCGTGACGTTGCCACGCCGCATTCGATGGCGCAATGTTGAGAGGAATCCCATACGCCGTGGCGACACCATACGTATTTCGCTTGGCTACGATGGCCGCAACCACCTTGCGTTTGTAGGCTACGTACGCCGCGTGCTGCCTAATACGCCAATGCAGATTGAAGCGCAAGACCCCATGTGTGCGTTTCAGACGCGCGAAGCCAAGAAAAAGGCCTACACATCGACCACACTCAACCAGTTGCTTGCCGACCAAGGTCTCAATGCCGAAATAAAAGGTACGCAGAGCATTGGTGCATATCGCGTGGAGTGCAACACAGTGAGCGAACTCCTCGACGCGCTGAAGAAGCAAGGCATACGAACAATGATGCGCATAGGTGCAGGCTCAGAACCGAAACTTTATGCCGGTCTTGCCATGAGCCCATCGGACGCTCGCACATTCGATTTCGACGACCACCGGAACGTAGTTTCGCGTGCAAATTTGAAATACGAGCCAGCAGATGAGGTGCGTTTCCTTGTGCGCGTGAAGAACAACAGCACCGTACAAAAGGGTAAACGCCAAAACAAGAGTATCAAGCCTGTTGAGGTTGGCTATAAAGATGGCGAGTTGCGCACCTTCAACGTCATAAATATGACCGAGAGCGAGATGCGTACGTATGCCAACGAGCAACTTGCCAAACTCAAGCAAGACGGCCTGAGTGGCAGTCTGACGGTCTTCGGCGGTGAGATGATAGATAAACTCGATGCCGTCCGTCTCACCCTCGATGGCGAAGAATCAGGCACGTGGCAAATAGAAAAAAACGATATTGCATGGGGCAGTAGCGGCTTTCGTCAGACGCTAACCATAGGTAGTAAATTGTAAATTCTGAACGCCTAACCTCGTAATTCTTAATTCATAATTCGTAATTATAGAAGTGGATATTCGCGAAGCCATAAATGCAATAGTAGGCAATCAGCCGATGCCCGTGGTTGTTGGCACCGTCACCGCCACCGATGGCACGACAGCCGACATACAGCCACTCGACGAGACTGCTGCACCGCTTCTTGGCATCGACCTTAGCGTAGGCGATACGGCGGCCATCAGCTACCGCCCCGAAGTCGGTGCCACGGTCCTTGTGCTGCTCGACAGCGCTACTACGGGCTTCGTCATTGCTGCAAGTCGTGGCAAGGTAGTTATGAACGGCGGCGACAACGGAGCTCTCATAAATATTGATGCACTTGTGCAAAAGATTAACGCCATCGAAGATGATTTGAACACGCTTCGAGCGGCATTCAAAAACTGGGTTGTAGCACCTCAAGATGGCGGCGCAGCACTAAAGACAGCCGCTGCCAACTGGACTGCTACCGACATTACAAAAACCGCGTCGGCCGACATTGCCGATAACAACATAACGCACTGACAATTATGGCAACCGACAATACATACACCCGCGAGCAACTGAAGAAATGGTTCAAAAACGGCTGTAAGCCTACCGAGAATCACTTTGCCGCCATCTTCGATAGTTATATACATAAAGACGACACCATTCCAGCATCGTCAATCGAGAACCTTGAAGAGATTCTCGCGCGATGCACGGGCGTGACGCGCGAAGAGGTCGAAGCGATGATAGCCGCCCACAACGAGTCCAATGATGCTCACAACATTGGCACTATAGAGGACTTCAGCGCGGCATTCGAGGAATAATCCCAACGGACCAAAATCGCCAACACTACGAGGGCGCATAGACAAAAAAGGAATGTCTGTGCGCCCTCGCTTTGTGTCTCCGAAAATGTACTTTTCGTTTTGCCGTTTTCGGTCCTTTTGGTCAACTATTCATCACGCCCCAAAATTGTACTTTTCGTTTGTAGAAATTGTACTTTTTGTTTTTCGGAGTATATAAATACCAACGGAGATAAATACATACGTACTTACCTCCGTTGATGAAAAAGAAAGTGTGTCTATTTCAGCGATTTCAGCGCAGCGAGGCCGGCGTGGTTGATGTCCAACGCTTCGACTTCGTGGCTGTAATGCTGACTCTTTGTTAGGCTGCCAAGGCCATAATGACCAAGCGCAAGCATGTAGTTGCAATGAATTTGATTCTTGCGGTCGAGGCTGTCGTCCCACACGAGTAGGTCGGGCAGTGAGACTGCAAAATAGTCCATCGTGATATGGTCGTAGATGTGCTGCTCGCCGTAGTTCACAAGTTTGTGGAATAGACGCAAGGCCGATTTCTCGTCGCCAAGAGCGCGGTAGCAGAGTCCGGCGTAGAAAATCTTGTCGGGCTTAGCATCGTTGTAGTACATGGCTGCGGCGGGCTCCGTCGGACCATTGGTGCCGAGGCGGAAACTGTCGTTGGCCAACGTCTCATACTTATCCATATCGTTTGTCGAGGCAGTTAGACGGCGATATGCCAAGCCCAAGAAATAGTAGAAATCGTTGTCCTGCGCGCCGTAGAGTTTGCCTTCGCCGAGTTGCGCGGGGAATGAGAGACACTCTCTCAGCAACGCGATGGCATTTTCAAGTTCTGCGGTGGTAGCTTTTTCATTGCTAATGATACGTTTGGCAATCTCCAGACGACAAATCTGATATTGCCCCGAGACCTTACCTTCGCCGCCTTCCCACGGATGGAATGTGTGAGCATCAATCTTGGTCTTCGCCTCTTCGTGGCGACCAAGTTGGTTGAGCAGCGTAACCTCTTCGAGCACCAAGTCGTCGCGCTGAGCAATGCACTCGGGGTGGGCTTGTAACTTTTGTAGGCGGAAGTCGTGCGGGCGTTGCATACGCTTGTACAGCTGGTCGAGTTCCATCAGCACGCGGCTATCTGTGGTGTCGAGTGAGTAAGCGCGTTCCATACATTCGAGGGCGCGGCCGAGGTCATCTCGCTTATTGGCATAGACGAGCGCCAGGTTGCGCCAGACGGTTGGAAAGGTAGGTTCGAGGTTGCGCGCTATCTCCCACTGCGTCTGCGCTACATCGTATTGGCGTTTGTCGTAATAGAGATTGCCAAGGAAGTAATGCGGGTGGGCATCATTAGCATTATTATCTATGGCAAACTGAAGAGCAAGGATAGCCTCCAGACGATTTGGGAAGCAATAATCAGGTGATATTTTGGCAGCATCATTGAGCATATTTGTAACCTCGTTGGCGTATGCATCGCTATGCGCCATTGCCCATGCGAGGTAATAGCGAGTGAGAGGCGTAGTAGCATCATTGTTTATAGCCAATTGCCAAATACCAATTGCGTCGTTCCAAAGGCCGGCAGCACAGAAGTCGAGAGCCGTTTCATCGTAGTTGTTGGCTTCGTTGCGCATCAACTTTGTCATCTCATCTGTGCGACCTTGCGCCCACATAATTCCATAATTAAACGGATTTATGGCCAATGATTCGGCTGCAAATGCATCGAACGACATGTTCAAGCGCTGCATTATGGCAACCTTTAGCGCGCGTGCCTTATGGTTGTGCCAACCTGCAATGAGAGCTTGGTCAACGTTGCGCAGAGCCTCATCGAAGTCGCCACGCATGCACGAGATCTGGGCGCACGCCATGTAGCCAGTATCTTGCCAAGCGCGGTTCCATGTACTTTTATATAAATAGTCGTAAGCCTCGTCGAGCTGAGTGCCGAGATTCCAACCGCTGCGGTATTTCAGGCACAGACCGAGGTTGTATATAGGTTCGCCATCGTAGGGGTTGAGATTGCGTTTTTGCAGCACTTTCACAGCAGTGCGTAGGTATGGCTCGGCTTTGTCGAATCGTCCACGGCGTATGTACCATAGACCGATGGCATTGTTGCAGCGAACATCCATCGGGTCGCGGCGCAGAGCCTCCTCGTAGTAATCGAGCGCGCACCACGTAGCATGACGATATTGTTCGAGATGTAAGCCAGTGAGATAAAGCTGTTCGTTGGTCTTGGTCTCTTGCGGCGACAATGCAGCTTCGGCAGCGTCTGGTATTGTTTTGATATCATCGGTTTCGGGTACGTATTCAAGCACAGCGCGACCATTTTTATAAATATGTACGCTCGCCTTTGTTGCATCAATATTCGAGAGCGTATGTATGTAAACCTCTTCTGGAGAGATAGTTACACTCTCATTGAACGCCACAATTCCGTTGTTATCATTCACCTCAATGCGAATCTCTTGGCGCGATGTGGCAAACACCTTGAGCACAGCTTGTGCATTGTCGGCAGGTTCAATATTGAGCAACAAATCCTTATTGGCATTCTTGACCAATCCAAGTTCGCGGTAAGGCAGGAAATACTGCACGAAACGCTTCTCCTCGTAAGGCATTAGCCAAGTAAAGTCGGGTTGATTTTCGGTGTAAACGCCGGCCATAAGTTCTATGTATGGGCGGTGCGGGTTCATCTTCTTTTCGCTATCCAACGCAGGCACGCCAGCAGGCAAATCGCCATCTTCTACAGGGTCGGTAAGGTTGCGATCCCATGCACGACCGAAATCGCCATTACCCCAAGTCCATTGTTTTTTGCCTGGTGAGAAATGGTGGTCGGCCACATGCAGCATACCAGCCTTAGTGTCGTTCTCGTAGCCACCTTCGAAGTTGTATTTCGATTTGGCTATCATGTATGACGTAGGCACAAAAATGTTGCGATAGTTAGAAATATCCACGCCAGCACTATAGTCCATCTTGTAGTATGTGCCAGTAGCTATTGGAAACGATGATACGGCGCGTTTGCCGTGGTCGAAAACCGCGTTCACGTCGGGCGGGAAGACACTCTGATATTCATCGTTGACCTCCACGGCGGGATTAGCCCACCATAGGAATGTCTGAGGCATCTCGGTGGGGTTGTAGAGTCGACCTTGAATCTCCAGATAGGCATGACCTGGGCGCAACGTGAAGCCTGCCTGACCTTGCTGGTGGAACATCTTTTCGCGCTCGTTCACCCACACCGTAACGCTGCCATCGGCATTCTCTTCTATGGTGCTATCTACGGGCGAATATGTGCTCGGGCGATGGTGCTGAGGCCAATTAAACTCGATACCGCCCGAAATCCACGGACCAGCCAATCCCACAAGTGCTGGCTTGATAACTTGGTTGTAGTATATGAAATGACGCTTGCGAATCTTGTCGTAGGCCATCTGCACGCGGCCGCCAAGTTCGGGCAGAATCATCACTTTTATGTATTCATTTTCGAGATAAATGGCGTGATATGTAACATCGGTCTTCTCGTCAGAGATGCTCTCAATGACTGGGTATGGATATACCACACCCGACGAGCCTTGATATACGCGTTTTTCGAGGAAGATGGGATTCTTTTCAGGCTTGCCCACCTCGTAGGTAGGAATGACCACATCTTCGTGCCATGCTTTGACCATAATTATGTTGTATATATTGTTAGTTTATGCATAAATAAGCACACAGATGACGCATATTGAACAGATTCCAGCAGATCATTTGTATATGGGAACATCACCGAATTGAACGAAATAAACGAAATGTATATGTATGACATTCGTTCAATTTGGTGATATAAAATCTGTTTTATCTGTGTCATCTGTGCGATGTGATAGCTACGTAATTATTCACTCAGCGCTGTGCCTTTTGTCTCCGGACAACGTTTCCAGAAGAATGTGAAGCCTGCAAAACAGATGGCGCTATAAATCCAAAACGAGCCATAAGTACCGAGAGCCGCATTCATTGGCGGAAAACAGAACGTCAGTGTGCAAGAGCCAACCCACAATGCGAAAGTGCAAGTTGCCATAGCTATGCCTCGCACCCGATTAGGGAATATTTCGGCCAATAGAACCCAGGTGATAGGTCCGAGCGTCATGGCGTAGCACGAGATGGCTGCCACCACGAGGCATACCATACCTATGCCCGTGCATTCGGCGAAATAGCAAGTACCTAATATTAAGTATATTACACCCAACCCAAGCGAACCAATGAGCATCAGAGTGCGACGGCCAAGGCGCTCGACTGTAGCCATAGCCACGATGGTAAAAATCACATTGGCTATGCCCGTAACTACAATATTTATGAACATGCCATTCACATCGTAGCCAGCTCCTTTGAAAATCTCTTCGGCATAGTTGAAAATGACGTTTGTGCCGCACCACTGCTGGAATACGGCTATCACTATACCTAAAATAAGTATGCCACGATAACGCACATTGCCGAATAGCTCTTTCAAGCCAACCTCATCGCTATGCTCTGATATGTTTTCGCTCTTTAGTCGCAGATAAACAGGCGATTCGGGTATAAAGAATGCCAAAGCGAGGAATATTCCTGCTGGCACCGCTTCGGCCCAAAACATCCAGCGCCACCCCATCTGCGCGTTCCAACTATCTATATGTACTTGCACCGATTCTTCGGCCAAAAGATAGTTGCAAATCTGTGCGCCGAGTATGCCCAACACTATAGCCATTTGGTTAATAGACACCAGTTTACCACGAATTTCTTTAGGCGACACTTCTGCTATATACATAGGCGAAAGCGCCGATGCCACACCAATACCAATGCCACCCCACAAACGCGCCACATTGAACCACACGAAGTCGCTAAATAATCCAGTACCTACAGCAGAGGTAAGAAACAACGTCGCAGCTATGATGAGAAGCGGTTTACGTCCGAAGCGATCGGCCAATGCACCAGCCACCATCGCACCAATCAGACAACCAACGAGCGCTATGCTCATGGCTAAACCTTGCAACATTGGACTTGCTTGAATGTCGAAGTAGATCTCGTAGAATGGCTTTGCTCCGCCAATGACTACCCAGTCGTAGCCAAAGAGCAATCCACCCATAGCACTGACGCAGCAAATGAAGTAGAGAAATGATTCTTTCATTATGGTATATATAAGCTTTTTGCAACGCAAAGGCAGCGCATTTTTACTACATCGAAAATGGAAAAAACGTACAAAAAGATGGATTATCTTGCTTTTCTTTGTGTTTTGTATCATCCTAAGTGTAGCGAAGGATCTCCGTGTTTATGGGATTCTTCGCTACGCTCAGAATGACAATACGACTTGTAGAATCTGCGTTCTCAATATCGTAAGTCGGAATTTGGAATTCGTAATTAATATGGTACGTATAAAACAAGGTTTTTCTGGTTCGCGCGACATTGTATTAGCGCCATACATAATAGATAGCTATTCAGCCGATGCACTTCTTTCGGCTCTGCATATTACCGACATTGGCTACTATCCTATTGCCGATGGACATTACGTAGAACGCCGCCAAGGAATTCCGCAATATGTTTTCATCTATTGCGTGGAAGGAGCTGGAATATATTGGATAGATGGCAAAGAGTATCATGTGCATGAGAATCAATATTTTATACTACCAGCCAATCGTCCTCACACATACGCAGCAGATGCCAACCACCCATGGACAATCTACTGGATTCACTTTGGTGGATCACTCGCGCCATACTACGCCGACAAAATGCAGATGCCACAAGATATTCGGCCCGAGATAGATTCGCGCATCAGCACACGCACTCACATATTCGAAGAGATTTTTCAAACCCTACATCAAGGCAACAGCGCTCAGCAACTACACTACGCATCGTGCCTATTTCATTATTACCTTGGCACTTTGCGCTACGTCAACCAATTTCGGCAAGCACGCGATAACGAGACAAACGGCAACAACATTATTGCCGCCGCCAAGCATTATATGAGCGAAAACATCGAAAAAAGGCTTTCTCTACACGACATTGCTACATACGTAGGTCTCTCTGATTCACACTTTTCGCATCTTTTTCTCTCACAAGTGGGCGAAAGCCCCATTGCACACTACAATCGCTTGAAAATAGAGCTTGCTAAAGAACTACTTGCTTCCACCGACATGAAAATCAACCAAATTTCATTCAAAATTGGCTTCGAAGATGCTTATTACTTCTCGCGACTCTTCTCTCATTTTTTGGGTATGTCGCCTAAACAATGGAGAAAAAATTCGGCTTCTAAATAGCACTAAAACCATTGCCCATAATTAGATATATTTAACATTTAACAACCCACTTTGCTATATGTTACACGATACATAAAAACAAAAAAAAATGCTTACAACGCATGTAAAACCGCCAACAGCACTAATGCAAATACATATTTATTAGGCACTTAACGAGCAACAAAACACAAACACAAGAGTAGTTTCAAATCGGCAACACTTCCCCAATATGATGTAACAAAAATGAAAAAATATGCAACAACACAGTAATAAGTATTAATTTTTGTTTAACTACTTTGCGAGCAGAAAACACCTACAAATTGTTTTCCGAGAAACAACCTTTATTAATTATTACAAATCTAAAATTTATGAAGACAAAACTCATGCTTTTGTTGACGCTCTGTCTTTTTGCCACATCGATGGCATTTGGACAAACGCAAAATGTCAAGGGTCAAGTGCTCTCAGATTCAGATGGTGAGCCTCTGATTGGTGTATCCATTATTGAAAAGGGAACCACGAATGGCACAGTCACTGATGCGGACGGAAATTTTAGCATTTCCATCGCAAGAGACGCATTGCTTACAGTATCTTACATGGGTTACATTACCCAAACTGTAAAAGTTGAAGGCAATGACCCTGTAAAAATTAATCTTGTAGAAGATTCAAAACAACTTGAGGACGTTGTAGTCGTTGGTTATGGTACGCAACGCAAGAGCGACCTCACTGGTGCTGTAGCATCAGTAGGAGCAAAAGACCTTAAGAATAGGTCTACAACGGATGCTGCTGCCGCAATTCAAGGTAAGGCTGCAGGTGTACAAGTTTTGAATAGTTCTGGTAAACCTGGTCAAGGTGCATCTATCCGCGTACGTGGTTATGCATCGAACTCCGACAAAATCGGGCCACTCTTGATTGTAGATGGTTTACAAGTAAGTAGCATCCAATACCTCGATCCATCTATGATTGAATCTATGGAAGTATTGAAGGACGCTGCTTCGGCTGCTATCTATGGTGCTGAAGCAGGTAATGGTGTTGTACTTATTACTACCAAGTCCGGTCAAAAAGGGAAAGGCACTATTACTTACGATGGCAAGTTCACACTCCAATCTCTTGGCAATGTTCCTAAAGTGCTCAACGCATCAGAGTTCAAAGATTGGATGTCGATGAAACTTGGTGCAGACAAAGTGTCGTCTGATATGTCAGATGCAGAGAGCAAGTATGGCTGGGATCCTAATACGGATACCGATTGGCTGGATGAGTTCTTCGAAAACACTTGGGCTAAGCAGCATACTCTTACATTCCAAGGTGGCAACGACCGTGGCTCATATTTCGCAAGTATCAGCTACGTTGACCAAAATGGTATCGTGAAGGGTGGTAAAGATGTATACGAACGTCTTACAGCTCAAATCAACGCCGACTACAAGATTAAGGATTGGCTCCAGATAGGTACCAATACCTCTATCGAAAAATGGAGAACAAAAGGCATATCTGAAAATGGTTATGGTACTGCTCTCGAAATGCTTCTCCTCATCGATCCATTAACACCAGTTTATTGGACGGACTCAAAACAATACCTCGATGAATTCAAGGTTGTGTATGATGCATTAGAAGCAGGTACCGCAGCAGCTAAATATACTCTCTTCGGTGATGACAATGGCTACTATGCAACATCATACTTCAACACTCGTCTTTCTGGTGGTAACCCATTCTCTCAGAGAGATCGCGCACAACGCAAAGATGATGGAGTAAACGTACAAGGGACTGCCTTTGTAAATATCAACCCTATCAAGCAACTTGTATTTACATCTCGCCTTGGTTATCGTATCTCTTACAACAATGTAAGCGATTATGAATTCCCATACTACCTCAACGGACAGACCAAGAGTGAAAACTACAAAATCACTGGCGAAAGCAACAACTCGCTCTGGTATCAGTGGGAAAACTTCCTCAACTTCAACCAGACATTTGCTGAAAAGCACGATGTAAATGCAATGGCAGGTATGTCGTTCCGCATATCTAATAGCAATGGTGTGAACGCTAACGCTTCTGGTCCTGACCCTCTCAAGGGTTACACATCTAACTTTATCTTCCTCAACAGTGTTAACGCTGCAGAGTCTACCACAAAACTTGTAGGTGGCGTGCCTAACACAACTCGCGCTATCTCTTACTTCGGTCGTCTCGTCTATAGTTTCGACAATCGCTATAGCGTACAAACCAACTTCCGTGCAGATGCATTCGACTCATCAAAGCTCTCTGCCGACAACCGTTGGGGTAAGTTCTTCTCAGCATCTTTAGGCTGGACATTCTCTAACGAATCGTTCTTCAAGGAAAACGTTAACGAAAGCATCATGTCGTTCGGCAAGGTTCGCTTCTCTTGGGGTCAAAACGGTAACGTAAACGTTCTCTCGGACTATCCTTATAGCGCAGGCATCAACACCAACGGCGTATTCTATAATATGGACGAAACCAGCAAGGTTTACTATGGTTCAATGCCCGAAGACAAAGTAGCTAATCCAAACCTCACTTGGGAAACCTCTGAGCAAATCGACTTCGGTTTCGATATGCGCTTCTTGAGCGATCGACTCTCTCTCGGTCTCGACTGGTACAAGAAGACCACCAAAGACCTTCTTGTTCCTATCACTCCTATGCCCGAATCAGGTGTTAGCAAGATGACTATCAATGCTGGCGAAGTTGAGAACAAAGGTTTTGAGTTGGAAATCTCTTGGAAGGATAACATCGGCGATGTTAGATATAGCGTAACTGGCAACTTGGCAACTCTCAAGAACAAAGTAACTTACCTCGACCCGTCTATCCAACGTATTGCAGGTGGTAATATCTCAGGTGCCAACGAATGTAAGATGACATGCTATTTTGAAGAGGGCGAACCTCTTTGGTATATGCGTGGTTACAAATATTTAGGCATGGGTAAAAACGATAAAGGCGACGATGTTCCATTGTATATGGGCAAGGATGGCAAAGAGACTTGGGATCCTCAAGCAGAGGATATGACCAACATAGGTAATGGTATTCCCGACGTAACCTATGGTATCACTCTTACAGCTGAGTATAAAGGCATCGACCTCTCTATCTTTGGTACTGGCGCCGCTGGTAACGATATTTACTATGGCATGTATCACTCAGGTTACCACAACATTGCAAAGGGTGTATATGACGACTTCAAATCTGGCAAGATGCCTCCATTGGAGAAAGTAGCAGGTAGCTCAACATTTTGGACTTCTGACGCTGCTGTTTACGATGGCTCATACTTCAAGATCAAACAAATTCAACTTGGCTACACTTTGCCAACTAACATCGTAAAGAAAGCCTTCATGCAGAATGTACGTGCATATCTTTCACTCGATGACTTCTTTACATTCACAAAGTATCCTGGTCTCGACCCTGAAACTGTTACCTCTAAGTACAATGCTCCGGGTATCGACGATGCTGCATATCCTAACATGAGAAAGTTTGTTCTTGGTGTAAGTGTTACTTTCTAAAACTATTAATTTGATTATTATATGAAAAAGATATTAGTTCCTATAGCACTAATCGCGGGCAGTATGCTTGTCGCTTCCTGCAGCGAGGACTGGTTGGAAGTAGAACAAAAAGCTACAAGTTCTACCGAAACATTCTATAAGACCGATGAAGATGCCGAGTCGGCATTGATGGCTATGTACGCCACCTTCGCAGATCAAATCTCTGGTAACAACGGTATCTGGAGCGCCTACATCATGGGTCTCAACTACTCTGCTGACGACGTTTTCGCAGCAGGTGGTAACTGTGACGACCACGCTGGTTTCCGCGAATTGAATGAGTTCCGCTTTGATGCAGGTCTTGAACCAATAAAAGAGTTGTACAACCGTCTCTATAAATCGATTTACTCTGCCAACCTTATAGTCAACTACTTTGGCGGTGATAAAGCCGACACTAAAAAGAAGAAAGAGGCTGTAGCCGAGGCAAGAGTAATGCGTGCATGGGCTCACATGTTGGCTGCTCTCGTTTATTACCAACCACCGTTGGTAGACCATCTTATTACCGACGATGTTCCCGTAAATGCTGAATCGCAGAAGGAAATTCTCGATTGGTGTGTAAAGGAATGTGAAGAGGCAATAGCCGACATCAACGAGCGTCAAGGACAAGGCGACAAGCAGGGGGCTTGGCGTGCGACAAAGGGCTTTGCTCAGTTCGTTGGTGGTAAAGCTGCACTATTTGCTGGCGACAATGCTAAGGTTGTTTCTATAATGAAAGATCTCGTAGAGTCTCCTAACTATGCTCTTGTACCTGGCGATCGTTTCCGCGACCTCTTCCATGTAGAAGGTGACGGCTGCGAAGAGAAGATTTTTGAGATTAACTACTCTACCAATACCGCTGCTGCAGGTGGTACTGAAGCTTGGAGAGGCGCTAACGGCCGTGGTCGTTGGATGGTAGCTAACGTACTCAATTGGCGTGGTGATGACATTATTGGTGGTGGCAAAAACCCACAAATATGCTCCACTGGCGGTTGGGGCGGTGGCGCTATCAACCACATATTTGCCCATAAGATGCTCGATAACGATGGCGATAGCTACCGTCGTAAGGCAACTTTCCTCACTTCTGACGAATTCTTCTATGATGCTACACTCTGCCCTTGGGCCGATGACGTGGAAGCTGGCGGCAGCCTCAAAACGCGTGCAGAAAAGGAATACGATTTCAAACGTGGTATAGACAATTCAGACGGATCTTTCTCTCGTTCAGACGTTATGGAAGTAAAGATGATGATGCACCCCAACGATTGCGCACCAGGCGCACCAGTAGGCGACAACTGTAACCAGACCAACCTCTGTCTTGCACGTCTTGCTGAGGCTTACCTTATATATGCAGAAGCTTGTCTTGCAACAGGTAACAACGCTGAAGCATTGAAATATGTAAACTTGATTCAAGAACGCGCAGGTTCAAAGACAATTTCTACATCTGTTGACCTTCAGGTTATCCAAGACGAGAAGGAATACGAACTTTGGTTCGAAGGCTGCCGTTGGCACGACATCGTTCGTTGGGGCATTGCTAAGGAGTGCTACGACAAAGTATTGGACAACATTCCATATCAATTCGATGAATTTTGGTCAAAATCTGAATTCGTTTGGGTGGAAGATATTGACGAAAAGACAGGTGAGGTAAAAATAGATGAAAAGACAGGTAAACCTAAGATGAAGAGAAAAACAGACGAAAATGGTAATCCTATCATAAATAATGCTGTACCTCACAAACTTGTTTACGAAGTTCGCCATCCATTCAAGGATATAAAGGGCCTCACTCTTGAATTCAAAGCAGGTAAGAACGAATATTGGCCAATCCCACAAAGCATCCTCGACATCAATCCTGCGATGCATCAAGTACGTGGTTGGCAGTAGAACTTGTCAAGATATTAGCAATAATATCTATACCTAAATAAAAAGACAGCTGCGGGCGCTTTCAATAGCACTCGCAGCTGTTGCTTTTGTGTTGTATAGAATAGCGTAGTGTAGAATGAATTTTCAATTTTCAATTACCCGTACGTATATACTTTAGCGCGCGTTCAAGTTGCGTGTCGCGACCGGTTTCGTAGAGCAAATCTTCATCCAATTCAACTTTTATGTCGGGCGTAACGCCTACACCTTCGCGAATCTCTTTTTCGCTATTGAAATATGCCGAACATGGTATGTATGCATAGAAAGGCGTCTCATTTTCTACACCAAATACACTGGCGTATGTAAAAGAATATACCGAAGGATCGTCGTAAATAGGACTATATGCGCCCCAAGTCGGCATACCTATCACACGAGCATTGCTAAGTTCTTTGGCTCCAAGACAAGTCTGTTCGGCCATACTTACCGAATTGCAATTAGCCAAAACTACAATAGGCTCACTAATAGCACTTTGCCCCACATCGAGAGTAGTCATACAATCGGGCGTAAGCGGCGAATAGTCGTAACGTCCTATTCCAGTTTTCACTCGATGATAGCCATATTTATGACCGCCTGCAGGAAGCAACGAGCCAAGCACATATTGATAATCATCGCTATAGCCACCGCCATTATTGCGTACATCTATTATTACGCCCTTTAGCATTCTATTTTGGTGTAGATCTTGCACATAATACACCCAATTGTCAACTAAATTGAACACACACTCGCTCAACGAATCGGAGCAAAAAGAGCCTCCTATGGTGCCTGTCATATACGGATAAAGATCGAAAGCCGACAAGCTGAAATAGACTATACCATCGCTGAAAACAGCCAATTTCAAATCTATTTCGTCAGCGCTATCTATATCGTATTCGTTCATAGCAATATCGAGCTTTTCACATGTCTCCATCAACGAATTATACCCTTCTACACTCGTTGAACCCCATTCTACGTAATCGTTCAACTCTTTGCGTGCATCTAAGTATTTTCCAAGAAAATACTCATCCAAATCGGAACGCGAAGTCTTAGATTCAAGTTCATTCACTCTACTATCGATTTGCTCAAGAGCTTTACGAATCTCATTAGTAGTGAAGGCAGATGGTCCCGTCGATACCGAATCGTATAGCAAAATTTGGTTTTCGCCAGCATTTGCTGACAAATAATAGCTCAATCGTGGCACATCAGAATAATAATAGTCTACACGATTAGAGTTGCGTTCGCTCGCAGGATAAAAATCCAAATAGCTACCAGTAGACAAATTCTTCACTTGTATATATGTATGTCCATCGTGTAAAGGGTTTAGAATGCCATCGTATATACGCTGAAATTCGTCGTCGGAGATTGTTTTACCTTTTTCAATGCGACTATCGAAATCTCGCATTGTGGGAAGGTACTTTTTGTACACTTTATCCCAGTCGAGTCCGTGTGCCTCTTCGTAGTCCCAAATGGCGTAGTTGCAGTTGAGCGCCGTCCAAAGAGCCTTGAACTGTGCTTCGTAGCTCTCTTCGGCAGCCGCAAAATTCAAATAGTCGTTTTGTCCGTACGAAACCACATCGTCGGCTTCATCGCGGCAAGCACTGAAAATAGACGCCGTAGTAGCTATAAATATGGTATATATATATTTCTTCATTGTGGTCATATTTATTTATGAGTTAGAATATGTAGAAAAATGCCGTTTGCACGCCGATTGTTGTGTTGTATTTAGGATCTTTTATAGCCATATAGTCTTTCTGCGTGCTTATGGTGCTATAGTAGCATCGAGTTTCAATCTGCGCCGCCCAATGTTCGCCAATTTTATACTCTAAGCCTACACCACCCACAGCGCCAAAGTCGAAGCGCTGATCTCGATCGCTAACAAATTCAACTTTTTCGTCAATATTGGTCTTCTCAAATGTTAATGGGCTAAAGAAACTGCCCTTTATCGCACTCGACAGCCAATAGCCACCATAGATGCCCAAATTCATGAAACCACGCAGTTTTTCTCCGCCAAAACTGAACGAACTCATTATTGGCAATTGCAAATAGGAGTTTTTGGTATCGTAATCGGTGTCGGACAATTGTCCGGTGCGAAATTGCCTATGATTCTTCTGGGTATAATTAACCTCAGCTCGCAAGGCAAGCCAATCGTTGAACCCATATTGGCTCGCGACACCAAGAGTCAGACCCTTTTTGCCTTCGTAGTGCCAATCTGTCATGTAGTGATTGTCAATCTTGTAATGATTCCAGTCGAAACCTGCCGTCGCGCCTATTCGCCACTGCGCGTGCACACTATTCATAAAACCTAACAGTGCTACGATAAAAATTAGTTTTTTCATCTCTTCCTATAAATAACCTGTTGTAGTTTATTATCGTCGGCAAAGCTACGTCCTTTTGGGGGTATTTATGTATATATATCTACATTTTGGATATTATTTAGCCGCCTATATACAAAAAAAGCAGGAACATATAGTCCCTGCTTTCTTTGTGTATTATGTACAATTCTTTCTGTTAGAAAGAGAACTGCAAACGTCCTTGAAGCCAATTGTATTTCTGGTCGACTCCACCAGCAATATCAACTGTCGACTTAGAATGGATGAAATTCAGTTTGAAGTTCAAATTCTTATTTATGAAATAGTTAGCACCGATAGTAATGTCGGTCATGTGAAGATCCTCTTGGATATTCGAACGGCTAACACGGGCAAGCACTTCAAGGCTTTTAGGAGCAGGAGCTGCAGCGAGGCCGGTTTTCTTGTTATACTTAGCTTGATCGCCAATAACGAGGAACGAAGCTTGACCATAGAAGCCATTAATCTTGAAATTGTCGTCGCCAGGCGTATTAGCATTCACACCCATATAATGGAATTCGCTATAGAAACGGCCAGTAATGAAAAGTGCTTCTACTTCGTAACGTCCATAATTATAATTATCGCCAGAGCTTATTTTTCCGATGCCATTTCCTTCGGTCATCATAGGCGTAGGCACTTTGAAAGTGAACGAAGGATTGTTGGGTGAATGAGTAAACATAGGTGCAGCACCAAAGTGAAGCACAGTGCGCTCATTTATAATTGGACGAACAATAGCCTTCGCCGAAAGGTTCCAGCCTTGCTTCAACTGACCAGCATTATCTACGCTTCCATCGCTAAATATGCCGGCTGTGAGATTGAAGTTGTCGGAGGTATGAAAAAGAGCTGCTCCTATCTTACGCGAAGGACAGAGCGCAAAGTCGACAGAGGCATCTTCAACGAATTTATATCCCAAGCCAAGAATTTTAGCTCCGTAGGGCATGAAGAAGTGTCCTACTTGAATCGAGTTGTTGTCGTTCAGCTTATAACCAATCCAAAGGTCGCGAAACGAAATCGCCTTACTTGCATAGCAAACTTCGATTTTGGCAGAAAATCGCTCGTCGAAATTGGCTACCACGCCCAAACGCGTATCGTTCATCTGCACGCCGTTGGTATTATTGAGCGAATCGGCAGCTCCAAGCTGCGTACCTATATCGAAGTTTGTTCGACCTACAAAACGTATCGACAAATCGCCAGATTCTGTCGCAACTTTGATTTGTGCATTTGCCGTAGCGAGTGTCATTGCTACAGCACCCAACACTGTAAATATTTTTGATTTCATAAAACTATTTCCCTTTATTAATATTATTTAGGCCAAACTATCTCGTTTTCATCTTCAGTCCATTGCGGACCTATTTGTATAGTTACGAGCTCCTCTTCACCCTCTTTATCGCCATCAAACCAAAGACTTACATTCTTTTCATAGAACGAAAAAGAGCGAAGCAGACTACCCTCCTCAATATCATCTGTCAAATCATCTTCGGTCTCTTCTTCGCCAAAAAGTTCAACAGCAGCCGATATAGCCTCCTTCATGCCCATACCCAACTTGATTTTACCATCGATATTATACTCTTCGTCGTCTTCAAATGAAATTTCAGTCAAACGATATTTTTCCGATTTTTCGAACGAACATGAAATACCATTATCATAATAGAATACGGTGGTTGTATCGTCGGGAGTTTCACCATATTGCTGATCTTCGGCAATCTCATCTGGTTTGCCTAAAACAGCCATGACTTGTTCACGCGTCATGCCGAACTTTACTTTGTCGATTCCGACAAGAGGTTTAATTGTCTTATTCATAATTATTTATATTTTATTCTATTTTTTTGTTTATATCTGAAATTCGCCTTTTTCTATTGCCGTTCCCACAACTGCTATATCGGCACCGGCATTCCACACCCTCTCTACTTCGGCAACACTACGCAATCCGCCACCAACAATAATTGGTATACGCAACGTATCGCGCACCGAAGAAATAATTTCACTCGATACAGGATTACGAGCACCACTACCAGCCTCCAAGTATACCATCTTTAGCCCGAGCAACTCTCCAGCAAGAGCCGTAGCTGTTGCTATATCTACTTTATTAGCTGGTATAGGTTGCGTCGCACTCATATATTGCACCGATGTTGCCACACCACCATCAATTAGTATGTAGCCTGTAGGTATCACTTCGAGATTTGTTTTGGCTATTTGCACTGCTGCATTCACGTGCTGACCTATAAGAAACTCAGCATTTCTACCCGATATGAGCGATAGAAGCAGAAGAGCATCGGCATTGCCAACTACCTGCGATGCATTGCCAGGAAATAATACAATTGGCAAAGTTGTTTTTTTCTTTATTTGCGCTACCACCTCCGATGTATCGGCACTCACAAGGCTACCACCAACAAATATCAAATCGGCTCTACTCTTCGATATAGTTGCTATCGTGCGTTCCAGATTTGCCACTTTATCAGGGTCGATGAGCACTGCAAGCGAGTGTTTCTGCTGTGCTTTCTGTTGCTGTATATATGTATATAAACCACTCATCTCTAACAATATACCAATATCAACTCTCCTAAAACAACATACGTCAAATTCACATCGGCATGAAAGCTCTCTTTTTGTATTGTGCCCTTGAAATGACCATTTGTATGAGTAGGGTCAAGTTCACTAACAAAGATATGTTCATCGAACAAAACATCTTGAAAGTCAAAGAGTTTATACAATGTTTCCTTTGCACTCCAAATAATCAAAGCGGAGGTAATTTTGTCGCCCATACTTACATACTGCATCTCGCTATGCGCTACATATCGAGGTATCAGATGCAACACACGATCCGAATAATATTCCATATCGAGTGCCACAGGGTGAGCAGCCAAACGTATACCTACATAGCCTATTGTATGCGTAATACTTATACAATACCTACCATCGCGCAAATAGGGCTTTCCCGAATCGCGATAACAAATCTCAGCATCTTTACCTATAAGAGTTTCGAGCAGAATTCGCGCAGTGAGCCACTCTTTGCGTCTACGGTCGTTACGAAAACCCTGATACATCTGCTTTTCACTTTCATGAATAGAATACTGCGCCTCCAGTTCGGATAGCGATTCTGTCTGTTTCCAAATGCCCATTATGGCTCCGGAGTGCTCTATTTTCTTGAGTAATGGCATTAATCTCTCCAGCTAAATGTTTCTATTAGATGCGCTACGTCCTCTTCAAGAAATTCATCTACTGGCGCCAAACTATCTTTATTGGGCACGCAATAGAAATATAGCGAACCTCTAAAGAGGTGATTCATACTATCGGTCAATGCAAATTGAATAGGTGTAGCTGCATTTCCTTTTATCTGATACAATTCGCCATACACACGCAAACTATCACACTCAAAAAAATTCTCGCCTATTGCATCTGCCTTTACTGTATGCTTATAAACCAATTTTCTACTATCCTCAAGCGCAGCGTCTACAATGCCGTTGATATCGCGATACGTTACGTGTATTTGGCTTTTGAATCGCGGAAATTTTATGTTTATCCAATGCGGTTCGGCGTCATAGGAATGATCGGGCTCTACACGAGCATACGTAGGTATTTCAAATCTATATGGCAACGCAGCGCTATCAAATTCTACGTATGTATGCTCAGGTAATTCTATTCTGAAATATCCTCGTGGCTTAGGCACTTTTACCTCTCGACAACTCGTAAATAGCGTAATTATTATAATTATGATGATAGCTCCAATGCGCATACCTATTTGTTTGTAGAAAATTTTACTTTTTTGATTCGTCGTGCATCCGCTGCAATAACTTCAAACTTATATTTCTCAAATGTCAATATATCTCCTTTTTGTGGTATCAAACCATTCAACTCAAGCAAAAAGCCTGCAAGTGTTTCCGCATCACCACGTTTATCTTTGAATTCATCAGGATCGACATCAATAACCTTGAAAAAGTCGTTCAGCGAAATTTTGCCTTCAAATATTATGCTTCCGTCGGCCTGACGCGTCCACGCTTTATCCTCCTCGTCGAATTCATCTTTTATATCACCTACGATCTCCTCAAGCACATCTTCGAGAGTAACAATTCCCGACATACCGCCATATTCATCTACCACTATTGCCATATGTGTTTTGCTCAATTGAAACTCTTCGAGCAGGTCGTTTATCTTTTTTGTTTCTGGTATATAGAAGGGTTTTCTCAGAATCGAAGCCCAGTTGTAGTTCTTTTCCTCCAAATGAGGCAATAAATCTTTTACATACAAAATACCCTTTATTTCGTCGGGTCTTTCGTCATAGGCTGGTATGCGCGAATATCCAGAATCGAGCACCACCTGAAGCACTTTGCTGAATTTATCGTGAATATCTACGCTCACTACATCCATACGCGGTGTCATTATATCACTTGCACTCAACTCGGTGAAATTCACAATTCCCTCAAGAATTTCCTTTTCTTCTTTTATGTCATTACCTGTCAGTTCAAGTGCTTGCGACAAGTCGTCTATCGACACTTCTGGCTGATATCGCGACATTCGACTATTCATAACAGAAGTCGACTTCATCAATAAGCGACTCGCTGGCCATAATATCTTTTCCGCGGCAGTGAGTGGAAACGCCATGAAACGCGAAAAACTATAATTACGTTGTTTTGCGTATATCTTAGGCATTATCTCACCAAAAAAGAGTATGAGTGCTGTAATTATGACAGATTCAAAAATGAATTTCAAAGTTGTGTGTTCGCCAAAATCAACAGCTGTCTTGCCAAGCATTGCCGACAACATAACTATCGACACATTAACTAAGTTGTTAAGTATAAGTATGGTAGCAAGAAGCATTTGTGGCTGACGTAGCAATTTCGACACCGCAGAATCTCGTCTGTCTTTACCATCTTTTAGCTTCTCTGTCATTTGCGGCGACAAAGAAAAAAACGCCACTTCACTTGCAGAAACTAACGCACTAATCGTAATAAGGACGACAAGTGCTGCCAACATTAATATAGTTCTTGGAGAGACCGCCCTGACTGTTATATCACTCAAAGCGGTCATAATACTATGGTATAAATCTGATTCCAATTGGAGTCTGTTTGGTTAATACTATCAAGAAGCGTGCATGCAACTATTTGACATCAAATGCACCTTCATCATCAAGTTTCGCTGGTGGTTCACCAAGGGTCGAATTCGATTCTTGATGCTTGTCTTCATTATCAACCGATCGAGGCGAAAGAATTTCCATAACATCGGCTATAATCTCAGTTACAGAATGCATTCTATTCTCTCTATCAGTAAACTGACGTGTACGCAGACGTCCCTCTATATAGAGTTTTGTTCCTTTATGCACCATTTTCTCCGTAACAGTAGCCAACCTATCAAATGCTGTTATATTATGCCATTCTGTCACCTCGCCAGAAGCTGTACGCTCGTTTGTTGCCAAAGAAAAATTGGCAACACCTCGTTGACGATCAAAATAGCGAATGTCCGGCTCCTTGCCTACATTACCCAATAGAATTACTTTATTTACTGACATACGTATCGTCTTTGTTACTTTTGACAAATGACAAATTTATTTTATTCAATTGATTTTCTGTAATTTTTATTGAACAAATATTTACAATAATGATTATGTGTTCACATTACTACTTATGAAATAAGCTATTTCTCCAATTTCCTATTGCTAAATATGTCGAAGCAATGCACTTGGGAATCTACATTGAATTCAACCTTATCGTATGTAAGGGCTGTCATACCATGGCAGTCTAACATCCCAAATCATTATAAAATCTGTGTTTTCTGTGCGATATAATATGTATTATGCACAAACAAAAAAATCCTCTCAAGCCATTAAGCTTAAGAGGATTCTAAATCAAGTGGCGGCAACCTACTCTCCCACATTGTAGTGCAGTACCATCGGCGCTTGCGGG
>SUWW01000003.1 GCA_015061285.1 Bacteroidales bacterium | reverse complement strand
TTATTTTTATTGTTAACCAATTGGTTGTTCGTCTATTACCTTTATTCTGACCAAAAGTCTTGTATTATAGTTGGACCCTAACAACCTAAAGAATGGAGGGACTAATACTGCGTATAAAGCCTATGCTTTAGAGAACACAAAAGTTCACCCTCCATTCTTGGTTAACTTGTTTTAGACATCTAGTTTTTGTTTCAAATCTAACATTCCTGTTATGCCTTTTCTTTTGATGTCTAAACTAAAGGAAATTATAGGAAACATCATTATATCACATCACATATAACACAAAAAAACGCCCTCCGAATTTTACATCGACGAGCGAATTTCAATTATGAATTATGCATTATGAATTTTCAATTTTCAATTTTCAATTTTCAATTTTCAATTTTCCTTCAGAGCCTCCACGGGATTTGCACTGGCTGCGCGCCAACTTTGAAGCGTAACTACGGCTACCGTAATAGCTACAACGAGGGCAAATGCCACCGCAAAAATCCATGCCGACACGGGCGCTTGGTAGGCAAATTCGCTGCGCCATGTGGTTATTACCATGTAGGTCAGTGGTGTGGCCACAACGAAACTTGCCACGGCCATAATTATGTATTTGCGGTTTATCATTCGCAAGATGCTGTCCACTGAGGCACCATTCACGCGACGTATGGCAATCTCGCGGCTGAGGAACTGAGTCTCGAAGAATACCAACCCGATAATTCCTATTATCGCAATAATTAGCGCCACGAGTGATGCAATGGTGATGAGGTTGCCAAGTTTCTCCTCGCTCTGATACATATCTTCTATCCATTGGTCGAGGTGATGCACATCTATTTGCGATATTGGCATTGTGGGGTCGAACGCGTTGACGGTCTCTTTTATGTATTGCGAAACGGATTCGTAATCGGCGCCAGCAACGGTTTTTACATACATAACACGGAACGGTCGCCAAATGTTTTTGCCCCAGTTGAAAAGCACAAGCGGCTCCATTGGGTGCTGAAGCGATTTGAAGTTGAAATCTTTCATCACACCTATTATCTCGGCAGGATTCTCGGTGTGGGCATTCAAAAGTTTACCTACCTCAAATTGAGGGAATGTCTGTATAAAATTCTCATTTACAATGAAACAGCCAGCATCGCTTTGGTTGTCGGATTCCGAAAAATCACGACCATCAACTATGTCCAATCCGAAGAATTTTACAAAATTGACATCGACGGGAAAAACTTCCATATATATATTGTCGCCATTTCCATCGTTTCGGCTCCAGCCCATTTTTTGGTCGCTCACAAGATTGCCATCGGCAAACGTAACATCGGCAATGGCCGGATTCTGTAGAAGTTTGGCAGTGACAGCCTCATGGTCTCCGCCTGCTTTATTGCCACAATATATTTGTAGTACGTTCGCTTGCGTGAAGCCCATATCGCTATGTATCATGTACTTAGTCTGTATATGAACGAACAACGCCATAAGTATGAAGCCAAACGAGAGTACGTATTGCAAACCAACAAGGACGTTGCGCAGCGCTTTGCCCTTCACGCTCATGGCGTACGAACCTTTCAGCACCATTGTGGTGGGTTGCGATGTTGAGTAGATAGCAGGTGCAATGCCCGCTACGATGGCCGCCACAACCACTATGGCAAGCATAAATGCTATTATGCCAACATTGTCTGCCACATTCAGACTGCCCGACACGTACGATGCCAACGACGAACTTGCCACCAGATGCACCACCAAAATAGCTATGCCAAAAGCCACGAGAGCCGTCAGCGCCGCCTTGCGAAGTTGCTTACCAATGAGCGAATTGCGACTTTCGCCAAGCACTCGGCGCGTGTTGATATTCTTTATATGGAAAGGAATTTCGGCAAAAGCAAAATTTATGAAGTTTATTATAGCTATGAGAATTAGGAAGATAGCTATAACGGTCAACGTGATAATTACCGATTTGTTGGCACTCATAACATTAGCTCGCACATCGCGCTCGAAGTGAGCATCGTGGAGATTGCAGATGCGAACACATTCGCGCATTTTCACCTGCCATGTATCATTGTCATCGGCACCATAAAATTTCAGAAAAGCGTCTTCAATCATCGTCTCCGTCTGCTCGGCTTGAGAAGCATCGCGCAGTTTTATGAATGAATTGTACGAGAATTCGTGTTGGTTGTCAATACTCTCATTGCCAATAAATTCAAGCATGTCGTGGTGCATGCTGAAGTTGAGCGGAGTATTGCGGAATACACCAATAATGCGCACCGGATTACCTTCGCTATCTTCAATAATTTTATCAATAGCACTTTCGTTAGCAAAGATTTTTTGTGCCCAATCTTCACTAATTATAGCTGTCCCATTAGTAGTAAAATTGGCAGCAGAACCTTCTAACCATTCAAACGGGAAAACGGATAGCATTGTGCTATCTATGCGAACCACACTCACCGATACGCCAGAATCTTTATGACCTTCCTTGTAGTAGACCATTGGTCCTAACGAACTAAAAGTGCCCACAGCTTCGATGTTTGGGCTGGCGGTGCGTATGGTTTCTATCAATGGGCGCGAAATCCACGTAGAAAACAAGCCATCGCCCATAAGGCTATTTTCTAACCTGAACACCTTTTCGCTTTCGTCGAAGTTGTCGTCGTACGTAACGTCCCATTTCACCTGCACGGTAAGTATTATGGCCGCAGCAAAGGCAATGCTCATTCCCACAATATTGATGAGCGTAGAGATTCTCGTTTTTCTGAATAGTGTCATTTCTATTTACAGTTTTACTATTTGCGAAATCCGCCAGCAGCACGTGTGCCAAAAGTTGTAAATAATTGAGAGTGAAAAGTTTAGAGTTAAGAGTATAATGTATGAAGTGTAAAAAAACTTTACATGCTTTACAGTGTGAGGTTTACAGTGTAAGAGGAGGCGTAATATTATAGTGATATTGCAACTGAAATTTAGTTACATTTGGGCGATCAATCTATTAACAATGGGAACAAAGGAGAAATTAGTAGAAAGATTCAAGTCGCAACCCAAAGATTTTCAATGGAATGAGTTTGTGCGCCTATTTACGTGCTTAGGATTCGAATTGGATAACAAGGGTAAGACGAGTGGCTCGCGCGTCATATTTACGAAAGATAAATACTCATACGTAGCGCATAAACCTCATCCACAAAGCATTGTGAAGAGTTATGTGATGAAACAAGCATTTGATTTTCTGACAAAAAATGAACTGATATGAATACGTTGAATTACAAAGGATATATAGGCAGCATTGAGATTAGCGAAGAGGATAACTGTTTGTACGGCAGGGTTATCGATCTTCCTAACGACACTGCTATTACATACGAAGGGCAGACAATAGCAGAGCTAAAACAAGATTTTATGGGTGCTGTAGATGATTATTTGGAATATTGCCAAGCTAACAATATTCAACCACGAAAGAGCTATACAGGGACGCTCAATGTTCGCATTTCACCCGAAACTCACTCGCAAATAGCTTTTCTTGCAAGTAAGGCAGGAATCTCAATAAATGCGTTTATTCGTCAAGCGTTAGACAAAGAAGTGGCAAATATGCAATAACACAATCGGCGTAGCTCCCCAAAAGAGAGCCACGCCGAACATCATTTTCCATTCTGTGTGTTAATACTTATCACTCTAAAAACGTCTATCTTAATATCAATTTCTCATTGTCGCCATAGGTCTCGTAGCCGCTCACTATCACGCGTTCGCCTGGCGTGAGACCATCTATAACTTCGTAGTAGTTAGGATTTTGACGGCCAATAGTTATGTTTCGTTTCGAGGCTGTTGCGCCATCGGCAGAGAGCACGTAAATCCAGCGTCCACCAGTCTTCTGATAGAATGTGCCGCGCGATATTAGCACCGCTTCCGAAGGCTGACCAAGTTGCAGGTTGAGGTAGTAGGTCTGACCCGAGCGCAGATTGTCGGGCAGCGAGTCGCAGAACTTGAAGTCGGCGTTGAACTTGCCATCTTTCACCTCAGGGTAGACCTTGCGTAGCGACGTCTCGAACGATGTTCCTTGGCGTTCCACAGTGGCAGTTAGTCCGGGCATAACCTTATCGATATAATGTTCGTCGATGCGCGTTTCAATCTTGTAGTTTGTCATGTCGCTTATCTGCCCAATCTTAGCGCCAGCACCAATGTTTTCGCCCAGCACAGCATCGAGCACACCCAGTTGTCCATCGATAGGAGCTTTTATCACAAGATTCTCTTTGCGGCGACGTATCATCTGCATGTTGAGGCGCATGTTGTTGAGGCTCTCTTGCATCTGCGCCACTTCGATGCTGCGGTAGATGCTGTCTTGCTTCTGTCGCTCAATCACAAGTTTCAGTTTCTCGTTGGCCAATTCGTAATCCTCTTCGGCTTTTAGGTAGTCCTCTTTGGCAATGAGGCGCTCGTCGAAGAGCTGTTTTTGCTGATTATAAGCACGTTTCAAACGTCGCACATCAATGCTAAGTTGCAAAATCTCTTGACGAATAGAAATACGTTGCTGCTCCATAGATATGAGCGTATTACGCAAAATATTTTCTTTTTCCGCAAGTTCTGCCTCACTATTCAGAATCTGCATATCGAGATTGTCGTTGGTGAGACGCACAAGTGGCGTACCTTTCTTCACGTCGGCACCCTCTTCCACGAATATCTCTTCCACCGTACCACCCTCTTGCGGACTGATTTGTATAGTTACGAGCGGTCGCACTTGTCCGCTGATGCGTATGTAGTCGTTGAACTCGCCGGCAACCACATCGCTTACAGTTATCGAACTGCCATCGACGCGCAACGTGCTTGAGCTGTCGCGCATAAATAAATAGGCAATGAGCAGAGCCAAAGCTCCTGCGCCCCACCAGGGCAATGCGCGCTGAGTGAATGCCGCACGCCAACCTTTCTTACGTTCTATCTTTCTATCCATTGGAGTATATGCTTTTTATTATTTACAATTTACCCAACACATAGCAGCGTGCGTGCCAAAAGTTGTAAATAGTTGAGAGTTAAGAGTTAAGAGTTGAGGGTGTATAGTGTAAAGTGTAAAGAATCTTTACAGACTTTACAGTGGGAGGTTTTACAGATGGAGGGAAAGGTTATTGCGTAAAGCGTGCCTTATAGCGTTAGTTTTTTGTAATTTTGCCAGCGAATCAAATTGATATACAACGAAATAGAAAAGAGAAATAGTATAACATATTAATATATCGAGCTTTACGCTCTTATTCTTTTCACTGGAATCTGGACAATTTCAAAGACACGAGAATAAGCAAGCGAGGGGTTCACGCTTTCGGGCGTGAGCCGTTTCGTGCTTATTAGTGTCTAAGGGAGTCCAGACCCGCAGTGAATAATAAGCATTTCAATGAAACGGTTCCACGCCTTTTTCTTTTGTGGTGCTTGACAGATCTGGGTAAAAAGTTCGGCAATACAAAATGAATAATGGCAAAGCAAACCCTACAATCTGTTGAACCTCTAATAGCTGACCTTGTGAACGGTTGGCTAAAATCATACAAACTGGATTACAAACTAGAACAAGAGAGCCTAAATGATTCGATTGACAAGGCTTTGAACGAATATAAATCCAAACAGGGCGGCACTGGCGGAAACAGACCTGACTGCAAATTACTTGCATACGATTCTTACGGCACAGTTTATCCAGTCCTTATTGAATACAAAGGCTATCGTGACAAGCTAGTAAAGAAAGATGATAACGGAAATGTTGCTCTAAAAACAGCTGACAATAAAGATGACTTCAAGAGCATAAACAGTTATGCTGTGAATGGTGCGGTTCATTATGCAAATGCTCTTTTGCAATACACCGATTATGAAGACATAATCTCAATCGGTGTTACGGGCTACAAAGACGACATCGGAAAACTGCAAAACGAAATCGGCGTTTATTATGTTTCGGGCAAGAACTTCGGCTATGGGCAGGAGGTTGCGAAATATATTGATTTGTCATTCCTCAAAAAAGATAATTTCGATTCGTTCATTGAGAAAGTAAAATCCCTAAATCTCACCGAGGAAGAAAAACGTTTGAGCATAGAGAAACGAGAAGCTGAAATTTCTTCAAGCCTTGTGAAGCTCAACAACGATATTTACAAGAACGAGAGCGGACTTGGAGAGTCTGCACGTATTTATCTTGTTGCAGCTTCCATAATTGCAAACCTCGGTATAAAAGACACAAATCCTGTAAAGCCACTTGAAAAATCAGACTTGAAATGTTCTGCGGAAAAAGGCGAACGAGACGGAGATATTATGCTTCGCAAAATCAACACTTTCTTGACCGCAAAGAATGTCCCAGAAGATAAAAAGAATCTTATAATTCAGACCTTTTCGGAAGGGCTTTTGACTAACGAAAATATCAACAAACCTATAAACGGAGAAAGCCAGCTCAAAAGAGTTTTTTCAAAGGTCATTGATGACTTGGGGCTATATTACAGAATTGGGTTGACGACCGATTTTACTGGGAAACTCTTCAATGAAATGTATAATTGGCTTGGATTTACACAAGACAAACTAAACGACGTAGTGCTGACACCAAGTTATGTAGCTACGCTCTTGGCTCGCCTTGCTCGTGTGAACAAAGATAGTTATGTGTGGGATTTTGCCACTGGTTCGGCAGGTCTTCTTGTTGCAGCAATGAACATTATGATTGACGACGCAAAAAAAAGCATACAAAGTCCAGAAGAGTTCAAACAGAAAGAAGCGTATATAAAGGCAAACCAGCTTTTAGGACTAGAGATTCTTCCATCTATTTATATGCTTGCAATCCTCAATATGATTTTGATGGGCGACGGGTCTTCAAACATTTTGAACAAGAACTCGCTCACCGACTTCAATGGAAACTATGGCTTTGTGCGAACTAATGAAAAATTCCCAGCTACTGCGTTTGTGTTGAATCCGCCATATTCCGAAAGCGGCAACGGAATGATATTCGTAGAAAGAGCTCTTTCCATGATGGACAAAGGTTATGCAGCTATCATCATTCAAAACAGCGCAGGAAGCGGAAAGGCAACTGTATACAACAAGCGTATTTTGCAACATTCTACACTTTTGGCATCTATCAAAATGCCGATTGATTTGTTCGTAGGAAAGAGCAGCGTACAGACAAATGTGTATGTATTCCGTATTGGCGAAGCTCACCAGAGAGATGAAATCGTAAAATTCATTGACTTTTCGAACGACGGCTACACGCGCACAAACCGCAAGAAAGCGAGCATAAACTTGCGCGACACCGACCATGCAAAAGAACGATATGACGAAGTTGTCAATCTGGTACGGTTTGGCAAGTCGAAGCTCAATCTATTCAGTGAAAAGGAATACTACGAAGGATATATTGATCCTAAAAATGGTGCAGACTGGAATCAAAGCGCGCCTATTGACACCAAACCAACATTAGCAGACTTCAAGAAAACCGTGTCAGATTATCTTGCGTGGGAAGTAAGTTCGCTTCTGAAGAATCAAGCGGAGGACGATTTGGGAAAATATATGCCCCACTTGACGAAAAACTGAATGCTGTCAAGTGGGGTGAATACAAAGTCGGAGACTTGTTTAGAATACAGAAAATATCTAAAATGCTCTCAAAAGAAGATACAAATGATAATTTAGATTTTCCTGTATATTCTTCTGAATCAACAAATAATGGCATAATTGGTTATACAGATAATCCTGAATTTATTTGTAATGAAGAAACACCTGTTTATATTACTTTTGGAGACCACACAAGAACTTTGAATATTGCCGAAAAAAGTTTTTCAGTCCTTGATAATGTAAAAGTTCTTTTGCCCTGTACAAACAATATTCTTGCATTACTTTTTATGATTGCAACTTGGCAAAAGAAAATCCCAAATTTAGGATATTCTCGACATTGGAAAGTGGCAAAAGATTGTGTTTTGTCTCTTCCTACAACTGCCGACAACGAAATCGACTTTGATTTTATGGAGGGCTTTATACGCGAACTCGAAGAGGAGCGAGTACGCGAACTTTCCGCCTACCTTGAGGCAACGGGATTGTCAGACTATACATTGACCGAACGCGAAGAAGACGCTCTGCGGGCTTTTGAGGAGCTTGAGTGGCGAGAATTCAATATTGAAAAATTATTCGGAAAATCTACTCGTGGGAAACGATTGAAAAGCGATGACAGAATAGAGGGTAATTTGCCTTTTGTTACAGCAGGCGAAGCGGACACAGGCATTTCTGCATTTATTTCAAATGATGTAGAAATCTTTTCAAAGAATACGACAACGATAGATATGTTCGGTTCTGCAAAATATCGTAATTATGATTACGGAGCAGACGACCATGTGGCAGTTGTTCATACAGAAAAACTGAATAAGTTTGCGGGTGTTTTTGTTACAACTGCTTGTCATAAATCTGCTCATAATGGGCAATTTAATTACGGGCATAACTTCTATGCAAAAGATGCAGATGAATTGAATATCATGCTTCCCGTCCGCGACGGTATTCCAGATTATGCGGCAATGCAGGATTTTATCAGTGCTGTGCAGAAGTTGGTTATAAAAGATGTGGTGCTGTATGCGAATCCAAAAATTCGCGGCAACATAAACAAAAGTGAAATAATAGTACAAGACGTAATTCAATAAATTTCAAATCTCCACTCACAGAAACACGTAGAGACGCCACACTGTGACGTCTCTACGTGTATTCAGTTGGTTTACAAAGAATTTGCAAGTCAGTTTGCTCAAACACCTAAAGCGACATTGGCATCAACATTCATCTTGCGGCATATTTCGCGAGCAAGAGACAGTGTCGGCTCACATCGTCCATTGAAAATATCGCTAATGCGAGAGGGACTGACACCCAAAAGACTGGAAAGTTTTGTCTGATTCAACCCCATTTCGTGCATACGCAACTTCATCACATCGACAAGTGTAGGCTGCGCAATGGGATAGTGTTCCTCTTCGTATTCCTCTACCATCTCAGTGAGCAAATCTAGTTCGATGGCGTTCTTGTCGGTAGCTGGCGTGTCGTCGTTGACAAGCGGAAGCAGTTCTTCAATGCGCGCCATCGTGGCATCGTATACAGCTTTTGATTTAATCTTTGCCATGGTTTCAAATATTTTTTGCGTCAATCCTGTCGTATTCGGCATGTGTACCAATGAATCGAATCAGCACCGTCCCAATGGTGAACTTGATGACGACAATTAGACGATAGTTGTTACCCTTAATGTTAAACACATAATGCTGATTCCCAACAGCATCCACACTATTAAATGTCTTGCGAATATCATCGAAACTCGTCCAAGTAGCATTTTTCGTCTTAGAGAACCAATCCTCCAATGCTGTTTTAGCCTCGGCATGAGCGGTATAATATTCAATTATTCTTGAACGGGCGATGATACGCATGATATTTTCATCCTTAACGTGCCAAAGATATTATAAGTATTTTGAAATTCAAAATATAATTCTGACATGTAGAACACAACATGGCTTTTTTTATCACTAAATGCCAAAGGATGATGCCAGCATAATTTCATCAAGGGAATGATAAAACCGATGGAATAATAGCATATGGAGACACCACACTGTGACGTTTCATCAATCAATTTCTCTATTCCACCACTCTCACCCCAATCATTGTTTGGTCGTCGGTTTGTTCTACGTCGGCTCGCCAGTCGGTGATGAGTTTTGTGATGGTGGCAAGTTGCTCGTCGACGGGGTGCGTGGCGTAGGTTTCGAAAAATTCGGTTTGGCGGCGGATGAGGAATTTGCCCGTTGGACCAAATTGGTCTTTTATGCCATCGCTAAATAGGTACAGCATGTCGCCTTTTTGCAACTCGACTTCCGTCTGCGAAAAATCTTTCACTTTTATGTATCGACCAATCGGCATCGAGTCGCCTTTGATGCGTTGTGCCACGCCATCGCGCACTAGGATGAGATCCTGCTTGGCGCCTGCGTAGATGGCCTTGGTTGGGTCGGTTGTGAAGACGAGTATAGCCACGTCCATACCATCGTCGCCGTGATAGTTGTCGTCGTTTTTGGCAAGCGACTCGATAATTTGCTTACGCATACCATTGAGAATCTCGGCAGGTTGAGGCATCTGATTGCTTTTACTTATGTCGGCTAAAATATCCTTCAACGCACTGATACCAAGCATACTAAGCATTGCACCCGGCACGCCATGACCGGTGCAATCGGCCACCACCAAAATACGATATTCGCCTACTTGCGCCACCCGATACCAGTCGCCACTGACGATGTTTTTAGGTCGGTAATAAACAAAACTTTCGGGGAACATATTGCGCACTTCGGCAGCCGTGCTTATGGTAGCCGTCTGTATGCGCTTGGCGTAGTTGATACTATTCACAATGTTGTTGCGCTGCGATTCTATCTCGTCGCGCTGTGCGGCTATGGCGTTCTTCTGCTCGTTGAGTATCTCGTTCTTTTCCGAAAGAGCTTTGTTGGCTTTTCGTTTATTCCAGAACACAATGAATATCAGCGTCATACCTATAAATAGCGATACTATAACTATTATGAATTTGTTCACCTCGGCCTGATGCAGTTTCTCGGCGCTTTCGCGTTTCAACTCTTCCATCATGCGTGTGCGTTCAACCTCGGCATTCTTCATCGAGTTGAAGGTGCTGTCGTTGAGCGAGGCAAATTTGTAGTCGTCGTATTTTTCGAGGTGCACCAATGCATTTCGGTAGTCGCCAAGGAGTTTGTACACATCGTATAGGCGACCGTGATAGTTTTTCAGACTGCTTGCCGAGTGGTCGTCGGTAATGTATTTCTTCAGGTTCAGCAACTCCGTCAGCGCCTCGTTGTAGCGTTTGTAGAAGAGTAGATATTCAACTTTTGTGTAGCACGTGTTGGTGTAGTTGGTGTAGTTGCCGTTCGTCAGGTCGTAGTCGCCAACTTTTTGTATGTACATATTACAGCTGTCTGCGTAGGCCTTCTCGTTGGTCGCTTTTGCCGCTTTTATATACGCGTCGGAGAGGGCAGAGTATGCCAAATATTTACCTTGAATGTAGTAAACATCGCTCGTCTCGTGCGATTCGAACAGCCTAACCGACTCTCTCAAGTTGTTGATAGCCGAAATGGTTAGCGTGTCGGAATTTTTCAGAATTGCCTGACCGATAAGGTAATTACAATAGGCTATTTCCAGCGTGTCGCGACTAAGCGTAACATAGCGCAGTGCCTTCTGATAGTTCTCCACGGCAGCCGAATAGAGCTCAAGGTTGAAATGAACCTGCCCGATGTTTAGGTATGTATACGATATGTGCGCAGTATCTTTTATATCGATGAAAAGACGCAGCGCCTTGTTGTAGAAATAGAAAATGCTGTCCTGATTGTTCAAATCTTCGTAGCAGCAGCCAATGGCGATGTACGAGCCAGCTTCATGCATCTTTTCCGAAAGTTGTCCGAAGTTGTTGGCGGCTCTGAATAGGAAAGGCAACGCTTTGTGCGCCTCGTCGAGCATGTAGTATGATTTGCCGATGTTGTAGCACGCGAGCGCAATAGGCGACAAATCTTCGTCCGAGCACAAGTCGAGCGCCATCGATGCGTACTTGAGTCTTGTGTCGCTATTGCCAGCAATCCTGGCTATCTCATTGTAATACTTGACTTTCTCGATGTTCTGAGTCTCTTGCTCAACAAGGTTTAGCAAACTATCGATTGCTGAGTGGTTTGGGTCCGAAACTTCGTTGGCATTGCCGTTCGCCTGTGCAAATGTTGGAATAAGTAGTAATGTAAATACAAAAGTTAATAGAATAAATCTCATAGTGTTTTCGATAAAACTTTATAAATCAGTGTTTTATGTGCTAAGGGTTAACTGTTTTGGTTTTTAGTGTATCGATGTGCAAGTTAGCGATAAAATTTGTCAACAAACGACGTGGAGGGACGGAAAAATTATCGAATCAAATATCAATAGATATGCCGCCCCAATTATTTCAAAAACAATAGCGCATGTCAACGACACACGCTATATAGCACGATTATAATTCACGCAAAATAACAACCGTCAAAATGCTATTTTCGAAAATTGGGGAATATACAAACGGACAATTGCCAATACTTCTTCTATTGATTCACATACGCCACGCCATAATAGTACTTCACAACGCTCTGTTTTATTAGGTATTTGAAGAGGCTGTTCATCTCGTCGCATTTGGCTTTTAGGTAGTTGTTGCTTACTGTCTGAAACTCGATGGGCGATATTAAGCCTTGCTCCATCTTGCGGCGGTTGAGGGCGTACGACTCCTCTTGTACTTCGGCTTTGCGCTGAGCCTGAGTGTAGGCCACGGCTGTGCCTTGACAATCTTGCACAGCTCGACGCACCTCCGACTCCACTTCGCGACGTTTCTTATCCACCTCGGCACTTGCCTTCTCGTAGGCGTGACGCTTGCGACTGATGTTGGAATGTCCTTTCAGACGGTTGTAGATAGGTATCGACACCGCCAATTCAACATATTCGCCACCGTTGTTCTTCACCTGACTGCGAAACGACTCCGCTTGCATACCTTGATACGAAAAATAGTTTGTGTTCCAGCCTGCATAGAGCTCCACCGTGGGCAGAAGTTGCCAAATGGCCGTTTTCAGCTCACGTTTGGCATTCTCCTTTTGCCACTCAGCAATCTGCACATCGGGATTGTTGTTCATGGCATAGTTCACCACATCGTCGGCATTGGCAGCATCGACTTTCCATGTAGGCAGAACGGTATCGATGAGAAGAGGCTCATCGAGTGGCCAAAACATAAGGTCGGAAAGCGCTATGAGTTGCTCGTTGTAGAGGTTTTGCGCGTTGGTGAGATCGTATTGACAATCGACCAAATCGGCCTCCATCTGCACCACATCGGCATGACTTTTCTGTCCCAAATCCTCTTGTCGTTTGCCAAGCGAGAGTTGCGCCTCGGCTGCCTCGATGCGTTTTTTGTAAATATTTACGAGCTGATTATAATAGACCACATTGTAGTAAGCCTCCATAGTGGCAAGGCAGATGTCGGCTTCTGCTTGCTTCTCTTGCGATTGCGAAATGGCGAGTCCCGTTTTCGAGATTTTTATATTGTTCACTGCCTCGAAACCGTTGAAGAGCGTGAAGCCCGCATTTATAGCATAATTATTATGAAACGAGGTTTGTGTGAAATATGTATTCGTCTGTGGGTCGATGCTGCGGCCAAAGTTATAGTAGGCATAAGTCTGCGCGTTTATGGTTGGAGTGAACGCCGTAAGTATGGCATCGCGCCTACTGATGCGAGCGTCGCCCGTTTCGGCCTTTTGAATGCGCATGCGAGTGGAGTTCGACACGGCATACTCCATACAGTCGTGGAGCGTCATAAGCTTAGTGCTATCGGTGGTTTGCGCCTTACCTTTTTGACCTGCAAGTAGCATGCAGATGAGGATGAATATGTAATAAAAATGTGTCATTTTACAGATGTAGTAATCGTTTGCCATCTGTAGAACATCAGCCGTGCCAAAAGGCGTAATGGGTTGAAAGTAAAAAGTTTAGGGTTTAGAGCGTAAGGAGTAATGTGTAAAGAAACTTTACATACTTTACAGTGGGAGGTTTACAGTGTAATTGAAAATTGAAAATGCATAATTTTTATTGTCACCCTTCACTCCGCATAGGATGGCAACTGTTCGGAATTCGCAACTCGTAACTACCTAACATCATTTTACAAACATCAAGCCCTCTATTCTGACGGTTATTTTTTCGCCTCTCTTCACCACCTTGAGATATGACGCATGAATTCTACGCTTTTCGCCAGTCGACATCACACCTTCAATTGGAGGATTTTCGCGCAGTTGATCAAGTGTCATCTGCACATGCAACGAATCATACGGCTTTTTCTCTTCGTCGATAAATCGCAAGTAGACATCGATAGTATCGGTTAACAAAGCAAGAGTATCGGTCTTGGTGAACGATGTGGTATAGTGTCGTGCTCGCGAATAGCCATTTGGTATGTTTACAAATGGTTCATAAACATCGACAAGCGTACTTTCCACTTCAGCAATTTCATACGGAGCTTCGAAGATATCCATGTATCTGAAAAACACATCAGTATCTACAAGCATATATAAATCACGACGGTATCCGTAGCTATCGAGTTCCTTCATTGCGTCAAGTGTCTGAATGCCACTGCTATCCGGCAACGATTCGAGCCATTCGCACAACTCACTCGCCGACTTGATAGGCAACGATTGCGGTGGATTTGCATTAGTAGCCATCGCAATTTTACTATTGTGCATTCGTCGCATAATCTCGAAATAGTTGAATGGTTGAGCCGTTGTAAGCAAGAATATAGCAGCAAATGAGATGAAGACCCAATTTATGCGACGCGCTCGCGTAACTATCATACCTATGCACAATGCATATAGCCAAATGTTGAACGTAAGTATATATAATCTATTGACAGTCAAGCCATAATCAGACAAACGACGTACGATACCAATAGTCATAAGCACTATCAGGGGCAAAGCAAGTCGCGGCAACCAACGCACCGCCCAGCGTTCATAGATATCAGCTTCGCCGCTTATAATCAACGGATAGAGCTGGCGCACCGTCATCACCACGCCTACCATCATCAGCGTAACAAGCCAAGCCACATGTCCATTGGGTAGTTCTCAATGTATAACAATCAGAGTCAAATAGACATAAAGCACTGCTACATATAACATTACAACGGGGAAGATCATAAACCGTATAGTGCCTCGATAGAATTTTGATGCGTGAAACTGACCTTCGAGTTTCTCTACCCCACTCGGTATGCGCGAACATATCATCAGAGGACAAAGCAGCACCATAAACACTATCAGCATCGTAATCATAATATTGTCAGAGGTGATGCCATCCAATTTCACACCGAAAAGAGCCAATGCACCTTGATACAGCATCAACACGCTAATAGTAAGCAAAGAGCATAGAGCTATTGATCCCAAACTTGTTACTATCACGCGATTGGTAAACACCAACGACTCCAAATCGCTACGTTTTTTCATGAAAGGTATCGTAAATATACCAAGCGAGAAGGAGATGAAAACAGCCACACGAGCTGAAAAAATAGAAGGAGAATAATCGCTATAACTAAGAGAATTGAGCCACAAAGCATCGACAATAAGCAGCACATGCGCCAAAGCAAAAGCAATATCGAGCAATCGACTACGTTGCTCATCTTCACGCCACAAATGAAACATAAGCGACATGAGTACACCCGCCGACAAATAGTAGAGAAGCACACCATTGTAATCGTCTTTCCACACCATAGCAATGAGAGCCACAGCTAAAGCAACAACAAACAATAGAGCTATAGGAAAACGCCTAATAATGGTTATCAATGCAGAAGCAAAAGAAGAAAAGTCGTACTTTTTAGAGAACACTTTCATATAGACGAAATTTGAGACTCGAAGTTAGACTAATAGACAAAAGGTTAAAAGAGTAAGCACAAAAAACGGATACATTTTATACTTTTGCCGCAGAGAAAACAACATTCTAAAAAACAAAACATTCAAAAAGTAAAACAAAATGGCAACAAGCTACAAAGAACTCGGCTTGGTAAACACCCGTGAGATGTTCGCCAAAGCAGTTAAGGGCGGCTATGCAATTCCTGCTTTCAACTTCAACACAATGGAGCAAATGCAGGCTATCGTAATGGCTGCAGTAGAAACAAAGTCTCCAGTCATCATGCAAGTTTCAAAAGGTGCACGTAACTATGCAAACGGCACTATACTTCGTAACCTTGCAAAAGGTGCTGTAGAATATGCTAAAGAACTCGGTTGCGAGCATCCTGAAATCGTTCTTCACCTCGACCACGGTGATACCTTCGAGCTCTGCAAAGACTGCATCGACAATGGTTTCTCATCAGTTATGATCGACGGTTCTTCACTTCCATACGAAGAGAACATCGCCCTCACAAAGAAAGTTGTTGACTACGCTCACAAGTACGACGTTACCGTTGAGGCTGAACTTGGCGTTCTCGCTGGTGTTGAAGACGAAGTTGCTTCTGAGGAATCTCACTACACCAAACCAGAAGAGGTTATCGACTTCGCTACCCGCACTGGTTGCGACTCACTCGCCATCTCAATAGGTACTTCTCACGGTGCTCACAAATTCAAACCTGAGCAGTGCAAACTCGTGAACGGCGTTCTCGTTCCACCTCCCTTGGCATTCGACGTTCTTCACGAAATAGAGAAGAAACTTCCTGGTTTCCCTATCGTTCTTCACGGTTCTTCTTCAGTTCCTCAAGAGGAAGTTAAGACCATCAACCAATATGGTGGTAAACTCGAAGCTGCTATCGGTATTCCTGAAGAGCAACTCCGCGAAGCTGCTAAGTCGGCTGTTTGCAAAATCAACATCGACTCTGACTCTCGCCTCGCTATGACAGCTGCTATTCGCAAATACTTGGCTGAGAATCCTTCTCACTTCGACCCACGTCAGTATCTCAAACCTGCTCGTGAGAACATGAAGAAGATGTACATCCACAAGATTGTTAACGTTCTTGGCTCCGACAACAAATTGTCTAAATAATTTGTTGTAGTTGTACATAAATTATAATCCTGATAAGGCTTTGCGTCTTGTCAGGATTTTTCTTTAGTAGCTATGCAACATCTCGCTCTTCGTCGTTTCAGATACCCACTGATAGCCTTCGCTTTCATAGCGTTAGTATTCGTATGTATATACGTATGCATACCACGCCCACTTTTTTCTCAACCCACATCAACAGTGGTGTTAGATAGCAATGGCAACATTTTGGCAGCACGCATAGCTACCGACGAACAATGGCGCTTTGCCGAGGTCGACACTCTTTCTCAGAAATATATCGAATGCCTCATAGCCTACGAAGATCGGCGCTTCCGATGGCACTTAGGCATCGACGTTGTTGCCATTTGCCGCGCTTTGGTGACTGATATTCGCGCGGGCAAGATTGAAGAGGGCGGCAGCACCATAACTATGCAACTTGCTCGTATAGCCCGTGGCAACCGACCGAGAACTATCGGACAAAAAATCATAGAAGCCTTATGGGCTATAGGCATTGAATGTACTTATAGCAAAGAAGACATTCTTCAACTCTACGCATCGCACGCTCCGTTTGGTGGCAATGTGGTTGGTATCGATGCTGCCGCATGGCGATATTTCGGTCATAGCCATAGCGAACTCTCATGGGCCGAAAGTGCCACTTTAGCCGTATTGCCCAATTCGCCAGCTCTTGTGCATATTAGCAAGAGTCGCGAACTATTGAAGAAAAAACGCGATGCGCTTCTAAAAAATATTTACGAAAATGGTACAATCTCCTACGACGACTACCTTCTCGCCATCGATGAGCCGCTGCCCGAACGCCCATTTCAGATTGAAAATAGCAATCAGCAGATAATCGACCGTCTTGCTAAAAATCATAAAGGACAAACTATCACCACTACCATCGATGGCGCTCTGCAGCAACGTGTGCAAGCTATTGCCAACGCCTACCAGCATCGATATAGTGTTAATTATATCAACGACATTGGCATTCTGGTTGCCAATGTGCACACTGGCGAAGTGCTCGCCTATGTAGGCAATGCAAGCGCCCGATCGGCAACAAATTTTGTGGATATGATTTCTGCCGAACGTAGCACTGGCAGCACGCTAAAACCTTTCCTCTACGCATCGATGCTTACAAATGGCGAGATTACTCCAAGTATGATTATAGCCGACACACCTCTCGACATTCACGGATTCGCACCCCAAAACTACAACCACACGTTTAATGGTGCTGTCGGTGCAGATAAAGCCATTCGTCAATCGCTCAACGTTCCGCTTGTGCGTATGCTCAATATGCACGACATCGGACGATTTATGAACGACTTGCGTAGTTTAGGTATGACCACGCTCCATTTTTCGTCCGACCACTATGGAGCAGCACTTATTCTTGGCGGCGCCGAAGGTTCGCTCTGGGATTTAGTGGGTATGTATGCCTCTATGGCAAGACGTTTGATTAATTATATTGATAATGGTAATAAATACGCCACAACCGACATTCACCCACTGACACTCACGGGCAACATACCACCAAGCGCCGAGAATCCCACAAACCTTCCCGATGCAGCATCTATATGGTACACGCTCGAAGCAATGAGTGGTCTTAATCGCCCCGAAGAAGAGGCTGAATGGCAGCAATTTTCATCATCGAAACGCATAGCTTGGAAGACTGGCACAAGCTACGGCAGTCGCGATGCATGGGCTATTGGCGTGACGCGTGATTATGCAGTTGGCGTGTGGGTGGGCAATGCCACTGGCGAAGGTCGTTTTGGCTTGACTGGCGTTGGTAATGCGGGACCTGTCATGTTCGACGTTTTCAGCGGTTTACCACAATCCGAATGGTTCACAACTCCGCTCGATGACATGGACCCTATGCTGATATGCCGTCAAAGTGGCTGTATAGCTTCAGATGCTTGTGCTCAGGTAGATACGGTTTTGCTACCTCGCAACTGCGTGCAGACGCCTGTTTGTAAATATTGTCGGCTCGTGCACCTCTCGCCCGATGGACGATGGCAAGTGAACAGTTCGTGTATGGATATGCACGACATACATACAACATCGTGGTTTGTTCTCAGTCCTTCGATGGAATATTTCTATCGATTGACTCATGCCGACTACAAGCCACTGCCTCCTTTACGTCCCGACTGTGCCACAAACCAGCGAAACAACATTGAAATAATCTATCCCGAACAAGGCAAATCGATTGTGCTTCCTCGCGATTTCGACGGACAGATACAGAGCATCGTTTGCCGAGCAGCCGACCAACAATCACAAGCCTCCATTTTTTGGCATCTCGATGAAGAGTACTTAGGCGAGACACATGGCGTTCATGAGATTTGCATAGCCCCACAACTCGGTAAACATACGCTGACTATTGTAGACAACTATGGCAACACTACGAATGCCCAATTCGTTGTGAGATAGCGCTAAAAGTTGGGCAACAAAAAAGGGCAGACTCATAGGTCCACCCTTGTAGATATTCGGAATTCTAAATTCGTAATTAATATGCCTTGAGACTCATGTCGAGGGCACTTACGTGGTGCGTGAGTGCGCCAACGGAGATGAAGTCGACGCCACACTCAGCATAGTCGCGAAGAGTTTCAAGAGTTATTCCTCCCGACGACTCTGTCTCGAACTTACCGCCAATCATCTCAACGGCTTTGCGCGTGGTAGGTATGTCGAAATTGTCGAGCATTATGCGACGAATACCACCAACCTCCATAGCTTGCTGAAGTTCGTCGAGGTTGCGCACCTCAACTTCTATATCGAGGTTACGGCCAGTGCGTTTGAGATAATCGTGCGTACGATCGATAGCCTGACGAATGCCACCTGCAAAATCGATATGGTTATCCTTAAGCATAATCATATCAAAAAGACCAATGCGATGATTGCAACCGCCACCAATCTTCACAGCCAATTTATCGAGCAGACGCATACCAGGTGTTGTTTTGCGAGTGTCGAGCACACGTGTATGCAGACCTTTTAGTTTTTCTACATATACACCAGTTTGAGTTGCAATGCCACTCATGTGTTGCATAACATTGAGTACGAGGCGTTCAGCAAGCAAAAGGGAACGTGTTTTCAGTTCAACGCGAAAAGCGATGTCACCCTTTTTTACGCGCTGTCCATCAGAGATAAGTTTTTCGAATTTTACAGACGGGTCGAGGCGATGAAAAATTTTTTCGGCAACGTCTACACCAGCAATAATACCATTGTCTTTTACTATGAGTTTTGCATGATCAATTGCATCTTCTGGGATGCACGACAACGAAGAGTGGTCGCCATCGCCGACATCTTCTTTTATTGCATTGTCGATAAACTCAATTAGGTACTTGTCGAAGTCAGTCATTTTGTTCTTCTATTCTGAATTGTTGTATGAAGGCTGCGGCACCATGGCTTTGCCTCAAGATATATAATCGATATTGGTTTGTTTTCGACTTCAGCGTAGCAATGGTGCGAGTAGCAGCACCAATGGTCTTTTCGTTGGTTATGTTGCACACGAACGAGCCTGTAGTAGCAAAGAATTCGGTAAGCACCACTTCAGCTTGTTTTTTGCTGTATATGCCGCTTCCCGTTGGCAACGTCATCTCAATCTGACTGTTGCACTGCTTTACAATTTCAATAGCATCGCCACGTTCTACTGCTTCAAACAACTTTTTAGGGAGCTTATGGCTCCAATGAGTGCTAATAGTATCGATGGTGATAGTTTCGTTGCGAGCTTGACTTTGCGCACCAATACGAGTATTTATGAACGCCATAAATACCAATAATAGGTAGTAAAATATTGCTTTCTTTTTGTTCATCTCGCTTTCTGTAAAAAGATCCACATATCAATTATATATCGGCTCGTTTCTATAGCAAATTTCGAGCCAACTATATCACCATCCCAAAATTTAACATCGCGCAAATATAGTTGAAAGTTCGTAGCAACTATGTAGAAAATTCACATCACAAATAACGTCTTATTACGTTCATAACACACTGCTTTTGTATAATTTTGCTTCGCTTTAGTTCTGAAGAAACGACTTTTTGACTTTTAGTATAACTAACTAATGAAACGAGCGCTATTTTTTGTTGCATTTACAATATTGAACTTCACCATTGATGCGATAGCACAAAAAAAGGTATCCATAAGCGGCTATATTGTCGACAAAGCATCGCAAGAGACTATCATAGGAGCTACAATAATAGACCAAACATCACGACAGGGAACGGTTTCAAATGCCTTTGGATTCTATTCTATCACTCTACCCGAAGGAGATGCCATGCTAAATTTCTCATACGTAGGCTATGAGCATCAGCAGCACGAGATAAAGCTTGTACGCGACACCACCATAAATGTCAGCCTCAATTCAGTAGCAACTATAAACGAAGTTATAGTTACGGCAACAAAGAAAGACGCAGGCCTTCACTCCACTGGCATGGGAAGTATGGACGTACCTGTGCAGATGATAGAGCACACCCCTACTCTTCTGGGCGAAACAGACCTCATACGTACCATTCAACTTACACCTGGCGTACAACAAGGAATTGGCGGTGCTTCATCGTTCTTCGTTCGCGGTGGCAATGGCGATGAGAATTTGATACTTCTCGATGGCTCGCCTATATACAAAATAGACCATCTGTTCGGTTTCTTTTCTGTATTTACGCCCGAAGCCATCAAAAAGGTAACATTCTACAAATCTTCGTTTCCTGCGCGCTATAATGGCAGAACCTCATCGGTAGTCGACATACGCACTAAAGATGGCGACATGCAGAGTTTCCACGGATGCATATCTGTAGGCCTACTTACAAGCCGATTGAATCTCGAAGGTCCGATTGTAAAAGACAAAACATCATTCAGCATTTCGGCACGAACTACGTATTTCTCGATTGTTGCAAAACCTTTCATGAGCGACAACTCCCAATTTTCATATTGGTTCTACGACATCAACGCTAAACTCAACCACAAATTTTCGGACAACGACAGACTATACATAGGCTTATACAATGGACAAGACAAGATGAACAGCGACTACACCGAAAACGATGTGCTGACATCGCAGCATTACGAACAAAAAACAGGCACGATAATCACTAACAACGTAGACGAATACTACGGTTCAAACTTGAAATGGGGCAACACAATAGCTACTTTGCGCTGGAATCATATTTTTTCGCAACGCCTATTTGCCAACACCACACTCTGCTATAACCATTACAGAATGAAACTTTCGAGCTACGACGATTTTGCAAGCACAAATAGCGAATTCTACAACAAACAATCCTCGTCATATCATAGCGAGATTATCGATAAAGGAGGTTCTATTGACTTCGATTACATGCCAGATCCACAACATACCATAAGATTCGGAATTTCATATCTATACCACGACTTTGCACCTGAAACTTCAAGTTCTACCATAAATATGAAAAGCGATGACTCTCAGCCAATCGACACTGCAGTGTCATCGACTGGCAAAGACATATACGCACACGAGTTCTCTATCTATGCCGAAGACGATTGGCTTATCGGCGATAGAGTGCACATAAATCCTGGTTTTGCCTTCACCACTTTCGGTGTGCAAGGTAAGGTCTATAAAAATTATCAGCCTCGTCTCTCGCTTCGCTATGCCATAACCGACAATTGGACGGCTAAAGCCGCATATTCACAAATGGCACAATGCGTACACCTTCTCACCTCCATGCCCATTGCTATGCCTACTGACCTTTGGGTGCCAATAAATAAGAATCTAAAACCTGAACGCGCTCAACAAATAAGCATAGGAGCCTACTACTCTGGCATAGAACGTTGGGAATTTTCTATTGAAGGCTACTACAAACGCTCAGATAACGTGATTGAATATAAAGATGGCATGAGTTTTATGGGATTTTCGGGGTCGTGGACCGAACTTGTGGCTATGGGACAAGGCTTTAGCAAAGGAATTGAATTTTTGGCTCGTAAAACCATTGGCAAACAAACTGGATGGCTATCGTATACACTATCTAAGACCGATAGAAAATTCTCTCGCAATTCGGGCGTAAACAATGGCGAGCGCTTCCCCTTCACCTACGACCGCCGACATAATATCAACATAGTATATAGCATACGATTCAACGAGCGCGTCGAACTCGATGCTTCTTGGCTCTTCTACTCTGGAGCTTGTGCCACTATCACCAATTCGGAGCAAGAGTATATAAAACCCGACGGCACTATCGGATCGGCTCCTTACGTGCCAAGCCGCAACAATTACCGATTGCCTTGCAGCCACTTGCTAAATATTGGTATTAACCTCCATAAACAACGTAAACATTGCGAACGCATTTGGAACTTCTCTATTTACAATGCTTATAATCAGATGAATCCTGCTTTCATATACCCTAAAACCGACGACTCTTACAAAACAGTTGAAAACAAGCTCACAAAAATTACCATTCTACCTATCATTCCTTCAGCCACTCTCACATATAAATTCTAAAACCATGAAACTCAAACTATTATACATATACATAATTAGTTGCTTAACGGCTATTGTTCATTCGGCATGCCAACACGACATCGACCTCGATATGGATTCCACTTCGGGCATTCTTTGCATAAATGCCATTCTCACTGCCGACACAACCGAAAACTATATATACATATCGAGAACTTTTTCTAACAACGACGAAATCTCGCCTAACAGCAGCCGCATCATTGGTATAGGCGAACAATTCACTATCAGTGTATATATAAATGGCAATCTGACGGAGACCTCCAACAGCTATTACAATGCTTATAGAATCACATCTCTATTCCACGAAGACGATTTTGTTCATATCGACATCGAATCTTCCTATGGCAGCAAGGCAAGTTTCGAAGGCATAGTGCCCAAACACATCAAAAATCTCAAAATTGATAATGCCCAATTGGCGCTCAACAAGACTTATAAAGACGACCACGGAAATACTACTACCAACGATATGGTCAACATCACTCTATCGTTCGACGACGATGGCGGCAGCAACTTCTATACTCTTGCCATCGGCGAACGCGATAGCACTGTGTGCCCTATTATCGACCATAAATGCTACGACATGAATTTTGAGACAATGGACTATTTGAATCCATATATATATGAAACAGAGCGCTACTACACGCGCTCAGAAGCCCCTACTCACGAATTCTATTCCAACGAACAACCACCGCTCACCGACGAAGAGGTTCAATCGAACGTGTCAGACGACGACATTGCTATTATGAATATTCACAATGTCTACAAAGTCTTTTCCAACAAACGCTTTGCTGGAGCTAAATGCAACCTCTCTGTCTGTAGTAAAATGGGCTTGCCTTCTACGTATGAAAGCAAAGAAGACATCGACGATTTAGCCCCGTATTACTATAGTTACCACACCGCCGTTGTAACCTCAATATCAGAAGATTACTATTACTACATAAAAGTACTTAACACTCGCGAATCGGAGACTTACGAAGACAACAGCGAGCTCACAGGTCCTGCTAAACTGCCAAGCAACATAATTGGCGGCGTTGGCAATATTTTTTTAGTATCGAAAACTTCTACATGCTACCAAACGCTGAACGGATGGCGTCCCAGCAAAAAGGCTCCACAATACTATTGGTGATATATTGTTATTGTTGACTTTGAGGTTCGTATATCATCGCCCAATGCGACAATTTCGAATCGGGGACAGTGCCTATTTCGGCTATTTTGAACCCAAAATGTTCATACATATCCACAGTCTGTTCGGTATGAGTCTCCAAAAATGCAGGCACTCCCATTTCATCGCACTTTCGCAAAATGGGACGAATAAGTTTACCGGCCAAACCTTCACCTCTACGCGAGAAACGAACCGCTAAATTGCTGAGATACCAGCATTCTCCTCCTGTCAAACGTTTTCTTATTGCATTGGCATAATCTTCGTAACTCAACATTCGCGACCAAAAATGCGACAAGCGCCAACCTCCATTTATGATATACTTCAATGGTCGGATTCCTTTGCTATATGGTGGTAACCAATGGGCTATGCTATACACTTGCGCACTTTCGGCTATGGTTATAGCATTATTATATGTCGACAAAAAATTGGTACGCCACAACCACAGATACTCCTTTTCGGATATTCGCTCACCTACCATCCAATTCATCAATGGATATTGGTGATAAGCATTTGCACAACACTGTGCAAAAATATCAGCATCAGCCTTGGTCAAACGATAGAATTCCGACAAATCAATTTGTTCTTTCATAGTATAAGTTTCTCGTTGAGTGAATTACATAATGCAACAAATTTAGTGTTTATAGCGTGGCTAAGTGTATTTATTGGTCATTGAAAAACGAATTTTCAAATATTATCCTACATCATATCGCCTTTTATAAGTCTGATAGGTGCCTAAGCTCTTCGAGATATGTTTTTCAAAGCATAAAGATTCCAACCCAGCTTTATTATAAATAACAAGATGGAAAGAACTTATCAGATTCACTAACAATACAGCGGAATGATTTATAATCATATCAAAAGGGAAACTATGCAAACGTCGTAACACAAGACTATCGTAGGAGTCTAATACCACTACAATTTAGCCAAATAGAGGATCTTATTACAGGTCAATTTGGAAATGATTATGCAGGTAATTACAGCTCAATCGCAAAACAAAAAAAGACACTCCGAAGCCGAAACCTCGAAGTGCCTTTTGTATTTATACAGAATAAGATGTTTACCCTATCAGCTGTGGGAGGAAGCACGATACTACAAGCACTATAATGCCTATAATCAGCACCGTGATGGTCTTTTGCGAGCAACCTTTCCACTCTTTCAGAATGATGCCCCATACGTTCGAGAACACCACATTGAGCGCCATAAGTATGCAGAACGATAGTGTCATAAGCGTCTCGGAACTTGTAAGGAAGCCTTTACCAAGCGAAAGACCGAAGAATTGACTATACCACAATGCACCCGCTAGGGCACAGAATAGCATGTTATTACCCAAAACAGAAAAGTTTTTGTAGTCGCCCCAAGTGCGGTTCTTCTGGTTTTGGTAGAAGCAATAAATGGCGTTGGTAACAAAGCCGCCAAGTGTCACGAGGAGCGTAGCGGGCAATGTCTTGAACATATCGGACGTTTCGGCAAAAGTGATGCCTTTGCCAAACTCCAAACCTACATTGAAACAGCCACTCATAAAGCCCGCAAGCAAAGCGATGGTGATGCCTTTGGGGAAGTTGAAATCCTTCACCGCAGCTTTTTTCTCCTCTTCGCTAAGCGCACTCGATTTCATTGCGCCTGCCACGCCTATTATAGCTATACCTACAAGCGTAACTACTACACCGAGAATCACTGCAAATGTGAGGCTGCTCAACGCATCGAGTTCTGGGAAAAATACGTTCAAAAGCACTGGGCCCATTATTGTTCCCAAACCTGCACACGTGCCAAGAGCTATCGATTGACCAAGTGCCACGCCGAGGTAGCGCATACTTAGACCGAACGTCAAGCCGCCAACACCCCAAAGTACGCCGAAGAGTATCGTCATCCACACGTTGAACGAATCGGCGTTGGTGAATAGTTCCATCAAGCTATGACCCGAAGGAACGGCCAAAAGTGCACCGAGCAAAGGGAAGAGAAGCCAAGCAAAAACGCCCTGAACTATCCAGTAGCTCTCCCAACTCCAGCCTTTTATTTTGTTTATAGGTACATAGCAACTCGATTGGCAGAATGCTCCAATTGCTATAATTAGTAGTCCTATTACTATTTCCATAAATATAATTTCTACAAAAAATCCCTTCCCCGCTAAGTGGCACGCGCCATGCGAAGAAGGGACTATTTAGGGTTAATTATTGATTATCGTTTGCTTGTAACATCAGCTACATATTGGTCGATTTCTTTGATGAAAGCATCGCCAACAGGAACATTGTTACGTACGCAGAATTCGTCGTATACAGCTTGCCAAGGCATAGCTTTCTGCTCTTCGATGAGGGCAAGAACTTTGTAACCTTCGCCAGCAAGTTCGAATTTGCTAATCATATCGCGTGGTTCGAGCAGTGCACGAGTCATACACTTCTGAGCTGCGCGCGAACCAATTACGTATGCACCGATACGATTGATAGAGCCATCGAAGAAGTCGAGACCATAGTGAACGCGATCGAGAGCATTAGCACGAACAATTTCGAAGAAGAGATCTTGCGTAGGATCGTCCATAATAGTTACGTGGTCTGAGTCCCAACGTACTGGGCGAGAAACGTGAAGCATAAGCTCTTTGAGGAACGGAAGGACAGCCGAAACTTTGTCGCCAGGCATCTCCGTTGGGTGATAGTGGCCCGTGTCGATTGTGAGAATCTTATCGTTAGCAGCTGCATAGGCAGTGTAGAAATCGTGAGAACCAACGGTGAACGACTCCAAGCCGATACCAAATACTTTACCTTCGATACAATCCTTCATCATAGGCTGTTTTTTAGCGAAGATTTCGTCGAGCGACTGTTTGAGAAGGTTGCGATAGAGAGCGTGGTTTACAGATACGTCTTTGCAACCGTCGTGTACCCAAAGGTTCATGATACATGGATCGCCCTGAGCTTCACCCATAGCATTAGCTATATCGCGGCAACGTTTGGTGTGCTCTATCCAGAATTTACGTATGCCTTCGTCTGGATTTGAAAGGCTCAAAGAACCTGACTTTGGATGAGAGAACGATGATGAGTTGAAGTCGAGCTTTGTGTTGTTTGCTTTAGCCCAATCGATCCATGATTGGAAATACTCAACGGTAACTTCGTCACGATCAACCACTTTGCCTTTGAAATCGCCATAAATCTCATGAAGATTCAAACGGTGATTACCTGGGATGAGCGATTTTGCTTTGAGAATATCCTGACGGAGTTCGTCGATATTGCGAGCAGCACCGGGGAAATCGCCAGTAGACTGAATACCACCCGACATTGCACCTGCCTTAACCTCGAAACCTTTTACGTCGTCGGCTTGCCAGCAGTGGAGCGACAAGTGGAAATCTTGCAACTGTTTGAGGACTTTCTCTGTGTCGACGCCTATTTCTGCATAACGTTCTTTTGCTACCTCATAGGCTTTCTTTACTAATTCTTCTTTCATCTTTATTTATATGTTAATTTATTTACTATTAGTCACTTTCAAATATTTATCGTAGCCCTTATCCCAAGCCTCTTTGTCTTGTGGAGCATAATGTTTCAAGTCGATGCTTGCGGCAATTATTCTACGCATGTCCCAAATATCCTTCACCGCGCTGTTCGTCTTAGCCTGAATCATAACATTACCAAGAGCTGTGCACTCCTGAGGACCAGCTACAACTTCAACGCCTGTAGAGTTGGCTGTGAACGTATTTAGCAATTCGTTGCGCGAACCTCCACCAATGATATGCAATTTGTCGATAGCAAAAGGTGCCATCTCCTTCAAGTAGCCAAACACCTGACGATAACGCAATGCAAGCGAATCGAAGATGCAACGTGCTATGGCAGCATAACCTTCCGGAACTGGTTGATTTGTCTTGCGGCAATAATCCTGAATAGCATTCTGCATATTGCTTGGGTTGGCAAATTCTGGAGCATCAGGATTTATAAGGCTTACAAACGCAGGCTGAGCCTTAGCTTCTGCTATTATCTGCGAATATTCAGCTGGAGCTTGGTCGCCCCATTCTTTGCGGCAACGCTCAAGAAGCCACATGCCGCAGATATTCTTTAGGAAACGTGTTGTGCCTTCTATGCCACCTTCGTTGGTGAAGTTGCGTTCGAAACTTGTCTCGTTGATGATAGCGTCTGGCGTTTCAATGCCCATAAGACTCCAAGTTCCGCTACTTAGGTATGCAAATTTTTCGTCCTTAGCAGGAACGGCAGCTACAGCACTCGCCGTATCGTGACCTGCAACAGCTATAACAGGAATAGCACCAAGGCCCGTCATCTTTTGAACTTCATCGGTAAGTACGCCAATAACAGCGCCCGGATTAACCATGCGACCAAAGTTGCTACGAGTCAAACCAAGCGATGCAAGCAAACGCTCATCGAGTTGTTTGGTACGAGGATCGAGCAACTGACTTGTACTTGCAATGGTATATTCACAAACCTCGTTGCCGGTGAGCATGTAGCTGAGAGCATCGGGCACGAAGAGAATCTTTGCAGCATGCGTAAGAGCTTCATTACCAGCGCGACGCATAGCATAAAGTTGGAATATGGTATTGAAATTCATAAACTGAATTCCTGTGGTATCATAAACCTCTTGCTTGCTGATTACGTTTTTCAAGTAATCGTCCATTGCGCTGAAAGTGCATGGATCGCGGTAAGCCATCGGGTTGCGCAGTATAGCCCCATCTTTGCCAATAGCAACCACATCTACGCCCCACGTGTCGATACCTATGCTGGTGATTTCTATGCCTTGCTTAGCAACTTGCTGAAGGCCTTTTATAATCTCGTTGTATAGCGCATAAATATCCCAATAGAAATGTCCGCCAGTTTGAATTAGGTTATTGGGGAAACGCGTTACTTCCTCGAGTTTCACTTTGCCGTCGACCAAAGAACCTACGATGGTGCGCCCACTTGTAGCGCCGAGGTCAACTGCAAAAAAATGCTTATCGTTAGCCATTGAATGATTATAGTTAGTTTATAGTTTTTGTTATTTATTGGTGGCTCCGTGTTGTTTTGTGCCAACGTTTGCCATGCACCAAATGTATGCAATTTTCAGTTTGAGCACCAAATTTTTATCTATCTAAAAATGCATCTTTCTACAAACGTTTGTCTTTTCCCTCCGAACGACGCTTTTTTTCAGAAATTTACATTTCTCTTATGTTGTTATGTATATACGTAGATACATAAAACAACCTTCAGTTGATTTATTTACTACGAATCGCACGTTCCCAACAACATCCTGAGCAGAGCACAATATCTTCTTTGCGCAGTGCAGCAATAAGATTTTTCGCTACGCTCAGAATAACAATCACTTATACGTTTATGTAGGGTTCTAAATGAAATGGTAGAGCATTTCTAATATCCAGTCTGTTAATTATCCATAATCTTACATTATATCGTTTGCGATATAATACAGAATATTTACTTTTGTGTCGTGAACGATATATATACAACATCAAACATGATAGCATAAAAAAATATGAACTACGTAAAGACATTCATCCGCATTTTATTAGGTATTTTCATGACCTACGCAGGCGTAAGCCATCTTACCATAGCGCGTCAAGAATTTGTAGCACAAGTGCCCACTTGGCTTCAGTTCTCGCCTGGTTTTACCGATTTTGTAGTGCTTGCTTCGGGCGTAGTTGAGATAGTGCTCGGCTTGGGGATGCTCTTCTTGTGGAAAAAGAAGGCAATCGTAGGTGCACTGCTCGCACTCTTCTACGTACTTATATTTCCAGGCAACATCAACCAATACGTCAACGACATAGATGCGTTTGGCCTCGACACCGAACAAGCTCGATTCATTCGACTCTTCTTTCAGCCATTGCTGATTTTCTTTGCCTTATGGTCGACTGGCGGTTGGGAACAATGCAAAGCATGGCTAAAATGCTGCAAGAAAGACAAATAACTAATCCAAATAACAATATATAATTATGGCACAACCTTGTGAAAATTGCAAATTAAGAGCTCACTACGACAAGAACCCTAATTCGCTTCTTGGTCGATTTTGGCGATGGCACATCAATTTCTGTCCAGGATGGAAGGCATTCTTCACCAACCTTCCGGAAGACAAAAAAGCTGCCTTCCGCGAGAAATACAAATTCAATAAGTATTAGAGCGTAAAGATTGACAAGACTCCTCAACTCTCACAATCAATAAGAGTTGAGGAGTCTTTTTTGCGCGTATTTATCAATGTTTCTTCAACTTGAGATTGTAGCCCAAGTTCCACTCTATGAAATCGGCTTTCGACAGACGGTGCGCATAAATATTTACACCGAAATATGCATCAAATGGAAGTGTATAGCGCACACCTGCACGCTGAAACAAGCTGTACTTTTTTTGGCTTTTGGACACATTAGGTTGGTATATATAATAGCCCAATTGTGTAGGGAAACTCAACGGTCCCACCATGAAAATATGCTCGGCAAACACGCCAAACGAAAATCGCTTCGAAAAACTGCCGTGAACTACGCGTGCACCATCTCCTTCGCAGACAGGAAGAATTGTACTGTCGTAGAAGTCGTCGTAGACAAGACTTAGACCAGCACCATATTTACCTCGTTGACAATACTGATGCAAAAAAGCTGCTTGCAGTGTAGCTACATGGAATCTGATATTGTCGTAATATGTTCTATTGAAGCCTGTTTCAGCGCTATCAACTTCTGAACTCTTCAGTCCGAATCCGACGGTAAAATCGATATTATTACTCTTCTGTTTTTCAAAAAACTTACGCATTATCGGGCGCTGCTGATTGAGCAGATAAGCCACGTGGGCCGAAACATGCATAAGATTCAACCCTTTGTTAGGTTTACGTATGGCTCCATTAGAAAAATGCGTAAATCCCGCATCAACGCCCAATTCTACTCTATTGGCTATGGTATAACTATAATTCACACCAAGGCCAAGATGTGCAGAAGCCTTTGAGCCTATGGTTATATTATAACTATTTGAGTTATAGTCATATGGCGTCCAGTGAAAAGCGACACCATAATCAACATTATAACCAATAGTGTTGCCACCAAATCGCGCAATCACGCCTTTGAGAGTGCCAAATAGCGAAATTGGCTGGCCAAGTTCATCATCACCATCAAGTTTTGCAGTATAAATACCAAAGCCAAACGATGGAAAGTTATTCACGTGATGCCAATCTTTGTTTCCTGAAGTTCTCCACGCCACACCTAACGAATAGGCTTTATATCTTTCAAAGGGGGCGCCAGATTTGTTCAAGCCTTTCAAGTGGTCGTTAGTTTGCACTATTTTACCCACATCAAACGTTGCCCAAACCAAAGGAATACTTTTGCTAATAGTATCGGGCGTAGCCGAACGAGCGACAACACACGGCATTAACAATAGAAACGAAGTAAGTATAAAGGCTCTCGAGCGCAAGATTAACATAATCATACTTATCGCATACACAATCCAACAACCGTTTGACGAGCATAGTCGCCAGCTGCAAGTTTTTTACCTACTTGAGCAAAAGCCTCTACAGTGCATTTGACATCATCAGAAGTATGCGCTGCAGACGATATTAGGCGAAGCAACAACGTGCCTTGAGGCATGTATGGCGCAGTGACTACGTTGCAGAATATTCCGTAACATTCGCGCAAATCGACCACTACGTTCATAAGTTCGTTTATAGCCGACTCTTCGCCGCCCTTAGTTGTACTATCTATGGTTATTGTGGTTATAGGAGAGTGCTCATCGCTAAGAATTTTGAAGCCAAGATTACGCAATCCATGCTGCAGTTCGGCTGCTACAGAGGCTACTTTTTCTCGCCAGTCTTGATGTTGCGCTATCATATTCAATCGGAACATATTTCCCTCAACAATAGCAGACGAGAGAGCATTGTCGTATATCTGCGAACGCATATTATAGCGCAAGAAATTCACTACTTTTTCGGTTGAAGCTACAAATCCACCTTTTCCTGCCGCTGCATTAGTAAACGAGCCAAGAAGTATATCCACCTTATCGAGCACGCCCATAAACTCGGCCGTACCTCTACCCGACTCTCCAAGCACACCAAACCCTTGCGCATCGTCGACCATCAAGCGAAAGTCGTATTTCTCTTTCAATGCCGAGATTCGATCGAGAATACCTATCTCACCCGACATTGCAAAGAGGCCTTCGGTAATAAGAAGAATACCACCCTTGTTGCCTTTAGCTTTGAGGCTTTCGGAAGCCAACTGAAGTTTTAGTTCGCAGTTTTCTATATCGTTATGGGCAAACACCATTGAGCGTCCACCTTTCACTTTGTGTAGATACACTCCATCTACAATGCCTGCATGAACTCCAGCGTCATAAACAATAATGTCTGGGCGAGAGCAAAGGGCGTCGATAGCCGATACTATTGCTTGATAATCTGAATTGACTACAAAAGCATCTTCTTTTTTCAGAAAAGACGCGAGTTTTTCCTCAAAAGCTTCATGGGTTGCTGTATTGCCAGAGAGCACTCTAGCTCCCATAGGCACAGAAAATCCCCACGACGAAGCTGCGGCACTATCGACCGACAGAACCTCTGCGTTAGAAGCCAAGCCAAGATAGTCTGTCGTGCTCCAATTAAGCACGTCTTTGCCTCTAAATTTCATGTGCGGACCAATGACACCTTCGAGCTTGGGGAACGAGAAATAGCCATGCGCCATTCCCTTATACCTTCCCAACGGGCCACCATGTGTCAGGTCTATTTTATCAAAAATATCCAATGCTATAGTGATTTGTTAGCGGCAAATTTAGGCTTTATTTTATATACACGGCTGAAAGAATTGCCGAATGAGATGAATTACACATTTTGATTTGTCAAAAAGAATCATCCAAGCCTCTTAACATCACGCCTTTTCGTTCGATAACTACGCCTATATATATGTAGTCAAATCTTCTAACGATTTGCGTTGTTTAGGGCGAACGTCGCCATTTCCGTCGGCATAACCTATCGGAATTAGCACTACAGGTTCCTCACCCGTCGTCAAATTAAGTGCTTTGGTAATTATATCTACATCAAAATTACATACCCAACATGTCGACAAGCCTTTCTCCACAGCGGCAAGCGTGATGTGGTCCGTTACGATGGCCGCATCGATGTCGGCGTGGTCTTTTCCGTCGGCGCGATGCCAACTTTGGGCGTGATTGGCCGTAACCACAATTACCAAGGGTGCTGTGCGAAACCAATCGCGAGCGTATGCGGCGCGTACTGCCTCGAGTTTTTCGACCGTCTCAACTACATAGAAATGCCAAGGTTGCTTATTTACTGCCGACGGCGCAAGGCGTGCCAAGTTCAATACTTCGTTTATTAGTTCGCGCGAAGGCTTTTCAGCCTTGTATTTGCGCACCGACGAGCGCGCATTTATTACTTCTGTAAGTGTCATTTTTCTAATTATGAATTACGAGTTACAAATTACGAGTTTTTGTACATGGATTCTGCGGATTTACGCAGATTTTTATCCTTATAATCCGTCTCTCCGTATTATGCCAATCTCTCTAAACTCATAATTATAAAAAAACAGCCCGCCATCTGAACGACAGCGAGCTGAGTATTTATGTATATAAATATATACAGATTAGAGTTTTGGACCAGCAGCAACGAGGGCTTTACCAGCTTCGTTGGTGGTGTATTTCTCGAAGTTCTTGATGAAGCGACCTGCGAGGTCTTTTGCTTTGGTTTCCCATTCAGAAGCATTAGCATAAGTATCGCGAGGATCGAGAATTGCAGGATTTACCTTTGGCAATGCAGTAGGTACTTCGAAGTCGAAGAAAGGAATCTTCTTTGTTTCAGCCTTGAGGATAGAGCCATCAAGGATAGCGTCGATAATACCACGTGTATCAGGGATAGAGATACGTTTGCCAGTACCATTCCAACCGGTGTTAACGAGGTAAGCCTTAGCACCAGATTTCTTCATCTTCTTAACGAGCTCCTCAGCGTATTTCGTTGGGTGGAGTTCGAGGAATGCCTGACCGAAGCAAGCAGAGAAGGTAGGAGTAGGCTCGGTGATACCACGCTCAGTACCAGCAAGTTTAGCGGTAAAGCCTGAGAGGAAGTAGTATTGAGTTTGCTCAGGAGTCAAGATAGATACTGGAGGCAATACACCGAATGCATCAGCCGAGAGGAAGATTACATTCTGAGCAGCAGGACCTGCGCTCTTGCCGTGTACTTTCTTTACGATGTTCTTGATGTGGTCGATAGGATAAGAAACACGAGTATTCTCAGTTACGCTCTTATCAGCGAAATCGATTTTGCCGCTCTTGTCAACGGTAACGTTCTCGAGGAGAGCGTTGCGTTTGATAGCGCCATAGATATCAGGCTCGTTTTCTTTAGAGAGGTTGATAACCTTAGCATAGCAACCACCTTCGAGGTTGAATACGCCTTCGTCGTCCCAGCCGTGCTCGTCGTCACCGATGAGGAGACGTTTTGGATCGGTAGAAAGGGTGGTCTTACCAGTACCAGAGAGACCGAAGAAGATAGCGGTATTCTTGCCTTCCATATCGGTGTTAGCCGAGCAGTGCATAGAAGCAATGCCCTGGAGAGGCAAATAGTAGTTCTGCATAGAGAACATACCTTTCTTCATTTCGCCGCCGTACCAAGTGTTGATAATAACTTGCTCGCGTGAAGTAGTATTGAATGCTACACAAGTCTCAGAGTTAAGACCGAGTTCTTTATAGTTTTCAACTTTAGCTTTAGAAGCGTTGTAGATAACGAAGTTAGGCTCGAAGTTAGCGAGTTCTTCTTTGGTAGGTTGAATAAACATGTTGCTTACGAAGTGAGCTTGCCATGCAACTTCAACGATGAAGCGAACAGCCAAACGAGTAGCTTCGTTAGCACCGCAATATGCATCAACTACATAGAGTTTCTTATTAGAAAGTTCCTTTTTAGCGATGTCTTTAACCTTAGCCCAAACCTCTTCGCTCATTGGGTGGTTATCGTTCTTATATGCGTCAGAAGTCCACCATACGTTGTTGTGAGAGTTTTTGTCATCAACGATGTATTTGTCTTTAGGCGAACGACCAGTGAAGATACCAGTCATAACGTTTACAGCATCAAGCTCGGTCTTCTGACCTTTTTCGTAACCTTCGAGAGCAGGATTAACCTCTGCATTGTAGAGCTCCTCATAAGAAGGGTTGTGAGCAATCACCGTAGAGCCGGTAATGCCATACTTAGTCAAATCTAAATTTGCCATGTTTTGTGTTTATATTTAATTGTAATGTTTAGTACTTAATCATTCGCGCAAATGTATCATTGTTTGACCTATTTTCAACCAACCAATAAAGATATTTTTCTGCAATGATATGTTAATTTCGCAGCATGAAAAAGTTAGTCCTTATTCCTCTGTCTGTATTGGCAGTAATCGCTGCCACACTCTTACTAAATAGTGCTACTCTCGACAATGGCACTGTTGCCTCGAATTGTAATTATACTTATGAAAATGGCAACACCACACCTCATCAGTCATACTTACCCCAACTACCAAGCGAACTCTACTTTTGCGGCGAGGAACTTCCTATGGATCGCGACGATGTGCGCGAAAGTATAGATCGCGAGATTATGACCAACACTTTCTGGCATAATAATACTATGCTTATGTATAAACGCATTGGCAGATATTTTTCCATAATAGAACCAATACTGAAACAATACAATGTTCCAAACGACATAAAATACTTATGCGTAGCCGAAAGCAGTTTGTCGCCAACAATTAAGTCGCCTGCCGGAGCTGTGGGCTTATGGCAGTTTATAGAATCGACGGGCAAAGAGATGGGGTTAGAGATTAACGATGAGGTGGACGAACGATATAACATTGAGCGCAGCACTCATGCAGCTTGCAAATTTCTTTTGCATGCCTACGAGAAACTTGGCTCGTGGCAACTTGTGGCAGCAAGCTACAATAGTGGCATGACACGCGTACTAAAAAACATACAAAACCAACGTCAAAATAAGTATTACGACATCCTTTGGTCGGAAGAGACGTCTCGATATGTTTATCGCATAATAGCCTTGAAACTAATCCTTGAAAATCCGCAGCAATATGGGTATAACCTTACCGATGCCGACCGCTACAAGCCATACGAAGTCGACACTTGCTACGTAGATTCTATCATTGACGACTGGGTAGACTTCTGCGAAGCAAAGGGCATTACTTATAAACAGCTCAAAACGCTCAATCCTTGGCTACGCCAAACATATTTGCACCCCAAACAAGGCAAGCCATATAAAGTGCTTTTGCCTAAGAAAAACTAAGTGCATCATACCACATAATAACTAACAGCAATCCTATACATTTGCAATAAAAACAGAATAATTATGGCAAAACAAGTTATTTCCACAACTTCGGCACCTGCTGCCATAGGTCCATATAGTCAGGCTATTGAGATAGGTGGCATGCTATTCGTTTCGGGGCAGATAGGCATCAACCCAACAAATGGTCAAATTGAAGCCAAAACCATAGAGGGGCAAACAGAACAAGTGATGAAAAATATCAAAGCCATACTATCCGAAGCAGGTTATACCATGTCCGACATAGTGCGTACTTCGTGCATGCTCTCAGACATTTCGAACTTTGCAGCATTCAACGAAGAGTATGGAAAACACCTCAGCGCACCATTTCCAGCTCGTTCTACATTCGCAGTAAAAGACTTACCAAAAGGCGCTCTCGTAGAGGTTGAAGTAACGGCTGTTAGGAAATAATAAACAATTGTGTTATAGCACTTTTAGTTATGAACGTTAATATTGAAGAATCGTGGAAAGAATTGTTAGCGCCAGAATTTGAGAGCGAATACTTCAAGCAACTGACAGATTTTGTCCGTCACGAATACTCCACGCAACAGATTTTTCCTCCAGGAAACTTAATATTCAACGCCTTCAATCGTACGCCAGTAAATCGGGTAAAAGTGGTCATTCTTGGTCAAGACCCTTATCACGATGTAAATCAAGCACATGGCTTATGTTTTTCGGTAAACGATGGAATAAAATTTCCACCTTCGTTGCAAAACATATTCAAAGAGATTCAGAGCGACATAGGTACGCCCATACCACAAAGTGGCAATTTGGAGCGATGGGCCAATCAGGGAGTGCTACTGCTCAACGCCACCCTCACCGTTAGAGCCCACAATGCTGGTTCGCACCAAGGACATGGCTGGGAGATATTCACCGACAACGTCATTAGTAGGCTTTCGGCGGTTCGCGAAGGCATAGTATTTATGCTTTGGGGAAGCTACGCAATAAGCAAAGCACGCCTCATCGACACAACTAAGCACCTTGTGCTCACCGCTGTTCACCCATCGCCACTATCGGCATATCGCGGTTTTTTTGGCTGCAAGCATTTTTCCAAAGCCAACGAATATCTGCGCCAGCATGGAGAAACCGAGATTAAATGGTAACATTTTCACCATCTTAGCTAAATAGCAGAACTATCCGTAAAGTAAGGCTATAATATTTTTAGTAGAAAAAAGACAAAGGTCCTCGAAGATGTTAACTTTGTCGACCTTTTGTGTTATTTATACTGCATATATGTATACCATAATTGAGGTAACGAACTACGCTGAATTACTTGACTTTATACGTTGCGAAGGAGAAATCTGGCGCGATGACAAAACGCATATTCTTCCATTCGAAATCGAGGAATTGAGTTTGCTCTCGAAACAAAACCCGATGCTCAAATTTTGTAAGACCAAACTATGGTATGTGAAAGATGAAAAAGGCGCATTTGTTGGGCGTATCGGAGTTATCATCAACGAGCTTATAAACAACAAAATAGGCATACGTACAGGGCGATTCACCCGCATAGCTTTTATCGACAATAAAGAAGTTGCAGCACTGCTTATCAACACAGCCAAAGCATGGTTGAGCGAATGCGGTTGCGTGCGTATGGACGGACCTCTTGGATTCAACAATCTCGACCGTCAGGGGGCACTTACTATGGGATTCGACCGTGAACCATCGACAGCCTCAGACCATACTCCAGAATATGTAGCTCGACACCTCATCGACTTAGGTTTTTCGCCTTTGCAGGAATGGGAAGAGTTTCGCCTCGACATCAGAGGTAAAATGCCATTGACCATCGACTACGTTTGTGAATATGTACACAATAAACATAACATTATTTGTCGCACGCTAAAACGCAGTGAATTCGATAGTTACATATACAAAATATTCGATATATTCAATATAGCCTTTGAACATCTTTTTGGCACATTTCATTTCTCCAAAGAAGTTACTGACTACTATTATGGCATGTACAAATCGATGCTTCACGAGCGAAACATTGTGATTGCCGAAACAGAAGATGGCCAAATGTTAGGTTTCACAATATGGATGCCATCGCTAAGCAAAGTACAGCACAGAGCTAAAGGGAAAATATCGTTGATAGACAAAATAAACTTCATAATACAAACCAACAGAAACAGCACTATCGACTTGCTACTAAGTGCAGTACTTCCCGAATGGCAAGGACGAGGAGTAGCTGCTCTATTGGCAGCCGAAGTTTGGCATCAAGCGCGAAAAATTGGTGCAAAATACGTAGAAACTACAGCAATGCTCGTCGACAACAAGGTTGCCACCCAAATGTGGCGTCTATTTCCTCATGAGCAACACAAAAGGAAAATGGCGTACCAATTGAAAATTGAAAATTGAAAATCACTCAAAATAGAAAGTTAGACCATACCAACGCGACTTCATACAATCGATCGCTTGCTGAAATGGAATATCATCTATTTCGTCGGAAGGCTTTGTTTCAAAAATATTAGTCAAGCCAAACGAAGCCCTAAATTCTACCGACAAACGGAAAAATGCAAGGTAGAAGTCGAAGCCGGCACCTAAATCCCAATACGCATCAAACGAGTGTAGTTTCAAATGACTTTGTTTGTCGCGTGCGAGATCGTAGCGGAACGTATTGCCAGCCACTAAATATGGTTTCACATTTTTCATTCTATAGGCCGAATACTTTACAAGAAGCGGCAGTTCTACAAACGTTGATTTTATCTTCAAAGGCTTACCAAGGCGCTCGCCATACTCATCGATAAACGTCACATTGCGCTGCCCGAATCCAACGCCAGGCAAACAGCGCAGGTTCAAATGATTGGTCAGTCGCAAATCGGTTACAATACCAAGATTGATGCCTGGTTCGAGGTCGAGAATCTCGCCATAACGAGCCACGCTATCGTTGTATTCGTTGCGAATGCCAGTGTTGTATATATGAAAATCGATAGTGTTGAACCCTATCAAGAAGCCAAAATGCAAAGGCTTCATATCGAACGTGGGCAAATTAGGTATGCCACGACGATTGTTATCACGTGTCACTTGACCATCGACGCTCTGGGCTACTGCAGGGATAGATGTAGCAAGCGTCATAATTATAAATACGATGAAGACTCTCAAATCGGGTTGTTTTTTCGTTGATTGACAAAATTAAGCTGTAAGCTCCTAAAATCACCGCTTTTCAGCTACATAGATTGTAGATATTCCGAAAGTGAGCTCTTTGCGCATCACGGGTGTCAGTCCCACACGCGTCAAATGCTCTTCGAACGCTTCGCCACAAGGAAATTCGAGCACCGAAGCTGGCAAATATTCGTATGCTTTCTTGTCGTGCGACACTTGTCCACCAAGCACGGGCAAAATATGTTTGAAATAAAACATATAGAGTTGCTTGAACGGAAACGACTGCGGGCGCGAAAATTCCAATATCACCATACGTCCATTCTTGCGCATCACGCGACACATTTCTGAAAGTCCAGCATCAAGATTTTCATAATTACGTACACCAAACGCAACAGTCACCGCATCGAACGATTCATCGTCGAAGGGCAAGTTTTCAGAATCGGCTTCCTGTAGCGACACACGATTGGCAAGACGCGCAGCTGTCACTTTTTGTCGACCTATCTCGAGCATTTCTGGCGTCAAATCTGTGCCTACCACACTGAGTGAAAGACGTTTAGATATAAGTATGGCAAGATCGGCAGTGCCAGTTGCCACATCGAGCACACGCGCACTTTTAGGTAGATGCTTAAGACAGTTGACCACACGCAAGCGCCACAACTTATCGATGCTAAACGACAATCGATGATTGAGTTTGTCGTAGGTAGGCGCAATGGCCCCAAACATCTGTTTTACCTCTGTTTTCTTCGAATTTCCTAAATTATAAGGTTGCATGATTCAAACTAATTACTAACTACTAACGGAAGTTTTACGATAAATGTTGTGCCTTGCCCCAATTTTGTTTCAAAAAATATTTCACCCTTAGCCCCCACAATGATATTCTTCACTATGGCCAAGCCCAATCCCATGCCAGTCGATTTGGTTGTGAAATTGGGTTTGAAGATTTTTTCTTGCACTTCTGGGTCGATACCGCGACCATTATCGGCAACTGAGATTATTACATTTTCATCGTCGGCAGTAATATCCACTTTCACTTCAACAAAGTCGTCGCCCTTACCAGATTGCAATGCATTCTTAATCAGATTATTGAACACACTCGTAAGTTGATCAGGATTGATTAATACGATAGCATGTTGCATCGACTTGGTCAGCGTAACAGAAGCATTTTCAGTGTTGTTGAAAATCAGCACCGTGCCCTCAACACGCTCAACCACATCTACATACACGGCTTCGCCATTAGGCGTTTTGGCCAAATTGGAGAACTGCGAAGCGATGAACGACAATTGATCAATCTGTTCGATAAGCGTATGCGTAGTCTTCTTGAGCATATTGTCGAAATCGGGGCGTTTGTCTTCCCATGCACGTTGCATATACTGCACACTCAACTTCATAGGAGTAAGAGGATTACGTATTTCATGAGATATTTGCCGTGCCATTTCGCGCCACGTCGACTCGCGTTCGCTGAGAGCAAGTTGCTCGGCACTACGCTCCAATTCATCGAGCATTCTGTTGTATTCATTCACCAAAACACCAATCTCATCGGGGTGTGCATACTCAATCTTCTCGTTCTTGTTCTGAAGACTCACCTGCTTGATTTTGTTACTTATGGTTATGAGAGGTCGAGTGATGCTTACAGCTACCAAGTGCGAGAGGAATATTGCCATAAGAATAATTATTAAGTATGTGTTGGTGATGGGCACAAATGTAGACAACACCTTTTCGCGCATATCTTTTATATCACTGAAATATGGCACGTTCACATAGCCAAGCAGCGTTCCATTGGCATCGATTAGTGGAGCATAGAGCGAGAGGTGAAGCAGCTCGCCAATTCGCTCGTTTATAAACAACTCGAATCGATCCGAATTGCGCAAAATTTGCAGAGCCTCACTATTGATAAGCGGTGCAGAAATACCATTGGCAAACAATTCGCGACGCGATGTGCCTTTCAGTCTGCCTTCGGGCGAAAAGAGATGCGCATCAAGATTGAAAAGTGCCGATGCATATTGCAAAACATTGTCGGTCGAAGCTTCGTCGTCTAAATCGTCGATGCGTTGCAAAAGTATATTGCGTACCGACTCAAGCTTTTGCGACATCTGTTTGTGACTCTGCTCTTCGTAGCGCGAATAAGAATCGAAGCCTGCCAATACACAGAATACAACAAGCAACGTAATAACAAACAACACGAATGTGGTTTGAATGCGCTCGTTTATCGACATTTTACCATACAAGAAATCGCCATTACGGCTCAATATCACATTAGCTATCAAGCAGACTATCAGCATACATATAAATAAATATGAATAGTCGACAAGCACACGAGATAGTGTTATTTGCGGATAGCTAAGCACAATTATTTGATTGTTTTGGGCGAAATATATTTTGTGCGAATATCCATCAGCAACAACCTCTTTCACATCATCGGGCTTTCCAGTGACAGGCAATACATAGTTGCGCGAATATTCAAAATCGCCATACCTATAGAAGAGCACACCATCGCAATACTTAGCATACGAATAGTCCTTATACTGCTCCATATTAAGTCTATCACGACTATTGGTTAGCAATTCGGGATAACCAACGTCTTGACTCGACTCCTTCTCGTTAATCTCCACAAACATATATGCGCCATCGGCATAAGTAAACACGCCAAAATAGCCAGCGCGTCCATCATCGTCGTTGAGCTTGTAGATAAGCGATTGCGGATTTATGAGCGAGCCATAGGTCGACACCATCGAACGAAAATAGTCGAAACAGTTATACTCCTCGCCTGTTCCTGTTACTTCAAGTTTACTTTGATCATTTCGGCAGACAACAACTTGTAGTTCGTAGCGTGTGAGGTAACCATTGAAATACTTTTCGCGCACATGATCGTATATACGCATTGCAGTTTCGGCGTCGGAGAGATTGAGTGCAAATGTCTGTTTTATGAGAGTGTCGTTGGCGATATTGTACTCGTTGTTGCTCAATAGTTGTTCGGCCACAGGGTCGTCTTCACGCATAAGTTGGAAAGAGAGATTGGCAAGCAATAGATCTCTGTTCTGAGCCTCTTTATAGCCATTGAGCATAGTCAGTCGAATGACAAAATAGAATGCCACAGCCAATGTAAACCATATAAATCGGCTAAATTCTATACGACGTCCCTCGCGACGTTTTATGAAATAATATGGTATGCTTGATCCCCAATAACCAATAAACATCACCCAATTGATGGTGTGTTCTATCAACATTTGCTCGATAAAGAAGAAGCACGAGTTTAGCACCACTGCGCTGAGATACATCTGTATCGACAACGATTTAGATAGGTTGTTATATACAGCATTAAGCGTTAGTGCGTAAGCTAAATAGACCAACGAAATGGTTACAACCTTCGTCAACGATGATGGCGAAATATCGAGTTCGCCTATGTATATGAGCAAATCGGATGAGTGAAGAACAAGAAGTTCAAGAATCTCATTGGCTATAAGGAACACCGCAAGTGGAATAAGTAGCACCAGCGATGCAACTATAAATTTGCTCCGTCGCGCATGAGGTCGAGTGCGCGATGGCAATTTCAAATCGAGCGAGAAGTGTATATAATAACATATTTGCACCAAAAACACGGCTGCTATAGCCGCTTGTGCTAAACATGGCATATAGGTGCTATAAGCAAAAACTTGTGGCGAAAAGAGAAACCAATCGTTCATTGGCGGAGCTGCCACAATGGATATGGAACAGAAATAGAGCGTTATAAGCACTGCTGCAAACCCCAACAATGCCCACACTGGCTTTATATGTTTTATTGCCATTCTGTAGCACCCCGACAATAGTATGAGCGTAGCAACAAGTATCATCACAAGCACACTCATATCGGCAATTTGCTGACTGACTGTAAGTTGTCCCGTACCACGCTGTTTAATAGAAAATAGGTATCGCCCCTCTCTGTCGGTTATTTTACAGCAATCGCTAATCGACGCATCGCTAAATATTTCACTTTGAGCCGAAATGCCCAACGATTCATCGAAATCGGGAGCGAGATACTCATTAGTGTATTGATATTGCGCACGCAACCTCAAAACGGCAAAATAGCTATTGCGATTCATCCGCCGTTCCAACACATAATACCAACCATTTTCGGTGTGTAAGATGCGCGTCGACAGTTTATCGGGCGTAAGCATACTTATGGGTATGGAAGCATTGCTCCATGCACAAAGATTGTCGTCACTAAATATGTAGAACGAATAACCATCACGCTGCGAAAGAGAATTGAGCATTGCCAACGTGTCGGACTCTGCATTCATTGAATCCACAATGAAATTCAAATCGGCACGCAAACGCTCTTCGTGCTCCAGCATCACATTTTGCAAATGCTTTTCGGTTACCGTAGTAGACATATCGAGTGCTTTCGTCACTATACGGTGATGAGCTATAAGTCCCGATATTATTATCAGTGCATATACTATTAAGCACGTTATGTTTCTCATTTCAAAGGCTATTTCACTTCAAAATCGAGCATTAAACGATCTTCAATATAACCTTGTAAACGGTCGTTTATCTTCACTGGTCCCACGCCTGCTGGTGTTCCCGTAAATATTACATCGCCTTGCTTCAGCATGAAATATTTCGACACATGGGCTATTATTTCGTCAATGCTGAAGAGCATATCACGAGTGTTTCCTTGCTGTCGGCATTCGCCATTGACGTCAAGATGAAAATCGATGTTTTGCACACTGGCGAATAGGTCTTTGGATATAAAATTCGACACTGCAGCCGAGCCATCGAAAGCTTTTGCCACTTCCCAAGGTTGACCTGCGGCCATTAGTTTTTTTTGCAAATCGCGCGCAGTAAAGTCGATGCCCAAACCTATTTCTGAATAATATCTATGCGCAAACTTTGGTTGAATGCCACGACCAAGACGGTCGATGCGAACTATTATTTCAGTCTCAAAGTCGAATTGTTTAGCCCATTCTGGCACAAAGAACGGGTTGTTGTTGCGCAGCAAAGCCGACTCTGGCTTCATGAACACAACGGGTTCTTCTGGGCGCGACATCTGCATTTCTCCGATATGCTGCGCATAATTAAGTCCTACGCAAATAAATTTCACTTTCTTCGAAGTTTTATTGCTGTTATGACTCGTTTGGTATCTTGCGGAAAATCGCCTTGCATCATCCACGAATAGTAAGTTGGATCTACGGTGTTGAACACGTTTTCTACCAATTTGCCTTTGTGCTTACCAAAGTTGAATATTTCATTGCCTTTGTCGTCGTAGCCTATGCGTCCAGCAAAATCGGCTGTTTTGTGCATAGTGCTAAACTCTGAGAGTTTATCCACCGTCTTTCCCAAGTCGGGATATTTATCAAGTTGTGCCATAAGCACTTCGTATGTAGCCAAAGTATCGCCATCGGCCGAATGCGCTGCAGTGAGGTCTTTGTTGCAATAGAACAAGTAGGCCGCCGACAGCGTACGCTGCTCCATCTTATGAAAAATGTTTTGGACATCTACAAATTTGCAGCGATGAAGGTCAATATCTATATCGTGGCGATAAAACTCTTCGCTCAACATTGGTATATCGAACTTATTTGAGTTGTATCCAGCCAAATCGCAACCATTGATAATCTCAGCCACACGCCGACCGACAACCTTAAATGTTGGAGCATCCTTTACATCTTCGTCGGTGATATGATGAACAGCTGTTGATTCGGGCGGAATGGGTATAGTAGGATTCACAAGAAACGTGTGCGATTCGGTATGCCCATCGGGGTGAAGTTTTAGTATTGATATTTGCACAATGCGATCGGTAGATACGTTCAATCCCGTCGCCTCTAAATCGAAAAATGCGAGTGGTCGCGATAGTTGTAATTTCATATTTCTGGTTTAAGCAAAATGACCCTTTCCATAGCATCATGCTCGTAGGTCTGTTCTTCTATTGTTATCTTGTTTTCGTATAGTTCTGCACCTTCTGCATCGATAGTTATGGTATAAATACCAGGCTCAAGAGCCAAAATAAATGTCGATGTACGCATATTGAGAGCAGCCGTAGCTACAAGCTCTCCGTGGTTGTTCATTACTTTTATGAGCGGCGATTCTTCCAATGGCTTGGGGGCTGGTTTTGCATCTATACCTACAAAGCACTTAAGCACCACAGTCGCAGCGGGCGCGTCATCGAATATCACTGCATAAATATCGCGTGCGCCAAAGCCATCTTTACGTATGTTGGAAATATATGCATAACGACCATTTGAAGTAAACGATATTGTGGTATTGTCGTACGTATCGTTTATCGGATAGCCCATCTGTTGCGGTGACCCCCAAATGCCTTTAGATGCATCGTAGTCGGAATAGAATATGTCGTATCCGCCCATCGACCCTTCGCGATCTGAGCAGAAATAGAGTCGACCATCGGAAGTAAGATTAGGATAATTTTCATCGCTATCGGGCTTATTCAAATCTCCAGGCAACATACGCGCAGGGCCCCACGAGCCATTAACTTTGATACAGTAATACAAGTCAAGGTCGCCCTTAGCCGTTGTAGCCGAAAAAATTATCGTGTCGCCACTTGGCGAAAGTGTAGCAGCCACCTCATCTCCTACTCCATCGATAGGTTCGCCAAGCTTCACTCCGTCTGTAAAACGCCCATTGCCTCTATAATCAGTCTCCCAAATGGAGAATTGCGTCGTGCGGTTGCTATTGAAAAACACGTGGTTTCCTTGTGCTCCACACACATATTCATCATACACAGTGTTTATCTGCCCCGAAACAGACTTTGCTTGACTCCACGAGAGACCATCGTTATCACTATACTTAAGATTAAATATGTTCAGTTTCGCTTCGGGACTATACTTCTCATCACAAGAAAAGATTAGCGTATTATCATTAAGAATATATGGAGTGAACTCCGATGCCGAAGTATTTATCATTTCTCCCATGTTTACTATTCGGTTTTTCATCGGCTTAGCCACCATTCGTTCCGCATTAGTTATTGCATTCTCAAACTTTCGTACTCTGAGCGAATTGGCATTTTGTGGTACAAGCGTTTTGTATCGATCAATTCTTGCACGTGCCGAATCGAATTGGTGGGCATGGAAATAGGCTTGTGCCGACATATATACAGCATCGGCATCGGTCGGAGCTTGACCAAGATATGGCTCTATAAAAGCAAGTGCTGTATCTCTCGACACTTCAGTCTCCATAACACATTCGGCTATACGTCGCATAAGCGAGGCCTTGTTCGGATTCTTGGCATAAGCCTTTATATACTCATCTAACGCACGCGTGAAACAATTTGCTTTGAAATAAGCGTCACCTCTGGGGTCTACAGGCTCATCATTAGCCTTTTGCGCAAAAAGACAAACTGTTGATATTATCAAAACAACAAAAGAAATCAATAATCGGTGTTTCATTGTTTTTAGCTTTTAGTGGCAAATATAGCTTTATTTAGCTGTTTTGCTGAATATTATTAACACACAGCAACAATCAACGACTTAGCCACGCAATTAACAATTTGGTTATTTTAACCTTATTTATAGTTTATATATCAAAACATACCCTACCTTTGCTTTCAGATTTTTTCATAGATTGGGATTTGGTTAACAAAGCTGATTAAAATTGAAGGACCGAAGTGATTTCAGTCCTTCTTTTTTTTGTATCCTTGACAAAAATTTTTTCATCGTGATGAAGAGACTAAACTCAAAAGGTGTAATACTTATCACCACTATCATTATTGCTCTGTTAGTCATTGTCATAGACAATGCCGACAACGATTTCCAAATGGAACATCCCGACACTTCGAGCATCAACCTAAACATCAAAATTGAGCGTTTTCACAAAGACCTCACGGCTCACATTCCCGCCGACAGCAACGACATTGCCATGCTGAAAGAAAAATATGGCGCTTATTTCGATGCATTTTGCCAATACGAAATAGAAGTCGGATCGCCCGACAGTGCTCAAATCATTAGAAACCTAAATGGTTTTTTGCATTGGGAAGAGCTACCATCGGTACTGCAAACTGTCGACAGCGTATTCACCGAAGACGTTTTCAACGACATCGAAAGTAGACTCAGCGATGCTTTTGCTTGCATGAAGGTGCTCATACCAAGCATAAACGAACCTCACATAGCAAGCCATTGTTCTGGTTTCAACAGCAACATACTTGTCGATTCTACATACATATCGTTCAGCGTAGAGCACTATTTAGGCAGCGATTGTAGATATTACGAATGGCTTCAGACTCCTATGTATTCGCGTCGCGCAAAGAGTACAGAATACATAGCTGCCGACATAATAAAATGTTGGTTATATGCCAATTTCCCCGATGTCAGCAGCCAACACGATGTGATAAATGCAATGATTTACCAAGGCAAAATACTGTACGCAGCACGCAGATTGATGCCGACAGAGCCACTAAAACATATCTTTGGCTATAACGACGCCGACATGCAATGGTGCAAAGACAACGAGAAACTCATTTGGACTGGGTTGGTAGACAAAAAACTACTTTACGACAACTCACCCATGGATATAAACAAACTCGTGCGCGATGCACCATTCACCGCACAATTTGGACAAAATGTACCCGGACGAGCAGCCCTGTTCTGCGCATTTAGAATCGTATGTAACTACATGGAGAACAATCCAACCACGATTTTAGCTGACCTTTTGAATGAGCCAGATGCACAGAAAATACTCATGGGAGCTAAATACACACCTTAATGTGCAAAGTAGAGTTATGTACTTTTAACACTACCATACGAAAAGTCATCGTATAGCGGATAAAAAACTTGTTACTTTTGTGGGCAACAAAAAACGGTCAAAAATCAATTTCAAAACCAAAGAAACCTGCATAGAGATGCAACCGCAATCATTCGTCAAAATTTTCACAGGTACCAGCACTCGCTACCTCGCTGAAAAAATCAGTGCCTCCTTCGGACAAAAGCTCGGAGAAATCACAAAGATTAATTTTTCTGATGGTGAATACACCACTCGCTACAACGAGACATTGCGTGGCTCACACGTATTCCTCATCCAGAGCACATTTCCACCTGCCGACAACCTTTTTGAGCTACTCATGATGGTCGACGCAGCCAAACGTGCTTCTGCTGCAAGTATTGTTGCTGTCATGCCATACTTTGGCTGTGCACGCCAAGACCGCAAAGACCAGCCTCGCGTTGCCATTGGAGCGAAACTCGTTGCCGACCTTCTACAAGCAGCTGGCGTCAATCGCGTAATTACGATGGATTTGCACGCCGATCAGATTCAAGGTTTCTTCAACATTCCTGTAGACCATTTGTATGCATCAACCATCTTCGTTCCATACATACGTAGCTTGCAACTCGACAACATCGTCATTGCATCGCCAGACGCAGGTGGTTCAAAACGCGCTCATTCATATTCGAAATATTTCGACGCACCTCTCGTAATTTGTCACAAGCATCGTCCTCAACCTAACGTCGTAGGCGAGATGCGTGTTATTGGCGATGTAGTAGGCAAAAACGTCATCCTCCTCGACGATATGATCGACACTGCTGGCACGCTCACCGCAGCAGCCGACAAGATGTTGGAGCTTGGCGCACTTTCGGTTCGTGCCTTCGCTACCCACGGCGTACTTTCGGGTCCGGCCTACGAGAATATCGAGAAGTCGAACATCAACGAGGTTGTGATTACCGACTCTATACCATTGCGTAAAGAGTGCGCTAAGATTAAGGTTTTGTCTGTTGCCGATATGTTCGCCGAGACCATTGCGTGCGTATACAACAACGAAACCATAACAAAGCATTTTATTTTCAGAAAATAAGCAATACATTTGCGCCCGCAAAAAAGCAAGCGTGTGATGGGAGATTAAGCACCAAGCAAAATTGCACTTAATTTTGAGTAACACATTAATTTACAGTACAAATGCAAACATTTGACATCAAAGGTTCAAAACGCGAAGTAGGCGGTAAGAAAGCCGTAAAAGCACTCCGCGCAGAAGGTAAAGTTCCTTGCATCATCTATGGTGAAGGTAAAGAGGGTACTCCATTCGCAGTTCCCGAAGCAGATTTCCGCAATCTTATCTACACTCCTAACGTTTACATCGTTAATGTTGACGTTGATGGTGATGTGAAAAAAGCCGTTTTGAAAGACATTCAATTCCACCCACTTTCAGGAAAGATTCTTCACGTTGACTTCCTCGAAATTCGCGATGACAAAGCAATAGAGCTCTCTATTCCTGTTGAGCTTCAAGGTAACAGCGAAGGTGTTCGTGCCGGTGGTAAATTGCAGCTCGAAATGCGCAAACTTATCGTTAAGGCTCTTCCTTCACAAATGCCAGACCGCGTTGTCGTAGACGTTACCGACCTTGGTCTTGGTAAGTCTAAGAAGGTTGGCGAGCTCCACTTCGATAACTACGAAATCGTTAATGCTAAGAGCGCTGTTGTTGTTAGCGTTAAGATGACTCGCGCAGCTCGTTCTTCAGCCGACGAAGCAGCTGCTGCAAAATAATTCTGAATAAATTTTCATCTATAATGTCCGCAACACTCCCGTTGTGGACATTTTTTTTGCGCCTACACTTTAGCCGCGCAGCCTATTCTACGTGATAACACACGACAAAATTTGAAACACACGATACACGAAAAAAGAGTTTTTTCGTTACACATTTGGGGGCTTTACCATTTTATTTTCAATTTTTTACTACCTTTACAATCTCCTTTTGCTGGGGAGTGTGCATAACTCACACTATACACACAAGAAAATAGCAACATGCCTATGAACGTAAATCATTCATATTTGCGTAACATATTGATAATCCCCCCCCCCAGTAGGGCGAGGGTAGAAATATTATATATATTGCCACCATAGCGAGCGGTGCTTTCTCTACACGAGAAGGCATCGCTCGCGTGCGTTTTGTTATACATACACAAGATTATAAACACATAAAAATTCAATTAATATGATTAGAAAATTACTTACAACACACGCTCTGATAGTGACTATGCTGTTGGGGCTATTGCCAACGTTTAGCATAGCGGCGTGGGCAGATGATGTCACGGAGTGGACATCTACAAACAGTCTGCCCCAACAAGGGAATTACAAATTGATGAATGATGTTACTCTACCAACTGGTAATTCTGTGGTAGTCACGATAGGATCGGGGATGTCGCTTACCATAGATCTTAACGGCAAGACGATAAATGCACCCAAAGATCGTGTTAACATACAAAATACGTTGTTCAAACTCGAAGGAGGCTCATTGACGATAAAAGACTCGCAAGGGGGGGGAGTAATAACAAGGCCAGACTGGACCGATGATGGTATCGTTTGGAACACGAAGGGTGGCAATTTTTATATGGAAGGAGGCACTATTACTGGAATTGAAACAAAAGCAAGTATTGTAACATGTTTTGATGAATCTACATTTACAATGACAGGCGGAAGCATTGTTGGTAATACATTGGCGGATAGAACAGATAATTATGCCGTAAGCATAACAAGCGGAACATTTAGAATCTCAGGCAATTCTACTATTACCAATAATAATGGTGCTGTCGATTCATCGAAACGTAACGTATATCTATCGAATGATATGCCAATAGCTGTTATTGGTGAGTTACTAAATAGCACACCCATTGGTGTAACTATGCAAACTCCTGGCGTATTCACCAACAGCGAGAACATTGCTCTCAATGACGCAAGCAAATTCGTCAGCGACAATGAAAACTATATCGTTAGGAAGACTGCGGAAGGTCAGTTGAAGTTGGGTGTTCCGTCTGTTGCGGCCGTAACGGCTGATGGCACAACCACCGAGTATGAGACTCTTACCGATGCCCTCGCAGCATGGGTAGACGGCAGCACACTAAAACTTCTAAAAGATGTAGGGACCGAAAGCACAATCTCTGTTTCGGACGGCACTCGTACGTTAGACTTGAACGGATACACGATTGACGGTAATCAGAATGGCTCTGTGATTACAATCAGTGGCGGCACGCTCGTCTTGGATGATAGCAGCGAAGACAAAACTGGCGTCATCACAGGAGGAAATAGCACGGGAAATGGTGGCGGAGTCGCGGTAAACGGTGGGACATTCAGGATGCTGGGCGGCATCATAGAGCATAATACGGCAAAGAATGGTGCTGGCGTTGCAGTTATGAATGGTGCAACATTTGAAATGCTTGGTGGTAAGGTTCAGTACAACGAGTCAGTAGAAAACACAGGTGGCGTTCTTTTGAATAACGGTGCTAATTTTACTATGAGTGGCGGTGAAATTCAGTATAATGTTGGACCGCGCTATGGTGGTATTGGTAGCGCCAATGCGATAGTAAAGTTCTCTGGAACACCTGTTGTAAAAAACAATACTCTAAAAGACGGAACACCATGCGACGTGCGCAACACAAGTAATGCCGCAGGAATGATTGAAATTGTAGATAAATTGGAGAGCGGCGCGCAAATAGGTGTATATCACTATATGGACGACAAAGCTATTACTGCGGGCTACAATACATACAACGCCGATAACGATGCCACAGCATTCTTCTTCAGCAATGATGAGAGCAAGAACATAAAAAAGAATGGTGATGGCGAATTAGTGTTTGATTTGCCTCCAATTGTTAGTGTAGCCTTTGAAGGCGATACCACAGAATACGCATCTCTTGCCTCAGCCCTCACAGCATGGGTAGACGGAAGTACGCTCACACTTCTAAGAGATGTAGAGACCTCGAGCACAATCAACGTTCCGAGTGGTACATATACTCTCGATTTGAATGGTTGTGGTATCAAAAAAACTGATGGTGGTTCTGTGATAATAATAAATGGTGGTGGTAATCTAACATTGCAAGATAGCGATCCTACTACTACACACTATTTCACTAATGAAAACGGTATAGCCAAAAATATTAATAACACCGAAGGCGACAATAGTTTCAAGGGAGGTTACATCACTGGAGGAACTGGAACTGGCATTAACGGTTTATTCTGGAGCGATGGTGGTGGCATTTGGATTAGGAATGGTAACTGCACTATGACAGGAGGAAACATCATAGGAAATACCGCTGCTTTTGGTGGTGGTGTCGAAGTATATTCTGGAACTTTCACAATGAGTGGAGGCAGAGTCTGCTATTGTGCTGGCGGTGTCTATCAACGATCAGGCAGCGACCAATATTATATAAGTGGAGAAAGTTCAACAGTTGCCAATGTTGTTATTACTGGCGGAGAAATCTGCGATAACACTAAACATGGTATTGGCCAAGATTATTGCTATGGCGTATGTAACTTAACCATTTCGGGCGGTAGTATACTTCGCAATCAAAATTGGGGCGCAGTTTCGAAAAATATGACTATATCAGGCTCTCCTATAATTAGTCAGAATAGATATGGAGCTTCGTTTAGCTCTTTGTATTTGTCTGATAATCCTGTCATTACTGACAATACAGAGCGTAATCTATGGATAGGTAATGATCGGAAGGTAAACATCGTTAGTGGATTGGGAGAGACCGCCTCTATCGGTGTAACTATGCAAACGCCTGGCCTATTCACCAATAGCGAAAACACGGATCTCAATGACGTTTCCAAATTCTTCAGTGATGATGAAGATTATCGCGTAAAGAAGAACGCTGATGGACAGCTAATGTTGGCTCCTGGCCCTGTTGCCAGCGTAACCGTTGATAACACAACTACAGAGTATGATATAATTACCGAAGCTGTAGCTGCATGGGTAGACGGCAGTACGCTAACACTTCTAAGAGATGTAGAGATCTCGAGCGCAATCACAGTGCCCAGTGGTACGCATACCCTCGATTTGAACGGACGTGGTATTTTGATGACTGAAACTGATAAAGTTATAAGCGTACCAGCCGATGCGACTTTGAATATCGAAGATAACGGCGAACTTGAGCATTACATCACTTTGGACAACTACCATGCAACAGCTGTGTCTAAAACTGGTACAGAAACGATACCTGTCGAAGGAACTGGTGTGGTGAAAGTATCTGGCGGCTATATAGCTGGTGGTAATAATTCTTCCTACTATGGTGGTGGTATATCCGTAGAGGGTGGCATCTTAAATATGTCTGGTGGTACAGTTATCGGAAATTGTTGTTCGGGTGCAGGTGCTGGTATTTCAAATGATGCAGGTACAACTTCATTGTCTGGAAATACTCAAGTTATCTACAATAAATCAACAGGTTGGGGCGGTGCTATTTATAATGGACATTATGATGCAACGCTTTCAATTAGTGACAATGTTATAGTTATGTATAACTGCGGAAAGAGTGGTATACATCTATGCGATAATCCACTAAAACTTTCAGGAAGTCCGAAAATTCTTGACAACACTATACTTTCGGGCGGTACTGGCAAGGGCATTCGTGCAGAATATATGTTGGACATTGTAGGACCTTTGAACGATGCAAAAATTTCTGTATGCCTCAATAATGTAGGAGATGGTGAAATATCTCGCGAAGGTCAGTTAACCTTGACGAGCGAATATATTGACGCCAATACAGCAGCTCAGTTCATTTGCGAGAATGATGGCGAATCTGGCTTTACGATTGTCAGGAGAGGTCAGGAGTTGTGGGTAACCACAGGCTACAGCGTATCCTATCTTGCAAATGGTGGCGAAGGTACGACTCTCGACGAGAACAACCCGTATGAGAAGAATGCAACAGCTACGATCCTTGCGAATGCGTTCACCGCACCAGAGGGTAAGCAGTTTGCGGGTTGGAACACCGAAGCCGATGGCACTGGCGTTTCATACGAAGCCGGCGACATGTTCGAAGTAGTTTGCAACTTGACTCTCTATGCACAATGGGAGATTGCTAAATACACACTCACCGTTTCAGCTAACAACGACGAGTTGGGTAGTGTAGAAGTAAATACCGCTGGCATCATCGACAATCAGGATGGCACCTACACTGTAGAGTATGGCACAGAAGTGACGATAAAGGCAACTGCAGTCGAAGGATATCACCTCGACAGCTGGAGCAACGGCGCAGAAGTGAACGAAGCAGGCACAATAGCAGTTGTAGTCGTAAGCGACACCAGCATGGTAGCCAACTTTGCAGTTGACAAGATAGCCATCACGCCTACCGTAGCTATAGAGGGTTGGAAGTATGGCGATACTCCAAAGCAACCAACCGTAACTGGCAACGACGGCGAAGGCGAGGTGACCTACGTGTATGCACGTAAGGGCAGCGACGACTTCAGCGAAGAAGTTCCTACCGAAGCAGGCGACTACGTAGTGAAGGTTTTGATAGGTCAAACCGACGAATACGCAGCAGGCGAGGCAACGGCCGAGTTCACCATCGGCAAGGCTGACAACGAGGCAGCTACAATAGTACTCGAAGGTTGGAAGTATGGCGAGACTCCTAAGAAACCGACCGTAACTGGCAATGGCGACAATGGCACAGTAACCTATCTGTATGCCGCTAAGGGCAGCGACGAGTTCAGCGAGACCGCACCTACGACAGCCGGCGACTATGTAGTGAAAGCTATCATTGACGAAACAGCAAACTTCGAGGCTACAACAGTAACGGCTGAATTCACCATCGAGAAAGCCATAGTTACAGTAAGTGGTGTAGAGGTAGCAACAACTAAGTTGTTTGACAACACTACAGAAGCCGAAGTCATCAAGCAAGGTACTTTGACCAATCTGCAAGGTTCAGACGCGTTGGAATACACCGTAACGGCAGCATACAACGATGCTACGCCAGGTAGCGGCAAAACCATCACGCTGACTTACACCATTATTGGTCCGGAGTCGTTGATGGGCAACTACAGCCTTGCAAGCACCACGGTGGTATACTCTACCGACGGTTACATAGCAGAGCCTATCGTTGTGGATACTGAGCATCAGGCAAGCGGAGCTAACACCGTAATGCGCAATGGCTTCGAGATAAGTCTCTTCGGCTATTGCAGCGGCGGCGACTATAGCTTGCAATACCACCTCGGTAGCGGCAATCCCGATCAATACAAAGTTGAGTTCGAGAATAGCAGATTCACCGACATCGATTGGACCAACCTCACCACAGCAGGCGCAGATGGCACTATCGAAATCGGCATCCCTGCTAACTTGCCAACCGGCGACTACAGCATGAAGGTTACCTTCCGCAACAGCCACTATGTGGCATTCGAGAGTGACCCGATAGAAGTGTCGTTCCACGTTAACTTGCCAGAGACCTACACAAGGCCACTCTTCGACAACGTTATAGCAGTCATAGATACATGCAACTGCTTGACCGATATACAATGGTATCATCGCGACAATAGCAACGCAGATTGGGAAGCTATTAGCGGTGCAACTGGCTACTACTATCGTCAAGTAGGTGGTCTAACCGGCGAGTACTTCATAAGCACCAAGATGAATGGCGTATCAAATTACACATGTCCGCAAACCGACGTGAAGACACTCTACGGTGCACCTGCTTCGGTAGCTACGGTTCATGTATCGCCAAACCCAGTAGTTAACAACGCACAAATCACCATAGAAGGCTCAGAGAACTTCGAACACGAATTGCGCATTGTAAATATCATGGGTAATGAGGTTGAGGTTCGCACATTCAACGGAAGCAACGCTACCATAGACATGGGCGCATACCCAATGGGCAACTATATGATATGTGTAGATGGAGTGGTTGTGAAGGTGATTAAGAAGTAGAGAAAGTTTTGTGCAAATATGGGTTCGCACAGATATCACAGACGACGCTGATTTATACGTATAAAGCGATCTGCGAGAATCTGAACAATCTGTGAAATCTGTGCGAATTTCCTCTTGCGCGAAATATGTATAAAACTATAAATACATAGTATATGAACAGTAAACATATAATATCTATCATCGCGGCTGCAGCACTTGCCACCTCGGTTGGCGCCCAGCAACCAGATGACAGCAGCAACGATAATAACTTCGTAGGAGTCAACCTCGGTGGCGGCCTAAACACATTGACCTACGATGCTGCAAATGCCGACAGAAAAGCAGGCGGCGGCATTGAGACGGGATTGTTCTACGGTTATTTCTTCAACGATAAGTATGGTTTGGGCGTAGGCTTGCAATACTCTTCAGTAAGTGCATCGGCCATCTATAATTATACAGAATCGACTGCTGGACTAATTCACCCAAGCAACCCTAACCAACGCTACACGCTCAGCACCAAATACAACGATTGGAAAGAGCGTCAGCGCATGAGTATACTGAGCATACCTGTAGAGTTCCTCTATCGTCGTCCCATCAACGACAAATGGAGTTTTGTGGGCGGCGCAGGTCTCTCGTTGGATATGCACGTAGGCGGTAGCTACAAAGCCAAAGAGGGCAACTACACACTCTCTGGTACCTTTTCTTCGCTCGGTACATACGTAGTGAGCGACGTACCCGAACATGGCTTCACTACCTTCGACGGTACCTACGATGCCAAAATCGACAATCGCACCAAGGTTGGTAGCAGTTTTATCTTGGATGCAGGCGCACGCACTGAGCTCAAAGCACATTGGGGCTTGTATATGGGTTTGTACTTTGGCGTTGGCTTCACCAACCTTATCGACGAATCTAAGACAACTCCCGTTGTAGTCATCAACGAATCCGACCCCACGAAGGTCGACTATCATGGCACGTTCGACTCGCACGAGACCGACAAAGCGCACATGGTTCGCTTCGGAGTGAAGGTGGCTGTAGACTTTGGCTGGTTCAAGAATAATAACAGGGTAGCGAAACCTGCACCTGCTCCAGCTGTCGACAAAGATGCTGAGCGTCTTGCTGCCGAAAAAGCAGCTGCCGAGCGTGCTGCCAAAGAGAAAGCCGAAGCAGAACGTTTAGCCAAAGAGAAAGCCGAGGCTGAGCGTTTAGCTAAGGAAAAAGCCGAAGCAGAACGCTTAGCTAAGGAAAAAGCCGAGGCTGAACGACTTGCCAAAGAGAAGGCAGCCCAAGAGCAAACCAAAGTGGTAGCAGAGCAGGCAAAAGCCGAAGCAGAGAAGCTCCTCAACGACATCAATGCTACCGTGTACTTTGGTAGTGCCGGTGCCGACATCACCCTCGATGCCGAGACCGATGCCGCTATTCAGGCTATCTGCAAGGCAATGAAAGCTGACAAATCACTCAAGGTGATCATCACAGGCTTCACCGACAATACGGGATCTTTGGAGATCAACATGAAGTACGGTTTGAAACGTGCCGAGGCTCTTCGCGACTACATGGTTAGACAAGGCGCGCCTATCGAGAATATCGAGTGCGAAAGCAAAGGTCCAAACAATCCAATTGCCGACAACAGCACCGCAGAAGGTCGTGCTAAAAACCGCCGCGCTTCGGTGAACTTCAAGTAGTTAGATTATTAATTACGAACTATAAAAAAGTCCGAGTTACGAGTAGCATCGTGGCTCGGATTTTTGTTTCCTAATTTTATATATACCGAACAAACGGAGTTTTTTTCTGTGTATTCTGTGGTTAATTGCTATACAAACGAATACTATTAGTATAAATTAGTTCAATTCGTTGATAATCTGTTTGTATTGAAACTGTAATCACCCAATTGAACGAAATAAACGAAGTTATCGCTTGTAATTCGTTTTATTAGTAAGAATCTAATTGTTGAGAATCAAACGAATTCTGTTAGTATAAATTGGTTCAATTCGTTGATAATCAGATTGTATTGAAACAGTAATCACCCAATTGAACGAAACGAACGAAGTAATCGCCTATAATTCGTTTAACTAGTAAGAATCTAATTGTTGAGAATCAAACGAATACTGTTAGTATAAATTAGTTTAATTCGTTGATGATCTGTTTGTTTTGAGATGCAAGCTAAAATGCCGTGCATAATCGATTCATAATTATAATGGCAGCAAGAAGCTCAGTCTCGTCAAAAAAGGCTAATTTTGCACCTCACAAAAAACTAAAAACATAAACAATATGCCCAAAGTTGCGCTTATTACAGGCATCACAGGACAAGATGGTGCCTATTTAGCAGAATATCTGCTAAAATTGGGATACATAGTACATGGTATCAAACGTCGTTCATCATTGTTCAACACAGATCGCATCGACCACTTGTACCAAGACCCACACACTGAAGGTCGCAAACTTTTTCTCCATTATGGAGATTTGACGGACTCTACGAACCTCATTCGCATCATCCAAGAAGTTCAACCAGACGAGATATACAACTTGGCTGCTATGAGCCACGTAGGCGTTAGTTTCGATACGCCAGAATATACTGCCAATGCCGATGGTATAGGCACGCTCCGAATTTTGGACGCTATACGTATACTTGGCCTCACAGAAAAGACTCATTTCTATCAAGCTTCTACATCGGAACTTTTCGGTAAGGTGCAGGAGACTCCACAAAAAGAGACTACTCCGTTCTATCCACGTTCACCTTATGCAGTGGCTAAACTCTATGCATATTGGATTACTGTTAACTACCGCGAAGCATACAAGATGTTCGCTTGCAACGGTATTCTCTTCAATCACGAATCGCCTATTCGCGGTGAAACGTTCGTAACGCGCAAAATCACTCGTGCGGTGGCAAGAATCGCTCTTGGTTTGCAAGACAAACTCTTCCTTGGCAACCTTTCGTCTAAACGCGACTGGGGTCACGCCAAAGACTACGTTCGCGCTATGCATTTGATACTTCAACAAGAGCAGCCAGAGGATTTCGTTATTGCCACAGGTATCACTACCGAAGTTCGCGAATTCGTTCGCCGTGCTTTTGCTCACGTCGGTATGACAATAGAGTTCCGTGGCGAAGGTGTCGACGAAAAAGGTTATGTGGTTGAATGCAAGAATGCCGACTACCAACTGCCTAAAAGCACTTGCGTAGTAGAAGTCGATCCTCGTTATTTCCGTCCAACCGAAGTGGATCTTCTCCTTGGCGACCCAACCAAGGCAAGAACCAAGCTCAATTGGAAACCAGAATACGACCTCAATGGCCTTATCGAAGATATGATGCAAAGCGACTTGAAACTCATGCAAAAAGAGCGCTACTTGAAAGAAGGTGGCTATGAGACGCTTAATTATTTCGAATAAAAATGGAGAAGTCGAGTAAGATTTATGTTGCTGGCCACAAAGGTTTGGTTGGCTCAGCAATAGTTAGAAATCTGCAAAGTAAGGGTTATACCAACATTATCGGTCGTACGCACAGCGAACTCGATCTCACCGATGCTCGTGCTGTAGATGAATTTTTCAGCAAAGAGCGTCCCGAGTATGTATTCTTGGCAGCGGCCAAAGTGGGTGGCATTATGGCCAACTCGCTCTATCGCGCCGATTTCATAATGATAAATATGCAAATCCAGTGCGCCGTTATCTCTGCGTGCTTGAAGTGGGGTGTCAAGAAACTTATGTTCTTGGGCTCTTCGTGCATATATCCGCGCGACGCTAAACAGCCAATGACCGAAGAGGCTCTGCTGACATCGGAACTCGAGTACACCAACGAGCCATACGCAATAGCCAAAATTGCTGGCATCAAGATGTGCGAATCGATGAATATTCAGCATGGTACTAATTACATTGCTGTGATGCCTACCAATTTGTATGGACCGAATGATAATTACGACCTCGAGAAGAGCCACGTGTTGCCCGCCATGATTCGCAAGATGCATTTAGCCCGTGCCTACGACGAAGGACGTATGGATGCCATCCGTGCCGATTTCGCTCGCCGCCCTGTTGAAGGTGTCGATGGTGATGCTGACGAAGCTGACATCATACGCATCCTGAATAAATACGGCATACAAAAAGGTTCGCTTACTCTTTGGGGTACAGGAACACCACTCCGCGAATTCCTACACTCCGACGACATGGCTGATGCTTGCGTTTACCTCATGGAAAATATCGACTTCAAAGACATTTTGAAGGAGCGCAACATGAAGGAGATTCGCAATACGCACATAAATATTGGCTCTGGCACTGAACTACATATAGCAGATATTGCTGCTATGGTGAAGGAAACTGTCGGATTCAAGGGCGAACTCAAATGGGACTCTACGAAACCCGATGGAACACCCCGAAAGCTCATGGATGTATCGCGACTCGCTCGGCTCGGATGGAAATACAAAATCCACCTAAAAGAGGGTATCGAAGGCGTTTACAAAGAGTATACATCTAAATAAATAATAGAATCAAAAGCGACTAAAAGACACATCTCTTAGTCGCTTTTTTACTACTTACACATAAATGTCAATAAAAGCCGTTTTCTTCGACATCGATGGAACATTAGTGAGTTTCAAAACTCACAAGATGCCACAATCTACCATCGATGCACTAAACAAATTACAAACTGCCGGTATTCGCATTTTTATAGCAAGTGGCCGCCACATTTCGACTATTAATAACCTTGGCGACCAGAAATTCGATGGCATGATAACTATCAATGGTGGTATGACTATCGTCGATGGCAAAATAATAGACGAGCATACCATTCCGAATAATGAGATAGAAAGCATTGTAGATTATATGCAAACCGAGCGCAATTTCCCCTGCTGCTTCGTGGAAGATAGTGGCGTATATATAAACCATACGAACCACGATACCGACGTCATATTTGATATGATAAATTTCCCTTCCCCTGCGAGTGTAGATATGAATAACTTAACTAAAGCTCGCGTCTACCAGTTGATTGCATTCTTTCGTCCCGAGGAAGAGCCAACAATAATGCGCAGTCTGCCTAATTGTCGTTCGGCGCGTTGGCACGAACTATTTACTGACATTGTGCCAAACAACGTTAGCAAAGTAACAGGTATCGAAGCCATTGCAAAACATTATGGTTTCAACAGAAATGAGATAGCCACCTTCGGCGATGGCGGCAACGATATTGAAATGCTTCAATGGGCAGAAATGGGCATAGCCATGGGAAATGCCGACGAGAATGTAAAAAATCACGCTCGCTACGTAACTACAGCAATAGACGATGATGGTATTTGGAACGCAGTCAATAATTGGATATTGAAATGACACAAGGACTAAAAGGCTTCTTCATAATAGTAATATTCTGGTTTGTAGGCGAAGCCATAAGTATGTTAATGCAGAATTTCTTGCCAGGCAACGTAATAGGCATGGTATTGATGTTTGCATCGTTACAAAAAGGATGGATAAGAGAAGAATCGGTATCGGCAGCATCGGAATTTTTAGCTAAGAACATGACTATCATGTTCCTACCGCCCGGAGTAGGGCTGATGGTGGCATACGAAATACTCGGAAAGCATTGGTTACCAATCACTTTAGCCACCATACTCAGTACAATGTTAGTTTTAGTAATAGTCGGCAAAATGTCGGACAAAAAGACGAAATAGTTATGCGTCAATTAATTACCAGCGAGCCCTTTCTGATATTCATAACAATAGCTTGCTACTACATAGGATGCAAGATTAACAACAGATTTCACAAAGCTATCACAAATCCAATGTTGATAGCTATAGTATTGCTTATAGCAACACTCTCAATTTTGGACATCGACTACGAGACCTACGAACAAGGGAGCCACATAATATCGCTTTTGCTTGGGCCAACAGTTGTAGCACTTGGATATTTATTGCATAAACAAATAAAATACATCAGAGGCAACGAGAAAGCAATACTTACAGCCATTGGCGTAGGCAGCGTAGTAGGCGTATTGAGCGTTGTAGGAATATGTATGCTCTTTGGCTGTCCCGAAGAGATTTGGCTATCAATGGAACCGAAATCAGTTACAATGCCCATAGCACTTGGTATTTCGGGCCGTTCTGGCGGACTTTTAGCACTCACCGCCGTTGTAGTGTTTGTATGCGGAGTGTTTGGTAGCATAATAGGACCATGGCTACTTCGCAAAGTGGGTGTAAAGAGCCGAGTAGCACAAGGATTAGCCATGGGTGCCGCAGCACACGGTGTAGGAACAGGAGAAGCCATGAAAATGGGGCAATTGGAAGGCGCAGTTGCAGGAATGGCCATCGGATTAATGGGAGTAGCAACGGCCATAGTAGTGCCAATAGTAGAGCTATTTATAAAATAGCGACTGAAGTCAAATCAAAAATGCGCGAATAATCAGTAAAAAAAGCGCATACAATTGACATTAAGCCGATAAATTATATATTTGTGCAAAATTTTGGGACGCAATAAAAGTGCTCTAAAAATCCTATAAAACTTTGAAATTTAAGTAATAAACTATGAAACAAACAAAAATCCAACTCATTGGTTCGCTTGCATTGGCTGCTATTGTAGCATCAAGTTGCGCAAGTTTGGACAAAATGAAAGAGGCTGCTAAGCAGATGAAGTATGATGTTACTCCAGATCCCCTCGAGACTCATGCCGGCAAAGTAGCAATGTCATTCAAAGCTAACGTACCTGCTAAGCTTTGGGACAAGAAAGTAGTAGCTGAAATCACCCCAGTACTTACCTACGAAGGTGGTGAAACAGTTTATCCTTCAATCACCGTTAAAGGCGAAGGCGTAACCAGCAGCGCAGATCAGACCATTTCTTACACCAATGGTGGTCAGATTAGCTACGCAAAACAAGAGATTGATTTCAACGACAAGATGCGCGTTTCTGATCTTATCGTACGTATCAAATTCTCTAAAGGCGATGACAGCTTCGAGATCTCGTCTCCAGAACTCGACATGCCAGCTCTTGCTCATGGTGTAATTGCAACTTCTACCCTTCTTGGTCAAGAAAAGCCACAAGCTGTTCTTGGTAAAGATGCCTTCCAAAAGGTTATCAACGAGGAGCAGAGTGCAACTCTTATCTACCTCATCAACAAAGCCGACATCCGCAACGGTGAGCTTAAGAAAGATGACGTAAAGGCTATCAACGATTACATCGCAGCTGTAAAAGCTGACGAAGCTCGTAACCTCAAAGATGTTGTAGTTTCGGCTTATGCATCACCTGATGGTGCTACCGACCTCAACACCAAACTTGCTTCAAATCGTGAAAGCTCAGCAACTAAATACATTCAAAATCAGCTCAAGAAAGCTAAAGCTGAAGCTAACGTAGTTACCAAGAACACTCCAGAAGACTGGGAAGGTTTCAAGGCAGCTATGGAGAAGAGCAACATCCAAGACAAAGATCTCATCTTGCGTGTGCTTGCTATGTACTCTGATCCTGACGTTCGCGAGAAAGAAATCAAGAACCTTTCAGCTGCTTACAAAGTAATTGCTGACGAGATTCTTCCTTCACTCCGTCGTTCTGAAATCAAAGTTAACGCAGAACTTATCGGCAAATCAGAAGAAGAGTTGAAAGACCTCGCAGTTAACAAACCAGAGGAACTCAATGTAGAGGAAATTCTTTACGCTGCTACTCTCTTCAGCGATGCAGAAACTCAGGCTAAGATCTACAAATCGGCTACTGAGAAATTCGCTAACGATTGGCGTCCAATCAACAACGAAGGTGTTATTGCATTCAACAATGGCGACGTTGCTGCTGCAAAAGCAAAATTCCAAGCTGCTGAGCAAATCGAAGCTAACGCAACCGTTGAAAACAACCTCGGTGTTGTAGCTATCGCAGAAAAAGATTACGACAAAGCTAAAGAGTACTTCGGCAAAGCTGCTGGTGTAGGTTCAGAACTCGATCAGAACCTCGCAGTTCTCGCTCTTATCGAAGGCGACTATGAGAAAGCAGAACAATACTTCGGCGCAAGCACCAGCTGCAACGCTGCTCTTGTTAAGATTCTTCTCGACAAGTTCGATGCTGCTCTCTCTATCCTCAACGCTAACAACGAAGAAATTGGCTTCAAATACTATTTGAAAGCTATCTGCTCAGCTAACAAAGGTGAGGCTGACGCTCTCTTCGAGAACCTTCGTAAAGCAACTACTCTCGACGCTAAATGGAAAGAGTATGCTAAGACCGATATGGAATTCTACAAATACTTCAACGATTCTACCTTCAAGGCAATTGTTGAGTAATTCATAGAAATACCAATAACAATAAAGAGAGCCGTTCTTTCACAGATCGGCTCTCTTCTTTTTTAGAGCACATACTATCAACTCAAAAAATATAGTTAACTATGCATTTGCTAAAATCTAACTCATAATGTCTGTAAGCAGATACATAAGTTCGCATAATTCGTCAGCAATCAGAACATTAGCTTTATCATTATTATGCATACTATTTGTCAACTGTCGATTCGAGGTTGACAAACCTGACAATACTCCCCGCAAACCATACGAAGCTGTTACATTCTACGACCAAGCATCAGGATTATGGTACCAGACCTCTGCCGACACTTCTTTCGCCTCTGTAATTGCACCCGCAAACTCCAACTATGTATATTCTGGCATAGTATATATTCCAGCATCCATCACAGTGAATGGCGTAACATATTACGTAAACACTATCAGCAAGAATACCTTTGCTTCCGCTCATGTTACAAGCATAAGTATGTCGGCAAACTTAACTACAATTGAAGCTCAAGCCTTTACGAACTGCGACAGCTTAGTTACCATAAAAATAAACAGTGCCACTATGGCCAATATAGATAATTCGGCTTTTGCTTCAGGCTCCGTCATAATAGTACCTTCAGAACTTGTTGAAGCATACACAAAAGCATATCCCAATTGGACATTCACCGATGGCACCGAAAGCACAGCCACAACAGTTGTGTTTTTCGACGAAGAGTCGGAATTATGGTTTTTGGGGCAAATAGCACAACATACGGCAGTCGTAATTTCTATACCAAACAAAAAAACGACATTGAAATCTATTATCGACGGCGTATATTGGGGCGACATATACATACCAGATGAAGTTGATTATGAAGGTATTACATATGAAGTGATTGGCATCGACGACTACGCTTTTGCGGACAGCAAAATAATTACACTACGTACGCCCGAAACTCTCACCTCTATTGGAGAGTATGCCGTGGCCCGCTGTTCTGATTTAACTTCTGTACGTATTGATTTAGATGGTGTAGCGGTGTTGAGTACAACGGCTTTCGATATAGGAACTACTATCACCGTACCAACCGACCATGTAACTACGTATGACAACAAATATGCTACATGCGGATGGATTTTTACAGACGGAAAAGAAGTTCCAATAGAAGATATTGCCACTGAAGCCCAAATGGATAGCCTTTGCGTGAAAATGGCAGAGAGTCAAATAAAATGCACAGAAGAGTTGAACAATGATTATGTAGATGTTACATATGAAAATGGAGCAATAGCAGTATTTCTCTTCAACGAATCGAGTCAAACAGCAGAATTAATAACAGTCTACTGCGATGCTATTGATTTCGCGGTACCTAAATATGTTACATATAAAGATAAACGCTATACAGTAACGCAAGTGAGTGGCTGCGGAATTAAGATCAAAAGCATAGCTCTACCAAGTACTTTGAAAATTATCGGCGATAATGCTTTTCGTTGTTGCAGCGCCATTGAAAGCGTAGTAATTCCCGAAAGTGTTATTGAGGTTGGCAAAAATGCGTTTGAACTCTGCACCTCTCTGCGAACTGTACGCCTAAGCAGCAACCTAAATACAATTAGCGAATACTCTTTTAGTTGCACAGCTATAAACACGCTTGAGATACCATCAACAATAACCACTATCGAACAGATGGCGTTTTTCAACTGCACTGAACTTACCAAACTGACAATAGGCACAAATGTGCAATATATAGGCAACTATGCATTCAAAGATTGCACATCGCTTGAACTTGTGAATTTTAACGCCATCAATTGCACCAAAATGGGCTATGGCGAAAGTTTTTGTTATGCCGTTTTCGATGGCTGCACAGCCCTCACCGACATCATCTGCGATAGTCATGTGCGACGCATTCCTAAAGGAGCTTTCACTCGTTGTCCTGCACTCCGCAATTTTGTTATGGGGAAAAACGTACAAACTATAGAGTCGTATGCATTCGAAGAGTGTCCCAAACTCACATCAATCGACCTTTCAAACGTGAAAAATCTGGGTAGCTACGCATTTCGCAACTGTTCAAAATTGAGAAATGTCACGCTTGGCAACGACATCACTGGAATATATGAATACACATTCTTTGGCTGCACTGCAATGCAAACCATTACGATACCACAGAATGTAGCATTCATCGAGCAACACGCATTTGGCGAATGCACTGCCCTATCGACGCTCTATTTCAACGCAACAAACTGCCAAAGCATGATGAGTGAATATGAGCTACAACCTGCCTTTAGCAAGTGTAGTGCATTGGCAAACCTATTAATTGGCGACAACGTGGAGTCGATACCCGACTATGCTTTCTACGACTGTAGCGAGTTGCAATACGTTACTCTTGGAAGTTCGCTTCAGAGAATGGGTTTTGAATCGCTCTATCGTTGTCCTAAAATGAAAGAACTGCACGCAAGAAGCCATGTAGCTCCTACAATTTCTGCCAACGACTACACAACAGACGAAGCTATATACTACACACTTGGTGGTATAACTCAAAATTGCACACTCTACGTGCCGGCTGGCTGCTCCAACGCTTATAGTGCATGGAAAAGCTATTTCCCCAAAGCCTACATTGAAGAGTAAATGATGGTGGAGGATATAAGTTGAACACACACTCTCATCAGGGACTCTTCATTTGAAAAAGTATCACCAAGTGAACGAAAAAAAAGGCGTATAGGTCATTTTGCAGGCTGCAATTTTACAAGTCGATTGCTAAGGTTCGACGCTGTTGATAATTTTGCACTGCAGCCCGAAGTGTAGTGGAGCTCTGCTGGGGAGCAACCCCATGAGGAATAAGGTTGCAATGCGAGAAGCATATGAATAATGGGGGCTGTCGATGACGTCGGTCCCCATTGTCGTAAAGTCTCATATGCTAATCGCCATTCAATGCCAAGAAAAACCCATCAATGAACCGCTTGCGGTTCTGAGTGCTCATCCCGCTGTGATTGTTCAGATTCCTCTTCAGATCGGTAAACAAGCCCTCGATCTTGTTGTTCGTGTTTGGCATTCCCTCTACGTCCTCGAATGTGAACAACCAAGGTAAGAAGAACTCTATGCTTAGCATGGCTGACCTGATGCGTTGGTGCGTATAAAAAGTCTTTCCTGTCTCGCTATTGACAGTTCGCTGATTGAGAAATGTCTTCCACTTCTCTTTCCACATGTTGAATCGGCAGGAAAGATCAGTCTTTTTGCTGTCCTTCAAGGTGCGCATAAGTCCCTGCAGTTCAACCCCAGCCTCCAGTTTGGGATTCTTCGTTATTTTTCGTCTGATTATGGCGCACATGTGATACTGGCACATCTGGACTTTGTAGGAGGAGAATTCCTTGAACAGGCTCAGCATTCCGTCTATTATGATGCCATCAATCAAGAAGCCGTTCTTCTCGATTTCTCTGACAGTTTCCACATAGTCGGAAGCATGCTCGTGTTTGATATGCTTGATATACAGTGGCTTCCCAACCTGCGAATCCAAGGCGACAAGCACACCTGCATTACGGCCAAAATACGTGGCATCGATGTTGATGATGACCCTACGGCTGTCACCTATAGGATTTTTCCACTCTACGCTGACATCCTTCAAAAGACGCTTGATGGTCGACTCGCTAACGTCAAATCTAGCGGCAAGCTCTCGTATGGTCTGTTTCTGTTCGCGATAAGCCTTCCACAATTTTTCTTTCGACAGATATGCCTTTCCGCGAAACTGATGACCGCAGGCCATACACTTGTATAGCTGGACACCATAACGCACTCCATTCTTTTTCGTTATTGGTGAGCTGCAACAAGGACATTTTTTTTGTTCATATGTTATGTATTGTGGCGTTTTGAATTGCCCGCAAAGGTAGACGTAATCTAAGATACAGCTATATCGCAGCCTGCAAAATGACCTATAGCGCTGTTTTGAAAGTGAATTTTAGTCTTCAAAAAGTTGAATCGTTCGCAATCCCAGTATTCATCGGCACTGCGAGTATGTCACAGCCTGCAAAATGACCTATAGGTCTGTATTTATTGGTGAAATGGGAAGGTTCGTGCTACAGAAAATCTGAAACCCACAGAATTATATAATGCCCCCAAATCAGCGGCTATAGATGCTCCTAAAGTATAATTGTTTTCGGTTTTATACTTTGCACTTAACAATGTATATACCTCGAATTTGGCTTTGTAAAAGTAGTAATTATCGGCAAGGGTCCAACTATATGAACCGCCTGCATATCGCTCATTACGCGAGCCGGAATTATTAGAGAATGTAAACTTTGCTATATAATCTATTTTATTTGCTACAGTGCCATCTGCGGCTATAGTTACGGCTACAACGCGTGTGTTGGGGTATGCACACAAACGTTGCCATGTGTAATCTTTGCCATATAGTTCTACTGTCTTTTGTGAATGGAATAGTGCAGATTGCATACATAATCCGTTCGCAGACCAACCTTGCATATAGTATGCATTGGTTGCATACAATACTCGACCACCAAAATACAACCCATGATTGCACCAAGTACTAAAAAAGTCATATGAAGAAGAGGAGTCTTCCCATAATTTTGTACTATACCTTTCGTTCCATGCATCTATTTGTTCTGCTTCAAAATGCTCATAATACCAAGCCTCATCTCTGATATATGGAGGAAAAACAACAATCAAATTTCCATTTTTATCATATCCGTATGGATCAGGGATACCATTACCACACTGATAATCAGTACGCATAACTTCTACAGAAATATTTCTAAGCGCCGATTGCCTCTTGAAAGAGACTATAGCTCCCAAATAAAGATCTCTACTACGGTTAGAAAAATACGTTCTTCCTATAGCGTCTGAAAAGGGCCGTTTGTATGAAAGCTGAATGGCATAATTATCAAGATCTATATCTATACCAGTATTCCACTGACCCTGATGTGCACCAGCTGCGTTCGTTTTCTCGCCTTCAAATTGCCCAGAAAATTCATTAGAAGAAGAGCCCTTACCGAAAAAAGATGCCACAAAGTCAATAGGTATTTTCGTACCATCTGGCTTTATACCTCCCATCATTACACTATGCTCAAGACCTAAATATGGTTTAACTATCCATCCTCCTATGCGAGCTACGGCAAATTTTTCACTTATCGTAACATCACGAGTATATTGACATTTGTATTCATCATCAGCATCATATTCATTGAACAATCGACCAACATACACTCCGACTTTTACTTGTAGCCAATCTCGCGTGTAAGGTATGCTCCAATAATCGAAGATACCGACACCAACGCGCGGATATGGACGAGCATTACTCGACATAATGAAGTTTCCGCTCGTCAGATAATCATATTGAGCAAGAGGAGAATGAGCCTGCATACCTATAGTATAGTCGAACATGAAAGCTTTTCCTGCAAGATATGCTTCATGTAGCATGCTGCGTTTCCATTCAGTAGTGCCTACACCTCCCAAGCCTGCATTGAGTGTAAAATGTTTGAAGTTCGCCACACGGAATTCGGCTTTGGCGCGCGCCAACACCTCCGCCTGTTCATATTGAGTATATAGTCCCCACTGATTGGAATATAGCCAAAGTGGATTTAGCTCATTATTAGATGATATAGAAGTTGAAACTTCAGTACATACAGAGATAGAATCGCACCAATGAGGTTGTGCATATAAAGACAGAGAACTTATTATGCACGATATGATTAATATAGCTTTGAAAATTGTGTATGAACGAAGTGGTCTCATTGCGTTTAGTTTGATACTATGGTAGATAATAGTTACAGGAAAGTTTTCCCATTATCAAAATAGAGAGGACGGTTATTGTCCGTTAGAAACTGAAACTGCAAATCCATTAGTTCTGAGTTTGCTCCCGTTACTTCTAAGTCTTTATCAAATACAACATGGAAATCAACGAAAAGTTTATGCTCAACATCTATGGGCTGTCCAGCAATTGATTGTGTCGCACATTTTGGCTTGATAATACCATCAAATGTGTGCCATAGTTGATCGATTGCGTCATTTGCCCTTTGAGTAATAGTCTGATAGTTGGAGGATGTAACATTCGTTTTGAACTCAATGAAACACATCTCTTTATCTGTCAAAAGCATTCCATCGCATACACCGCCAGCAATAACACTCGGTCCAGTAAGGATTCTGCCGTCAAGTGGCAGCAAAGCAATCGTATTCTTGTTGGGATTGGCTGCAAAGAAACACTTCGAAACGAACTCCGGTATCACATCAGTCCAATCTGTATAGCCAAGACTACCATCATCATAAACGTAAAGATTCTCTGCGGAACTTTTGTCGAAAGCATTAGCTACACCAATAGCACCACAGTTTTGTAATGCGGTGCACAATCTAAGATTTGTGATGGCAGCAGGCAAAATATTATTTGGCGAGAGTCTTGGCATAGCACTGGTATAAAGAGTTGAATACTCGCATAATATCGTCTGATGCAGAATCTAATTCGTTCTTTGAAACAAGCCCCGTATTAGGATTTATAACAGATTGACAATAGATTGCATCAGAAGAAGACAAACGATAAGCCGCTATATCATCATCATTTATTTGATACTTTACAGGCAAAATGCTTTCTATCTGGTTCCTCAATTCTTCATTCGCATTAGAATATGCCTTTGCGCCCATAATCATTGTATTGATAATAGCCAATGAATAGGGACTGTGAGTTGTGAGCACAAGCATATTTTCATTAGAACTTGCATTGTTGAGAACCAAAGATTTGAGTACCTCCATTTGCGAACGTGGGAAGAGATTCAATTCTGGTTCTTCAACAATGTTTATAAGCTGATTATATCTATTGGCATATGACAATTGACGAATCATCATATCCTTGATACTGTCAGAATATTCTTCATTCTGCATAATTTCAGCTACCCTTTTTTCCAGTTTGTCTTTTTCTTCTTTTGAGAGCTTAACTTCTTCCTTGTCGGAAATCTTACTGCTCAAATATTCTGAGACTATACACATAGGCAGAGATGATTGTATACCGCTGGAAGCATTGATAAGTCGTACTTTATAGTTTGCCCCATGAATCCAGCCTGTATCATTCAAACTGTCATATTCAAAACGTAATCCCTCAAACGGAAGCTTATACCCGCTCTGGAAGAATTTCTTTGCGTTTACAAATTCGTCTGAGAAAGTCTCACTTGAATCTGGCAACTCTTTCAATAGCTTTGACTTGTTCTCAGCGACACTTACTATTGAACGTTCTGCCGGAACATACATTACCTTTGAGATGCCTTTTATATCACGATTCTTTTCGGTTACGCTGAAATTGCCGTTCTCATACAAAAAATCATATAGATTTCCTTCAAATTTGATGTATGAGTTCTCATAGATGAAGGATTCTATTCTATGATATGCACACAACTTTGTCTTGAACCTATTATATTGTTCAAAGTATGAAAGTTTGTATTTCTTTTGACTTAAAACCTTTTCCATCCACTTAAACATGGAGAAAAGTTTTGCGACACAACTCTTGCCTGTGCCTTGGTCTCCTATGAACAAGGTTACTTTCTTGAATAAAATATCAAGGTCTTTGACTGGACCGAATGATTTTACTATTAAACGTTCGTTCATATGTCGCATATTTATTAATCATAAATGTTTATTTGTTTCTCATAGAGCTTACAAAGAACAGTAAAATATAGTTTCCACATATATCTTGTTGCTACGCAGGTGGTTTATCTGACGTGACAAGAACCGGCGTAACCTGTTGTCTGCGAAGAACAACATGCCACCAGAATCACGGATTGCCCTTGACTTAATGTTCCCTACTACCCTTCCTTGTTCCTCTGCGTCAGCCAACTTAAGATTATGCCGGATGAAATCATACGAGAAAAAGAGATTATCGCGTGACAGACTGACTGTACGTCGCGGGAAATGACATTCTTTCAGTCGCTCGTAAATATAGAGAGAAGACGTATAGTCATCCAAAATGCGCAAGTCCTTTCCCATAGTACCAATCGTGCTTCCCGGATGCTTTACATAATTATAGATAATATCGTCGCATGTCTTTGCCACGCCCTTCATGGCACATATATACTCTACGCAAAACAAACGGTCCTCATTGAATCTGTATCTCTCATCAAACCTGATATTATTCTCTAATACCACGGAGCGCTTGAATAGCTTATTCCATATATACCCCTGATAGCCATACTTATTTTCTAAGAACAACATATTCGCAGAATCTATCCTGTTCAACTCTGACTCACCTACCCGAAGCACCTCTACAGTCTGCTTTTCCTTGTCTTCTATCGCATAAGCACCTACGACGAGGTCTGTACGCTCTTCTCCACGACATGCCATGAAATTACCTAATGCGTTATCAGGCATCTTGTCATCCGCATCCACAAAAAGGAGCCATTACCCCGTGGACTCTTCTATTCCGACATTGCGTGCGCTACTTGCCCCACCGTTATCCTTATAAATATATCTAAAACGTGAGTCCCTCGTCACATACTCCTTGCATACATCTGCACTTCCGTCAGTGCTGCCATCATCAACCAGCAACACTTCCATGTCAAGATAAGCCTGTACCAATATGCTCTCAAGACATTTTGGCAAATAAGGCTCTGCATTATAAATTGGTATAACTACTGACAGGTGTGGCATTGCTATTTATCTGAACCAATAGAGTATTCGCTTGTAAACATATTTAATTTTCCAACGCAGCCTTCTAATACCAGATTCTTGCTTTGAGAGGATAAGAACTTACCGTTGAAACTTCCTTGAGTAGCCAATGCCGGCTCGCACCACAAAATTGTTAACAGTCCCATTTTATGGAGCTTCACATAGAAATGATCTATCGCCCTGTCACACTTGTTTTCCATCACTTCTGCCAGTATAACTCTCGCCGCAAGATTGTTTATATACAAGGCGCCATTAAACCTTACACGGTTCGTAGGTCCCTCATATAGCCACTGTCCCCTTATTCTTCTTGAATGCGGTACAAACTGTAACGAGGAATCCTCATAGGATATTATGACAGGCTTGTCAACATAACGATTTCTGTACTCTTCCATAGTATACATGAAATTGCTGACGAAATTAGTATGCAACACTATGTCGTCTTCCAGTACGAGGGCACCCTCAAGTTCGTTATCAATGATATACTGCAATGCCATTAAGTGCTTCACCGCACAACTGGCCTGACCTGATTTACAATACAACTCACAGGCCGGCTTAAAATACTTTGCCAAAATATCCTCTGTTATTTCATCTTTGTCAACATCCGACATGAATGTGACATCACCAGACCAGTCTTTCAACTGCTGTCTGATGTGCTTTTCCCTTTCTGTCAGACTTCTCGCATGAATAACTATCGCTCTCATAATGTAATCAATATTTTTACAAATATCATATTATAGTTTCTATTTTAATGATTAAAATCCTATCTGTTTCTCATAAAGTTTGCAAAGCACCGTAAATTTATATATCGCCGAGCGCTGTGCCTGCACAAAGCCCGCTATACCATAGAAACAGCCGCCCTTGAGGAAATAGAGTTTAATAAATCGCATCATCGGCGAGAATATCATATACAGCAGCGTCACATGCTTGCCTCTCTTTTTCTCCACCTCATTGTCGGTATAATTGTTCAGTCGTCGTATCGTGGCCTGCGTGCTGTCATCAAGATGGTCAAACGCCACGTTCTTCCTCTTCTTATCTATATACTCCACCTTTCCCTGCACTGTCGGGAATGTATGTACGTATGGTGGCCACACTGTACCTTCCTTTATGAAGAAACGCAACTGGTAATCAGGATATGATGACGGCAAGAACACCCCCATTGTGTAATTCTTGCGCGGTATGTATAGCCCACGTACGTCGCCAGGATTTTTGATGAAGTTGTATAAATAGTCACAAAGACCTTGTGGAATAAGCTCGTCGGCATCAACTACTAAAACCCAATCGCTTGATGCTGATTGAATGGCAAATGTACGTGCTGGTTCAGCGCTTTTGTGGTCGGCTTTTGGAAACGACACCACTTTGCAGCCATATTGTTGAGCTATAGCTACAGTGCCGTCAGTTGACTCCATGTCGCATACTACCACCTCGTCAAACGAGCTTGCCGTCTCTAACACACGAGCCAGGTATTTCTCTGCATTATATGTATTTATGACTACCGATATCTGCTGATTCATCTTTTTACTTTATGTTTAGATATATTACAGGCATCACCTTGACTTTCTTTCCTAACGCCTTACTATATTGAATGAAGGCATTGGTTAACATCTCTGCCAGATAACCCGATATTCTGGAGTATGCCTTCTCCTTGCTTACATCAAACAAATAGCCTTTGCTTACTGTTGCTTCCTCATGCTTGCGAAGTATATCAAATAACATTTCGCAATAAGTGTCGAAGGTATCATTATCCATTATTGACATATTGCAGTTATAGAACCATGTGCCATTCATTGCCTTCTGGTAATACGGATAAAACTTGGGATAATCGTTCTTGACAATATCTTCAAGCATATCCAAGTTGTATCCTCCCACCTCATTACACAATGTACGGCGGACACTCATATAGAACCGTCCCGGATGTGGCGCTATAATGTTAGTCCCATCGCTTAACAAGGACTCTAACTGTGCAGACAGTTTATCAGAATATCCACGGAATACATCCGTATCGTCACATCCATACTGTTTCTTCACTCCCACACTATTATACTTACTCCATAGAGAAGAGAACTGCCTGACCTTATATTTTACCCTTAAAAGAGCACGGTATAACACAAATGACCTCTTCTGAACAAATATCCTGCGGTAGTGCATCAAGCCTTTATAGTCAGCAGTAGTGTTTTTCCATAACCAATACAGAGCCGTCAGTTCACAGTACCATGGATTCTTCTCACTAATACTATCGCCCTCATCATCACCCTGAATACGTAAGTCATAAGTACTGAGAGCCTTTCCTGCATGTATCGGCAAAAAATACTTACTGTCAAGAATGACGGAAGGCTTATGGTATGCTATAGCTATCTTTATATCCATGACGTAATAGATTCTGAAGTTTCTTCTATATTATGTGTTATGCCAAAGCCTTTTCTCAACAGATACCACACAGCTTTCCACTTCGACATACCACGTTTGCTTCTTATACGCTCCACATTCAACGACTCTTCTCTCTTCTCCCAATCCTCACCTTGATGCGTAATCAGACGACGCATAACAGAATTTGAGATTCCCCATTTCAGTAAAAACTGGGTTGCTCCATCGTTTTTCTTTATACGTGTGGTTGTTTTCGTCTCGAAATGATATACGCGGCTATTTCCCAAGCCTTTCATATAGCGAACACCAATAAATAGCAATTTAGCCGTAAAATCGGGATCACTATACATACCAGGGCTATATTCAATGCTATATCCGCCAACCAAATCCCAAATATCGCGGTGCACAATGCTTGGTGGACGTGTAGAACCTTGCCAATCGGGGTAAGGTTCGTTCATATACTCTTTGAGAAGTTTTTCTCGTTGAAACGTCTCTACCGAATCGCCATAGTTGATACACAAACCTACATCATTCTTGTCGTGAGGTTGTATCATGGTGCCTGAGAGGTAGAACATGTTGTTTGGCAAGCTATTTATTTCATTCATCAACACCACGTCCCAATTAGGTAACACAAACATATCATCGTTGATGAAATATATATAGTCGCGCTTAACCAAACGGCGCATCATATTCATAGCTAAGCAAACGCCGATATTCTTATCTGAATATGTATAGTCAAGGCCTTCTGCTTTCACCCAATCGAGTGTACCATCTGAGCCTTCATTGACATGCACAATGATTTGATGATCGTAGGCAGAATATTGTCTTATGCTATCGACACACAACTTAAGATATGATAGATTGTTCCACGACGGGATAAGTATAGAAAAACCTGCTGCCATTATTGATTCTGTATTATAGCTTTGTTCGTTTTATAACCATGCTCTAAATCGAGCAAATGAAAGTTGTGTTGACGCTGATGGTTACCTTGTGGAATAACCATATAGTTGCCATATTTACGACTTAGATACTCATGAGTGTGCTCCACGCCCATGAGCGTAATATTCTCAAAGGCAATAGGAGTAGGCTTTCCCACCAACGATTTGGGCATCACACCTTTCAAACCATCATCGTGATCTACAATGTTGTCGCAAGCATCAAAATCGTAAGTCTTTTGCAGATTTCTGATTTTTTGTTGAAGCTCTTGCATTGTATATATTTTACGGCATAGCAATGGCAACCACGACGATGGTCCATGACCATGGCGATATGGATCGCGATGAACAAAGTATAGAGCTTTTTTCAGCCACTGATAGCGCATGAAGTGTATCTGCTGAGCTATTCTACTTTGAGGCTGTCCGTCTAATGGGAAGACATCTAAGTATATACCACCTACATAGCGCAAATGCATACGTTCGATAAGCGTAGTGCGCGCATCTTGCACTTTAGCAAACGGCAGCGGATAGTTTTGAGGATCGGTTTCGTAACTAACTACTTCTAAATATTCGGGCAACCATTCGTTACAGTGTTGCATAAGAAGGTCATAATCGTTGCGAGGCATAGCTATGTCGAGGTCATCATCCCAAGGAATGAAACCGCCATGACGCACTGCGCCCAACATTGTGCCAGCCCATAAATAATATCTCAGATTATGCTCTTTGCACACTGCATCGATAGCTTTTACTATCTCCAATATGCGAAGCTGCAATGGTCTTATGTCGTAAGTAGCCATAATTGTTTTGCGTATATACTAATAGAGTTCTGCAGGGATTTTTTGTTTTGCAGTCTCAAAATCTTCCACTGTGTCGAGTTCACACGAGAAGAGGTCTGTAATATCCAGCACTTGAAACGAATGCCCCTGCGCAATAAGACGCTCAAAAGCGCGCTCGTAGAACACATTTTCTAAATGTTCTTCATTCATCATGTGTTCAAGTTCTTTATAGAGCGCACAAGTGTATGCTTTGCCCATTTTTTCTATACCAAGGCTCTCACCAATGGCGCTCTTGGGGTCGCAAGTCTTGTTTATTTCCTTGATAATGCCCTTTTCATCAACAATCACCTTAATTTCCTCTTCGCCAAGTTCATGACGATTGAGTGTTAGCAAATTGTCTTCTTTATTGGCAAGCACGCGCGCAACTATTTTAGGGTCGTAGAGCAAATCGCTATCGAGCAGTAGCACCTCTTCGCCTTCTACTTGTGGACGAGCCAACCACAATGAATAGATGTTGTTGGTGCTTTCGTATTTATCGTTGTGTATGAATATGCTATTGATATGAGGATAATTGTTACGAACAAAATCTTCAATCATATTATGCAGATAACCAGTGACAAACACGAAATCTGTTATTCCGTTTGCAGTTAACGCATCGAGACTACGCTTCAAGAGCGATTTATCGCCTATTTTGAGTAGGCATTTGGGCATATTGTTAGTGAGCGGTCGTAGGCGAGATGCCATTCCAGCTGCCAATATAAGAGCCTTCATAATGTTTATTTATGAGTTGCAACGCGCTTAATGGTATCGCATACGATCTGAATCTGCTCAGGACGACCGAGCGTAATACGCAGACACGATTCAAGACCAGGATCAGACATGAACTTTATCTTGTAGTTCTGCTCAGCCAACGCTTTTTGCAGTGCAGATTTAATCTCTATTGGATATTTTATAAGTATGAAATTGGCAACACTCTTATATACCTTGAAGCCATCGAGTGAACCAAGTTCGTTTTTGAATAATTGACGATCCCACTCCATTTGGTTGGCTACATTGCGATAATGTTCGTCACTTTCGAGAGCCGCAAGAGCGACCGCTTCGCTAAAACGATTGTAACCAAGATACTTATTGGCATACTTCAAGAAGTCGTTATGCCCAGCACCCATAAAGCCAAAGCCCATTCGCAAGCCAGGGAGTCCATAGAACTTCGAGAGAGTACGCGATATTATAAGGTTTGAATACTTATTTACAAGCGGAGCAATATAGTCGGTATCATTTGTTATGAAACTTGCATAAGCTTCATCGATAAGCACCATTGTCTCTGAAGGTATATTTTCCATAATTCGACCAATCTCCTCAGATGTTAGGCAGTTTCCCGTTGGATTGTTTGGCGATGCAAGCAAAAGCATTCTCGGACAAATGCGATTGGTGTAAGCTATAACTTCGTCAACGTTGTATGCAAAAGTATCTTCTTGTTCGTAGAGTGGATACATCTCTGTTTTACCATCAACCTCGGCTGCAATGGAACTATAATACCACCAAGAGAATTGAGGAATAAGTATTGTTTTATTGTCGCCTTTGGTAAGGTAGAAATGCACTGTGTTTTTCAGAATGTCTTCGCCACCATAGCCAAGCAACACTTGCTCTTCGGGCACTCCATATATCTCGCTCAAACGCACCGACACCACGCTCTTCTTTCCTTCGTCGTATATACGAGTATAGAAACAAAGATCTGAAGGATTAAACGATTTTATAGCGTCGAGCACCTTCTGACTGGGCTGAAAGTTAAATTCATTTCTATCGAGAAAATTCATATTTACAAAGATTTTATGCGCGGCAAAATTACATCAATATGCAATATCTACATGCCTTATATGTTAGCTAACCTTGCTTCAATGGTAGTATTAAGTTGATTTTTTAGTTTTTATAACACTCGTATATATAACTCATCACAGCATTTTCATCATTGGCATCGAACCATGCATACGTATTGCGAAGCCTAAACCATTGCAGTTGACGCTTAGCATAATGACGCGTGTTGCGAGCTATTTGTCGTTCGGCCTCAGCAAGTGAGATTGTGCCATCGAGATAACTAAATATTTCTTTGTAACCAACCGTATTAAGTGCTGTAAGATTGCGACTATGTATCAGTTGTTTAGCTTCATCTACAAGACCTTGTTCAATCATGTCGTGTGCACGATGGTTGATTCTATCGAAGAGCTCCTCACGCGGCCGATTGATAGCTATACGAACTACATCAAATGGGCGTTCTTTGGCTCTATTGGAGCGAAGCGAGCTATATGTAGTGCCCGACTGCAAGCAGACTTCAATGGCATGGAGCACGCGCCTCGGATTTTGCAGGTCGGCTTCGGCATAGTATTTAGCATCAAGCTGTTGCAATCGTGCTTTCATATACTCTATGCCGTTAAGTTCATATTCTGCCATAACAGCAGCACGAACTTCTTCACTAATTGTTGGCACTTCATCGATACCTTCACATAGCGCATCGATATACATCATGGAGCCACCTGTGAGTATTGCTATTCCACCACAACGCGACGTGACATCGAGCACTGTCTTTAGAGCCTCTTGCTCATATTCAAACGCATTGTAGTTATCGAAAATTGAACGATGACCCACCAAATGATGAGGCACCATAGATAGTTGCTCGACAGTAGGCGATGCCGTACCTATTTTCATCTCTTTGAACACTTGACGGCTGTCGGCCGAGATGATTTCAGTATGCAAATGCTGTGCAATATTTATGGTCATATCGGTTTTGCCAACAGCCGTTGGACCTGCTATAACAAAAAGTTTTGCACGTGCCATATATATTCGTATTATTAATTGAATCTCAGCGCTTTGGCAGGAGTAATTCGCGATATAACATGCGACGGCGCTACCATCATCAATGTGGTAAACAAGAATGCACCTATATTAAGTGCAGCCCAAACGCCTAATGGCAGCATTATGGGCACAGTGTCCAAATAATAGTTTTCGGGATTAAGTTTCACAACACCCGTTAATGCTTGAATGGCACAAATAGTTATGCCTATTATATTGCCTATTATCATGCCTCGTCCAACGATATGCATTGCCATAACGAGAAATATTCTACGTATGCGACGACCTCGGCAACCAATTGCTTTTAGCAAACCTATTGTGTTGGTATTCTCCAAAATCAAGATTAGTAAACCGCTAACCATATTTAGACATGCAACCGATATAATTAGCACCAGAATCACAGCTATATTCATATCGAGCAACGCAAGCCAACCAAACATTTGAGGCTGCATTTCGGTGATAGACTGCGTATGCAAAAACACATCATCGGGACCAATCACCATTGAGGTATAAGCCGACACTTGCTTAGCTACATTATCGAGATTGTCAAAGTCGTCGATAATTACCTCATAACCAGAAATTTGATTATCGGCCCAATTGTTAAGCATCTGCAATTGGCGAATATCTACAAAGGCTATTTTATGGTCAAATTCTGAAAAATGTGAATTGAAAATGCCACAAAGAGTAAACTTGCGAGCACGAAGCCCTTTACCTCCAACAAAATACATACGTACGGCATCTCCAACATTGAGTTTCAGCATATTGGCTATTTCACGCGAGAGATAAATGTCGTTACTCCGCGCCGTATCTATATGTATCATACGTCCCTCTTCGAGACACGAAGCAAGAAACGTTGTATCGAACGAAGCATCGATGCCTTTTAGTGCTATGCCTTGTATTTCTTCTGCCGTCTTTATTATTCCAGGTTTCAATACGAATGGCTGCAGATGCCGAACTCCTTCAATTGCAGCTATGTTGTATTCGAGCGCCGAATCGGCTTTTATGGGCGTGGTTTCATAGCTACGATTAAAATCGAGGCTAACAATCTGTATATGAGTACCAAAACCAACAATTTTATCGCGAACTTCGTGCTTGAAGCCCAAACCAATAGCCACAGCCACTATCATTATAGCTACGCCCAAGGCTACAGCCATCGTTGCTACTGCTACTACTGGACCTGAAAGTTTTCTACTGCCAACTTTGCTCGTAAGAAGTTTATTGGCGATGAAATTTGTGAAACCACCACTCATCAGCGCCTCTCCTGCAACATTCTACGCTCGTGCTCCAAGAGAGGAGATCCGCTCTCGGGTGTGCGACCAGGATAACACTTCAACGCACGCGCTAAGAGGTCGATGGCTATTGCCAAATCATCACAATTGAGTACGTAGGCCAAACGGACTTCGTTGCGACCTAAGGTACGATTACTATAGAAACCTGAAGCAGGCGCACACATCACGGTTTGGTTGTTATAACTAAAATCGGAAAGCAACCATTGGCAGAATTTATCCGAATCGTCGATTGGTAAACGAGCTACCGTATAGAATGCACCTTGTGGCATTGGAGAATAAACACCGGGTATCTTGTTCAATTCATCAAGCATAAAGTTGCGGCGTTTACAATACTCTTTGTTTACTGCAGCAAAATACTCTTCAGGCACATCGAGCGATGCCATAGCTGCTATTTGTCCAAACGTAGGAGGACATAATCGAGCTTGAGCCAACTTCATAGCCGAAGCGAGCACCTCTTTGTTTTTGGTAGCCATCAAACCAATACGCAGTCCGCACTCCGAATAGCGCTTCGATACAGAGTCGATCATAATTACATTCTGCTCGCAGCCTTCGAGATACATAGATGAATAAAACTTCGCCCCATCGTAGCAAAATTCGCGATAAACCTCGTCGCATATCAAGAAGAGATCATACTTAAGAATAATCTCCTTCAGCAGTTGCATCTCTTGTTCGCTATAAAGATACCCCGTAGGATTATTGGGGTTGCATATCATTATAGCCTTCGTTTTATTGGTGATGACGCTTTCGAATTCGTCAATAGAAGGCAATGTAAAGCCATTCTCGATAGTTGAAGTAACTGGCGTGACACAAGCGCCTGCAGCAGCTGCAAAGGCTTCATAGTTGGCATAAAATGGCTCAGGCACAATCACTTCATCGAGTGGATCGAGGCAACTCATAAAAGCGAACAATACCGCCTCTGAGCCTCCACAAGTGACAAGCATCTCATCGGGCGATAGGTCGATGCCCACCGATTTGTAGTATTTCGATAGTTTATGTCGATACTCGGGCATACCAGCCGAGTGAGAATATTCCACAATAGGAATTTTTGCGTTTTTTACCGCGGCGAGGGCAATATCGGGGGTCAGAATATCGGGCTGACCGATATTGAGATGAAAAACTCTAATGCCGCGCGCTTTTGCAGCATCGGCATAAGGCACCAATTTGCGTATTGGCGACGATGGCATAATTACTCCTCGCTGTGATATAGAAGGCATTTGTAAGTGTTTTTGGGTTTAATGCTTGCAAAGATACGTTTAGAAACGTATCGTAGCACAGCAGAAAATGTTCAAATGATGCATATTGAGCTAATTTGAGTTGTTTTTTAGCGCTAAATATGTATCCCATAACAAAAAAGAGCAAATCTGCTTTACAGACTTGCTCTCAGAAGTTTGTGGGTGAAGATGGATTCGAACCACCGAAGTCGAAAGACAGCAGATTTACAGTCTGCCCCATTTGGCCACTCTGGTATTCACCCAAGCCTCAAAATTCAAGGCATTGCCTCTCGTTTTGCGAGTGCAAATATCGTTACTTATTTCTTACATTCCAAAGGAAATCTACCATTTTGATAGCCGTAATAGCACATTCTGTTCCTTTGTTACCAAGTCGACCGCCGCAACGTTCCTCGGCTTGCTGTAGATTGTTTGTAGTTAATAAGCCGAATATGAATGGTTTGTCATATTCAATATTAAGTTGCGCAATGCCTTGCGTAGTACCTGCGCATACATAATCGAAATGCGGAGTATCGCCCTTTATTACACATCCAAGGCAAATAATAGCATCTACATCGGTATACTTAGCCATATACTTTCCACCTGCTATAAGTTCAAAACTACCAGGGACATACTTAACCACAATGTCATCAGTTGAGACGCCATTTTCAGTTAGACCTTCAATAGCCCCTTTGAGCAAATTGCCAGTAATGTTATGATTCCACTCCGACACTACGATACCGAACTTCATTCCTTTGGTTGATGGTACGCTATTAGGATCGTATACAGAAAGATTTTTTAGTTCGCTTGCCATATTTATAGTTATGAAAAAAGGGCTGTCCATCATCAGGGCAACCCTCATATTATGTATATATTTAATTTCTAATCAATTAGCAGCATTGATATACTTCTCGACATCTCTAGTGATTTGATTTGTCGGATATTCATCTTTTATCTGCTTAAATGCAGCAACAGCCTCACTTTTCTGACCTTCGCGAAGGTAAAGTTTACCAAGTTTGAAAAGGAAAATGGGCGATGCAACTTCATTTTTGTTGCTGGCAGCTTTTTTGTATGCAGCAACAGCAGCTTTGCTATTACCGAGTTCACACTCAGCGTCGCCGATAAGACCTTCAGCAAATGTGTTGAGTGTTTCATCGTCGCAAGAGAAAACTTTGAGATAGCGAATAGCCTCATCGAAATTGCCAAGGCGCATATTGCATACGCCTGCATAGTAATTAGCAAGTTTACCAGCAGGAGTAGAGCTGTAGTCGTCGGCTATTTGAGCAAAACCTGCGTTAACGCCGTCGCCTTCGAGAGCCAAACGGAAGCTATCAGCCTCAAAATAGTATTGAGCATTGAAAATTTCCTTTTGAGCTTCTGCCTTAAGAGGTTTCAAGTAGAAATTGTTTACTACTGCTATTATTACGATAACTGCCAATACTGCAATGGCACAAATAGTTACTGATTTTACATTCTTCTCGAAAAATTGTTCTGCACCAGTAAGCGCCGACTCTACATTTTCGAGACTTTTGTTAGTTTCCTGATCTTCTTTGTTCTGTGACATCTTTCGGGATAGTTAAATTTGGGCGCAAATGTATTTTCTTTTACCGTCAAAAACAATTGTAAACAAAACAAAAAAAGCACGAAAAACTGTGCGAATTATTCATTTAACACTGAATTAGTAGAATAGAGGTTATTTTTTACAACCCAAGCAATGTGAAATTGCAGAAAAAAAAGCCAGCCACACCCGAAGATGCAACTGGCAATCAAACTATTACAAATCTATATTAACTACTATGTTTAATATTTCAGTTCTTTTGTGGCATTGGTTATCACTATTCCTCGCGAATGCTTTGTAGCTCGTTGTCCTTTGAGATTGTAATAGATATTACTTCCTTTTGCCTCTACTTTTCTTTCGACAGAGGTAACAACGTTAGAGCCATTGAATTCTACACTGTTTGTGGATTGAGCCAAATTGTCGAGCGAGTGGTTTGCTAATGAGCAATATATTTCGAGACTCGATTTTAGCATCTTGCCTTCTTCTATTGCGGCAATCTCATCGGCGTTCATCCCTGCGCGATAAAACATCAAATCGGCATATTCAGCATCACCATTAATCGTAATATTTTTCAGTGCATATTGCTGACAATCAGCAGCATTAGCCGCAGCAGCATCTTCATAAGTAACATATTTTCCTGCAGCATAATAGTAACTTAATGCATAAGTATGCCAAAGGCCATCTGCAAGAGATTGAGGCACTTCAATATTGAGTTTCTCACCATTCTCGAAGTTCATAGTTACGCATGGACTTGCCTTTTGCGTCTTTATTTTTATGTATATAGTGAACGAATGAACGCCAGCTTCAGGAGTTAATGATATGCTCTGACCTTGTTGAAGAGCAAAGCCTTCTGTGACGCTTATACGCTGAGGTTTAGCCTTTTGTGCGGCAAGCGCATCAAAAAGCGACGGTACAAAGGCGCTTAGCATCTCTTGGTGTCCTTCTGTTGTAGGATGATACACATCTCCCTGAACTTGGTAACCTTCGGCCCATTGTCCGTTGTTCTCACAGTTATCGAGCACGCCTAAAAAGTTCACCGTTGGTATGTTCCACTGCTGCATTTCAAGATTCATCTTTTTTACATAATCATAGTCGGTAGCGTTGTAGTCGCCTCGTGGATAGTTGTTAGTAACCACAACCGTTTTTCCATCATTCTGCATTTTTTCTACAAGGGCGAGCATATTGTTTTTCCATTGGTTATAAGTAGCCTCCTTGTTGCTCGATTCGTGCAGACCTTCGTTGCCAAGTCCGAGACCTATAATTACATAAGAGCCAAAATTGTTGATAAGGTCGTCGTAGCGATTACATACATCTATTGTGCTATTACCATTTATAGCAACACCCGAAGTGTAGAATGGATAATCACTTTCACCTTGAGAGAATCTATTTTGAAGATTCTGTCCCAATAGATATGCATAACCTTCGTTATTGGTAGCACCTTGTCCGTTTGCCACCGATGAGCCAATAACCGTAATGCGATGAGGATCAATCCCATCGAGAGGTGTAATCACATACTTATAGTTACGGAGGTCAATTTCTATATTGTATCTACCTTTTGTGAGACTAATGTCGTTGAGCGAATAGCCTTGCGCCGCAAGACCAAGTTTTAGGCGCTCGCCAGCAACACTTTTCAGCTGCTGATTCCAGCTTCGATTAATTAAGAAAACGATGCGCGAAGGATCGCTATTGGTACCATCTTTTGTGAACTCAACATCGCTTTTCCATACTCCATTGCTATCGTATGTTATTTCTTCACCATTAGTCGACCAGCCAGCAGAACTAATGCTTCCCGTAACATAAATACCAGTTATCTTATTGAACGATATGGTATTGTTGGTCGCATCGACAGTAAGTTGAACAACTTGCTCTTCATCGACAACAAAATTTTCGCCATTAGTTTTTATACTGTTAGCACTATTTCCAACGCCTATAGACACTTCGGTTCCATTGTTCAATGTGCCTACAAATGAATATGTACCAGCCGACAATTTCACAAAGGTTTCAAACACGTTAGATTGTTTCTCTTTATTAAGTATGGTGTTATTCATTTTTACAGAGCCACCTTCTACAGCAGTGCCCATAATCGTCATAGACTCATATTGCACAACGACAGGCTTTTCTACGCCTGTAAATTCAGACAGACGCATTGAGTTGAGAGGTATATAATCGCCTTGCTTACGACTAACGGTGATGGTAATTGTTCCATCAGGCTTTGGGAAGATATAATCGGTAATTAGTGTTTGCGACACATTTTGATTCACACCGCTACCACCCCAATTGGCTCCAGCAGCTTGCATTTCGCCTCGAAACGAATTGTAGCCCGATAATGTATAGTAACCTATACGATTGTCGGAAGCGCTACGACTTGCAAACAGACAAAACTGATATGCACGATCGATGTTGAGACCCGCAACAATAAAGCTGCTATTGTCTTCACTTTTTTCTATAAACATATAATCGCTCGTAGCCGACGCTACAGCCATATCAGCAAGCATATCTACCTGCGGATTGGTCAAACCACCACCACCACTAAGGCCGTTGGTAGTAAATCGATTCTGAAATGTGACACTAATTTCCGTAGCTTCGTTTTGACTATTTACGATGCCTTCAAATTGACTATTGGCCGCTATATAGTTGCCAGAATTAGCAAGAATATTATTCCAATAGTTATTATTTGCATCAGGATTTGATGTCTGCACACCTCGATTAGTTACATTGGAACCGAAATCGAAATAGACACTTTGTCGCAATTCTTGCGAATTGGCCACTACGGACATAAAAGTCCACAAAATGAATAATAAATTCTTGTTCATACGTGTTTTTTTGAGTTTGAAGCAAATGTATGTGTGGCACTCTGCCCTCAATTGCCGTAGTAAACAAATAAGTAAGCCAAATTTTTATTAACCGCCTAATAATCAACACAACTCATCAATGTATCGGTAATGCATTCGTAACATATTTATACATATAAAAACACTTATTATCCATTATTAGATATGCAGCAACATAAAAAACAAAAAGCCAGCCGCACCCGAAGATGCAACTGGCTATTAATTAGTAACAAATATTCTGTTTACTACACCATACCAGAGAAGCCGATAAATGCCATAGCCATAATACCAGCAACGATGATGGCAATAGGAGTACCTTTCATTGCTTTGGGCACATCCATAAGTTCGAGATGCTCGCGAACACCTGCGAAAAGCACCAAAGCAAGAGCAAAACCAATTGCTGTGGCTATTGCATAAACAACGCCTGCCAAAAGTCCTGGATCTTCGAGACCTTGCGCATTGTAGGTGCCATTGCCAACGGTGATTGCTACACCAAGAATACAGCAGTTGGTGGTGATGAGTGGCAAGAATACGCCAAGCGCCTGATAGAGCGAAGGCGACACCTTCTTGAGGATAATCTCAACCATCTGCACAAGCGCTGCGATGATAAGTATGAATGCTATCGTCTGCAGATATTGCAAGTTGAATGGGTTGAGTATGTACTGCTGAACAAGGTAGGTTACTATGGTAGCCAAAGTAAGCACAAAGGTTACAGCGGCGCCCATGCCCACTGCCGTGCTAACTTTCTTCGACACGCCAAGAAACGGACAGATGCCGAGGAACTGCGACAACACTACGTTGTTGACGAAGATGGCCGATATTACTATAAGTATATATTCCATTTTATGCCTTCTTAATTATTTTGTTCATAATAGCTATTAGATAGCCCAACACAATGAATGCACCAGGCGCCAACACGAATGCCAACGCGCCATAGGTCTCGGACCAGATGCGAACGCCGAAAATCATGCCAGAGCCAAGAAGTTCGCGAACAGCACCAAGAAGTGTCAGTGCGAGGGTGAAGCCAAGGCCAATGCCAAGACCATCGAAGAGCGAGTCGGCTGGAGTATTCTTAGTTGCAAAAGCTTCAGCACGACCAAGCACTATACAGTTAACCACAATCAGTGGAATGAAAAGTCCAAGCGATGCATAAAGATCTGGCACGTACGCTTGCATAATCATCTGGAGCACAGTAACGAACGTTGCAATAATCACGATGAATGATGGTATACGCACCATATCGGGAATGAGCTTCTTGAGAGCCGAAATAACTACGTTGCTACAAATAAGCACAAAGAGCGTAGCCAAACCCATGCCCATACCATTTATAGCAGAAGTGGTAGTACCTAACGTAGGACACATACCAAGGAGCAACACGAAGGTTGGGTTCTCCTTGATAATTCCGTTTAATAATATCTTTATTTTATTCATACTCAATACGAATTATTCAGTTTTGATACTATCGTTTTCGGCAGCCTCAACACGTTTTGTAGCACCAGTGTTAGCGTTGGTGTTAGAGCCGAAGAGTTGTTTATATTCCGCATTCACAGCGCCAAGGAATGCACGCGAAGTAATGGTAGAAGCCGTGATAGCATCAATTTCACCACCGTCTTTAGATACGGTAAGATTGTTTTTGCCTGGGTTCTTGCCAATTATATCGCCTTTACCTCCTTTTTGAAACCAATTTACGCAGTTGGCACCCAAACCTGGAGTTTCGCTGTGTTTGAGCACTTCATAACCTTTGATGTCGCCTTCGGTATTGAATCCAACAAGCACAGTCAAATCGGGTGAGAAGCCTTGAACAGCAGTCTTCACAGCCGTACCAAGTTTCTGACCTTGAGCATCGGTAACTTCGTAGAAGGTGAATGCGCCATCTTCGCGAACTTCGACGTTGATTTGAGCATCCTGATTAGCCTCATCGAGGAGAACTTTCTTGATACCGTTATCGAGGGTTTGCTTTTCAATGCGGGCGATAGGTTCTGCCGTCACGCCATACATAAAACCAAGCAAAGAAGCTGATACTAAGCAAACAACGGACAAAACGATGACCATGTTTGACAATGTAGATTCTAACTTTTTCATTTTACAACCTCCCCGAAACGTTTTGGTTTACAATAAGTATTGATGAGCGGAGTAACAATATTCATAATCAATATTGCAAACGACACACCCTCAGGATAAGCACCGAACGTACGTATAAGAACAGTAAGTATGCCTATACCAACGCCATAAATAATCATGCCCGAAGGAGCCATTGGCGAGGTGACGTAGTCTGTAGCCATAAATATTGCACCGAAGAGCACACCACCCGTCAAGAGGTGGAACACTGGAGATGCGTATGACTCAGGGTCGCACAAGTTAAGTATGCCAGCGAAGACGAATACTGTAGCCAAGATACTTACTGGTATGTGCCATGTGATAATCTTAGCACACAAGAGAATTACCAAGCCGACTATAAGTGCTATAGCGGCCATCTCGCCGAGTGAACCGCCCATGTTGCCAAGAAGCATGTCAGAGTAGCTTGGCATACCATTAGCTGCCATTATTTCGCTAACCGACTGACCACTTTTCAAACCCTCTTTCATCATGGCAAGTGGAGTAGCACCCGTAGTGCCATCTACAGCGTGTGGCATCGGCCAAGTAGTCATTTGTGCTGGGAACGACACCAAAAGGAACACACGTCCGGCAATAGCAGGATTGACAATATTTTGACCTAAGCCACCGAATGTCATCTTGCATACGCCAATAGCGAATAGTGCACCTACAACAATAATCCACCAATCGAGGTTTGATGGCAAGTTGAAAGCAAGTATCAAACCAGTAACTGCGGCTGAGCCGTCGCAAATGGTTGTCTTCACTTTCATTATAAATTTTTGTACAAGGAACTCAATAAGTACGCATGATACTATAGATATAAGCACAACGCGCAACGAATCAAGACCAAACACCCACAACGAGAATCCTAAAGCTGGCAACAAAGCCAACAAAACTCCATACATATTCCTCTTTACCGAGTCGGAGCTATGCACGTGCGGTGACGGAGATATAGTTAGTTTGCTCATTATTATTTATTTGCATTCTTTATTGTTATTATTTCTTTTCGGCAGCTGCTGCCTCTTCTGCAGCTTTCTTAGCAGCTGCACGAGCGCGAAGTATGCCTCCTACTTTTCCTTTACCTAAGCGTATGTAGTCGAGCAACGGACGGTTCGATGGACACGTGTAGTTACATGAACCACACTCGATACAATCCATAATATGATTCTCTTCCGCCATCTCCCAATCGCCTTTCATAGATACTTTAGATATGAGGAATGGTTCGAGACCCATAGGACAAACGCTTACGCACTTTGCACAACGAATACAAGGAGACATTTCGCCTCGCTTCGACTCCTCTTCCGACATCAAGAGTATGCCAGAAGTACCTTTGATTACTGGAACATCAAGTCGTGTGAATGCGCGACCCATCATAGGGCCACCGCCAATCACTTTGCCGCAGTTTTCTGGCACGCCACCTGCTGCATCGATAACAGCTTGAACTGGTGTACCTATACGTACAAGGAAGTTCGAAGGCTTCTGTAGTGGCTTACCAGTTACGCAAACAACTCGTTCGATGAGAGGTTTATTCTTTTGAACGGCCTCATACACAGCGTATGCCGTACCAACATTTTGCACAACAGCACCCACATCGATTGGCAACTTGCCCGAAGGAATCTGACGACCGATGCAAGCGTCGATGAGTTGTTTCTCGCCGCCCTGCGGATAGCGCATCTTGAGCGGTTGAACTGTGATGCCAGGATAACTTGCCGCAAGTTTAGTTAGGTATTCAATAGCATCTTTTTTGTTATTCTCTATACCTATGTATGCATTCTGTACGCCGAGAGCTGTCATAAGTATTTTCACACCAATGAGCACCTCTTCGCCCTTTTCGAGCATCAAACGATGGTCGCTGGTGAGATATGGTTCACATTCTACACCATTGATAATGAGAGCTTCGCATTTCTTTCCGGGAGGAACCGCCAACTTAACGTGTGTTGGGAATGTCGCACCACCCATACCTACGAGGCCCATCTCGCCGATCTTCTTTATTATGTCGGCAGGAGCGAGCGTAATCTCGCGTTTGATACCCGTTGAACGGTCGATGGTTTCTACCCATTCGTCACCTTCAACGGTAATAATTATGCCAGTTTTACGATAGCCATTACCATCGATAAAGTCTTCAATTTTCTTCACTTTGCCCGACACTGGCGAATGCACATTTGCCGAGACGAAACCGCCAGCTTCAGCCAACAACTGTCCCACTTTCACCGTGTCGCCCACAGCAACAACTGGCTTTGCAGGAGCACCAATATGTTGAGCTACTGGCACGGTAACTTCTTGAGGAACAGGCAAAACTTGAATGGCGCTTCCCGCCGACAATTTATTGTCGTTCGGATGGATGCCTCCTATTTTGAATGTCTTTAGCACTTCTATTTCCTCCTAATTATTCTTTTGACGTATTTGTTTGCTCAGCTGGCTTCTCTTCTGGCTTAGCAGCCTCAGTGGCAGCGGGTGCTGGAGCAGGTTTTGGCTTTGGTGCTGGCGGGGTGAATGTCGCATGAATAGCCTTCTTAGGACATTCGTTTACGCACATGCCGCAAGCCTTACATTTCTCTGGGTCGATATATGCAAGATTGTTTTCGATAGTGATTGCTTCAAATTTGCATACTTTGGCACATTTCCCGCAACCAATACAAGAGGTTTTGCACGCTTTCATAGCTACAGCGCCTTTGTCTTTATTTACGCACGAAATCCATACGCGACGAGCCGTACCTTGCACCACTCTACCCTTCTTGCGAATCTCGATAATGTTCTTCGGACAAGCCTTAGCACAAGCGCCACAAGCCACACACTTCTCCTCGTCGACTACTGGAAGGCCAGTCTTCTCGTCGATGCTGATGGCTCCAAACTGACAAGCCTCAACGCAATCGCCGTAGCCGAAACAGCCAAACGAGCAATCGGTCTCGCCTGCGAAGTGCGTCGATGCAATAGCACACGACTTAGCGCCATCATACTCAAGCTTATGAGCACGATTGTCGCACGAGCCGTTGCAACGAACAACTGCCACTTTCGGGTCGGATGCAACTACCTCTTTACCAAGAATTTTTGCAACTTTTTCCATTACTGGAGCGCCACCCACAGGGCAACCAATAGCCGACAAATCGTCGGCTTTAGTCAATGCCTCGGCCAAACCATGACAGCCGGGAAATCCACAGCCTCCACAATTGGCGCCTGGCAATACGCTCTCTACTTCGCCTATTTTCGGATCTTCGTAGACCTTGAACTTGTTGGCAACGAAATACAATATCACCGATGCCACTAAGCCCAATACTACCAAGACCGCAATCGTTATTAACACAACATTCATTGTAGTTATCAGTTATTTATTGGTTTTTTAGTTCTACTATAAATACAATCTTCTTACTTATCTGCTTACGGAATAGATACATCACCACATAATATGGCACCAAAACACCCAAAGCAGCTAAGCCTCCTTGCGCATCGTCACAACCAAGATTTTTGGCCACAATTAGCACCAGAAGCATAAGCAATAATGGCAATATGTACGCAAGCAATACGGCCGTCATTCCCATGCGCTCTTCGCCAACTACATCAACCTGCTGACCAAGCTCTACGTCTTGACCTAACGGCAAAATAGCATCTACAAGTTTGATTTTGTTCTCAGACGCGTTACACATTGATCGCGCCTTACAAGACGAACATGCCGAACTGCTAACGATTTCTATTTCGGCTCTCTTTCCCTTAATTGCACGTACTACTCCCGCGTGTTTTATGGTATTTCTACTGTCCATACTATTCTTTGGCGTTGTAAAAATAGTTTTATGTTGCTAAAGCGGTGCATCGGAAGTTTTATTTGAACATAGTATAAATTAATTATACACAAACACTCTTTCTATATCTACCTAAAAGACTGCAATTTACGCCATACGATTACTGCAAATTAAACTTAAGATGAATTTGTGCAATCGTTTGCTTTGCAAACTCTACTTTGCTACATAAGCCCTTTTTTCTACATAATATTTAGCAAAACAACTTGATTTTTGATACAATCAGATTGCAAATATGTAGCATTTTTGATAAATGCAAATTACTTTAGCACACAGCGAACATGGAATAGAAATTGCTTTTGGCACGTTTTTAGCTATCTGTATTGACATAAAATTTTGAAACTATGAAAAACAACAAGCATTTACTCTCAGCATTGGCTGTAGTGCTGATTGCTGCATGTGCATCAAATGTGTTTGCACAATCGGCTCGTCATACAAACCAACAAGCTACAAGTCGTACTACAACCACAAGCCCCAAAACCAACAATGGCCATAACAACGCCAAAAACAACGTACAAAACAAAACCAAAAACAGTGGCAAAACCACCAATAGCAACGGCTACCATAACAATGGCAGCGTGCCTACGTTGGTTATTCCTGGCGCGCCTCGCACCATAGAGCCTCGACGCACTCACATAAACAAGATTCACAATGGATATAAACATATTGTCACCGACCCTGTAGTGCTACACCACTACATGCGCAATCACCCCATGCCTCCGTGTAGACCTTTTGCTCTGTACGAGTTGCGTGTGGGAAATGTCTTTTCTGAATTACCCACTGGTTATCAATATGTAAACATCAATGGGGAATGGCTATTTTCAGCCCTCGGATACTTATTCCGTCCTATTATGATTGATGGTCAAATTCTGTTTACCATCATAGGTTAATCTATATGCTATAATAATAGCAAAAGCGGGACTTGCCTATTTCAGACAATCCCGCTTTATCTTTTATTATTTCGTGCGTCTATTTACATAATCCCGCGACAAATGGTCTGTTTACGGTCAGGACCAACAGAGATATATTTAATAGGTACACCGAGATAATCCTCAATGAATTTTATATACTCTTTATACTCTTCGGGGAATTCGGCCTCGCTTGTCACCTTGCTCATGTCGGTTTTCCATCCTTCGAAATCCATATATACAGGCTCAACGTCTTTACTTATGTCGAATGGCAATTCGTCGGTTTCACGACCATTTATATTGTAGGCAACGCAAGCGCGAATAGTATCAAAACCATCGAGCACATCGCTTTTCATCATAATCAGCTGCGTAACACCATTGAGCATAACAGCATAACGAAGTGCAACAAGATCAATCCAACCACAACGGCGAGGACGTCCTGTGACTGCACCAAATTCGTTACCGAGTTTGCGAAGTTCTTCGCCTGTAGCATTCTCGAGTTCGGTAGGGAAAGGACCACTACCAACGCGTGTGCAGTATGCCTTGAAAATACCGAACACCTCACCTATTTTGTTAGGCGCAACGCCAAGACCCGTACATGCTCCAGCGCAAATGGTGTTGCTTGAAGTGACAAAAGGATACGAACCGAAATCGACATCGAGCATGGTTCCCTGAGCACCTTCAGCAAGAATTCGTTTGCCATCGGCAAGAATGTTGTTTATCTCGTGTTCACTATCAATAAAGCGGAACTCCTTAAGTTTCTCTAAGCCAGCAAGCCACTCTTTTTCAATAGGTTCGAGGTCATACTTGAAATCATAATGACTTAGGATCTCTTTATGGCGCTCGATAGCAGCTTTATATTTTTCTTCGAAATTTATTTCTATATCGCCCACGCGCAAGCCATTTCTACTAATCTTATCAGTATAAGTAGGTCCAATGCCTTTGCCAGTAGTGCCGATTTTCCCTTTTCCTTTCGCCGATTCATAAGCGGCATCAAGAAGGCGGTGAGTAGGCAAAATGAGATGCGCCTTTCGTGAAATGAGCAAACGCTCGTGCAAGTTGTGACCAGAGGCCTCAAGCTGCTCAACTTCCACTTTGAAAAGGGCTGGATCGAGCACAACGCCATTGCCTATTATATTCACTTTGCCGCCCTGAAAAATACCCGAAGGGATAGATCTTAACACATATTTTTGGCCTTCAAATTCGAGCGTGTGTCCTGCATTTGGTCCACCTTGAAAACGAGTAACAGCCGAATAGTTAGGAGTCAACACATCGACAATTTTACCTTTGCCCTCGTCGCCCCATTGCAGGCCCAACAATACGTCTACTTTCATATTTATTTATAGTTTGAGACCGCTCTTGCGGTATTGAGTTTTACACAAAAAAAAGCGGACTCTTGAGTGGGCTCAAGATTCCGTTGTGCAAAGTTATTCTTGTATTATTCATTTCAACAAAAGAGCGCAAAATTTAACATTTGAGCGCTTTTTTTCAATTCATTCTAAACTGCGCAATATTATTCGGCTGTTTCTTCTCCATTCTTCAATTTCTCACGGCACTTTTTGCATGTACCATATATATAGAGAGAATGATGGCTCTCTTCGAATTCGGCAGCAGAAGTAGCTTTTTGTATATATGTAGATATATCGTCGTCGCAAACTTCCGAAACGGCACCACAATGCAAACAAATTAGGTGGTCGTGAGGTTTGGTATCGAATGCTCTCTCGTATTGTGCCAAATTTTTACCAAACTGATGTTTCACCACCAATTTGCAATCGAGAAGCAACTCCATTGTGTTATAGAGCGTTGCACGACTGACGCGATAGTTTTTGTTTTTCATGTAGGTATAGAGAGTTTCGATGTCGAAATGGCCACTACGGCTATATATCTCATCGAGAATGGCATAGCGTTCGGGAGTCTTACGATGACCGTGGTCTTGCAAGAATTTTGCGAATGTATGTTTAACAACCTCCCTCGTTTGAGCTTTCGTTCTTTCCATCAATTATTGAGAATTAAATTTAGAATGCGTAAAAATAAAATCTTTATTTGGAATAAATGTAAACATAATCTGTTTTTATCATCACACTCTTTTTTTACCCACAAAAAGAGTCAATTGTCTACGCTCGCATATCCAATTGTATACCAAAAAGGCGCATCTCAGAATTTTGAAATGCGCCTCAACTATCATTCTTTATACTACTTCACTCTTACTACTTTCGCAGCAACAGCTTTCCGCTTTTTATTATTAGTCCTCGAGATGACGATTGTGCTTTTTGCCCTGTGAGTATGTATTCTGTATCGTCGTTGGACTTATTATTTTTCTTTTCCGATTCTATGTTATCAACTGCCGTTACGACGTCATCTTCATTTACAACTATGCCCGTTAGTTCCACATTGCTTATACCAATCTGCTTAGTACTACCAAGGCTATAGATATTTACAACAAGATTGCCGCCATTGATAGATGGTTCAACTTTTATTGTATCGCCGTAAGTTTCGTAAGGCGGAGTTGCATTGTTGCGGACTGGAGTCTCTTTTTCTAAGATGGTGGTAGAAACATCGTCGTTAGTCCAACTAATATCAATTTTGCCTCCATCGGTACCAAAGCGTGTAGCAACAAGAGAGACGCGCGAAGGTTTGAAATAGTAGCCCGAAGCCACCTCTATTGGAAAGATAATGGCATTGTTGGAGGCTGGAGCCGAGGCATTGTTTTCGGTTGGAGTAAATTTTACTTCATATATGTCAGAGTCGACATTAGTTGCTGTTGCTGCCATGGTAAGTGCCGAGCCGACTTCAAAATCGTTAGCTGTCACATAGCCTGAGATTTCATTTGATACAGTAGCGCTTTTCACCACATCGGTTTTCTCTGTCATAGGCCAAGAGATGGTGCCTGCAATGCCATTTGTATAATTAATATCGCCAGTATTGTCAGTCACAGACGAATCTTTACTCTCTACATCACCATCGGCGACACCATTTGTCATAATATCCGAAACAATATCGTTGAGATAATGCTCAAGGTTAGTATAACCATCGGATGCAGTAGCCGAACCATCGGACTTGTTGTTTTTATCGAGTCCGTTGGCATCTTCCCACACATCGGGCATACCATCGCCATCGGAGTCGGTGATGTCGATGGTTGCATCGGTAGCGAGCGTTGGCCATGCACTCCATGAGTCGTCGGCATCAGCAGGTTTATTGTCATCTTGACTATTTATGAAGCCCGAAGCATTTCCACTTCCGGTATATGTAGCCCGTTTATTGCGGGTGTCGTCAACTATCAATTCATCTATCCAATCGCGATGAAGCGATGCCCCAGCATAAGCAAGCACTTTATCGTAGGCCATAGCTGCAGTATGCGTAGTTACAGGGTAGAAATCGATAGGTTCGCTAAGGTGCATTTGGGCTTCGACAGTTGAATTGAAAGTATTGTCACATTTGCTATTATCAATCTGAGCCACAATGCCATCGCTCCATTCGTCCATATTTGGATACGAGCTATTGTAATTACCATTCACGTAGAAGGTGCCCCACACGTGCCACATAGGCAACCAACCATTCCCCGTAACAGTGCCATCGTCAGCAACAACACGATTGCAATATTCAGTTGTACGTATGCCAATGCCAGCAATACGTTTTTGAATTGTGGTGCTACGAGTTTCGGTGCCCGGACCAGGTTTATAATAGTTGTTTACAATATTTACATTCATGCCTTCGCCACCATAGCAACCATTTCCAGCCCAATTATAAAACACGTTGTTGCGCATATCCATACGTTCGTCGGTTTGTGTACTTTGACGAGGGCCCAGACGAGGTACACGACTTGTGTGATGAGCCATCAAATTATGATGATAGCTTGCCCCACTACCGCCCCAGTTGCCACCATAGCCATGCGCACCTTTGGAGTGCCCGCTATTTACAAGACTTTGAGCTACCAAACACCACTGAACGGTCAGATTTGTGCTGCCGTATACAGATAGACATTCATCGATGCTCCAGCTCACCGAGCAGTGGTCGACAATGATATTTTTCAAATCCATGCCACCTAAGCCGTCGCCCTCGTGATTGGCAACTTGACGATTACCAAGTCGAAAACGCATAAAACGAACAATAACATTGTTGGCTGCTATGACAAAAGGATAATCGGCTATGCAAATGCCATCGCCAGGAGCAGTCTGTCCGGCTATAGTTACATTGCCATTGCTGAGTTTAAGTTCACTCGTAAGAAATATTGTGCCCGACACGTCGAAGACTATTGTGCGCGCACCACTTTTGTTGCAGGCCCAACGGAATGTGCCTTCGCCGGTGCCATCTTCGAGTGTTGTAACGTGATACACTGCTCCTCCACGACCTCCAGTGGTATACATACCAAAACCTTCGGCACCAGGGAAAGCTACCAAATCGGAAGCAACTGAACTCGACATAGCTAAGAACGTTGCTACAACTATAGATACAATTCTTTTCATATTATGTATTAGTAATACTTATCATGTTTGGGCGTCAAACATAGCACTATGAAGAAGCAGAAATGTTCATTTTCTTATGAATTTATGTAGATAAAAAATGTCCACACTCACAAAAAGCAAAAGGGCAGACTTGAAAGCCTACCCTTTTACTCATATTGTATGCATATTGTAATCTACAACAAAGCCTCTATTTCGTCCATAATCTTATTCATACGCTTAATGGCATTGTCGAAAGGCACAGAGGTGGTCATATCTATACCTGCATTTTTCAGAATATCGATAGGATAAAGAGAATCGCCAGCCGAAAGGAATTGCAAATATCTATCGCGATCGGCAGGAGTGCCATTAATCACAATATTTTCGAGAGCTTGCGATGCCACAAATGAGGTGCTATACTGGTATACATAGTATGACATATAGAAATGTGGAACAAACGCCCACTCAATGTCGGCACAGCTATCAACGATGCAGACACCTTTGTCGTGACCATAGTATTTACGTAAAATATCGCCATAGATACCACTCAGAATCTTACCGGTAAGAGGTTGCCCGGCTTCAGCCAATTTATGCATTTCGAGTTCAAACTCAGCAAATTGCGTCTGTCGGAATAAGGTACCTTTGAAGCCATCGAGCATATTCATAAGAAGCGAAATCTTGCTATCACGATCGGTGAGTTTAGTAAGCATAAGATCGTCGAGGAGAGCCTCGTTGAATGTAGAAGCGACCTCGGCAACAAATATAGAATAATGACATAATGCATGCGGCTGATTATGAACAGAATAATAGCTATGCATAGTATGACCAAGTTCGTGAATGAGAGTGCTTACATCATCGTAACGGCCGTTGAAATTGAGCAAAATATATGGATGCACATCATAAACCGAACCTTGCGAATAGGCACCCGAAGCCTTACCCTTTGTAGGATAGACATCAATCCAACGTTCGCTGAGGGCACGATTTGCAACTTGAGCATAATCTCTACCCAATGGTTTTATGGCTTCACGCACAAGTTCTTTAGCTTGCTCATAGTCATACTTAAGTTCAACACTCTTCACTGCAGGCGCATACAAATCGTAGTATTTGAGTGTATCAATTCCCATTAGGCGCTGCTTCAACTTGAGATAGCGATGAAAAGTGGGCAAGTTTTTATTCACATTCTCAATCAACGAATGGTAGACTGAAGTAGGAATATTGTTATGATGCAAACGCATATCGAGTACCGACTCGTAGTTACGAGCTTTTGCCGAAAACACACTCTGGCGTATGTTACCATTCATCAACTCGCCAAACGTACCTTCGAAACGTTTGTAGTTTTTCCAGAAAGCAAAGAAGGCTTTTTCGCGATCGGCACGCACCGACGAAGCGCGCACCACGCTATACTCCGATTGATTAAGTTCGACACTCTCACCATTTTCGAGAGTGATAGTAGGCCACGGCATTTCAGCGTCACTAAATATCGAATAGGCATCGGAAGGAGTGTCGCCTAATATCGACGTTTTGGCCATTAGGAGTTCCTCCTTTTCGCTGAGTATGTGCTGTTTTGAGCGGCGCAAACGATCAAGAGCCATTCTGAAATTATTCAAACGAGGCTCGTTTGCTTGAAATTGAGTAAGTTTTTCATCAGGAATAGCAATAATTTCAGGCTCAACATAAGCCGTAATCTGCGAATAGTTTACATAAAGTTGCTCAACCTCTTTGGTATGCGCCATATTATCTTGATTGCCCAAATCTTCATCACTTTTGAGCGAAGCAAACACACTAAGACGAGTTATTTCTTTGTCGAGATTATCAGAATATTCAAAAAAATCGGCCAACGAGGCTGCCGATTCTCCAAGTTTTCCCTGCCATTGCTTCAACTTTTCTATTTTTTCGCCCACTTTCGACATAGCTTCACTCCATGCCTCATCGGTAGGATAAAGGTCGTAGACGTTCCATTTGTATTGGTCGGCAACCTCACTTCTTTCTTTCTGTGCCATCAGATTTGTGTTAATTATGATTGTTGTGATAATGATTATAAATAGGCTTCTCATGATTATGTTTATTTACGCCGTCAAAGATACACTGCTATTGAAATTGCTATGCAGAAATTATATACGAAAACACCGCAAACGAGCACATATACATAAATACGACAAAAGAGTTAGCTTATTTATTTGCCACAAGCCTCCAATTGGCACACGATTTGCTAACGTCGTAATTATGAGTAACTATAAATACCGCACAAATTATGATGCATAACACTTCGGAATTTGGAACAGAAACGATGGCTGTGGCAATAGTTGCGATAATAATTATCGCCAGGCTTTTTTGCTTGTAGAAACGGATTATAGATTTTTCAGAAATCTATCAACAACAGATGAATCTATCTTTGAGGCGGTGCTGATGCCGCCTCTTTTATTGTTTATAACGAGGTCCAAAAACTCATAACCGAATGAAACTAATTTTATATCACATTCGTATAAACACGATAATATAAATACTCACAAATTAATATTTACACACATAAGCAATCAACTAATTAACAGTCAGACTATTTCCGAACCAGAATTCTCTTCACACGACTTTCAACTTTCATAACTCATAATTATCCACAGAAGAAATTAGAAACCAAAACAGACAAGTCTGTGACAATCAGTTCAATAAGTATAATCTGCGAGCTAATAATCATCATTCGTAAAAAACAATAATTATATAAGTATGAACACTACAAGGAATCAACTTACCGTCTTGCTAACGCTATTGTTAGTTACGATGCTGCTGCCACAGAGGGCGGCGGCAACATACGTCGACGACACATACCGATATTCGGTGATGCTTAGCGGTGCGAGCACTATTACCATCAAGGCGCCAGTGTATGACCAAGATGGTGCCGACTGCTGGGTGTGCGACGGATACCTCAAGTTCGAGTGGGTCGGGAAGGACAACATTTCACACTCGGCCAACTTCCGTTTCAAGCGCGAAGGCGGATCCATGAGTAGCAGCAGTAAGGATCCAAATATCAATTTCTGGACTGATGCGGGCGGCAGCTTCGACATCACGCAAGGCAACTCGGCCAATCACTTTACGTTGACTAACAAAAGTGGCTGGATGAGACGCGAGATTTACCACAACAGCGACGGCGATACATACGACTTCACTGCCGTGTGGCGAGTGCCATACGACATGTTGGGCTGCACGGTGAAGTGCACGTGGGACGTGCAGCGCGACGGAACAGCCCGCTATAAAGAGAAGGTATCTGGTCTGGGAAGTACCAATATTACCCTGCCTAAAGCACAAAACGTGGTGAGCCCTCAGATTACATTGGCAACTATGTCGTATAGCGAAGCGGGCAAATTGGAGTTGCCTTGGTTCATGGGCTCAACCGAATTGACATCTGTATATTATAAATACACCGATGCCAATGGCAACATCATAAAGCAGACACTACCATCAAACGAGAATAGTGGCACAATATACCTCGATGCCACCGAGCCGCACGACAATTTCGGCTTGGTGGTAAGCTACAAAGACAACAACGGCTACCTCATCGAGAATATATCATCGGATGCGCAGAATCTGACAATGATTCATAATCCTATTGGCTTCTCTGCCACGCCTATAGGCAACAGCAAGGCGGCGGTGCGACTCAACTGGTTCATAAAACACACTGGCACCAACGACATCACCAATTCTGACTTCTTCGAAATTCAACGCTCGCTTACGGGCGAAGAAGCCGACTTCGTGACCATCGGCTCTGTGCCATACGCCATGAATAGCGACACTCCCAACTACGAATATATAGATAGCACGCTGATTGACGCCATCACTGCCGAGCAACTCGTATATGGAGGCACTCTCGACAAACTTACCTACCGCGTTCGCCGTATGCTTACGCAATCGTGGGGGTGGGAAGGCAACAACTGCGCTGCTGCGGCATCGTGCATCGTTGACGACCTTCATCTGAGACGCATAGCTACATATTCGGCAAAGTGGCAAGACGAACGTGCCTACACCGTGCGCGTGGCATGGGATTATGCCGATGAGTTTGGCGCTGTGTGGGATAGTCGCGCCAAGGTTATGATGCGTGTTACGTCTACCGACCGCTCTGGCGCTGTGGTGGAGAATACTATATATGAACTTACAGAAGACGAAATTGAGCAACGCTACAAAGTGGTTTCGCTCGCACGCTCATGCGTGAAATACGATATTGAGGTGTATGTAGACCGCGCCACTTCGCCCATTCGTTTGTATGAAGACGTAGAGCAATTTTTCTTCCCAATACACAATGCCTCCGATTGGATTACTTTCAGCGACATGGTTAACAGCGCACAGGGGCAATACGATGTAAACGCTCGTCTCTATGCCGACATAAGTACCGACATATGCATTGGTTTGGAAACAGGCACCGCCTACCGAGGCACGTTCGACGGCAATGGTCATACGATAAACTTCAACATCAATCAAACAGAAGCATCTATGACACTCTTCCGCTATGTAGCGCAGAATGCTACATTCCGCAACCTGCACGTAGCTGGCTCTATCAGCACTACTGCTCGGTATGGTGCAGGACTTATCGGTCAAGTGGTAGCCAATTCTAACGTGATAATAGAGCATTGTCGTTCGTCGGTAGCTATAACAAGTTCGGTGAATGGTGATGCCACAAATGGCGGTTTCATCGGCGTAGTACGTAGTGGTAGTAACGTCTCCATGCACAACTGCCAATTCGATGGTAGCTTCGAAGGGAAGAATTGCCATAGCAATGGTGGTTTCATTGGATGGATCGAAGACAATAGCAACGTAAAGATTTACAATAGTCTGTTTTCTCCGACACACTTAGGTACGAAACGAGACGGCTGCGAAACGTTTGCAAGAAACAAAAGTTTGGCAACCATCAGCAACTGCTACGCCACACAGGAATATACCCCAACCTTCATCATTATCAACAATGCTGACGACTGGAACATCTTCTGCGACATGGTGAAGACTGCCGCAGGTAACTATGATGTAGATGCTGTGCTGAACGCCGACATTAACGGTATTTCCACGGGTGCAGGCATGGATGATTATCCATATCGTGGCACATTCGATGGTAGTGGTCACGAATTGAAAGTGAATATTGATTGGGGGTCAAACAATTATGCAGCACCATTCCCCAGCGTAAATAAGGCGACCATAAAGAACTTGAACGTTAGTGGTATAGTCAAAGGCGGTATCCACTCTGCCGGCCTTATCGGACATGTATACGGATCGTCTCCTTCTATCACGTTAGAGAATATATATGTAATAACAAAGGTTACGACCACAAATAGATATGCTGGTGGGGTTATCGGTCACGCAGGCAGTGCAACGGTTAAGATAGAGGACTGCGAATCGTTCGGCGACATCATTGCCAATGGTTCAAACGCATACGGAGGTTCCATCATCGGTTGGGCTGACAATGCGAACAATTGGGAACTGCATCGAGTTTATGAATGGGTAAGCTATACTAATGTCGCCCATGCTGGATTTTGCTATTACAATCCGGGAACTGCTTGGGGGGGTAACAGCCAAAGCACCACTTGTGCTTCATTCCATAATTGGAGCGAAGTGAAGGAAGAGTATCGTGATAAAATGACTAGTGCGGTAACTGCCATATTCAATGAGGAGCAACCAGGGTCGTGGAATACCTCTAACAAGCCTGTGATGGAGACATATCCATTGGTTACTGCCGACGAGCTGTTAGCTTCGCTTGGCAAGGGTTGGGAGAAAGATGGCAACAATGCTGCGCTCAGCATGAAGTCGTTCGATAGAAATATACAAACCTACACCAAGCCCACACTGCCCGACTTCTACCACGAAAGTTTCGGCAAGGTGGACAAGACTCTTATGACGCAGACACGCCAGAGCAGCGTGCTACTTACGTGGGATACCGATGGCAATCCAGTGGATTACTTCGAAGTGCTGCGCCGCGAAGTAGGCACTACAGCATGGGATACCATAGCTACCGACCTCGACAACATGAACTACGAGGACACCGATGTGTCGCCACTTACGGATTATGAATATAAGGTGCGTGGTGCTAACGACTGCGAGGGCATGAGCTTCACCGAGACAGCCATTGCCGAGGGCGCATGTAAGCACAGCGGCAAGGTGGAAGGCTACATACGCTTCAAAGATGGTACAGGCGCACCGGGCATTATGGTGGAGATAGTGTCGGGCAGCGCTAAGGCAACCGCCATAACCGACGAAACAGGCTACTACATGGCCGACGACCTCTCGTATCTTGGAAAGCAGAGCGTCACCTACGACGTAACACCAATAAGCACGAGTGGCTTACAGCTCGAAGTGGAGAGCTACGCGGCTACTTTCAACGACAAGAGCAACCACGAGATGGTGCACGAATTCACCATAACTAACAGCCATCGCTTCACGGGTTATGTTATGTACGAAGGCACAAGTATCCCAGTTAAAGGCGTGCGCTTCCGCGTAAACGGTGGTTTGCTTCACAACGCTAAAGGTGACTACGTAGAGACCGACTTCGAAGGCAAGTTCTCGTTCAACGTCATCGATGGCAAGAACATCATACAAGCTGAGATGGAGGGACACACATTTGTCGATGATGGCTACTTCAAGAGTAAAGAAGGCTATGTATTTACTGATAACGTAGCGCAGATTTACTTCTACGACGCCACCAAGGTGAAACTCACAGGACGCGTGGTGGGTGGTAACGACCAAGGCAACCTGCCGCTCGACAACAACTTGAGTCGCAACAACCTCGGCGACGACCTCACTATGGTGCTTACGCTTGAGGGCGACAACACCTCATGGCTCGTCTACGACAACCAGAACCCGACAATCACCAAACGCGTAGACACATTTGCACATCCAGGTGGTGGCGGTCACGAAACAACAGCCGAAGTGCTGCGCAAACGCATGATTGTTAAGCCCGATGCCGCTACTGGCGAATATGTACTTATGCTTCCGCCAGTGCGCTGGAAAGTTCAGCAGATTTACTGCGAAGGCTACCCTACGCTCTTCCAAGATGGTATGGTGAGCGAGGTTATCGACCTTACAAACAGTTTGACGACCGAGACCGTGACGCACGAAGGCACATACGTAGACGTAGATAAAAAGAACGTCTATCAGCCAACGGAGAGCTACAATGCTCTCTACAACCGCATCTACCACGCGCCAGTGGAGATTACCTATCGCCAAGTGGGCTACGACACATTCGACTACTTTGGCGACAAGAGCTACACTGCTACCAACGTTGGTGGCGACAAGGTGGTTGTGCCGTTAGCATACCAAGATCAAGTAGTAGAAAATAAAGATGTATTTGCTGGATATGAAGAGGGTGTTGTAGGTTATGAAGAAGGCATTGTAGATTATGATTTAAGTGGCGACTACGAAGCCTATACCTATACACCAAAACTGACAGCGCAAGGCGCAAGCAATGTGGGAGTTGACCGTTATGAGAATCTGTTCGATGGCAAAGCTAACACCAAATGGTGTGTTGTGTCTCCTAATGGAGGATGGTGGGTCAACTTCAAGACCGATAAACTTGTCAATATCAAAACGCTCAACTTGACTACAGGCGACGACTCAAGGGTATACGATGGACGAAATCCTAAGGCGATTCGCTTACTTGGTCGTGTATCTGAGAATGACAAGTGGACGACACTGATGGAAACTGATGATTCTGGAATGGGTGCCTACAATCTCAAAACATATAATTATGATATACCCGATCATAATTTCTACCAATTCTTCCGTTTGGAGATTATCAACACACAATGGGGCAACATCGGAACCTACGATGGATATGAAGTTCAGTTGGGCGAACTATCCTTAACTTGTCGAGGCAATGAAAATTCCACGCCAAAGCCCATCTATGGTCAAGTGCCAGTCTATGGACAAGTGCCAGTCTACGAAAAGAAACCTATCGTAGTGGGCAAGGGAGTTCACTATACCTTCGGACATCCAGTATTTAGCCTTGAACGCCGATACCCTATAGAGATTGCCGTGGTGGAGCGTTATCCATGGAATGGCGAGGCTAACAGCGCTAAGGAAGACTTAGTTAGCGTAGGCGGTGGTCGTGTAACTATCCACAATGGATTGAAAGATGGCTTGAACCAAGAAATTGTTGAACTCGATAGCGAGGGCCGCGGATTGTACAACCTACAAGCCGGTCAGACTACGCGTCTACTTACAAGCGAAGATGCTTTGCGCACCGTAACTATGACGCTCGAACAAGACGGCACTACTTACGAGGCTAAGCCATTGCGCGGCTACATACTCAATATGTTTGCCACGGGCGCAGGTAAGGACGTGCTCGTCAGCGGTCAGCCACTGCTCATCGACATCCTTCGCGACCCGCCCGGAAGTGGCAGTAGCGCAACGCTCTCGAAAGGCTCTACTCTGAAGTATACCTACACGCTCGACATGAAGCTGCACGCTGGTCTGCACCTAAACATAGTTACAGGCAGCACATTGGACAACTTCCAAGGCACTGTGGCAGCACCTCAAGGCGCGGGAGGTGTGGCTGGCATCATCAACTCCAGCGACAACGAAGAGCTCTTCGACTTTGAGTATGCCTTCGATATGGAAGGCCATCGCGCATTTGCCTACACAATGAACGTAAATCAGGACATCAGCACAAGTAGCGAGAATACTATGGTGGGTGCAGAAGCTGACCTATACATAGGTATGGTTCAGAATATTGTTGTTGAACCAATATCTACCATTCGCGCTATCCCTGACTCTATGTATCAGCAGATGCTTGGCAAACTTGGCGGAGGCACATTAGCTGGCGTAAGTAATCAGTATGGTACATTGGTACATATTGCAGAAGGCACCGATGCCGATGGTAACAAGTATCACCTCGTGCGCGACGAGTCGATTGGCTATGGACCAGAGGTGACCTCGCAGTTCGTCCACTCGCAGAAGCACATACTTACGGAACTCATACCTGCCAAGGTGAAGGAGTTGCGTGCACTGATGTTCACCGGCTCAAAGGACGAAGCACAAGCGAAAGCCAACGCCACGGGTAAGCCCGTCTATTGGACGAATATGGCTATCGACGACGAGCTCTTCGGCTCTGAGTACGAAATGATTAAGCCAGAAATCTCTACAGAGGACTACCCCGACGAAGCATATCAAATCTATCAAATTATAGATGCATGGGTGCAGATGATAGCTCAGAACGAACGCGAGAAACTACAAGCTACCGACCTTGTTGCCAACTACGACGTAGATGGCGGCACTACGGTGAAGTACAATGAGACATTTGAGAGTCAGTATGACATTACGAACTACTACCATTTGCCGGGCTTCATCAGTGCCACATATTTCGACGAGAGTGGTGCAGATATGGGCATCACAGTTGCTTCAATTCTGGGTGTCAAGGTTGTAGCCGCCATTCTCAAGGAGGTATATAAAAACCTTGTAAACTCCAATGCAGGTGCACATGGAGCAGGCGCAGCGCAAGGCACGCAGAATGCAAACGGTTTCAATACTGCAGTCAATTTCTATGGCAGCACATTCAAGTTCAGCCTCTTGCCTGTACTTGACTACAATGTCAAGGATGTTTCCGGTGAGTCGAAGTGCTATAATCGCAATGAGAGGTTCGAGATAGTTATGGATAAGAAGAGCCACTTGAACTTCGATGTCTATCGCGTATGGACAGACACGGCTTCGGTGGATAACAATGAGGTACTTAGCGTTTATAGTAACCAGAACTTCAACGACATGACCAACTATGTAGAAGAATACCTACACCGCGACAATACAATGAGCGACGCGCGCTACGCCCGCAGTTTCGTCTATCGCACTCGTGGTGGAGCCACTGTCAATACATGGGAGGACGAGCGCCGAACACTCTTCTACAACGAGGGTACAATCCTCGACGAGCGCACCAAGAAAATAGTGAATCCTAAGATTACGCTCGACCGCCAGAGTGTGAGCGGTGTGGCTGTTGGCGCCCCAGCACGCTTCAAGGCCTACTTGACCAACGAGAGCGAACAGCCAGAGGCGGCCACGGATAACTTGACAAGGTTCACTTTCTTCTTAGATGAAGCGAGCAATCCTGATGGGGCCAAAATTTTCGTTGATGGTTCGCCGCTTAATGGAAACGGCATACCTGTATTGCTCAACCCAGGCAAGATAGTAGAGAAGGTCATTGAAATTTATGCTGGTAACGAATTCGACTACAATGGGTTAAGAATCGGCATTGCCTCAAGTTCCGACCTTACTCACACGCAAAACAAAGTGATGCTCGACGTGCACTACCTCCGTCAAGCTGGTCCGGTGAACATCTCTTCGCCGGGCGACAAGTGGATTATGAATACTGATGCTCAATGGAACGACAATCGCGGCTGGTTCATGCCAATAACTATCGATGGTTTCGATAAGTATCAGCACAACTTCGACCATATCGAGTTCCAATACAAAGAGAGCTTGCGTGGCGACGACTATTGGACGAATCTCTGTTCATATTATGCCGATTCTGCGCTTATGGCCAAGGCTTCTGGTGTGCGCGACATGATACCAGAAAACGGTAACATAAATACTCAGTTCTACGGCGAAGGCACTGTCATGGAGAAGGCTTACGATCTGCGCGCTGTGCTCTACTGCCGCGATGGCAACTCGTTCCTGACAACGTCGTCTGCCATTATCAGCGGTGTTAAGGATACGCGTCGTCCGCAGCTGTTTGGCACGCCAGAACCAACCGACGGCATACTTACAGCAGGTAGCAACATAATATTCAACTTCTCGGAGGACATTGAACATAACTACCTCAATGCCATCACCAATTTCGAGGTGAAGGGCGAGGTGAACAACGACAATGTGTCCGAATCTGTAAGCGTGCTGTTCGACGGTGCAGCGAGCGTAGAGAGTGAGGCTCAGCGCAACTTCAGCGGCAAGAGTCTAACCATAGATATGATGGTGAAGCCCGACGCAACGGGTCGCGACATGCCACTCTTCTCTCACGGCAATAATGGCAAGAAGCTACAACTTTGGCTCACCGCCGACTTCAAGTTGAAAGCTATTATTGATGAGCATGAGTATACGTCTAAAGAAAAGATTGCAAAGGGCGGCTTCACGCAAGTGGCTTTGAGCATCGACCACGAAGACAGCACGCTGACATTCTACAATGGCGGCATGGAGATTGGGCAGTTCAAGATGGAAGAATCATACCACGGCACTGGCGCGCTCATCTTTGGTCGCACCAATGAGTCCGACCGCAGCATGAGTCAATACTACGAAGGTCGCATGATGGAGACTCGTCTTTGGTATCGCGCACTAACTGGCGGTCAGGTGGGTACTACTTATGGCAACCGTCGACTGACGGGCTACGAGATGGGCCTCGTGGACTACTACCCTATGAACGAAGGCTTGGGCAACTACGCTCTTGATCATACTCAAGGCGCAAACGCTCAACTGATGGGCGCTTCGTGGGCTATGCCGCGTGGACTTTCGTTACATATAAACAATGATGGTTTTGCGCTCAATCAGAACGCTTTGAATCGCACTGCCGAACAAGACTACTCGCTGATATTCTGGTTCAAGACCGACGACAAGAATGGCACGCTTGTGAGCAACGGCAGTGGGTATAACGACGTAGCAGGAGCTGAGAACCAATTCTGGCTCGGCTTCGACGGCGGACAACTACAGTTCCGCTCTAATGGGCAGACCTTCGATGCTGGCAGCGACTACAACGATAACCAGTGGCATCATTATGCTATGACCGTCAATCGTGCTCGCGGCGTGGTTAACATCTACGTAGACCAGATACTGAAGGCTACATTCTCGCCTGATTTGATTGGCGGCATTAGTGGCGGAACACCAGCCATCGGTACCGACCTAACGGGCTATTTCGATGAACTTTGCATGTTTCAGCAAGCACTGCCATTGACGCTAATTAAGGCATACGCGACCAAGAGTCCGCAGGGCGATGAAGTTGGCCTGCTTACATACCTAAGCTTCGACACCCAAGAACGTCAGAAGGACAACGATATCGAACTTGTGGCATATCCATATAGCAAGAAAATCTACCTCGACGACATGGGCAACGTGAAATACGAACTCGACCCGCTGACCAAAGAGGCTACTTCTAAGCTAGTGCGCGACTACGTGTTCATTGCTTCGCAAGACGAAATCTTGAAGCACATCACCAACGAGACTGCCGCTCCTGTTGTGCCTTACGAAGAGTTGAAAAACTTGAATTTTAGCTTCGTAGGTAAGGACAATCAGGTATATGTAGGTATCAACGAATTGGCTACGCGCATCAACCATCGCAACATCTACGTCACCTTGCGCGACATTGAGGATAAGAATGGCAACGCTATGGCTTCGCCTACAACGGCTTGCTACTACGTAACTAATAGCAGCTTGCAGTGGATTGGCAACTGTAGTTCCGAAATCATCACCTATGGTTGCGAGAATAATGTATATATGACCATTCACAACAGCAGTGCATTGAGTCATACATATACCATAGAGAACTGTCCGAAGTGGCTCACGCTCGACAGCTACAGCGATGTCATCGGTCCGCAGACCATAACTTCTATTGTGGCTAAGGTGAACAAGAATCTCAACGTTGGTACGTACGATGAGATTATCTACTTAGTCGATGAAGATGGCAACGTTGAACCTTATTACCTCAACTTGACCGTTGAGGGCGAGCAACCCGATTGGGCATGGAACGTTGATAGCGATTTGCTCGAGCACTCTATGAACATCGCCGGCCGTGTATATCTCAACGGCGAGATTGACATCGATTCGCGCGACATAATAGGCGTATTCGACCGCGAGAACCGTTGCCACGGCTTTGCTCATATCGACTACTCGGCACTCACTGGCGAGACGGGTATCTACCTAACCGTTTACGACAACAAAGCAAGTGGTAACGACCTCTACTTCAAACTGTGGCAATACTCAACGGGATTGGAGATAATGCTTACAGTGAACGGCGAGAAGACGCTTACGTTCGAAAAGTCGGCTGTCTTAGGTGTCGACACTCCAGTTCGCTTCGATGGCGGCGATGTATATATACAAATATTCGACCTAAAAGAGGGCTGGAACTGGATTTCATTCAACATTGACAACAATGACCTTTTCAATGTAAATACGGTGCTCAGCGGTTTGCCTTGGATAGATGGCGATGTCCTGACGGATATGAATAGCGACCTCACGCTCGTCTATCGTGGTGGACGTTGGCTCTCGACAGACAATGTGAGTGACATTCGCTTGTCGCCACAGAAGTCGTACGCTATCAAGGTTAAGAATGACATATCATTCCCAATTGGTGGCAACATAATTAGATCCATAGATAAGCGTACCATCACCTTGAAGCAAGGCTGGAACGGCATCGGCTACACGCCAATGATGAACTTGAGCATCGAGACGGCTCTTAGCGACTATTACGACAATGCTCAGCCAGGCGACGTAATCAAAAGCCACGACGAGTTTGCTTACTTCACCGTTTCAGGCGGCGTCGGACGTTGGAGAGGCAGTTTGCAGTATATGAAACCTGGCGTTGGCTACATGATGTTGCGCCACAGCAGCACCGAAGCGTCGTTCGTATATCCGTTCTACGAGCCTGGCAGCACCTTCATCGATGAATGGTCGTTTGCAAATGGCACCAACAAGTCGGCGCATCTACGCTCTACCATGTCGCTGTCGGCTATCATCGAAGGCTTTGAGCCTCTCGAAGGTGACAAACTGGTGGCATACTCGGGCGAGAAGCAGTGCGGCGTTGCCAATGCATTGAGCGATGAGGTTATATACGTAAGTATAGAAGGCGAAACCAACAAGTCGCTATGGTTCGCTATAGAACGCAACGGCGAGATTGTGGCTTCCACCGACGAGCAGATGCTCTTCCGCGCAAATAGCGTTGTCGGCAGTCCGGACGAGCCAGCGGTCATCAGTTTCATAAATACCGACTGCGACAATGGCTATTGGTACACAATTGGTGGCATGCAGTGGAAGACGAAGCCTACAGAACGAGGTCTGTATATACATAATGGTAAAAAAGTATTGATAAAATAGTTTACTTCGACAAGGGGACATGCTCTCCTTGTCGATAAACATTACACGCAAAGTAATTAATTGATAATAAAACAATTACAACCATGAAACGCATATTATTCCGTAATATACTTATGCTGGCAAGTCTCACCTTCTTGTGGGCTTGCGATGGCGACGACGATGGCAAAACTTCGGGTTACAGCGTAACTAATGTGAGCGAAGTGCCAGAGTGGCAGATTGATTGGAGCAGCAACCAAGAGCGCCCCGATTGGCAAGAGCCCGTTGCCTACGACTACGAAAACTGGGCGGTGATGCTCTTCATAATGGAAGATGAACTGCGTCCATACGTAGACGAAAACGACATGATGGCTCTCTTCGTGGGCAACGAGTTACGCGGATTGGCAAGTCCTGCCATAAGTATCGGCGATGGCGACGACGATAGTGCGTTCTTCCTACTGAAGGCATACGGCAACGACTCTGGTCAGACGCTTCTCACAGTTACTCTCCGATACTACAGCAGCCGCCTGAAGCACATATTTACGCGATCAGCTCAAATCTATTACGAGCCCGATAAGGTCTACGGCATTGACGAAGATCTTCAACCGCAGTTCTCCTTGGGATCTGAAAAATATCCTATAGTTATGAATTTGCCACTATCTACATCGCCCCTCGCAATGCTATTCGAATCGGGACAGAGCGAAGAACAAAGTTCCAAGTCCCAAACAGCTGCATCGCCAATAGTAGAGCCATCTGAGGGCGACATTGTGGCAGCTTTTGTTGGTTCTGAATGTCGCGGCATATATACGCTCGACGACAATCTGCTCGATGCATCTGTAGAGATAACTGTGTTTGGCCGCAGTGCCGGCGAGTCCGTCACGCTAAAGTATTTCGATGCCGACGAGATGATTGTGTACACATTTACCGATGCTGTGAAGATGGAATAATGCGCAATTAGAAGTTTCGAGTTTTTTGAACGCGGATGGCACAGATTCAAAGGATTTTTTCAGATTTATTTATCTGCATGAGTCTGCCCTATCAGCGTCGTCTGCGTTCGTTATTCGAAACTTGCAACTACAAACCTTCCTTGCGCTCAATGCTCATCACCTTCACCATATCGCCCAACACGCTGAAGCGAATAGTCCATTCGGCATAGTCGAAACCGTAGATGCGAGTTTCATCGTCGTGGTAACGCGGACGAGGATCGGAGGCAAGAATCTTCTTTATAGCCAACAACTGACTATCGGACATGTCATTAGGCATTTGGCATTCAAAATTCACATCAAGGTTGGTGCCCTTTATCTGCGCAGTGAAGCCGCTTTTTGCATCGGGTATGCTATCACAATAGGGTATGTATGGTTTAATGTCGAAAATGGGCGTACCGCTCATCATATCTATGCCGGCAACGTGAATCAGAGGTCCACGAGGACTGTCGGTCTCGATGCCCAAAATCTCAACGCACGAAAGCCCGATTCTGTTTGGGCGAAATGGTGAACGCGTAGCAAAAACGCCCATGTGCATATTGCCCCCCAAGCGAGGAGGACGCACCGTAGGATGGCATTGCTCATCGCGCACTTCGGAGAACTGCCAAAGCAGCCAAATATGTGAGAAGTCCTCCAATCCACGAATAGCATCAACGTTACGGTATTTAGGCTCGAACACAATCGTTCCACGCAAAGCATTTATCAATCGGCTTTGACGAGGAAGCCCAAACTTTGTTGGGAAGTCGGTTTCTATTCGTGCTATTATTTCCATACGTATATATACAAAAAAAGCCTCATGGAATACTCCGCAAGGCTTATGACTGCACGGGAGGAGCGACTCGAACGCCCGACACTCGGTTTTGGAGACCGATGCTCTACCAACTGAGCTACACCCGTCTGTTTTGCGGGTGCAAAGATAGTAGTTTTTGTTTACGATTGTTAAGCTACACGATATTTTCGAGAAAAATTTTATTTCACATTTTTCATGGGCGCATACACACTGCAACTAAGCATTTCAAATGAATACACTAATCGGTCATTTGTAGTCTTTTTTTGAGAAGTAAAATGTTTTTTGTATAAAAGACGTTAATTTCGAAAGTGGTTTGCAATTTGTATAATTACTAAAACCCTTTATAAGTATTATGATTTTGAACACAAAACAATTAGCCACATTGCTGATGGCTACATTTGCGCTTCCACTTTGCGCCGAAAACGTAGATTGGGAGAATCCGCAAGTATTCGCAGTTAACAAGTTAGCACCAAGAGCTACTTCGCTTTTGCAAAAGAACAATTCTTTGAGTTTGAACGGCATTTGGAAATTCAACTGGGTAAAAAAGCCTGCTGACAAGCCAAACAATTTCTACGCCGAAAATTTCGATGACACCAATTGGGCAACCATGCCTGTGCCAGGAAACTGGGAATTGAATGGTTTTGGTATACCTATATATACCAACATCACCTATCCATTTGAAAAAAATCAGCCATATATCAACCACAACGACAACCCCGTAGGTTCGTATCGCAAAACATTCGATATGCCCAAAGGTTGGTCGAAGGGTCGCGTGATACTACATTTCGAATCGGCAACGTCGGCCATGTACGTATGGATAAATGGGCAAAAGGTTGGTTATTCGCAAGTTACCAAGTCGCCAACGGAGTTCGACGTCACGCCATACATACGCGAAGGCAAAAACCTAATTGCCATTGAAGCATATCGTTGGTGCGATGGTTCATACCTCGAAGATCAAGACTTCTGGCGTCTTTCGGGTTTCGACCGCGGCATATTTTTATACACAACAACTAAGACTCACATTGAAGATTTCTTCGTACGTGGCGATTTGAAGAGTAATTATAAAGATGGCATACTTCGCGCCGAAGTGAAACTTGCATCACCAGACAAATTTGTCGGGAAAGTGAACGTTACTCTTCGCGATGCTGCTGGCAAAGTAGTAGCAACAGCATCTCAGAACGTAAATATTGAAGCTGGCAAAGACATCACTATAAATATTGAAAAAGCAATTGCAAAACCATCGCTTTGGAGTGCCGAGACTCCTACACTCTATAGCACCACTATAGAGCTCGTTGGCTCAGACAAAAAGGCAATCGACTGCGTGAAGTGCAACACTGGTTTCCGCAAAGTGGAACTCGCTGGCGGTCAGTTGAGAGTGAATGGCAAAGCTATTGATGTTCACGGCGTCGACTTGCACGAACATCACCCCGAGAAGGGCCACGTTGTAGATTCGGCGACCATCGTTGCCGATCTTAAGCTCATGAAAGAGTTCAATATCAACGCTATACGTACAAGTCACTATCCACAATCGACACTCTTCTACGACTTGTGCGACATCTATGGTATGTATATCTGCGATGAAGCAAATATCGAGACTCACGGTTATGGTGCAGAACATCAAGGCCTTAGAACCGAAGGTCATCCTGCATACGAACCTGTTTGGGCACCAGCACACCGCGATCGTATCACGCGCCTTGTAGAACGCGACAAAAACCATCCTTGCGTAATTGTTTGGTCGCTTGGTAACGAGTGCGGCAACGGACCTGTATTCTACGAAATGTACGACTGGATTAAGCAACGCGACAACTCGCGCCTTGTGCAGTTTGAGCAAGCGGGCGAAAACCGCAACACTGACGTTGTTTGTCCTATGTATCCTTCGATGAGATATATGCGCGAATATGCTAAGCGTCAAAACGTTACACGTCCATTCATTATGTGTGAATATGCACACGCAATGGGCAACTCAACGGGTAACTTCCAAGAGTACTACGATGTTATCGACTCGTCGGCACACATGCAAGGTGGTTTCATTTGGGACTGGGTTGACCAAGGATTGCGCTATGGCGACTGCTGGGGCTACGGAGGCGACTTCGGCGCTTCGGACTATCATAGCGACGACAATTTCTGCTGCAACGGATTGGTAACTCCAGACCGCAAACCTCATCCAGGTCTTTGGGAAGTAAAGAAGGTTTATCAGCTAATAAAATTCACCAAATTCGACGCTGCAACGGGCAAACTCACTATTGCCAATAGATATTGCTTCACCAACCTCAAGGACTTCAAATTCCACTGGTCGCTTCAGAAAAATGGCGTAGAGGTACGCAACGGCGATTTCGATTGCTCTCTCGAACCATTGAAGACCACAGAAGTTCAGTTGCCTAAAGATATTGCAGCAAACCTAAGCAACGACGAATATGTTCTTAACATATCGGCACAGACACGCAACGAAAAGCCACTCGTAGCAGCTAATCATACACTTGCTACGGAGCAATTCAACCTACGAGCATACGATTTTGCCAAGAATGCACCACAAGAAGGCAAAGTGAACTTCAAAGAAGACGAAAATGTTGTTTCGGCTAAAGTTGCCGATTACGAATTCTTGTTCAACAAGAAGCGCGGCTATGTACAGAGCTACACCTACCAAGGACGTTCGTTGTGGAATAGTGCACCACAACCATATTTCTGGAGAGCAGCCACCGACAATGACCTCGGAGCCGGCGATCCTCGTCGTTGCAACGTTTGGCGCGTAGCCAACATGAGTTTGCAGAGCACCAAAGTTCAGAGCAACGAACAGGGCGCTCTTGTTGTCACCGCCAACTATCGTTTGACAGATGCTCCATCTACGTATATATTGAAATATACGCTCCATGCCGATGGCTCACTCACCATAAATGCAGATTGGACAGCCGACGAGAATGTTAATTTACCAGACTTGCCTCGCTTCGGCATGCGATTCTCATTGCCATACAACCAGCGTAATTTCAAATATTATGGTCGTGGTCCACTCGAAAACTATTCCGATCGCTTTACAGCTTCATTCATAGGATTATACGAGCAGAGTACCGACGACCAATATTATCCATACATACGTCCGCAAGAGAATGGCAACCACACCGATGTTCGCTACTTTGAACTAACTACCGATGATGGTCGAGGCATACATATTGATGGCGAACAACCGCTATCGATAAGCGCAATGCCATTCAAGACCGAAGATTTCGACACGGGCTCAGAGAAAATCCAGCGTCACGCATGCGAGATGGTAAAACGTAACGAAATATTTGTGCAAGTTGACCTTGTTCAGCGCGGTTTAGGAGGCGACACTTCGTGGGGTGCACGTCCTCACAAGCCATACATACTCAACGCTAAACACTATAGCTACGGATATACCATAAAAGCCGTAAAATAAATATCCGTATGAAAAGGATTGCTGTTGTTCATGCTTTTGAAGCCGAGCAGATTACACTGCCAAGCAATAGCGACATAGAGATAAAACAATTCATTTGTGGCTGCGGCAAAGCAAAAGCTGCCGCAGCCACAATGAAAATTGTGCTTACATACAAGCCTGACTTCGTTTTGAATGTAGGTACGGCTGGTTCATGCAACCACCCAATTGGCGAGATATTGGTATGCAACTCATTCTTAGACAGAAACTTGCTTCCTCTCGTTGAGTTTGGCTTGGAGGCTAAGATTAGCATAGATACAAACAACGAAGTGGCACAAAAACTCATATCGGGTTGTACGCTCAGCACATGCAATACGGGCGACAACTTTGTGTATGAGCCATTTGGCGATGGCGACGTATGCGACATGGAGGCTTTTGCCATTGCTCAAGTATGCAAAAGTGAAAGTGTGCCTATGATAGCTATTAAGTATGTAACCGACATAGTAGGGCAAAACTCAGTGCAGATGTGGGAAGACAAATTAGCCGATGCACGCAAGGCACTCACCAATTTTTTGAATTATAGATTACAATCATAACTATGAAACGAGCATCTTTTATAGCCATTGTGTTACTCGTATTGACATGCTGCACTACGGAGCGTCGCGACGTGAAAGTGGCATGCCTTGGCGACAGTATCACAGAAGGATTCGGCATAAAATGGCAAGCCGACAACGCATATCCAGCTCAACTTGCAAATATCTTGGGAAATGGCTACGAAGTGATAAACTTCGGTCGCAGTTCCACAACTATGATGCGTAGTGGAGATTTCCCATATCAGTCGGCAAAAGAGTTTAGCAACCTACTACGCTACAAGCCCGACATTGTGATTATAAAACTTGGCACCAACGATGCCAAACTATTCCAATGGAACGACAGCGCCTACAGTGCTTCGTATCAACAGATGATTGACACGTTGCAACAATTGCCATCAAAACCACAAATAATGGTATGTCTTCCTGTTCCTGCAGTGAAGACTCGTTGGCAAATAACCGACTCGGTAATTGTAACTGAAGTAATACCGGCAGCAAAGCGCATTGCCGAAAAGAATAATTTGAGAATTATCGACCTTCACACACCTTTCGAAGGCTGCGATAGCCTCTTTATTGCCGACGGCATTCACCCGAACGCCCGAGGTGCCGCAAAAATCGCAGAAATAATAGCACAAGAGATTACTATAACTGAATAATAACATTGAGAGTGAACCAATGTTTGCAAAGGCAGCCGCTACGGTTGCCTTTGTCTTTTTATACGTAAGTAATTATTAACAAAATGCGGTCAAAAAGTCTAAATCATTCTTGATTTTGTGCGTTTTACGTTAATCTATCATAATCAAATAGTTTCAAAGCTTACAAATGGTGAACTTCGCCATCACAAAAAACAATACAATGACTAAAAGGATACGCACAAATTTTATTCTCTTTCCAATTCTTGCTCTTATCTGCTGCACGCAGCCGAGCAAAAGCCGATTTGTGACTGGCAGAATTGTTGAGATAACTAACAACGAAGTAACAATTGCCACTACCCCCAGCGACACGATACGTTTTTATGTATCAGCTGGCACAGTAAGGGATCTGGTGAAAAACGATTCCGTAGCAATAAAGTATGCAATCACAAAGCCGAGCAACGCCACCGATGTGATAGTATTGAATGAAAAGCCAAGTATCGACAATGTGTCTCGAATGCTTGTTGGTTCATGGAAATCCGATTCACTTCAAATTTCACTCTGCGAAGATCTCTCGGCCGAAATCATCACCGAAGGCAATACACAAAAGACGCAATGGACATTGTTTGACAACATGGTTATGTTCGATTCCAAATCGAACAATGCTTCGTCGTTTACTCTCACGCAAGTATCACCCGACGTATTGCATCTCACGCATGACGGCGTAACCATCGTGTTTGAACGCCTTGTACATCGCGGGTTGTAAAGATATTTATGTGATTATGTTCCCCATAACATTCCCCTTATAATTTGGATTAGTAGTAATAGGTAGAAGCTTGCTCTCTGCAAAGAGGGCAAGCTTTTTTTTATAAAAATGAAAAAGATAATTGTGCTTTGTCTTAGCACTCAAAGAAGCCTCACCCAGCGGCCATTATCGCAACGTCGACAGGAGAGGAAATGTCTTCTTTTTACATTACAGATGTATGGAAAAAAGTTCACTTTATAAAAGGCATCATATATCACTCAAATAGTGACTATTGCGAAATCAAAATTCGGCTTTCACGCGTTATTTGTTGTGTATTTTTCGCACAATAATGTGGATTTTGTATTGAGTATGAGAATGTAAAATGCTATTATCCATTTTCGCGACAAAGGGACAAGCACACCCAAACTTTCAATAACCAAATAAAAGACATTTTACATAATTTTGCATTTCGTCACCAACATAGCATATCCATAATGAAGACCATTTATTGGCGTATTACAATTATCATTACCTATATAACGTTAGCCACCGCTACAGCAATGGCCAGCAGATGGCAATTGCGAGTGCTCGACACTCCAAACCAATTAGTAAAAGCGTTGACACAAGATAGCTTAGGACTAATATGGTTTACAACAAACGATGGACTATACAGCTACGACGGTGTTACGTTTGAAGGACACAAGCCAACGCAAGAAAATGTGCTTCCGTTCAATCGCATAGACAATATTATGGAGCTTGCCGACCATAACATACTGTGCATACAACGAAACAAAAAAGTTATTTGGAATCGACATACTCAACGATTCGAGGCTTTGCCCGACACTGCAAAATACACCACCATAACATCGTATAAAACAAAGAAAAAAGACAATTGGCAAGAGATATTGGCCTCGGTAGAACATCCTCAGTCCAATAGAATATACAAACATATATATGACAAAGACGACAACCTTTGGGTAGCCACTACTCACGGATTATGGTATATACATAAGCAGTGCAACATATTCAAAGATGTAAACACAGAACGCGAAACCGTTAGCTTTTTTGTAGATAAATATGCTCGCACATGGATTGTATACAACGATGGCACAGTAGAGATTCGAAACAAAGACTTCGACGTTGAAGGTTATCTCAACCACAATGGCAACATAGTAAAAAACAATTGCAAAAGTGGATATGCCATTCGACGATTCGACAAAGACAACCGAGGCAACATTTGGGCTGCCGGACTTCAAGATGGCTTGATTCGCTTAGTGGAAAATGGCGATAGAAACCACTACTCCATCATAAGCTACACACTATCATCGTCGCAAAGCAATGCATCGGTGATAAATAAAGCTCACGACATTTACATCGACTCTTATGGACGAATCTGGATAGGCGACCTCTACGGAACACTTGTAATAGCTACACCTCAAGCCAATGGAGAATATAAATTCACCAACATTGGGGCTGAACTCAATGAGGCTCAAAATGGTCGAACTCCAATACAAATTCGCTGTTTTGCGCCTACATCGCAAGGTTTGATAATGTGTACTGAAGATGGCATATATACATGCGACCAAAGCATCGATGACATATCACAATTGCGATTCTACCATCAAGCGCCAAATGCGCAGAAAAGCAATGCCTTGCCACAGTCGATTGTATATAGTGCAGCTCAAGATGCCGACGGCAATATTTATGTAGCTTGTGGCAACATTTGCCAAATCGACAACAAAACAAACATATTGTCGAACAACATAAAATTTAAGCGTATACAAGCATCCAACATCGACAGCGAAGTTCTCACTCTATTTACGACAAACGACAAAATTCTGGGTGTCACTGAAAATTCTCTATTTGTTATCCAGAATAGCGATAATAACGATGTAGACGTATATACTTCACCCAACTTTTTCAATGGCGACAAACATTTCTCGTTCTACCCATTTGCTCAACTCAACGATAGCATAGTGGTGAAAGGTTGCACAGAAGGCATGATACTATTCAACCCCAACAAACTAAAAAAGAGACGAACACATTCTCCAATCTATTTCCCTGCTATCGACCCCACAGGCATAAACAATATGCAACGAATCGACATCGACACAATTGTTACACTGAAACCTTGGTTACGCAATTTCTCGGTGCTCTTGGCTGTGCTCGACTACAACAAACGCAGCCAAATATGGTTTGCCTACAAACTCGACGATGCCAAAGATTTCACATATACCAAAGGCAACAAAACTGAACTATTCACAAAACTCAAACCTGGATTACACAAACTCACTGTGAAATCGACCAATGGCGATGGTCTATTCATAAACAACGAAAAAACTCTCTACATCGACATTGAGCCTTATTTCTACGAGAAGACATCATTCGTCATTGTTATATGTATATGCATTATACTTATTACGCTCATAGCCATAATATTGCTTCATCGGCATATGCAACGTGTGATTACCCAACGCACGATGCAAGAGATAGAAAACATGAAGCTGCACCTAAACGAAGCCGAGACGTCCGACGATGGTGCCGAAGTAGCTCAACAACCGCTCATCACAAGAGACGACAGAGAGAAAAAAGCATTCAACGAGAGTGTATACAACTACATTTGCGACCACATAACCGATGCCAACCTCTCGGTTGAAACTATTGCCGATGCCCTTAATATGAGCCGCGCCACTTTTGCTCGCAAAATGAAGCAATATCTCGACTGCACTCCTATCGACTTCATCACTGCCACCCGCATATCGCGCGCCATAGAATATATGAAACAACCTGGCGATCTGTCTATCTCAGAAATAGCCTACAACTCTGGCTTCAACGACCCTCGCTACTTCAGTAGGTGCTTCAAAAAACATGTTGGCATGACACCTTCAGAATACGTAAAAACAATAGATAAATAGCCTCTTGCGGTAGAGGCTTTTGCCGCAATTGGAACCAGCCACAAACACAACAAAGCCCCACTTACACCTGATGGGTAAATAGGGCTTTGAGTATGGTTATAATTACGAGCACTCGACTACTCCCACTCGATGGTTGCGGGTGGTTTTGAACTTATGTCGTAGCATACGCGATTCACACCGCGCACTTTGTTGATTATCTCGTTGCTTACTTTGCCAAGGAACTCGTAAGGCAGATGAGCCCAATCGGCAGTCATTGCATCTACGCTTGTTACGGCTCGCAAGGCAACAGGGTTTTCATACGTACGTTCATCACCCATAACGCCTACACTACGAACCGTAGAAAGCAATATTGCACCAGCCTGCCACACTTTGTCGTAGAGGGTTACGCCGTCGGTGTCGACCCATTCGCGAAGGCCTCTAATGAAAATATCGTCGGCATCTTGCAAGATGCGCACCTTTTCACGCGTAATATCGCCAAGAATACGTACAGCTAAGCCTGGTCCTGGGAATGGATGACGCTTGATAAGATGTTCGGGCATACCAAGTTGTTTACCCACGCGACGTACCTCATCTTTGAAGAGCCATTTGAGAGGTTCGCACAGTTGCAAATGCATCTCTTCGGGCAGACCACCCACATTATGGTGGCTCTTGATTACTTTACCCGTAATGTTCAAACTTTCGATGCGGTCAGGGTATATAGTGCCTTGAGCTAACCAACGAGCGTCGGTAATTTTTCTTGCTTCGGCATCGAATACTTCTACGAAATCGCGGCCAATAATCTTACGTTTCTTTTCTGGTTCGGTGACACCAGCAAGATCTGCGAAGAACTTTTCACTTGCATCTACGCCTATAACGTTCAATCCCAAGCATTCATAATCGTGCAAGACATCAGTAAACTCATTCTTGCGCAACATGCCATGATCGACAAAAATGCATGTGAGATTTTTGCCAATAGCCTTGTTGAGCAATACAGCAGCAACCGAGGAGTCGACGCCACCCGAGAGGCCAAGGATCACACGGTCGTTGCCAAGTTGAGCCTTTAGTTCGGCTACTGTAGTATCGATAAACGAAGCTGCGCTCCAATCTTGCTTACCACCACAAATATCCACAACAAAGTTCTTTAGCAACTGAGTGCCTTGTGTAGAGTGGAACACTTCGGGGTGGAATTGAACGCCCCAAAGTTTTTCATTTTCAGCTTGATATGCAGCATTTTTAACCTTATCGGTAGAAGCTATCACTTTGAATCCTGCAGGAAGTTCGGTGATGGTGTCGCCATGGCTCATCCAGACTTGTGAATTTTCATCAAAACCTTTGAAGAGCGGATTCTCATGATCGAACGTCTTTAGGTTTGCGCGTCCATATTCACGAGTGTTTGCTGGTTCGACCTTACCACCAAGAGCATACGACATAAATTGAGCTCCGTAGCATATTCCGAGTATTGGATATTTACCACGAATTTCACTCAAGTCGATTTTGAAAGCCTCCTTATCGTAGACACTATATGGCGAACCACTGAGTATTACGCCAATTATCGACTTGTCGTCTTTAGGAAACTTGTTGTACGGCACAATCTCGCAAAAGGTATCGAGTTCGCGCACTCGCCTACCTATAAGCTGCGTAGTCTGAGAGCCGAAGTCGAGTATCAGAATTTTTTCCTGCATTGTTGTTTCTTTTGATTATGCGCGCAAAAATAGACCATATAATTATGATTTACGAATTTCGAGCAGCATTTTCAGTAAACTACATTTTTATTATGTATATATAAGATTGTCAATACATTATATAACAACACAACTACTATAGATTCATAAATATGTATGAGAGTAGGTAGTTGCACAAAAGGTAGAAAGCCATAGAACATAAGCTAAACAATATTTAACTATACGCACTAAAATAGTTACATTTGCGGCGTTTGAAATCGACCTAATGAAGCAATTGTTGAACACGCTAAAAATAGCCATCATTGCTGTCAGCGCAACTATATCGACAGCAGCCGCATCGCAAGTAAATATTAAGCCCGCAATAGCTCACTTCGAAGCAGGTGAGTATACCGAAGCCATAGCGCAACTTGAGCAAGCAGCCATAAAGCACGACCGCGATGCAAAAATCAACTACTACCTTGGTGCCTCATACGTATGCATAGGTAGAAACCTCAGCGAAGGCGCACGCCGCTTGAAATTTGCACAGATAAAAGGTATGCAAGCCAATAGCAATTTTTACCTCGGCAGAGCATACCAATTGCAATACGAATTTGAACTTGCCTCACAGACTTTCGAAAAATATCTACGCACAGCCAAAGACGAGGCTCTCATTGCCTTGGCTAAGCAATACAAAGCTGAGTGTGTAGCATCGGTGCCATTAGCAAGTAAGATATTCAGTGTCAGAGTAATAGATAAATATCGAGTAACACGCGACAGCTTACTTACCGTCTACAATCCATCGCGCGAAGTGGGTATGGTGCAATACAATAGCGACTTTTTCGAATCGGACGTAAACCCCAACGGGATACTATATCGCACTGAACGAGGTGATGCAGTATATTTTTCGTTGCCCAATGATGCAGGACATGAGAAACTCTACAAAATTGAGCGCTTACTCGATGGCTGGGGCGAGATGACTCCACTTCAAGGACTGCAATCGGCTGCCGACGAAAAGATGCCAATACTTATGACTGATGGTGTATCGCTTTATTTTTCGTCGAATAGAGAAGGTGGCATGGGAGGTTTCGATATTTACCGCACCACCTACGATGCCGAAACACGCACATTCTCAACACCTGTGAATTTGGGAGTGCCTTTCAATTCGGCTGCCGACGACTATCTTTTCGTAGCCGACGAATTTCGCACACGCGCTTGGTTTGCCAGCAATCGCGAGACTTCGGCAGACTCTGTCATGGTGTATGAAATTCTTTGGGACAACAGCGTAATACGCAATTTTGCACAGAGCACCGAAGACATCCGACGTGCTGCAGCACTCAACATCGACAAATCGCTTGCAAAAATGCGCGACGATTTCACTTCGATTGGCGGGGCTCAAAAAGCTACCGCAAGCATAACCAAAGAGCAAAAGAAATTTGAGTTCGTTGTTAACGACTCGCTTACCTACACACAATGGGAGCATTTCCGCAGCGCCGAAGCCAAAGAGACATTCCGCGAAGCACTCAACTTGAAACACGAGAAGGATAGTTTGTCGGCTGAGATGGCTAAACGTCGCAAACAGTTTATGAATATCAGCGATAACGACCAACGCAACGAGCTGATTAGTGGCATACTTACAATAGAACGCCGAGTTTATACTCTCGAAGACAATGTAAATGAAAAATATGCTACAGCTCGTCGTGTTGAACTTCAGCGACTTATGGATCTCATTGAGAGTGGAGAATATCAATCACTTGGCGAAATTGACCTTGCAGCGCAAAACACAGCAATAGACTGGGGCAAGTTGCTCAATCCTAATTACTACATGATGTACGACCGCAGCTTCTTCGTTGATGCTCACACCGACGATGAGTTGTATGCAGAACTATTCTCGGCCGACGACCAACGAGAACTTCAAGAGGCTGACAGTTTGTATGCTTGGGCTGAAATATTGAGCCTCGAGAAGACAAAATTTGAGGAATTTGCATTGCAAGGCAAAACTCTTAACTCTATAGATGAAGACGGAAATCCCAAAGAGCTTTCGCCAAACGAAATAAACGAACGCAGCATCTTATTGGACAAAGCATCAACAACACTGCTACATCGCTCGTTTGATACCAAATACGATATTTTTGACGACTACTACGAAGCAGCACGCGAACGCGAACCCGAAACAGATTTCAGCGAGACCGATTCGCCACGCACTGTGGCTGTAAAAACCTATGCCCGCGCCGAAGGAATGTCGAAAAACCATAGCGACGAAGCCTATAAAAACGCTGCTCTAATAAAGAAAAGCGCCATCAACAACTATCGCAAAGCCCTTGTGCGCTACAGCAGCCACAAAAACGGTTCTTTCCCTCTGCCTGCCAAAGTTCACAATGCAGAACCTGCATCGGTGGCAGAAGCACTAAGCCGGATCGACACTACTACCGTTGCTCGTGAACCTATGGTCGCCACAACCAGTGACACTATCGAAAATACGCAACTTGAAACCCAAGAAACTGTAGTGGAAGAAAGGCCACACATTGTTGCTACCGAAAACATTCCACAAGAACAACCTAAACCCGTAGAAGAGGTTCAATCTGCACCTACAAAAACAACCGACACGGCACTGCAAACGCCAGCTAACGGCAAACCTATATACCGCATTCAACTTGGCGCATTCAAAAGCAGTCCCGACCAGAAGAAGCTCGCAGCTTTTAGCGACATCACTACCTACTTCATTCCTGAGAAAAAACTCACCAAATACTACGTTGGTAGCTATCGTACATATGACGAAGCTATCGGCCATCTGAACGAAGTTAGAACGGCTGGATTCACTAGTGCTTTCGTTGTAGCATTTGCTTCTGGCGAACAAATAAAGCTATCCGAAGCTCAGAAATTGGAATAAGCCAACCATACATATACATAATTATGATTATAGCTACCATAATATTAGCACTGCTTATCGGTGTGAGTTTGCTACTTATGGAAGTAGTGGTTATCCCAGGCTTCGGCATATGTGGCATTGGAGGCGGTCTACTTACGCTCTTTGCATACTACATAACCTTTTCGCGCTACGGCACTTCATGGGGCATTGCAGCAATAGCAATTAGCATTGCCCTTTTTGCCATTTTGTGGTATTTACTTGTGAACTCGCGTTTCTCAAAAGTCATGCATCTCAATACCACAATCGACTCGCATGTGTCCGATGAATACGACAATAACCAGATTACTCCTGGTACACACGCCATAGCCCTCACACGCATGAACCTCGTTGGCCGCATAAAAATTGATGGCAAAGAATATGAAGGCCGCTGCATAACGTTCGTTGAGGCAGGCACTCAACTTGAAGTTGTAGGCACAGAGGACAATGTAGTCGTCGTGAAAGCAACTCAATCAGACTGCATTGATAAATAAATCATTGCTACAAATCCCCATTTCCAAGTTAAATATTTATAGACAGACAATACCTTAACAGATGAATTATATCAAAGTAGCAATTTTGATAGCTGCATTAGCCGTTTGCGTAATCAATACCTACGCGCAAAGTGATGCGCCTTCGGGCTTGAATAAGAAGGAGTTTAAGCGTTATTGGACTGTCGAGAGCGAATCGCCAGATTATAAGGTGACATTCGATGCCGATACGGTCGAAATTGTCTCGCCAAAAGGGTTGACGCTTTGGCGCAACGAGAAGATGAGCGGCAAAACGACTATTGAATACGATGCGTGCGTGGTGGTAAAGAACGATGCCGACCGCCTGAGCGACCTCAATTGCTTCTGGATGGCAAAGGACCCTAAAAATCCCAACAACATCTTTGCTCGTGCTAAGGAGCGCAGCGGCATTTTTGTGAATTGCTATGCGCTAAGCTTATATTATCTCGGCTATGGTGGCAACTACAACAAAACCACTCGTTTCCGCCGCTACGATGGCGATGAGCGCGGAATAACCGACGCTACACATCGCCCAAAAATTCTAACGGAGTACCTCGATGAGGCTCATCTGCTGAAGGCTAACCATTGGTATCACATAAAGATAACCTCAGAGCCAGGGCGCACTTGCTATTACATCGATGGCGAACGCTTGGTTGATTTCCGCGATGTCGATCCGCACACCGATGGTTGGTTCGGGTTTCGCACTACCCTCTCGCGCACACGCATCACCAATTTCCAATATCATTGCGAGCCATGGCAACCGAGCACCGTGGAGGTAAAATCGGTTGGCGAGGCGCCTAAGTATGCCACTGGCGTCAGTTTTGGTGTGCCTTTCGATATGGGCTATATGAGCAAAAACGAGACTGTGCACATCAACGATGGCGCAAACGACATTGCCGCCGACAGTTGGCCGCTCGCTTTTTGGCCCGATGGTTCGGTGAAATGGTTAGGTGTGGCTGCCGTTGTCCCGAGCAATTGCAGCAGCATAACCATAAAGAAAAAAGCTCTGCCCAAGGCTCCAAGCATAAGCGTAACTAAGGGCGATTCTACGTTTTGCATAAATACGGGTAACGTACGTACATATATCAACCAGCATTTTAGCAGTCGCTGCATCATCGATTCCATCTGCAACGAAAGCGTAACCGCAGCGCGTCGGCTGCAACTCAACTGTAGCACTGCCGATGGGCGTTCGTTCGTAAGTAACATCGAAAATATTGATATTGAGCGTCAAGGGACGCAGCGCGTTTGTGTGAAAGCAACGGGTAGGCACATTGGCAACAAAGGCTCGATACTTCCATTTGTTGTGAGATTATATTTCTATGCAGGCACTGAGCGCATAAATATGACTCATACTATTACGTATGATGGTGATGCCGACCGTGATTTTATAGCATCGTTGGGCGTAAGTATGAACGTGCCACTTGAAAGTGAACCATATAATAGGCACGTAGCATTCTTGACCGAGAATGGCGGAGTGTGGAGCGAACCCGTACAACCCCTTGATGGTAGGCGCGAACTTCGACTGCCCAAAGCGCCCAAAGAGTCGAAGCGTGCCGACGAGAGTCTGCCTGCAGAAAAAGGCAAGCGCCGCAACTTGCAAGCCGAACAGATGGAAGGTAAACTGATTCCGCCGCACGAGGAGTTCGATAGTATAAATAATACATACCTGAAATCGTTGGCAAAGTGGGATAGCTACCGTTTGAGCCAACTGACGTCCGACGGCTATACTATTAGAAAACGCGCCAACAGCAATCGTCCGTGGATTGGCACTATGGGCGGCAACAAAGCGCCCGGCTGTGCATTTATCGGCGACGAAAAACGTGGTATATACATGAGTATGAACGACTTTTGGCAATCATACCCATCGAGCATAAGTATAGATAACGCCACAAGCAACGAAGCTCGTCTGACAATGTGGCTTTGGAGTCCAGAAGCCGAGCCGATGGACCTTCGCCACTACGACGATGAAGCTCACGGACTGGAGGCAAGCTACGAAGATGTGCAGCCTGGCATGAGTACACCATACGGCATAGCGCGCACCACGCAACTCTCCATTTTACCATCAACATCATACACAGGCAAAGCCGATTTTGCTGCGAAGGCCACCGCGCTTACCACGCCAACCATATTTATGCCTACAGCGCAATATCTGCACGATCGCCACGCTTTTGGCATCTGGAGCATGCCCGATACCACCACTACCGCTCGCGCACAAATTGAGCTACGCCTCAACGAAATCGTTGAATATTACAAATTGCAAGTGGAGCAACACCGTTGGTATGGCTTCTGGGATTATGGAGACTTCATGCATGCCTACGATGCAGAACGTCACGAATGGCGCTACGACGTGGGCGGTTTCGCGTGGGACAATACGGAATTGGCATCACCATTGTGGCTGTGGTATGAGTTTCTGCGCACTGGCCGTAGCGACATATATACTATGGCTGCGGCAATGACACGCCACACGGGCGAGGTAGACGTTTACCACATTGGCCCTAACGCGATGCTCGGTTCGCGCCACAACGTGACTCATTGGGGCTGCGGAGCTAAAGAGGCGCGTATAAGCCAAGCGGCGTGGAATCGTATATATCACTACCTAACTACCGACGAACGCACTGGCGACTTGTGTTCTGCCGTACGCGATGCCGACCAGATGCTCTACCATATCGACCCAATGCGCTTAGCTCAGCCTCGAGGCAAATATCCATGCACCGCACCTGCTCGCCTTCGCATTGGCCCCGATTGGATGGCATACGTATGCAACTGGATGACCGAATGGGAACGTACGCAAAACACCGCATACCGCGACAAAATTCTTGCTGGTATGCATAGCATAACCAATCTTCCGCACAAAATCTTTACCGGTCCGCTTGCTCTTGGATACGACCCTGCAACGGGCATAATTACTACAGAGTGCGACACTTCGCTACAATCGACAAATCACCTTATGACTATCATGGGCGGTTTCGAGATGATGATGGAACTTATGCCAATGCTCAACGACAAAGCGTGGGACGAAGCTTGGCTCGACTTTACACATAACTACAAACGCAAAGCTCTGGAAATACGCAAAAACAAATTCCCTGTAACTCGACTTTTAGGCTACGCCGCTGCCGCCCTCAACGACAACAAGTTAGCCTCTGAAGCCTGGAGCGAAATGCTTCGTATGATGCCCGATAGAGACAAACCTCAGACAATTCAGCACTTAGTGGAGCCACCTCTCACTCCTGCTCCACAAAACGAAATAAACTATATGAGCACCAATAGCGCTGCCTCATGGAGCCTCGATGCTATATATATGTTGGAAGTATGCCCTATAGATAATTGAAAACTCTGTGTGCCCAACGTCCGACACATACGAGTAGATGACAGACAAAATGGCTTAGCGGCGATATTAGGCGAATTGTCTTGCCATATAGGCGCCCTAAGCGGCCATTGGCATTGTAGATCAACACTTTACCTTGAACACGAGTGACTATTCCCATAACACTACCAACACCAAACGGTTTATCGGGAGTTAAGCACGAATCGCCCCAAGTAGTGAAAATCGCGCCATCGGTTTTCACAAGACGATGGGCAATGAAACTATTGCGCTCGGGCACTGCAAACACAACTATGTCGTCGATATTATACGCACGTTGTTTTTCAACAGTAAGTATGTCATTAGGCCATATGTACGGAAACATGCTCGTGCCATTGGCTGTGAGATTCACTTTTGCGCCATCGGCTAAAGCTTTGATTATAATTTCGTTCTGCGTTTCCTGAGGCACTATCATAGCAATCGACTAAGCGTATCTTTTATCATCATTACAATGTCGGCATCGGGTTTGAAGCCCACTTCGAATATTTTCACCCGTTTACAGATGTCGTCAACGTTTTGTGTATGCATACCTGAAGCTTCTTTATCGTTGATGTGGCAGAGTGTATTGGTCATGAACCGAGCGACAGCAACAGCGCCAGAGCATCGACGTATGTAGTTTTCCTTCGACTGACTAATCAAACAAATGGCATCGAGCGGAGTAGAACGAGGCGCTTGATTGTAGAGTTGCATAGGTATATTATGCGCCACTACACGTTCATTGTCGACACATAGCGCATTCATATCATCATTAATAATATGAGCACCATTCTCGCGCCACAAACGCGCCATTGTCGATTTGCCTGTTCCCGAAACGGCCGTAAACAATATGCCATTGAGGCCATCGTTCACCACCGAAGAATGAACCAACGAGCCATGATGCCGTAGCAAATAGTGCGACAAAGCGGTATTGAATAACGGGTGTATATAGGTGTCGATATTGGCATCGCAAGCGTTTCGTCGGCACACCTCCATTCGTGCATCGCCATTGGCACAAAGGGTCATACGCACTTTGGTATAGGTAGCATTTTTATAAAACAATGCATCAACCACAGTATCGAGGCCAATTTTGTAGCGAATACGAATGCTGTCGTCGGTTTTTGTAGTAAGATTCAGTTTCTGTTCATCTTCTTCGAATAGAAGTTTCAAGTTTGGAGCATCTTCGAAATGTATTCTATAAGCATCATCTAAAGGCTGCTTCACGGCAAAGCCATGGAACGTGTGCGCCCATTCGCCAATAGCGAGATTGGCATCGGTAGATATGGCAAAATTTAGCCCTGCAACACGAAGATATTGCTCCATCTATTTACACTTTATTGAAGAAGCCACGTTTACAAAGGCCTTCGGCAAAAGCGAGAGTCTCTTTTTCAACTTGAGCGCGGTCGTCGTTGTTATACGTATGTATAATGCCATCGACTATCTCACTCAGCGAAAGGCCAGCCTCCATCTTCTCCACAATGAAAGCCCCAGTTTCGTTTATCACCAACAAGCTATCCATCTTGGCAATAGAATCGACAATGGGCACAAGCACCATTTCGCCACCTATCTTACTTATACTATAATTATGCAACGACTGAAATTTCATACTATCATCAGATTATTGTTCGCGAGAAAGGTGCAGCCGACTGATCGATGAACAACCCTTTCTGATAGCGACGATAGCCAGCCGAAGCTACCATTGCAGCATTGTCGGTGGTATATGCGAACTTAGGAATAAACACAGTCCAACCGCGGTTGGTATGAAGTTTTTCGAAAGCGTCGCGAAGTCCGGTGTTAGCCGAAACGCCACCAGCGAGCGCAATCTGAGTAATCTTCAAATCTTTAGCAGCCTTTATGAGTTTATTCATAAGTATATCTATAACAGTAGATTGCAGCGATGCACAAAGATCGGCTTTATGCTTTTCGATGAAGTCGGGATCTGTTTTCAGATTATCGCGAAGCGTATATAGGAATGAGGTTTTGAGACCCGAGAAGCTATAATCGTAATTAGGTATGACAGGCTTAGCAAAAGTGAACGCCTTTGGATCACCTTCGTTGGCGAGCTTATTAACAATAGGTCCACCAGGATACCCTAAGTTCATCACTTTGGCGCATTTGTCGAAAGCCTCACCAGCCGCATCGTCGATAGTTTGGCCGATAATCTCCATTTCGGTATAGTCTTTCACCAACAGAATCTGGCTGTTGCCGCCCGACACGAGCAAGCAAAGGAAAGGGAACTCCGGCTGTTGTTTCCCCTCTTCGATGATAAAATGCGCAGAGACATGCGCCTGCAAATGGTTAACATCAACCATCTTAAGGCCACGAGCCAAAGCAAAACCTTTAGCAAAAGAGGTGCCTACAAGCAGCGAGCCGAGCAATCCCGGACCACGAGTAAAAGCAACGGCGCTAAGTTGTTCTTTAGTTATGCCTGCATCGGCAATAGCTTTGTCGACAACAGGAATGATATTTTGCTGATGTGCACGACTGGCAAGTTCTGGCACCACACCGCCATAACGCATGTGAACAGCCTGACTTGCAGTAACATTTGATAATACAACGCCATCGCAAATTACGGCAGCCGATGTGTCGTCACACGATGACTCTATGCCAAGAATAAGGGTTTGCATGGGTCTGAATGTATCTTTTTTATAACTTCGCTATCATTTCGTAAGTGATGCGCAAAGCTATCAAAAAAATTCGCAAGATATTGACAATTATAGCGGTCTCGCTGCTGACAGCGATGCTACTTGTTGTTGTTACGCTATCGTTGCCTGTAGTGCAACGGGCGTTGGCGAGCCAATTGTCGCGTGATTTGGCTAAAGCGCTCGGTGCTAAAGTGAGCATCGGAAGTGTTGAATATTTTCCTCTAACATCGTTTTCTATAAGCAATATTGCGGTATACGACACTCTTGGCAATCAAGCCATTGCATTGTCGCGCATAAAAATCGATGTCTCGCCATTTATATATTTCGAAGACGTACCTACAATCAACGAACTTTCGTTAGATAGCTTGAGCGTCTCTATTTATCACCTGCCCGACGGAAGTCTAAACCTCAGAGCAATTTCTACTACTGATAATGTTGATACCACAGCAACGAGTATTCCTAATTTTCAGCTCAATAAGCTATTGACACAAGCAGGAACTCTGTCGTATTTGACACGCGATGGACGCCAATTCTCGTTTGACAATATCAAACTTGTTGCTTCCAATATTTCAAATGTCGAAGCACAAACATGCGCCATAATCAACAATCTGTCGTTCAACGACATACGAAACACCGAGTCGGTTTCGTTGCAACTCGTAGCCAACAAAGAAAGCAATCGCGTAGCATTCAATTCTGTTCATGCTACGTATGCCAAATCATCGTTCGACATCGACTCTGCAAGCATTACACTCAACGACGATGGCATTGATTTACATAATATTTACACCAGTATTAGTAGTGTAGATATTTCGCCAGAGCTAATAAAATTGCTCGGAGTGCACGATATGACCGATAGCAATGTGAAGATTTCGGGAATATTGTCGAGCAATGGCAACAACATGTCGATACGCAATTTGTTTGTGGCTGGCGGCGAAGCAACATCAATATGGCTCGATGCCAACTTGTCGCAAAAAAGCAATTGGCTGCAATCGAATGTTGATGTGCGCCTACACAAAATGCAAACAACGATTGCCGATGTAGCTCGCGCCATGGGAAACGAAGTCGATTTCAAAACCGACAACCAAGTTGGCAAAATTATGGCCGTGGCATCGCTCAAAGGAACCTTTGCCGACACTAAAGTTGCTTGCGACATTACGTCGAACGTAGGTGCTGCAAAGATCTCTGCCGATGCAAGTGCTAAAAGCGACTCAACTTTAGAAATTGTTGGCAAACTCGGAATCGATGCAAAAGAGCTCAATAGCGTTACAAACAAATTGTTGCAAAAAGTTGTTGGCACCATCGAATTTGAATTTGAGGGTCACCCATCGAAGCCCAGGAAAGTGCACGCCCACGCACAATTGCCTGTGGTTGAGGCATGTAATTATACTTACTCCAACATTCTTCTCGATGGCATAATAGACAATAAAATATTCCAAAGCATTGCACTTATTGAAGACAACAACGGCTTTGTGTATGTTATGGGTCAGGGCGAACTCGACAAACAGTACTACACTCTCGATATGCGTATTGATAGCTTGCGTACGGGAGTTCTAAACTTGACACCAACAATAAATGATGGTGTTGGCGGACTTTTACTGCATAGCACATTTAGTTTTGCCGACAAACAGCTGACTGGCGAGATGGAGCTCACCAATGCCTATTTTATTGGTAGAAATGTGCATACACACTCACAAAAACAAAATCTGAAGCTCGATATAAAACAAGACAATGGAACACTCATTTTTGATGGCGACCTTATAAATGGTGAAGTTAGAGGCTCGTTCGACACCGAAAAGCAGGTTGCTGTTTTGGAGAATAGATTCTATCGCGCTGCCCCAATTTTCGCTCCTAAGCACATACGCAGAAAAAACAATGTTGCCTTGAGCGCCGACTTGCATTGGAGCGACAATTTTTCGCGAATTGCTGGATTTGTTGTCGACGATATAAGCAGTAGAGGTAAAGGCTCGCTCATGGCACATGCCGACACTTCAATGGTCAACATGAAGTTTGCTGTTGATACTCTGAGTGTTTCGGGCATAAAATTAGACGAAGTTAACCTCACGTTTGCTGCTGACAACTCAGCCGACTTACTACTAACATCTAAAAATGCTCACATTCCAGCCATCGGAAACATTGGCAGCATAAATATGCATAACAAACTAAAAGACAATCACATAGCAACAAACTTGAAATGGAATGGCAAGTCGAAATGCGACATAAATATCAATAGCTATTTTGAGTATCGCGGTGATAGTCTGTTGGCTCATATATACACCGATTCCACTGCCATTGCTATGGAAAAATATGTATGGCAAGTCAACAAATCGACAATCGATGTTGCTGATAAATATCTGAAAATTAGCGACCTTATGGTATCGAATGGCGACAGATACCTAAAAATAGATGGTATAGCGCGCCCTAATTCTACAACCGATACTATTCACCTGCAACTCAACAAGATACGCATAGAAGATGTGCTCGTAACAAACGAAGATTCAAAATTTTCGGTTCGCGGCGACATGAATCTAAACATTGGACTATCGGACGTATACGAAAAAATTGGCATAGACTGCAAAGGCGGCATAGACAGATTTCACGTTAATGGTGACTATTTGGAACATCTCGACCTACAAACAGCGTGGAACCCCGATAGTGCAAAACTCAACATCGACTTAGGCATCATCAGCGGAGGCAAATGCAGAGCCCGCGGACTTGGTTATCTCGATAGCGATAAGCGATTTTTCGATCTGATGTTCGACATAGATAGTGTGTCGGACGGTTTTTTGAATTTTTACCTTCATCATGCCATTCGCGACATTAGCGGCACTGCCTCTGGTTGGCTTCGCGTTCACGGACCTCTCGACGACTTGCAACTTCATTCACGATTGGTGGTTCACCCAACCGTTTTCACCGTAAAACAAACTAATGTTACGTACGTATTCAATCAAAACGATAGCATAATTCTTTCGCCTAACAACATGGAGTTTAAGCACTTGCGATTTGCCGACCACAATGGCAATATGGGCGATTTCCATGGCAACATTCGTCACAACATGTTTTCGAAGCTGCGAATGAATATCATCTTCGACTTCAACCACCAGCAAGTGCTCAACACCACCGAAAGCGACAACAACTCGTTCTATGGCAATCTTACTGCCGATGGTCAATTCACAATACGAGGCACCACAAGCAATCTTGCCCTAAATATCAATGCCATTACGCTACCAGACTGCGATTTCTATATGCAGCCATTCCGAAAAAGCACGTTAAGCGAAAACAACTACATACAATTTCGTTCGTCCGATACTTCCGACGATGCCCCAGCAAACAACAATTTGGAAGATTTGCTCGGTGGAATGAATACTCACCTACATGTTCGCATCACTCCCGACGCAAACATAAAAGCCATTGTAAATGAGCGTACTAACAACCTAATGACCGTCCGAGGCAGCGGATCGTTGGACATCGATATTGATAAAAATGGCGACATGTCCATCTTTGGCGACTATATCGTGAACAAGGGTACATACAATTTCACTTTTGGCAACATAGTGAACAAACGATTTGAAATTCAAGATGGTAGCAAGATTTCTTGGGACGGCGTGCCTATGAATGCAATGATTGATCTTACCGCTACGTATAAACTAAAAGCCTCGCTCTACGACCTTGTGCAAGATCCTAACTCATCAGCCGACCTAAAACGCCGTGTGCCTGTGCAGTGTAATATGCACCTGACTAATCGTCTTGTCGATCCAACGATAAAGTTCAGCATTGAAGTTCCATCGTCGCAAAACTACAGCCAATACACTATAGATCAGTACATTAATAGCGAGGAAGAGATGAACCGACAAGTGTTTATGCTCTTAGCAGCAGGACGTTTCTACTCTTCTCAGTCGGCCAATGCCTCTCCGACCTCGCAAAGTTCTAATAGTAGCTACATAGGAACCACCGTATCGGAACTCGTGTCGAACCAACTAAGCGATTGGATATCTCAGAATAAATACAACCTTGGCCTTGGCGTAAACTACCGTCCAGGCGACGACGAAACAAATGAAGAGTATGCTTTAGCTGTTTCTACGGAAGTGCTCAACAACAAAATTGTTCTTAGTGGCAATGTGGGTTACGGACGCGATGTAACAGAAGCATCAAACGAAGGTTCGTTTATAGGAGATTTTGATGTAGAGGTGAAGTTGAATAAAAATGGTAACCTTCGAGCAAAAGCTTATACGCACTCTAACAACGATGTAATATACGAGACCTCACCAACGACACAAGGCATTGGCATATCGTATCAAGAAGATTTCAATACGTTCGGAGAATTGATTCGCCGCTATTGGTACATAATAAGCGGGCAACGTAGGCGCGATAGGAAGGCAGCCGAAAAGAAATCGCTCACCGAAGAATAATTCACGTTTTTTATAGTTATAAAAATTCCCTTGCCCATTGCAGCACAACGCCACGCAGAGCAAGGGAGAAAATATGTATGCTATAATTTAATTGAACTTTGGTTTCAGTTCGTCGGGCGACTCTTTTGTGTACATATCTATCTGTTCGGATTGTTTTGTGAATAGCGCCTCTATTTTGCTTATATCCGCTGTCGTTTTTGGCTCAAAATCAGTCGAATGCATATAATCATATATAGATGCCAATAGCTGACGTGCAGCAGGTCTGTTATCCAAATCCGACACTAAATCGAAAGTAGTAACTATTAGCTTGCCATTCAGCACATTAGCCTCGAAGAGTGTACTCAGTTTTCTGCTTACAAACCAAGTGTCGATAGGTTGCACTATAGGTTCTAAATCCGAAGGAAAATCCTTCATAAGCATGCACTGCGCACCATTTACGAGTTCCCACCATTGCAGCGAGGTAAAGTCGTCGGTGGGGAAGTCACGGAAGATGGGGTGTTCGCTATTTATATACGACCCCACGGTGTGTGGCGGGCGCATCTTGAACCAACTTGTGTTCCAGAAAACAGGCAAAAATTGCTGCTTTACATTACTACCGTAAGTTATTTTGCCACCAGCAAGAAGGAGTACTTTTCCGCCATTTTGGAGAATCTCACGACTCTTTGCATTGAGAGTGTCGGTGACGTAAATATCATTATCGGCTTGCACTTTTTGTTTCGGATAAATCCAAAAATCCCACGAGTTATTGGCGGTGCAACATTCGCTTCCCAAACTTACTGTAAGCGTAGCTTTGACGGCTTCATTGAAATCGATAGTTGATAGAACAATTTCGTCCAATTCAGTGATGCCGCAGTCGAGATGGTTCATATCTATATTGCCATTTATATGTGCCATATTGTCGACTTTTATGGTGTAATAGACGCTGCTCTTATCAATAGGCTTGATGTTATAATTTGCAATCTTTATAGGTATGCGAACATCCTCGCCAGCTGTGAAAGTGAATTTGGGGAATTCAGCCAGCATAACTATTGGATTGCAGAATTGACGAAAATCCTCGGCTTTGCAATAACCTTTTTCATTCCACAGAGCATTCAGCACGCCCACCAAAGCCGAACCTTGACCGCTGTAATCGTTTAGCGCAAGGAGTTGATACCCAGCATAATTAGGCGTACGCATAAGGCGTTCAAGCTCATATTTATAGCAAAGCAATTGAAGTTTGCCGCTACTCATAAGGAACTTCTTGCTCATGTTTGCCATTCCGTTTTGAGACAGGACATCGGCAAAGATTTCGAAGTTGCGCTCTTTGTATACGCCAGTAAACTGCACTGTGTCGGCAATATCGGGGAAAGCGCACCACTGCCCCATTTCGTGAGTGACAAAAGGTTCGTTAATCTCGAAGGTTTTCTTTGTGGCTTTGTCGTAGAAAGAGGTGATTCCCTTTGTGTAGTTGTCGGACGAATTAGGACGGTGTTTGCTCCAATCAAGGCCACGTGCGCCAGCCTTAACGTGATATTGGCTCTTGGGTTGCCACTGCCAACCGCCGCCAACAGAGGCTCCAGTGTATACGCGGCGTGAGTCGCGATTTTTCCAATAATCTACAAAATCGCTACACCACTGCACCCAATTGCCACGTGGCTCGTTGCCAGCAGCAAGCATCACAAAAGAAGGGTGGTTGCCATACGCCGCTACAATGCGTTCAGCCTCGTCCATAAGATATTTGTCGACCTTCTCGCCTCGTCCGAGCGAGACACCATGGTTGGGCCACGATGGGCACTCTGGCTGTATGTAGAATCCTTCAATGTCGGCTGCTAAAAATGCGGCTTCGGGCGGGCAATAGGAATGAAATCTCATGTGATTGAGTCCGTACGACTTGCATTTGCGGAATATCGCCAACCAACTCTCGATGTCGGTTGGAGCGTAACCTGTGAGCGGGAAATCGCAGCTCTCTACTGTGCCACGCAGCATGGTTGTACGGCCATTGATGCTGAACATTCGCCCATCAATCTTGAATTCTCGCATACCAAAATGCGTCTCGAATCTGCCTCCACCTTCGGTAGTGATGACCAGCGTGTAGAGGTTTGGCGAAAGTTCGTCCCAAAGCTTACATTCGTCGTTCAACGAAATATTTACCATACAACTATCGCCTTGTAGCTTCACAGATTCCTCAGCAAGCACCACGTTGCTTCCATAAGGCGACACTCGCAACGTGGCATTCTTGGGTCGGCAACGCGTTTTTAGTATTACATCAATACTTTTCGTAGATATGTTGGGAAAAACATCGGCACTAACGATTGACTTCTGTGGCATCTGACGCAGCGATATTTCGCCAACTATACCATTCCAACAGCCTTGAGTTTGGTCACTCACAGAATGAGAATCATCGCCCACACCCACGAGTGAAGGATCATTGTCAATAAGTATGGCAATATTCACATCTTTACCAGCTTTTATATAACCACTTATATCGTAGACATGTGCTACGCAAAGCGAATTCTGAGAGCCTACATATTCACCATCGACCCACACCGACGACACAATATGAGGCCGTTCAAGATAGAGTTCTACTCTGCTCTTTTTCCACGTTTTAGGCACATGTATGCTACGTATGTACCATGCCTTGCCCACATAGTGGCGTGGAGGAGTGAGAAAAAAAGGAAACTTCACATTACCATCACGACGGTATTTCTCCATAGCAGGATTGAAATAGTAGGAAGAGTCGTATATCGAACCCACCCACTGCGTGTTTACCGTAACGGGATCGCCCTTTCCATTTTGCATCATTGAGCCTGGAAGGCAAATGGTCTCACTTAGAATCTTAGGAGGTATAATTGTCTTTGCATCATTATTATCGCTGCAAACACTGAAAAGCCACGTACCAGAAAGATCAATTTTATCCTGCGAATAGGTGCATATATTACTAAGGATCAACCCGATGCACACCGCAACGCTCAGTTTCTTCATTTGTTGTAGTTGTTAACTGTTAATATTTGCCAAAATTATACATAGAATGAGAAATGAGAGGAAAAGAATCTTCTGGTTTTACATGTTTATTTACTTCTGTCATATAGCACGTAGCTTTTTTATAATTTAGCACGACTGTTTTCACTCATCTCTAAGTAGTTATGAATAGCACATCAGCACCATACGTACACCGCGCCATAAAAATGATATGGAACAGCAGTCGTAAGTGGTCCATTTTCAACATCATACTTATTACTATCCGAGGTTTGATGCCAATGCTTATGTTGTGGGTGGTGAAGATTGTTGTAGATATAACCATAGCACAGATTTCGCAAGGAAGCGTGAATTTCAGAGAAATCACCACGGTGCTTGTGCTCATGGGAGGCGTGTTTGTGCTGAGCTCCGTAGCTTCGTCGCTACACTCAATAGTCAAGAATAAGCATAGCTATCTGATTGGCAACATAATATCGTCGGCCATTCAAAACAAATCGACAGAGATTAGCTATCAATACTTAGAAGCGCCCAAGTTTCAAGATGTTTTTTTTCGTGCCATTGGTGAATCGTCGCGCAAACCACAAGAGGTGTTTTTTTCGTTCATAGGTATGTTGCAAAACTGCCTCACACTCTGCGTGTTTGCCGCCGTACTTATGTCTATCCATTGGGTTATGCCGATAGCTATTATGGTGGTTGGCATACCTATAGTTATAATACGTCTGAGGTTTTCGCGTAAATATTTCGAGCTACTTCGTTCGCAAACCACCGACGAGCGCCGCGTGCACTACTACAACCATCTGCTCACTTCGCGCGAATACGCCAAAGAGGTGCGCATTTTCGACCTCGCCGACCACTTCAAGGCGCTTTTTGTTGCTACCAAAGAAAATGTGCATCGCAACAGACACAAACAGCTGGTTAGCAATGCATGGCGCGAATTGATTGCTCACACCATTACGGCGATGGCTATGGTGGCGGTGTTCGGTTTCGTAATAAAACTCGCCATACAAGGCTCAATTTCCGTAGGCGATTTGGCTATGTACCTAATGGCGTTGCACCGCTGTTCAAACCTTTCGCAGACGCTTCTCGAAAATTTTGCACATCTCTACGATTCAAGTCTATTTTTGCGTAACCTATTCGACTTCATAGACTTACCTATAAGCAACACCACCGCAGTTGGTTCTTTTGCTACCCCTATGAAACAAGGCATTCTATTCGAAAACGTTTCGTTCCGCTATGCCAACACATCGCACGATGTAATAAAAAATATCAACCTGACTATTCCCGTCGGGCAATCAGTGGCTATAGTTGGTAGCAATGGTAGCGGCAAGAGCACACTCATAAAACTTATATGCGGACTCTATGAACCTACCGAGGGCCGAATAACCATCGATGGTGTAGATATGCACAACATTCCGCGCGCAGAGATTGCTAAAAATGTGTCGGCAATATTTCAGGATTTTATGCTCTACAATGCCTCTGCAGCCGATAATATTTGGTATGGCGATATAACCGCCAATAAAGATGAGCAAGCCATACAAAATGCGGCAGCAAACGCTGGCATCGACAATGTGTTTAGAGGGTTGAAAAATGGCTACGAAACGCCACTCGGACACCTCACGCCCGATAGCGAAATGCTTAGCCGTGGAGAATGGCAACGCACTGCCTTAGCACGCTCGTTTTTCAGCAATGCACAAATAATTGTCCTCGACGAACCAACAAGTTCACTCGATGCATTTATGGTAGCTAATTTCACCAACACCTTCCGCTCCATAATTCAAAATCGAACATCGGTCATCGTTAGCCACCGATTGGCAACAATTCGTTTGGCCGATGTAATTATAGTACTCAACAATCACGGCATAGCCGAAATGGGCAGCTACAACGAATTGCTCGAGAAGCAAGGCCTATTTTTCCAAATGGCACAAAAACTTTCGTAACGCATGAAGCAAAAACTCAGAACATCAACCGTAAAAAACGATACTCAGCTCCTTGAATGGCTCATAGAATTTCTTAGCGATAAGAGTAGAAGCACCATAAAATCGATACTAAAAAACGGACAAGTGAAAGTGGGCGGACGCGTTACGACGGCATTCAATTTGCCACTTCACATGGGCGATAAGGTGGAGATAGATATGGAGCGTCGCACTTCTAAAACGCCCTACAAAGGCATCGACATTGTCTACGAGGACGAGCATATCATAGTTATAAATAAAGCCTCGGGCATAAATACTATTGCCGTTCCTAATGCGCCAGACATTCCCAATGCATATCACATTGTAGACCAATATGTTAAGATTGACGGCGGTAAATATAGTCGCATATTTATTGTGCATCGCCTCGACCGCGACACTTCTGGTCTGCTCATGTTTGCCAAAACGGCTCGCGCACAAGATATTCTTCGCCACAACTGGGACGAAATGGTTCTCGACCGTAGATATGTAGCTGTGGCAGAAGGCGTTATTGAGCCAAGCTCTGGCGTAATAAAATCCTACTTAATGGAGAACCCCAAGACGTTGAAGGTTTACTCTACTCGCAATCCAAACGGGAAATGGGCTGTAACACATTATAGAACAATAAAAAGCGCCAACAATCTGACGCTTGTAGAATTGAATCTCGAGACGGGTCGCAAGAATCAAATCAGAGTGCATCTATCAGATATTCAGCATCCTATAATTGGTGACTATAAATATGGCGCACACATCAACCCAATAGGGCGAATGGCCTTGCATGCCTTCATGCTAAAATTCACCCACCCAATAACAAACGAAATCATTGATTTGCAAACGCCTATTCCACCGCAATTCAACCAAATTGTGCGATGAGCAAGAAGTTAGGCTTATAAATAAAAAGAGCGGCCTTATGGGTCGCTCTCTGTTTGGTATATGAATACGCCATAAATAATCTAAATATCATTAGCCTCCACTATTCCATTGGCTATGGCAAAGACGGTCCAACTCGAAACACTTTTCATACCTATTTTGCGAGCTATGTTGCGTCGATGAGCAATAACAGTAGTCGTACCTATGCTAAGTTTATCTGCTATTTGCTTATTTATCAGCCCCTTAACCACCAAAGCAAGAACTTCCATTTCGCGAACCGAGAGCAGCTGTTGCACTGGCTTCGATGGCTCATTAGCCGCTCTGTGATGACCAGAATAGAGCTGCACCAAACTCTTTATTATCAACTGCTTACTCTGGCACACATCTATAATATGCCAATCGTTCCACTGCGAAGTTTTGGGCATGCCATTAGCTAAGACCATAGTCTTTCGCTTGCGGTCGATGAAAAATTGCGAATGCTCGACAGCAATCTGCATCGACACAAAATAGTGCACATACAAGTCGGGCGTATCGTCCATCAAACGCGCAAAAGAGTCGAATATACGCACTTCAGCCATAGGCGCAAACTCTTTCAGAAGTTGCGCCATGCCAAAGGCTTCAAGTCCATTGACATCAATGATTGCTATTTCTGGCTTTTCGTCCATTCTGTCTATTTATCATCAGGAAAATCTTCTCGTTTGAGTTTCCATCGACGATGCGACCATAACCATAGCTCAGGATAGTTGCGAATGTCATCTTCGAGCAATGCAGCAAAACGACGAACAAGTTCTTTAGCATCAACTTCTTTAGGATTTATCGCAATAGGAACGAGTTTAACCTGGTAATAGCCACGTTTATAACCAACAACCGAGGGATAGAGAAGAGCCAAATCAAGTTTGCGCGCAATAGTCTCAGGACCACCAAGGAATGCTGTTTCACGACCAAAGAAGTTAATCCACAACTTCGACGATGTAGGCTTAGGCGATTGGTCGGCAATAATCAACGTAAATGTGGTCTTGCCTTTCTGCTTACACTCCACCATGTGGCGATAGCCATTGGCAGAAGGAACCGCTGTAACACCAGTTCGTTCACGACCGTACACGGTGAGGTCATTCACAAATTTATTTCGCTGTTTCTTATAGAATGTATGTATTTCGGCTTCGAGAATATATGGCCAAACGGTAAACCATTCCCAATTGCCAAAATGTGCAGCATACACAAACACACTTTTCCCTTTACGAAGTATCTGCTCGTTTATCTCATCTTTGTTCACAATGACCATACGTTTCAGAAGTTCCTCGCGACTAATAGTAAAGTTCTTTAGTGTCTCAACAATGTAGTCGGAAAAATGTTTATAGAAACGCTTTTCAATAGCCTTGCGTTCTTCATCTGTCTTTTCGGGAAATACAATAAGCAAATTGCCACGAACGACAGCACGACGATAGCGCACTACACGATACATTACAAAATAAATAATGTCGGCAACAAAATAGTGCACACACATTGGCAAACTCGAAATAGCGAAGACTATTCCACGAGCTATTTTATGTAGAATATTTTTCAACATCGTAATGGTTTATGCATTGCCTTTTGTGCCAGTGAAGCCAATCGGTGGCATAGGTTGATTGTTCGATTTTATTGGTCCAAATTCCTTCTCGTAACGCTCTATATTCTCTCCAAGTGCGCCAAGCAATCGCAATGCATGTTCGGGAGTTAGTATGATTCTCGATTTCACGTTTGCTGTCTGAACATTAGGCATCATACGCACAAAATCGATTACAAATTCGCTTGATGAGTGTGATATTATAGCCAAGTTAGCATATTGACCTTCTGCTACATCTTGCGGCAGATTAATATTTACTTTTTGTTTCTCGTCCATAGTCATATTTATTAGAAAATGGGGGAATGTAGAATTCCACACTCCCCCACTATTATTAGGTTTTCTGTATTAACTATTAATACTGCTCATGGGTTACCGACATAGCCTCGAAGTCTTCCTTCGAACCAACAATATCGTCGCCCAAACCACGAGTACCGGTACCTGCTGGGATAAGATGACCACAGATAACGTTTTCCTTGAGTCCTTCAAGATAGTCAACTTTACCGCGGATAGCAGCTTCGTTGAGCACTTTGGTGGTTTCCTGGAACGATGCAGCCGACATAAAGCTCTTTGTTTGAAGTGCTGCACGCGTAATACCTTGAAGTATCTGAGTTGAAGTAGCTGCAATAGCATCGCGTGCTTCAACAAGTTTAAGGTCTTTACGCTTCAACTGCGAATTCTCGTCTCTCAAACGGCGAGCGGTAACTATCTGACCAGCCTTCAACGTTGTTGAATCGCCTGCATCGATAATATACTTCTTGCCCCAGAGTGAGTCGTTTTCTTCCATGAAGTCAATCTTATCGACAACCTCTTTTTCGAGGAACTTGGTGTCGCCCGGATCTGCAATCTCAACTTTGCGCATCATCTGACGCACAATAATCTCGAAGTGCTTATCGTTAATCTTCACACCTTGCAGACGGTAAACGTCTTGTACTTGGTTTACAATGTAATCTTGAACCTTGGTAGGACCTTGAATTGCAAGAATATCTGAAGGCGTAATAGCACCATCGGAGAGTGGAGTACCAGAACGTACATAATCCTCTTCCTGAACCAAAATCTGCTTTGACAATGGTACGAGGTAACGTTTTTGTTCGCCTGTCTTAGAGGTTACGATAATCTCTTGGTTACCACGCTTAATCTTACCATAGTTAACAGTACCATCGATTTCCGAAACCACAGCAGGATTGCTTGGGTTACGAGCCTCGAAGAGTTCGGTAACACGAGGAAGACCACCGGTAATATCACCTGCTTTACTTGAATTACGTGGAGTCTTAGCGATAGTTTCACCTTGCTTGATTTCAGTGTTATCCTCAACTGAGAGGTGTGCACCTACTGGCAAGTTGTAGCTCTTGATAAGGTCGCCATTTGAAGCAACAATTCGCAATGCAGGAGACTTCGTCTTGTCTGTACTTTGTATGATAATCTTTTCCTTGAAACCTGTCTGCTCATCGGATTCCTCTTTGTAGGTAACACCTTCGATCATGTTATCGAATTGTACTCTACCGCTCTTCTCGGTAATGATAGGAGCATTGTATGGATCCCATTCACAAATCTTCGTACCCTTGGTAATTTCCTGTCCGTTCTTCACAAAGAGCTTAGATGCGTAAGGAATCGGGTGGTTCACAAGTTGAATCTTAGTGTTCTTATCTATCAAGTGGAGTTCTGCCAAACGGCTTACTACAACGTCGACATTCTCACCGTTCTCAGTAGTATAAGGAACGCTACGCAACTCCTCAATTTCTACGATACCATCATATTTAGCTTCGAGGCTATTCTGAGTAGATACGTTAGATGCAGTACCACCAACGTGGAATGTACGAAGAGTAAGCTGTGTACCTGGCTCACCGATCGACTGTGCTGCAATAACACCAACAGCCTCACCGATATGTACCATACGACCTGTTGCAAGGTTACGTCCATAGCACTTAGCACAAACGCCTTTCTTCGACTCACAAGTAAGTACCGAACGTATTTCTACCATTTCGATTGGTGAATCTTCAATTGCCTGAGCTTTTGCTTCGGTAATCTCTTCTCCTGCGTGAACAATGATTTCGCCAGTAACAGGGTGTTGTACATCGTGAACCGAAACGCGACCGAGAATTCTCTCGTAGAGCGTAGCCACAACATCTTCACCATTCTTAACGGCTGTACATTCAAGACCTCGAAGTGTGCCACAGTCCTCGCTGGTAATGATGACATCGTTAGATACATCAACAAGACGACGTGTCAAGTAACCTGCATCGGCTGTCTTCAATGCGGTATCGGCAAGACCTTTACGAGCACCGTGAGTAGAGATAAAGTACTCCAACACCGAAAGACCTTCCTTGAAGTTTGCAAGAATTGGGTTCTCAATAATTTGAGGACCTTCAGCACCAGATTTCTGAGGCTTAGCCATCAAACCACGCATACCGCAAAGCTGACGAATCTGCTCCTTAGAACCACGCGCACCAGAGTCAAGCATCATGTATACTGAGTTGAAGCCCTGACGGTCGCTACTCAACTGCTTCATAAGAATGTCGGTCAATGTAGCGTTTACGTGTGTCCAAATATCAATTATCTGGTTGTATCGTTCGTTGTTGGTGATGAAACCCATGTTATAGTTATTCATAACATCGGCAACCTCTTGATAACCCGAATCAACGAGCGTCTTCTTCTCTTCAGGAATAATCACATCGGCAAGGCTAAACGAAAGACCACCTTCGAACGCCATACGATAACCAAGATTCTTAATAGCATCGAGGAACTCGCCTGTGCGAGGCATACCGCAAGCTTTCTGAACTTGGCTAATAATATCACGAAGAGATTTCTTAGTTACCAATCTGTTGATGAAGCCTACTTCACGCGGAACAACGTTGTTGAACAAGATACGACCTACGGTAGTATCGATAAGTTGTAGCGTGAGTTCACCATCTTTATTCAAGTCATACGTACGTACCTTAACTTTTGCGTGAAGGTCGACACGTTTCTCGTTGTATGCAATTTCAGCCTCTTCTGGAGAGTAGAAGATGAGACCTTCGCCCTTAGCGCCTGCGCGTTCCTTGGTTATGTAATACAAACCAAGAACCATATCCTGTGAAGGAACGGCGATAGGAGCACCATTGGCTGGGTTAAGAATGTTCTGCGACGCAAGCATCAACAACTGAGCCTCCAAAACGGCAGCATTGCCAAGTGGGAGGTGCACAGCCATCTGGTCACCATCGAAGTCGGCGTTGAATGCCGAACAAGAGAGTGGGTGAAGTTGGATTGCTTTACCCTCGATCATCTTAGGTTGGAATGCCTGAATACCAAGACGGTGAAGCGTCGGGGCACGGTTCAGCAGTATTGGGTGGTTCTTCATAACATTTTCGAGAATATCCCATACTACTGGCGCCTTCTTGTCGACAATCTTCTTAGCCGACTTAACCGTCTTAACTATACCACGCTCAATGAGTTTACGTATGATGAACGGTTTATATAGCTCGGCTGCCATATATTTAGGCAAACCGCACTCATGAATCTTAAGTTCTGGACCAACGACAATAACCGAACGCGCAGAGTAGTCAACACGTTTACCGAGCAAGTTCTGACGGAAACGACCTTGCTTACCCTTGAGGCTATCGCTCAAAGACTTCAAAGCGCGGTTCGAATCGGTCTTAACAGCGTTCGACTTACGTGAGTTATCGAGAAGTGAGTCAACTGCCTCTTGAAGCATACGTTTCTCGTTACGGAGAATAACTTCAGGAGCCTTAATCTCAATAAGTCTCTTCAAACGGTTATTACGTATAATTACACGACGATAGAGGTCATTCAAGTCCGAAGTAGCGAAACGACCACCGTCCAATGGAACGAGCGGACGCAACTCTGGAGGAGTTACAGGAATAACCTTCATAATCATCCATTCAGGCTTGTTTCTTCCGTGCGATTCGCGGAAAGCCTCAACAACTTGCAAACGCTTCAATGCGTCGTTTTTACGCATTTGAGAAGTCTCTTTGTTTGCCTTGTCGCGGAGTTCGTATGAAAGCTCGTCAAGATTTAAGCGAGCAAGAAGCATTTCCAAAGCTTCAGCACCCATTTTTGCGATGAACTTATTAGGATCATCATCGGCAAGATATTGGTTCTCTTTTGGAAGAGTATCCATTATTGCCAAATACTCTTCTTCCGTAAGGAAGTCGAGTGCCTGAACGCCATCAGCCTCTTTCACACCAGGTTGAATAACTACGTAACGTTCATAGTATACAATAGCATCAACCTTCTTTGTTGGCAAGCCTAACAAATATCCAATTTTGTTTGGTAACGAACGGAAGTACCAGATGTGAGCAACAGGCACAACAAGTGAGATGTGACCCATACGCTCGCGACGTACCTTCTTCTCGGTTACTTCTACACCGCATCGGTCGCAGACAATGCCGCGATAACGAATACGTTTATATTTTCCACAGTGGCATTCATAATCTTTAACCGGGCCAAAAATGCGCTCACAGAACAAGCCATCACGCTCCGGTTTATATGTACGATAGTTTATGGTTTCGGGCTTCAAAACCTCACCACTCGACATCTCAAGTATTTCTTCGGGCGATGCTAAACCTATCGAAATCTTTGAAAAGTTGCCTTTATTCTTTTGATCTCTTCTTAATGCCATATTAGTAGAGAGTTATTTTTGTTTCTTATCTCTATGAGATTATTAATAGTGAGATGCGACTATTCATCGCACCTCACATAACTATTTTACTCGAGGGTGATGCTAAGACCCAAACCACGCATTTCGTGCAAAAGTACGTTCAACGATTCTGGTATACCTGGTGTAGGCATCAAATCGCCTTTTACAATTGCCTCGTATTCCTTAGCGCGGCCGATAACATCATCAGACTTAACAGTAAGTATTTCTTGCAAAACGTTGGCTGCACCGAATGCTTCGAGTGCCCAAACCTCCATCTCTCCGAAACGCTGACCACCAAATTGTGCTTTACCACCAAGAGGCTGCTGCGTAATAAGTGAGTATGGACCGATTGAACGCGCGTGCATCTTATCATCAACCATGTGGCCAAGTTTAAGCATATACACAACACCTACAGTAGCTTGCTGGTGGAAACGTTCGCCAGTTCCGCCATCATATAGGTATGTACGTCCTACATCTGGAAGTCCTGCTTTACGCGTGTATGCAGTAATATCGTCGAGCGATGCACCATCGAATACTGGCGTTGCGAACTTCAAACCAAGTTCACGACCTGCCCAACCGAGTATTGTCTCATAAATCTGACCCAAGTTCATACGTGAAGGCACACCCATAGGGTTAAGAACAATATCTACTGGCGTTCCATCATCCAAGAATGGCATATCTTCCAAACGTACAATACGCGACACGATACCTTTGTTACCGTGACGACCTGCCATCTTGTCACCTACACGGATCTTACGTTTCTTAGCTATGTATACTTTTGCTATCTGCATGATTCCCGAAGGAAGTTCATCACCGATAGTTGCGTTATACTTCTTGCGCTTCTCTATAGCCTCGAACTCCTTATACTTCATTCTATAGTTATGAATAACAGCATAAATGAGGTCGTTCTTATCTTTATCTGATGTCCACTTTGTAGGATTAACATCTTGATAATTTAGCTCATTGAGTATGGCACGTGTAAAACGAACGCCCTTTGCTATAACTTCAACACCGTAATTATCCTTAACTCCTTGCGAAGTCTTTCCGTTTACTAATGTCACAAGTTTCTCTACCAAGCGATCACGAAGCTCGTTGGTATTCTTAGCAAATTCTTCGTCTATTGTAGCAAGAATCGTCTTCTCGCTGGTACGCGACTTGCGATCCTTGATAATTCGTGTATATAGATGACGACCTATAACGACACCGCTCAACGATGGAGTAGCTTTCAACGATGCATCTTTTACGTCTCCTGCTTTATCACCAAATATTGCACGAAGAAGTTTTTCTTCTGGTGTAGGATCACTCTCACCCTTAGGTGTAATCTTACCAATAAGTATATCACCAGGTTTAACGTGAGCACCTATACGAATTATACCATTCTCGTCGAGATCCTTCGTAGCATCTTCGCTTACGTTAGGTATATCCGAAGTTAACTCTTCCATACCACGCTTAGTATCACGAACTTCTACGGAATATTCATCAACATGAACAGAGGTGAATATATCTTCACGAACTACTCTTTCAGAAATTACAATAGCATCCTCGAAGTTGTATCCTTTCCATGGAATAAACGCAACTTTCAAGTTACGACCCAAAGCAAGTTCACCATTGTTCGACGCGTAACCTTGTGTCAAAACTTGGCCCTTTACAACGCGCTCACCTCTCTTAACGATTGGCTGGAGGTCGATAGAGGTACTTTGGTTCGTCTTCTGAAATTTAGGAAGTATATATTCCTTAGTATCAGGATCAAAGCGTACAAAACGTTCGTCATCAGTATAATCATAACGAACTACTATACGATTTGCATCTACATAGTCGATAACGCCATCCTTTTCTGCTGTAACTTGTGTACGAGAGAAACGGATGATAGGCTCTTCAAGACCTGTACCAACGATAGGAGCTTCAGGACGCAAAATAGGAACTGCCTGGCGCATCATGTTTGCACCCATCAATGCACGGTTAGCGTCATCATGCTCCAAGAATGGAATAAGTGAAGATGCTACTGATGCTATTTGGTTAGCAGCAACGTCTATCAAGTCAACTTGAGATTTATCAACTACAGGGAAGTCGGCATCTTGGTGAGCATTAACGCGCTCAGCAATAATGTTACCTTCATCGTCCATTGGTGTTGTTGCTTGAGCAACTATCTTATGCTCTTCGTCTTCTGCTGAGGTATATTGCAATCCCTCTTCTGAAAGGTCTACTTTGCCATTAACAACTTTACGATAAGGGGTTTCAACAAAACCAAGGTCGTTAATCTTAGCAAAAATTGTCAACGAAGAAATCAAACCAATGTTTGGACCTTCTGGAGTCTCAATAGGACACAAACGGCCATAGTGAGTATAGTGCACATCTCGCACCTCGAAACCTGCTCTTTCGCGAGAAAGACCGCCAGGACCGAGAGCCGACATACGGCGTTTGTGTGTGATTTCTGCAAGTGGGTTCGTTTGATCCATGAACTGCGACAAGGCATTCATAGCGAAGAAGCTATTTACTACCGATGCCAAAGTCTTGCTATTGATAAGGTCAATAGGAGTAAAGACTTCGTTATCGCGAACGTTCATTCTCTCACGAATGGTACGTGCCATACGAGCCAAACCAACGCTGAACTGACTTGCAAGTTGCTCACCTACAGTTCTAACACGACGGTTGCTCAAGTGGTCTATATCGTCAACATCTGCTTTCGAGTTGAGCAACTCGATAAGATGTTTGATAATTTCAATCATATCCTCCTTCGTGAGCACACGAATAGAGAGATCTGTATTAAGATTGAGTTTCTGATTCAATCTGTAGCGACCTACATCACCGAGGTCATAACGTTTATCAGAGAAGAACAATTTATCTATGACATCACGTGCAGTAGCCTCATCGGGGGGATCTGCATTACGCAACTGACGATAGATATATACTACAGCCTCTTTCTCTGAGTTGCATGGGTCTTTTTGTAGTGAGTTATAGATGATAGCATAATCTGCAACATTCTGCGACTCTTTGTGCAAAAGAATTGTCTTAGCACCTGAGTCAAGAATTGCATCTACGTGCTCATCAAGCAAAATAGTTTCGCGATCTACTATAGTCTCATTACGTTCAATAGAAACTACTTCACCCGTATCTTCATCAACGAAGTCTTCAACCCATGATTTGAGAACACGTGCAGCCAATTTACGACCTACACATTTCTTCAAACTTGTCTTACTAACTTTTATCTCATCAGCAAGACCAAATATCTCAAGGATATCTTTATCTGATTCGAATCCAATTGCACGCAACATAGTTGTTACCGGAAGTTTTTTCTTACGGTCTATGTATGCATACATAACATTGTTAATGTCTGTTGCAAATTCAATCCAAGAGCCTTTGAAAGGTATGATTCTGGCCGAATAGAGCTTCGTACCATTAGCATGAACGCTCTGACCAAAGAATACGCCAGGCGAACGGTGCAACTGAGAAACTACAACTCGCTCAGCTCCGTTAATAACGAAACTGCCTTTCTCAGTCATATAAGGAATCATGCCTAAATATACCTCTTGAACAACGGTATCGAAATCTTCGTGCTCTGGATCGTTGCACGAAAGTTTCAGAGTTGCCTTCAAGGGAACACTATAAGTCAATCCTTGTTCCAAGCATTCTTGAATGCTATAGCGAGGCGGATCTATACTATAATCCAAAAACTCGAGAACGAAATTATTTCTCGTATCATTTATAGGGAAGTTGTCGACAAATACTTGGTACAACTTCTCGTTTTTGCGGTCTTCAGCCGTTGTACCCAGTTGGAACAACTCGCGGAATGACTTCAATTGTACTTCAAGGAAGTCGTTGAATGGCAACGGCTTTTTCAATGAAGAAAAATTTACCCTTGCGGCTTTATTTGCAATCATTTACAGAATTTATTAATTGAACTTACAACAAGAAACACGAAAAGTTTGAAGCCGACCTGATAGGTCAACTTCAAACCATATCCTTATACTGGATCGTAATTACTTGAGTTCAACTGTAGCTCCGGCTTCTTCGAGTTTTGCCTTGAGTGCTTCAGCGTCAGCCTTAGAAAGTTTCTCCTTAACAGCTACTGGAGCTTTGTCAACGAGTTCTTTAGCCTCTTTCAAGCCAAGACCTGCATTCTCTTTTACAGCTTTTACTACACCGAGTTTAGCTGCACCTGCGTCCTTAAGAATAACATCGAATTCAGTCTGCTCAGCTGCTGCTGCACCTGCTGCTGCAGGACCTGCTGCTACTGCTACTGCTGCTGCTGCTGGTTCAATACCGTATTCCTCTTTGAGAACTTTAGCGAGTTCGTTTACGTCTTTTACAGTAAGATTTACTAACTCTTCTGCAAGTTGCTTAATATCTGCCATTTTATTATAATATTATTTGTTACTAATTAATTATTTGTTACTTAATGTTTCTAAGATACCATGTATCTTATTTCCTGCACTTCCTTGGAGACCTGAAACGACATTCTTAACAGGCGATTGCAAGAGTGCAATAATATCCGCAATAAGTTCCTCCTTGCTCTTTATTGCTACCAAAGCATCGAGTTGCTGTGCACCTACGTAGATTGATTGCTCTACATATGCTGCTTTCAACTCTGGTTTACCATTTGCAGCACCGAATTCCTTGATAAGTTTTGCAGGAACGTTGCCAACATTGCTAAACATCAATGCTGTTGAACCTTTGAGCGAAGGATTTAGTTCAGCGTATTCGTCACTGAGCGATGCAAGGACATGTTTCAAAAACGAGTTCTTTACCACCAACAACTTAACTTCTTTCTCGAAGCAAGCACGACGGAGTTTGCTCGTCATTTCAGCATTCAAACCTTCTATATCTACTACATAAAAGTGTGAATATGCTTTGATGTCCTCTGCTAAGCTCTGCATAAGAGCGCTCTTATCTTCTTTCTTCATGATTCCAGTTTAATAGTTATTAATTTAAGCTACTACCATTTTGGAGTCAACGTGAACTCCAGGACTCATAGTACTAGAAACAAAGACACTCTTAACATAAGTTCCTTTAGCTGAAGATGGTCTCAACTTCATAATTATGCTGAGGAATTCCTTGATATTATCAGCTATCTTCTCTGCATCGAATGATACCTTTGCTACAGAAGCGTGAACAATACCGAATTTGTCAACTTTGAAGTCGATTTTACCAGCTTTTACCTCTTGAACTGCCTTAGCTACATCCATAGTTACAGTACCACTCTTTGGGTTTGGCATCAAGCCGCGAGGACCCAATACACGACCAAGAGCACCTACTTTTGCCATGATGCTTGGCATAGTAATGATAACGTCAACGTCAGTCCAGCCACCTTTGATCTTTTCGATGTACTCGTCAAGACCTACATAGTCGGCACCAGCAGCTTTTGCTTCGGCTTCCTTATCGGGCGTACAAAGAACCAACACGCGAACTTGCTTACCCGATCCGTGCGGGAGTACACATACACCGCGCACCATCTGGTTAGCTTTGCGAGGGTCTACACCCAATCGTACGTCTACATCAACTGAAGCGTCAAACTTTGTTGTGGTAATTTCCTTTACAAGTGATGCAGCTTCCTCGATTGTATACAACTTATTGGCTTCTACTTTCGCTAACGCTAACTTTCTATTTTTTGTTAGTTTTGTCATAATCGCAATAAGATTAATTGTTATTTGCCGGGAAATTCGCCTGTCACAGTAACTCCCATACTTCTAGCGGTGCCAGCTATCATCTTCATTGCTGATTCTACTGTAAAGCAATTCAAATCAGGCATCTTGTCTTGAGCTATCGTCTTCACTTGATCCCATGTAAGTGAACCAACTTTCTTACGATTTGGCTCTGCAGAACCCTTCTTGATTTTAGCTTGCTCCAACACTTGCACTGCTGCTGGTGGAGTCTTAATGATAAAATCAAATGATTTGTCGTTGTAAACCGTGATAACTACAGGAAGAACTTTTCCTGCTTTATCTTGGGTTCTTGCGTTGAATTGCTTACAGAATTCCATAATATTCACACCCTTTGAACCCAATGCTGGACCAATGGGGGGTGAAGGATTTGCAGCACCACCTTTTACTTGTAATTTAATAAAGGCTACTACTTCTTTTGCCATTTTAGAAATTCTTAATAATTAAATATATAGCTGCGATTCGTATGTCTGAACATCAATCAGAGGAAGCATTTATATACTGAATCACTCGAACTATTCTTTTTCTACTTGCAGATAACCTAACTCCAACGGTGTCTTGCGACCGAAGATTTTCACTATCACAGATAGCTTCTTCTTCTCTTCGTTCACCTCCTCAATAACACCACTAAAGCCATTGAAAGGTCCGTCTGTTACTTTTACTGTTTCGCCTACGTAGTATGGAACGACAACATCTTGAGTATCATCTACAGCTTCATCAGCCTTACCTATCATACGCATAGCCTCAGCAGCTTGCATAGTTACTGGTTTATTGTCGTTATCACACAAGAAACCAATAATATTAGGTATTTCACTCAATGTTCTTGGAACCTCACCCGTCAAAGAGGCCTCAACAAACAAATAACCAGCAAAAAGAACCTTCTCTTTGAGAACCTTCTTTCCATTGCGTTGTTGGTATACCTTTTCAACAGGAACTACCGTCTGACCAACCAAGTCGGCTAAGCCTCGTTTTGCGACCTCCATATCTAGGTACTCTTTGGCCTTCTTCTCCTTGCCGCCGATTGTACGCAAAACGTACCATTTCTTCTCTGCTGCCATTCTTAGTCTTAGTACAAAAGTTCGTAAATAAACTTAAGCAGATGTTCCCAAACGAGGTCCATCACCAATACTATAAGAGCTATAATTAACGATGCTACCATAACTACACGTGCACTATTAATCAAATCGCCCCATGATGGCCATGATGTTTTATTCACAAGTTCGTTACGAACATCTTTGAAGTAATTTACTATTCCACTCATTTTACAATGAATTATTCTATTAAGCACGGGAGGAGCGACTCGAACGCCCGACACTCGGTTTTGGAGACCGATGCTCTACCGACTGAGCTACACCCGTATAAAATCCGAGAGCAAAAAACTCTCGGATTAATATTTACAAATATTATTATTCAACAATATCAGTAACTTGACCAGCACCTACGGTGTGACCACCTTCGCGGATTGCGAAACGCAAACCTTGGTTGATAGCTACTGGAGAGATAAGGGTTACAGTAATGTTAACGTGATCGCCTGGCATTACCATTTCCTGACCTTCTGGGAGAGCGATTTCGCCAGTTACATCAAGAGTACGGAGATAGAACTGAGGACGATATTTGTTACGGAATGGGGTGTGACGACCACCTTCTTCTTTCTTCAAAACGTAGATTTGAGCTTTGAATACGGTGTGAGGAGTGATTGTACCTGGTTTTGCAAGTACCATACCTCTCTTGATTTCTGATTTCTCAACACCACGAAGAAGAAGACCTACGTTATCACCAGCCTCACCTTCGTTAAGGATCTTACGGAACATCTCAACACCAGTACATACAGTCTTCTTACCATCAGCACCAAGACCTACAATCTGGAGTTCGTCGTTAACCTTAACAACACCAGTTTCGATACGACCAGTTGCAACAGTACCACGACCAGTAATGGTGAATACGTCCTCAACAGGCATAAGGAATGGTTTGTCAGTCTCACGAGGAGGAAGTGGAATCCACTCGTCAACAGCGTTCATAAGTTCCATTACTTTCTCTTCCCACTGTGGCTCGCCGTTAAGTGCGCCAAGTGCAGAACCGCGAATAACTGGAGAGTTATCACCATCGAAGTCATAGAAAGTAAGAAGTTCACGAAGCTCCATCTCAACGAGGTCGAGAAGCTCAGGATCGTCAACCATATCAACTTTGTTCATGAAAACAACGATACGAGGAACGTTTACCTGACGAGCGAGAAGAATGTGCTCGCGAGTTTGAGGCATAGGACCATCGGTTGCAGCACAAACGAGGATTGCACCATCCATCTGAGCAGCACCAGTAACCATGTTCTTTACATAGTCGGCGTGACCCGGGCAGTCAACGTGAGCATAGTGACGTTTTTCAGTCTCATACTCAACGTGAGCAGTATTAATGGTAATACCACGCTCTTTTTCCTCAGGAGCATTATCAATAGAGTCGAAAGCCTTCTGTTCAGCGAGACCTTTTTTAGCAAGAACGGTAGTGATAGCTGCCGTCAAAGTAGTTTTACCATGATCCACGTGACCAATAGTACCGATGTTCACGTGTGGCTTGGTTCTTTGGAATGTTTCCTTAGCCATAATTCGAATTATTTGACAATTAGATATTAGAAATGTTAATAATTATCTTACTCTTTTCACGAACGGGCACAATGGTCCACCCGCAAAAATTTCGGTCACAAAGGTATAGCTTTTACAACACAAAGCAAATCGAGCCAAAAAATAATTAGCAAAAAAATCTTATAAAACCATAAGATACTAAGCTTTCACTACTCTCCAAAGAAAGCAAAGCCTCGATTTGCTATTACACAAAATCGAGGCTTTCGTATAGCTATCGCCTTATATTACTTCTTGTCTTTGTATTTTTCAAGTTGTTTGCGAAGGGCGTCACAATCGAGATCAATACCCTCTTCAAATGTTTTACATTGTTTTTCACATACGAGGACATCGCCTGGAACTTGCAACGAAACTTTGGTCACCTTATTCTCGGTGTTTTCTGCCTTATCGAGACTAAACACGACTTCTGCTGAAATTATACCATCGAAAAAGTGTTCCAACTTTTCAACTTTTCTTTGAGCGAATTCTTTGAGTTGTTCAGATGCATCGAAATGCAACGATTGAATGTTGAGTTTCATAATTAATCCTCCATTTTTGAAGCCCACGGATGAGCTTGTTTATATATATTATTGAGTTGTTCGAAATCGTTATGTACATATATCTGTGTAGCTGCTAAACTCGAGTGTCCGAGTAATTCTTTTATTGCCATTATATCTGCACCATTATTTAGCAGCGCTGTTGCAAATGTATGTCGCAAAACGTGAGGGCTTTTTTTCTTTATTTTCGATACGTATTCTATGTGTTTATGTACTATTCTATATATCAGTTTCGGATAGACAGATTCTCCTTTTTTAGTAAGAAAAACTGGATTATTGCCAGTTGTCATATCGAACTCTGAATTTCTACGTTGAAGATACTCATAAAGTATCGAATTCAAAAGTTTTGTGGTAGGAATTATTCGTTGTTTTGATCTTTTTCCGTTGACTACTATCACACCAGAGCCCAAATCAATCTGACTATCAGTGAGATTTACTAATTCTGAAAGTCGCATACCTGTGAGATAAAAAAGTTGAATTATGGTTCTATCGCGCACACCTTCGTATGTGTCATCATAATCGCCAACATCGAGGATATCTTTCATCATTGGAGCCGTAAGGAAATAAGGTAGCAACTTGGGCGTTTTCACACTACCTACAAGCAGCGATGGATTTTGTTCGATTAGCTCTTTACGACATAGGTATTTATAAAAACTCTTGATTGTAGCGATTTTTCTATTTACACTTCGCGCCAACATGCCAGAAGACAGCAGATGCATAACCCAACGGCGTATGAATTTTCCCTTAACCTCAGTGACGTTATCGAGTCCTTGCTCTTGCATGTATTGGGTAAAGAGTTTCAAATCGCTCTCGTAGGCCACAACGGTTAGCGGCGAGCAGCGTTTTTCATACTGCATATACTTTAGAAATTGCCTACAGTAGTCCACTATCAAACGTTTTTAGCCAAATATACAAAAGAAAAAAATCGACCCCTACGCGTAAGGAGTCGATTTTATTCATTCAATGAGAGCGATTCTTACTCTTCGTCTCTGTGCATCTGCTGCACATAAATAGCTTTAGCTATTTTATCGCGACGAACAACAGATTCTTTCGTATATGCTTGACGATCTCTCAATTCACGCATAACGCCAGTTTTCTCGAATTTTCTTTTGAATTTCTTCAAGGCTCTTTCGATGTTTTCGCCTTCTTTGATAGGTACTACAATCATGATTTAATTTTATTATTTCGAAATAGTTATCTCATTTTTGAAAAGCGGCGCAAAGTAACCTATTTTTTTTGTTACGACCAACACAAAAAATGTATTTACTCAAATTTTATATAATGAATTATTCGTGCATCCACATTTTTCAAGCTAAGCAGACTTTCACGAAAATAGGTTTCGTCAATGGATCCTGCCTTACGTGAGACTCTGTTAACAAAGAGTGTACTATTGATATAGGGATGTTTTTTGAGGCGCGCAAGGTCTTTATGGCTATTGATATTTATGCGTTTTATCTTAGTGGTATCGAGCGTCAGTTGAGCAATAATGAGATCAAACTTCTCATCAATGTACTTATTGTTAAGATCGTGAAGCTGCGACAAATCGTAGAAACCGCCTAATTGAGAACGATAGTTGAATATCGTTCCTGCGGTGCGCATTCCAAGATATTTGAGTGCTTCAAGTTGTTCGATAGTAGCTGTATTGAGTTCAAGCTTGGGCTTTTCTGTATATGCTGGACGCTTATTTTTTGCCTTAGTGACATACTGATGCAAGAAATCGGCAACATTTTCCGAAGTGCATTGCATAAGCGAATCGACCGTAGTGCTACCTTTTATTATATATCGTTCGCGAAAACTCAGAAGCGTATCAATAACAAAATCTGGCACACCATATTTTACCAAGCTGTCAGGCTCGGCATAATAGAGATGAACTCGCTTTGTTGGCTTTCTATAATCCGATTTAGCATTCTTATCGGCATACTTATAATTATTGCGTCCCTTTTTATCGAAAGCTTTGCGGCTTGAATAGTAGTTATTACGCAAGCGTTTCTGAGAGTAGCGATGCCCTACACCATCGAATTCATCGTATGCAATAAGATTTTTCTTAGCCTTAAGCAGTATGGTATCAATACCATAAATAGCGCATACATCGGAGAAATCGGTGAACATGCCACCCATATCACGATAGCGCATAATATTCACTACTTCAAAATTGCGAAAGCCAAAACGTCTCAGTTGAGTGGCATTTGCATTGTTTATATGTAAAGTGTCCAAAGCGCGAAGATCGGCTGGCGTCTTAGCAGAATCGGCGACTACTGTTATTGGTTCTGGTGCTCGCTCGAACACTCGGCCACACTTCACTGCCAACAGCATCAATACCATAAATATGAGCACCGACAAGTAGCCATATATTTCGCGATATGTAAATGTGAAGTATTGACGCCACATAGCTATATATATACAAATTATGAATTACGAGTTACGAATTTAGAACCACGAAAAGCACTAAAACTATCTGTGATTTCTGTGGTTAATTATCAAAGTACGAATTCAAAACACAGATATAAATCTATGTTCATATTTATGTATAACAAAACCTACGCAAACATCTTAACACCCATCCACGATAATATGCAATTGGCAAATATTATCACGATAGCGATAGGCACCACATAGCGTACAAGTGCATAATAGAATCCAAACAACTTGCATTTGCCACCATGCGCCTCAAGTTCGTTTCGCATAGCTCTTCTGCCTAATATTAGAGGAGCAAAGAGTATGATGAAGAGTGCTCCGAGAGGTAGCATAACATTTGCAGAGAAATTATCGAAGAGCCCGAAAAGGGTTTTCGAAAATGCGCAGAGCGTACCAAAAATGCCTATCAATATAGCAGAAACAACCGTCGCTTTCCGACGAGAGAATGAGTGCTCATTCATAAAATAGGCCACAATAACTTCGAGCAACGACACCGATGATGTAAGCGCAGCTATGAAAAGCAACAAAAAGAATACGAACGATATTGCCTGTCCGAACATTATCGCATTGAAAATATTGGGCAAGGTAACGAACACCAACCCTGGACCGCTTCCTGGATTGATGCCACACGCAAAAGCACACGGCATAATCATAAGCGCAGCAAGGAAGGCTATCACGAAATCGACAAACGCCACACTGAAAGCACACGAAGTAAGATTTTGTTTCTTACTTATGTATGCTCCGTAGGTTGTCATGGTGCCCATACCTATACTCAACGAAAAGAACGATTGACCAAGTGCCTCGAATATCGATTGAGGCGTGATTTTAGAGAAATCGGGGCTAAGCAAAAATTTCACGCCTTGCAATGCGCCATCGAGTGTCAGCGAACGAACACATACCACTATTATAAGTAGCAAAAGAAGAGGCATAAGTATGCGGCTCGACCATTCGATGCCACGTTTCACTCCGCGCGATACGATGAATGCGCTCGCTACGATTGTTACAACCATCCAAATAAGGCATTCCCACGGATTTTCGGAAAGCGACACAAATGCCTGCTGAATAGCATCTTCGGACAAGCCTTGCAGCGCGCCAGTTGCCGATCGAACGGTGTAGCACATTGTCCAACCTGCCACAACGTTGTAGAACGATAATATTATGAATGCGCACAAAACGCCAATGATGCCTATTTGATTCCACCATTTGCCAGGAGCCAAAGAGTTGTATGCCCCACTAACAGGAAGATTTGTTTTGCGCCCGATAACAAACTCCGTGAGCAACACCGGTATAGCTATCAATATTGTAGAAATGATATAAACAATCAGAAATGCTGCGCCACCATTTTCGCCAAGCACATAGGGAAATCGCCAAATATTTCCTAAACCAACCGCCGAACCAGCCGCTGCTGCTATTGCGCCAACTTTTGTACTAAATAAATCGTTAGATGCCGTTTCTTTCATTTTAGTTCCACAAGGTCTAATAACGTTTCAAATTATCGTTTTGCAATATTAATACATATCAATTCAATTAAGAATTGAAAATTGAGAATTGAAGATTATAACCACAGAAAGAGCTGAAATCTCGAAAGAAAATGTTTTGTGTTTTTCGTCTATTCCGTGGTTATACAATTGAGTTTTCCGTTTCATTTTACTACATTCGCTCAGTTTTCTCGTGCAGAAGTACTCCATTGTGAGCCACCAACCGCACGAAAGAACAACATATATTTTTATAGAAAGACGTTGACTTAGCGTCTTATCTGCGGCATACAGAACTTCGCAACTTCTAAAACCACCGCACGGTAAGGCAATGGTTGATGTCCATACGTATGTATTTGATATTCTTTCAATATACATATAGCGTGGGCTTCGGCATTGCTTATCCTTGGATGGAAGGCAATGCGAGAGCCTGATACGCGGGATGAGCAATGAGTTCAGATTCCCACGTTTTTCTTTTTTATACATACAATTTCTCTAGGCTCGGGAGTTACTATAGGCCAAAAACAACTCATTATGACTTATAATCTTTTAGTGCCATTTTTATTAGTTGCTTTGACAACATCTTGTGTGAACAAAGTTGACAATAGAGTTGACAACAATGTAGACAATTCTACAAACGGACCAATTTATCTCTACGAGGAAGTAGAGGATGGGGAAGTTTACTATTCCGAACGTTTTGACGCCCCATCTGACAGTGAGGCTTTTGTTCTTGGATATGAAAAAAGCCGTCGTTACAAGGAACAAAACTGGTCTGGAACGGTAAGGTTTAATCTCTTAGAATATAAACTGACAAAGAATGGTGAAGATATAACCAATATAGAGTTTGCAACCAAGGAGTCTAAAGTGAGAGCGGTGGATAGTATTTTCTATACTGGTAGTTGGTATCTGCGACCAGATTCTGTTGTATGGAATTCTGCCAAACCTTTAGTTTTTCTAAAAGGCGAGCCAATGGGAAACTATAAGGACAGAAGTTGGGAGATAGTAAGAGTTTTTACTGACAAGATAATGCGTTTTCGTAGAGACGATGATGCAAATTGGTATGCGATTTGCGACAAGGTTTACTTTGTCGCAAAGAAAGGAAACAAAGTAATTGTAAAGGCAAATCCGACGATTGACAAGAAAGGCTTTTTATACTTAAATAGGGAACAAAATGACGCATTAATCCATGCGTTGCAAAAAAGCGACATAACAATTGAGATTGAAACTGATATCAATACTGTTCAATTTGTATTGAAGTCAGAAGGGCTTATAAATGCTCTTTACAGATGCTTTGACCGTTCAGAATAAATGAGCAAAACGAGTTTCAACGCAACAGAATCGATACTGAATGTAGAGAATTTCAATAGTGGAATTAATAAAAGAGCGACTATAGTGGTCGCTCTTTTTGTGTTTATGCCAATCAGTTCAAATAAAGCCTAGCTATAAGGCATCAACATCATCTCTCTTCAAGCTCGTTATTCTACAAATCTCGTCAATGTCGTAGCCAAGCTGTTTCATACGAATAGCCATTTGGCGGAGACTTTTCTGTGTTGCGCTTTCTGCTATCACAGCCTCATTTTTTTCCCACTCTGACCAATTTACTTCAGCCAAATATTTAGCAATCTGTTCACGCAGAGGTCGGATGTCATCACGTATAACTTTCCACACTTCCAAAGCGTCGATTTGATAATAGTCGTGCACCAACACATGGCGCATTTTAGCAATAAACTCCCAAGGTGTATCAGAATATTTACGACAAAAAGCGCGCGTCAATTTATAAGCTGCCTCACCGATAATTTCAATATTTTTTATGACACCGAAATATCTCAGTCTATCAGCCTCCAACTCACCTTTCGTCTTACCATCGGCAAAATCGAGAATACAATCGATGGCTTCAATCATGTGTTCCAGACGATTACGATCTCTAACGTTTTCTCTCATAAATAAGTTTTTTATCGCGATTTGCACTATCTGTAGCAAAAGGCAAGAGCGTTCCGTCTTCCACAATATCAACGGGGCGGTCAAGTATTTTCTCTAATTCGCATATCATAGCGGCATGTTTCAAGAGACTTATACCTCCTTCGTCGTACTGCACAAGCAAATCTACGTCGCTGAGCGGAGTCTCTTCACCACGCGCAAACGAGCCAAAGAGCCATGCCTTCACAACAGGTTGCGTTCTGAAGTAGTTGGCAATTGCTTCATTCATTACTTGTGTACTCATAGAAAAATCATATTTATGCGCTCAAGATACAAAGAATATTTATCAAGTGAAGTATCTCTCACGATGATTACTTTTGCGAAATAAAAAGATCAATAAAATGCCAAAGACATTCAAGACTCGCATAAAATTAGGAGCTTCGGCAGAAGACGTATACTCAGCACTAACCAACCCTTTCGCACTGGAACTTTGGACTGGCTATCCAGCAAAAATGTCGACCGAAGTGGGCAGCGAATTCGAACTTTGGGAAGGCGACATCTGCGGACAAAACTTGGAGTTTGAACCCAATAAATTGGTGAAACAAGAGTGGTATTTCGGTGAACAAACTGAGAAATCAATCGTGACGATGAAGATTTTTGCCAACGGAGCAGAAAAATCGACATTAGACGTGGAGCAAACCAACATTCCCGACGAAGATTTTGAGGACTTAACCGAAGGCTGGCGCGATACATATTTAGCTGCGCTCAAGCAATTCTTGGAAGAGGGCGACGATTGACAACCGCGATATAAAAAAACTAAATGCCAATCATTTGCAATTGATTTGTCACTTTGTTTGTTTTATTTATATTTGCACTTATTAACATTTGTTTGTAAAGATTCACAACATGAAAGCCTTTTCTTTACTAAGTATGCTTGTTGTATGCATACTAATAGGTTGCCAAAACAGCACTACCAACATACAGAGCAATAATAAATATATAAGCGTTGTCGATGGTCATTTGATCAAAGATGGCAAAAACTACTACTACGTAGGTACTAATTTTTGGTATGGAGCCATTTTAGCATCGCAAGGAGAGGGCGGAGATCGCAACCGCTTGGAAGACGAACTTGACCTAATGCAAAAAATTGGCATTGACAACTTGCGAATTCTCGTAGGCGGCGATGGTGAGATTGGATTGCCTTCGCGCATACGACCGACACTACAATATGAGCCTGGCGTATACAACGACACACTCCTCGATGGCCTCGACTACCTAATATACGAACTCGACAAACGAGATATGAAGGCCGTACTATACCTAAATAACTCGTGGGAATGGAGTGGCGGTTATTCGGTGTATTTACAATGGGCAGGATATGGCAAAGCCCCAATACCGAGTGTAGATGGTTGGCCTAAATACATGCGCTACGTTAAGCAATACATGAAATCAGACAGTGCAAAACAACTTTTCGACAATCATGTGCGCTATATTCTTGGTCGCACAAATAGATATACACACAGATTGTACACGCAAGAACCAGCAATTATGTCGTGGCAAATTGGCAACGAACCTCGCTGCTTCGACGATAGCAATAAAGAGGCATTCGTAGATTGGATTTCGCACACGGCAAAACTTATTGCGGAACTCGACTCGAACCACCTCATTTCTATTGGAAGTGAAGGCATTTTTGGCTGCGAAGACGACATAATGCTATACGACAGACTAAGTTCCGACCCAAACATCGACTATCTTAACATACACATTTGGCCATACAATTGGGGTTGGGCAAAGAGTGACAGCCTCGAGAGCCACCTAAAACGCTCAAAGATAAACACTGGTATGTACATCGACGATCATCTTGTGATTGCAGATAAGTACAATAAACCATTAGTGCTCGAAGAGTTTGGTTTTCCACGAGATAGTTTTCAGTTCTCACTCTCAAGTTCAACACACTTGCGTGACGAATACTATCGCAGCATATTCAACACCATTCTACTACAAGCTCGTCGCGGTGGGCGTTTTGTAGGGTGCAACTTCTGGGCTTGGGGCGGCGAAGCAAAGCCTCAACATACGTTCTGGGAATTGGGAGATCCATACACAGGCGACCCAGCACAAGAAGAGCAAGGATTAAACTCCGTATTTGCCGACGATAGCACGATGGCTTTGATAGAAGAAATCAACCAAGAGCTCACAAACATAAGAGATAACACCGAAGAATAGCTATTGCTTATAATAGCGATTCATTTTGTTGATGACTTCATTGAATTTCTGTGGGTTGATATTGTATGAATCAACTTCATTCATATTGGGATCGTACACTTGCAAACTATTATCAGGTAGTTTTTCGAGAATAGTGTCACCTTGGACAATGAAAGCGAAGTTGAGTTCCGACCCAACAATGTGCCATCCTCTATCAGCAGTAGAATCGAGCGGCAAACCAACGCTATAATCAGAAATAGTATTATCAACACCTAAATACCTATTCATCAGCGTAGGCACAACATCGTAGTGCGTTGTGCGATATTCCACCACACGAGCAGTGTCGCGAGGTGTATGCATTATGAAAGGAACGGCTATTTGCCATTGCGAAAAATTGCTATTGTGTCCCCAATAGTTTTTATGGTTTTCGTTGAACTCCTGAGCGTGATCGCCGCTTATAATTACTATAGTATTATCATCGTAGGCTTCAATTTGCTTAAGCACTTCGCCGACAAAGGAATCTATCTGGTAACAACAATTGCGATAAAGATTTAAGAATGGAGTAGGATCGGCATCATTGCTAAGAGCAGGGTAATCGGCAAATGTCCACGATGGCTGAAATTTCGTCGTTAGTTCTTGAGGCAATTCTGGGCTATGAGCTAAGTCGAAGAAAAGAAATGCAAAGAACGGGTTAGAAGACTTTTGCATTTGCGGTAAATCAGCAATAAAATCGTTAGCTAAGCGCTTATCGCGTTCCAAAGTTGTAGCTCCTTCTGTCTCGGTGCGCAAATTTGGCACGTTGAAAAACACGACATCCGAAAAAGGTGGATTACGCAAAGTAGCGCTCGGATAGAAACGCATATCATACCCTAATTGCAACATTCGCTCGATAACAAGCGGACTTACATGAGACGATTCAAAATCTTTCCAATAAATATCTGGTACAGAGAAAAAAGTTGAAAAAATACTACTACGCGTACCATTGCTACAAGCACGATGATTGGCATAATAGATATTGTGCTGAGCATAGCTAAAAATATTAGGCATACACTCATCGGTAAGAGAGCGCTTGCTCCATGCATCGATAAATATCACTACAATGTTAGGTAGAGAATCGGGGGTGTGACATATAATATCGTGCAGTGGATATTGTATATCGCCAGAAGATTTTTCAATAGAAGTAACCTCAGCAGGCGTGAACCCTAACGAACGCATCAGACTACGAGCTGTCAATGGATAGTTGTAGGGAATGAGTCGCGCAGTTTTCACCACAGATGGACGAGCCACAAAAGCGCCATAAGCATGGGTAAGTTGAGAAGTAAACATAAATACAATAAGCGCTACTATCGTAATTATGGATATTCGCCTATTAATCAATTTACACATCTTACCAGCCAGCCACCACTCTAAAAGACATATTAGGACAACAGCCACAAGCGACAATGCCAATTGTAGATATATCTTAGTTCCGAACGAAAAAATCTGCTCGGCATTAGGCCCCATAACCATATTCATTACAAAGCCATTTATATGGAAGCGATATATGGAAAATATCTTTATATCAATACATAGAAAGAAAATTAAGAGCGCTACTAACACTATATGCACTATTGAACTAACACGCTTCATTCCTACTACATAGAATAATAAAGCAACGATAAATGGAGCGAGCGCAAATATGGCTGACTGCGATATGCTCGCAGTTGAAAAATATAGCCATCCACACGCATCAAGAATAGACGCACTATTAGTTATGAATAACGCAACAAATAATACTAATAAAAAGTCAACAACGGAGAATAGATAAAAAGAAAAAAACCTCTTCATATTATTACACATAGAATCTCGCGGCAAAATTAACGCAATGTATCCAATGACAAAGTGAACACACACATTTTGTATCTTTGCGGCCCGAAATAAACTACGTTTTTCAAGATGAAAAATACCAGCAGCAGAGTGTGCGTGGCGGGCACTCTCATTTTCAACGTACTAATGTCTATGGCAATTCTCATAGCTATTCAGATGATAGCTCGCATAGCATTTACGTTCAAATTTGCAGATGTAAACCTATTTAGCGACAACGTCCAACACATTCCTTTAGCTATTGCGAATGCCATACGTTTTGATGCACAGATTGCAGCTTACGCCATTTTGCCAATATTCATAATCGCTATTGTAGCTACAGTAATAAACTCTGGCAAATGGACCTTTAGCATAAATCGCTGGTATACAACCATTATAGGCACACTGATGTTTATTCTCGGATTAGCCGATATTGTTTTCTTCGGCAACTTCGCAGAGCACTTCAACATCGTCACTTTCGACCTATTAGACGAAGAGCCAATACTCATTATAAAAGGCGTATGGAACGACACTCCAATTATCAAAATAGCTTTAGCTATGGTAATAGTTGGCTGGCTAATAAGTATTGTATACAAGCACATTACGCTCAATAGCATCAAGAACAAATCACGACAAATTGCAGCAATTGCAGTAGGACTAATAATCATACCTATAGCCATTCGCGGAAATTTGGGCACATTTCCTCTGCGTGCCGAAGATATATACGTATCGCCATCGTCGACACTCAACGCTTGCGTGCCCAATGCAACATTTATGATGAAAAAGGCTTGGAGCGAAAAGAAGCAGCAATTCGCTCTTCAGAATGACGCTGATATTCTTGCGGATAATGGTTTTAGTTCTAAAGATGAAGCTATTGCCGAATGGCTCAATATTCCTAACGATAGCGCACAAAACATAGCCATAGCCGATGCTCTTTACGATATTACCTCCGATGCGCCCAAAGCGCCCAAGATGAACATAATCATCATACTTACAGAAAGTTGGAGCAATCGACTAATAGACTACGAGGCTCTCTATGACATGGATTTGCTTGGAGAAATGCGAAAGCACCTCAACGAGGATATACTTTTTCGACATTTTCTTTCGGCTACCAATGGAACTATCGATGCCGTTGAACACATGACCATAAGTGCTGCATATCCGCACATGTTTACATCGGCATATCGCAACATAAGCTATCCTACGTCGACAGCTAAACTATTCAAAGAGAATGGCTACGATACATACTTCGTGTCGGGTATCGAAATATCGTGGCGCAACCTAATCGACGTGCTACCAAAGCAAAGTTTCGACCATGTCTACGGAAAATATGAAATGCTCGACAAATATCCCGATGTAGAGTGCAATCAAACATGGGGCGTATACGATGGCGACATGCTAAAGACTGTCAACAAAATGCTTGAAGAGCCAAGCGACAAACCTAAATTCATGTTATGTCTGACATCGACAAGCCACACGCCATTTGAGTTTCCCGATGGATATGAATTTGGACGTATCGACTTAGACAACACTCCCGACGATGCCTTTGCTGCCGACAATGCTTCAACTACAGCATATCTTCATGGATACCAATATGAAAGCAACGAACTCGGGCGATTCATGACTCGCCTGAAGAGTTCGCCCGCAGCACAAAACACGATTGTAGCAATCACAGGCGACCACAATATACGACTCATACTGCCCAACGATGAGAAAAACAGATACATGCGCTATTCTGTGCCTCTTTACATATACATACCTAAAAATATTGATGTTAGAGCCGACACGTCGCGCATGGGAAGTCACTCCGACATTGTGCCTACATTGGCAAATCTCACGCTTAGCAATGCTAAATATTTCAAAGCAGGACAAGACCTATTGGCCGACTCGCTAAGCCAAACAATAGCCATAAACACCGAATACGTACTAAGCACATTGCCCGATTCATTGACACAACGCAAAGCCAATGCGCTAAAGGCTCTAAAGCAATTATATTTCTCCGAAATATTCAGAGAGCATAAGTAAATAACATTGCTTGTATACGCATAAAAAACAAATGCCGCAGATAATCTATCACGACTATCTGCGGCATTTCTCTGTACGTATTATATAATTAGAGTAACGTCTAAGTATAAATTCGGCTACAAATATAATTAGAGAACCTTTTTGTATAAAGCTCTAATATCATCAATTGTAACTTCACGAGGATTGCCCGGCGTACAAACATCTTGAATAGCCTGAGCAGCAAGAGCTTCAATATCGCTCTCTTTGATGCCAAGATCCGACAAACGCTGAGGTATCTCTACTTTTATAGATAGCGCTTTGACAGCGTCGCAAGCAGCTTGTGCAGCCTGTTCCTTAGTCATGCCAGTGGTATCGACACCCATAGTACGAGCAATAACGCCAAATTTCTCGATGCAGCATGGCATATTGAATTCCATGATAGTAGGCAACAATAGCGCATTGGCCACACCATGAGGAATGTCGAACAAACTACCCATTGGGTGAGCCATACCATGCACAAGACCTAAGCCAACGTTAGAGAATGCTTGAGCTGCAATATACTGAGCTAACGCCATTGCTTCGCGACCTACAGGGTTTTTAGGTTCGAAAACAGCGGTAGGCAAGTTCTCTGCTATCATCTTAATAGCCTGAAGTTCATACATATCACTCATCACCCAAGCGCCTTTGGTGATATAGCCTTCGATGGCATGAGTGAGAGCGTCCATACCAGTAGCAGCGGTGAGACCTTTAGGCAAAGAATACATAAGTTCTGGGTCGACAATAGCAACGCAAGGAATATCGTTAGGATCGACACAGACCATCTTCTTCTGCTTCTCTTCGTCGATGATTACGTAGTTGATAGTAACCTCGGCACCAGTACCAGCCGTAGTTGGCAATGCTATGATGGGCACCGATTTGTGTTTGGTGTCGGCGCAACCTTCAAGCGAAACAACATCGGCAAATTCGGGGTTGTTGCATACGATGCCGATACCTTTTGCAGTATCCATCGACGAACCACCACCAATGGCAATGATGCAGTCGGCGCCAGATTTTTTGAATGCTTCAACACCTTGTTTTACATTAGTTACGGTTGGGTTTGGCTTTATCTCGCTATATATCTCGTATGGTATTTTAGCTTCATCGAGCACATCGGTAACCATTTTGGTGGTACCAACTTTTATAAGACCTTTATCGGAACAAACGAGGGCTTTGTGTAGGTTTAGACGACGGAGAGCGCCTGGAAGTTCTTTGCGGCAACCCGCACCGAAGTACGAAACTTCATTGAGGATAAATCTTTGTGACATATATTTTTGGTTTTTGTAGTTACTACGAACCGACATGCTTATTAGTCATGGATTCGCTTCGGCAAATATAAATTTTTGTAAAATAATTTACGTCACATTTACTCAGAACCGCCATTTTATCGACATTGCGCCCACTTATACTACTCTAAAACGCAACAGTTTTTGACTTTTCGTTTTGAAACGTTTTACCTTTCACGAGCCAAGCTAAGCCAAACAAAAAGAGGATGCCAAACTCATCAAAAATCACATACTGCGGTGCATAACGATTGAGCATAATTATTGCAACCAGCAGAACTATAATCAACGAACCAGAAATGCGATAGTAGATTTTCTGCGCTTTGGAATTGCATTTGGCAAAGTTTATAATCAGGTTTAATGCAAAGGATAGGAACAATGCACTTGCCGAAATTATGTGGAATATCTCGCTCTGATGCGGCTCAAGTTGAAATATTCCAACCTTCTCATATATTATAACAAACGTCGATGGGCTATCGTTGAACGAAGGATAGCATGGGAAAATCACCACTGATATTGCAGCTAACGCCGACACTCGGTTAATGATTTTATCTGCCATGTCGTAACCTTTGTATGTAAACAAAAACAACGACACGATGCCCAACACAATAGCCATCACTGGCGACTGATAGTAGGTGATAGAGATGCTATACCACCAGCCATCGAACCAATGTGCTGGATATGAAGTCAATACTGATAAGATTGGCAATAGTATGCCCAAAAAGCCGATTACTTTACGTTGTGCTAAATAACTAAGATTCCCTTGATCCATATAATGCGAGAACAATAAACTGGTGCAAAAGTAACACTATTTCACATTTATAAATACAATCGTTTTGGTTCATTTCACAATTACCTACGCCAGAAGAAGATACTATCACTCAGGCACATAGATAATCTCGCCATTTTCAAGTTGATAGGCAACACCTACTCGTTTGCCACGCGATGCTTGCGAATCTTGACTCTCCGATGGCGTGTAGCGCTCGATGGTTTCTCCTTTTTTGGTGATTATCTCCATATTATCGGCACCAGGATTTTTTACTACCGTAAAATCTTCTTTAGAAAACATCTCCTGCATATTGAAATGCGTAACTATTGCCACCATGAGAGCAACAGCAAAAACCATTGCAGCATCGAACAGATTACTCACTGTCGACATTGGATCGACATCTTCTTCAGAGTCGGAAAAGTGCACACGACGACGAAAGCGTTTCATTGTATACCCTCCATATTCTTACGCTCAGCAATTACATCGGCAATAAACTGCAGATTAGCCAAGTCGCGTTTGAACCAGCGGCGCTTCACTTGAAGAATGACAACACCAATGGCAGCCGAGAAAAGTCCTACAACCGTTGTGGCGAAAGCCACTTGCATATTATAGGCCATCGAAGCCATATCGCCAGCCGAGAGTCCTACAAGTGCAGGCCCCATGGGTATAAGAGTGCCCATAAGACCAAGCATAGGAGCCATTTTGCCAAGTGTTTTGGCCGACGACATCTCGCTTTCGGCTGCATCTTCAAACTTTGCCAATTCAAGTTCTATTCGTGCTTCGCTATCGGCATGAGCAATAATTGTTTTAGCCGTATTTATCATAGGCATAGAACTCTTTGCAGGCAATTTACTATTGAGTTCCAACACATTAGCAGTGTCGACCGATGACAATATTGGGGAGATTTCTTTTTGTGTTTTATGCATTGCTACATATTGTCCAAAGAAGTTGCCTATAAGTAGTAGCGAACGCAAGAAAAACAGAATTAGCATAAGTACAACAGGCACAAGCAGACCTGTTGAAATCCAGTACAAAACGTTTGATATATAGCTCATTGGTTATTTTTGTTATTAGCTTTTTTCTTTATGTAAAAATTCAATACTCCAACTGCAATGCCAAGCATAAGCAGAGCAGCTACACTAAGTGAAGAGACGACATCAGTATTGTCGATTGCTACAGCCGCAGTTCTACCATTTACCGTGGCTATCACTCCCATAAGCATCATCATTATAGCTATGTGAAATATCACCTCAAGGCGCAACTCTTTTTCGGGGAAAAGGTAGCGCAAGCCAACAGTGGCAATGGGGGTAATTATAAATATGGCAATGGCCATAAGCCAAGCTATTTTTTGAAAGTCGATTCCTGGATTCGACACCATGGCATAGACTTCGAGCGCTATGAAAGACAAGAAGACAAAGAGACCAGGAATAAACCTTACTATCTGAAAAACAATGTTTTGCAGACGAGTAAAGTTTTTCCTTTGTGCACTAAGTATGCAAAACGTCAAATGCACAATCACTTCAACATTCAATAGCACAGCCACATTGAGCATTTCGCTGGCATTGCCAAGTAGTGCCAACACTTGCGGGCCACTCTGACTTGCTGCCCAGCGCCAAGCTAAGCCTACCATCAATGCCGATAATAGCGAATAGGAAGCCATATATATCCACCCACAAAGCGAAAGGCGAAATAGATACAGCAATAGGCTTATTGTCAATATTATAAGTATAAGCACAGTCATACCTCTCACTCTCTGCGCTGACGGCGAACGATAATCAAAACAATTATGACAAAGACAACCACTAACACCACAATAAACAAGGGCGAAACCTCGTTTATTTCGGTCTGCTGCTGAGCGTTGAAGCTTTCCTTTTTGAGAGTAGTGGCATTATCGTTAGAAGCTGTAGTAGTGCTACGAATGGCGTTTATATGCTGCTGATAATCGGACACTTGCGTTTTGTCGGTCTCAATATTAGAGATGAAATCGCGCAACTTAGCATTGTTGCACACAAAGCCAGAACAACTTGGATTGTATGTATTTACGAGTTCGGTATGCAATTTTGCCAACTCAGCAATCTGCTCACGCGAAGCATTCCACATTTGTTTTCGCGCACTCTCGAGCATCACAGCCGAAATTTCTTGCAAAGCCGAAGGATTTTCACGCTCGAAATATTGACGCACACCCAAATTATACTGGTCTTTCACATAGGTATCGTAGATTCTATCCCAGAGAGAATTGTCGATGGCTTCGGGACGTAGTGCATTCCAACCGAAGGTGTTGGTGACCATTTCGGCAATCTCGTCGGCCGACGAAGCCCCACCCTTCATGCGTCGCTGAATGTACGCAGGATTAAGCAGAGAAGCACGACTCTCTACGCCAATGGCATCGGTGAGCGACTGCACACGAGCATGATTGCGATTACGGTAGTCGGAGAAATAGGCTTCTGGCGTAGAACCTGTTACGTGTTGCACAGCAGCACTCATGCCTCCCATAAATTCATATACATGATCGAGGCTAAGTGCGCCCCAAGTGTTGCTCTGGCGTGGTTGCACAATGGCATCGGTATGCGTGAGAGCCGCTTCGAAAGCGTATTTATTCACTTGCTCCCATTCATCTTGCGAACCATAGAATGCATTCATGTTATCGAGATAAGTTGTGGCAATATCGTTTGCTGAACTCCAAGCATCACTCTTTTCCACCATTGCCTGAATGCCAGTGCCATAGCCTCCACCTTGAGCACCAAACACACGATGACGAGCCACCTGACGAGCTTCGAGAGGCGGCACTCCTTTATCGGTGAGATATTTCTCGGCTTCGACCATACCTTCGGCCACATAATTGGAATTGAGCGAACTATCGTTGGCCTCGGCAGCCATGCTTACAGCTCTATTTATGAGGAACAGACGCGACGCCGCCAAATCGCGCAATTGGCCAGAGGTTTGTACTGCTACATCGATACGCGGACGCCCAAGTTCGGCCGATGGAATAAGACGTAGGTCGTTTACTCTGCCAAAGAAGTCGCGAATGGGCTCTACGCCGAGCATATACAGAATTTGAGCAATGGTGGCGCCTTGAGTCTCGATAAATTCTCCACTCCACAATGTATAGCTCACTTTATGAGGATAGTTGCCATTATGCGCAGCGCGATAAGAATCGATAGTGGCTTGAGCCAATTCTACTCCAGTCTGCCATGCTGACTCCGATGGCGTGGCATCAGCATTTATACCATACATATTACGGCCAGTAGGCAATACGTTTTGATTGGCAATAGGATCGCCACCAGGTTGAGGCGACACATATCCACCATTCAACGCATTCGACGCAGAGCTAAGTTCGTTTTTTGTACTATATATCAGCGCATTAACATAATTATCGATATTAGCTATCGAATGTTCCAACTCGAGGATAGCACGAGCCGAATCCTTAGCCGACTGTGATAATTGCACCTTAGGGCGCGACATCTTCATAGCACTACCACCATCGGACTTGCCAGTAATCTTGGCGCGCATTTTTTCGAGAGCTTCGGGAGGAGCACCCATCTCTTTGGCTTTTGCGAGCATCTCTTCGGGCGACATGCCACGCGCCATTTTTTTCATCTTGGCATGCATAGCAGCCGACATCGATGAACCTTTTTTGGCACCATTCGACGATGATTGACCGCCCATCATCACCGCAGCACCCGAAGCATTTTTGCTACTTCCGGCGGCACTCATCATCATGGCTTGCATACGGGCAGGAGCTTTCAATATACTATCGGTCTTATGCGCTATCGCCAAATCGGCCATCGTTATACCATAAATATTCAAAAGTTTATCTGCCGACAACTTTCCATTCATTACATCGGCAACATAACGTTTAGCAGGAGCGAGATATTTAGCATCGAAAGCGCGGCGTTTTTTTACAAAATCTTTATTCTGTAAGCCAGCCACAACTTGCAAATTGAAATAGCTATAAGCTATGGCATCGGCAGCCATAGCCACCACCGTAGAACGCTGATCGGCAGGCGAATATGGCTCACCAAGCACATAGAGCGAGCCTTGCATCTTCTCACTTATGAGTTCGGCAGCGAAATCTTCGATACGACTTATGTCGGCAGCTGTGTAGTTTTTGCTTTCGATGCGCAAGTCTTTGTCGAGTTGCAACTGGCAAGTTATGTGCTTGACCTCATCGGCGAGTGCTGCACGTTGCTTTTCGGAAGCATTTTCGGGAAGTCGATTATACTTATCGATAGCGGCATTCAGCGCGTTATAAGTAGAAGTAAGCTCGCTTTCGCAAAAAGGCGCAGTGAGATAGCTTACAATCTCGGCATACGAACGACGTTTTGCAATCAGAGCTTCGCCGACATTGCCTATTGTGTACATATAAATATGAGGAAGATTGCCAATAAGCGTTACTGGCCAATCGTTGCTTCCAAGCGCATTTTGTTTGCGTGGAGTATACTCCAAACTACCATGCGTGCCGAAATGCACGATAGCATCAGCTTGGAAAGCATTTTGTGCCCATAAGTATTCCGCTACGTATGGATATGGAGGAGCCGCATTTGTGCCATGCACCATGCTGAAACTATCGTCGCCACCACCAGCAGGCAGTTGCGGCATAAGAGCTATGTTGCCAAACACTATGCAAGGCAAAACGAGATCTCCATTGTCGGAAGCAAGATAGCTACCAGGAAAATCGCCATTAGCGGCTTGTAGCTCGGTTCGCTGTTGCTTCGTCAGACAATTGTCGGTCCATTTTTCGAACTCATTTCTATTGACTATTTGTCCATAACCCGATGCCACAAACTCGGCTTGACGGCCTTCTGCATACGTACCAAATACGGAGCCTCGCTGCTGTATCATATCAGCTAACTTCTTAGGCGAATCGGGCAATCCGGCCACGTTGTATCCTTCAGATTGCAAATGGCGCAAGAAATTATACAACGACGGAATCACCTCCAAGCCACTCGCTGTCAGTGCATTTTGTCCAGGGCCTTTGAAGTAATATATAGCCACACGCTTCTGCTTGTTGACAAGACGTTTGAGCGCGACATGGTTTTCTACAGTCGACACAAACCCATCAGCTCGTCCACGAATGGTGTGATTTTCTTGAATATTGTCGGCATTAAGATAGTTGGCAAATAGTGCATATGGGCGTATTGCGCCATCAATTTCGGGCGTGACCACACTCTGCGACAAGAATCCGCCAAGCATACCTTGCTTGTCGATCTCCCAATCGTCGGCAAGTTGATTTACATTGAGAGGGACAAAAAGCGGAATGTTGTTTTTTTGCAGATACTCAACAACATAGTCGCCCATACGACCATGCGCCATATTAACAATAGCATCAGGCTTGATGGAGTCGAGGCGACCATTGGCAATATAGTTTCGAAGCGACGGTATGTAATATGCCATATCGCCAGCACGCTCAAAAGCCGACACGAGATCGGCACCATTGCCAAGCAACCCAGTGATAACAATGCGCGGAGCCACTTCGTTCCACAAATTATTGTGTTTCAGAAACTGTTCGTAGTCAGCTACAGAATTGAAGCCAAGTTCCTCATTCGAAGCATCTTCGATGTCGGGGTGATATATATCATACTCAGGAGCATCGATAACCGAATCGGGCTCTTCGGCTGCAATTATTTTTCCATCGATATACTTACGCACATAACTAAGCATAGAATGATAGTTGTGACGACCGCCAGCAGCAAGATATGCTTTCAGAATATCAGCATCGTCGAAAAGATTGTTGATGTCGTTGGCCGGATTGGTGACAGCCGTCGACAATATAGGCAGACCATTTTTAGCTGCCTTTTGTAGCTCTTCACGCTGCTGTTCGGTAATATGCAATCCCATGGCATTGACAAACACCATGTCGTTTTTCGCTACCTCATCAATATTTTGCGGCGAGAGTTCACGAATGTCGATGAACCAAGTGTTGTTGGCATGGGCAATTTCGCCAAGCTGCGAAGGCTGATAGTTGATGAAAGCAATACGAGTGCGACTCAAAAACGACGTATACACCCAACATATTACTACTAAGCCTATTACGCTCAGCGCTATAAGTATTAATCTCTTTTTCATATGTATATATGATTAATTGAATAACTTTTCAACATCGACTGAGAGTCCTACACTACAAGTTGCACCAGTGGTTGATGGAGAGTTACTATAGTAAACCTTTGGCGTATAGTTAAATATATTATCGACGGCAAAGGTCAGATTTATTCCCTTCCAAATGCGCTGAAGTAGAGTTAGTTTCCAAATGGTATAGCCATCATAATCGACTGAAGATGTTGATGTATAATCGGTTACCGAAGTATATTCATCAACGGTAACCGATGAAAGGAAACGTCCGCTGAGAGCCACGTTGAATCCGTAGTTTTTCCACTGATGGTCGTAGTCGAAGCGAGCTGTGACGGTGTGTGGACGGGTGCTCGAAGTCTCGGGTTCGCCTTTTTTGATATGTTCATGAGTATAGGCATACGCACCTTTTAGTCCAAGTCCGCAATCGGTTTTTATGTAGCAACACACATCGGCGCCAATCACTTGCAAGTCTGCCATATTGATGTAGCGCATACCATTGAGACTTTGGTTCCAAGCCGTAGATATGCGATTAGATACAAGGTTATAGTATGCCGTAGCTACGATGTTGTAGCGCCAATTGGATAGGTTTTTGGCATGCTCTATGGCAAACGAGAAGTTGTGGCTACGCTCTGGCTTGAGGTCTTCGTTGCCATAAATCATAAATATCGAAGCCATATCAAACTTCATATACATCTCTTTGAGCGTCGGAGCACGGAAACCGCCAGCATAGTTGAGGCGTAGCGAGCAATATTTAGTATTATACATAGCTGCCAATTTACCCGTAACGCTATTGGCATCGGCTTCGGAGAAATGGTCGTAGCGAATGCCCATGAGGAGCGAACAATGGTCGGCAGCTTGCCAATCGAATTGTCCGAAAGCATCGATGGTGTGTTGTTTTTTGCTATCGTTATTCTCAAATTGGTATGACATCAGATAGTCGCGCATATAGTCGGCACCAAAGGTGAGTGTATTTTTGCCAATTTTTTGGTTAAGTACGGCACGTGTAATATTCTGCACATTGCTATAGTCGCGAATGTCCATATTGCTAAGTGTGGCATAGTCGCTTTTGTCATATTGATCGAAGCTATATGCAATGGTGAGATCAGTATTGTCGCTTATGTTCCAATCGCTTTTCAGTCCTGCCGAATAGTCGCGATAGCGGTCATGGCTTGTTTCGGAGCTCTCACGTTCGCGAAAGAAATAGCCCACACGCCCAGTGAACTTCAGCACGTCAGTTGGCGCGAACACAAGTTTATCTTTCACATTCCACGTATGATAAGCATAAATATTTGATATGCTCGATTCAGAATTATCGGAGAGGTGCACACGATCGATTGCGGTATGTTGCGCATTGAGAGAGTTGTTGAACTTGCCAACACAAAACGAAGTTGACAATCCATGGCGCCACTCATTGTGCTTACCATAGCGAGCATTGAGATTAAGTGTCCATGGCTCCGACGAGGTTCGCGTCATGATATTTACCACACCGCCCACAGCATTTGAGCCATAGAGCGTCGATGCAGCACCCTTCACTATCTCTATTCTGCCCACATTGTCGAGGTTGAGACGAGTGTAATCTACATTGTCGAGTGTTTCGCCGGCAAGTCGCTCACCATCAACAAGAAACAGCACCGAATTGCCACCAAAACCAGAGAGATTGATGCTTGTTTGCTGATTCATTGAGTAGGTAAATTCCAATCCAGGAAGTTCCTGAGTGAGAAGGTCTTGCACATTGGTAGCATCAACTTTTTTTATGTCGGCTTCGGTTATCAATCGTGTAACCACTGGTACACTTTTGAGAGTTTTGGGCGTACGAGTAGCCGTAACAACAACCTGTTCGAGATCGCGGTTGACTGTAGAATCTTGCTCTTGGGCAACAATCGTCAACTGACAACTAACTATCGACATTGCCACAAGCAAGTTTTTGATACGTATATAATTGTAAATCACTGATTTCTATAATGAATGTAATATGAATAATAATGACGTACAGCGAACGAAGATCTGATTCGTCATTCCTCGATTGACAACTGTTTATATTGCACAGTCATATTGCCTTTCACCGATTTTTCGTTCATATAATTAACCAAGTAAAGGGCGAAATATTTTCCTTCAGCAGTGCGCAATATGTATGTCTTATGGCTCATAGTATAGATAGGCGGCATAGTGCTTGTGTCGACGTTGAGCCATCGAGCAATAATGGCATTGTAATGCGTATTCTGATAGATAAGATAGCCATCCATCATGTGGCTCATATCTATAATAATCTTGCTTGCCGAAGTGGTATCGGCGCTGAAATTAAGCGACTCGAGAAGCATGGGATCGGCTTCGATGGCTGCCTCAAGGTCGGATATTGAGGTATAGTCTGTTTCGACAGCTGCGCCGCCATTTGTCTTCACATCGTAGCGATGCAGAGCTATGGTCCAATTTTCAGGAATGCCTGTTTCGTTTTCTTCGCTTTCTATTGTTGAAGTAACGAAGTTTATAGAGTCTGCATCGAGGTCGAGATAGTGCCATGCCGTGTAGCTTGTAGCATCTACAGTAAACTGACCTTCAACAAGTTTTTCCTCTGTTGTTGTTTTGTTATTGTCGTAGATGTCTTCAAAAATACCATCACAAGCTGGAAGCAGCATAACTACTCCCAGTGTGATGGTTAGGTTTTCTATCAGACGTCTACTGCGTATGTAGCTTGTCATGATAGATTATTCTGTTACTGTTTTGAATGTGAAGGTTATAGTAAATGGCATTGCACCATAGTTAACATCATAGACAATTTCGGCTGAGCCATCGGCAGCGATAGTACCATTTATTTTACCAGCATAGGTTTTCTCTGCGTCATCTACTGTAACAGTTTCCGAGAATTCCGATTCGCCAAGAGTGTAGGAGCCATCTTCGTTGGCTTTTACAGTTACGCCCGTTATTGTAGCAGATGGCAAAGTCATTGCGCCGCCATAAGTGAACGAAGGTACAGTAACGCTCACAACACCATCTTCGGCGTATGCAATTTTCACTGTCTGATTTTCTGCACTTCCACCATCCATCGACAATTCTGAAAGATAAGCGCTCAGCGTACCAGTGTATGAGCCAGCTACGCTATAAGCTGCGTCGGCTGTGGTATTATAAACTGTTATAGTTGTGCCACCCATAACCGATGGAGCTGTGAACACAAGCGATGTAAATGCGCCATCGGCAAACGTACCTTCTACTGTTGCATCATAAGATTTTGCTTCGCCATGACCCGACATCTCTACAGTGCCTTCGCCCGATATGGTATAAACACCATTTTCAACCGAAACAGCTGCATTGATAGCGAATGTGCCCCATGTAGACGATGTGTATGCTACACTTACACTGTCGGTAGAGATTGCCTCAAGAACTACATTGTTGTCGCTTTCGTCGGTGTACATATTCTTGAAATATGTAGCCGAAGCGAGTGAATATGTAGTGCCATATTTACCTGCTATGGCATAAGCTGGAGCCTCACCAGTGAAAACCGAAATAGCTGTGCCACCCATAACAGAAGGAGCTGTGAATACGAGCGACGTAAATGCGCCATCGGCAAACGTACCTTCGATAGTAGCTTCGTAGGTAGATTTCGTACCGCTCATGCCAGCCATCTCTACAGTGCCTTCGCCCGATATGGTATAAACACCATTTTCAACCGAAACACCTGCGTTGATAGCGAATGTGCCCCATGTAGACGATGTATATGCTACACTTACACTGTCGGTAGAGATTGCCTCAAGAACTACATTGTTGTCGCTTTCGTCGGTGTACATATTCTTGAAATATGTAGCCGAAGCGAGTGAATATGTAGTGCCATATTTACCTGCTATGGCATAAGCTGGAGCCTCACCAGTGAAAACCGAAATAGCTGTGCCACCCATAACAGAAGGAGCTGTGAATACGAGCGACGTAAATGCGCCATCGGCAAACGTACCTTCGATAGTAGCTTCGTAGGTAGATTTCGTACCGCTCATGCCAGCCATCTCTACAGTGCCTTCGCCCGATATGGTATAAACACCATTTTCAACCGAAACACCTGCGTTGATAGCGAATGTGCCCCACGTAGACGATGTAAAAGCAACGCTAACTGTGGTGTCGCCTTCTTGAGTGAGAACTACACTATTGCCACTCTCGTCGGTGTACATATTAGAGAAATACTTAGCTGTTGCAAGGGAATAATTGATAGAATAAGAGCCAGCCACTTTATCGGCCGTAGTAGCAGTTTCAACAACTGGATCATCATCGTCGTTATCGCACGAAGTGAGATTTACAATAAATGTTGCCGCAAGCAACATTGCCATAAAAGATTTTACTTTCATCTGATTTTCGTTGTAGTTATTAATTGATGCGGCAAAAGTATCGGCACCAATTAGCCACGGCAATACTTAATAATGACTAATTATTGGCTCTCAAAGACACATTCATAGCTATGTGTATATGTATGTACATAAAAACAGAATGCACCCAAATCCCCAACGAGATTAGGTGCATTCTTTTTATTATACCTAAAACTTTTATCTGATAAACTGACGTTTAATTCATGATTTTGAAGGTATTAGGCAATTATTCAGCCGAAGTTTCGAACGTGAAAGTGATAGCCATCGGCATTTTGCCATATTTCAACTCGTAAACAATGGTAGCTTTTTTGTTGGCCGATATTGTGCCACTCATCGTACCAGAATATGTTTTCTCTGCCCCATCTACAGTGACGGTTTCCGAGAATTCTGTTTCGCCTATGGTGTATGAACCATCTTCGGCAGCAGCAACAGCTATTCCATTAAGCGTAGCAGCTGGAATTGTAGTACCCATTTTAGCGTAGGTGAATGCTGGTATAGCCACACCAATAGTACCATCTTCGGCAGCAGTGATAGTAATTGTTTGATTGTCGACAGAACCGCAATCCAAACTCATACTTTCAATCTTAGCGCTCAATGTTCCATTGTACTCACCAGCTACAACTGTAGCAACAGAAGCAACATCTGGCGTTTCGGCAACTGGGGCATCATCGTCTTTGTCACAAGCTACAAAGGCTGTCATAGCAGCAGCAAAAAATAGAAAAGCTGCGAATTGTTTCGTCTTCATTGATTTTTTCGTTGTTTTTTTTGATTTATTATTTACGGCAGCAAAAGTATCTGCACTACCCTCCTTTGTCAATCCTCATTTATGACAATTTCGGCTATCAAAAAATCACAACATTTCAAATATCAGACCTGAAAGCCACCATGGCCCTACGCTCTTTTCCATTCATTTTCAGCACCAAAGGAGCTTTGCAACGCACATGACGGAAATGCTTCGTTTGCTCTATGAGTTGCATCTTGGTGATGTTATCCCAATTCACAAAATCGCTCACCGACGACTCTTGCACCGAAGCATAACCAATATTCATCGATGTAACATTGTGGAAGAAGTGCGAGCCCAGCGACGAGTCGAGTGGGAAGCCTGGCAAACTAATCTCCACAATTAGCTTAGCCTTAGATATTTGCGACCATTGCACTGGAATGCCTATGAATTTGTCGCGCGTTCCCCAACGCCCTGGACCTATAAGTATGTAGTTGCTGTCGCTATTTGCCATTTTGCTGTTCAGATAGTCGATTTCTTGAGCCATCTCTTCAGTCTCCATCTTGTTGAACAGAGTTGGGTCGGCATAAATAATATCCGTAATATTTTTCACATCGCCATTGCCAAGGCTCTGCGTGGTGTACAGAATAGCTTTTTCTCTATCTACTTCGCCAATTTCCACCGAACTATTTTGCAATTCTGTGATGATAGGCTTCATCTGTAAGAGATAGAAACTCGGCAGCCCGTTTTCGGCAGGATTGAGGTCGACGGCCCATTCAAGTTCTACGGGCGAGCCCATAGCTTCTTTGGTGATAGTCAGCAACATAGATAGCACTTTGGCAAGTGGCACATAATCATATTTAAGTATATTGGCAAAATTGACAATACGAGGTCCATAGCTACTCAAGCCTGGCTCGATGGTGTCGTTTTGCGGATTGTATACCGAAGCGCAATGCTTCAATGTGCCATGATGCTCGGCCTCCGATATGTCGAGCGTAGCAAGTGGTGCATGCTCGCCATCAGCCACATAGTCGATGTTGTTCTTTTTTAGGTCGAGTGCAAGAAATTCTACTTGCGTATTCTTTACAGCATCAGCCGTTGACGAGATGTCTATTTTGGGCCAAGCAGGCGAGAATCGATAAGCCTTGCTACCACCTACCACATAATATCCAAGTCCGAAGCCCGCTACAGCAAAGCCTTCATCGGGTTGCATGTGTGCCACTGGGTAATAGTTGTAGCTCTGAGCTGTGCCTGCCACGTGCGGATAGAAATAGTCTTCGTGTTGGCTACCCACAAGCACTTGTAGCACCACTGCCATCTTCTCTTCATCTACATTTCGGCGAATGGTTTGGAAATAGCCTCGCGACGTCTCGCTATATATAGATACGTACACCATTTTTATGGCTGTGGCTATGTCGGCTACATTGTCGTTAATGTTTGGCTTGTTGTTGGGAACTATGTATGTATCAAAAACTCCAGCAAAAGGCTGATTCATAGAATCTTCCGACAAACTCGACGAACGCACAGCTATGGGTTTATGTATCTGCTCGGCAAATCGTGTGATGCGTTTCATCAGTATCTCCGACAGTGGCACTTTGGCAAAGAGTCGGCGCAATTCTTCATACTTAGTACCATCGTTCACGCGTATCCATAAATTGCCTCGCTCCATAAATTGCACAAACTCTTCGGTGCCTATAACAGCTGTGATAGGTATGCGAATGTTGAGTTCAGCGTCGAACTCTGTGGTGTCGATATTCTGAATGAGTGTATTGATGAATGCCAAGCCACGCCCCTTGCCGCCAAGCGAACCAGCAGCAAGCGTGATGATATTTTTCTCATCGGGTACGTCTATCTCGTCGTATACGATGCGTTTACCTCTTCGCCTATTGGCAGTATGTTTGGTGAGTTCGTTGAGCATCGCTGTGCGGTAGTCCTCAAGATCGGGATAATCATCGCTGACTATGGGGAACACAGCTCGAGCAAGTGGTATTTCGCCTCGCGACATCAGCCACGACGAAATGCGATGGTCTTTGCCATATTCATACAAAAATTCCTTCGGCAAATTGCGAAAAACAGTACCAAACTCCTTCAACGTTTTAGCTTGTGCAAGCGCTGTACCGTTGTGATTGCGGAAATAGAAATCGCCAAATCCGAGACGGCTGGTAAGGAACGAAATGAGTTCGCTCTGCAAATTGTCGCTATGCTTATTGAGCAACGGCACGCCAAGGCGCTCTGCTTCCGAGGCATTGCTCAAGTCGGCAGTCTGAAGCACGGCTGGCAATTGCGGCATCTGACTAAGCATGTAGCTAACCAAGTCGATGCCGGCACGCGTGCTCACAGTGCCATTACGCTCAAACTCTACATCGGAAATCACGCAAAGGAGGAAGTCTTTATACTTCTCGAATATGTACATAGCGTCTTCGTAGTTGCGCGCATGAAGAATCTTCGGACGCTGACGCATCTTGGATATTTTATTTATCTCATTACGCTCATCTACAATAAGTTGCTGAATTTGCGAAAAGACTTCCGAGAAGAGTATTTGTAGATATTTTGAATAGTAGATTGGCGAATCTTCAACAAGCAAAATCACTCGCACGAGACCAATCTTCGTATCATTCTCGACATTTGCATTATCCTCTATGCTCTTAACTATTGAGAATAGTATCTGCGAGTTGCCACTCCAAACAAACAACTTGTCAATTGACGGCGTTGAGGCTGCCAACTGCTCAAAATACTTAACATTATTCGTCTGATTAAGCAGCAGATATACAGGCATTTCCGCTTGTTGCTCTTTTATGTCGGCACTAAGTTTCACCGTAGCATCTACATCGAGACCTACCATAAGTATGGCGAGATCGAAATGTGTGCTCTTCATCAGTTCGAGTGCTTCAGTCGATGTGGTTACACCCGTGATGCGCGGCAACGAAAAGAGGCTGTACTGGTATATTTCACCCATAAATTGCTCAAAAAACGAGTCATCGTTTTCGAGTATGAAAGCATCGTAGAGAGTAGCCACAAAGAGAATGTTCTTCACCTTGTACTTCATCATATCGAGGTATACATATTTCTCGATAATCTGCTTATTGAAGAACAATTGCAGTGGCTGCTTGGTGCGCGTGAGCGTCTTGCGGAAGTCCTCCGTCACACCATTCGACACCACTGTAGCATGGTGAATATTATTATAAATCTCGCGGCCTTTGTAATTATTTATGTAGCCACACACCATCTTGGCAATGTTGCTAATGAGCTGACACTCTTCTTTGAGAAATGGGCCATCGAATTCCGTAGGGTGTTCGTCAACATAATAGACTTGTATCACACCCTTTTTGTCGTCGAGTGTGACAAACGACTCCTTTTGCATCCAACGACTTTCAGCAAAATCGGTGCTGAGATAATCTTTGCCCTCAAACGAGATGCGAACGCGTGTAGAATCTGGATATTGCCACGAAAGAGGCATCGATTGGGCTATGCGACTGAGAGTCTCGCTGATAGAAAGCCCACGATTGGTTATGCTGGTTATGTGGTTGATGGCAGCAAGCTCTTTCTTGCGCTCGCGGTGTATGTAGCTAAGTCGACGTAGCAATTCGCCACTCAAATAGCTCATAACAAGCTGTGTAGCTATATCGAGCGAGCCATCGGCGCTAACTTCATCGTAGCGCGACTCATCGTCGGCATAGTAATATTCAAACACATTGTCGACCCTCTCGACGCGCTTACGCCAATTGTCGGTTTTGGCAAAATTGGTGGAGCAAAACCACATACCATCGAAACTTATACGCATCGAACTACTGCCGCAGTAGGCATTCAACAAATTGCAGAGTTTCTCTATTATTTGCTGCTCACCACCTTTACTGCTTATGGTAGCTGTTATCTCTTCGTAGAGACGCTGAGAAGGAGATTTTTCGTCCATAGAAATGAGTTTCTTTATATCAGCGAGTTAAACGAATTTATACTAAAAAATATTCGTTCAATTCGTAACAACCTTTACCTTCCAATCGAACGAATTTTCAACGTCTAATTCGGTTTCATTCGTTGATTTAGGTGATAGTATGTATAAATATATTTACGCCAACGCTATCAGCAACATTGCCGCAGCAAATCCTATGTATGTACCTATAGCATAACCAATTAGTCCAACGGCTATGCCAGGGCCAATGACGGCTCTATTACCAAGCGCTCCAGCCATAACTGGCACAAAAGGTGGCGAACATATCAGCGATATTGATGTCACAAGCGTGGTATCGACGTCAACACGCATCAACTTGTTGAATATGACGTGCATAACCAACGCGCCCATCGTTACCACCAACGTATATAGCATAAATGAATAATCCATATTCGCAAACATATCCACACTCACTTGCGACGCCACTGCCACGCTAAAAACGAGTATAAAATACGTTCCTACTTCAAATGTGCGTTTTATTCTACGTATGCGTCTTACAAAAGATGCCACAATGGCCAACAACGATATTGTTAGTATAAACACTGCTTGAAACGCATCTTCGCTGACGAAGGGAAGAAATTTTGTAGTAAAGCCGATAGCTATTATGGCTATAGTCAGCAACATAGCACGACCGACGCCCGGTAGAATATCACGGCGAAAAATGCCATTGAAGAGTTCGTCGTCGTGCGTGCTTACATCTTGGTCGGCATCTTCGTTCTTGGCCACCTCTTCGGCATCGATAGCATTGAATGGTCGCAATATCAATCCAAAAATTCGCTTGCCGAACACCACTATTAGCAATAAATAGAGTGCACTCACCACAATGCTATACGTATGCACCATCAAGTAGGTAGCGTTATCTACGCCAAGCGCAACTTTTATCGATGCTATATTGGTTGTACCGCCTGTGTATAAACCTGTTAGCATACCACCAATCTTAGCAAATCGATCGGCATCGTTGCCTTTGAATATAAAGAACCCAATAACCACCGCGGCCACACAAGCCACAAGTCCAGCAATGAGGGACTTGGCAAAGTTGGGCGCCAGATGAGCCCATGCCTTCACGTTGCTCGAATAGAGCATCAATGGTATGGCGAATGGCACTGCATAGGCTGCTATTTGCGACTGCAGTTCGTGCACCTCTGGGGTGTTGGGTATAAGACCAAACAAACCAAGCAAACACCCTATGGCGTATGCAAGTATGATATTGCCTATTTGACGAAGAATTTTGAACCGATAAGTCAGCCACATTATCACAAGCGGCGACAGCACACACGTGGCTATTATAGCTATGCTTTGCAAATTCATTTAATTGGGGCTACTTAAGCGTAAAGTGATATGTGATAGTGCCTTTCTGTAGCGCATTGGCCTTAGCGTCAGCATTGAATTTTGCTTTCTTTGCTGCCGATTCGGCTTGAGCCCATAAATATGAACTTTGAACCGTGGTTCCTTTACTTATGACTTTTGCAGCTACCACGGCACCTGTTTTATCTACCGTAATTTCTACTACTACTGTTCCTGTTTCTTGACTATTATATGTTGGCTTAGGCAAATTACCAACAAGCGAACGACCAGCCAATCCCCATGAATTACCGCCATTGCTGCCACTGCCACTGCCGTTACCATTTCCATTGCCAGAACCAGTAAGATTACCTTGACCAGAGCCCGAACCACTTGTATTTGCTGAGCCAGACCCCGATTTGCCAAAGGCACTCATAGCATTTTTAGCATTAGCTGTTTTTTGGGCTTCTTCGCGAGCCTTAGCTTCGGCCTTTGCTTTTGCCTCTGCCTCAGCTTTTGCTTTTGCTTCGGCCTCGGCTCTTGCCTTAGCTTCTGCTTCTGCCTTTGCGCGAGCCTCTGCAGCAGCTTTGTCGGCAGCCTCTTTAGCAGCACGCGCTTTCTCTTGTTCGCGTTTCTTTGCCTCGGCTAATGCTGCAGCCTCTTCAAAGTCTTGAGTTTCTTTAGTTTGTCCGTCATAAAGATTGGCCTGCTTGGCAGGCGGAGCAGCAGGCGTCTCAACCGGAGTAGGCGATGTGGTTTGTGCAGGAGCAGCAGGCGCTCCACCACCGCCACCGCCAGCCACTGGCTGACTATAGTCCACAAGCAAAGCCTCTTCTTCTACTGGCACTGCTCTCAAATGCGAATAGCAAAGTATGAGTATAAGTATTAGGTGAAACAGCACTGTTCCAACTATACCAGATCCTCTATGTCGATTTTCATTTTCGTTCATCGCGTCTATTTTGCTCGCGTTGCCAAAATGAGTTTATACTTATTCTTTTTGGCGATATTCATAACCTTCACTACCTCGCGCATTGGCACATTTTCGTCCACGTGCAAGGCAATATACATATCCTCATTCTGACCAAGTCGTGCTTGAAGTGCGCCTTCTATCTCGTCGAATTTTACATAACGCCCCTCTATGGCATAACGCAAGTCTTTTGTTATCGACAACGAAGTTTGTGGCTTAGCCGAAGTTTGGTTTGCACTCTGTGGCAACAACAACTTTAGCGCGTTAGGGTGCACCAAAGTTGACGTCAGCATAAAAAATATCAGCAACAAGAAGACTATATCAGTCATCGACGACATGCTGAACGCTGAACTTATTTTACTATTTCTCTTTAGTGACATACGGCTTATTAATTAGCAGGATCGTTCAGCAAATCCATAAATTCCATGGTACGCGCTTCAAGAATGCGAACAACTTTATCGACACGAGCCACCAAATAGTTATATGCAAAATATGCAATAATACCTACGAACAAACCGCCTACTGTAGTTACAAGTGCAGTATATATACCACCTGCGAGGGTGCTCACTTCGATATTGTTGCCTGCGTTTGCCATCTCGAAAAAGGCTTGAATCATACCAGTCACCGTGCCGAGGAAGCCAATCATTGGCGCGCCACCCGAAACGGAAGCCAAACCTGCCAAGCCGTTTTCGAGGCGACCTACTTCGATGTTACCTACGTTCTCTACGGCTGTGTTGATGTCGTTTAGAGGACGACCCATGCGCGAGATACCCTTCTCCACCATACGAGCCACTGGGTTGTCGGTTGCATTGCAAAGTGCAATAGCCGAATCGATATTTCCACTGTGTATGTAATCTTTGATTTTACTCATGAAATTGTCGTCTTGCTTCAGTGCTTGACGCAGCGCCACGTTGCGCTCCACAAACACATATATCGCATAAATCGACATGAGTAACAATACCAACATTATCCAACCACCTTGCATGGCAAGGTCGATAACGTTCAATTCCACTGCCTCTTCGGCCATTTCTTCAACTCCTTCAGCCATCGTTCCAGCTGTTGCTACGTCTTGTATCATTTATTATAGTATTATAATTTTTCGTTTTGATCGCAAATGTAACTGAAGTTTTGCAAGTAAAGGCACTCATACATAATTTGCATTACTTACTTTCAGCCATTTTCAATTCATTTTTGCAAAGATGAGCCAATCTGCGCTCAAAGTATTCTTATGCGTTATCCGCGCATATTTATCATTCTACGCAAAAGCTTTTACTATTCGTCTTACTATAAGCGCTTTAGCCACAAACACGAACAAACTTACTGCGGCTTGCACCATGAAAATGCTTTGTGGTACGAATTCGCTATTTACGAGCAAATAGGCTAAAACCAATGTTACCACAGCGCCTGCAATTGTGGTCAATTGAAATGAGCGCAACTTCCCAATGGTCAGAGCTGTGGTTTGCAACACTTCCGATGCCGATTCGAACACCATGCTTATAAGTATGAGTCGCACAAAATCGGCCGAGAGCGCAGGCACCTCTTTGAGCCAGAAAGCAAGTATTTCGTCGGTCCATATAATTATTGGCAACGCCACAACAGACGATATGCAGAGCATCAAGAATGTTGATGTCTTAGTCTTGGTCCAAGCATTGTTGGTGGTTGCCACCGAGCGCATCAACCGTGGCGAAAGGGCTTGCAAAAAGTTTTGCGAAAACTCCAATGCCGTACTCTGCACTTGCATGGCTATAGCTCGAGCCGCATTTGCCAACGCGCCGAAATGTGCATTCAACATTATGTTAAGTCCTTGCACAACTGAAGTTTGACCTGCAGAACCAACCATATTCCATGTAGAAATGCGCAAAATATTGAGTGTTTCGCGGCTATCGAACTGTGGCTTCGTTCGCGATTCTTCATATTTATGCATACATATAATCATGTAGAGCAGTCGTTGTACGAGACGTGCAAAACACTGCATGATGGCATAGATAATCAATCGATTTTCGTCTACCATGGCCACAGTAACTGCTATAGCTATTTGCACTACCACTTCAACTATTTGCACCTCCACAAACGAGACCATCTTCTCGTGCACACAAATGAGCGATAAATATGGCGATGTTGAAATCTCAATGAATATGGTGATGGCCGCTGCCGCAATGAGAATCATAATTATGTGGACCTCATCAACCGACAATTGCAAATAATTAGCCGCCAACACATAAGCCACACCAACCGAGAGAGCCGTAACCACTACAGCAAAAAATAGGTGTACGGCAAGCAAGTTGGAAAATAGTCGACGTTGTTGGGCTATAGCATCTGTCCCAACAGCCAAAAACCGCTGAGCCGAATATGTCAGTGGACGATTCACAAAGCCAAGAATAGCTACAGCACCTACCACCACCGAATAGGTACCATAATCGGCTGCACCAAGTTTGTCTATTACTACTCGGCTAACGAAAAACGCAGTAAACATGGCTATACCCATGCGCAAGTAGAGCCAAAATGCGTTATGTGCTATTTTTTTATCGAGTTGCATAGTTATCTTCCAATGCAATTATAATAAAAGCCATTTTCTGCGAGCTCTTTAGCATCATATATATTACGACCATCAACAACAAGTGGCGTCTTGAGCAGTTTCTTCACTTGTTTCCAATCGGGCATGCGGAATTGCTTCCACTCGGTAAGCAACAATAGAGCATCGGCATTGTTGAGTGCATCGTACATATCTTTTGCGTATGCAACACTATTGCTCAACCTGCGATAGCACTCGTCCATAGCTATTGGATCGAACACATTGACTTTGCAACCTGCCTTCAAAAGCAAATCGATTGTCACAAGCGACGTAGCCTCGCGCATATCATCGGTATCGGGTTTGAAAGCCAAGCCCCAAACAGCTATCGTTCTACCTTGCAGATTGCCTTTATAATAATTATTAAGTTTTTCGAAAACGACCGTTTTTTGATACTTGTTCACCTCCTCAACAGCCTTCAACACGTGCATCTCATAGCCATATTTCTCGGCCGATTTGATGAGTGCTTTCACATCTTTAGGGAAGCACGAACCTCCATATCCACAGCCAGGATAGAGAAACTTGGAACCTATGCGCGAATCGGAGCCTATACCCTTACGCACCATATTCACGTCGGCACCAACCTTTTCGCAGAGATTTGCAATATCATTCATAAACGATATTCGCGTAGCAAGCATCGAGTTGGCTGCATATTTTATCATCTCTGCCGATGGAATATCGGTGAAGATAACTCTGAAATTGTTCAATAGGAATGGGCGATACAGACGGCTCATCACCTCTTTGGCACGTTCGCTATCGACCCCCACCACCACACGGTCGGGCGACATAAAATCTTTTATAGCCGTGCCCTCTTTCAAAAATTCGGGATTCGAAGCTATATCGAACTGTATGTTAACACCACGTTTGGAAAGTTCTTCGTCTATAACAGTCTTAACTTTCTGAGCAGTGCCTACTGGTACGGTAGATTTGGTAACCAATATGGTATACTTATTTATGTTCTGTCCGAATGTTCGCGCAACGTCCAATACATACTGCAAGTCGGCCGAGCCATCTTCGTCGGGAGGTGTACCAACGGCAGAAAAAACGACCTCTACATTGTCTATACACGATGCTAAATCGGTTGTGAAATGCAGACGTCCAGCAGCACAATTGCGTTGTACCATATCGTCTAAACCTGGCTCATAAATAGGGATATTGCCTTCGAGTAACGCTTTTATTTTCTTTTCGTCGACATCGACACAAGTTACGTTTGCGCCCATCTCGGCAAAACAGGTTCCCGATACCAAGCCTACATAGCCAGTTCCTACTACAGCTATCTCCATATTAGAAAAAGAGGAAAACTCAATGAACAAGCATCGAGTTTTCCAATCTGTTTATAATCAAAAAAATCAAATTTTCAGTGCCTCTATGGCGTGAGCCACACCGCATTCGTCATTCGATAGCGAGACGTAGTCGGCTATTGCCTTTATCTCGTCGCAGCCATTCTGCATAGCCACGCCCAAGCCTGCATATTTCACCATACTTATGTCGTTGTAGCCATCGCCAAAGGCTGCAATTTCAGCTGCAGTGATGCCTATCTTTCGACCAAGCATATCAAGCGATGCAGCTTTGTCGATGCCTTTGGGCACTATCTCCAAGAAGAATGGCGACGAACGATAAACGTCCAACTGCGAAAATCGCTTTTGTATCTGCGGCTCCACTTGCGCCATCAAGTCTGGCTCGCCAACCATCAGACATTTTGGCAATTGCGCCGGTGCTGTAGCTACAAACTCTTGCACCGAAACAATTTTCAATGTCATATTATTATTGAGCCAAGCTTCATGTTCAACCCATTTGTTACCTTCCACCGCGCTCAAAATGGTGTCGCGTTCATCATCATAAGTAATGATGGCTACGCCCATTTCGTTGGCAGCATCGGTAAGTTCGCCAAGCATTTCACTACTTATATACATCTTAGATATAGGTGTATTATCCTTACAATCAATGATATAACCACCGTTGTATGCAAGTATATATCCACCATACTCACTAAGCTTAAGTTCGTCAGCCAAGTGACGGATTCCATAAGTAGGCCTACCAGAGGCAAGTACCACTTTTATGCCTCTATTCTGAATGTCGATGAGCGATTGCTTATTGGCAGCAGGGATCAACTTTTGCGAGTCGGTCAGAGTGCCGTCAAGGTCGAGAGCAACGAGTTTTATCGCCATTAGCTACCAAGATTCTATTTGAAAAAGCCTGCTTTGAGTTTCGTAATCTCAGTGTCGTTCAAATAGCGCCAACGACCACGAGGCAAATTCAACTTGGTGAGTCCTGCGAAGTATACGCGGTCGAGTTTCTCAACATTGTAGCCAAGCGACTCGAATATGCGGCGAACAATACGGTTGCGGCCTGAGTGAATCTGCACACCTACTTGTTTGCGGTCGTTAGGATCTACATAACGCACATCATCGACACGAATTGGACCGTCTTCGAGCATAATGCCGTAAAGCATCTGCTGCATATCGCGCTCTTCAACATTTTTGTCGAGATATACATGATAAATCTTGCGAACCTCGTAACGTGGGTGAGTAAGTTTTTCGGCCAACTCGCCATCGTTGGTAAGTAGCAATACACCCGTAGTGTTGCGGTCGAGGCGACCTACTGGATAGATACGCTCTTCGCCAGCATCTTCAACCAAATCCATAACGGTGTGACGCTCTTCTGGATCGTCCATTGTAGTTACGGTATCCTTTGGTTTGTTGAGGAGTACGTATACTTTCTTTTCTGCCTTAAGCACACGGCCCTCATATTCAACAACATCACCCTTATTGAGCGTAACGCCCATTTCGGTAATTACTTTGCCATTGACTTTGATGTCGCCACGTTTGATGAGTTCGTCAGCTTCACGACGCGAGCAAACGCCCGAGATAGATATGAAGCGATTCAAACGCATTTTGGTAGATGGCTGTGGAGCCGATGCTTGTACCTCTGGCGAAAGTTGTTCTGGTTCGAGGAAGAGGTTGGCATCCATAGCAACTTTTTGCTGACGTTGCTGTTGTTTGTTGCCACGTTGCTGATTGCCACCGAAACGATTGTTGCCACCACCATTACCGCCAAAGCGCTGACGCTGACCACCTTGCTGATAGCCACCATTTCGGTTGTTGTTATTATTATATCGAGGACGCTGCTGATAACCGCCCTGATTGTTATTACCATAATTATTGTTGCCATAACGTCCGTTTGAATTGAAACGCGGACGCTGCGGACGCTCGCCATAGCTATTGTTGCCATAGCTTTGATTGAAGCGTGGACGCTGTGGACGCATCTGACCTTCGCCATCTTCGCGGCTATACGACGGACGCTCGCCATCGTTCTGACGACGTTCACCATATTGATCCGAGCCATAACGTGATTGCTGTTGGCCATCGCTACTTTGATAGCGATTGAAGCGTGGACGCTGTCCTGCACTCTGATAACGCGGTGTATAGCCATTTGATTCGCCATCGGAATTTTCGCTTCGAGAGCTACCGTATTGTGGACGGCTACTACCATACGAAGGACGGCTCTGGTTCCATTGGCCACCATCACGACTGTAACTTGGTCTGCGCTGATAACTACTGTTGTAAGTACTTATTCTCGGACGTTGCTGACGTTCACCACTTTCGCTATTGTAGCGTCCATAGCGAGATTCTTGCTGTCCTTCCGAGTCGCCTTCGCGGCGGTTCTCTGCTGATTCTGAGTCTTCACGGCTCTGGAAATTGCGCTGTTCTTCATCGCCATTTCCGGGTATCATTCTTTCCATGTTTCAAATAAAAAAAATTGATAAATGAGTTTCTAAAGCTTTTATATATAAATATTTATGTAAATAATAATGTGCATAAAACGGAGCAAAGTTAGTATTATTTACTTCTTACCAAATAGCAAAATAAAATCTTAGCTAATATCATTCGATGCATTTCGCATTGTTAGACTAACTTTTCTCATAATTAGCGTTTAGAACAGATAGTTCATTTGTACGTATACTCCCGACTCGCCATCGTTTCGGTTTAGCGCTTTGCCCCAATCGGCCGAGACTACAAAGTTGGCATTCAACGATACTTTCAGTCCTATACCTGCCGAGGTATGCACATTTTCGCTATCATCAGAAAAATAGTCGTAGTATTCGTCGAGTGGAACATTTTGGGTATCGACTCGATGTTCCTGAGTAACCATACCAAAATCGGCAAAGAGGTTTGTACCGACGGAGAATTGTTGTCCGAAGAGCATAAAACGCGTAAATATGTAACGCAACTCGGCATTCCCCATAATACTGCCATCGCCCACGATGCGATTTCGCTTAATGCCTCTCATAGTTTTAGCTCCGCCTATACCTTGCGATGTGGCCGAAGTAAGCACCGACGTATTCCAATGTGGCAACAAATAGAACGGCTGTTCACCCCACAGAAGTTGCTGCCAACCAACACGATAGGCAAAAACGAGGTCTTTGTTATACAAATCAAAATATTGTCGATGATAAATAGTCAGCTTGCCCCAATTGTTGTTATCATTCGAGAGAATGCCTGGGGCAATAGCAATGAGAGCCTCCGTCCAGACGCCCGATGTTGGAAATGCTTCGTTGTCGCGTGTGTCGACACCAAAACCACCTCGCAGATATGTATCTACACCTCCATTGGCTTCTTTTGCATCAATCAATCCCCAACGTACATATTTGTCGTAGAGAGTCTCCACTTCGGGAAGTTTGTCTCGCAGTTTGCTAAGGTCGACGCTTCCAATTTTCATATTGAAAATAGTTGCGCCAGCCTGCCAGAATAGTGGTTTATCATCGTAATTATGACGCACATTTAGCATCAAGCGCGCCATACGTCGTGCGTGGCGATAGAAGACACGAGTGCGATAATCGTCATGGTCGTCATCGGTATAATCATAGTTATAGACCGATTTACGGCCATTGAATCCATAAAAATCGAGAGTCAAATCGTTGAACCAAGTAAAATCGGCAGTTGTGCGCAGTTGAGGCAGAAGCGTATGCGAATCGAAATAGGCTCGCAAGAGCATAGTGCCAGCCACATAGCGACTACACTCCAAATAGAGCGAATGGTTGTAGCGAGGATAGTTTGATCCATCGCCATACCAATAGAGATTAGTAAGAACGCCGTATTGAAAACCAAGGTCGTCGTCGTAGGCTACGGCTGGAAGTGCGCCAAAGGCAAATCCTTTTTTTACATATGTAGAATCGGCTTTCTGAGCAGCTACGTCACTAATTATTAGCGCAATAAGAGCGCACAAGGCAAATCGTTTCATGCCCGCAAATTTAGCGTATGTATACCAATGAATATTGCAAATTGTAATTCTTAATTCTCAGTTATACATAATTATAAGTACTTTCGTTTTTGTGAATAGAAAAACATACTACAATGGCAAAGAGAAAGACAGACCCAGAGGAGAAAAAACAGAAGTTGACTTCGAAGATAATGAAGGTGCTCACCGAAAATATAGGTAAAGCATTCAACTATAAACAAGTAACCGAACTTATTGGACTAAAGAGCAAAAAAGATCGTGAAGCTGTGCAAGACACTCTATTTGAGTTGGCTGCAAGCAAAATGGTTAACGAAGGAAATGCTGGCAAATTCTCGGTAGGCAGCACCAATAGCGAATCGTCGCACCAAGAAGGCATTGTGGATATGACACGCAGCGGCGCAGCATACATAGTGCTCGACAACAAGAAAGACGAAGACACCCCAGACATATTCGTGTCGCAAAACAATCTGCACACAGCGCTGCACGGCGATCGTGTGAAGGTGCTTATATATGCACGCAAACGAGGCCGCCAGCCAGAAGGCGAAGTGGTTGAAGTGATAGAACGCAAGCGCGAACGTTTCGTAGGTACGGTGCAAATTGTTCGCGACATAGCCTTTCTCGTTTGCGACCCTAAACAGACGGGAGGTCACGACATATACATACCTTCAGATGCTCTTTGCGGTGCCACTAACGGACAAAAAGCGGTAGCAAAAATCACCTCTTGGCCTGCTAAGGCTAAAAACCCAATTGGCGAAATTGTTGAAGTGCTGGGCAACGCTGGCGAAAATCAAACTGAGATGCACGCCATACTTGCAGAATACGATTTACCATACGGTTATCCCGAAGATGTAGCGCTCCTTGCCGAAAAGATTGAGCCTGGCATAACACCATCGGAAATTGCCAAACGCGTAGATATGCGCGACGTAGTGACATTCACCATAGACCCTACAGACGCCAAAGACTACGACGACGCTCTCTCTATTCGCAAACTGCAAAATGGACATTGGGAAGTTGGCGTACATATTGCCGATGTCACTCACTACGTAACACCTGGCTCGCCCATCGATGATGAAGGATACAAACGCGCCACTTCGGTGTACCTTGTCGACCGCGTGGTTCCTATGCTACCCGAACGATTGTCGAACTTCCTTTGTTCGCTTCGCCAAGATGAAGAGAAACTTACATGTTCGGTAATATTCGAAATGGACGATGATGCTAATATCAAATCGTCGCGCATAGCACGCACAGTGATTAAGAGCAATCGCCGTTTTACCTACGACGAAGCACAAGCCATAATAGAGGGCGGCGAAGGCGACTTCAAAGAAGAGGTGCTTCAACTCGATGCCCTCGCCAAAAAACTTCGCAAGCGCCGCTTCGACGAAGGTGCTATCTCGTTCGAACGCGTGGAAGTTCGGTTCAACATCGATGAGAAAGGTCGCCCAACGAGTGTATATTTCAAGGAGTCGAAAGATGCTAATCACCTTGTGGAAGAGTTTATGCTCGCAGCCAACCGCAAAGTGGCACAGTTCATTGGTGCCGATGAGCTAAACACTACAGGTCGCAAGCGTACGCCAAAAACCTTTGTTTACCGCGTTCACGACCAACCCAACGAAGAAAAATACAGCAAATTTGCTCAGTTTGTGTCGCGTTTTGGCTATGAGGCCAACCCACAAAAGGGCGAGGAGATAAACAACGCAGTAAACCGCATCTTAGCTCAAGTGAAAGGCAAAGGCGAGCAGGAACTTGTGGAGACGCTTGCCATACGTACTATGGCAAAGGCAAAATATACCACACATAACATTGGCCACTATGGACTTGCGTTCGACTATTATACGCACTTCACTTCGCCCATCAGACGCTATCCAGACATGATGGTGCATCGCTTGCTATTCTCATACTTAGATGGTGGACGTTCTGCAAATGGCGAAAAATATGAAGAGATGTGCGAACACTGCAGCGACCAAGAAATAATGGCCGCAGAAGCCGAACGCGCATCAATAAAATACAAGCAAGTAGAATTCTTGATGGACAAAATAGGAGAAGAGTTCGATGCTACTATTTCGGGCGTCACAGAATGGGGTATCTATGCCGAGATTATCGAAAACAAATGCGAAGGCATGATCTCGCTACGCGACCTCACCGACGATAGCTATTACTTCGACGAAGATAGCTACTGCGTGCGCGGACAAAACACTGGTCGAAAATTTCAGCTCGGAGACCCTATACGCATACGTATAGCTGCGGCCAACTTGGAGAAAAAACAACTCGACTTTGTGCCTACCGACATGCCTATTACCGACCGTGAGAGACAAACCATTCGCAGCAAAGAGAACAAAATTGCTCGCGCTGCCGAAGAGGTAAAAAAGAAAAAAGCTAAACCCAATGGCATGCCTCCTAAAAAGGTGCTAAAAAACATCGAAAAAAAGCATGGTAAGAATGGCAAAAAACGCCACTAACATCTTACTCCATAGCACAATAACAACAAAAACAGAACGCAGAGTTGCATCAGCAGCCCTGCGTTTTTCATATATATACTATTCTAAAAAAGATGAATCAGCTATTCACAAATCTGCATGAGTATCCTCGCCATGTTGCGATTGATAAACCGATGGTAGCATACCAAACTCTTCTTTGAAGTATCGACTGAAATACTTCGGATTATTGAATCCTACAGCATAAGCCACATCGGCAACATTTTGCTGACGGTCGCAAAGAAGTTGAGCCGCCCGTTTGAGACGAATGACTCGAATAAACTCTATCGGCGAGCGTCCCGTTATCGACAACAACTTTTTATACAGATGCACACGGCTCATGCCAAGGTTGTGGCTCATCTCTTCCACAGAAAGGTTTGGGTCGGCAATATTATCTTCTACATATTTTATAGCCTTCTCTATTAACTTTTCGTCGAGAGTAGTTATGGTTATTTGGCTCGGCTCTGGTTCTATTTGCTTATTGAATGTCTCGTGGCGCTTTTGCGAAAGTTCGGTCAATCGAGCAATTTTGAGTTTAAGAATCTTGTCGTTGAAGGGCTTCGTCATATACTCATCGGCACCCGATGATAGACCTTCTATCTTGTGTTCTTCGGCCGATTTGGCACTAAGCATAACAAAAGGAATATGCGAAGTGCGCACATCGTTTTTTATTTTTCGGCAGAACTCATTGCCGTCCATCGTAGGCATCATAACATCGGCAAGAATGAGATCTGGCAAATTCTTTACAGCCATAGCAAAAGCTTCAGCTCCATCGCGGGCCTCGATTATGTTATAGTCCGACTTCAAAGTCTCGGCAATGAGCAATCGGAAATCTCTATTGTCGTCGACCACCATCACTGTTGGTTTTTCAGATGGCTGAGCCAAATTCGAGGTTTCGTCGCTATCGGCAGCTTCGGCAGCAGCCTCAAGTTGCATATTGGGTCGTTCGTCGCGTGTGTTTACTGTTTCTCGAATAGGCAGATATATGGTGAAAACTGTGCCACGGCCGAGGTTGTCGCCAACTTCTATAACGCCCTTATGCAGAGCTACAAACTCATGCACTATATGTAAACCTATACCACTACCACCATAGCTACCTGCATTGGGACGAGGCACTTGATAAAAACGTTCGAAAATATGCGGTTTGCTCTCATCGGGAATGCCTATGCCCGTATCGGCCACTTTGATAATCAACTGTTTAGCATCAACCGATTTGCCCACCCATACATCAATGTGACCATCTTCATTGGTATATTTGAAGGCGTTGGACAATAGGTTGGTTATTACTTTGCCCATCTTATCGCGGTCGAACTCCATAAATATCGAATCTTCGGAAGAAGCAAACGACATCTGTATGTTACGTTCCGATAAAGTATTGAATGTTTGACATGCATTCTTTATGAAATCTACAATATCGCCATTTGAGAGCGTAAGTTGCTGTTTTTCAACGTCAATCTTTCTGAAATCAAGCAACTGATTTACAAGTTGCAATAGTTGATTAGCATTGCGATATACTATTTGCAATTTATTCTTTAGCGGTTCGTCGGTTGTTTCGGCAATGATACTTTCGAGTGGCGTGATTATGAGGCTAAGAGGCGTGCGCAATTCGTGCGACACGTTTGTGAAGAACTTCATCTTAATATTGTCGATTTCAATCTTTTGGGCGGCATCGGCTTCCAATTGTTGCAAACTGAATTTGATTTGCTCTTTGCGCATTATCTGCTTACGCATAACAAATATCACCGCTAAAATCATAAGTATATATAAGCCTCCAGCCCACGGCGAACGCCACCAAGGCGGCAATATCTCTATCTCGATTGTCGAGGCCGATTGACTGCTATAGCCATCGCCATTCGAAGCACACACGTAGAGCGTATAGGTTCCTGGAGCAAGATTGGTGTAGGTAACTTGTGGTTGCTTAGTGGAAATCCAATTATCGTTGAAGCCCTCAAGTTTGTAGCTATACGTCATTTTGTCGGGCAAAATGTAGCTAAGCGACGAAAAGGCTATCGAAAACATATTGAGTTTGTAGTCGAGCACAATTTTTTTCTGGTATATAAAAGCTTGATCGAGCACCTTGCAACCCTCAATCTCTTCACCCACATTCACCGATTTGCCGAATATAGCCAAGTCGGTAAAATGCACCGTAGGTATCTCTTTGTTATATCGTATGTCGCTGGGAAAGAAGCGATTTATACCAAACGTACCACCCGCAAGCACCTCACCTTTTGACGTTTGTGTCATACTACGTATGTTGAAGCCTCCCATTTGCAATCCATCTTGCTCGCTATAGTTATACACAGCATACGTATAATCGTCGTTGCGTGGATTTATATTTATAACAATGTTACTTATACCGCTGCTTGTGCTAACCCATATATTACGATTGTTGTCTTCCACTATGCCATTGACAACCTCCGACTCGAGACCATTGCTCATATTAATGATGCTATTTTTACCCGTCCGTTGGTTCATTATAAGTATGCCATGTCGCGAGCAAAGCCACAACAAGCCTCTACTATCTTCATACACATCGTTAATGACTTCGTTGAATGCGCTCATCTCGCCTTCAAACTTGAATATTTTAGATTTGTTGGTGCCATGCTCTATTATAGCCATGCCCCACACTGTGCCCACAAGCATATCGCCACTCTTCGAAAGCGTCAGCGAAGTGATAGCGTTGGTAGGCAAATCGCCATTTTCGGCCGAGAAATTTTTCACCGCTTTGGTCGATGGCGTATAACATGTCAACCCACTATTTAGCGAACCAATCCAAATATTGCTATTCTCATCCTCTTCTATTGCCCATATATTGTCGTCGGACATTATTACCGACTCGTTAGTTGTGCCTTTGTAGTTGTGAAACGTCCTGCCATCGAAACGCGACAAGCCTCCGAGAAATGTACCTATCCACAAATCGCCATTTTTAGCGGCCTTGAGCGTAACTATAACGTCGGACATCAGGCTGTTTTTGTCGCCTTCGCTATGACGAAAAATATCATACTTGCCTGTTTTGCTATTTATGCGCACAAGACCGAATCCGTTAGTACCAAGCCAAATGTCGCCATTGGCATCTTCTTCGATACAATTGACATCGGGGCGAAAATCTTTAGACTCTATCTGTCGGAGTGGGTCGGCGGCAAACTTGAACATCGACTCGTCGTAGAGCGACACGCCTGCCTTATAGTAGCCCACCCACATAACTCCATTATTATCAAAATACAAACAATTGACGCTATTGCTCAACAAACTTCTCTCATTGTTGTTGTGTTGCGTGAGATTAGTCAATCGGCCTGTGACTTTGTCGATTATATGTATGCCGCCATGGTCGGTGCCGACCCAAATATTGTGTTCTTTATCCTCTACCACGCTCTTTACCATATTATTTGGCAATCTATATATGGCATCGGGGGCATCGTTGCAAAGAGTCCACTTGTTTGTTTTACTGTTGCAATACCATAAACCATCGTAGGCACATACCCATTTATCGTTAGCACTATCGATAAACGCCGAATAGGGTTCTCCTTTTATCGGCGACTTGTCTACATCGGCAGGCACCGATGTCACACGTCCCTCGTTGGTTGTGCTTATAGTAGCCACAGCCCCATTTCGATATACTATAAACACCTGCCCCTCTTTATCAGCCATAGCACAAACGTTGCCGCATGTTTTATCGATGTCGCGACCTATGTTGACACGCTTCAATCCCTCTTCGGCATCGTGGTAGAAATAACACTTTTGTCCAGCCGACAACCAGATATTCTTATGCGCATCAACGTATGCAAAATCTATCTTCTCATCGATGCCAATGCTGACAAAGAAATCGTCGGCAGAAGCAAAAACATTAGCGCGCTTGTCGTATACTGCAAAACCAGCCCCGTGTTTAACGAGCATTTTATCGCCATTGATGTCGCGAATCCAATACGTTTCATTGCTCGGCAACGACGCCTCATCGTCGGTCTTATGGTTGAAATGGACCATGGTATAGCCATCGTATCTGTTGAGTCCCCAAGCCGTAGAAAACCACACAAAGCCTTCTTCATCTTTATATATATCGTTTACCTGATGACTCGACAATCCATCTTGCGTTGTGATGTGTTTGAAATCGTAATAGGGTTGCGACTGAGCAACAATCGTGATGCTCATAAGCAACATAAGTAAATAGCAATTCTTCATTCTATACATTTTCTTAGAGGGAACGTTGATAGTTATTTGTGAACAGATACAAACGTAGCTAAAAATATGTTACCAAACAGCTATTGATGCGTTAGAATACATACATAAAAAGAGACTGACACCAGAATGAAGTTTGAAACTTGCCAGGTGTAATTGCTACTTTTGTGCGCTCTTTTCATAAGACAAAAGAGATGCGAAAAATATTGATATATGAACAATTATAGCCCTATGGTGAGTGTTATAGTGCCGAACTATAACCATTCGAAATATTTACGTCAGCGCATTGACTCCATTATAAATCAGACATTTCAAGATTTTGAATTGATTTTGCTCGACGACAAGAGTAGCGACAATAGCGTTGAAATATTGCGATCGTATAGCACCAACGAACATGTGTCGGCTATAATTGCAAATGAAGAGAATAGCGGAAACACATTCAATCAGTGGGAGCGTGGATTGAGTGTAGCCAAGGGGCGTTACATCTGGATTGCGGAAAGCGACGACGCTGCCGATATTCATTTCCTTGAACGAACAGTAGCCGAAGCCGAAAAAGACGAAACGATTGTCATTTGCCAAGCAGGAGCGAACTTGATTGACGAGAATAGCAAGCCTCTCAACGGCAGTTCTTGGGATCATTGGCGCAAACAAGACCTCGGTAAAACCACTGTGTACGACGGCAAGTCTTTTTGCGAGAATTACATGGTGTATACCAATGTATTATACAATGCATCGGGAATATTATTCCGTCGTAGCGTGGTTACAGAAATCCCCAATTTTGTAAAGCAATACAGAGTGTGCGGAGATTGGGTCTTTTGGTTCCACGTAGCTATGCAAGGGAAAGTGGCCATTTTGCACGAAAAGCTCAATTATTATCGCCGTAGCAGTAGTAGTGTTTCTCACAACGCACCCGTCATAGAGAATTTGATGGCTATGCAACATTTTATAAAGGCTGGTATGCTACCAAACTGTGGTTTCAAACATTGCATTGTGTGCGGAATACATCAACGAAGCATCAAGCATCTGAAAAAGCACGATGCCGCAAAATATCACGAAGTTTTGCAAGAGTTCTATCGCATCACTGGCTATAGAAGTATGCTTCCGTACCACTTCAGTCAGTTTATAAAATACATAAACTACGTATTCCCCATTTGTGTATTTCCTTCAAAGCATATACTATAAATATCCACCACTACTGAAGAGAAGTTCGAAACTGACATTTAGAGATTTCCGCACTTCACATTAGGCTCTATTCACCTAATAATCAATACTCTATTATCAATTGAAATTTACCGCAGCTCTATCTAAGCGTTCGGGGAAGACAATCTTCGTTTGAGGAGTTTCAGATGTTTCAGTGGTGACTGTGAACACCTCTCCAGCTTCGTAGCGGCTTGCTGTAGAGATATTTATTCTGTCGGCAAACTCAGCGAAAGCTTTTAGTGCAATTTGCGGGCGGTTGTTGTCGGCACTGAGGTGCGAGAGGATAAGCGTATGCAGATTCGGAGCATCTACGGTGCGAACGATGTCGGCCGCTTGCGCATTCGACAGGTGACCTTTGTCGGATAGTATGCGCTGTTTGAGTTGTGCGGGATATTTGCCAGCGCGAAGCATCTCCTCGTCGTAGTTCGATTCGAGAAACGCCACGTGGCATTTCGATAGATTCTCCATCAAACCCTCGCACGAACAACCAATATCTGTAAATACGCCAATATTTATTTCGCCACACTCCACACGGAAGCTACAAGGCTCTATCACGTCGTGGGGTTTCGAGAAACTATGCACTTTCATGTCGCCAATGCACGTGATGCCATCTACGTCGATACGTATGGGCGGATTTTTAGGCATATAATACGTACGCATACCTTCGACAGTGCCGCGTGTCATATAGGCTGGAATGTTCAGACGATCGCAAAGCACGTGAAGACCACGCACATGGTCGGAATGCTCGTGCGACACAAACACCGCCTTTACCCTATTTATATCTATTTTACGCTGAGTGGCGCGCTTCAATATTTGTTTTGCACTAATGCCAGCATCTACCAAAATTGCCTCTTCGCCATACTCTATATAGTAGGCATTTCCATTACTTCCTGATGCTATCGAACAAATTCTAACCGTCTTCACAATTGATTATTAATACAGATTGCAAAGAAAAGAAATTCATTCGGTATTTTTGCGCCCGTTTTATAGCGATAAACAATTAATAACGACCGATGGCAATAAAAGCAGTTTTCTTCGATATGGACGGCGTTCTCTACGACAGTATGCCTATTCACGCCAAATCGTGGGTGGCGACATTTGCAGCCGAGGGCATCTCATTCGAGCCTAAGGACGCCTACATCAACGAAGGACGCACGGGAAGTAGCACCATAAATACGGTATACAATCGCTTGTTTGGTCACGATGCTACCGATGAAGATGTTAAGCGTATCTATGGACGCAAAACACAAATAGTAGATACGTTCCCGCCTGCACCAAAGATGAAAGGCATGGCGGAACTTATCACGTGGCTTCGCAATAATAATATTCAAACGTTTGTAGTTACAGGCTCACGTCAGCCGTCGCTTGTGAACAAACTCGGACACGACTTTGGTTTCGATGTCGATCACATCATCAGCGGAGCCGACGTGAAGCGTGGCAAACCAGACCCAGAACCATACCTCATTGCCGTGGAACGTGCCAAAGTGAGTGCTGCCGACTGCGTTGTGGTAGAAAATGCGCCACTTGGCATTCGTGCTTCAAAAGCCGCTGACATTTTTACGATAGCCGTAAATACGGGTGACCTCGAAGATAGCTACCTACTCAACGAAGGTGCCGACATACTTCTCGGTTCAACTGAAGAGTTGTCGGAAGCGTGGAGAAATGGGGAATTGAAAATTGAAAGTTGAGAATTGAAAATTCAAAATTGAACTTTGAACCTTGAACTTTGAACTCTAAACTTTGAACTTAGAACAACTTACAACTCACTAACTTAGAACTTATAACTTACAATAATGATAGAACAACAAATTGCGCAATCTGTAGCTAATGCAGTGCAAAAGCTCTATGGTGAGAGCATCGAACCTGATAAAATACAAGTAGTGGTTACCCGCAAGGATCAAGTAGGCGACTACACCGTTGTGGTATTTCCGTTGCTTCGTTTATCGAAGAAATCGCCCGACGTTACTGGTAAGGAACTTGGCGAAGCTATCGTGGCTGATGTGAAAGCCGTCGACAAATTCGAAGTGATAAAAGGTTTCTTGAACCTCTGCTTGTCGAAAGATTATTGGGCCGACAAACTTGCCGCTGCCGCAGCCGACGATAATTATGGCTTCCGCAAGGCAGAAAGCAACTCGCCTCAAGTGATGATTGAATATTCATCGCCAAACACCAACAAACCGCTGCACCTTGGCCACATGCGTAATATTTTGCTCGGTTATTCTCTGTCGCGCCTTGTGGAGGCCAACGGCAACCGCGTGATAAAGACCAACATCGTCAACGACCGCGGTATACATATTTGCAAAAGTATGCTCGCTTGGAAACGTTGGGGCAACAATATCACTCCTGAGCAGGCAGGCAAGAAGGGCGACCACCTTGTAGGCGATTTCTACGTAAAATTCGACGTAGAATACAAAAAAGAGCTCAAGAGCATCATGGAGAACGATGCCGAAGTGCGTGCCATTGCCGACGAAGAGGAACGCAAAGCCGCTGCCGAAGCTAAATCGGAAATCATGGCTGAGGCTCGCGAGATGCTTCGCAAATGGGAGGCTGGTGACAAAGAAGTACGCGACCTCTGGGAAATGATGAACAACTGGGTTTATGCTGGCTTCGACGATACGTACAAGATGCTCGGCGTAGATTTCGATAAGATTTATTACGAATCTAATACTTACAAAATAGGCAAAGAGCAAGTGCTCGAGGGCCTCAAGAATGGTGCATTCTATCGCCGCGACGATGGCTCTGTTTGGGCCGACCTCACCAAAGATGGTCTCGACGAGAAACTCCTTCTCCGCAAAGACGGCACCAGCGTATACATGACTCAAGATATTGGTACGGCAAAGACTCGCTTCAACGACTACCAAATCGACAAGATGATTTATGTAGTTGGTAACGAGCAGAACTACCATTTCCAAGTGCTCTCTATACTCCTCGACCGTCTTGGTTTCAAGTGGGGCAAAGACCTCATGCACTATAGCTATGGCATGGTAGAGCTTCCCGAAGGCAAGATGAAGAGCCGCGAAGGTACCGTTGTCGATGCCGACGACCTCATTGCTGACATGATCGACTCGGCTCGCGAGATGAGCAAAGAACGCGGCAAACTCGAAGGCTACAGCACCGAAGAGGCCGAAAACACTTTCCGTATCTTGGCTCTTGGTGCTCTCAAATACTTCATCTTGAAAGTCGACCCAAAGAAGAATATGACCTTCAACCCTAAGGAATCTATCGATTTCAACGGCAACACAGGTCCATTCATTCAATATTCATACGCGCGTATTCGTTCGCTCATGCGTAAGGCTGCCGATTCTAACTACGAATTGCCTACCACGCTCAAAGCAGAACTTTTGGAAGACAAAGAGCTTCAGCTCATACGTATCATCGACCAATTCCCAGCTATCGTGGCCGATGCAGGCAAGGTATATAGCCCAGCTATCATAGCTAATTATGTATACGACCTCGCTTGCGAATACAACCAATTCTATCACGATTACCCAATGCTCCGCGAAGAAGATGCTGCAAAACGTGGCAACCGTCTTCTCATCAGCAACGTGGTATCTAACGTGCTCAAACGCGCAATGTGGATTCTTGGCATAGAGATGCCTGAACGCATGTAATAATATGACTACCAACCAACTAAGTAGAAACATACATATAATGTTAGTCGTAGCACTCGTTGCTACGACTACATTGCTTTTTTCGAGTTGTCGCGGCGCTGGACCTGCGGGCAAAAAGGCCTTCGAGATTGGCGAATACGACCGAGCAATAAGTAAGCTATCAAAAGCCTACGCCAAACCTGGTCTGCCACGCGATGTGAAGGGTGAATATGCTTTCTATCTCGGCGAGTGTTACAGACTTCGCGGTCAGTTCAAAAAGGCTTCGGGATATTACAAAACAGCTGTTCGCTATAAATATTCCGACGATATTGCACTACTCTACTTAGGAGAATGTCAGCGAGCAACAGGCGATTTTGAAGGCGCTCGCGAGTCGTTCGATACATACTTAGCACGTCATAAAAACGACCCACGCGCCCGCAACGGCTTACAATCCATCAAGATGACCGAGGAGCAGTGGAACACTATCACGTCGTTCAATCCTTCGGCCGTTCCCGACAGTGGCTACATTGTGAACCTTGCTAAAGAGTTCAACTCCAAGTATTCGGACTATTCGCCGGCTTTCGTTGGCGATGGCTACGATGTGGTTTACATCACCTCGATGCGCGTAGCAAAACGACGCAGAAAGATGAACCGCATTACCGGTCAAGGCAATTCGGGCATATATATGACTAAAATCGATGGTCAAGGCAATTGGACCGACCCCGAACACCTCGAAGAGCCATTCGCTAATAATATTGATGATGGTACGCCATCGATTACCTCCGACGGCAAGACGATGTACTTCACTCGTTGTCCATATAGCGAGACAGAGCCAAACACGCCACAATGCTTCGAGACGACGCGTTCTGGTGGACGTTGGGGCGAGCCAGTGCGCATCATTCCGGGCGGCGACTCCACCATCATGGTGGCACATCCTGCCATCTCGCCCGACGGCACTACGCTCTACTTCGTCAGCGACTGCGATTATCCTGGCGCTATGGGCGGTAAGGATATATACAAAACACAAAAAACAGCTTCTGGCGATTGGTCGAAAGCCGAAAACCTTGGCGCGCTCATAAACACTCGTGGCGATGAGATGTTTCCATACATACGCAACAACGGCGACCTCTATTTCAGCAGCAATGGTCAACCCGGTTTTGGCGGATTGGACATCTACTTGGCCCACCTCGACGAAAGAGGAATCTATCGTGTAAGTAATATGGGATTGCCCATAAATAGTTCTGCCGACGACTTTGGCATAATATTCAAAGACAACAAAGAAGAGGGATACTTAAGTAGCAGTCGCGCAGGTTCGAAAGGCATCGACAACATCTATTCGTTCGTTTTACCACCAATGATACTCTCAATGTCGGGCACGGTGGCAACAGCCGATGGCACACCACCACAAAAGGCTTTTGTTCGCTTGATAGGGTCAGATGGCACAAATCAAAAGCTCACACCCGACGAAAATGGGCAATTCGCTTTAGTAGTAGATAAAGATGTTGATTATATAGTGCTTTGTGGTGCAGAAGGTTGTAAAAATCAGAAGCTAAAATTCAGCACACAAAACAAGACGAAAAGCGAGACAATATTGCTAAACGTAAAACTTGAAAAACTTGAATATTAGCAAGGCTTCAGCTACATACACATGGCAAATATGCACTGCAAAACGTGAATTCTGAAAAAATGTAAAAAGTCTATTTTGGAAAAGACAATAAGAGCGTATATTTGCCGCTCGATTTTAGAAAACAAAATAAATATACTATAACATAAAATGGCAGCATTACAAACCCTTAGAAATAAGGCCGGAGTGTTAATAACGGTAATTGTAGGTTTGGCACTCTTAGCTTTCGTTTTGACAGATTTTATCGGAAACGGAAACAACATTTTCTCAAATGGAGATAAACTCGGCGAAGTTGCCGGAGAAAAGATCAAAGTTCAAGATTATCAAAACTTAGTGGATATACAGGAAGAGTTCTACAAGCTCAACTCTCGAAGCATGTCGCTCAACGAAGAGCAGCAAAACCAGCTTCGTGAGCGCGTTTGGCAAACTCTCGTTCACGATATGGCATTTGAGCAGGTATACGAAGGCGCAGGCGTAGATGTCACCTCAGCCGAGATTCTCGACATGGCTACAGGCAACCACATTGCCCCTATTCTTCGCAACCTCTTCACCAACCCACAGACTGGTGTTTACGATAGAAGCATGGCAGAAAACTTCCTCACTTACAAGAATCAAGATGCTCAAGCCACTTTCTATTGGGACAACGTTGAAAAAGAACTTCGTCGTGCTCGTCTTTCCGACAAATACAACGGACTCCTTTTTGCAGGCATCTACTGCACTAATGCTGAGGCTCAACAAGATAGTGCTCTCCGTGCGAAAAGCGTATCGGCAGAACTTGTAAACGTTCGTTTTAGCGCTATCCCAGACAGCACCATCAACGTTTCTAAATCGGAGATTAACAACCTCTACAATAAGAAAAAAGAGATATACAAAGTTGACGCTACTCGAGACATCGAATACGTAGCTTTCCCTATTCGTCCTTCGCAAGAAGATATCGAAGATCTCGAGAAAGATCTCGAATCGATGAAAGCTGATTTCGAAAATCCTGAAACCGATGCTTTCGACTACGCTCACATGAATTCTGACGTTGAGGTATACAAGACATATCAAAAAGAATCGCAGTTGCCTACCGTACTTGCAGAATTCATCAAGTCGGCCAAAGTAAACGACGTTTATGGTCCATATCGCGATGGCAACGAATACAAAATGAGCCGCCTTGTAGAAATTGTTCAACGTCCTGACTCAGTAAAAGCACGCCACATACTTATCACCCAAAACGAGCAGTTGGCAGACAGTCTATACAACGTACTCTCGAAGAATAGTTCAAACTTCGCTGAGTTGGCTCGTAAGTATAGCGAAGACCAAGGTTCTGCTATCAACGGTGGCGATCTCGATTGGTTTGAAGATGGCCGCATGGTTCCTGAATTCAATGAAGCATGCTTCAACAATGCTAAAGGTGCTGTTGTAATGGTGAAATCGCAGTTCGGCACCCACATCATCAACGTACAAGACAAAGGCGTTGCAGGCACTAAATACAGCATAGCAACTATTGAAAAAACTATCAACTATAGCGCGAAGACTCACCAAAGTACCTACGATCAAGCATATCAATTCTTGAACGTAGCTAAAACACGTGAGCAGTTCGAGGCAGCTGTTGACACATTCAACCTTATCAAGCGTTTTGGCAATGGCTTGCGCACTAACCAACATAATGTAAACGCTATCACCTCGGCTCGCGATATAGTAAAATGGGCATTCAAAGCTGACATAGACGAAGTTTCAGACATTTTCGAAGCAAACGACCAATTCATAGTTGCAGTGCTTACAAAAGCACAAGAGAAGGGTTATGCTCCAGTCGAAGAAGTTAGCGCATCGCTCAACAATGAAATACTCAACGAGAAGAAAGCCGCTCAAATAGAGAGTGCTATAGCAAACCTACCTCTCGCAGAAGTAGCTGCTAAATACAACTCGAAAGTAGATTCGGTTAAGAATGTAACCTTCGCATCTTACAATGTTGCAGGCGCAGGCGTAGAGCCAGCTTTGGTTGGTAGCCTCGTTTCGGCAGAAGTAGGCAAAATTGGCTCAGTAAAAGGCAACAATGCTGTGTATGTATACAGTGTTGTAAATCAAGAGGCAGCACCTGCTCAAGCAGACGCTATTCGCAATAGCTATGCACAATCGTTCAGCTACATCTTTAGCCTCAACGAGCGTGTTGTTACCGACAAAGCAAATGTCGAGGACAACAGAATTCTCTTCTATTAAGAGACAAAGAACTAACAATATATATCAGAGGCTGCTGAATGGTAGTCTCTGATTTTTTGTATTTACAACTGGATACATAAAGTTGATGGGAACGACACAAACAGATGATATTATTAAGCTATACGCCAACGATCAGCGCATAGATAGACTTCGCCAGTTTGCCTCGAGCAACGTGCACCAACTCAACGTGGGCGGTGTGCAAGCCTCAATGACAGCAGTAGCAATTGCAGCAACAGGCTTCAAACGAAACCTCATCATCTGCCCTGAAAAGGACGATGCACCATATATATACCACGATCTCACCCGATTGCTGGGTACTGAACGTGTATTTTTCTTACCATCATCGTTCAAACATCAACCTACGCCAGAAAACTACGATGCTCAAAACATTCAATTGCGCATCGAATCGCTCAGCCACCTTCTTAGCGATGATAGTGTATATGTGGTAACGTATCCATCGGCATTATGCGAAAAGGTGATGTCGGCACAACGATTCTCGCAACACATCTTAGAAGTTGAAAAAGGCGCCCAACTGAGCATCTCGTTTCTTTGTGAAGTGCTTATGGAATATGGCTTCAACCGCGTCGATTTTGTATACGAACCAGGACAATACTCTGTGCGAGGCTCCATTGTCGATGTCTTTTCTTATGCCGATGATGAGCCACAACGTATCGACTTCTTTGGCGACGAGGTAGACTCTATTCGCTCATTTGAGCTCGAGAGTCAATTGTCGACAGGCTCGCACGACAAAATAGCCATAGTGCCCGACATTGAACATAACGACGACTCTGGCGAGATGATGCCACTTTCGCAAGTCATTGGCGAAGATTGCATGGTTTGGACAGTTGCACACCATCTTACCACCGACTTGATGAACGACTACGTAGAAACTATCGTCGATTTGAAAGCCGACGATGGTCAAAAAGTATTGCGTAGTCAGTTTTGTAGCGGCAATGAATGGAACGAGCTGCTTGCCTCAAAGATGATAGACTTCACCAACCGCAGCACCGACAATCCATCAATCAATTTCGACTGCGTGCCACAGCCGCTCTTCAAGAAGAATTTCGACATGCTTGAAGATGATATTTACTATAAAAACGCTGATGGCTACGATGTATATATACTCTCAGACAACAGCAGACAAGTAGAGCGTTTGCGAGATATTTTGTCGCAGAGAAAACGAAAGATTAAATATCGCGAACTGCGCACCATTCTACATCAAGGCTTTGTCGACCGCGAAGCTCGGCGCTGTTTCTATACCGATCACCAGATTTTTGAGCGTTTTCATAAGTATACACTACGCAACGAGAGCACACGTGGAGCCCAGCAGCAGATAACACTTCGCGAACTTAGTCAACTCAATGTTGGCGACTATGTGGTGCACGTCGATCACGGCATTGGTGTATTCAACGGACTCGTCACAACCGAAGCCAATGGTCATAAATTTGAAGCCATACGACTAACGTTTCGCGAAGGCGACACTCTTTTTGTGAATGTGCAATCGCTCCATAAGATTAGTAAATATCGAGGCAAAGATGGTGTAGAGCCCAAAATCGATAAACTTGGTGCTGCACATTGGAGCAAACTGAAGGAGCGCGCTAAGAGCCGAGTTAAGGATATTGCTCGTGAACTTATTGCACTCTACGCGCAACGCCAAGAAGAACGCGGATTTGCATTCTCGCCCGATAGCTATCTGCAAAACGAGCTCGAAGCATCGTTTTTCTATGAAGACACGCCCGACCAAGAAAAAGCTACGCAAATGATAAAGGCCGACATGGAACGCGATGTCCCTATGGACCGCCTCGTTTGTGGCGATGTAGGCTTTGGCAAAACGGAACTTGCCATTAGAGCAGCATTCAAGGCTGTGTGCGATAGCAAACAAGTGGCTGTGCTTGTGCCTACCACAGTACTTGCGTTTCAACACTACAATACATTTTCGGCGCGCCTGAAAGGGTTGCCTTGTAAGGTTGAATATGTAAGCCGTATGCGTAAACCAAGCGAAGTTCGAGCCATATTGAAACGCCTTGAAGCTGGCGATGTAGATATTATAATTGGTACGCACAGAGTGATAGGTAAAGACGTAAAATTCAAAGATTTAGGTCTACTTATAATAGACGAAGAGCAACGTTTCGGCGTGGGCGTAAAAGAGAAACTCCGTTCTCTCAAACTCAATGTCGACACTCTCACTCTCACCGCTACGCCTATTCCTCGCACCTTACAATTCTCTCTTATGGGAGCACGCGACTTGAGCGTACTTACAACACCACCAGCCAACCGTCAGCCAATTGAGACTCATATTGAAACATTTAGCGAAGATTCTATTCGTTTTGCCATACAAAATGAAATTGAACGCGGCGGTCAAGTGTTCATTATAAACAATCGCGTGTCGCATCTCTACGAACTCCAGCGCATTGTAAATAATCTACTTCCTGATGTACGCACCGTAGTGGCTCATGGGCAAATGGACGGTACGGAACTCGAAAGCATAATGCTCGATTTCATAGATGGTCAATACGATGTGCTACTTGCCACCACCATCATCGAATCGGGACTCGACATACCTAATGCCAACACTATAATTATAAACAACGCGCATCAGTTTGGTCTTAGCGAGCTCCATCAACTACGTGGACGCGTAGGACGAAGCAACGTAAAAGCCTTTTGCTACCTTTTTGCACCGCCACTCTCCACTCTCACCCAAGAAGCCCGACGTCGACTAAAAATCATCGAAGACTTCTCGGATCTTGGCAGTGGATTCAACATAGCTATGCAAGACCTCGATGTTCGTGGCGCGGGTGATGTGCTTGGTGCCGAGCAATCTGGTTTTATCAGTGATATAGGCTACGAAACATATCAAAAAATTTTGAACGAAGCTCTCATTGAACTCCGACAAAACGACCCGCAACAAGTATTTGCAGATGGCGCAGGCGGTCAAAACGACACAAATCTACTATACGTCGCTGATTGCCAAATCGATACCGACGAAGAGCTCCTATTCCCCGATACATACATAAGTAGCATATCGGAGCGTATAAAACTCTACAAAGTTCTCGACAACCTCAATAGCAACGAGGAGATTGAGAAATTCCGCGCTCAACTAATCGACCGATTCGGACCTCTGCCTGAAGTCAGCGAACAACTCTTGCATATCGTAGGCATACGTAAGACAGCCGAACGACTTGGTATAGAGAAACTTGTATTCAAAAACAAACAATTACTACTCTACTTTGTATCCGACCAAAATTCGGCTTTCTACCAATCGGCTACATTTAGCAACATAATTAATTGGATTCAACAGAATCCTAAACGCGTGAAACTCAAAGAGCTAAAAGGCAAACTTTGTCTCGCCGCCACACTTCAGTCTATGTGTGAAGTAGCAGCTCTGCTTACTAACATCGAAAATAAACAATTAGAAACATGCGAATAATCATCATTATCGCCGCTTTTATATTGTCGGCAACCACACTAATGGCTCAACCAACGGGGCTAAATATTGTATTTATAGGCAATAGTATTACATACGGAGCTTGCTCCGAAAACCCTAAAACTGACGCACCGCCCATAAAAGTGGGAGAATTGCTGCGAACTCATGCCGACATGGGCAACGTGGACATAAGAAATGTTGGCGTCAGTGGTGCTACCACCGTCGATTGGCTTCCCACGACTAACAAATATTTCAAAAAAGCTATTGATGCGGCCGACAATTTCGGCAATAAAGATGCTCAACTGCTGTTTGTAATTACACTTGGCACCAACGATAGTGCTATCGAAGGTCCCAATGGTGCGCCCCTCTCTAATGAGCAATACGAAACAAACCTCATCACCATAATAGATACATTGCTGGCTCGCTACGACAAGGCATACGTAATAGTGAACGAACCTATTTGGTATTCACCTAACACGCACAACTCTGGAGCGCGCTACCACGTTGAAGGACAACGTCGTCTCTATACTTATAGAAATTCGGTAGAGAGAGTTGTTTTGTCGCATTATCGCGCACACGACAAGAAACGCGTTCTTCTTGGCGACACTCAAGGTTGGGACATATTCAAAGACAATGCAACAACCTATTTCGTACCAGAGAATGGACGCGCAGGAGTATTCTATCTCCATCCCAACAAAGCTGGTATAGCTCGTCTCGCACGTCTTTGGGAAGCACCTATTTACAACCTGTGGCGCTATTTGACTCCTACTAAATACACCCTCAAAAGTGGTGCTACGCTCATGGTTTACCGCGCTACACAAGAAAAAGTAGACAAAGCTCTTGTAATTTGTCCTGGTGGCGGCTACCGATTCTTAGCATCGGAACACGAAGGCACACAGCCAGCACATTGGCTTAGCGAAAATGGACTCACCACAGCCGTGCTTCTATATCACATGCCACAAGGCAATTCGCAAGTGCCCCTCAACGATGCTCGCGAAGCTTTGCAATTCATGCGCGACCATGCCAACGAATGGGGCGGCTACACCAAAGTGGGCATTATGGGAAGTTCGGCTGGCGGACACTTAGCATCTACCGCTGCAACTCACCTCACTACCGATGCACCCGATTTTCACATCTTGCTATATCCTGTCATAACTATGGATATGGCCAATACCCACAAAGGTTCGCGCATCAATTTGCTTGGCGAAAATCCTACCGATGAGCAAGTAGCAGCCTTTAGCAACCAACTTCGCGTCACGCCTCAAACATCGCGCGCCTTCATATTTTTCTCGACTAACGATGGCCTTGTGCCGCCTATCAATGCTATGTCGTACGCCGAAGCGCTCATCAAAAATGGAGTGTCGGCAACCATTCATGCATATCCAGTTGGTGGACATGGGTGGGGCTTCTCCGACGGATTCTACTACAAAAAAGAGTGGCAAAGCGAAATGCTTCGTTGGCTCTCATCTTTCTAATTTTTATATTCTTATAACAGATTACTACGCATACATATAGTAATTTTGCATTTCAAAATTTATGCATATGAAACTGATTATTACGCTACTTGCTGTTCTATTCTCGATTTCTATTTATGCTCAGTACGACAACGAGAAGCCTGTTACGTATACCGACGAAACTCTCGCTGAAGTAGATATTATACCTATATATACTTCGGCAGGCGAAGACGTTAATGTCACCAACGCTTCACTACGTCACGATTTGACAGCAAATTTCATTCAAGGTTTCAATGCATACAAAAGCCGCACAAAAGATAAGTCGGACGTAAAAACTATCAGCGAGACAGAAGCTAATACCTATCGCTACTATGTAACGCTTGTCATCGACGAAATGGACGAAGACAGCGAGACTGATGTAACATTGAGCATCTTCGATAGAAAATACAACTTGAAGATCTACTCAGATAGCTTCGACGGCAAAGGTTTCTCACGCAATCTGTTGCAAGCTACATTCGATGCATTCCAACGCATTGGACAAAAAGCAGCTTACAAACTCAAATGGAAACATACAGTGAAAACTGGCGCATTCGTTATAGTTGACATACCTGAAAACTCCAAATAAACAACAAAACAACAGATGTCAAAAGCAATAGTATTATTATCAGGTGGACTCGACTCCACAACAGCCCTTTATTTAGCAAAAAAAGAGGGTCATGAACTCTACGCTCTCTCATTTGACTACGGACAGCGCCATAAACGCGAACTCGAATCGGCTCGCGCTGTGGCAGAAAAAGTTGGTGTTGCGAAACACTATGTAGTTGCTCTAAACCTTGCTGCTTGGGGCGGGTCGTCACTCACCGATATGAATATGAAAGTCGATGATGGCAACGTAAACCGCACCGACATTCCCGATACATACGTACCAGCTCGCAATATGGTATTTCTTTCGGTAGCAGCCTCGCTCGCCGAAGCTGTCGACGCTCAGCATATATACATAGGTGTTAGCCAAGTAGATTATTCTGGTTATGTAGATTGCCGAAAAAGCTTCATCGACGCTATGGAACGTGCCATAAACATGGGCACGGTGATGAGTGCCGAAAAGGGCAAACATATCCAACTGCATACACCATTCATAAACATGACAAAAGCCGAAGAGATAAAACTCGGCGCAGAATTAGGCGTCGACTATTCGCTAACATGGAGTTGCTACCGCGGCGGATTGAAGCCATGCGGCACTTGCGATAGTTGCCTTCTCAGAGCAAAAGCTTTTGCCGAAGCAGGTGTAATAGATACAGCCATAACAAAATGACCAACACCACTCTCACCCTTGCTCGCGACGGCATATTTCCCATAACCAAAAGCATCGACGATAACCTCGTTACGCCCGTTTCGGGACTCGCTATAGCGGGCACTATTCAAGGTGAGGGCATTTGGGCTGGCACACCTTCGCTCTTTGTGCGTTTGCAGGGCTGCAACCTTCGATGCATTTGGTCCGACAACGTGTCAAAAGCCCACACGTGCGACACTGCATATACCTCTATCTTCCCTTCCGACGCAAAATGCATGTCGATTGACAATGTATACAAAACATTGGAAATTAACCGAGGTAAGATTAACCATGTAGTTATAACAGGTGGCGAACCACTGTTGCAAAGTAGCGCATTGCTACCACTCGTCGACATGCTGCATAGCAACAATTGGCGCATAACCATCGAAACCAACGGCACCATTTGGAATGAACAAGTAGCCCATATTATTCCAAAACTTGCGCTACTTAGCATCTCACCCAAATTGCCATCATCCATACCAACATCTGAAAAATTGGATCAGCTTGGCATTGAGTCTACAGACGCCATACGCAAGCATTGCAGCATAATTAGTAATTATGCACCTCTACAAAACTTGGTAGTTTCGGCAGCAGCTACCACCCAATACCAATTGAAATTTGTAGTGGCAAGTTCGTCTGACGAGATAGACATAAAACGGATTTTACGCGAACTACCGTCCGATTGCGAACACCATGTCGTTGTTATGCCGATGGGAACAGACGCACATGAAATGCGCAACAATGCACTTGCTGCCACCGAAATGGCCATACGCAATGGTTGGCGCTACTCTCCGCGACTACATATTGATATATTTGGCAACAAAGAAGGAGTATAAATATTCACCCTATAATCACTAATCAACAATGGAATTTATAGAATCTATGAACCTTGGAGGCTTGGCTTTAGGCATAGCCACATTTCTAACTATTGGCATTTTTCATCCCATAGTAATAAAATGCGAATATCACTTTGGCGTAGGCTGTTGGTGGTGGTTTCTGTTATTAGGGCTACTTTTTTGCGCGCTCTCTGTATTCACAGCTAATTGGCTAATTTCTACAATATTAGGTGTAGTAGCATTCTCAAGTTTCTGGTCGATATTAGAAATATTCCAACAGCGCAAAAGAGTTCAAAAGGGCTGGTTTCCAAAGAATCCGAAACGCAAATATTAATAGACCTTATTCATTTTCTGTCTTTAGAATTCTGTGACTCTCATTGCGCACAGAATAGGTGTGTATTGGCATCTCGCATGCTAATGTTTTTTCTGTTCAATATGAATTAGCTCTCTCTTGCGAAAGCTAAACACAGTACTATATTTGCTAAAAAAATCTAAACAACATTCTATGAAAACTGCTCGTATTATAAAATTATTAATTGCGGCAATTGCAGCGTTAACATTTTGGAGCATCTCACCAACACTCATTGGGCAACCCGAACTATCGCTCATCGAGCGACGCATGATAGCTATAACAGTCTTTAGCGTTATTCTTTGGGTTACAGAAGTTTTCCCACTTTGGGTAACTTCGGTTGGTGTAATTATGCTTATGCTCCTTTTTGTTAGCGATAGTAGCTTCTTGTTCCTCAACGAAGGCTACACCACAGAAGCATTAGGACATACCATACCATACGAAAAAATTCTTGCCTCACTTGCCGACCCTTCGGTGACTCTCATATTAGGAGCATTCTTCATAGCAATCGGTGCTACACAGTCGGGACTCGATGTGCGTTTTACGCGCAACATACTACGTCCCTTTGGCTACCGCTCCGAAATGGTACTTCTTGGCTTCATGACCATAACAGCCATAATATCGATGTTTGTCAGCAACATAGCCACTGCTGCCATGATGCTTGCTATCGCAATGCCAATATTACGTTCACTAAACAACGACAAAAATGGCTGCGCTGCATTAGCGTTTGGCATAGCCGTAGCAGCAAACATTGGTGGTATGGGCACGCCTATTGGTTCACCTCCCAACATCATTGCTTTCCGCTATCTAAGCGAAATGGTTGACCCAATCAACTCTCTCAGTTTCAGCGATTGGATATTCTATATGTTTCCAATAGTAGCTCTTCTTATACTCATTTCGTGGCTACTGCTCATTTGGATTCTTCCATTTCACAAAAGCCGCATAAGCATAGACTTGCCCGAACGCGAATACAACAAGACGCAATCGTACATAGTTATAGTTACACTAATCGTTACATTCATTCTTCTTGTTTGCGGCGAGCAACTCGGCTTGAATAGCTTTGTAGTTGGCATGCTCCCAATAGGCGTATTTTGCATCACAGGCATAGTTACGAAAAAGGAATTGGGCGAAATAAAATGGAACATCATCTGGCTCTTCGCTGGAAGCGTAGCTTTAGGTATGGGGTTGAAAGAATCGCATGTTATGCAACATATTGTTGAAGCATTGCCATTTACCTCGTGGCCTCCAATAATGATCGTCATCGGACCTGGCATCCTCTGTTTCTTGATGTCGCAATTTATGAACAACACCACAGCGACAACAATCATCTTACCTATCGTTGCAGCATCTGTACAAAGCATACAATCTTCTATTTCGCCTTATGGCGGCGCTACGGCCATAATACTATGTCTCGCTTTCGCTGCCTCGTTGGCAATGGCATTGCCTATAAGCACCCCATCGAATGCTTTAGCCTATGGAGTTGGTAATATCACTCAGCGACGCATGATTCTATTAGGTTTTGCCATCGGCATAATTGGACTTGCCATCACTTACTCGCTCTTCATCTACTTAAGTTCCATACTTATCTGATATGTTGTCTCACAACAATACTCATAAAAATGAAGCGACATCAGACCTGCATCTAATGTCGCTTCTTCGTTTTTCTTAGGCCGCTCTATCAACCAACGAAGATCACTTCGCGGTCGAGATGTATTCTGAATACCGACTCTACTTTATCTACAATCTCGGTCGACACCATACTCAAATCATCGGCCGTTGCATTTCCTTTATTTATGAGCACAAGCGGTTGTTTTTCATATACAGCCACGCCTCCAAGCTTTATCTCTCGCCCACCCGACTTGTCGATAAGCCATGCCGCAGAGAGTTTCACCTTGCCATTGCCGTTAGGATAAACAGGCATATCAGGATAATCCTTAACGAGGATGTCAGCCAAAGCCTTGTCGACAACAGGATTCTTGAAGAAACTTCCACAATTGCCTATCACCTTAGGATCTGGCAATTTCTCATTACGTATATTGATAATAGCCTTGCGCACATTGCGCAACGACGGCACACCAACTTTTTCAACGGCTTCAGCAACTCCTTTGTATTCCAAATTGCATTCACCCTCTTTTTGCAAACGAAAAACAACCTCTGAAATCAAAAACTGATTTCGCAACTCGTTTTTGAATATGCTATCGCGATAGCCAAAACAGCACTCCTCGTTGGTGAGGTGTACCTCTTTTGCACTGCCAGGGCGAAAACCTATTACTTCAAGAATAACATCTGCAGCTTGAGCTCCATATGCACCTATATTCTGCACTGGCGCAGCGCCAACATTACCAGGGATACCAGAAAGATTCTCTACACCAAACCAACTCCTCGACACACATTCTGCCACAAAATCGTCCCAAGCCATACCAGCACCAACCTTCACATCTACCGTTTTATTGTCATCGCGAACTATCATAAAATTCTTGTTGCGAGGACGAATAACCGTACCAGGATAATCACCCATGAATACAGTATTGCTTCCACCTCCAATGACATAAAAAGGAGGCTTTGCATATCGTACAGCTGCCTGCATAACATCTTCAGCAGCCTGACAGTCAACCAATCGTGCAGCTCTAACGTCAATACCAAAAGTGCTAAACTTCTGTAATGAAACGTTCTCAGATACTATCATTTATTCTTGTTTTTTCGTGCTGCAAATCTACAAAAGTTCAACCATTATTACGCTACAACGCACCATCTGTAAATAATCTTGCGTATTTAACCTCATTTATTTCACATAAAATGCTCATTATTTATTTTTTTTTACGAATTTTGGGGCTTGAAATATGTGAAGAGAAGAACAATGCGCATACGATTGCTAATTTTAATATTCGCACTTGCACTAATCACAACTGCTACACACGCACAATACAACAATAGAGTTCGTGTTAATAGTTTTTCTCGTGGTTTGTGGGTAAATGGCGGTATAGGTCCCAACAAATGGATGGGAGACCTTGTTGATAATGGTAGTGTCCGCTTGTCGGGACAGATTGGAGCAGAAAAAGAGCTTACATACTTCCTATCTCTTTCTGCTGAAGTATCAGGCGGCGTATTTGCTGGCAAGCAAGAAAGCGGAAGACTTAAGTTTAACACACCATACGTAGAAATCTTTCCAGGATTTAATTTCTATTTCCTCGATTTGATTATGGGCTATTATCCTGCCCGTTTCTTGAATCCATACATCGGTGTTGGTGGTGGTGCGATTCTTTATAGCTCCCATAAAGAAATGCTCAACAAAGATGGATATATCAAGTATGTAGAGAGTCACCCTGAAGCTGACATCTCATGGTTAGAATCGGAGAAAGGATTCAAGACAACCGTTGGATTCTATGGCAGCATAGGTGCGAAACATAGCATTACGAGCCATTGGTATATCTTTGGTGAAATACGTGGTGTATATGTATGCTCTGACGAAATGGACGGACACACTGGTTGGCGTTCTGCATACACAATGTCGTTGGAAGAGATTAATGCAACGAGACCTGCTAACAATCAACTCACAGAGCAAGAGTATGCAAAAGGACAATGGCACGATGGCTTAAACGATGCATACTATACGATGATATTTGGTGTGGCATATAAATTCCACAACAAAGGTTGGCGAATGTCGTCTAAGTATAATCGTCGCAACTACATTGAAAACAAGAAGACCTACAAGCGCTATATACAAGGTGCACGATTCCGTTAATATCGGCAATGTGATATATATTTGAAAGCTGCGATTTAATATTGCAGCTTTTTTTCTATCATACAACGTGGAATTCAAGATACATTCAGAATATCAGCCTACTGGCGATCAGCCGCAAGCCATAAGAGAACTTGTCGAAGGGGTAAACAACGGTGCGAAGCATCAAACGTTGCTCGGAGTGACAGGTTCGGGGAAAACGTTTACAGTAGCTAATGTTATAAAAGAACTCAACCGCCCTACTTTGGTTCTAAGCCACAACAAGACGTTGGCTGCTCAACTTTATAGCGAGTTCAAGGAGTTCTTTCCTGAGAATTCTGTCGAATATTTTGTCTCGTACTACGACTATTATCAACCCGAAGCATATATAGCAGCTACCGATACATATATTGAAAAAGATTTGGCAGTAAACAGCGACATTGAGAAACTCCGACTCAGTGCTACAGCTGCCTTATTGTCGGGTCGTCGCGATGTGATTGTGGTTTCGTCGGTATCGTGTTTGTATGGAATTGGCAATCCTGACGACTTTCACAATGGAGTGATACATCTTTCTGCTGGTCAGCAAATAACGCCTACAAACCTCATGCGACGTTTAGGTGAAGTGCTCTACAAACGCAATGAAGTATGCTTCGATCGCGGTACGTATAGAGTGAAAGGCGACACAATAGATATTTTTCTTGCATACGCCGATAATGCTTGCCGAATAATATTTTGGGGCGACGAGATAGAGTCAATCGAAATCATTGACCCGATAAATAATCATACTATTGAGCGTCTCGAAAATATTGATATTTACCCAGCAGACATTTTTATAACGAGCAAGGAGCGCACACAAGTTGCGATACGGCATATACAAGACGACCTTGTTGTTGAAGCCGAAGCATTTCGCCGCGCGGGCAAAGAGATTGAGGCTAAGCGACTTGAGCAACGCGTTGAATACGATATAGAGATGATACAAGAATTGGGATACTGCCCTGGCATAGAAAACTATTCGCGCTATTTCGACGGACGCGAAGTGGGTAGCAAACCTTTCTGTCTGCTCGATTATTTCCCGAAAGATTTTCTCCTTGTCATTGACGAAAGCCACGTAACTATACCACAGATTCATGCTATGTATGGTGGCGATAGTTCACGCAAATCGTCGCTCATCGAGTATGGTTTTCGTTTACAAGCTGCACGCGACAACCGACCGCTGAAATTCGAGGAATTTGAAGCAATGACCAATCAGGTCATATATATAAGTGCAACTCCTGCCGAATATGAGCTACAAAAGAGCGGCGGCGTGATTGTGGAACAAGTTGTACGTCCGACAGGCCTGCTCGACCCTATCATTGAGGTTCGTCCGACACTCAACCAAGTGGACGACCTTATGCACGAAATAACAGAAAATATCAAACGACACGAACGAGTGCTGGCCACCACACTAACCAAGCGTATGGCCGAAGAGCTCTCGGAGTATCTCACTCGCATGGGTATCAGTTGTGCATATATACACTCCGATGTAGATACGCTCGACCGCGTGAAAATAATGGAGCAGTTGCGCGAAGGCGTATTTGACGTATTGGTGGGAGTAAACCTACTACGCGAAGGTCTCGACCTGCCAGAAGTGTCGCTCGTAGCAATTCTCGATGCCGACAAAGAGGGTTTCTTGCGCTCGGAGCGTTCACTGACTCAAACTGCCGGACGCGCTGCACGACATCTGAATGGACGCGTAATTATGTATGGCGACTCCATAACCCGCTCAATGAAAGCCACCATTGACTCGACGAACGAACGCCGTGCCAAGCAGATGGCATATAACGAAGCCCATGGAATAACACCAAAAGCCATAAATAAGAAGCTTAACACCAATGCTTTAGTGCAAATAGAAACTACAGAAAAAGCTACACCTACAATAGCCGCCGAAGCTGAATATTCGTCATACGATGTTCCCAAACTCGAAAAAGAGATTGCAAGCGAACAAAACTTGATGAAAAAAGCGGCAAAAGAACTTAATTTTATCGATGCTGCTCAGCACCGCGACAGAATGCGTCTGCTTGAAGCGCAACTCAAAGCTATCAAATCGAACGAATAAACATTGATTATTCCCATGAAATACCTCATTCTATCTCTTTTCGCTGTTGTTATGGCTACTTCGGCTATAGCACGCGACAAAAACGTTGTCTCTGTTGTTCCGGTCAACGCAGATGCCGATGCGGCTAATGGAGGCATAATATACGCATTGCCTAAAACTGTAGTATGTATAACTATCGAAGCGGAACTCACCATCGAAAAAGTTGGTCCATACTATAAATACTCAAATCGCTATTTGAATTTGACCAATGTAATAACAGAAAATAGCAAGCGTTGGCGCATCACAAGTGCTAAAATAGAGTCGTTTGGTACTGCTGATTATAATCGTAGGTATAAGATAACTGCCACCGACGCACTACCCTCGGTTGCTCTCACCAACGAAGGTGTAATTAATGGTATAAATATCAACAACACCAATAAAGTTCTGCCCTTTGAGGATAAAAGTGATGAGATATACGACGTAAATTTTGATGATATACAACTCGAAAAAGCCGTTCTCACAAAGACTTCGACGGCCGCTATGGCCGAAGAGGCTGCACAAGCCATATACAGATTCCGTGAAAAACGCATGTCGCTCTTGGGCGGCGATGACGCTATAATACTCCACGACAAAGGTTCGTATAGCACTGTTATGCAACGACTTGACAAACTCGAAAACGACTATATCTCTCTATTCGCTGGTCGTAGGGCAACATTTCGTGTTGTGAAGCATTTCTTTGTTACGCCATCGCCTCAAGGTGAAAAATCAACAGTGATTGCACGCTTTACGGAAGACAATGGCTTTGTAGATGCTATGAATATAGAAGGTCAGCCAATTTATGTCGACTTTACATTCTCGAACAACAACGTTCCCGCTTTTGCTGAGGATTCAAAACAGCGCAAGAAATCTCCAGTTGATGGACTTAGATATATCATTCCAGGCAACCTCAACGTGAAGATTTTCGACAGGAGCAATCTGCTTACCGAAACCAATTTATTGTGTGCGCAAAATGGACAAATTGCGACTCTTCCGGTTTCGTTGCTCACCGACAACTCTAAATCGATAATTATTGACACTACAACAGGATCTCTAAATCAAATCATAACCAAATAAATATCAGCTCATTATGAAAAAAGTAACAGAACTTATGCCTCGTGAATTATGGGGTATTTTTGATAGCCTTACACAAATACCACGTCCTTCGAAACACGAAGATGCAGTGGCCAACTACATAGTAGATTTTGCCAAGAAACACGAACTTGAGGCGTTTCGCGATAAGGCTGGTAATGTAATTATTCGCAAACCTGCTTCGGAAGGTATGGAAGACCGCCGCGGTATAATTCTTCAAGGTCACCTCGATATGGTGCCACAAAAGAACAAAGACAAAAAGCACGACTTCATCACCGATCCAATAACCACTATAGTTGAAAATGGTATAGTTCGCGCCGATGGAACTACATTAGGTGCCGACGATGGCATTGGCGTAGCTGCAGCTTTGGCCGTGATGACAGACAAATCGCTCGTTCATGGTCCTCTTGAGGCTCTTCTCACTATCGATGAAGAGACTGGCATGACTGGAGCCAACAAACTTGAGCCCAACATGCTCGATGGTCAGATATTGCTCAATTTGGACTCCGAAGAGGAGGGCGAAATATGTATAGGATGCGCAGGTGGTCTTGATGTAAATGCAAAATTCCACTATACACCAGTCGAAACAGCCGAAGAAGACATAGCCCTCGAAGTTGTGATTGGTGGATTGCGCGGAGGACATTCGGGCATAGATATAAATATGGGGCGCGCCAATGCAAACAAACTGCTTGTTCGCTTCTTGAAATTTGCTGCAGCAAACTACGAGGCTATGCTTGCCAAGATTAATGGCGGAAACATGCGAAACGCCATTCCTCGCGAAGCAAGCGCCGTGCTTACCATAGATAGTGAAGATCGCGAAGATTTTCTTGAAGCTATAGAGGAATTTGAAGAGATGCTTCGCACCGAATATGCCGATGCTGAACCTGATCTTAGCCTGACATGCCGCGAAGTTGAACGTCCTGCTACTGTTATCGATGAAATGACTGCCGATGACGTGATTAATGCCGTGCAAGGCTGCATAAATGGTGTTATACGTATGAGCACTTCGGTGAATGATCTCGTAGAGACCTCGCTCAACTTGGCTATAATTAATACTAACGATGATAACACTATCGACGTAAGTTTCCTATTAAGAAGCCACGTCGAATCGGCCAAAGACGACATTGCCTCGAGCGTAGAGAGCATATTCCGTTTGGCAGGTGCAGAAGTTGAATTCAGCGGCGCATACCCAGGTTGGCGACCAAATGCCGATTCTGAAGTGCTAAAGACAGCTTCTTTGGTATACCAACGCTTGTTTGATAAAGAGCCTGTAATTCGCGCCATTCACGCTGGTTTGGAGTGCGGCATCATGGGCGGTGTTTATCCTAAATGGGATATGATTTCGTTTGGCCCTACCATTCGTCATCCACATTCACCAGACGAGAATGTCGATATAGCTTCAGTGGAACGTTTTTGGACATTCCTCACAGAATTGATACGAGTGGTGAAATAGCAGCAATCAAAAATCGTCCTCATCATCATCGTCGACGTCGAAGCTTTCCAAGCGACGAGCAATGGCTTCGTAGCGTTTAGCTTCGTCGTCTTCGCCAATTCTCTTGCAGACATTGGCAAGCATTCGATATGTTTGAGCGTCGGCATCATCGGCATCGAGGGCTTCGAGTAGTGTGTTGTAGGCATTGCCAAAGTTGCGCATCTTGATGTGAGCTTGACCGCAGAGTTGCAATGCACGTGCTGAACGTTTTAGCTTGTTGGCCTTTTCGGCATCGGCTATAGCATCTTCATATTCGCCATCTTCCACGCGTATCTCGGCACGCATAATAAGCGCGTCGGAGTGCTTTGGATACATACGTATGGCCTTATTGAGGTTGCCTATGGCAGCGCGATGATCCTTATAGTGATGCAAACATTCTACAGCCAATAAGTAATACTCCTGCGCAAACTCTTTGTTTTGCTTCACGTTGCTCTTTTCGCGTTCCTTCAAGCGTTCTATCTCAGCATGTAATTCGTTGATAATATTGAATTTACTACTTATGAAGCGTTGCACTGCAGGACGTGTCAAATCGTCGGGGCGGAGGGCGAAAGCTTCAGCAGCATAACTAACGGCACTTCGAAAATCCTCCTGCTTGAAGGCTATCAGCGCAGCTTGATAGAGATTAGATGCCTTAGCATCGTTCAATTGTTTATCGATAAGCGCCTCATCATTAGCATGATATGAATATTCTATAACAGATTTATTGCTCTTTATGTCGTTGGCTGTTATGGGCGTACGTAGCACAATGCCTTCGAGCGTGCGGCAACGGCTCAGAGCCACATAGACTTGTCCGTAGGCAAAGGCACCACCACTGATGTCGATAATGGCACGATCGAATGTGAGACCTTGGCTCTTGTGAATAGTTATGGCCCACGCGAGTTTTATTGGCAACTGAGTGAAACTCCCCAAAACCTCCTCAGTCACTTGGTGTTTCTCTTCGTTATAGCGATAGCGTATGTTGTTCCAAATCTCTTTGGTGACGAAATATTTATCTAAATTTTCGGTTTCAATCCATATTCCATCTTCTTCAATATCAACCACATGCGCAATAGTACCATTGAACCAACGATGCTCTTGGTCGTTCTTTATAAATACTACTTGAGCGCCACGCTTCAGCGTCAGATTTTTCTCGGTAGGCAGAAGCGAATCTGGGAAATCGCCATTGCAAATGCCTTCAAAAATTACGGGCGTGTCGTCTATGTCGTCGAGATGTTGACTATTTATGACATCGGCCGCAGCACGGCGAGAACATAGAGTGATGTAGAAATCGTCCTTAGATGGCATGAAATTGCTATCTACACGGCTGTTGATGAGTTGCAAGTCGTTGCTATCGGCCATACCTATACGAACACGGTCGAGCAGCGCTAAGAATTGGTGTTCGCGTTGGCGGTAGACTTTGCGTAGCTCAATCTGTACGAGTTTTATCTTTTTGAACACCACAGCCCCGAAGAAATATGGCGACGTATAGAATCGACGTAATATGTCCCAATCTTCGCGGCGGGTGACAGGTTCAAGCTGGAACGCATCGCCTACAAGCAATAGTTGTTTGCCGCCAAATGGCGTATGACGATGTCCAGAGTAAGTCCGCAAAATCAAATCTACGAAGTCGAGCAAGTCGGCACGAACCATCGAAACCTCGTCAATAACAATGAGTTCGAGCTCTTGAATGAGCTTTATCTTCTCTTTGTTGAACTTCATTCTGTCGCGCAAGCGGCGTTCGTCGGTGAAGTTTATATCGTCGAGCGCGAAAGGGTGCATGGGCACTTTGAAAAACGAATGAATTGTCACACCGCCAGCATTCACTGCTGCAATGCCTGTAGGCGCCAGCACAACGGTTTTTTTCTTGGTATTTTTAACTATATAGCGCAAAAAAGTAGACTTGCCAGTGCCAGCTCGTCCTGTCATATACACAGAAGAATTGGTCTGGTTGATGAGTTTCATAACATTCTGAAACTCAGCATTATTCAATTCTATTTCTTGCGGCTTATCACTCATTGTTTTTTCTTTGCTCGGTGTAGCGTTTTATTACGTTGTAAGCTTTATAAATGCCAAGTTCGCCAGCGCGACTAAGGTCAGCTGCGCCGCTATCTTCATCGCCCAAATAGATTTTTATTATACCTCGGTTGAAATATGCCTCAGCAAATTCGTTGTTGAGATAGATGGCTTGCGTGAGGCTCTCCAGCGCTTCGTTGTATTGCTTACGAATACACTGAATGAGGCTGATATTATAATATGCGAACTCGAAGCTTGGCGAAAGTTCAGTTACGCGTTTCAAGTCGTTCATTATCAAATCGTAGTCGAGAATAGTAATCTCGTTTTTCATCTGCTGTTGACCAAGTTGGCTTGTCGATGCAGTCGATTCCGATTCGAGCGAACGTAGCATTTCCACCATCTTGTATCGTGTAGAAGCGCGGTTGAAGTATGCGTTCACATCTTTAGGATTCTTCAAAATGCATACGTTGAAGTCGTTAATAGCGTTGTTGTAGTTAAGCACGAGGTTATACATCGTGCCGCGCTCCATATACAGGTCGATATTCTCTGGATTGCGGTCGATTTGCGCCGAAATATCGCGTATCTTGTTGAAATAGCTGAGTGCAGCATTGTTGCCGCTCGATACATATTCACGATTTGTAATCACAAGCGGACGCTCCGAAATCTTCTTGTTGTTGAACTCCTCCACCGAGCGAGCGTAATATCGAGCCTTTGGTAGAATGGTGTCGTTGGTGAAGAAACTGAGTTCAAACACAGGCTCCATATCTATAGCTATGTCGCGATCTTGCACACGACCACGGATTGTCTCTTTGTTGTCTTGCTGCAACTTGTCGTCGTTGTCGCCGAAGTCCGACACAACCACCATTTGGTCATATTTCTTTATGTCGTTATCGTTCTTGCTACGCGACGATTTTTTGCTCTTCTTCTTGTCGCCGTCCTTCTTATCTTGCTCGGCTTGAGCCGTTTCGCTCTCGGCTTTTTCGCCATTTTCGAGGCCACGTTTTATGCGTTCTTGTTCAAAAGTATAGGCCGTCATGTAGTCGAGCTCCGAGCCTTTCATATCGCCTTGCTGACGCTTCACTATAGCTCGCTGATAGTATGCAGGGCCAAACTCAGGGTGCTTAGCTATAATTATGTTGAGGTCGCTCAGCGCATTGTTGAGTTGACCAATTTGTATGTACAGAATGGCACGATTGAAAAGCGAAATATCATCAGAAGGATTGATACTCAACACTTTGGTATAGTCTTCCACGGCATTATTCGTATCGCCAAATTCAGCCCTAAGCATAGCTCGGTTTGCGTATGCCATCACGTTGTTAGGGTCGAGACTAATAGCAAAATCGATGTCGCTCATGCAACCACGATAATCGTCTAAGTAATACTTAGTTATAGCTCTATTTATGTATACGTATGCATCTTTAGGACGCAGTTCGGCCAAGTGGTTATAGTCTTCGAGAGCCTTTTCAAACTGCTTAGTTTGATAGTGCATCATACCCAAATATGTATATGCATCGGGCGAATAACGATTTAACTGCGTTGCACGCTCAAACTCGCTGATGGCTTTAGCCGTGTCGCCGCGCTCTACATAGGCAATACCACGATACAATATGCCGCCTATATTGCGCTTATCGTAGCTAAGCAGCTTATCGAAATCGGCCACCGATTTGTCGTATTCTTTGAGGTTTATGTTAGCTATACCACTATTCATCAACAAGTTGAGATTATCGGGCTCTACTTTCAGACCAGCTTCAAAATCGTTCAAAGCTTCACGAGATTCGCCTTGCCTCAACTTTATAATACCACGAAGGTTATAAGCAGAAATGAGAAATGGGTTTATGTTGAGTGCCACATCGCAATCGGTGGCGGCTCCATTAAGGTCGTCTAAATAGAATTTAGCTACAGCTCTATAATAGTAAGGATCTGCTAAATAGGGTTTTACGTTGATTACACGATTGAAATATTGAATGGAAAGCACGTAATCTTCAAAATAGAGCGCATTTCGGCCAATAGACATCATGCGACTTGTATTTATCTGTGCAACAGCTATTTGAGCGACAGCTGCGAGCATAAGCATAATTATAGAGCGCTTCATTTTTGTATCTATTTATTTATTGCAGAGTAAAATTCCAATTGAGTTTCGCTTCATTGCCACAAGCATCTGTAACAATGGCAGTTAGCGTATGATTGCCTTTCGCTATATCCAGCGTAGATATTTTAGCTTTCAGCATTGCTGTCTTGTAGTCGTAAGCGAAGAGCACCCAACGTCCATCGATATAGCAATTGTAAGTATCTATACCACTCATGTCGTCTGTCAAACCTACCATCAAGAAGTGGTTGCTATTTAGCGTATTACGAGTGTTTTTACTTACTACGCGCGGCGCTATCGAATCCACACCAACGGCAAATGTACCCATATCGTAAGTCTTGACAGTCAGCATATTACCCTCGCGCTGACCTCCGACGTAGCTCATTTTGTTCTTTTTATCAACGATACCAACAAAAAGATGCTCTAAACCAGCCATTTGCTTAGGTATGGGAATGGACACCGTCATCTTTTTTTGCAACGGCATATCTGGCGATCCGATGGTATATACATTCTGATTGAAAATATTTGATTTACAACTACTTATGTAAATATAATCGTCTTTATACATAGCCTCGCGCGGAATAACTACACTTAAGCCGAGCGTATCTTTAGCCCAACTCTTTTGCCATTCCACCAAATCGCCTTTGGGCTTAGCACGATTCAAAGCATCGAGTTTTTTACCTATTACACTGAATGTCAACGACTTTTTATTGCCAGCAAAGTCTGTCAATTCGTAGCGCAACGTGTGTCGCTCGCCGTCGCCAATGAAGATGTTACTTTGTTTTCTATAAATGCTCAATCGGTTGTTAGGCTCTACAAAGCTCTTCTGAACGTAACGTTTTGTGTTATAGCGTTCTGCATAATCTATAAAACTATTTATGTAGCGCGTATAATCGAAGTTGAGTTTATCGATATGCGAATGAAATTTCAGTTCATCGTTATCGAAAAGCTTCACGTCCACCACTCCGCAAGGTCGACCGCCTTCGTCGAAAAAGTCCGTTGCATGAACGCCTATGCCAATATTGCCGTATGCCACAATTGCTCGCTGTGCAAGCTCCGCAGAGGAATAATATTTTTCAGATAGTTTATTGTCGACGTACGCATCTCTATTCAGCGCGTAACATTTTATACCATAGATAGTTGGCGCAGTTCTATCGGTTATTTCAGGAATAAAAGCCAACGGATTAAGCGGCTCCTCGCTTTTGGTGTCGCGCACCTCAAAATGCAAATGCGGACCACCAGAACTGCCCGTATTCCCAGAATAAGCAATCAGTTGTCCACGCTTCACTTTCACCTCGCCAGCCTTCAGATTGAAATCGACGCTGAACGACTTCTTTCGATATTGTTCGCAACGAGCAATGGAATCAATTTGCGGCACAAATTCATTCAAATGCGCATAAACAGTGGTGCGGCCATCGGGATGGTCGATGTAGATAGCCTTGCCATAGCCAAATGGCGAAATCTTTATTCGCGACACATAACCATCTGACACTGAGAATACTTTCACTCCGCAAACGCCGTCTGTACGTATATCGATGCCTGAATGGAAATGGTTGGCTCTCAATTCGCCGAACGATGCGCTAAGAATGGAGCGTATCGACATTGGGGAAACGTACTTTTGTGCACTGCATAAAGTGCTTAGCAGCAATAGGATAAAAGGCAGTTGTTTCATCTGTTGCTATTCAAAAACTCGGTTGCGATTTGCAGTTTTTCTACCGTACCCACATCATACCAATAATATTCAGCGCCGAGGTCAATCTCTCCGATGTCGAATTTTGCAGCTCTACATAAGTATGCATCGATTATTGGAAATGGTCTGATGGGAAGCATATCTCGCACAACGCTCTGATTTATAACATGAAAACCACAGAATGCCGATTCGTGAAGATTGTCGGCTTTGCGCGGCATTTTGACCTCACCTGTCGTTTTGTTCGTCCAGCCACATAGGCGGTTGTGTTCATCGAAAAGCAGTTGGCGCGTAGAATTTCGCTTGCGAGTGACGAGCGTTGCGTCGCGGCCAGATTTCACATGCTCGGCATAGAGTTTGCCAATGGGAGCATTGCTAAGCACATCGGCATTGCCAATCGCAATCGGCCCATCATTAGCGAAATACTGGAGTGCGTTGGCAAGCCCGCCGCCCGTGTCGAGCAGAAGTTCACTCTCGTCGGAGATGACGAATTCTACTCTCGGCCAAATATACTTATTGTCAGCAATGTACTCTTTGATTTGCTCTGCAAAATGGTGCACATTAATAACAATGCGTGTAGCACCGCCCGCGACAAAATTCTCTATGGCGTAGCGTAGCAACGGTTTATCATCGATTTCTACAAGCGCTTTGGGGCGCGTGTTGGTGAGTGGTGCGAGGCGTGTGCCAAGCCCAGCGGCGAATATCATTGCGTTCATCAGTTCAACTGTTTTTGTTCCCAATGTCGAAGATCAACATCGACATCGTAAGTTTTCAGCAGCCATTCGGCCATTCTATCGGCACACCACACAGAGCGATGCTGACCGCCTGTGCAACCAAAACTTACCGACAAATTTGTGAATCCTCGTTCCATATATCGCTCAACACTCTGACCTACAAGACGATATGCAGCATCGAGAAAAGTATCCATTTTAGGCTTCACGTTAGCGAAGAAGGCCTTCACCTCGGCATCGCGACCAGTTAGCTGCTTATATTCTTCGTAGCGCCCAGGGTTAGGCAGTGCTCGGCAATCGAACACAAATCCACCACCATTGCCTGAATTGTCGTTTGGTATGCCATGACGATATGAGAACGATGACACATGCACTGTCAATCGGCCACTTTTGCTGATGTTCTGCAAGTCTTCATTGTTGCAAACTGCCATCAGCGCCTTTCGAAGTTCTGGAATATCTATGGGAATAGGCTGTTGCAGCACTTCGCGCAGATTGTTAATAGCAAATGGAATGCTACGCAAGAAATGAGTCTTACGTTCAAAAAATCCGCGATAGCCGTAAGCTCCCATAGCCTGCATTATTCTTATAAGTACGTATGCATAATAATACTTTAGGAAGCTTTGTTGCTCTTCCGTTTTGAGATGGCTAACATACTCATTCAGAAGCTCATTGCGCACGTCGGCAGGAATGTCGGCTTTGGCATCGTAGAGTAGCGAAGCCACATCGTATTGCAATGCACCACGACGACCTCCTTGATAGTCGATATAATATGGCACATCATTGACTATCATAATATTACGACTTTGAAAATCTCTATAAAGAAAATATTGACAATCGGTCTGTAGCAGAAAATCGATGAGCGTGCGGAAGTCGTTTTCGAGATATTGCTCATCGAACGGAATATGCGCCAATTTCAAGAAATAATACTTGAAATAGTTCAAATCCCACGTCATGCTTTGGCTGTCGAATGCGTCGCGCGGATAGCACTTACTAAAGTCGATTCGTTCACGACCAACATACTGAATCTCAACCAAATCGGCGAGTATTTTTTTGTATATATCTACAAGGCGCGGAGTAAACGATCCACCATTGGCAGCGCGTTCTTTATTTATGAGCGAGAAAAGGGTCTCGTCGCCCAAATCTTCTTGTAGGTATATATTATAGTTTGTGTCGGTGGCATAGAGTTTAGGCACTTTTATGCCGCCATCGCGAAGCGATTTCGAGAAGCTAAAAAACGCTTCATTCTCGCGCATATCGGTACTATAAACACCAATAGCAGAATGCGTTGCAGAAGCAAGTCGAAAATATTTTCTGTTTGAGCCCGATTGAGGCAGAGCATCGATAGTATCGGCAGCTTTACCCGACCATTTTTCAAACAGATTGTTAAGCATATCGTTCATTGCGCTCAAAAGTTGCAGAGTTCAACAAACAAACGCTGCGTGGGCAATCCCATAACATTCTGAAAACTACCCTCGATATGTCCGATGCCTATTGCACCAATCCACTCTTGAATGCCATAAGCGCCAGCTTTATCGGTTGGTTTATAATGCTTTACGTAGTAATTTATAATATCCTCGTCCATAGGACGCATGAGCACCTTCGTCTTCACCGAGAAAGAGACTTGCTTCTCGGCTGTGGTAATAGCCACACCCGAAATCACCCGATGTGAACGTCCTTGAAGCTTCATTAGCAACTCTTTAGCGCCTTCTTGATTTTGCGGTTTTCCGATAATCTCTTTATCAAGAATAACTATCGTATCTGCTGTGATAATCAGCGTATTAGGATCGGCAAGCAAATCTTTATATGCTTCAGCTTTTTTGCGTGCAAGATATTCGGGAACGTCTTTTGTTTTCAGACCTTTAGGGTAGTTTTCGTCAACGCCTTTGCGAACGATAGAATCGAATTTCACGTCCATAAGGCTCAACAGCTCTTGCCTACGCGGCGAATTGCTGGCTAATATTATTCTGTATTTCTTTAGATTTTCGAGCATCTCGTATGCTTTTATTTTTTACGGCCGTAAAGTTACCACGGCAAAAAATATATTACTAATTACAGCAAGCTAATAATTATCATAAGTATTAGGGATTTATTAGCATCGTTAAGCATGGGAATCGATATAGCTACCGAAAAAAATGGAGACTCACCTTTCGGATAAGTCTCCATTAACACGTAGTATATAACTAAAGTTTCTACTTCTTTGGCGCAGATTCAGTTGGTTTTGCTATCGATTGGCGCATTGTGGTGTCGGCCTGCAAGTTTTGATAGCGAGCATAGTCCATAATACCCAAGTTGCCATTTCTGAAAGCTTCAGCCATAGCTTTAGGCACTTCTGCTTCGGCCTCTATCACACGTGCACGAGCCTCTTGTGCTTTTGCTTTCATCTCTTGCTCAAGAGCTACTGCCATAGCGCGACGCTCCTCAGCTTTAGCTTGCGCAATATTTTTATCGGCATTAGCCTGATCCATTTGGAGGGCAGCACCGATGTTCTTACCTACATCAATATCGGCAATATCGATAGAGAGAATTTCGAAAGCCGTACCAGCGTCGAGACCTTTAGCGAGCACCACTTTAGATATGCTATCTGGATTTTCGAGCACACTCTCGTGACTCTCAGCCGAACCAATCGACGACACAATGCCCTCACCTACTCGAGCAAGAACAGTCTCTTCGCCTGCACCACCAACAAGTTGACGTATGTTAGCACGCACCGTTACACGCGCTTTAGCAATGAGTTGAATGCCGTTCTTGGCAACTGCTGTAACTGGCGGAGTATCAATCACTTTAGGGTTAACCGACATCTGAACAGCTTCAAACACATCACGGCCAGCAAGGTCGATGGCTGTTGCCATTTGGAAGGTAAGGTTGATATTGGCTTTATTAGCCGAGACAAGAGCGTGAACAACGTTATATACATGTCCTCCAGCCAAATAGTGAGCTTCAAGATCATCGCGACGAACCTGCGTTAGACCCGCCTTATGAGCCTCAATGAGAGCTTGTACAATCACCTTAGGCGGCACATTACGTATGCGCATCAAAAAGAGTTGGAGTAACGATATTCTTACGCCCGACACTGTTGCCGAAAACCATAACAACAACGGCACATAATGAAAAAAGATTGCTAAGCAGATTACTATCACTGCAAATAGCACAATTGAAATATAATCCATTAGATTTTGGTATAAGTTTTGTTTTATTTGCGAATATATAATTATTAACACTCTTTCGGTGGAGAAAAATACAATTAGCTCAAACTTACTCGAAACTCCAATCTACCGCGTGTGCAAACGCATAGCGCACGTAATGGATTCGTGCTACTTAGACCCAATACTCGGCTTCGTTTTTCCTGGTAGTGGCGATACGCTGCTGCAAATTCTCAACATTCCTTGCATATACATAGCAGCAATAAAGCTCCGCTCGTTTCCTCTCACACTTGCTATCGTCTACAACATGCTTGTGGACATACTCATAGGACTATTTTCGCTGCTTGGTGACATTGCCGACGTATTCAACAAGTCGTATAACAAAAATATAAACCTCATCACAGGCTTCATCGAAGGTAACGACACCGCAATGCTCACGATGAATCGCAATTCGCGTATCATGGTGATAATCATCATCATACTTATACTTATTATCTACGTAGTACGCTATTTAGTCGGTATGTTTTGGGACTTTATCGCAAGCCTGTTTTAGCTAATAACACCTATTTTTGTCGAACAATTTTTATGCATACATATATGAGTAGCAGAAATCACCTACGCACTGCTTTGTGCGTTATCATAAGTATAAATATGCTCGCCTGCGAAGAATCGACCGAACCTGTCGAAGAAGAGGTCTTTGGCGAAGGCAAGGTGGCCACAGCTGTCGACCTTGGCTTGAGCGTAGAATGGGCATCGTGGAATATTGGAGGCGAGATGCCTGCCGACTACGGTCTCTATTTTCAATGGGGTGCTACCTCAACCGAAAGCAGCTACTACGATGCCATTGGCGAAAGTATCTGCGCTACGCAGCACGACGCAGCCCACATACTCTGGGGCGAAGGTTGGCGCATGCCTACGACCGACGAAATTAGTGAACTCGTCAGCGATGCCAATTGCTCGTGGGAATGGACAACTGAAATCAATAGCCATGGCACCGAGATAAACGGATACTTAGTAACAAGCAAAAAAGAGGGCTACACCGAAAACTCTATTTTTCTGCCAGCATCTGGCGAAACTGGTTGGAGCGCAAAGATTGGCACAATAGGCTTTCTGTGGAGCGGTTCGGCTGCTACAGTAATCGATTCAAAAGGCACCACTGTAGCCTACGGACTCGATTTTATTGATGAAATGTACACAATAAATAGTTACACGCGCGACCATCGATTCCCCATTCGCCCTGTGCGCAGCAAATAAACACTATTGCTCATTATCTTCATACGAATGAAAATAATACTACTTACGATGCTTCTGTGCCTTTCGATAGGCGTAGAAGCACAATGGAAAACTATTGACCGTTGGTTTGCAGCCCCCGACACCCTCTACGAAGCCTTCGGCGTATGTTCGCACATAACCAATACGGAATACAACAAACGCGACATAAATATTAATATGGCCAAAGAAATGGGCGCATCATACATACGCTCCGACATGTGGTGGTGGCAAAAACTATCTGCTCTCGACAGCATTGCAGTAAGTCTGAAGACTGCCGACATGAAATTTCTGCCCATTCTCGACCACTACACCAAAAATGGCACATCGTGGCTCGATATAGATAATTATGCTGCATACGTAGATACTCTCGTAGCACGCTACCCTCAATACGAATTTTGGGAAGCCATAAACGAATTCGAACTTGTGCACAAGAAAGATGGCACTACGAACGAACTTGCGCAATACTATACCACTGTACTTAAGCGCATTAGCGAAATAGTGCATAAATACGACAAAAAAGTGCTTTTCGATGGCATTGCACTGCATCCGCCACATGACCCTTTTGTGAAGACTACGGCCGAATTGGGTGCGTTTGAATATGTAGACGTCATGAACTTTCATTGCTACACTGGCGTATTGTGCGAAAGTGTACTAATGTCGGAACTCAGTGGGCTACTGAAGGTTATGAAAGACTACAACGCAGCCAACAAACCACTTTGGATAACCGAGACGGGCTCAAGCACGCAACGCCCAACAAAATCGAAAGCTCAATTTTTTAGCGAAGTTGTGCCAGCAGCTCTTGAACGAATTGGAGTATCGAAAGAGGCTAAAATTGCCATTGTCGACGACGATATTTATGAGATACACGGAGGTTCGGAAATACAAGTAGAAGCACTGCGCGAATTCTATCCCAATATCGAATACATCAACTTGAGTGATATAACCGACCTCGACCCTGCGGAATATCCAGTACTATTGCCAACAGCCAACGAAACTTTCCCTAACGATTTCCACGATGCTTTGGTAAGCTACGTACAGCAAGGTGGCACAATAATCTTTGCCGATGGAGCCCCACTCTACTACACTAAACAACCAGGCGAGAAACAGACGTTTGCAAACTATTACAACACTCTTCGCCGCTTGCACATGAAATTAGAGTTATGGTGGAATAGCGATTTTGCTCAGAGCCAACTACCTCGCCACGTAAGCGAAGTGAGCCGTACGAAAGAGTTTCCTAACGTACGCTATAACCTCACAATACCAAGCGACAGTGTGATGCGCTACATATCAACCACATTTCTGCAATCTGGCGATAGCTTAATATCCATCTGCAACGCTGGCGACAAACTTCATCAAGCTTCCGTTTGTGGGCTCATTCGCCTCAACAGCAACATGAAGGGCAACATAATCTTCGACACCAGAGCAAATATCAATTGCAACAACGTTACCGAAACATTGCAAGCCAAACGCCTTGGGCGCACATTGCTCATGTCATTGGCACTGGGTGTGAGCAAAGTATTCACCTATCACTTACGCGCCTTCGAAGACAATCCCGACTACAACGAGCACCACTTCGGAATACTGCACAAAGATTTCAGTCCGAAACCTGCATATATTGCCTACCAGACACTCCATCGGTTCCTTCCCGATGGTTCAACGCGTCCAACACTATCGCACGACGAACAAAGCAACGCCTATCGCGCTGAATGGACCACACCCGATGGCCACGAGATTACAGCATATTGGATAGAATTGGGACAAGAATCGACATCTATTCCTCACGGAGCAAAAGGTTACGACTACCTTGGCAACGACATAACACCAAACGACCTCAACATTACGTACGAAAACGCTCTTACGTATGTTGTAAATTAATATATATACAAAATCATCGACAGACAACACATTGCATATCAGTAAATTCCGTGCAATATATATGTATACGATAGCTGCGTTACATATTTTTAGTACTTCGTATTGAAAATGATGCATACCTTTGCAAACATTTTTTACGACACTTAGTTACTACACGTAATTATCTGTATGTAAGGAGAATATAACAGAAATGGAATTAGTAAAAACCATTGAAGCATTACAAAATGCAGTAAAGAATGCACGCGCAGCTGGCAAACAGATTGCGTTAGTGCCAACGATGGGAGCCCTGCACAAAGGACATCTATCACTCGTAAAGAAAGCTTGCGAAGAAGGCAGATTTGTGGTGGTCAGCATTTTCGTAAACCCCACACAATTCAACAATCCTGAAGATTTGCGCACATATCCGCGAACGCTCGATGCCGACATAGCTCTATTGAGCAACAACACATCGGCTGCCGTTGCTTTTGCGCCATCGGTAGAAGAGATCTACCCTGAGCCCGACACACGTCAATTCGACTTTGGCGCCCTAAGCCAAGTAATGGAAGGCAAATATCGCCCTGGGCACTTCAATGGTGTGGCTCAAATTGTCAGCAAACTGTTTATGATTGTTGAGCCAGACGTAGCCTTTTTTGGCGAAAAAGATTTTCAGCAACTGGCAATAATCCGTCAGATGGTGAAAGACCTCAAATTGAATCTCCGCATCGTGGGCTGCCCTATCATTCGCGACGACGATGGTTTGGCAACGAGTTCACGCAACGCTCTTCTCACCCCAGAAGGTCGCGCTATAGCTCCAAAAATTCACGCCATTCTACAACAATCTGTTGAAGAATATAAAAACTATACGCCTACGCAGATGATAGAGCGTGTAACAAAACAGATAAACGATGTTGCAGGCCTCGAAGTAGAATACTACAGCATTGTGGATGGCCTCACACTTCAAGATTTGAAGGCTTGGAGCGACACCAACTATGCTGTTGGATGTGTCACCGTGTATTGCGGAAAAGTGCGCCTTATTGATAACATAACATACTTCAAACCAAAAGAGTTATAGTTATGATGATTCATGTAGTAAAATCGAAACTTCACAACGTTCATGTCACCGAATCGGATCTCAACTACATAGGTAGCATCACCATTGATGAAGATCTTATGGACGCTGCAAACATTATCGAAAACGAGAAGGTACAAATAGTAAACAACAACAATGGCGAACGCTTCGAAACATACGTCATAAAGGGCGAACGTGGATCGGGCGTAATATGCCTCAATGGAGCAGCAGCTCGCAAAGTGGCAGTAGGCGATGTAGTCATAATAATTGCATACGCCATGATGGATATGGAAGAGGCTCGCACGTTCAAGCCTACTTTTGTTTTCCCCGATACTGCAACCAACAAGCTTGTGAAATAGCACAAGCTTACGCGCGTGTAACGACCGAAAAATGCAATTGCTCAAAGAACGCATATATAGGCTATTGTCTTTCGTTCCTGTTATGCTGATACTTTGCTTCATCTTTGCTATGTCGGATAGCGAAGGCAAAGATTCGGCATCGCTTTCGATGTCGGTGTCGCATTTCATAATGCGCATAATAATACCTATAGTGAAAGAAGGAGCAAGCGCCGACGACATTATGGAATATGCAGTGCAAGCCCAATGGTACATACGCAAATGCGCCCACATAACAGAGTTTTTCCTACTCACAGCGGCATTGCTATTACCAGTGGAAGCATACCACAATCGGCTGTCGCCCAGAGCTTTGATAATCTCGTTTTTCATTGCTATATCTATGGCAGCAGTCGACGAATACCATCAATCGTTCATCGAAGGTCGCGTTAGTACGCCCTACGACGTACTTATTGATAGTATCGGCATTGTGATAGCAACCATCACCGCATATACATTGCACAAGCTAAACAACAAGCGCAATAGCGATCGAAGACGAGCAGAGGGGTAAATACATATATTCTGATTACATTTGCATCGTCTTGAATAAAACTCAGAAATGTCACAACAAGAGAATTTTGATAAGATACGCCCGTTTGAAGACAACGAGGTCTCTGGTGTAATTAACCAATTGGTTAAGGTTCCTTACTTCATACACATCTTGCCACGTCTTTTCCCGAACGTTCCTGTAGATGTGATGGTAGAGAAACTCAAACAGATAACGTCGATTGCCGAATTTCAGGACAAATGCGTGATACCTTTCATCAAAAACCTTCTGACGCTAACGTCGAAAGGCTTGACAGTGTCGGGCATCGAAAACGTCAATCCTCAGCGCAACTATTTGTTCATTTCGAACCACCGCGACATTGTGCTCGATTCGGCTCTAATCAATACATCGTTGCGCGACAAAGGGCTCAACACCTCGCAAATTGCAATAGGCGACAATCTGCTCATCTATGAATGGATTACCGACCTGGTGAAACTCAACAAGTCGTTTCTCGTGCTTCGCAATCTTTCGTCGGTGCGCCAACAAATGGAAGCTTCGGCTACCCTTTCGGCATACATACGTATGACAATAGTAGATAACAAGCAAAATATATGGCTCGCTCAACGCGAAGGACGCTCGAAAGATGGTAATGACGAAACGCAAAACAGCGTTCTCAAAATGCTTAATCTCAGTGGCAAAGAGGATTTCGTCGACAACTTTGCAAAGCTCCAAATTCTGCCTGTTAGTATTAGCTACGAATATGACCCATGCGACTACTTGAAAGCGTTTCAATTCCAGCTCAAACGCGACAATCCTGCATACAAAAAGAGTCAAAACGACGACCTCGAACACATGTCGACTGGAATTCGCGGACAAAAAGGCGGTATACATATCTCGTTCAACAAAGAGATTACTGATGTAGAATTGCGCAAATTACAAGCCGACAACAAAAACGCTCAGATTCAAGAACTTGCAAAGCTAATCGACCATGATGTACATAATAGCTACTACCTATGGCCAAGCAACTATATAGCTTTCGACGAATTGGATAACTCCTCTCGATTTGCCGACAAATACACAGCTGAAGAAAAAGCTGCCTTCGACAATCGCAACGAGGAGAACATTGCAAAACTTGGCGAATGCGACAAAGAGTTCGTTCTCGAATCAATTCGCACTATGTATGCAAACCCTGTGATAAACAAGCTAAAGTATTAGCATACATATAATTACAAAAACAGAGTGCCACTAACGAAGTTTCTCAAACTCGTTGATGGCACTTGTCTTTTTGGTATACCAAGTTTGCCCTAAAGCAATAGTTCAAATTGCCGAGACTTGACAGAATTCTTGTGGCACTCGCTTACTATTCTATCTATAGTAGCATCAATATTTCGCTCATCGATACTAATTACGGAGCTATCGTTGGTAAGAATATCTCTGTTTAGTCCAAAATCGAGGCGCTCGGCGTGCAAAACGTTGTCATACACTACAGCACGCAATCGTCCATATTCCTTTGCATATCGCATAGCCAAACGAGAGCCTCCAGCTCGGCCACCTACATTCTTTTGATAACCCGACGCAAGCACCACAACTCTCGAAAACATTGCTTGCAACCTATCTCGCTCAGCATAGCGCCCATTGAGTTCGTAGCGCGATTCTGGTTCATCGCAATATTCCGACACTAACAAGCCGCCATTAGCTACAATCTGCTCAGCCAAATTTCGATTGCCCATTGGCAAAATATTACTCAACGGACTTGGCAAAAATGCAATAGTGGATACAATATTGTCCACCGCCACTTGATGAGCAATTGAGTCGCATCCATAGGCTAAACCACTGACAATACACACATTATGAGATGTCAATTTTTCCACAAGCACACGTTCAAAAGCACTGCTATCTGGCTCTGGCGTTTGCGTGCCAATCACAGCCACATTTGCAGTGTTGCCTCGCAACAAACCTACATTGCCACGACAAAAAAGCACCAATGGCATTTGTGCGCTACGCACATCAGCAACATAATATGACCAATCGTCGTCGCAGAAAGCTACAGCAAAGTCGAACGAGGCACTCTCGCGAGCGAGTCTTTTGAGCACCCGTTCGCGCTTAGCCGTAAAGCCTTGCACGCTTATTATCTGCGACTTACGCGTGGCATTTACCATTTCCACAATTTGGCCACACGACTCTCCGCCCTTAATATGCTTAACCACCCACGCCGCACCAATTCCACTAATTTGCTGCAGCGCAAGAATATTCACAACATTTACTGATACCCGTTCCACGCAATATCTACACTACTCTATTGATGATGGAGCGCTCAAACAATAAGGCCATAACATTTATCATAATAGACATAACATCGAAAAAAGTCCCCTTTCGAAAACAATTTGTCGACCTTGATAAACTTTGTAATACACCTTTTTAGTTCAAAATGCCCCCATCGGTTTTATTATTGTTAAGTATGTTTGCATTCGTAAAAAGACCAGAGAATAGCAATGATTTCTATTCTCATATTAGTTTGTTTCGTTTGTGAATTGCGAGAACAACGGTTCTGCAGTTTTTTGTTGTGTTAACTACATACGAGAGTCGAGCAGTTGATTGTTGGGCTCTCGTTTTTTTATGTATATCACACATCACCAACGAACAATGTAGTGCTCTTTAGGACAGCCACTACGAAAGAACACCACGCCCATACGTAGCAAATCGACAGAAGTAGCAACACGATCGTCGGCACATATCTCGAGCCAAGCGCGCTGCATTCCTTCCGACCAATGAATGTCGTCGAACACAATAATGGTTTTATTCAGCACTGCCTTGTGGGCCACATGATTGAAATAGCGCATTGTAGCCTCGTAGGTATGATTGCCATCAATAAAGAAGAGCACTGGCGCTATGATATTATCCATCATCTGCGACAAGCAATCGTCGAAATCTCCATTGAAGAAAAACACATTGTCTACCTTCGATTCTCTTAATGTATTTTGCGCTACTTCCGACGACGATTTGTTGCCCTCTATAGTGAAGACCATTCCTATTTTGTGAGCAGCTAAATAGGCCGTGCTTATGCCGACCGACGTACCCAATTCAACAATATGATATGGTTTGTAATGCTCAACCATTCGCATGAGCAAACGACCACATTTGTCGGAAATTGACGACTTCTTGGCAATGTCGGATATGCGTTCTTGGCGGTCGTGACCTGTACCAAGGTCTTTTATATCTATAATGTCGTTGTTGGCAAGAATCGATTTACGATAACCGCGAGCAAAATTCAAAGCAACCATATCATCGTTAGCTTTGCGCGATACCACATGACGCACAAAATCGTACACAAAAGGGCTTTGTACACCATGACCACTCCAAAACCGAGATTTGAAAAAATGTTGCAAGGTGGCTCTAAAGAGGAAATAATTCATTATTAATGTTTTATACAGGTAAATAAAAATAGAATGTCGTTCCTTTGTTAAGCTCCGACGTGAGCCAAATCTCACCATTGAGGAGTTTCACAAGATTTTTTACAATGTTGAGGCCAAGTCCAAGGCCAGGATAGTGAGTTTTGTTGTTGCTAAGCTTACGGAATGGCTCAAAAATTTCGTCCATTTTGTCGCTCGGCACACCAATGCCAGTGTCGGCAATAGAAACAATCAGCAATTTCGATTCTGTGGTAACGTCGGGAGCTGATACTGGGTAGAAATATTTTCTACGCAGTTGATTAGCTGTAGTGACATCAGCCGAGATGGTGACATGTCCTTCTTTGGTGAACTTAAATGCGTTGTAAGTAATATTTATAATTATCTGGCGGAAACGCTCACTATCTGAATTTATTACAAGTCCCTCAACTTCATCGCCCGTAAGTAATTCAAACGCAACATCTTGATATTTACGCTCCACCATGAGTGCTTTGTATACGTTCTCGAGAGCCTTGCTGACATCGAACTCTGCAAAATTGACACGCAACTGCCCCGACTCGATGCGCGACACATCGAGCAAATCGCTAATGAGAGTCATAAGGCTCTTGCTACTATCTTGTATGAGTTGAGAGAACTCCAACTGGTCGGCACGTGTGCAAAGCGGATCGGCCAAAAGTTTTGAGAATCCAACAATACAGTTCATAGGCGTGCGCACTTCGTGCGAGAGGTTTGCCAAGAATGCCGATTTCAACTTGCTATTCTCTTCTGCTTTCTGCAAAGCCTGATTGAGTTCATTGGTACGTTGCTGCACCTCAAGTTCAAGGTCGTCATGCGACTTTTGGAGTTCTATGTTGCGTTGTTCTATTATCAGTTGACTCTGCTTGAGTTTCTCGTTGGCGTCCATTATCATGCCAGCTTGTTCTTTCACCTCTTGCTGCAATATCAATTTATCGCGCTTAACTTTCTGTGCGTGCAAATAAATAGCGAGATATACCATTGCTATAATCAAAATAACCACAAAGCCCTGAAAAATCGGGTTTTCATGTATATACACCTCTTTCTTAACCCATACCGTTGTCACCTCTTTCGAAGGGAATCCTGTTTCTGTTATAGCGGCAAACTCAATTTTATTATAGCCATACGATAGTTCCGACAACACAAAGGGCGTACTTGCCGAGGCCTCTTGCCATGGATCATCGCTCGATATTCGCCAAGCCATTTTGTTGCGATTGGAATTATCGTAGTTGAGAATATGAATGTTGAATATAAGCGAGCGAATACCCTTAGGGACAACTATTGTGTCGGACACACAAATATTGTCGCGTTTTATGATATGGTCGTAGTTATAGTTTGTTGCGTTGACATATCTGTATGTAGTAACAATTGGTTTGGGGAAGTATTTGTTGTAGTCGAAGTTTCGTGTATTTACCTGCACAATGACATTCTGACCACCTATAAACATCTCGCCATTTGACGTTTGTGCACTTGCGCCTTTATTGAACTTCGTATTGAAACCATAGACATCCGAGCCATATTCATACGTAGCACCGTTGTTGTTATTAATACACAAGATGCCTTCGGTGCTTGCAATCCACACGTTGTTGTTTTGGTCTATTTCGACAGCGCTGACATTGCCAAGCGTATATTGCGAATAGTCGATATGTTTGCTAACGCCCATATCGGGCAATACATATTGTAAACCTTCACGATTCGAAGCTACCCACAATTCCCTTATACCATTTCTATAAGTATAACGAATAGCATTCACGGCAATGCCTTTGCGAAGAACGTTTATAACAGTAGCATATTTCTTTGTTTTCATGTCATATTTTGCGATGTCGCCATTGTTGCATATCCACATAATGGAGTCGCCTTCCATGTCGAACACAAAATTTTTTGTCATGTTATTCTCTTCTTTGTAGAGCTGCTCATCGTAGGTGATGGCTCGCGTTCGAGGATTGTAGAATGTAATGCTGTTTGAGCCCACAATCATCAATCGTCTATCGCTCAATATTTCAGCACCTATAAAGCTATTACCACTCGAACCCGACGAGACGATTAGTTTATCCTCGTCGGTATCTATATTGTGCATAATGACATTGCCTCTGTAGCAAAAGTATAGCACACGTTGCACCTTATCTTCAAGAATCTTAGTCAGAAACGATTTACCTTGATCAAGTTTACCAAGGTCGTAGTGCTTCATTAGGTATTCGTCGTTCTTTTTTCTGAATATGCCGTCGACACACCAACTCCAAATGTCATCATTTCCATCCTTATACACAGTGAAAACGTTACATGATGTCGATTCTGAAATTCGACGAACATCAAACACTTTCAGCTTGCTTAGGTAATAATTCTCTTTTATCAGACCATCGCTCGAACCATACCAATATATTGGTTGCTTTTTGCATCGTATGCCACACACCAATCCGTTATCAACTATGTTGCTATTTATAGTATTGTATATGTATACTCGTTTAGATTTTACATCGAGTATTTGCAGATTACTATACGTAACTATTCTTACAATACCATCGTCGACAATGACATCAGACGGGATTCCTTCGCCTTCGTAGATAAAACGCGTCTGTTGAGTATCGTATACATATTCATAGAGATAATAATTGCGAAGACCAAGATGCGATATGGAGAGAATAAGCGCAGAGCTATCGGTGTATTGCGTAACACTCTTCAACCTGCCCTCTACATTAGTTTTGATTGACTTTACCGACAATTCGTGAGCAGCATGACCTGACGAAATAATCTGCAACTTGCTATCGGCTATCGCGTATAGCATATTGTTGTGCTCAATAACATCCGAGGCAGTCCACGACTTCACATCGTTGCCCTTGTAGGCGTAGGTCATATAACCATTCCATTTGTTGATGAAATATACATCACCATTGCCAAGACCAAGAAGAAGCGAGTCGTTGTAGTTGCAGAGACTATTAATCTTATTTGTAGAGTTTTGTTTCACTACACTATCGATGTCGTCGTAGGAGAGCACACGTTGTTCATAGGTATCAAGGTCGATAACAGCAACTTGATTTTTGTTTAGGAATATAGCGTATATGTCATTATCCTTCTCGTTATAATATATTTTATGTACGGCGTTTATCGACATGCCATATTGCATAGGGCGCACTACATCGCTGGTGAAAAACGACAGCATATCTATGCCATCGTAACGGACCAAACCATTTTGCGTACCAATCCATATATAACCATCGCCATCTTCGACGAGACATTTTACATTCTTCGACACCAAACCATTGACAACGAGTTCAAAATTTGGCGTATAGTTATCAACATTTACGTCGGAGTAGAACTTCTGAGCCGAAGCGAGACTACAAAATGCCACGATTATCAGCGCAACAGATAGTGATACTATTTTATGTGTATATGTATAAAGGTTCATATCGTTTTATAGCGTGTGTAACAAATGTACATGTTTCGCGAGCAAAAGACAATTGTTAATGCCTCAACTTTTTCATAGCAATATACGAGCCAACAAGATAGCGAATCGATTCACCACCAATTGTCTCAAGATTAATATCGTCAGGCGCCAGCCAAAGTATTTCACACACATCGTCCATAGGCACAATGGCAGCTGAAGGCAAAGAAGCAACGCATGTAAAACAGATGTCGGTAGTTTCTATTAGATAATTACTAAACACATATTTGTTAGCCGAAGAAGCAAAATATTGTAGATGGTCAATCTCGATACCGAGCTCTTCGCGTATTTCACGATGAGCAGCTTGTTCAACCGATTCTCCAGGATCTACGAAGCCTCCCGGCAAATCGAGCATTCCTTTCCAAGGGTCACGCGCACGACGGGTGAGCATAATTCCGCCTCGTTCATTTTCGATTATTATGGCCACTGCCGCCGCCGAATTGGTAAAGAAATGGAATCCACATTGCGCGCATGCAAATTCTTTGGTGCTTTGCGCCACAAATTGTTCGCTACCACAATGCGGACAATACTTCAAAAAATTTACTGCATGCTCTTTCGGCAGATTTCTGTTCATAGTAGTTACCTATATATGTATGCAAAGATACATATTCACTCGACAAAGGTGCGAAATATAGAATCATAGACTGTAAACCTCATGTTTTCTGCATATTCACAAGCATCAGGCTACAATTTTAGTGGCATTCGAAAAAATATTAATGCCGATAAAAGCCTAATATTGATGACAGAAAAACACATCTTCATTGAACTTCGATAAACTTTTGTTGATTTGCAGTGGGCAATTCGGTTGCAATTGATTTACTTTGCGCCCGATTTGAATAATTATTTTATTTATAAGCAACCCAGTGTATACGCTTCGTAAGCATACTTATCGATTACTCATAGCCCTTGTCTCATTGGTTACATTCGCTTCGTGCTCCGATGAAGACTTCTCAATGACGTCGACGTTTATCAACTCGCAATCGAGGGCTACATATACAGATCAAATTCCTATTGAGCTATCAACATTCCGACTCGACTCGGTGTTGACATCTGCCCAGAACACTATTTGGGTAGGTCGTTGCGAGAAAAGTTCATTAGGACACGTTTGCTCCGAATCGCTTGCCCGCATGTCCGACTTGTCGTCGTATGGTTGGGCACAAAAAGAGAAGTACGACTCGGTGACTATCGTTCTTCGCCACACCGGCGATTATCAAGGTGACACCATGAAAGTGATGCATATCGATGTGCAACGCTTAGGAGAACCTCTGCAATTTGCTGAGAATGAGAGCTATTTCTACAACGTGCGCAACTTCAAAGATTCTACCTCGATAGGCAAATTCTCATTTATTCCTCGTCCACACTCTCGCCCACGTCTACGCTATCGCCTCGACGATTCGTTCGGCAAAGAGCTTGTGGCTTTCATCAAGGAGACAAAGAATCTATCTTCCGACGTAGCATCGAAACGTTTCGAAAGCATTATGGGAGGTGTGCGCATAACGTACTCTGGCGAACCTGAAGCACTGCTCGCTTTCCGCGCCGACTCAATGAAAATCACACTCCACTCGCACATAAGTCTGTTAGAGGATAAAAAGATAGAGCGAACAATCACTCTCAAGTCGACATCTATGCAGTTCAACCGCATTTGGTCCGAGGACGTAGAATCTCCTTTCGATGAACTAACGAAACGTACAATACGCGTAACAGAAAAGCAAACAAACTACCACACCATGATGTTCGAAGGTTTGGGATACTACACTTGCATAAACTTTCCTTCGCTTCAGCAACTTGTGGACGAAAACTATTTCTCTCATGTCGTTAAGGCTATGATACGTATTTACCCCGAGCGAGATACGTATGACAAGCATGAAATACCTTCAACATTCTACCTCACCGAGATAAACCGCTACAACACGCTGGGCAATGCTATATATAATAGTTCGTCGAGCCGTGTGGCAGCCACACTCGTGAACAATACACTCGACGAAGACGAAGTGTTCTACTACGCCGACATTACATATTACATAAATACGCTACTTGCCTCAGGCGACGAGATAGACGAAGACGATGGTCTCGTCATCACTTGGGGAACATCAATGTCGCCAATCGACTACAATTTCATGATGTTCAATGGTCATTATGCCGAAAAATATAAATCGATACTTGAAGTTTATTACTATACCTATGATCGAGTACTCCGCTAAACTAAAAGCGATAGCAACGTCAATCGTATTGATGTTGTCGCTTACGATAAGTGCACAAAATAGCACATCGTCGCCCTATTCGCTCTATGGTATGGGTATACTTGCACCCAAAGAGAATGCAGCAGCAGCTGGTATGGGACACACTGGCGTAGCCCTTGCCCCAAGCGATTGGGTTAACATTGCCAATCCTGCCGCACTAAGCGGCCTCGATAGCTTGACGTTTTACTTCAATTTTCAAGTAAAAGCGTTCTATGCTCACGAGGCAACATCGTCGCATGCTCAGAGCGTTTATAGTGGCAACATCGATGGAATCACCATGGGATTCCGCGGCTCTAAATGGTGGGCTGCATGTATTGGCTATGCGCCATACTCCACAGTCGGATACAATATGACAGAGAAAAAGAATATTGCTGGTACTGCTAATAGTTGGTACGACATCTACTACACAGGCAGTGGTGGCTTGCAGCAAGCATTCTTCAACAACGCTGTGACACTCTTCGACCACATCACACTCGGTATAGGTGCTGGCGCCATTTGGGGCTCAATATCTAAAAAAGAGACTGCCGACTTCTCAAACACCGAAATCACGACATTCGGCCCTACTGTATTGCTGGGAGGTGAAAGAGTCTACAACTTGAAAAAGTACACCATGAACAACTGGTACTTAGAATATGGTATCCAGTTCGACTTCAACATAGGTAAAAACAATTTCCGCTTAGGCGCTACATTCTCCGACCGCACCAATATGCACTCGTCATACGACCACATAGTGTCGAACGACATATCGTCGGAACTTTTCTTCGATGACGTTACGCCACTCGAGGAAGAATTTGCCGTTCCTCGTATGTATGCTGGAGGTCTTGCATATACACGCGGCAAGTTCACAGCCACATGCGACTACCATTTCAACGAATGGGGGGATGTGCTCAACGTGAAATTTGGCGAATCGATCAACTTCCGCGACAATCACTCCATCGGAGGTGGCATGGAGTGGCGCTGCGGCCGACGCGAAGACCCATTCTACAAACGCTTGACATTCCGCTTAGGCGGCTACTATGAGTCGAGCTACATAAAGATGCGAGGCGTAACACTGGGATCGTATGCTGGCACACTTGGCATAACCATACCTATGGGACGCTCGGCAAACTCGATAGTCATTGGATATGAATACCGCAAACGCGGCACTACATTCAATGGACTTGTGGAAGAGAAATTCAACAATTTCAAAATAGCACTCAACATTCACGAAACATGGTTTATGAAGTCGAAATTCGACTAAAGCATAATACGCTTGTTGCATTGCAACAAATGAATGCCGAAAAATCATCAACTTTTGTTGAATGTTTTATGGCTATACTTATATAAAAAACTACTTTTGCGCTCAAATAACGAAATGACAAAAATGACACGACGTACATCGTATTTCTGCCTTGCGGCACTGATGATGACTACAGCAACAGCGTTTGTAAGTTGCGAAGACGAAGACAATGAAGAACTACAAGGTAACTGGGTAGAGTTGAAAGACGTATTTCCTGGCGTAGAGCGAGGAAGCGCAGTTTGCTTTGTTATAAATAACGAAGCCTATGTTGGCACAGGAGCCAACACCACGCGAACAGAAGAGCGCGAACGCTTCTGCGATTTTTATAAGGCTTCTTATTCTGGTACATATAATAAAGGTGGCCTTGTTTGGTCTTCCAATTGGGACAAAGCTCCTGTTGATGGCAATGTCGCTTCATTGCCCGAAAGCGCCAAACGCAATGGTGCTGTTGCTTTCGCATTGAATGGCAAAGGCTATGTAGGCACTGGTTACAATGGCACTACATACCTAAAAGACTTTTGGGAGTACGATCCTGAAGCAAATACTTGGACTCAGATAGCAGATTACCCTGGCGACTCTGTACGTTATGCTATAGCATTCGTTTTGCCAACAAAAGAAACCGATGGTTACAAACCAACTGCATACGTAGGTTCAGGAGAGAACTTCGATGCCGATAAGAAAAACGATTTCTATGCATTTGATGGTACAAATTGGACAAACACCAACGTAGCAAACCTCGGTTATAAGCGTTCGCAAGCAAGTGTTTTCGTTCTTACCGACCCTAAGGATGGTCAAGAATATGCATACGTAGTTGGTGGTAACCACAATGGTGCAGTCGATTGGTTCGAACGTTACGACTACAAGAAAAACACGTGGGAAGACCTCTTCCGTATTTCTAATAGAACAAAATACGATTTCGACGATGATTACACCCTTGCAGCATACGGATCTACAGCATTTGTACTCGACGATGTAAATGGCGAGCCTCGTGCTTACCTAACCACTGGTGGTGCTGGTTATGCTGGTAATGCAACTTGGGAATACAACCCACGCTACGACTATTGGATTCAGAAAACTGGTTTCGAAGGTTCGGTTCGTAAGTTTGCTGTATCATTCGTTCTTGATCTCGACGACGTCATGACCGACGAAGAGAAGGCTAATCCAAACTATCCGCATCAGCGCGCATTCGTAACCACTGGCTGTAGCGCAGATATTACAACAACTGGTTCTGGAGGAACTTTCTATGATGACGTTTGGTTCTTCAATCCTCACGAGCAGTACGAAGACAAAGACTAAGTTTTGCAACCAAGTGTTGCTAACTTGATATAACCCCATAAGGCAGCAAACATAGGCTGTCGAGTTGAAGCTCGATTCTCACCTAATGTTTGTTGCCTTTTTTCATTGAGTAGTTCACCAACAAAAAATATACAGTCTTGAAAAGGCGACTAATAACATTTCTAATATGTATAGGCTTTAGCCTTGTTTTCGTTGGTCCATCATTGGCTCATCACGACATAATTGTTCTGCCGATGATAGCCAAAATTCTACTCATCGGTGTCTCGGTTTTCTATCTCAATGTGTATCTATTTATGCCGAAATCCCTTTTCAAAGGGAAATATGTTACGTATGTAATATTCGTTATAGCAACAATAGCTGCACTAATGGGGTTGATAATGCTGCTGGCACCGTGGCACGAAATAATACCCAAGACATCGTCGGCACAATCGCACATAGGAATGCCTATGCAGGGTTGGCTACTTCCTATATTGGGAATGTTCTTTGCCTCCACCCTTTATGGCTATTTCATGCGCGACCGCAAAATGCACAAACGCGAAATAGACCTCACTCATCAAAACATCGAGTTCGAGATGAAATTCTTGAAGTCGCAGATAAACCCACACTTTCTATTCAATGCACTCAACAACATCTACGCCCTATCGGTGATAAAATCGGAGCGCACACCAGACATGATTCTCAAACTCTCGGATATGCTACGATTTACACTATACGGCAGCGAGAATATGAAAGTGAAGATTGGCAAAGAAATCGACTACATAAACAACTTTATTGAGTTTCAGAAGCTCAAGATGGATAGTGAGCCTAACATCAAAATAGATACAACAAACTGCAACACCGAACTTCTAATTGAGCCAATGTTGCTCATACCATTCATAGAAAACAGTTTCAAGCATGGCAATATAGATAACGTAAAACGAGGCTGGTTGCAATTAGAAATCAAGACGTTAGGCCCTGTACTTATATTCAAGGTGAAAAACTCGCTACCATCAATAGCCATAAACAAAGATGAAGTAGGCGGCATTGGTGTGGAGAATGTTCGCAAACGATTGGAAATACTCTACCCTAAGCGCTTCACACTCGACATACAAACCACCAATAGTGCCTACTCGGTATACTTAGAGATAGACACCCATTCAACTGATAGTTAAGTATTTATATATACATTATATTATGGATTGCATACGTTGCATAATAGTAGATGACGAGTTCCCAGCACGCGTGTTGCTCAAAGAGTTCATAGAAAAAGTGCCAACACTCGAACTTGTAGGCAGCTATAAATCGGGACTTGAGGCTCTGCCCGTGATACAAACTGGTGGCGTCGACTTGATGTTTTTGGACATTCAGATGCCTGATATTACAGGCACGAACTTCCTGAAAATGCTAACAGTGAAACCTTTCGTGATATTCACTACGGCTTATTCGGAATATGCAATAGAAAGCTACCAACTCGATGTACTCGACTATCTACTAAAGCCTTTTTCTTTCGACCGATTCATGCAGTCGGTTGGCAAAGCAATGCAACGCTTAACTACACAAACGAAAGAGTCTCCCGCGCCCAAAAATGAAGCCACGGTTACTCAATCTGCCGCCCCCGAACCCGAAGAACACGACCCTAATGCGAACATAATGCTCGTAAAGGCCGACCACAAAATTCATCGCGTTCGCTACGACTCTATCATATACATTGAAGGCCTACGCGAATATGTCACTATTTTCTGCGAAAACGAGAAAATCATCACACTCGAATCGCTTAGAAATTTGGAAGACACGCTGCCTCCAAACATGTTTATACGCGTTCATAAATCATACATAGTACGCATCGATAAAATACGCGCACTATATGGTAGCCAGTTAAAAATTGATGGCGTTCAACAATATATACCTGTTGGAAAATCGTACAAAGACGACGTGCAGAAACGTTTCTTCGAGAAATAATAAATAGATAATTATTACCAAATGAATATTAAGACATTAGTTGCATTTATTATCGTAAACACAGCTATCGCAGCCACAGCGCAAGAAGCTATTACCAATGGCAACACACACACTGACAGTGCCGAAGAATTTGTGGCTGAGCCAGATAGTGTTGCTTTCGACGACAACATGAAAACTCAAGTAGATAGTCTACTTACTGCATGGTATAAACGTCAAGCAATGCCACTCAACGACCTTGTGCCCGATAGCGTTGCTTGGGCCGATAGCTTGATTCTTGGCTTGCCCGACTCGGTATACGTAGCACGCCTACAAGCTATGCAATCGCGCATACCACTGACCTACAACGATCAAGTGAAACGATTCATTGAATTCTACCTTGTTAAGCGCCGCGACCAAGTGCGCACCATGCTTAGCAATGCTCAATATTATTTTCCAATGTTCGAGGAGATTCTCGATGCCAACAATATGCCTCTCGAACTAAAATTTTTGCCTATTATCGAATCGGCGCTCAACCCTCGTGCTCTCTCGCGCGTCGGTGCTTCAGGACTTTGGCAATTTATGTATTACACTGGCAAACGTTACAACCTCGATGTAACATCGTATGTAGATGAACGCCGCGACCCCGTGAAAGCTTCTCAGGCCGCAGCTCGCTACCTCGGCGATTTGTATACTATTTACGGCGATTGGCAATTAGCTATTGCAGCATACAACTGTGGCCCTGGCAATGTAAATAGAGCTATTGCTCGTTCGGGTGGTGAACGCAGTTTCTGGAAACTATACTATCACCTACCTCGCGAAACTCGTGGTTATGTGCCTGCATTCATCGCAGCTGCATACGTAATGACATACGCAGCCGAACACCAAATTTACCCATCTGTTGGCAATTTGCCCGTGATTGCCGATACGGTAGAAATTGTACAACCACTTCACCTTGAACAAGTGTCGAACGTCCTCGGCTTACCCATTGAAATGGTTCGCGACCTGAATCCTCAGTATCGCTACGATATTATTCCTGCTATGCCCGAAAAGACATATTCACTACGACTTCCGGCACAAGTTACACTTGCCTTTGTGCAGCACGAAGATTCTGTATATGCCCGCAATCGCATGAAATATTTCCCCGACAATAAGATCATTCCAGTCTCCGAAGCTAAATACGTACAAGGCCGAGGCAATGGCGTGAAAATGATTTATGTAGTGAAAGAGGGTGACGTGCCAGGCAGCATAGCCAACAAATTCGGAGTTCGCCTTGCCGACTTGAAATATTGGAATGGTATGCGTCGTAATATTATCCGTGTAGGACAAAAACTCGTGCTCTACATACCTAAAAATCGCGTAGACAGATACAAAGGAATGGCTAAAGTGGCCAATTAATAATATTATTCTATAACCATTGAATAGACTAATACTTAACATATTACTGCTATATATAGCAACATCTACATATGCACAATTCAACCCCGACCACGATGCATATTGGGGTAAATCGAATGTGGTACGCGTAGATTTGCTATGGCATAGCGAGGGTGCAAATGTAGTTGCAAAAAAAGCTGGCAACGTGAGTGTGGTATCAGACTCACGTATTGGCTTGAATGGCAAATGGGAACTTTCAACGCCCCTTCTCATGGACGTTGGTCGCCCAATGATAAATGCTAAACGTCTTTGGTTCGAAAAGAAAGATTGGTATTTCGGCACCAAGTTTTCTGTGGCGTCTGCCTACACAGGAATGCGCATAGCCAAGAATCATCACAATACGCACATCGTCAACGACTCTTTGGACGTCCCTGTAGTTGTTGAGTTTGGCGCAGAACCATTGATAAGTAAAGCATTCCGCTCCGACCCTAATTGCTCGAGTGGCAATGAATATCTCATTCTTACTGGTGGAATAGGTTTATACTATGGTCACAATTTCAGCGATTTTGAGCAAATTCAATCTGCATATCATTTCTTGGCCAATCGCAGCGCTACACTTACCGAACAGGGAGTGAGAATGCGTGTTAAGTTTTGGGCCGATTGGCTCGCTACGAATTGGCTCGCAGTACATGGTGGAGCTGCATTTCATTGGGGCATGTTTCGTCGCCCATGCGCAGCCGAAATAAATGCTGAAGCAGAGTTTTTCATAACCTCTAAATTTTCACTAAAGGCTGGAGGTGCTCTAAGCTTTGCCAACTATACTACAACAAGCCATAAGGTGGGAGCTGTTCCACTCTTCGACATCACTTACTATTTCGGCTCGTCGCAAAAAAACAAAAACGGTCTCTTCGACCCTGCGCAACGAAACTTACAACGTGGCGCAAGATGACGATGAATTAGCGAAGTGCCACCTAAAAAGCTCAACAGCCCGACAACACTCTTGCTGCCGGGCTGTTTTATTATACGTATGTACTTTTATAGTCTTAGAATGGATATAGGTTGAAGTTGCCTTCTTGACCTCCATTATATATTTCAACCTTCTTCTCGCTGCGGAATTCTATTGCACGCAAAGCTTTGAGGTTTGTGCTATACAACCAAGCATCGTGGTCGGGGAAACGTCGTGAGAAATAGAACGTGATCTCCTTATACAAATCGTCCAAACCACGACGAGTCTCCTCATCACTTACTGGCGGACAAGTAATTATCATACCCTCTTCGGTGGTACGCTCAGCATCGCGGAACGAACGACGTATGGTGCGCACATCTGTATTTATGCCCAGATCGAGCGTCGACAATTTGGCCACATCAAGAGCATCAGTATCGATATCAGAACCTATTATGCTTAGGCGTAGATGCTTCTCTTCGTCTTTAGCCTTAGTTACAATATCATTCCAAAGTTTCTCATCGAAGTTGAGCCAATTTGTAAAAGCAAAAGGCTCTTTGCGATAGATATTCGCAGCAATATTGCGAGCTTTCATTGCAGCCTCTATACATATTGTACCACAACCACAAAGAGGATCGTGAAGAGTCTGCGTAGGTTTCCAACCAGAGAGCTCCACAAGAGCAGCTGCAAGCACTTCATTGGTCGAAGTCGGCAAAGTGGCATTGCGATAACCACGACGATTGAGCGACGAGCCCGATGCATCGAGCGAAACTGTTATCGACTCATCGGTAGCGTGGATGTTCAACAAAATGTCGGGATTCTCAAAATTCACCGATGGACGACTTCCACAATGATTACGAATCTCATCTACTATAGCATCTTTGGCTTTCTGCGCCAAAAACTGCGAATTGGTAAACGCCGACGAGAATGTGATATGGTCTATCATAATCGACTTGTCGGGCGAGATTACCTCATGCCAACCATAGTTATAGATGTTGTCGAAGATTTCTTTGTCGTTTGTTGCTTTGAAGCTTACGCATGTAACAAGTACGCGCAATGCAAAACGACTTTTGAGGTTAATGGTATAAAGCGTATTCAAATCTGCTTCACATGCCACTGCGCGACGCTGCGTTGTGATATTCGTGGCTCCCAATTGCTCCAATTCTTTGGCGAGCAAGCTCTCTACGCCATGGAGTGTCTTAACAATAAGTTTCAAAGTTTTCGTTCTTTGTTTTTGCGAGTGCGAAAATAATTATTGCACCAACACAAAAATCGATTTTACATTATTTACACATTATTTCACTATACGTAGGAATATCTCTATTAACTATTTGTAATAGTATGGTCAATGTGCGTAATAGACTATTGACAGATACGCACTTCGTCTGGTTTTACAAATAATAACAAATGACATGCTGCAAATCACTTTTTGTAATTACTTTCTTATATATTTGCGCCACGAAAAAGAGAACCAATATGAAAAAAACGTTTACCCTGATTTCATTAGCTCTTGCTGCAATAGCAACGGGTTGTGTAAATAATAATGCTAACGATGCAGGCAAAGTTGCATGCCAAGGTTGCGACTCAACGAAATCGGCAGTTGCTTATATCAACACTGATACTTTCCTACTTAATTATAAGTATGCTCAGAAGCTCAGCGATGAACTCATGAGCCAAAGCGAATCATCGCGTTCGGACTTTAACCAGAAATATCGCGTGTTCCAACAAGACGCTATGGAATTCCAACGCAAAGTTCAGAACAATGGTTTCCTCTCTATGGAACGCGCACAGAAAGAACAGTCGCGCCTACAAAAAGCTGAACAAGATTTGCAAGAACTCAACGAGCGCCTTACCAACGACCTCATGCAAAAACAAGCTAAAGTCAACGCCGAGCTCCGCGACACTCTCGTTAACTTCTTGAACGAATATGCCGCTAATCGCTACTCATTGATTCTTAGCAACAATATGGGCGACAATGTACTTTATAGCGCTCCTGGCGTAAACATCACAAACGAAGTTGTCGACGCACTCAACGCTCGCTACAAAGAATAATAACGAATCTTTCATATACTACATTTTAGATTAATAAAAGTGGAAGAGGCATCTTTGAAATACAAGATGTCTCTTTTTTGTGTAGAAACGCTATAATATTGATATTGCTAACAATGGTCAATTCAACTGCATTTTTATACATACGTGAAACACCTAAATTTGAAGCACTTTAGCAATCATTAATTATTCATAATTATATATATGCATAATTATATATACTTTCGCGCTCAGAAATAAATAAATATCCAAATAATGATATACCCATTCATCACAGCTGAAGAAGCTGCCGAATTCATCAAAAACGACTTTCGCATTGGCATTGGCGGCTTTTCATCAGTAGGTACTCCTAAAGCCGTAACAAAAGCTATTGCAGCTAAGGCTGTTGCAGAACATGCCAAAGGCAACGAATTCCAAATAAGCCTCCTCACCGGAGGTTCAACAGGCGACCAAGTTGATGGCGAACTTTCGCGCGCCAAAGCAATGAAATTTCGCGCTGGTTTCCAATCGAACAAAGATTTGCGCAATGCCATAAATAATGGCGAGGTTCAATACTCCGATATGCACCTCTCACACGTTGCTCAAGACGTGCGCTACGGCTTCATGGGACACGTCGACGTGGCTATCATCGAGGCTGCCGACATAACTCCAGAGGGCGAATTGGTACTCACAACTTCTGTTGGTGTGTCGCCTACGTTTGCTGCTGTAGCCGACAAAATAATTATTGAGCTCAACGCACATCACCCTGCATTCATAAAGGGTATGCACGATATTTACGAGCCTATCAACCCGCCTTATCGTCGCGAAATACCTATATATAAACCTAACGACCGCATTGGCTCGGCTACTCTCAAGGTAGACCCCAAGAAGGTGCTCGGCGTGGTGTGCACCGACATGCCCGATAGCATCGCCGCGTTCACTAAACCCGACCCCGTCACCACTAAGATTGGCGAGAATGTAGCCAACTTCCTTATCGACGAACTTCGTAAAGGTCGCATTCCTAAAGAGTTCTTACCATTGCAAAGTGGCGTGGGCAACATTGCCAATGCTGTGCTTGGCGGCTTAGGTTCGTGTCCCGACATTCCAGCCTTCACCATGTTCACCGAGGTTATTCAAAACTCAGTTATCGGCTTGATGAAAGAGGGGCGCATCACCTTCGCAAGCGGCTCGTCGCTCACATTATCCGACGATGTGCTTCAAGATATTTATGCCAACTACGACTTCTTCCGTGACAAACTTATGCTGCGTCCGCAAGAGATTTCGAACCACCCCGAAGTATGCCGCCGATTGGGCGTGATAGCTATCAACACTGCTCTCGAAGCTGACATCTTTGGCAACGTCAACTCAACCAACGTGTGCGGATCTAAGATGATGAACGGCATTGGCGGTTCGGCCGACTTCTCGCGCAACGCTTACCTATCGATATTTACATGTCCGTCGGTGGCTAAGGGCGGCGTAATATCGGCTATTGTGCCAATGGCGAGCCACATCGACTCGTCGGAGAATTCAGTTAAGATTATCGCTACCGAACAAGGCGTTGCCGACCTTCGTGGCAAGAGTCCACTGCAAAAGGCACAGACAATCATCGAAAACTGCGTTCACCCCGACTACAAAGAGATGCTTTGGGACTACCTAAAGATGACTGCTGGTCATGCACACACTCCAATGTCGCTGCGTAATGCACTTGCCATGCACCTCGCCTTCGAAGAGACTGGCGACATGCGCAACACAAAGTGGAAATAACAGTAAGACAAAAGTTCAGATACGAATTAGGGCTGCTCAATTGGGCAGCCCTTGTTTTTTTTCGTGTTATTTACCTTTTTTCTTTTTACTAAGCTTCTTTATCGTTTCAAAGTAAGCTTGCTCAACAGGCGAAAGATTGTGCTCACGCCAAAGGTCGTATTCCATTTTGGCCTTCTCAATAGCCTCCTCGTGGCTAATGCTGCCAGCATCAGACAGTAGTTCTTGTCCCGTTGACGACAGAATGGTATCAAGTTGCGTAACATAATCCGTCATATACATAGGATTATGACGAATGGCCTGAATCTCAGCAAAATCGAAATAACCAGACACGAGATTATTAAGTATTTTGAGCTCTTCGCTCGACAAATAGTTCTTTGCGACTTTTGCATCTTGCAATGTAGGCCATTCGCCTTTGAACGAAGTCATACCCATAAAAGGCTTAGTATTATCAGCACGACCATAGATAATTTCAGCTGCGGTATGTCCGTGCGCTGCGTAGTGAAGTTTGTTTTGCACTATTTTGAAGAACAAAACCGATTGCTCACTACGAGGATCATAGTCGACTGCTGTAGCATAAAGATCCAACACCTGACGATACATAACACGTTCCGAAGAACGAATGTCACGAATGCGGTCAAGTAGCTCATGCCAATAGTTGCCTCCACCAAGTTGCTTAAGCCGCTCATCATCTAACGCGAATCCCTTTATTATATACTCTTTCAATCGCTCAGTCGCCCAACGTCTGAAGTGCGTAGCTACCACCGAACGAATGCGATAACCAAGCGATATTATCATATCGAGGTTGTAATATGTTACATCATGCGTTTGTGTTTTGCCTTCGATCGCTCCATGTTGAGTGGTAGTTCGGAATTTCCGAACTACCACATCTCTCTCCAATTCACCATCTTCAAAAATGTGCTTAATATGCTCACTAACATTGGACTTGCTTGTTTGATACAAATCGCAAAGTTGTTGTTGCGTAAGCCAAACTGTATCTTGCTCAAGGCGCACTTCGATGTGAGTCAAGCCATCTTCGCTCTGATATATTATTATATTTCCGTTATCCATACTATTTACGAATTGCTCAAAGTTACCAATATGTACCATAATAAAAGAGGGTATGAACCATTCGTTTCTCATTCATCCCCCGTCGAAGGTAAACCGCCAAGCAAACCAAGTAAGTGGATAAACACGAACAATCCACACCCTTGCGGATGTGAACTTCATACCGTTTCTCACTTACTCTCGAAAAATTTTGGCGTTTTTTCCGACAGAGAGAATTAATGGCAAAAGTCCATTATGCTATATGTAAAGTGTCTGGTTCTTAGCTTTATTTTGGTTGTCAGTTATTTATTCTTTTCACTTCCATAGCGTTATTATAATATTGTTTCAGCCGTTATGGATTTATGCAAAAAACGATAATTATAGTTGTTCTTCTCATCTACAAAAATCGCGTACATACGATATTGTTTTTATCGCGATAATATGTAGGTTTGAGAATTAGTAATTAACACATTACGCATTCATAAACTAATCAAGTATGAGAACAATTATTATGTTGCTTAGCCTCATAGTGGCAAGCATGAGCGCGTCAGCGCAAGATGTAAAAAAGTTGCCAGAACCAAACAAAGATGTGAAGATGACGCTTTTTCAATCGCTTCAACAACGCAAATCGGTGCGCGAGTATAGCGATAAGGAAATAGACGATATGAAACTTAGTCAGTTGCTTTGGGCTGCAGTTGGCATAAATCGTCCCGACGGTCATCTCACGGCACCTACGGCCATCAACGCTCAAGACATCTCGGTGTATGTATGTAGCAAAGATGGCGCTTGGTTCTACATAGCTAAGGATAACGCGTTGCAAAAAGTGTCTGACAAAGATTTACGCGACGCAGTAGCAGGCCGACAGAAGTTTGCAGCCGAAGCACCTATAAGCCTCGTTATTGTATCCGACAATGCTAAATTCCGTGGCGCAAGCACCAACGGTCCAACAATTTCTGGCGCTATTGATGCTGGATATGTAAGCCAGAATATCGATTTGGCGTGCGAAGCTCTTGGATTGGCCACCGTGCCTCGCGCTACTATGGATAAGGACGCTCTCAAGACAGAGTTAAAACTTTCTGATACGCAAAATGCTATCCTTAATCATCCAATAGGATACCCAAAGAAATAACTTATAATCAGGGTAGAAAATGATAGATTTCAAATATTATACTCCTACCGAAGTGGTCTTTGGTAAGGAATCGGAAGAGAAAGTTGCCCAATTGGTGAAACGCTATGGCGGCTCAAAAGTGTTGGTACATTATGGAGGTCAGAGTGCCAAACGCTCAGGCTTGCTCGACAAGATATGCGACTTGCTGAAGGCCAATGGCATTAACTATGTTACGCTTGGTGGAGTGGTGCCCAATCCGCGTTTGAGCAAGGTTCACGAGGGTATCGACCTTTGCCGCCGCGAGGGTGTCGACTTCATTCTTGCCGTTGGCGGTGGCAGCGTTATCGACTCAGCCAAAGCCATTGCATACGGTGTGAACTACCATGGCGAGGTGTGGGATTTCTATTCGGGCAAAGCTAAAGCCACCACGTTTATACCTCTTGGCACCGTGCTAACAATTCCTGCTGCTGGTAGCGAAATGAGCGAATCGAGCGTAATTACAAATGAAGATGGCGACATAAAACGCGGATACAGCAACAACATCAGCCGACCGAAGTTCGCCATAATGAATCCAGAGCGCACATTTACACTTCCGCCGTATCAGACGGCTGCTGGCGTAACCGATATTATGATGCACATGATGGAGCGCTACTTCTCGCACGATGGCGATATGACAGTCACCGACAATCTGACAGAAAGCTTATTGCGCACCATGAAGGAGTGTGTATTTGCCGTACTGAAAAATCCTAACGACTATCGCAATCGCGCGCAGATAATGTGGGGCGGAAGCCTTGCGCACAACGGTCTGACTGGTTGTGGCCGTGAAGAAGATTGGGCTACGCACGAAATAGAGCACGAGCTTAGCGGTATGTTCGACGTTACACATGGTGCTGGACTTGCTGCCGTGTGGCCAAGTTGGGCTCGATTCGTTATGAAAGAAGATATTTCTCGCTTCGTGCGCTTTGCCGTTAATGTTATGGACGTTGAAAACGATTATACTAATCCTGAAGCTACTGCTCTGAAAGGTATCGAAGCAATGGAGCGTTTCTATCATGCCATAGGTATGCCTATAAATATTCACGAACTCATCGGTCGTGAGGTGACCGACGAAGAGATAAAAGAGATGGCTCGTAAGTGTACCAATAACTACACCACTACTCAAGGTCATTTCAAGGTGCTCAACGCTGCTGATATTGAGCAGATATACAAAATGGCAAAATAACTATGAAACCATTTCGTGTAGGAATAATAGGAGCCGGTTGGATAGCCCATAAAATGACTATCTCATTGGCTTCTCTTGACGGCTACGAGGTGAGCGCCATAGCATCGCGCTCGCTCGAAAAAGCCACAATATTTGCGCGTGAACACGGCATCGACAAGGCGTATGACAGCTACGAAGAATTGGTGAACGATAAGGATATTGACCTTGTCTACATCGCCACGCCGCACTCTCACCATTTCGACCATGCTATGCTTGCCATCAAGCACCACAAACATGTGCTTGTAGAGAAAGCGTTCACAGCCAACGCACGCCAAGCCTCAATACTTATCGAGACAGCTAAGAGCGAAAATGTGTTTATCACCGAAGCCATCTGGACTCGCTATATGCCTCTCTCGCTCAAAATAAGAGAGCTGATGAATAGCGGCATCATAGGTGAACCTCGTCTGCTCACTGCCACTCTCTGCTATATGATGGAGCATAAAGAGCGCATAGTGCGTGCCGACCTCTGTGGTGGTGCGCTGCTCGATTTGGGAGTATACGTACTCAACTTTGCGCGTATGTATTTCGGCACCGACATTGTCAAGACGGTCAGCAATGTGCAACTTGGTCCTGAAGGCATGGATATGCAAGAGTGCATCTCGCTCAACTTTGCCGACGGGCGCATGGCCAATTTACAAGCTGGCGCACTATGCCTAAACGACAGACAAGGCATAATAAACGGCACCGAAGGCTACATACGCGTCGATAACGTGAACTGCCCAGAACTCGTTGAAGTTTATCGTAATTATGAACTTGTAGAACGTATTGCCAAGCCTGCAGATATGGTTACTGGCTACGAATATCAAGTAATGGAGTGTCGAAGGTGCATCGAAGCGGGGCTAAGCGAATCGCCACTAATGCCTCATGCCGAAACCATCAGCATAATGCAACAAATGGATAGCTTGCGCCACGAATGGGGCGTTGTCTATCCGTATGACAACATATAAATAATACACTAATCATATTGCCGTAAGTGGATATTCAAAGACGTTCGTCTTTGAAGGCTGGCACCCGAACTGCATGTGCTATGCTGTGCCTATTATGCCGAGCGTTGCCGAAATGCGCGAATACCTCGACAATGAAGTGGCGCGATAATAGTCTTACCATATCTACCGCTCGTATAAAACTTGAAGATGGGTCTATTTTTTGCCCTGCTGAGAAACTCCAGTCTGCTTTTGCTAAACTCTACAAAAAACAAGTTTTGACCTTTCACGAAGAGTATGCTATTGAGTGTCTATTCCACGAAAATGTACATTCAAAAGCAACAAGAAAGATTAAGATTTTACAAGGTTCTCTGGACGAAAAGATAGCCGAAACATGTACTCAACTTTATGCTCGTGACAGATACGTAAAAATATTGAATAATTATGGTGTTGAGGCTGTGAATTTTGAAACTATTAAATACAATGGACTCGGCTATAAAGAGCGATGTGATGCTTTGCGTAAGTATTTTGAAAAAAACGGAGTTTTACAAGTTGGTGAACTGATTAATATTGCTAACGAATCAAATTATGGTCTCAATGTTATGCTAAATAAGATAATGAACAGTGGTGTATCTAAATATGAAGCTAAGAAGATGCTCTATAATTTACTTCGCTGACTTGCGTTGCTCGGCAAAATCGTGATAACATACTTCAAACATTTTATGTTGTGTATTAGGAATTTTGCTTGCATACTTTTGGGCTATTTCATATTCGCCCCTATATTTGTATAAGCTATAAATAAGCCCGTAATGGTCTATTTGAGACCACCCTGTGAAGTCTTCTTTAACCCAATCGTCAAACCCCATTACAGCTACCATTTCATCCTTGGTCATATTATGTTCAAAAACTGTTTCCATGACTTTTTACATTAATCTCGTACACGCAAATATATTGTTCTTGGTTTAGAACAAAGATAGTTGACGTTCTTCAAAACATTCCTCTTTGACTTTGGTTAGTAGTTGGTTAAGACTGGAGATAACGCCTTTATATTCTTTGTCATTGCGTACGTATCTGTGCCATTCTATGCTTTTCTCAGCATTTCGTAACCATCAATTTCTACTTCTTCGGTTTGGTTTTTCTTTTCTTCCATTCTTCTTTGTGTTTAGTTTGACATAACGTTGGTTTGATTTTGACATATTAATCTATCCAGTAGTCATTGCTATATATAAATGTCTTTGGTTTTGGCTTATATATATCAAACTCGTCATCGAACTTCGCTACCTTCTCAAAGCACCAGACAATTTTTGATTTCGTCTCGTTGCGTAAAACTACTCTTTCGCAATTTCCCCATAGGACATGAAAGAAGTATAGTTCCGCTTCTAGTTCAGAATCGAAAGCTTTGCTTGGCTTGCGATTGATATAAACTCTGTAGCGTGATTTGTCATTTCCCTGTTGAACCATAACTGTCTGTGCCACGTTCTGTATATGATAATTCGTATGCTAATTCAAACTCAATTTGAGGATTACTTTTCGGGTTCTTCTTCGTCTTGTAATAGCTGTGTCATAAATCCCCATTGTGGGAATATCACAAGCTCATTAGCAACAAGAAAATCAAAACTCAACAAGCCAATGTAAGCTCTATTTTCGCCTATAGGCTATTTGTTTATTTATGCTAACTGCTTTTCGTTTGTACGTAATGCTATTGTTAAGCATAAACTCAACCTCATATAAGCCTTTAGGCTCATTGTCGTCTGTACCATCAAAAGTCTGTACAGTCAAGTCTGTATAAGATTCAAGAAGCTTTGTTTCTAGATATTTTATGGCAGGAGTAAATATAAAGTCTACTACTGAGCCAGTATCTACCATAAAGCATAGCTGCCTGCCTTGTTCATCTTTCACACCAATCAAATCCACAATAAAACGATTGTCTTCCATAGATTTGGTATCGAATGCTATAAGATGCTTTGCATCGAATTTCAATGATAGACCATCGTATTGTCTTAGCATTTCGCGGCCATCAATTTCGATTTCCTCAATTTGGTCTTTCTTCTCTTCCATTCTTCTTTGTGTTTAGTTTGACATAACGTTAGTTGTTATTTGATTTTAGCATATTAATCTATCCAATAGTCCCTGTTGTATATAAACGTCTTTGGTTGAAGTTTGTATATATCAAACTCATCTTCAAACGTGAGATGTAAACCAAAGATCTCGCTTTACACTACCTATAATATTTGTATTGCTCATATTTCTCTTGTTAGATTCTGTTGCAAAGTAAAAATCGACCTGTGCAGCCTATCTGCACAGTAATAATTATTTCAATAAAAAAGGTCAATATTATTACATCTTGACCTCAATACATTATACTCTTGCTGTTCCAGCTACTCGTCAAATGGATACGTCTCATCATAAATATCGCTGAGCAACTTGTCGTTGAACGTCCAATATGAACCAGGTGTAATGTGTTTTGTCTTGTACCATTTCATCGTTGTCGAAAGAGTACTTATTGAAACATCTTCGCCTTGGTATGCCACCTTTATTTCTGACACTACGGCAACTGAATTTGGAAGATCGTCTTTCCAAAGCAGAACTGAGCCTTTAGGTAATTGTGGATTTCAGTTTCTAACATGATGCTTAACGTATGTTCTATTGCGATTTCCGCCCTTTGATTCCAGGTAACCATATTCTGTGAGCTGACGCAGATAACGCTTGGCTGTCGTTTCGGTAAGTCCAAACTCGGCGACTATCATCTCTGTTCGTATCTCGTCTTTATCGACCATATACGCCAAAATATTGGATAGTTTTTTTGCTAAAGATGGCTTTATCGACCATTTATCGACCATTTCCTTCTCATAGTAGTAATTATCGACCACTCCCGATGCTACAGTCTTGACAAATTGGTCGATATCTTGTTTCAGATGATTGCAATGCAACTTGGTCATGCAGTCCACAAAGATTGCAATATCTTCCTTCTCTCTGGTGTCTATGAGCGCTTGTATGTATTCTGCCTTGTCTTCTTTTTGCACCTTTGTTAGCAATACATCATATTCCATTTGCAACAAGTTCATCAGCAGTCGGCAAGTTCTGCCATTGCCGTCTGCCCAAGGATGTATGGTGACAAGTTCAAAGTGTGCCCAGAAACTCAGTTCGTAAATAGCAGCTATGTCTGTCGTGTCAATGGACATTCGACGTGCATTAAGTTCCTTGCAGAACGCTTCAAGCTTTTGCGGCACCTTGATATAGCTCATGTACGACTTGCCGCCAGCGCCTGCTGTTACGTTCAACTTTCGTAGCTCGCCTTTCGAAGCATCGAACGTTCCGCCCAACGATTTATATTCCGAACCCGTCCTTGCCATCACTTTGCCAGCAAGCGTGATAAGCCAATCGACCGTTATCTCTTCGTGTCGCTTTATCCAAGCACGACCATAGTCATAGGCCGCCTTTAGGTCGAGATTCATATTCTGCTCTACTATGGTGCGCTTGCTCGATGTGATACCTTCGTCAAATAGCAATTGCGCCTCCACCTCCGTCACCGTACTGCCCTCAATGGCTGTAGAGTGAGTGATGATGGAGTACAAGTAGAACTTATCATAGTCCAACTGGTTGGATATTCCCAACTCTTTATGCTGCGCAAGCAATCGTAGCAGTATGTCTTTATTCTCTTGGTTCATATTACTTCTTACCGTTTAGTACACCTTATCTTTTTTCCGGTAGGCGAGCGATTTCAAAATCTACGCTTGTGCGCTAGTTATATAATAGACTGACCACTATACACTTCGCTATATGATACTCGAAGACAGTTTCACTTAGTGGATTACACATATATTGTAATTCTACTCTATATCTTTTGGATCTACAAAATTGTTGGAGTCAAGTCTATTAAGACATTTCACCAAATCATCATAGGCTCTATTCATACTTTGGGCAACCTCCTCAAATATTTGAGCATATCCTAGGAAACATGTTGTTTTTAATCCATCGTATATAAAGATCCCCTTGTTCAACAAATCACCAATAATCTTAGCATCTCCGTTGTTCTGATAATAACTATTTGTAATTAACCAATTTAGATATTTTTTATAAACATTATCAGTAAGTTCTTTTGCTTCAATATGATTATTGACGATATTGCATTGTTCGAGATATTTATACATTTCATCAAACATGTTGCCGTTTCGTTTTCTAAAATCAAGATCGCTTACATAAGCGATAACTTTTTCATAAACATCATTCCATTGTTTCATATTTGAAATAGAATGTTCTTTGTATTCAGAATAGTGCTCTGTGAGAATATCTGTGACTTTCGACAAGAATTCTATCTTACTAATAACGTGATAAAGATTGATCGCTTTGTCTTCTATTTTTCCTTTTCTATTAGTTAAATACAATTTAGTCAAAATTCTAGAGTCGTATTGCGCTAGGCAATCAACAGATATATCGCTTAATGTAAACGCTTCGAGTTGAACATCTCGGCTAGTTTTCAACTTTTGAGTGAATTCATTTATATGGGAACATAAATTGTCTATAGGACCCTTTAGTGCATTTACGTACTGCTTAATTGCTAAACAGTCAGCTTTCATAGAGGCTAACTTCTTTTCTTGATTTCTTTTTATTTCAATCTCGCTCCTTTTTTGTTCGTTTCTGGAGTTTAAACGATATCCAAGAAAAAACATTACAACAGTTACCAATGCTGGGATTGTAAACTGTAATATATCAATCCATTTATCCCAAGAAGAACCATTTATCGAATGCTCAACATATCTATGTAAATCAGTCGTGATTTGCGTAGGTACATTGACAGAGTCTACTAAAGATTGTAAAGACGCATTACAACATTGTAGCTCAAATGAAATTGAATCTAAGCCAACATCAACATTATGTATCGATTCTTTGATACTTTTCGTTATAATTAATGTATCTGCTACCATACCTTACACTACCTTTCTTTTTCCTATTACGCACTCTGTTGTCACACGTCGTAGAGGTTGCGAATAATCTCTTTGATGTCCCATATAACAACGTTCGCTAATTTTTGTTCTGTCATATCTTCATCGTGACTTTCCTATTTGCAAATTTACTCTCCTCTTGTACAGACAATCTCCCCTGAAGAATTGATATTCTTACATCTAAAGTTGCCTCACTTTGGTAGCAATGTAAGGGTATTTTGCCTTGTCTTCACCGTCATTGGCAATTGCTTCTTCAATAACGACTTGACCGCTTTTTATTGTTATTGATGAGTCAAGTTTATAACGTCCACAGTAGTAAGTTGAACCATCACGCATTATCAAATATTTATTATCTATTATATCACCCATCTCTACTTTCATTCGTGTACCTTTTATATTACGCACACTTTGCTTGCGCTGGTTTTCCTTAACATCGGGATGTTCTTCCACAAACTCTCCATACCATTTTATCACATAGCATAGTTGCAGCACATATCCGAAGAACAAATCCTTGCTGTTTTCATCAACCAGATATGGAGCATCTTCAATTTCATATGTATGGGAATCGACATTCGCATACACGAGAATGCCCCTTACTATGTTCGCTACGTTATCAGGAAACACACAATCTTTTTTATTTCCCCAACGGATAGCTCCTTCCATTCCATTTTCCTTGTCTTTCAAATTGATGGTAGCACCTTTCAGATAAAGACTCGAATATGTAAGATTCACATGATCTTCCTTGTCAAAACAATATGGTGAAAGTAATCCTTGCTTTCTGGCAGAGCGAAACAAATACTCTAGTATTTTACGAAGTGGATTTGCTTCATACTCATACTTAATATTTTCCTCAGGGTAATGTAATGCGCTCAACATGCGTAGCATATATTTTCGTGCTCTTGCATCAATTAACTTGTCTTGACCCAAATAGCAGAACGTATCATGATGGCGAAAAAGGACAACATTCATTGCCATGTCCTTTGCAACTCGTACGATATTTTCGAAAAGCTTTTCTGGGGCGTTCCCGCCTTCTCTGACGTCTTTTAGATAAAGCATCTCGCCCCAATCCTCCTCATGCTTTGAATGCTGGTAACGAGCACCATTGACAATCTTGCCGAAATTGGTCATCGTGCCAGCAGACAGAATATACCAAGGCAATAAACTGCGTTTCTCTCCAAAAATGTTTGTGAGTGATGGAAGCACAGCGGTAATGAACTCTTCCTGCTCGGTATCTTCCTTGTGAATTTTGCAATTGGCATCAAGAATAATGGCAGAATACTCGTCGAAATCTTTTCTCAATGACTTTTCTGCTTCTTCCCAATTGTCAAAAGGAACAAGCTCTATATTGTACTTCTCCGCTTTGAGCTGCCAACCTTCATAGAAATCTGTCAATTTATTGTTCTTATCACGGTTCAAATCGTCAACCCAAAGAACTTTATATATAACCTCCCTTGTCATAGTGGTTTAATAATTCAGTAAAGTCAGTAATACCAGTATTATAAAAAATGAGTTTATAGGTAACAGGGAATTCTGATTCAGGATCAGAAATAAACTCCGCATCACCTCCAAATTCGCGCATAAGACGCTTCACTTCGTAACCACCTATACCATAATGCTCCTTACCATTCTGTGTGCTTTTACTATAAGTGAAAACGAAGTTCTCATTAACCTCATCATCAACAGGCTTCCCATTATTTGAAATAGTAATGATTTGATAAGTCCCCTCAGATGAAAGATCAAATCTGATTATATTTCCTTCAGGATTATCCTCACGCCCAACGAATCCATGACTACATGCATTGCTAATTATATTATCAAATACCATGGTTAGTGCTTGGGGGGCAAACATTGCAAATTCAAAAGTAAGCTCTTCTTTCTTCTCGTCAAAGATAGGCGCTGAAACATAGTATTTTTTTGCATCAAAGTCGTCATATTGGAAAATGGGACTTTTATGCGTTTCTATGTAATTCTCGATAAAGTCAGGAAGGTCGATTTCCTCTGTTGCCAAGCCATTACCTCTATCAAACCTACTTATCTGCTGTTGCAATTGATCCAAAGCCTTTTGTATATTGTCATAGATAGAGGCAACGGATACCTTGCGAATTCGACCCGTTGTAGCACTGTCATAAACAACACCATTGCCCTCCTTGCGGGCTGATTGTAGTGCATCCCACCAATTATTGAGATTGAACAAAGTCTGACCAATGGCATGTTTTTTCATGTGCATGTCCATACGAAACTCCTCATAAGTTTCGATTATCTTACGATCTGCGTCTGTCAAACTGCTGCGAGTATCTTCCTTGCAAAGAGCATCTTGCTTCTCCTTCAAAGTAGGTACATTTATAACTATTGACAGTAAGGCCTGCTTATTCAAACGGGTGATAGTAACACCAGTTGACAACAGACGAGCTTGACGTTCCGATTGCTTAGACATTATACAACGGAGCAGAAAATCTTCTGTAATAACGTCAGAAGAGATCTTTATTGGTGTCACCTCATATCTCAATGCAACAGGAGAATTGGGGGTTACCCCATGAAGTCTTCCAACCTTGAACTTCCCTCCTATGAAGCCTACAAGGAGACAATCCGAAGTGATAACATTAGCTGCCGCAGCTTTAGTTTCAATAGTACTTATGTCTATATCACAGTTCAAGTACGATGAGGATAATTCCCTCATTCCGATAATTGGACATTCTTGTCTATCCGTTTGTTTCTCTGTAGGAATGATAGTAATGATCTCAGAAAGTTGAAAACTATTTTCTCCTTCTTTTGGAGAAAGTATGACTTGAGAAGCAAGATAGCTCGAGGGAAGTAGATTAGTATCGTTAGAGAGTTGGTTTGATGTTCCTTCCCAAACGTACCGCTCATCATGTTTCTTCAATGCCTCTATGATTGAGTACGTATTGAGCTTGTAACCCCTAATATGCTCTTTTATGTAAAATTTTTCACTATCAGATGCGTCCATAAGCGTAACAGAACCGACATTGTCCTTCTTTATGCGAAGAAGACAAAGACTAACGCCTATTACAGGAAGCATTAAGGGAGAAAAACTAATAACAAGTGCGCTATATTGTCCAGGGTAATTCTTGAGAATATTGCGGACTTCAAACCAGCCGTTGTTGCTATAGCAGAAATCTAATGGCAGCATACAATACAACTCACCATTATTGGTCAAGAGCTTTGTGATTAAATTATGAATGGTATTAGTTATTGTCTCTGCACAAAAAACACACAACGCCATTGGTGGGTAAGTGAAAATATAATCGTAGAGTTTATCTCCTATTACATACTCATCCCCAAGTTTAATGTCAGACTCAATGCCTTGAGAATGCAAAAGTATTTGAGCAATAGCCCATGACTTAACGTCATCCTCGAAGCCTTCAATATTACAACCTGATAAATTATATGCAAAACTGCCAACTCCAGAATAAGGCAAATAGACAAGACTTCCAGCTTGGGGGGCTGCCATGCTCATGCACAAATCAATCAATGACTGCGGTACATGCCTACTCAGTTCGCTATGGCTATTGGCATTGCCATAATCAACGCAGTACTTTATAACAGCAGAATACTCTGCTTTGAGAACACCAATTTCTTTTTCTGAAATAATGTCAGACAAAACAATTAAGTATTCTTTCAGACTTTCGACCACATTTGTCTCTGCATCTGGCATAAGTGAGTATAGAGACACCATGAGCTGCACACTCGGAGACGAGGATGCATTCTTCTTCATCTGTGTGTTGAAGAAGTTAATTACAATTGCCTTAGCTGCCGATGTCAGAGTAGAGAACTGCGTCATTAGTAAAAAGATTAGAGTTCAACTTAAATTTACTGCATTTTTCATGTTTGCACTTGCAAAGTTACCCTCCCTATGTGCACTCTTTCTGCACACCAAAATATTTTTTTCTCGCTTCCTCTATTTTTCCCGCTATCCGCTGCCTCAGCCACTCAGGTTCAAGCACCTCAACCTGCGGTCCGAATGAGAATATCTGTGCTTCGAGCTCCTTATTTGGCCTAACCATGATACTAATAGTATGCTCGTTCTCTTCAATCACCTCTTGCGTGTGGTGTATCGGCTTCGATACCACATAAGGGAAACGACCTTCGTCAAACTTCAACACTATCCTTTCGGGCGTAGGATGATCCTCAGGAACGGTAACGCCAACTATATCTCTAAAGTATTGCTTGAAATCTTCACTCTCATTCGGCACAAACGCGACATCTGTCTTGACCTCGAAGCGCACAATTCTATCCAACGCTCTGTTTGTTATGCGATTGCCATATTGCTCATTCACTTCTATTCCGAACAAAAACCAGCGATTGTTAAACTGCTTTAGGTAATAAGGATGTATTAGCGACGTTTGCTCCATCCCTTTGTATGAGCGATACGTTAACGACATTGGCTGATGGTTAACCGTCGCATCTATCAAGTCCGAAAGAAACTCCAAGCCTTTGAGTTGCTCGTTCTGCTCAAACTCAATGACACTGTCACTATTCGGCTTCACGTCGAAGCGGCATTCAAGTTTCGAGATGACCTCTTCGAGCCATGCGTTAGATGGTATACCTCTATATCTGCCAAGCATCTCTATGGTAGAGCGAAGGTTCGTAAGTTCTTCTGGAGAAAGCGGATTGTTGAAAATGCTATATTCGGGATCCTCATACCTATAGTAACGCTTCTTGCCGTCGCCCGAAAGATATGCCTTGATAGGAGCGTTATACGGACGATTTCTCATATTCTCTATGTCCACCCTAAGCTGCCGAGTGCTGACGCGTGTACCGAGAAGATCGTATAGTTTATCACCGACAATCTCCATCAAGTCCTCAAACGTATACTTACGATTGAAGTTCTTGAAGCAGTTGTCCAGAATCTGGTATCTCAGTTGAGCGTTTTTATTTGCAGGCATATCGGCTATTGTTTGTCCGCGATGGCGGACATTCTCACAAGGTCATTTATCTCGCATTTTAGGCATTTGGCTATCTCGATCAGGTTTTCGAGGCTCGGCTGAGTTGTATTAATCACCGTTATATTTGACCCATACACCATGAATATCAACATTATAGTTCAACAGACTTGAAAAGAAACATAATTACCATTCACCGAAACAGAAAAGTCGGTATCAAGCACAGGTGTGAAGTCTGCATCAATAGTTACACTGAAAACTTCTGATGGGTAGTGTTCAGTATAATCTTCGGTAATCCTAAATATCAGATCATGTTGGCCAGCTTTAGGCAAAAGGATGCTCGCCCTTCCTTCTTCAATAGGAACAATATGATCATTAGTTGCAGCCGTATTATATCCACAAGGATAATAAAGAAGATCCATATCTTCATAAGTAAGATTGGTCACAACCAAAACTTCATTGCCATTTACAGTAACTGTAAAATCGACATCTTTTATAGGCGTCTTATACACAATTGGTTCCGGGCCATTATCTTCCGTATTATTGTCACACGAAGTAAACAATACAGACATAAACAGCATTGAAAATGCTAAAAACGAAAAATATTTCTTCATTGTCTTTATAATATTTTGTTTTAGGAATAGGGATTAATTTCAAGGCATGTTTTTCTTCTGAGAGCAAAAATATAATCAGCGATATTTACCCCACCCTAATTAACATATATTAATATTTCATGAAGACTCACAACAAAAGTTGAGCGTTGGCTCTACCTACGTTCATACGGAATAGCAAAGTTTCTGCCTTGCAAACCGCTGGCTGAGCCTGTCGAAGCCAATTATAATAATTGCACACAGATTAACGCCGATTTGAACAGCTTTGAGCAGATTATAAATCTTGATAATCCTTATAAAATCTGTGTCATCTGTGCTCTCTGTGCGATATAATACGTATTATATACAAACAAAAAAATCCTCTCAAGCCATTCAACTTAAGAGGATTCTAAATCAAGTGGCGGCAACCTACTCTCCCACATTGTAGTG
>SUWW01000018.1 GCA_015061285.1 Bacteroidales bacterium | reverse complement strand
TACCTCAACCACCGCCAGTGGCAGTGGAGCCACGAGAAGCACCGCAATGTTCTCGGCTTCTTGGATGATGAGGGGGAAAGTGAAGAGAGAAATAACGACAATGAAAGAATACTGTCAATTCTCAAAGAGATACGAGAGGCTAATCAAAAAGATGAAGCCATGCTTAATATTTCTGTAAATCAGAGTATGACCTACACAATAGACGTTCCCAATGCCAATTTCACATTAGGCGAAGGAACTTTGTCATATTTGAAAATAGAGAATGATAAGTTGTCTATTACTGAGGCTGAAACGACAATTGCCCCCAATGAATTATCAGAGGTCGTATTAGAAGATAAAGAATATACCAAAATCGTATTCCATAAAACGACAAGTGTAGGCATTAGTGAAGATGTTGCATTCTCTATCATAGTAAAGACAAAAGAAAAACAGACGCTGATAAGTTACATCCACCCTTATAAGATTACTACAGAGCAACTAAGCAATATTTATCCTAACGCTTCTACACAAACCATAAAAGCCGTGACTGAAGCAATAAATAAATACTGTAATGAGTTCGAAATAAATACGCCAGAACGCATGGCGCACTTCTTAGGGCAAATTGGAGCGGAAACTGGGGATAAACTTAATAAATTGAGTGAATCACCATCTTATACTGCACGACGTATTGTTGAAATCTTTGGGTATAATAAATACGGACATCTGTTTGAAGAAGCTGTGTTGGATGAGACTACTTATAACTATTCTTACACACCAATTGATTATAGTTGCTCATCCTGTCGAACTGAAGCAATAGATAAAGGCAATTCTACATTCTCTATGGATGAAACAAAAATCATAAATGCTTATGCCGAGATAAAAGAAGAAAAAGAAGTCGTCATAAATGGGCAGAAAGTCAAAAAGATGCTCTTCAATGAAACTCCTCGAACAGATGTCGTAAGAGAAGGTGAAAATAAAACCATTTCAAAATACGTTTCAAATGAGTCGTACAGTGATGGTAGATTGCGAGTGAAAAAGCAATACATAAAAAGCGCTACGCTTTTCGATGTAACATATGCATGCCGAATGGGCAATGGCGCAATAGAAACTCGTGATGGCTCAGTTTACGCAGGTGTAGGATTTATTCACCTCACGGGCAAAAGTAACTATAATGACGTGATTGATTTTTGGAACAAAATGCACCCTGACGATAAACTAACACTCAATCATGAGTTAATTGAACGCGCCAAAACAGATGTTGATTTAGCAATGAAGTTAGCTATGGCGTATTGGAAATCCAAAAGAGTAAATAAATCGGTAAAATCAAAAACTTATAATGAGTCAGAATCAAATAAAATTTCTTACGAAATTAATGGTGGCACAAATGGACGCGATTCGCGCCAAAAAAACACAAAAAAAGCGTTTGATGTTCTATCTAAGTAATAATCTGTTTCTGTTCTTTGCAGTATTATGTTGTAGCATATGTTATGCGCAAGTAAATGAATATAAATATTCAGATGTGCAAGGAATTTGGATGTTAAATTACAACCATAAAAGTGACGAAACGCCGCAAATATTTTATAATGAATTCTACATCTTTAATCATAATAGATTTTTGATTATCGCTACACATACGTCATATTGTATCAGATGTCAAGAAAATAATATCGGTATGTATGAATATGGATTCTCCAAATCAAAATTTGACATAGATACGCTCCTTAATTATGGCCAGTATTTTGTTTATATAAATGATAATGATTACTGTGTTCTAAACAATTTTTTTGTACGCTCTAAAGACTATATGGAGTTACAATACGATGAATGTTCCTATTTAGAACATCTCCCCAAGAAAGCCCAATCAGTCCTATATAAGCGCAGCCTTCATGACCATCGCAACTATGCCCGCGAGTTTTTAGAGTACGACATTTGTGACGTAAAGAACGACAATGTTCACTTGCTCGATAGCTTACAAAACGAAACCGATATTGTTATCGGCAAAGATGATATTGTTGTCGTTCGCGATACGGTAGGCGCATTGCTGCAAGTGGAGTACGAACCAGAGCCAGATAAATATATCATAGGCTATTTGCGCCGAGAGGATTTGCAGTTTGTTGAAACAATAGATAAATGATACTTCGCCACCGCCACATGTTACCACATAGATCTTCTGTCAACGGCTCGCAATTCACGCACGGTGGTAGTGGCATGATTGGCGTATATAACACCGACCAGAAGGCAGCGATTAGCAAGCTAAAAGAGCGCGGCATAGATAACGAAACGGTTTATCTCTTCTTTGTGAAGGAATGCAACGCTCTGAAAGCCAACGACAGCCCCGATGTTGTAAACGGTTATATGCCGCGCGGCTACCAGTTTGGCTTTATATACAATGAACTCAACAACTACCGAACTGATGCCCACGAGATATGCCACGGAGCATTCCACCTGAAGCACACCTTCGATGCTACCGACTATTTAGCCCCAGAACGTACTACCGACAACCTCATGGACTACACAGAAGGTCAGCCTACAACGCTCAACCACTGGCAGTGGAAAGATATTCACCAGCCAAAGAGCGTGAGGTTTAAGTGGTTGCAAGATGAAAGCGGGGCAGAAGCTTGGGGTGAAATAGGTACTAAGATTCTGTGCATAAATGATGAAAGTGTAATAAATGCGATAAAACATTACACACATTTCTATCTGCCAGACGGACGAATTGTAGACCTCGAAAAATATACCCCAAGCGGATTCTATACTGAAGAAGATGTCACACCAAATGCGCGGGGCGCACTTGCTACAATACGCATAAATGGTTATGACCAATCGACCATTTTCAAGACAGACGAGAATACCAAAGAACATACGGTAACTGGCTGGGGCTATAAAATAGGCAATTCCCATGCGATGGAAGTGTTAGCCGTAAACAATGTCCTTGTTACAAACCCTGTGGGTAATGATGCAGTGAAAGTGTTTGTATCTAAAGATGAGGTTAGAATAGAACAGAATGGCGTTGTTGTAGAGACATTACAACTCAGTAACGACTGCCACTGTACATACAAGCAAGTTGAAAGCGAATGCGATGCGTTGCTTGAGAAGTATGCTAATGAGCCAATAATGAATAGCGAAGTAATGCGTCGTGCGATATTGGCAAATCCTTGCATTCTCAAGGAAGACTTTATGATTCATTTCGCAGAGCAAAGCCTTGGAAAATCGGAATGGATGAAAGATTTCGATTTGGCTTTTGGAATAATGATAAATGCAGCCTTGTTCCCTGCTGAAGCCGAAATATTGTTTGGTATGTTAGGAGAAGGCTCTGCAGAATGGATCAAAGATTTGTCAGTTCCTATCGGACGGAAGGCAGTTCAAGAATTAACCAAGAAGGCTATTAGATACCACATCAAGAAAGATGCGAAGGCATTCATAAGAGGGGCAATTACTCAATTCTTTATATCAAGTTTTTGTTGGGCAATTGACGAGAATTCTAAGGGACGTACTGTTACTACTGATTCGTATATTGAATTCCTAAGCATGGAGGATGATTTCAATTTTGAGTATGATAATCAATCAATGGATCTTTGGACAGGAGTTCTACAAGCAGGAGTCTCAAATGTCATAGACAATCATTTGAAATCTGGGGGATCGATGTTGTCACAATGCTTATTAACATTCAGTGAAGACTATGATTATACCCGAGCTATATCTGCCATATATTCTGCTTATATAGATCAAACAATGCCCCCCCAAAAAGCATGGAGTGTGTGCGGATCTGAATTATTAGAAAAAGCCGCTCCTGCATTTATTGATTGTCTGTGGAAATCAGCTCTTGACAAAGCCCAAATTGACAAATTGGATTCTGGCATTGAAGAAGAAATATTCAGAGTTCTTATGGAGTCTTTTGAGCGATTTGCTGTTGGCGTTACATATACAGGAGTGAAAACGCATATTGTTGAAAAGACAACTAAAACTAAGGGAGAATGAAAAAGCTATTGTTTGTGTTTGTTGTCGTAATATCCTTAATTGGAGTTGTTTTGGGTTATGTTCCATCTGTAATAGAATTGCAATTCAAGTATTACTACTTGGACCTTCCAGCGATAGGCTCTCCTATAATATTTTCTGCCTCCTTGTTTTTATATATGGGCTTAAATAAACGGTGGGGTATGGCCATGCTCTTTTTCATACTACACTTCCTATTATCATATGCTAAACGAGAATATGATCGCTCTTATCAGAAATCGTTGGAGAAATCAACAACATTCTTTCTTAATACAGGGACAATTGACAAGACCTTTTACTATGATAGTCATCATAATAATCCTAAAGTCTGTTGTCGTTCAATGCAATCAGGGAGAGAAAGAGAATTTTCTGGTACGCAAGAGAAAGATGACACCATTATAGTAAAAATGTCATTAGATGATTTTATCATTTGCGTATACAAAGACGACCCATCCCCTGCCGAAATTCAAAAATACATGGAGCCCGTTCTCTTCATTGATGGTGTTGAACAACCACGCCCCGAATACGATGACTTGAAACTATCGGACGAAGAACGCCGCGATTTACTAAGAGAGCATCACATAGAAGTTGCACGCGTTGTAAAAAAGGAGCGCGATAAGTTCCTTCGCAATTTGGTGACATTGCAAGTAAACGATACTATTCAAAAGACTGTCAATCTGATGTATAAAGACGAACCTGATTATGATGACATTTTCGAGTCGCTTAACGAGGATAGTTATGTGATAGTGAAGGTATCTGATATAAATCCCAAGGTTATTGAGGTCGCAGATTGGCAGCCAACGGCAGAGAAAATAAAGAAGGTAAGAAACCAAATGCGCAAGCCAATTATTGCTACTATTTACGATAAGCATCTAAAACAAGTGCATTGGGGCAGTCAGATAAAGCGGTTTTATATGGTTAGGTTGCAGTTTAGCGACACAATAACTGATTATATAAAAATTGAGGATATTCGTCGTCGCCAGATTTTTGAATCGCTACATGTTGGCGATACGGTCTTGATAAAACTGACCGAAGGCAAGACTAAAACTGTCAGTGTCCTCAACTGGCACCCAACGCCCGAAGAGATAGAAAAATATAAAACCCCAGTCAGACTGATAGAAAAGAACCGATAATGAAACGAGTTGTAGCGATAGTTATTTCCCTAATAGTTGTCATTTCCTCCTCCGCCCAAGACATTGAACAGCTCACCAAAGCCGACCCTGTGGCATGGAGTGGCGGGCTAACGTGGAGCAACATCTTCACTTGGCCAAAGGATAGCGCGAGGCAAGTGCCAACATACTCATACTATATCTCGGGCAGCCTCAACACCACAATCTTTGGCGTGGTCAGTGTGCCAATATCGTTCGCATACACCAACAACAAACTGAGCTCAACAATCACATATCCATTCAACCGCTTTGCGCTCACGCCATCGTACAAGTGGATAAAACTGCACATCGGCTATTCGCAGATGACATTCTCGCCATACACCATGGCGGGGCACGATTTTCTTGGCGGAGGTGTGGAACTTACGCCAGACGAGATGCCGTGGCAGTTCTCGGCATTCTTCGGGCGACTCAACAAGGCAGTGCCGCACGACAGCATCAACACCGAGCCAATCTACAAACGCATGGGCGGCGGCGTGATGGGCGGCTACAAAGGTGAGCGGTGGTCGCTGATGGCTAATGTCTCCATGTGCAAAGACGATGCAAACTCGCTCTCCTTTGCCGAGGGCATCGACACCACATACATAGCACCTCAGAGCAACCTCGTAGGCAGCATATCGGCGGTTCTAAAGCCATTCGAGCGAACGACAATTGAAGGCGAATATGCCATAAGCATAATCAACGCTAACTGCAAAGCCGACTCGCTCGGGCATACGAGCGGATTCTTCGAGGAGAATACCGACATATCGCGCCATACCGCTGGCAAAGTATCAGTAAGTCAGGCGTTTGAAATAGGCAGTATCGGCGCTACCTACGAGCGTGTGTCGCCGTTCTACAAGTCGTTTGCATCGTACTACAATACCAATAATTTCGAGAACATAACGGCCAACTTCTCCTTGGATATAGCGCAGAAGGTAAACCTGAGCACCAACGTGGGCTGGCAGCGCGACAACCTCAACAATCAGGAGGTAAACACCAACTCGCAACTCATATATTCTGTGAGTGCGAATGCCACACCAAGCGAAAAATGGTCGTTTGGCGGCTCTGTGTCGAACGTGCAGTCGTACGTACATATAAAAGACATCTTGGAGCAAGTGACGCAGACCACGCAGTATCAGAACTTAGACACGCTGAGTTTCACGGAGCTCAACTTCAGCGCATCGGGCAACGTCAATTACCGCTTTGGCGACAAGGAGCGGCTCGTGCAGAGCATAAGCAGCAGCTATACATACCAGAAAGCCTCGCACGAGCAGGAGAACAGCCAGAGGTTCGTAAGTAACCGCTTGCATAATATAAATGCCAACTATCAGGCTTCGCACACGCCGACGAAAGTGACGGGCTCGTTTGGCACTAACTACAACATTAACAAGACTCCCGAGACGGAGAGTAACGTGCTGACGCTGATAGCTTCGGCTGGCGCGCCGATAGTCAAGCAGGTGCGAACGAGCCTATCGGTCAACTACAGCAAGGTCGACTCGGAGACGGACTATCGCATAGTAAATACACGATTGTCGCTGTCATATTCGTTTCTGAAATACCATTCGCTCAATTGTAGCATCACGGCGCTCAACAACAATTCGAACGACAGTGGCACGCAGTACACGGCGAACATTACTTATAACTTGTCGCTCGGCTACAGCATAAAACGCAAGTCGGCAAGAAATGAAAAGGAAACAGAGATATGAAACATACGATAATTATAATTATGGCGTTGCTGATGCTCGCAACCATGGCATCGGCACAGAGATATGAGACCAAGATGCAGGGCTGCGTAGGCGATGGAAAGATAGACCTACGCTGGGCTCCTGCCGATTATGACACATGGCAAGCGGGCATAAAGAAGGGCTACGTCGTTGAACGTTATACCATCATGCGCAGTGGCGAGATATTGTCGCCCGACGACATTGCAAAGGAGCATAAAGTACTTGGTGGAGCCTTCATGCCTGCGCCATTGGAGGACTGGGAACCATATTCTGAGGAGAAATATGCGGCCATAGCAGCCGAGTGTATTTATGGTGAAGATGAGAATGTCGGCGTGCTCTCGCCCAAGGCGGCATATCAGATTCACCAACGCAAGCAGCAGAAATTCTCGTTCGCTCTCTATGCTGCCGACATGAGCGTGGACGTCGCATGGCTTTCGGGTTTGTCTTATACAGATAAGAATGTTAGTAATGACGAGAAATACTTATATAAGGTCTATGTCAACGACACCATTGCGCAAGATACGGCCATGGTGTTCCTCAACGCAGCCACGCCAACGCCGATGCATCGCATACCAAAGCCTGAGGTGAAGTGGGGCAACAAGACGGCGGACATATCTGTGGACCTCAGCATACTTAGAGGCGCCTACACGTCGTACTTCATCGAGCGTTCGGCAGATGGCGGCAATACCTTCGTGCTGCTCTCCGACGCTCCGACCATAAATATTTCGCAAACAGATACAAAGAATACAACGCTGTTTAGGCGCGACACACTGCCCGATAATAACACACAGATAATCTATCGAGTATTTGGCACTGACTGCTTCGGGCGCAAGAGTGAACCAGCCATCTCCGACGAAGGTCATGGAGCTATGCCGCTCACCGTGATGCCATACATAACACATTGCGAGGCGGTGGACAACAACAGAATAGAGATAGAATGGGCGTTCCCCGACAGCCTAAACAATTCAGCCGAGGGTTTCAGAGTGTATAGGCAGAGCGGACCGAAGAGTCGGCTGAAGAAGATATTCGATGGCAACGACCCGAAGCAGAGAAGTTTCGTGGACCGAATGCCTGGCATAACAAACTACTACAAGGTGTCGGTCTACAACACGGAGCGCGAGAACCTCATGCCGACAGTTAGCTATGCCGCGCTTGTAGATAGTTTTCCGCCTATAGCTCCCGTAGCTCTCGAAGGCGAAATTGATACCACGGGTATAGCTACCATCAGATGGAAGGCCAACAACGAAAGCGACCTCGCTGGCTATAGAGTCTACATGGCCAACACGAAGGACGATAATGAGTATTCGCTCCTTACCACCTCCATGCTGACCGACACCGTATTTAGGCACAAAGTCAACCTCAACACCCTCACGCATGAGATATTCTATCAGGTGCGTGCCATCGACAAGCGCGACAACCATTCAGCGCCATCGAAAACGCTTATGCTTATGCGCCCGGACACCATAGCGCCCGTCGTACCAGTGATGAAGCCAATTGAACAGAAACAAGGACGACCTTCGCTTCAATGGGTATGCAGCAGTAGCGACGACATAGCGCGTCACTATCTGCTTCGTAAAGAGCCACGAGCCGAGCAGTACGACACCATAGCAGTTTTTGCCGACGTTCAGAATACGTATGACGACAAGACGGCGGCCAACGGTCAGGATTATATATACGCCATAGTAGCCGTAGACCGCTCGGGCAATAGTTCGCGTCTCTCATCGGCATATTACCATACAGATGAAGTTGCCACAGAGAAGGTGAAGATAAAAAGCCGCATCGACAGTGACGGCAACCACGTGTCGTGGACAGTGGATAGCAAGCGCGGCATAGCGGAATACATACTCTTCCGCGCGGTGAACGACGACAATCTGCGCATAGTGGCAAGGACGACGGAGCGCACCTACCTCGATGCCGACGCCAAGATTAATAATAAGTATACATACGCCATAAAGATCGTCTATGCCGACGGCACGGAGTCGGGGGTGTATAAGTAGTTATAAAAAAGCAGAATGTTATTTTGATGATAAATCTTGCTTAGGTCGGTAAAATGTTGCACTTTGCACGTGGAATTGCTTTGTGTATGAGCAAGTTTGCTTTGACGAACGACTATGCTGTAAGCACAACATAGAAACCCTGCACTAAATTGTTTATTGTATTCATTGAGGTCGAAGTAAAAAACACTTCGGCCTCTCTTATTTTATCACTTCTGTTACGCTCACAACTCTTATCTCTACGCTCTAATCTTTGTTATCTAATTTGTATCTTCGGCGCAACGTAATTCAATAGACAGAAAAATAGAAATAGATGAAAGAACAAAATATTTATACTGGACTGACAGACAGTGAAGTGCAACAGAGTAGAGTAGAGCATGGAAATAACAAACTAACCCCACCCAAAAAAGAATCGTTGCTCAGGAAGTTTATATCAAAATTTTCCGATCCACTCATATTGATACTCCTCGTAGCGGGAGCTCTTTCAACCACGATAGCCTTCTACGAACATTTGTCGCTTGGCGAAGATGTTACGGTCTTTTTCGAACCTGTGGGCATATTCATAGCTATATTTTTAGCAACAGGTTTAGCTTTCGCGTTTGAACTCAAGGCCGACAAGGAGTTCTCTATTCTTAATCAGATTAATGATAGTGAAAGTGTGAAGGTGATTCGCAATGGGAATGCTACGGAAGTGCCTAAAGACGATGTTGTGGTGGGCGACATTGTAATTATAGCTACTGGTGATGAGGTTCCAGCCGATGGCGAACTGCTCGAATCTGTCGATTTGAATATCGATGAATCGACGCTCACTGGCGAGCCAATATGTCATAAGACCACCAACGAAGCAGAGTTCGATAAAGAAGCTACATATCCCACAAATCATGTTATGCGCGGCACCAAAGTGATGGAAGGTCATGCAGTGTATAGGGTAACTCGTGTGGGCGATAGCACCGAATATGGCAAAGTGTACGTAGAGGCACAGATTGATAATAGTGTGAAAACGCCGCTAAACGAGCAACTCGAAGGTCTCGGAAATGTCATCACTAAAATTAGTTATGGCATTGCGCTTCTGATAGTTGTAGGGCGCTTGTATATATATTTCACTACGTCCGAAGTATCAATGGAATGGGCGCATATTATGGCCTACGTGCTTCAGTCGCTGATGATAGCCGTCACTCTCATTGTTGTGGCAGTTCCCGAAGGTTTGCCCATGGCCGTTACTCTTAGTCTCGCCTATTCCATGCGCAGAATGCTCAAGAGCAACAATCTTGTGCGCAAGATGCATGCGTGCGAAACTATGGGTGCTACCACAGTTATCTGTACCGACAAAACTGGTACACTTACTCAAAATCAGATGCGTGTGGCTGAAATAAATATCTACGACGAATCGCTTGTAGATGTCGTATATGATAACATTGCCCTAAACACCACCGCCACGCTCGAATTGTCAACTGGAGAACCACGCGTTTTGGGTAACCCAACGGAAGGTGCTCTCTTGTTGTGGCTTCGCGATAAAGGTGTTGACTATAAAGCTATTCAAGCCTCAGCGCAACGCATAGCCGAAATACCATTCTCTACCGAACGTAAATATATGGCCACTGCCGTAGAGTTGATAGAAACAGGGAAGCGATTGCTATTGGTGAAAGGTGCGCCCGAAATAGTGATAGATCTTTGCTCCAATGTGTGCGGCGGTGCTGAAAAAAGCAGTGTGAATGCTCAACTTGTTGGTTATCAGCAGCAAGGAATGCGCACTCTCGCTTTGGCATATCAAGAATTGACGGCCGACGAATGTGGTATCGATGCCAATCAACTCAATGCTCAACGGTTGTCGCTCTTGGGTATAGTGGCAATTTCGGATCCAGTTCGTAGCGATGTACCTACTGCCATAAAGGAGTGTCTCAATGCTGGCATAGATATAAAAATAGTTACGGGCGATACACCCGCCACAGCAAAAGAGATAGCCCGACAAATAGGTTTGTGGACCAATGCCGATGATGAAACGAACGTAATAGCAGGTTCCGATTTTTCTGCGTTACCTACCGACGAACTGCGCCGCCGTATTTCAAGCATAAAAATCATAGCACGTGCGCGTCCGCTCGACAAAAAACTTCTTGTAGAAACACTTCAATCCGAAAACCAAGTAGTAGCTGTCACAGGCGATGGCACCAACGATGCTCCAGCTTTGCGAGCAGCTCACGTAGGTTTGTCGATGGGCGATGGTACGGCTGTGGCAAAAGAGGCCTCGGATATCACCATAGTCGATAATTCGTTCAGTAGCATTTGCCGTGCTGTTATGTGGGGACGTTCGTTGTATATAAATATTCAACGTTTCATTTTGTTTCAAATGACGGTAAATGTTGTTGCTTGTCTGATAGTGCTCGCTGGGGCATTTATGGGTACGGAATCGCCGCTTACGGTCACACAAATGCTATGGGTAAATCTTATTATGGATACATTCGCGGCACTTGCTTTGGCTTCGCTTCCACCGTCAAACGAGGTGATGAATTCTCGCCCGCGCGACCGTAAGGCGTTCATAATAAGTAAAAAAATGACGCAGAGCATTCTGTCTGTAGGTGGACTATTTTTTGTTGCCTTGTTGGCGTTGCTCTACGTCATGCAGCATGCCGATATTACTAATATGAGCGACTTGCTCCATTTCGCCCCTTCTGCCGAAAAACATATTTCGCCATACGAACTTAGCCTATTCTTTACCATTTTCGTTATGCTGCAATTTTGGAATATGTTCAACGCTCGTGCGTTCGCCACAGGCAAGAGTGCGTTCAATCTCCGCGGTTGTAGTGGCTTCGGTCTGATAGTAGGCGCTATCCTCGTTGGACAAATAGCAATAGTAAACATAGGCGGTCGATTCTTTGGTGTAGTGCCGCTCTCGTTAGCCGATTGGTGCATAGTGATTGCTTCAACTTCTGTGGTGCTGTGGGTAGGAGAAATAGTTCGCTTGTTGTCGAAAATTTGGCGTAGGTAGAAATGATTCGCATCGCTATACTTATTGATAATACACCCGATGCAAAGTCTGCATTGCACTCCGAGAAAGGGCTCTCGCTCTACGTCGAAGATGACAAAAATCGCATCTTGTGCGACACTGGTTTGAGTGGAGCTTTTGCCGATAATGCCAGGGCTCTTGCCTTTGATGTCAGTAATGTAGATTTCTGTTTTCTCTCACATGCTCATGTCGATCACACAGGTGGTTTGCACCGTTTTTTAGATATAAATAAAAATAGTACTGTATATATAGCCGAAGAGGCAATTGCGGCACGTTATTTCTCCTATCGCCATGCCCGTAGCCATGATCTTTCTGTGGATTTCGATTTGGTGAAAGCAAATGCCAATCGTATGCATACATTGCGTTCGTCGGCGTGGCTAACCGAAAACGTAGCTGCAGTCTTCTGTCGACAAAATCTCTACGCGCAGCCGTTTGGAAATAAGTATCTGACCAAGAAAATAGGAGCCACCGAACTCCCCGACGATTTTGCTCATGAGATGTCGCTTGCCATAGTCGAAGGCGATGAATTGATAGTAGTCTCTTCGTGTTCGCATTGTGGAGCTGCCAATATCATAGAGACGTGCAAAGCTTTTACTGGGAAAACAATCCTTCGGGCATTTGTAGGAGGCTTGCATTTTGTCGACGATTCAATGGCAAAAAATGAAGCCGAAAATTTGTTGTCGTACGTAAATAAGCATGCAAAACATGCGAAATTTTATGTTGGACACTGCACAAGTGAGCCAGCTAAGGCCATTCTGTGCGAGCAAGAGCAGTTTTGTGCGTTTGCAACTGGCGATATTATAAGTATATAGCTATGCAAATGCAGAATTGCTAAAAATTTCGCGAAACTATTGCGCAAACGTAAAAAAGCCTCTACATTTGCAATCGCAATTCCAAAGGGATATTGATTGTCCTGTAGTATAAAGGTAGTACAGAAGATTCTGGTTCTTTTAGTCAGGGTTCGAATCCTTGCGGGACAACGCAGAAGTTGACATAGTTCAACACTTAGGATTGAGATATAGTATAATGGCAGTACAGGAGATTTTGGTTCTCTTAGTCGAGGTTCGAATCCTCGTATCTCAACTCGCAACGAAGCCTTCAGGTCGAAAGATTTGAAGGTTTTTTTTTTTTGTGTATACTCGATGCCTATTACGAAACTTCATTCGCAACTTCGATAATCATAATCTTGTGTAAGTATGGAAATAGTTAGAAAAGAAAAAACGATAGCCTATGCTCGATGTTTTCGAACTGGCTATCGTTTTCCATCAAAAATCAACCAACCATTAAACGAAAGAGAAAAAATGAAAACACTAAAAGAAGTATAATCAAAAAAATCTCTGCTAAAGAGTAGAACGTAATCTTGCGTCGAAGAATGTCTGAGCTTGATTCCCCACTTTTGTAGAGGATTAACTTTTTTAGTACTACATCCAATTTTCCCATGTCGTAAAAGTATTCTGTTGCATTGTTTTGAATAGTCTCGTTGCGTAAACCATTACTTTATAAAATGTTTTCAAGCCTTGTTACGGAAGGGGTAACAAGTTTGTTGTTTGTTACACAAAGTTTAACCGTTTGGTTAATTTGTGCTTTATAGATTTATCTCAATAGCCACACCATCAAGGGCTTGACCGATGGGTGGGTTGCATTTTGTAATGCGAATGGTGCCCCCTATTAGTCCTTTGTCCGCGAAGTTGTTTTTTAGGCGTTCAGCAATGCGTGCAGCAACAGTTTCGAGCAGATGAGCCTCGGCGGTCAGCACTTCTTTCACAGCATCGCATACTTCTACATAGTTCAACGCGTCGCACACATTGTCCGATGTACTTGGTTTACTTATGTCTACAAGTAGACTGGCGCTAAACGAGAGTTGTGTGCCTACACGGCGTTCCTCTTCGTAGCAGCCAATATGGGCGTAGAGTTGCAGGTTGTCAATAATAATTTTAGCTGTCATATTCTTATCTATAAGTCTATTGTCGAGTGCAAAGGTAAAAATACATATCCTAAAGCGCAGTAAGGTAACATATTAAGCTATGTGAAAAACAATGTGCAGCTAAGCGGATTTTTGCGAGCGAAAAAGTAGTTACGATTGCAGTAGTTCAGTTATTCGCTGTTTTTAGGTGTGTTTTGTTGCGAGTTAAGTGCGTAATCCGGAAAATGCTTTGAATATCATTGCGATGGGGTTATTTGAGGCTTGTGAAGTGTTTGTGTGATATTTTGAATGATGCTGAGCGTAGTGGTAAAAAATAACATTGACTTTTTTTTGTGAAAATATGTATATAAACTTGTTGTGTTATTTGTTCTACTTTAATCATGAAATCAATCATCTTAGCTTTTGTATTGGCAGATTATATCTGTTATAACCTTCTTTTTTGCGGAATTCAAATAGACAAATTATGCTTGAGGATAACCTTTAGCATATTCCTGTTGCTTCAATTTAGCAACCTTCAATCAGCCGAGGAACGCATAAATATTGTGATAGAACAAATGCGAGGGAATAACTACGTTCAAGCCCTAAATTTGATTGGTCGCGTAGAATTTCGCGAAGTGGATAATACTATGCACACCATAATAGTGTTCAAAGATTCGTTATCTAGTGAATATGATTGCGGCATCGTATCTTACGATGTGGAGAAAATATCTTTCCGCGAAGGCGCAAACAAACGAGGAAGTATGTCATTGATAAGCAATAGTAATATGGCCTTTGACAATATTTTCGTCAGTGTCTATCCAAATCCAACGAGTAGTAATATTCATATTGATGGCCTGATAGAAGGACAAGAAGCGCATTTATTCGATACTGAAGGAAAGATGATATTGTCGACCAAAGAATCCGATATAAACCTATCTGGTCTGAGTAGCGGAGTGTATTTATTGCAGATAGGTAAGCAACTAATAAAAATCACGAAAAAATAAACGCTTTATATTATATACAATCTATGAACAAATACTTTTTAGTTATTGCATTAAGCCTTGTGTGCATAGCGATGCAAGCACAATTTTATGTGGTTGATGCCAATGGCGACATTGTCTATAGTCAATCTGAGGGATTACCAGCCTATATAACATTTGAAAAGCCAACGAAAGTTCAAGAAGAAGCTGATGCTGTGGATTTGGGATTGTCAAGTGGACTTTTATGGGCTGATAAAAATGTTGGAGCAGTTCAAGCGAGTGGTTGGGGCGACTACTATGCTTGGGGCGAAACTTTTACTCATTATCAACCAACAGAAACTAATTCTGAAGTCCTTTGGAAAGAAGGTAGAGAAGGGTACGATTGCAATACATACCTACATTGTGCGGGAAATGGCCGATTGAAAAAGTATGTATTGTCGGACTTGGCAGCAATATATGGTTACGAAGGTAAAGCAGACAATAAAAAAGAGATAATAAAAGATGATGATGTAGCAAGTTACAGATGGGAAGAAGGATGGCGTATACCCACAAAAGAGGAGTTTCAAGAGTTGTATGAAGAATGCAATTGGCAATGGACTGACAACTATTTAGAAACTGGTGTAGCAGGTTACATCGTGTCGAGCAAGCAAGATGACAATGACAATAGTATTTTTTTGCCAGCAGCTGGATATTGGAAGCAGACAGATTTGTATGATGTTAACCATTTCGGTTACTATTGGACAAAGTCATTAGCTGAAGAAAGATGTGATTTCGCGACATACTTGTTTTTCTATGAAGATTATGTGGGACCTTGGCATAATGGATATAGATATATGGGTTTTGTAATTCGACCTGTCAAGAAAGTAGCTAAAGCAACAAAGAATAATGATTAACAAAGACAGAGATGAAACGGATTTCAATAATCATACTATTGTTGTTTTGCGTGCGTATTTTGATTGAGGCTCAAGATGTTTCTATGCTACCATCGATAAAACCAGACATACCAACGAGCCCTCAAGCACAAGCGTTTGTTCGCTTGGGGGAGTATACTATTGATAATAATATTGGTACACCAAACATATCAATACCATTACTTGAAATAGATTATTGCGGCTACAAAATACCTATACAACTCAACTATGAAGCCAAACCATTACGACCTGGTTATAACTACGACGTGTATGGGTTGGGGTGGGCATTGAGTGGACATTCTTGTGTATCTCGTACCATAAAAGATATTGCTGATGAATATGCACAACCAACTGCATTCAAGATAGAAATATTTTTGGAGCATAATGGCAAACCCAAGATGTATGGCCCAAATAAGAAGAGGTTTGACCCCATTTATAAAAACCTATATGACAAGATAACCGCAATTAATGATACGAAATCGGATAATTATAAGATTGTTTTACCTACAGGGCGTGTAATACCATTCTTTATGTACATGGGGACGGATGGAATGAAGTACGATTTGCTATCCATCGATAAGAACATAAAGATAAAGTGTCAGTATGGTAATAGAATTATAGAATCGTTTATAGTGACCGATGAAGAAGGTATTGTATACACGTTTGATGTAGCAGATAAAGCTTCAAATATTTTTGAGAATGATAGAAATGCTACGGCAAACGTATCGTGGCAATTATCATCTATAAACATTCCAGGGAAAGGAATAATTAAGTACGAATACACATCACTTATAAAATTTAGTGAATACACTAAAACGGAACCATTATTATGTATTACAAGAGTATATCGAAATTGGTTTTATCAAGGCGAATTAGATGCTACATTAGATAGACAATTAAACTATAGTGATCTTTACGGAGAGCCACCATACAAAATATCATTAACAAAAGTGGAGCAACCGAGCATTTATTCGATGAGATTTTTGAAGAAGATTACCTATGGCAATACTTCCATTGAGTTTAACTATCAGAGTGACGGACGGCATCTTGCATCTATTGTACAAACAGAGAAAAGTAAAAATGTGACTGCAAGTAGAAATTTCAGTTTCAACATAAACGATCAGCAATTATTGAATCTTTCAATTGGCTCAGGAAGTGATAACCTTGTTTATAAGTTTAGTTATGCGAGTAAATACACAAGTGATTACACTGACCATTGGGGTAATTATGGCAAGTCGACTACACCAGAAGATATAGGTAACTTTCAAGTATGCGTTGATAATACAAGTTTTAGTGAATCTGACATGAAGAGCCTCTTATCTCGAGTCAGAAATCGTGCAATACTCCTAAAACGCGAATCTGGAGACATTCCAGAATACTTCAAACTTAAACTACAAAGTAGTGTAAATGGAGATAGTCGAATTGCAACACCTCCCGATGTACATGGCGTGTTAAGGTCGATAACTTACCCCAATGGGGGGGCGACATGGTTTACATTTGAAAATCATCGATTCTTAACTGCCAATTCGGTGGATGGAAAACTCATAACAGACAGAACTAAAATGCGAATAATTGAAGGTGGTGGTTTTCGTATAAAAAGCATAGTAAATTATTCGGCAGATGGAGAGCAGGTATCGTGCGATGATTATTGTTATGGTTACACAAACAAAGAGTTGTCATTAGTAAAAATCCCATTTCCCCAATTGGTATCCAAATTAGCAGATGAGCATACAGGTTGTGGTGAAGCTGTTGTTGATCCAAACGTGCTGACCTATATGAATTACGATTATTCGACATCAACTATTCCTGGCGGATTTCTGCAAATGATAACAAACATAAAAGCTTCCAAGGGTTCATTTGAGGATCACAATAGCTATACTATTGAGCCTATTTGGTGGTGGAATGCCAGATTTAGTGCTGCTAATTTTAGGAATCTGTTAGGCGATCGTCCAGCTGTGGTGTACCCTGAAATAACGATATATCATGGAGGATTGCCAACGACGAATGCTTGTATTGGGAAAACAGTTCTGTCATTCGACATATATCGCAAAGACTACACTGCAAGTGATTATTATCTCTGTGCAGTAGATAATAGTGAAATAGCGCCATATACAGCTTATTTTGAACCACTGCGTTACGGAAATGGTACGATTTTATACTGTGACGAAAAGCCAGAGAAGACCAATCAGCTAAAAAGCAAAGTGGAATGTATACAACGGATTGTAAGTGCAAATGTAAAAGATTGGATTCCTGTAACATCCGAAGAATATGATTATAGGGAGTACACTATGCAAAAATATGGTTTTACATATAGCAATGCTTATGCGACTGCACATTGCAAACAAGTTGAAGTGCATGGTGTAGAGCATTCTGTAGGACAAAACGAAGAATTTGTTCCACTCTCTGTATTTTATGGTCCTGTATGGGATAGAAAGGGGACTAATAGGTTATATTGCAAAAAAGTAAAAGAATACTCTGGGATGACATCAAACACAACAAGTTTGTCAGAGAGTTATGAATACTTATATGGCAATAAAATTAGCAGCAAAAATTTTTGGGATTTTTCCCAAAAACAAGATGCTTTTTCTTTTGTAGGGGAAGATATAAATAGTGAATCTCCAGTTATGACCAAAATGGTGTCAAAGAATATGTTTGCATTGATAACGTCGGCAACAACAACAGCAACGTCAAGTATGGGGCAACGACAGATAGATGGCTACAAGATAGAGTACGGAGAGTATAACGATGATGGAAAATATAGGAAATATGGCAGTGGCGGCAGCTATATCTATCCTCGTACATTTTATGAGTTTGATGGCAAGAATTGGATTGAAAGCATCAAAGTTGAATCGTATACGACAAATGGTAAACCTGTTGATATTGTTGACAAGAAGACTGGCGTTCACACTATATATTTATGGGGATATGGAAATGAAAAGTTGATAGCCGAAATACAAAACACAACATTGTCGGCATTATCATCTGTTATTTCATCAATAGATTTAGATGCTCCAGATGAAGGATTGAAAAAACTTCGTCAGAATAGCGCTCTAACGCAGTCGCTGATAAAAACATGGACTTACAAACCTCTTTGTGGAGTAAAGTCATTTACTGACGAAAATGGTGTTGTATACGAATATGAGTACGACGCATTAGGACGATTGACCAAAGAAAGCAAGCAAGGAGAAGTGGTTGCAACACATCAGTATAACTATCACAATTAACCTATTATGAAAACAAATATACGCTTAATACGTTTGCTAATTGTGCTATTAGTGCTGCTACATGGTCATAATGCATTTTGTCAAAAAATGGCTGGAAGCAGCATAACCACTCGTACCTATACAGTCAAAGATAAATACATATCTAATACCGTGTATGACAATGGATTGGGTGATGTAATAGAAGAGGTTGCAGAAGGGGTGACTCCCAATGGTGGCGACTTAGTAACGTTGCATGAGTATGACAAATATAGGCGCGATATAAAGACGTGGTTGCCAACAGAAGTGAAAAGCAATGGTGCTTTTGTCCCATCAGATAAGTTTATTTCGGCAGCTAAGACGTGCTACAACGACTCACGGTCGTATGAACAAAAAACGTATGACGTGTTTCGCCCCAACAATGTAGCCACTGTTTGTAGAGCAGGAAGCGGGCAAAAAGGGAAGGTGACGTCGATATCAAATGAAATAATTCAAGGTATAGGCTTTGGACAATATTACAACAATATAGGCTTGTCAACATCAGTGACATATTGGCGCAATCGGCAAGTGGACGAAGATGGTGTATGTATCGAAGAATGGCATGACAAAAAAGGGCATTTGATGGCGCAAGTTACTGCAGCAGGGAAAACGTACTATGTATACGATGACAAAGGCAATTTGATATATGTAGTGCCACCTCAACTGACCGAATATCTCTATTCTGAGTACAAAACCAAGGGACAATCTATCTGGAATTCATCCACCGATGCTGTAAAAAAGTATGCGTATGTGTATGAATATGATGGAATGAACCGTTGTATCAGTAAGAAATTGCCAGGGGTAGAGCCTATATATTACGTATATAACAAGGCTGGGCAATGTATTTTGCAGCAAGATGGCAATATGCGAAAACGCGGAGAATGGCGTTTTACGATACCAGATGTTTTTGGACGTGAATGTATTACTGGTGTATGCAAAAATACGTTGAAGTATAAAGAATGTCCACTGAGCACAACAATTGTGTATGCATCACGCAATAATTCTGGCTCGTACAGAGGTTACAGCGTTACGGGTTTGCAGTTGTCAAATGCAACTATACATACTATAAACTACTACGACGACTACGATTATATAGGAAAGTTCGGGTTTTCTACCAACATGAACTTCGTATCGTCGAGTACCCAATATGTGCGCGATGCATCGGCAGGCAAAGGATTGCTGACTGGCTCATTGGTTGCTTGTTTCGATGAAGGAGGACAGAATGGGAAATTCATCTACAGTGCAATATATTACGATGCTCGTCGTAACGTGGTGCAGGTTAAATCAACTAACTTGAAAGGTGGAATAGATGTGACAAGCACTGCCTATACATACACCGACAAACCATTGCAGACCATAACCACACACACACACACCATAGACAGCACAACGAAGACAGAGTGCTATTGGTATACCTACGACAATGCCGAGCGCTTGAAGACTGTGAGATATAGCACAGCCGACAATGCATCTACAGTGAAGACTTTAGCGCAAAACACTTACGACTTCGCAGGACGATTGATACGCAAGGAACGAGGGAACATTCGTATACAAACGCTGACGACAACGTATGACTACAATATATTGTCGGCGGTTACTCGTATTAACACAGGTGCTCTGTTTTTAGAAAAGTTGCACTATGGCGATGCCCCAGATGCTTATGCTGGTTATTCCCCCAAATACAATGGCGGCATATCCTCTATAGAATGGACAACCGACAACCATACGCGTGGCTATAATTATACATACGACAGTGCCGACCGCCTAACTAAAGCACAATATAGAGATAATCAGGATATAAATAATAAATACACTACCACTTACGCCTACGATCGTAATGGTAATATTACCAAGTTGACGCGCCGGGGCAAAATGGCAGACGGCACATATGACCTTGTGGATGATCTAACGCTGAAATACAATGGTAACCAACTAACCAAGGTTACTGATGCCGTAAAAATCGCCACGTCTGCAGGCAGTATGGACTTTACCGACAGAGCTAATGTAGATAATGAGTATACCTACGATGCCAACGGCAATATGACGCGCGACCTCAACAAAGGCATAACAAGCATAACATACAACGTGCTCAATCTGCCAGCCAAGGTCACATTTAGCAACGGCGTGACAGTCATGTATACCTACGATGCCAATGGAAATAAGCTAAAGACCATCCATAAATCGGCGACAAAGACGCACACCACCGAATATTGCGGTAACCACATCTACGAAGATGGCAACCTAACGCGCACGCTTTTCGATGGCGGCTACATAACATACAAAGGCAACTCGCAGCAATACCACTACCACATCACCGACCACCAAGGCAATATACGTCTTGTAGTCAATGCTTCAGGCTCTACAGTGGAGCAAGTGACGCATTACTATCCATATGGGTTGCCCTTTGCCGAAGGCAAAAACGCCACACTCCAGCCCTACAAATACAACGGCAAAGAGCTCGACACCGAAGACAACCTCAATCTCTACGACTATGGCGCACGCCACTACGATGCTGCCCTATGCCGATGGAATGCTGTGGATGCGTTGGCGGAGAAGTACGCAAGCATGGGCGGGTATGTGTACTGTGCCGGGAATCCAATAATGTTTATTGATCCTGATGGAAATTCTGTTCATTGGGTAGAAAGTAAAACGGGAAATGTTTATTGGGACGATAATGCCATATCGGAGAGCACAACAAAAACTGGCGAGAAATACTTAGGACCAGAAGGATATGGCATAAATGAAGCTAATGGGAATGTTATCCATTACGGAGCTAATGGTATAGCATCAGAAGCACCAATGGGTATTGGTGATATTTCTGTTAGTGGAGATAAAGACATATCAGCAGTAAGACAATCGGTATACCAAAGCCAACGAGATTTTTTGACACATCCAGTAACACAAGCTGCTATAAATACGATGCTTTTCGTTGCTACGGGTGGTGTAGAAGGCTTAATCTCTTTGAGTGGTGCAGCTGGGCGTTCAGTTGGGAATATGAATATTTCTATCTATCGTGTTTTCGGTGGAGATGCCCGTGCAATTGGGAACTATTGGACTTCAATTAATCCCAAATTGTATGGAACTCAATATCGAAACTTTGCAGGGCTTCCCAATACTAATACTGGGACTTTTACATTGAAAGCAACAACGCCAATAAGAAACATCAATCCAAGCACCATTAAACCAGCTGCACCATTAGATGGAAACTTTGGTCGTATAGTCCCAGAACTAAAAGTTATTGATAAAGAACGAGTTGTAGTAAAAGATTTTTGGGTAAACAAATAAACTGTTAAATCATGTTTTATCTCACATCAACAGAGTACGAGAATCTTCGAGGTCCAATTATCTGCGAGATAATAAGTAATGTTTATGTAAATAAACGACAAGTCATTTTGGTTCGGATTACACCACCAATGGCAGGGATAGACTATGGAGTAGGCTTTCGCGCAATTACGCATTTACTTCTTGTTGCTAAATACAAAGATAAAGAAATAAAGGCTCTTGATAAGTTCCCTATAGATGTGGTCGTTTTTTTGCCAGATAACTTTGAAGATCCGCTAAATATTGATAGAAAATGGTCCGAGATGAATAGTATTGGTTGGGCTGAATTGTGTAAAGAATAATTGAAGAAAATTGTTACATTCAGCACCCCCGTCTGGCGTTGTCTCTGCCTACGTCGGATATAAGAGCAAGGCTCCAGCCTTGCAGAAACGAAAACTTCAAAATGAAAGCGCAACAAAACGATATAGCGAATGTGCAAGGCAGGAGCCTTGCTTTTAGACAGGACGTAGCGAAACGCTACGTCCAACGAGGGGATTAACAAATTATTACCCGCCTAATGGTGGCTTTCTAAGTACACCACAAATGAAATATCTCATGCCAGGTGAAATTATAACACGATATGGCGGAACAACAGGAAGGTATTTTTCTCCTAAAGGCACGCCTCTTTATATGCGTTCATTACCTCCTAATGCAAATGTAAGTATGTATAACTCTTACACAGTGCTAAAACCAATATCTGTTGAATCTGGCTTAATCTCGCCTGCATTTGGTCAAATAGGTTTGGGTACTCAATATTTATCACCAGTATCAGCTGAAGTTTTACTAAAACATGGTTTTATAAAAAGTATTCCAAAATGAATATAAAAGAATTGATAGAAATATTGAGAAGTATGGGTATTCCCGATACACGTTACTCTTTAGACGGTTCTCTTTGGCCAGATAGAATAGTTTTATATCACAATTACTCATTATGGGAAGTTTTCTACTTTGACGAAAGAGGTAATAGAAATCCACTTCGTAACTTTGATAATGAGAATGACGCGTGTGAATATATTCTAAACATCTTAAGACAAGAACAAAGAAGTTACACGTTGGTTAATAGTGAAACTGCAAGTGAACCTCAGAGTACTGATAATAATAACACTGTTATATACCTATAGCAGATTATCAGCACATTACACCTTTGTAAACGAACATAAAAGCAAATGCAACCACTACAGAAACGTACAATCCTACTCATAACCATACATCTATGGTCGTGTGTTTCTGTGTTTGCAGCAAATAAATACAACGGAAAGGAGCTGGATGCTGAAACGGGATTATATTACTATGGCGCACGCCATTACGATGCCGCCATCTGCCGATGGAACGCTGTGGATGCGCTGGCGGAGAAGTACGCAACGATGTCGCCGTATAACTATTGCGTTGGTAATCCGATAATGTTTATTGATCCTGATGGAAATTCCGTTCATTGGGTAGAAAGCAAAACGGGGAATATTTACTGGGACGATAATGCTATATCGGAGAGCACAACCAAAGCAGGCGAAAAATACTTAGGGCGAGAAGGATATGGTATAAATGAAGCTAATGGAAATGTTATCCATTACGGAGCTAATGGTATAGCATCAGAAGCACCAATGGGTATTGGTGATATTTCTGTTAGTGGAGATAAAGACATATCAGCAGTAAGGCAATCGGTATATCAAAGCCAACGAGATTTTTTGACACATCCAGTAACACAAGCTGCTATAAATACGATGCTTTTCGTTGCTACTGGTGGTGTAGAAGGAGTAGTTTCTCTAAGTGGATTAGGAGCAAAATTTTCTTCGACTACAACAGTAGGAAGAGTTTTTTGGTCTGGAGGTGGTAATCCTGCAGTACTAGAAACAGCAAAAATATTTGCGACTCAGAATAGAATGACAACCTTAGAAATGACAACCAAAGGGAAATTATTAACAGCACTTACAAATGCAACATCTTACAATTTTACGAAACCTTTATGGCAAAAAGCATCTATCTCTTTTGCTAAAGGTGCTCAAGGAACCGTTCATGTTTTTCATAATACGGGTGGCATTAATGTAAAAAGCATTTGGGGTACTATTGAGTATCCTATTTTGAAAAATAAAGGCACAAATATTATTTATCATAACGTTCCATGAAGTATGATAACAATTGAAAAATTAGGCATCTACAAAAAATACCAAGGAGATGGAGATGCTTTTTGCAGAGTTGGCAAAAAAGAAGAAAAGAATACAATTAATTATTCCGATTGGAAGAGTATTGATGAATTTCTTCAAGATATTTTTATTGTAAAAAAAGGATTTGCATCAAAGCCTTTTGAAATAAAGTTGACAGAAAAATTGAACAATTCTTGTGAGAATCAAAAAGTGATAGACGTTCTTTGGAACATGACATAGAATATTATAATCTTCGTTCGATATATACAGTAAAAGTCGGCTCTTGTCATGAGCCAAAACAAATAAAAGCCAATGCATACACTACAGAGACATACAATCCTACTCATAACCATACATCTAAGGTCGTGTGTTTCTGTGTTTGCAGCAGATAAATACAACGGCAAAGAACTTGATACCGAAGACAACCTCCACCTCTACGACTATGGCGCACGCCGCTACGATGCCGCCCTATGCCGATGGAATGCTATGGATGCGCTGGCGGAGAAGTATTATAATGTTAGTCCGTATAACTATTGCGTTGGCAATCCGATAATGTTTGTTGACCCAGATGGAAATTCTATTGATTGGGTAGAAGGGAAAGAAGGTAGCGTCTATTGGAATGAAAATGCCATTGCCTTATCCTGAAATGGTTTGAATCTTTGTGGAGTGCTCCTATTTCAGGATAACCCACGCATAGAGATTACAAATCCCATTGAACTATTTGTAAGTCATAGTTACGCATACATATAAAAATCACATTGGCAGGATATCCAACTCTCAATAGCATAAGTATTATGCAAATATGAAAATCACTAACTTTGCCGACCATATAAAATAACCTAATTCGTAATTACTATTATGAGCAACGAAAACGAAGAACCGGTTAAGTCGGAGTTGAAAACCAATTTTATTTATCAAGAGATAGAACAGGACCTTGCTGCAGGCAAAAACGGAGGTGCAGTGCTTACGCGCTTCCCGCCTGAGCCAAATGGATATTTGCATATAGGTCATGCTAAGTCGCTTTGCTTGAATTTTGGTATTGCACGCGACTTCAAAGGTGGTTGTAATCTCCGATTCGACGATACTAACCCTGTGAAAGAAGATGTAGAGTATGTCGACTCTATCAAAGAAGATATCAATTGGCTTGGTTTCCAATGGGTAGGCGAGCCTAAATATGCGTCAGATTATTTCGACCAACTTTATGAGTGGGCTATAAAGCTCATCAAAGCTGGTAAGGCATACGTAGATCATCAAACGGCAGAGCAGATTGCCGCACAGAAGGGTACACCTACTGTTCCAGGTCAAGCAAGTCCATACAGAAATACAAGTGTAGAAGAGAACTTGAAGGAGTTCGAGAAGATGCGTGCTGGCGAATATGCCGAAGGCGAATGTGTGCTTCGTGCCAAAATCGATATGGCGTCGCCAAACATGCACATGCGCGACCCTCTGATGTATCGCATTCTGCATCGTTCTCACCATCGCACGGGCGATAAGTGGTGCATCTATCCTATGTATGATTTTGCTCACGGACAGAGCGACTTCATCGAGGGCATTACGCACTCTATTTGTACGCTCGAATTTGAGGTTCACCGTCCACTCTACGATTGGTTCCTCGACCAGATTCTCGAAGGCGAACCTACACCAGAGCGCCGCAACCGTCAGATTGAGTTTGCACGTTTGAACCTCAACTATACTGTTATGAGCAAACGCAAACTCCTTCAACTCGTAAAAGAAGGTATTGTTGCTGGTTGGGACGATCCTCGCATGCCGACCATTTGCGGTCTTCGCCGTCGTGGCTACACGCCTAAGAGTGTGCGCGACTTCGCCGAAAAAGTTGGTATCGCTAAACGCGAAAATGTAATCGACTTCGCTCTGCTCGAATCGTGTGCTCGCGAAGATTTGAACAAAATAGCGCCTCGCGTATTTGCAGTGCTCGATCCTGTTAAGGTTGTTATTGATAACTATCCAGAAGGAAAGGTCGAAATGATGAAGTCTGTTGTAAACCCAGAAGATGAGTCGATGGGTACACGAGAGGTTCCATTCACACGTGAACTATATATCGAACGTGACGACTTCATGGAGAATCCTCCTAAGAAGTATTTCCGCCTTGCTCCAGGTCAAGAAGTTCGTCTCAAGAGTGCGTATATAATAAAATGCGAAAGCGTAGAAAAAGACGCCGAAGGCAACATAACTACTATTCATGTTACCTACGATGAGCACTCGAAGAGTGGCGAGGCTGGTAGCGAACGCAAGGTGAAAGGCACCATTCACTGGGTGTCGGTTTCAAACTGCATCGATGCGGAAGTCCGCGTATACGACCGACTCTTCAACGATCCAGAACCAGGTGGACACGAAGAGGAAGGTCACGACTTCAAGGAGTATCTTAACCCACAGTCGCTCACTGTAATTAAGAATGCTAAACTCGAACCGAGCCTTGCCTCTGTAAAACCGCTCGACCACTTCCAGTTCCAGCGCCTCGGTTACTTCAACGTCGATCCCGATTCTAAGCCTGGTAAGTTGATTTTCAATAAGACTGTTGGCTTGAAAGACTCTTGGGCTAAGATGAAATGATAGCTCGATTTGTAATATTATCAATATTTATAATCACTCTTGCTGGTTGCTCCACTACAGCTGATGTTGAGCGAGCAAAGCAAGCGGAAGGTACATGGTCTGCAAAATTCTCGTTTCCCACAACTGAGGGAACGAGAATTGAGCAAACCATAACATATTCTCTCACCGATGTTGCCGACAATCGGGGCTCTCTTGTCGAAGATCGTCGTTGGCTATTTGATGAATTGCGCGACGATGCTAAGATTACTTATTATGCCACAAGCATAGTAAATGGATGGTGGGATATATATGGCGGCGATTTGTATCTGCACTATGAATTATCTACCCTAAAGGTGACTATTGATAGCTTCAGTGTGGCAGCGCGCGACGATGTGGCTCCTGAATTGGCTGTCGGTGTGAGTAAGTATAGAGATGCCTATCTGCAAAGTGTAGTGAACGAAATGCACGACTACTTGCGCAATGCTATGATAGAAGATTATAAACGCTACGATATACAAGGAGCTACATATTTCAATATAGGTTTCCAAAATGATTCCCTATACTACACATCGACTGATTTGGGTCGGGTCGGGTTCAAAAAAAAGACACTATGAAGTTTGGGGACTTAGCCTCGAAACATTCAATGCATCTATCAAAATACTAAAACATATTATTCGTATGAAAGGAATTATTCTTGCTGGAGGAAGTGGCACTCGCCTTTATCCAATTACCAAAGGAGTTAGTAAGCAACTCCTACCCATCTACGATAAGCCTATGATATATTATCCTATATCAACGCTTATGCTCAGCGGAATTCGCGAAATACTAATAATATCTACTCCGCAAGATTTGCCTTTGTTTCGCCGTTTGCTTGGCGATGGCAGCGATTATGGTGTAGAGTTCTCTTATGCCGAACAGCCTTCGCCAGATGGTCTTGCTCAAGCTTTTATCATCGGCCGCGATTTTATTGGTGATGATAGTGTTTGCCTTGCTCTTGGCGATAATATATTCTATGGTCAAAGTTTTAGCGCTCAGCTAAAAAATGCTCGTCAGAATGTCGATAAAGATGGTAAGGCTACAATCTTCGGCTATTGGGTTAACGATCCAGAGCGCTACGGTGTAGCTGAGTTCGATGCCAATGGCAACGTAATTAGTATCGAAGAAAAACCTAAGCAGCCTAAGTCTAACTATGCTGTTGTTGGCTTGTATTTCTATCCAAATAGCGTTGTAGATATTGCAGCACATATCAAGCCGTCGGCTCGTGGCGAATTGGAAATAACTACTGTGAATCAAGAGTATCTCGAGAAACACAATCTCAGCATAGAGATGCTTGGTCGTGGCTTTGCTTGGCTCGACACTGGTACTCACGACTCACTCTCCGAGGCATCTACTTTCATCGAAGTGATTGAAAAACGTCAAGGTTTGAAGGTGGCTTGTTTGGAGGAAATAGCCTACAACAATGGCTGGATTTCGCGTGAAAAGCTCATCGAACTGGCTCAGCCAATGATAAAAAATCAATATGGACAGTATTTGCTAAAGCTCGCTAAATAATCTGCTAACGAATATTTACGTGATTATATAGGCAAGGAGGATTGCACGTTCTCCTTGCTTTTCTATTTTATATCCACTCCCAATCGGAATCCTACACCTTGATAATCAAGGTTGTGTAGCGATACAAAAACGCCATAGCGTATCATTCCATAGTTAACGAGTGAATAGCCAAATTCCGAATAATTATCGCTGCCGTTAATGCACGCATGTCGTAAGTATAACTCTTCCGTAAAGCCTAAAAGGGCTAAAGTAGAATGCGTAAGTATCAGTGGATATTGCAACCTTAGGTCGCCAGACGCAAACCACTTGTTTGTGCTCATTTCGTAGGGCGAATATGTAAGAAAGCCAACAAATCCGTATTCATTCGATTCGGCAAAAACTCTGTCGGCCGATTTCTGATGCATCCAATCGGAGAATTTTACATTGTCATTGTAGCATTTCATGTAGCCTAAGCTACAAGACCATGCGAAAAAGTGATTTGTTTCAAGAAAAAAAGCAACATCTAAAAAGTTGCCATTCATCGCACCACCAATAATTTGTGAAATTTCGGCGGTAACTTGGCTAAATGCTCCCGATTGATTCGTTACGTCTAAACCTTGTTTGAAACTTACGTCTACCGAAATGTTTTTCTCCCACAAGTCGTATTTGCTAAAACTGAATTTCACATTCGCTTGATTCTTGTATCTATTTACACTATCGGTAGGCAAGTATCGGTGGCAGTTGGGCTCAATCAGTTTGTAGCGTCGCTTGGGGTATAGAATAGAAAAGTCAGACACTTGCTTGAGCGCCTTGGCTTCGTAATACTCCAACGAGAGCGTCAGAAAAGCATCGTTTTTTGTCTCTCTGCAAATGTTGATGTCGATAAACCGTCTGTCGTATAACGATTTGTGATTTCTATGAGCTAATAAAGCCGATGTGGTGTTGGGCCAAAAACTCACAGTGTTCATTTCGTTGTAATCCGTAATGTCGCGACCTGCAGAGACGAATGTTCGCCAACTATTTTTATACGTACTTATGCTCAGAATGGGCTGAAATGCTCTCTTTTTGAACGAGTATCGCGGACGAAACTTAATTTCGTAGACCATATCGTTATCCATCGCGTTCAAGAATCCGATTTTCGTGCCGATTTCTGCGCCCGTTTGAGGATGAAAAATGAAAGTCTTGTCAGTAAGTATGTAAAACGACAATATAGAACTGCTCGAAGGCAATACGGTAATAGTCTTTTTGTCTTCTATATTTTTATACCATTCAATTATTCGCGTCTGAGCATTGGCAAAACAGCCAATCAGCCACAATACTGCTATGATGGATATTTTGTATGTCGTATGCATGCGTAAAAAAAGCCCACTGTTGAAAAGTGAGCTTTGTTTTTGATGATTTTGTAGTATCGTTTATTTCTTTACAAATTCTGTTTGCTGATTGTCAAAGTTGAGGTAGTATTTACCCTTTGGCAAACTTGTAATATTGATATTGGCATTGAAGCCTTTGAATACAATACCTCCGAACTGGTCGTATATTTCGTACATTGTTTCGCCCGAGAATGTTATGGCATCTTTGGTCACTTTGTATGTTATAGCAGGCGAAGTGACAATCATAACAGCCTCTTTGGAGTAAACAGAAATTTTCTTGCCATCGGTCTCGTGAACGCGGAATTTATTTGCACCAGTGTGAGGACGAACTTTGACTTCGTATGTGTTAGGTTGATTCTTGCCTTTGCCACGAATCTCGCTCACTCTGATCCATTTGTTCCATCTATATTGCTCTATTATGTATGGTATGGAACCTGTTTCGCCAGTTGTTGAGAATGTAAGTACTCCATTCTTTACGGAAACACTTTCGATTTTGGCGGGCGTCTTAACTTGAAGTGCATAGGCGTTGAGCACCATAGGTACGCAATCGTCTTTGTATTTTATTATTACAACCACCTCGTCGCCAATTGAGAAGCCGTACGTAGATAGGTCTATTTCAAAAGCACTCGAGTTGATTTCGTCCGTAGTGATTGTGCCATTTACCGTTACTTCATACGCACAAAAACCAACACCCGACGCTGCGAATGGGTTGCGTACATAAATATTCTCGCCTTGGTAGGTTCCCTTCACAACCAAATCCTCTGCATTGGTTGCAACTGTTGCCGTTAGAGCTAATAACAACAATACGACACCGTGAATGTGTTTCATATAAAAACCTTGCATGTTGACTGCAATTATAGTAATAACTTAACTAACAGACAATTTTTTTGATATAAATCAATTAACTTTTGTTTGCATTTTCTTTCCATCGCCCATCTTGTCGGATGATTTCTTCGAGTTTTTCGATTGCTTCACCCTCAGGAATTGAGCGACAGACAAGTTCTTTGCCTCGATATAGTGAAATCTTGTCACGCCCAGCACCAACATAACCATAGTCGGCATCTGCCATTTCTCCTATACCATTGACAATGCATCCCATTATACCAATTTTCAGGCCAAGAAGATGTCCGAAACGATTTTTTATTGTGTTAGCTGTGGTTTGCAAGTCGTATAGTGTGCGTCCACAACCTGGGCATGAGATAAATTCGGCTTTGTTGAATCGTGAACGTGTAGCTTGCATAATGGCAAATGTAGTATCTACAACGTCTTTTTCAGGTAAACTGAAGTTGCTGAGCATCAGTCCATCGGCCAATCCATCGATAAATAGTAGGCCTGCATCGGCGGCTGCTTTGAGCTGAAACGATGCAATGTCGCTATCGTCGTAGCGCAGCCAAGGAATTACTGGTGCAGCGATGCCGTTGGCGTTTAGTTTAAGTATGAATGCGCGTAGCTCAGCTGTTGGGTTTGTGGTTTCTGGTTTTGCTATTATTACGATGTTGCTTTTTTGCAGTGCTGCGATAAGCTCTTTGTCGAGGTGTGAAGGCTGAATAAGTACAAAAACGTCATTTGCAGAGCCTAAGTCAACAAGTTGGCGAGCCGCTATGAGGTGTAGTGTGCCATTAGCGCCATTGTCGGTTATCACAGGTTTGCCATCGTTGTAGTTGTCGTTGCAGAAGACAAAGTCGGCTTCGAAGCGTTCTGGCTTTTTGCGTGCTGTAGCATCGGCTATTACGGCTATTTGGTTGTTGCCACCAATGCCAAGCACAGCGTTAGTTTTGCGTCGGTGATATTCGAATGGTGTATAGCTATCGCAGTTGACACTCTCTATGACGCTATGGCCAGTTTTTGCGGTTATGTAGTTGACAAGTTGTTGCGCTACAGGGACTTCAGCTTCTGGGGCTTCGGTGAGCGATACGCGTATAGTGTCGCCAAGTCCATCGATGAGGAGAGCACCAATGCCTGCAGCCGATTTGATGCGACCTTCAGCATCGGAACCAGCTTCTGTTACTCCAAGGTGGAGCGGGTAGAAGTGGCCGCGTTCGAGCATTGTGGCAGCAAGCAAGCGAACGGTTTGTACCATCACTCGTGTGTTGCTCGACTTTATACTTATTATTATATCAGTGAAATTGAGCGATTCTAATACATCGAGATATTCGGTGCACGAAGCCACCATGCCTTGTGCTGTGTCGCCATAGCGTGCCATGATTCTGTCGGATAACGAACCATGATTGACACCGATGCGCAACGAGGTCTCGTTGTTGCGGCAAATATCTACTAACGGACTGAGTTTCTCGCGCAAAATGCCATACCATTCTTCATCAGACATATTATCGGCATTGGCGTTGAATCGTTTTGCTTCGCCAGTGAAGTTGCCAGGGTTAATGCGCACTTTGTCGGCGTAGCGAGCTGCTGTCATAGCTGCTGCTGGATTGAAGTGAACATCGGCTACGATAGGTGCAGTGAATCCCTCTGCGCGCAAACTATCGATAATGTTTTTCAGATTCTCGGCTTCGCGTTGTCCTTGTGTGGTCAGACGTACCAGATCGGCACCAGCTTCTATGATGCTCTTGCATTGAGCCACAGACGACTGTGTGTCGTTGGTGTCGGTTGTTGTCATCGACTGAATGCGTATGGGATTGTTGCCACCTAATGGCAATTCGCCTACTTGAACTTCGGCTGATGGAACACGCTCGTATTTGAAAAGCGAAAGACAATATTTCTTACAACTCATAAAAAGCCTTTTATATCCGCAAATTTATGCGCTTTTTGCGTTCGATAACAATAAGAATTGATAGTTGATTTTTGCCGATAGATAGTCGAATGATATATAGTCATATATATGCTCTATTTCTGCATATATATATGTTGAACATACTCACATTTGTACTATTCAGTGAGTAAAAATTACAACAAAGTAGGTATTTACCTCCTCTGAAGTCGCGGGTAGCTTTGCACTTGCTTATAAATAGAAAGAGTAAATGCTACTACGAAAAACATTTTTATTATTTGTTGCAACCTCAATGACGATTGTTGTTGCTGCTCAGCAGAAAACTAATAATGATGTAGACGCTGTGACTGGCGCTACACAAACTACCCAAAGCACTTTTCAAAAAATTGCCTCTCGATTATCCATTGGTGGATATGGTGAAGCGGTTATGACTCGCAATTTCTATAGCGACCATTTCAATCGCTATAAATATCCTGCACAATATGCCGATACTGTTAGTCATGGTCGGTTCGACTTACCACATGTAGTACTTAATTTGGGCTACGATTTCGGTCGTGGTTGGAAATTGGGAATGGAGATAGAATTTGAACATGGTGGCACTGAAAGCGCCGTAGAGGTTGACGACGACGAGAGTGGTGAATATGAAGCCGAAACCGAAAAAGGCGGCGAAGTGGCTCTTGAGCAGTTCTGGATTGAAAAAGAATTTTTGCCATCGCTTGTGCTTCGCGCCGGCGAAATTGTGGTGCCCGTTGGTGCCACCAATGCGCATCACACGCCAACGGAATTTTTTACTGTCTATCGTCCTGAGGGTGAGGCTAATCTCTTCCCTTGTACTTGGCATCAGGTGGGTGTGAGTTTGCGTGGAAAACCCAATAAACAATGGAAATACGAAGTGCAGTTTCTCTCTGGCTTAGACTCTGAACGTTTTGGCGCCGATTGTTTTGTGCACTATGGCGCAACAAGTAGCTACGAGTTCAAGATTGCTAATAAGTATGCAGTAGCTGCGCGCATAGATAATTATTCGGTACCTAATCTTCGCCTTAGCGCAAGCTTTTATGGCGGTAGAACATTTCGCAACACAATGCGCAAAATTGGCACGGCTTACAATGGCTGCGAAGGTGGTCTGAAAATAGGCACATTCGATTTCGCTTACGACAATTTTGGCATAATAGCACGTGGCAACTTCGACTATGCTCACCTCAAAAATTCGGTAGAGATAACCAAGTTTAATAATACCTATCCCAAACATACCAGCCAAGACGGTAGCCCGAGTAAACATCAACCTGTTGGCTCCGATGCTATGACGTATGGTGGAGAACTTGGCTACGACTTCTTCTCGCTTCGCAACAAAGCCGAAGACGATGGACAACGCTTAATCCTTTTTGGCCGGTACGAATACTACAATGCTATGCAAAAGAGTAGCTACAAAGATTCGTATGCCTATACCGAGAAAAAGCGCTTTGCTGTGGGTGTGAACTATATGCCAATGAAAGAGATTGTGGTGAAAGCCGAATACTCAAAGAGAAACTTCGTTTCGCCCTACAACGATGAGCCAAGTCTTTCGCTCGGCATTGCCTATAGCGGTTGGTTCAAGTAGGTTATAAGTAATAAGTACGTAAGTAATAAGTTATAAGTACATAAGTTATAAGTACATAAGTTATAAGTAGAGACGTGCTGTGGCGCGTCACAATGAATGGAGAAAATATTTACACATAATAATTACATAAAATGAAATTCACTTTGAAAAATGCCACTCTCGTTTCAATGATGGCAATTGCAGCAAGTGTTTCGTTCACTGCTTGCGACGATGATGATGATGACAACAACAATTCAACTTGGACTGCCCAAGACCTCGCTATTAGCGCTGCTGGCATCCTCGATAACTATGTTGATAATGTCGTTGTAGATACTTACAAAGATTTGAAGAACGACTCTAAGAGCCTTCTCGATGCTGTTGAGGCTTTGGCCAATGAGCAAAATGCGACCAACATGGCTAACGTTGATAAATATTGGAAAGCTGCTCGTCAGGATTGGGAATACTCAGAAGCATTCCTCTTCGGTGCTGCTACCGACTACTCTATCGACCCACATATCGACACATGGCCTTTCAACCAGACCAACTTCGATAACCTTATGAGCAAATACAATCCTTCTGAGAACGAATCAGATGCCGAAGTTATCGATGAGTCGGTTGCAAATACACAGTCGCTTACTGGTTTTCACGCTCTTGAATATGTTATTTATGCAAATGGCGAAACCAAAGATCCAAGCTCTCTTAGTGCCAATGAACTATACTTCTGCAAAGCCGTTGCTGCCGATCTCTACCTCAATGCTATCAAACTTTATGGCTTGTGGGCTGGCGAAAGTGCTTTGTCTGAAGACGAAGCTGCAGTAGCAGAAGAGGCTGAAGTGGAGTTTACTTATAATTATGGCGATGAGTTCAAAAATGCTGGTAATAGCGGTAGCCGTTGGAAAACTCCAACTCTTGCACTCGTGCAGATTATCGATGGTTGCAACGACATCATCGGTGAGGTTCGCGATGCAAAGATTGGCTCTGCTCACTCTGGTGATGATGTTAACTACATTGAAAGTCCATTCTCTCATAACTCTATCACCGACTTCTACGACAACATCATTAGCTGCGCTCACGCTCTCTATGGCACCAACGAGATTACTAACGTAACTTCAGTTGATAACCTTACTGCTTCGGCTAAGAGCCTTATGACATACGCAGCCCTCACTCACAGCGACAAGACTGGCGTTGTAGCTACTAAACTTGCAAATGCTCTTGTGAAAATTGCTGCTATGAAACGTCCTTTCGTTACATACTATGCTGACGAAAGCGCTAAGGATGCTATGGACGCACTCGAGGAACTCGAAGATGCTCTCGACGATTTGAAATCGGCTCTCGAAGAATAATTTGAAATTGATAATTAGAGAACATAAACAATGCAAGAAGTCATGGGGTAGTGATGCCTCATGCTTTTTGCTTTTCATATAATAACCAAACAACGAACCATGAACACATTGAAATTAACACCAATTGCACTCGTGTCGGCATTGGCTCTGTCGGCTTGCGACGATGATAGTGTTAGCACTTCATCGCAATATCCTGCCGAGTGGGAAGCTATTGTTATCGACACTGAAACAGAAACTTATGCTGGCGGTAAACTCGGTACAAGTTTCATAAGTAGCCAAAGTGCCTACGAACAACCTTCGCCTGCTACCGAACAGCAAGGATTTGCTTCGGCTTTCCAGTATGGCGAATACTCTTTTGAACGCGACTTCAACACAAATACCGAAGGCGCTCGCATCGGTCTTGGCCCGCTCTACATTCGCCAAGGTTGCCTCTATTGTCACCCTGGTTATGGTCACGGCAAACGCCAAACACGCTACAAAGGCACCGATCAGGGCAATGGCTATCTGCTCGTGGTCTACGACAAAGAGACCAATGGCTATCTGACTTCGCTCACTGGTATGCCACAAACGTTGGCTGTAGCACCTTTCAAAGCTCCTATCGACGAAGACCAAATAAAAATAGAATGGAAAAACTATACCGATGAGTGGGGCAACACATTTGACGATGGCGAAACCTACGAACTCATCTACCCAGAAGTGACTATTCCTGCCTCGGCTTTCTACGTACCTATTCAATCGTCTCGTGGCACAATTGACATTGCCGATGTTGCCGTTCGTCTCGAAAGCACTATTGGTATTTATGGTACTGGTCTGCTCGATGCTATACCTGCCGATAGCATAATAGCTCAATGGGCAAGCGAGAGTGCTCATGCTACGCTCAATCCTGCCATGTGGGATCAAGCTACCAATACGCCTACTGGTTTGGCTGCGTATAAGTGTGCAGATGCTACGGGCGACTACGCTGGCAAAACATACGTAAAGCGTTTTACCTATGCCATGACTCGCCCATACATAGAAGATGGACCTGGTGCTAACGCCATTTGGAATATCACCAACGTAACTCGCAAAGACCGTCGCTATCATTACATGACGACTGCATACGCCGAAACTGCTTCGAAAGACCCCGATGTGCAAGCTGAGTTCTATAAATACTTCCCTAACGAGAAGAAGTATGACAATGTGGAAGAGGATATTTATTACTATCTCTTGGGTAAAGACAAAGAGGGTAATAAGGTGGCCGAAATTGAACAGCAAGATGCCGACTATGTCAACTTTATGGTATGGCATAGAGGTTTGGCTGTGCCAGCTGCTCGCAACCTCGATGACCCACAAATAAAGAAAGGCCATGAACTCTTCCGCTCGATAGGTTGCGCGTCGTGTCATCGCCCAAGTTGGACAACTGGCAACGACGATATTGTAGATCCTAATGGTTGGCTCACCAACAACGACCTTCCGCGTTACCCCAATCAGACCATTTGGCCATATACCGATATGGTTCAGCACCGTCTATTTATGGAAAACGACATTCGCACAGGTTGGTGCCGTACGACTCCTCTTTGGGGACGTGGCTTGAGCCTCATCTGCACTGGTGCCGAAGATCGCTTGCACGACTGCCGTGCGCGCAACGTGCTCGAAGCCATCATGTGGCATGGCAATGCCGAGAGCGATGCTCGCTGGGCTGTTGAAAAATTCCGCAAACTCAGCAAAGAAGAACGCGATGCTGTTATTGCGTTCATTGATGCTATTTAGTTTTACTCAGAAAACACAGAGTATACAGAGATTCAATAGATTGTCATTCTGAGCGTAGCGAAGAATCTCATAAATATGGAGGTTCGCTACGCTCATAATGACATAATTGAACAATCTACGAAGCCAATGAAACTGTTGGATAGTATTTTTTCATTGAGTCGCGTAAATGGATTTTTGCATGAGTGCAGAAATTTTCATTGAGTCGTGAAAACGATTTTTTGCACAGTGCGCAAATTCCATTGTTATCATTAAATCATAGTTTCTGACGCTCAGAAACCCTCATTGAACAATTAAAACATAGTTTCTGACGCTCAGAAACCCTCATTGAACAATTAAAACATAGTTTCTGACACTCAGAAACTCCCATTGAACGATGAAAACATAGTTTCTGACACTCAGAAACTCCCATTGAACGATGAAAACATAGTTTCTGACACTCAGAAACCCTCATTGAACAATGAAAACATAGTTTCTGACACTCAGAAACTCCCATTGAACGATGAAAACATAGTTTCTGACACTCAGAAACTCCCATTGAACGATGAAAACATAGTTTCTGACACTCAGAAACCCTCATTGAACAATGAAAACATAGTTTCTGACACTCAGAAACCCTCATTGAATGATGAAAACATAGTTTCTGACGCTCAGCAACCCTCATGCAACTCGTGCAGCATAGTTTCTGACGCTCAGCAACCCTCATGCAACACGTGCAACATAGTTTCTGACACTCAGCAACCCTCATGCAACACGTGCAACATAGTTTCTGACGCTCAGAAACCCTCATGCAACACGTGCAACATAGTTTCTGACACTCAGAAACCGCCAACGAGTCGTGAAAATGGAATTTCAATAAAGCAATTCTGAATTGTGATTTTTGCATTTTCAATGCATAAGTTTGCAGCGTAAGCAACTACATATTCAAAACGATGAAGAACCTCCTGAAAACAATTGTAATTACTACGTACATAGTCATAGTATTAACGCTTGCTGTGGCTACAATAATTGAAAAAATCAACGGCGCTACAACAATATACGGCACATGGTGGTTTTGTATGCTTTGGGGTATACTCGCGGTTGCCGGTTTTGTATATATGATTCGTCAAAAACTTCAACGTCGGCCAGTAGCCTTTTGTTTGCACTTGGCTTTGATAGTGATATTGATAGGAGCTCTTGTTACTCACATTTTTGGCAAACAAGGCACTATGCACTTGCGCTACGACGAAACTTGCAACACCTATTTGGTTGATGGTTCATTGCTGAAAATGCCTTTTGATGTAGAACTTGTCGGTTTTCGTGTAGATATGTATCCTGGAACTATGTCGCCTATGGATTATGTAAGCAATGTGCTTTTCGATGGACAGCAACAGGCATCTATATCTATGAACAATATAGCGCAATACGCCGGCTATCGCTTCTATCAATCGGGCTACGATCCCGATAGACAAGGGGCTTATCTCTCTGTCTCGCACGATCCGTGGGGCATTGCCATTACATATATAGGCTATGCATTGCTTTTTATCTCGTTTGCGCTTATGCTCATTTTGCCCAATGAGGGCTTTCGCAGGCAGATGAAGGCGATGGACAAAGGGGCTATATTGGCTTTCGTGTTGCTTCTGTTGCCTACTTTGGCTGATGCAAAAAGCAATAATCCTAAGACTCTGCCCGACGAAGTGGCTAAAGAGTATTGTAGTATGTATACATATTACAATGGTCGCATTTGCCCGTTGCAGACTGTGGCTCGCACCTTCACTACTAAGATTTATGGCAAACCAACCTACAAAGGCCTCTCTGCCGAACAAGTCTATACTGGTTGGCTCTTCTTCGCTCCCGACTGGCTCGACGAACCTTTTGTGAAACTCAAGGGCGCTGCTCGAACGGCTGTGGGTATCGATGGTAAATATGCTTCCTATACCGATTTCTTTGCCAATGGACATTTCAAACTTGACGATTTGCTTACCGATATTTATGTAGGTAAAGATGTCGATGGCTCGTCGGATATACTTGCTGCTAACGAAAAGGCAAATCTCTTGAGAATGCTTTTTGAAGGCGAATTGACCAAAATATATCCTGTCCGCGATAGCAATAATGTGGTGTCGTGGTATCATCAAAACGATAAACTCCCTCGCTCGCTCGACCCCGATAATTATGGCTTTATACGTATGGTGCAAGACCATATAGCACAGCTTGCTTTCGATCGTAAATATGATGATATTATATATACCATTAGCAAAATCAAGAAATACCAGCGCAATGCAGCAAAAGATTTGCTCCCTTCCGATGCTCGCTTCGAGGCTGAAATGCTCTACAATAGGCTTAGTTCTACTCGCCCTCTTGCCATGGCTCTTGCTACGTTCGGATTCTTAGCGTTCTTCTATTATGTGATACGTTGGATGAATGAGCGACGCCCGCACCGCGCAATGACTATAGCCATAAATATTGTGATGGCGCTTGTTGTCATTTATCAGTTAGTCATATTTTCGCTTCGTTGGTTCGTTAGTGGTCACATACCTATGACCAACGGCTATGAAACCATGCAATTCATGAGCCTTTGCGTAGTCGTAATTACAATAGTTATGCAGCGCCGCTTTGTTTTGGTTGTGCCATTTGGATTGCTCCTCGCCGGACTAACAATGATGGTGTCGATGTTTGGTGAGTCCAATCCGCAAATAACCAATCTGATGCCTGTGCTTGCCTCTCCGTTGCTTAGCATTCATGTGTGTACTATTATGATAGCCTATTCGCTGCTTGCATTCACTATGTTCAACGGCGTCACGGCAATCGTTGTAAATGCGTCTACTCGCTATGCACGAGGCAAAGTTGAGTCGCTTGCCGATATTAGTCGTCTATTGCTCTATCCAGCATTGTGCTTTCTATCGATAGGCATCTTTGTAGGTGCCATTTGGGCCAATCAGTCTTGGGGACGCTATTGGGGATGGGATCCTAAAGAGGTGTGGGCTCTAATAACTCTACTTATTTATGCCATACCACTTCACAGCCAGTCTTTGCCAATTTTCCGCCGTCCTATTGCATTGCATATCTTTCTCGCTGCAGCTTTTCTAACTGTGCTGATGACATATTTTGGCGTGAATTTCTTGTTGGGTGGTATGCATAGCTATGCATGATAAATATGGCTGAGTGTAAATATTAGGAATATATATAATTATGATGTTATGATAGGAGTTGTGATAGGCGACATTGCAGGCTCGACCTTCGAGTTTAATAATACTGATGATTATAATTTCCCACTCTTTGCTCGTGGCTCAGACTATACCGACGATACAATCTGTTCGGTTGCCGTGGCAGATGCAATACTTAGTGGTAAGAGCTACCAGGAGAGTTTGCACGCTTGGTGTAATAAATATCCCGATCCCAAAGGTGCTTATGGCGGCAGTTTTTCAAGGTGGATTATGAGTAGCAAGCCAAAGCCATACAACAGTTTTGGCAATGGAGCTGCAATGCGCGTTGGCCCTGTAGGTTGGGCTTTCGAAGCCGAAAGTATTGTGGCTGCCGAAGCGCAAAAGTCGGCTGAGTGTACGCATAATCATCCAGAAGGAATAAAAGGCGCGGTGGCAGTGGCAAAGGCAATATTTATGCTGCGTACAACCAAAGACAAAAATTCGCTTAGCGATATTATAGCTATGTACGATGGATACAAACGACCAAAGCGTGGCGTGTTCGACGTTACATGTCAAGGCTGCGTGCCGTTGGCGCTTGATATAATTATGCAGAGCCGCAATTTCGAAGATGCCATTCGTCTTGCTGTCTCCTACGGCGGCGATACCGACACTGTAGGGGCTATTGTTGGCGCTATGGCTGAGGCTATCTACGATGTTCCAAGCAATCTTCGCGAAATGGCGTTTGCTATGCTCCCTGACGAAATGAAAGTTGTTGTGTCTGAGTTTGAAGCTAAGTATAATGCTTAGTATTGCTCTGTTTGGGCAATAAAAACATAATGCAATTAGTGCTGCATACGTAGCTGTAATTGATTGAATGGGGATATAAAACAAAAACATCATCAAAACTTTCGCTTTGATGATGTTTTTGAGGTCGGTAGCAGATTCGAACTGCTGTAAGCGGTTTTGCAGACCGGTGACTAAGCCACTCATCCAACCGACCGTTGATTGCGCCACAAAAGTAGTTGTAATTTTGTGTAGTGCAATAGCAAAATGCGCTTTTTTTCGGCTTTGCGCGATATTTATTGTTATTCGTCGAGCTTCAAAACGGCAAGGAATGCTTTCTGTGGCACTTCTACATTGCCTATTTGCTTCATGCGTTTCTTGCCTTCTTTCTGTTTCTCAAGCAGTTTGCGCTTTCGCGATACGTCGCCACCATAACATTTGGCGGTTACATCTTTACGAACGGCCTTTATAGTCTCGCGAGCAATAATCTTGGCACCGATAGCAGCTTGAATGGCCACATCGAACTGTTGGCGTGGTATGAGGTCCTTTAGTTTGGCGCACATCTTGCGACCGATGCCCACCGCGTTGTCGAAGAAGGTGAGCGTAGATAGAGCGTCGACTTTCTCGCCGTTGAGCAAAATATCCATCTTAGCAAGGTTGCTCGGGCGATATTCGAGTGGTTGATAGTCGAACGAAGCGTAGCCGCGCGAGATGCTTTTTAGTTTATCGTAGAAGTCGAATACAATTTCGGCGAGTGGCATCTCATATTCAAGTTCCACACGGTCGGCTGCTATGTAGGTTTGACGTATCAGCGTACCGCGTTTGTTGAGGCAGAGTGTCATTATCGGACCAATATATTCCGACTTGGTTATCACTTGTGCTTTTATGTAAGGCTCTTCCACGTGGTCAATCACGGTAGGCTCGGGTAGAGCGCTTGGCGTATGTACCTCTACAACCTCGCCTTTGCGTGTGATGGCTTTGTAGGGTACGTTAGGCACGGTAGTTATGACCGATTGGTTGAATTCGCGATCGAGGCGCTCTTGGATAATCTCCATGTGCAGCAAGCCAAGGAAACCGCAACGGAATCCGAATCCTAAAGCCAGCGACGATTCGGGTTGGAATGTCAGCGAAGCATCGTTGAGTTGTAGCTTCTCTATCGATGCTCGAAGGTCTTCGTAGTCGTCGGTTGATATTGGATAGATACCGGCGAATACCATTGGTTTTACCTCCTCGAAACCGGCAATTGCATTCTCGCATGGGCGCTCCACGTGGGTGATGGTATCGCCCACTTTCACCTCACGGCTCGTCTTTATACCAGAAATAATATAACCCACATCGCCAGTTTCGAGTGTCTTGCGCGGCTCAAAGTCGAGACGCAGAACGCCAATCTCGTCGGCGTCGTACTCTTTGCCTGTAGCCACAAACTTCACGAGGTCGCCCGTGTTTATTGAGCCATTCACCACTTTGAAGTATGCAATGATGCCGCGGAATGAGTTGAAAACGGAGTCGAAAATCAAGCATTGCAATGGTGCTTTAGGGTCGCCCACTGGGTGTGGAATTTTCTCCACTATGGCGCGCAAAATATCATCGACACCTTCACCTGTCTTGCCGCTTGCGCGAATAATATCCTCGCGTTTGCAGCCAAGAAGCTCTATTATCTCATCTTCGACCTCTTCGGGCATGGCGTTGGGCATGTCCATCTTGTTCATCACTGGTATGATTTCGAGGTCGTGATTTATGGCTTGATAAAGATTCGAAATGGTCTGTGCCTGAATGCCTTGTGTGGCGTCTACCACAAGCAGAGCGCCTTCGCACGCAGCAATGGAGCGCGAAACTTCATACGAAAAATCGACGTGTCCCGGAGTGTCGATGAGGTTTAGTACGTATTTCTTTCCATCGAGCACGTAGTCCATCTGAATGGCGTGACTTTTTATGGTTATGCCGCGCTCACGTTCGAGGTCCATGTCGTCGAGCACTTGCGCTTGCATCTCTTGTTTTGTGACGGTGTTGGTTCGTTCCAAAAGTCGGTCGGCAAGGGTCGATTTGCCGTGGTCTATATGTGCAATAATGCAGAAGTTTCTTATGTTCTCCATTAATTATTTGATTTTCAATATAAAAACTTGCTTGCAACCGTGACGGGTAACTATGTATATTACAAGCGGTTGCAAAAATATAAACTATTCTGGATAACTGTGAAGTTTCGAGTTGATTGTTGTTGCTATAACGCATATTGCTCTGAATATGCAAAATGACGCGTGCCCAGCATATCAAAGCAAAAAATGGCGACCACATTGCTGCAGTCGCCATACTTATTACTTATTATGACAATGGGGCATGCCCCATTGTCTACTTATAACTTATTACTTCACAACGCGTCCCGTTACGTCGTACTTCACGCCATCGACTTCAATAATCAATGTGCCATTCTCGAGATATTTCTTCACGCTCTGGCTCTTGACGTTTTGAACATCTTGAACATCGGTAACTATCGTACCAGTTACAATCACTGTCATGTTGCCCGATACGGTTTCGTAGTTAGCTGGATCTGGATTGTAGTTGAGCGCAACTGTGTTCTCGCCAGCATTCAATGTCTGCTCAGCATTCACGAACGAATAGCCTTCTGGCAACGTTACGTCTGCCAAGGTCTGAGTATTGTCGATTGTCTGGCTTTCAATCTCTACGAAGGTTGGAGTTGCCTTGCCGATAGTGAACGTTACTTCGGTTTCGCCAGTGTAATTGCCAATACCAGTGATGGTTATGGTAGCAGTGCCAGCGTTTACGTTGTTGCTATACACCACGGTGTAGTCGGTGTTCTCGGTGAGAGGCGTTTGGTCGTCGGCGATGTCAACTGCAGGTTTTAGTTCTTCGCCTGTGTAGGTTTGTTCTGCAATGGTAGCTATGCTGATAGCGGGGTTGGTGATTAGCTTAATAGTGCCAATCTCGACATCGCTATTTATAGCGCTAAGCGTTTTGCCTGTCAATTCTGCTTCGCCCGAAGCTACTACGTATACATAACCATCCAAATTGGAGAGCTTGATTTCTGCTCCAGCTTTCACAAACACCATGTTGCCGCTTTTGCCTACTATGACGCCCTCTTCGGCTGTGGCCTCAGCACCTGCGGGCAAAACCACATGGTAGTCGAAATCGGTGCCTTTGTAGTATATAATAGTATGGTCGTCATCGTAGTTAGAACCATATCCATCTGGACGGAAAAGAGTATTGCTTGTACTTTCTACGAATATGGTGTCGAGTGAAGAGCAGCTCGAAAATGCACCCCTATCAATATAAGTTACTCCATCAGGAATGACAACCGATTTGAGCGTTTCGCACAGGTAAAATGCGTATTCGCCAATCTTGGTAACTCCTTCAGGAATGACAACCGATTGGAGTGAGCTGCAATACTCAAATGCATAGTTGCTAATAGTAGTAACACCTTCAGGAATGACAACCGATTGGAGTGAGCTGCAATCCTCAAATGCACTTTCGCCAATCTCGGTTACACCTTCAGGAATGACAACCGATTGGAGTGAGCCGCAATCCTTAAATGCAGACTTACCAATGGAAGTTACTCCTTCAGGAATGACAACCGATTTGAGATCGTAGTTATCTTGAAATCCGTAATTGCAAATGCTTGTTACTTTGTATTCTTCTCCATTGATGGTTACTTGCGAAGGAATCACTATGTGCTCTGGGGTGTAGTATGCACCAATAGCTGCTGTCTTTGTTTCATCATCGGGGAAGAATCCAAATGTAGGCGTAATGGTGATGTCAGCGGTTATATTGCTAAATACGGTAGGAGAGATGCCATTGTCGGTAGTACAGCCATCGGCAGGTGAAGCTGTAAAAAGAACTGCAATTTCAGGTTCAGGAAAACTTGCTCTAATTGTTGCGCCATCTACTACATAGCGCATTTTGTCGGCGGTATAGATAATATTGCCAGGTTCAGCGGTGTATTCGTAATCCTCGTCGCGCAAGGTAACTTTATGGAATTCGCCTTCATAGTAAATAGAGGCATCGGCATCGATAGAGGCATCGGCAAGATTAAGATTCTCTTTGGCGTTCTCTGCGATAACAGTTGTGAGAGCCGAACAGCCTTCGAAAGCGTCATTGCCTACATTCGCTACGCTTTGTGGCAAAAGCATCGTAGTAATGCCAGTGCAACCTTCGAAAGCATTGCTGCCAATAGCCGACACTCCGTTGAGTTTGACTTGACTTATATTGGCATTGCCATAGAAAGGAGATTCGCCCGTTTCGTAGTTGGCCATGGTGCCATCGGTGCCAGGTTTGGCGGTAATATTAAGTAATGCACCGTCTTCAGATAACCACCAAAGACAGTTGCCACTTTCGCCCCAACCTTCGCTATCGCTATAGTAAATAGTTGTACGAGAGGATGATGCGCAGCCGTCCAAGTTTAATTCTTCTTTTGTTTTAGGGACAAAAATTGCACTATTATAAGCTAAATGGGAAAAAGCTCCTTCTCCGACAGTGACAACACTCTCTGGTAGAATTACCATTGATAAGGGAGTTTCCAAGAATGCGTTCGATCCTATAGTTGTTAATCCTTCTGGAAGAGAGATCGATGAAAGGTCGTAGCACAAACTAAATGCTCGTTCGCCGATCTTACAAGTTTGCTTCCTTCGGTAAATACAACAGATTGAAGCTCACAACCAGAGAAGGCACTTTCGCCAATGCTTGTTACGCTTGCAGGAATGGTGATAGAGGTTATAGCACAATTCAGGAAGGTATTTTTCCCAATAGTCTCTATACCATCGGGAATGTTTACCGAAGCAAGCGACGTACAGCCACAAAAAGCATAGTTGCCAATGGCTGTAACGCTCGTAGGAATGGAGATGGATTTGAGAGCGTCGCAACACCAAAAGGCTAAAACTCCAATGCTTTTCAATTGCGTACCTTCTGAAAAGGTTACCGATTCAATCTGACTGCACTCATGGAATGCATAATCTCCAATGCTGGTTACACCATCGAAATTGACAACTTTTATGTTGTCATTGTTATAGAAAGGTGATGTGCCATTTCCGTAACTGGCCATGGTGCCATCGGGGCCATCCTTAGCAACAATGTTGAGAACGGTGCCCTCTTCAGTGAAATAGTAGTTACAGTTGCCGCATTCGCCATCATAGGTGACGGCAGCATTTGCTGTTACGGAGAGTACCATAGCAGCCAAAAGGGATAGTAAATGTCTAATTTTCATATATTATTAAATTGTTAGAGTTTATTTGATGTATGAGAAAAATAAATTCATAAATGATTTTCTATCGAAAATGACTTCGTCTGTATAGTGTATCGCAATATGTATGTTTTAATTATGTGTTTTGGTAATCGTTTTTTCATTCGCGTAGCAAATGTATGTAAAAATACGTAAAGGCAAAATTACTTTTTATCATTCTATTCAGTTGGCTCAGAAAGCGAGCGTAATATGCCACGTGTAATAAACATTGCCAAAACGAACGAACAAACATCAGCAAGAGGTTGAGCAATCTCGATGCCCAATAAACCAATGAAATGAGGCAGTATAATTATTATAGGTATGAGGAACAGACCTCTGCGCGAGGCTGCCAAAAGAAGTGCGCGCCAGCCGTAACCGATTGATTGTGTGAACATGTTGCTCATGGTGTAGAATCCCCAGAGTGGCATGGTTATGAGTTGAGCTTGCAATACTACGGTGCCAATGCTCACCACGTAAGCATCTTCGGCGCGGAAAAATCGCACTATTTCCTCAGCGAACGGGAAGCAGGTCGTGCACATAACTATGAGCATCGAAGATGTCATAACTACTGCAAAGCGAAAAGCTTGTTTCACACGACCGTAGTTCTGTGCGCCAAAGTTGAAACTGCACACTGGCTGAAATCCATGGCCGAAGCCTATCACCGCAGCGTCGATAAACGAGGTGAAGCGTGTGGATATGGATAGTGCGGCAATGGCAGCATCGCCAAAAGTTCCAGCTGCAATGTTGAGTAGTGCCACCGATACACTCGAAATGCCTTGTCGAGCGAGTGATGGCATACCAGTGTAGAAAATGTGGTAAAGCACTTTGCTCGAGGTGGTTATGTGTCTTATATGTATCGACATTGTGTCGGCTTTGCCGTTGCATATATATAGCAAAACCAAGAAACTGATACTTTGCGCAATAGCCGTTGCCAAGCCTGCACCTGCTGTGCCCATGTCGAGGTAGAAGATGAAAAATGGGTCGAGCGCGAGGTTGACCAGTCCACCCAATCCGATGCCGTAGAGCGCGTAGAGTGTGTGTCCTTGAAAACGCAGTATGTTGTTCATTATGAATGAACACATAATCAGTGGTGTAGCTATAAATATAAATTGTGCATAGCTTGTGGCAAAAGGCTCTATGGTTGGCGTAGCACCTAATGCTACTACAATGTCGTCGCAGAACAAAGTGCCCACAATGGCTATTATGCAACCGATGGAAAATCCCAGAAACCAGCCAGTTGAAAGGAATTTGCTTGCCGATTCGATGTCGCCTTTGCCCATCAATCGCGACATGCAATTGCCTGCGCCCATACCTATGGTGAAAGCTACGGCCTGTATTATCATCATTACTGAAAATACAATTCCCGTTGCGCCAGCAGCTGACGTACCTATGCGACTGACAAAATAGGTGTCTGCCAGATTGTAGAACGTAGAAATCATCATGGCTATGATGGTTGGTACGGACAATCGGAGGATTAATGGTTTTATGGGGTCGTTGAGCAGTTGCTCGCTTCTTGATGTCTTTGCCACGTGCATTTAGCTCAAAGGTTCGAAGCCGATGACCGACACATCGTCGGTTTGCTCAATATTGCCGCGCCATTCGTTGTGCTTCTGGTTGAGAATAATCTTTTGATCTTTGGCTGGCAGTTTATGTATGTTCATCAAAAGATGTTTGAATCGTCGTGTCTTGAATTTCTTTTGCTCTTGTCCGCCGAATTGGTCGATATATCCATCGGAGAACATATAGAAGATGTCACCTTTTTGAAAATCAATGTTTTGTGAAAGATATTCATGCAAGTCTTCATTCTCGATGGCTGTGTTGGCACCGAGCGAATGGCGGTCGCCATGATAGACTATAATTTCGTTGTTGCGAATCATATAAAGGTCGTTCATTGCACCAGCAAAGTTGATCTTATGATGCTCATGATCGACCACGCAGATTGTCATATCCATGCCTTCGTTGAAGTCTTTTGTCTCCAAATTCTCCTTGAAAACAATGGCGTGCATATCTTGGTGAAGCATAGTAAGTATGCGACCTGCATCGTCTTCTTTCTGCTTAGTTATGATGTTCGACAGATGGTCGATGCCGAGAATTGAAAGGAATGCTCCAGGAACGCCATGGCCTGTGCAGTCGGCCGAGATGATGAATGTCTTGTTGTCGCGATGATAGAAACAATAGAAGTCGCCCGAAACTATGTCTTTAGGCTTGTAGAGCACAAATAGTTTCGCGAACAAGCCAACCACTTGATCTTCGCGAGGCATTATGGATTCTTGTATACGTTTTGCGTAGTTGATAGAGTCGGTGAGGTCTTTGTGGATCTTTACCAAGCGATTGCGTTGCGCCTCAACCGTCTTTTTGGCTCGCGCTTCGTTCTCCATAATTGTCATCTTCTTGCGCAAGTCGCGGAATCTGATCTCTATTACGAGCCATGCGAGCATTATAGCCACAAAAATGTAAAATATTATGGCCATGGCACTGCGCCAAAGTGGTGGTAGTATGGTTATGGTGAACGATTTGGGCGATTCAGACCATATCTTATCGCTGTTCGACGATTTTACTTGTATGTTATACGTATTTGGCTGTAAACCAGATAGTATTATGGTGTTGCTTGTCTCGGGTAGTTGTATCCATTTGCCATCATCAATTTTGTATTGATATAGATTCCTATGTGGAGCAGAAAAATCCGAAGAGGCAACATTTATTTTCAGCATGGCGCGAGATTGATATTTCGTAACAAACGAAGTGTCGCTATCCATCATGATAGATTTCTCTTCTTCGTTGACGCCGTATGTAATGCTGCTTATAAGAGTTTTAGGCGTGCGCATGCTAAAACGCACTTTGTGAGTGTCGATGTAGTTGAGTTTCTTGGCATGTCCGAAGTAGAGTATCCCTTTGCAGAATGTGAATTTTCGGCATTCGTTGCCTTCGTATTTCAAACCATCGATGTGGTTGAATTTGTATATCTGGTTATGCTCCGACGATACGTAGACGATGCCGCTATTGGTGCTGAGCCATGTTATGCCATTTCTGTCGGTGAATACGTCGAAAATTTTTGAGTTGCGAAATGCAGCATTTATCGATGCTTCGTGGGTCTTGCCAGTCTCTTTTTCGTATTCTATAAGACCTGCACTCGTTCCTATAAGTACAAAGTTGCGGTATTCCGAAAAGCAAAAAGTATTGTTGTATATACGTCCTTTGTCGATGCCCAAAGAAACTTTGTTGAATGCAGAGTCGCCTGGGTCCAAATAGTATGCGCCCGACTCTGTGCCTACCCAAATGCGTCCATCGCTATCTTCGAAGGTTGTGTTTATGTGTTCGTCTTTTTCGTCTATGCGAAGTTTTATCGACTCTTTTCCATTGTATTTATACAAACCTTTCTGTGTGCATATCCACAAATTGTTCAAACAATCTTCAATCATGTAATTCACTTTCAGTGAGTTGCATAAGTCGGGGTCGTCGCCGATATGTATATGTATTGGTTTGTTGGTGTCGCGATTGTATTTGTATAGACCATCGCTTGTGCCGAAATAAATGTCGTTGTTTTTGCGCGCCAAAATAGAGTAAACGTGCCGCCCATCAACATTAATAAGTTGCGACGTTTTCCCTTTAGTGTCTATTTTTAGTACGCCATATCTACCCACCGCAGCCCAAACTTCGCGGCGCGATTGAGCGCTAATCTGATAAGTTATGTAGCTGCCAAGTAGCTCATCCGATGCTATTTCCATGCATCGTATTTTGGGACGCTTAGTGTCGAGTTTTATAACACCAAGGTTCGATGTCGACACCCACAACACTCCGTTGTGATCTTCCATGATGTCGTTCACACGCGATTGCTCGTTTAGGAATTGCTCGCAGTTTTTTAGGATGGTGAATGTTTTGCGTGCAGGGTCCCACTTTGCTATTTGGTTGTTGTCGTATGCAACCCAATAGCCATCGGAGTCGTCGCGAGCAAAAGCTTGTACCACGGAGCCACACAAAATGGGTATTTGTGTGATTGTTTTGCTCTTGTGCGAATAGTTATATACGCCATTGTTGGTAGCTAAGAAGAGCGAACCATCGTTGTCGGCGCAAATATCCAGAATGTCGAGGTTGCTAAATGAGATTTGCTTTATGGTCTTGGTATATATATCCAAAATGCCAAGCGAGCGCGTAGAAAACAACATTGCAAACAAGTTGTGCGTGTCGGCAATGTGCTCTATACGTATGCGGTCGAGCGTTGTCTCTTCAGGCACCGTAGGAGGAGCGTCTATTTTGGTTTTGCGGTCGTGCTCTTTGTCGTATATAATTACATGCTCCTGACTTGCAACAATCTCAAAGCCATCTTGATATGTAATGCCATAGGCACGATCTATATCGAATATTGAGTTGTTTTGCGAGAATGTGTTGCTTCTGCGGTCGAATCGTGAGACTCCACAATCAGCATACGCAATAAGTATGTTGTTGTTGGGTAATTCGCATATACCTTTAACTCTCTTGCCTACAGAGAATAACGAGTCGTTTTTTTCTGCTATGTATGAAGAAAATTCATAGCCATCAAACGTATTTACGCCATCGCTTGTAGCAATCCACATTAGGCCAGTGCTGTCGCGCAAAATGGTGATAATGTTGTTGCTAGCCAAGCCTTCGTCGGTTCCGTAAGTGCCGTAGTTGAATATTTCGAGCGAGTTTAGCGTTATGTTCTTCGCCCACTTTGTTGTGTTAGGTCGTGTTTGCGCATCTACATTCAATGTACACACCATAAGGATAGCTACTATCCAAGTGTGTATTACACGTTTAGCGTATATATGTCGATGCTGCATAGTCATTGGCTACAAAACTTCTATTGCCTCTTTGGCTATTCGTCGAGCTTCTTTGTCGGTTTCGAAATAGTCGTCGAGCGAAGGATGTTTCACAAAGTTACATTTTGAAAGCGTTTCTTCAATAATGTCGGGCATTTGCAAGAAAGAAACATTTCCTTTGAGAAATTCTGCTACTGCTATCTCGTTGGCTCCATTCATTATGCAAGGAGCATTGCCGCCTCGCTTAATGGAATCTAAGGCGATAGGCAAGTTGCGAAATAGTTCCTTGTTGGGCTCTTCAAAGGTTAGTGTTTTATATTTCATAAAATCGAGTGGCTCAATAGGCGATGGCATTCGGTTGGGGAATGTCAGTGCATATTGTATTGGCAAACGCATGTCGGGCGTAGCCAACTGAGCTTTTACCGAACCATCGGAATACTCTACCATTGAGTGTATTACCGATTGTGGATGTACCACAATGTCGATTTTTTCAGGAGCCATATCAAAAAGCCAACGTGCTTCTATCGATTCCAAACCTTTGTTCATTAGCGATGCCGAGTCGATTGTGACTTTTGCTCCCATCGACCAGTTGGGGTTTTTTAGCGCATCTTGAGGTGTTACTTTTTCGAGTTGTTTAGCTGTGTAGCCTCTGAAAGGTCCTCCCGATGCTGTAAGTATCAAGCGCTTAGGGGTGAGGTGGCGTTCGCCATTCAAGCATTGAAAAATGGCCGAATGTTCCGAATCGACAGGTAGAATGGCAACGCGTTTCTTTGCGGCTGCAGCCATAACTATTTCACCACCTACTACAAGAGTCTCTTTGTTTGCCAAAGCAATCGTTTTGCCTGCTTCAATAGCAGCGAGCGTAGGACGTAAACCGCTGAATCCTACAAGCGCCACAAGCACTATGTCGATGGTAGACATGCCTACAATTTGCTCTATCGATTTTGCTCCAGCGTATACTTTTATTGGTTCATCTGCGAGAGCCTCTTTCAGAGTAGGGTAGAGTGTCTCGTCGGCTATAACAACGGCGTTCGGACGGAATTCGCGTGCTTGCGCTATGAGTAGCTCTATGCTGCGGTTAGCTACGAGAACTTCTACTTCAAATTCGTCTGGGTGCATACGCACTACGTCGAGTGCTTGCGTTCCTATTGATCCTGTGCTTCCTAATATTGCTATCCGTTTCACTATCAGTTGAATGATATGTAGTTTTCGGGGTTCAATGGTACTCCCGAATACCAAAGTTCAAAATGTAAATGTGGTCCAGTCGATAGCTCTCCCGAATTGCCCGACAATGCTATTACTTCGCCTGCCGTGACGTGAGTGCCAACGCGTTTCAAGACTTTTGAGTTGTGTTTATATACCGAAACAAGCTCATTGTTGTGTTGAATAGCAACAACAAATCCCGTTTCTATTGTCCATTCCGAAAATATCACCGTGCCATCGAGAACTGCAGTGACAATTGTCCCATCGGGCACAGCAATGTCTACGCCCCAATGCCCGTTTCGCTCGCCGTAACTCTGTGATATTATGCCTTTTACAGGTGGAAAGAGAAACATCATTTCCAAACGAGTGTCTATTGGTGATGTCGTTGATGCTTCGCTTGCTGACACGTTGAAGTTTTCTTCGGCTTCTACTTGTGCGCGGAAAATGCTATCGGCTTCAGAGGTCTTTATTGCTGCAATTTGCACTGGAGTGCGTGAAATCTTTATGGAGTCGTGGTTGAAAGCCACTTCAGGAATCTCGTCGGCGAGCACTTCGCGAATGTTGCTAAGCATCTTATCGCGTATCACCAATGCCTCTGCAATGCTATCGGTGCGACGAAAGTTTTCGCTTATCATGCGTCGCTCTTCTCCAGTAGGATAGCCAGGTATGTACTCTCGAAGTGATGTGAATGCTATCAAAAATGTAACACTTACTATTAATAGTAATGATGATACACCAATTACCACAACCAACGAAAGCGGTGTCAGTTGTAGCGAGAATAGTTGCTCGTATGAATTGTCGGCGAAGACTGCTATCTGCAACTTGCGTAGAAGCTTCGATTTGTTTTTATCTGCCATCTTTATTTGCTATTCCCAAGGGGCAAATGTTTTTTTTATTTGTATGTCAACTTACAAAATCTCCAAAATTAGCAAAACTGCTTTCCTTTGCAACAATTGTGTTTCTCTAATAGAAAGAAAAATGAGCCATATCATTAGGTATAGCTCATTTTCAATATTTATATGTATGATGAGTTATACATTGAAGCGGAAGTGCATGATGTCGCCATCTTCCACAACGTAATCTTTGCCTTCTATAGCCAATTTGCCAGCTTCTCGGCACGCAGATTCGGAACCAAGTTTCACAAAATCGTCATATTTAATCACCTCGGCGCGAATAAATCCGCGTTCAAAATCGGTATGTATGATGCCTGCCGTTTGGGGCGCTGTGTATCCTTGGCGGAATGTCCACGCTCTAACTTCTTTAGGTCCTACGGTGAAGAATGTCTTGAGGTTCAGAAGATTATAGGCTGAGCGAATGAGTTTTACTACGCCCGATTCTTTCAAGCCGAGGTCGTCGAGGAACATTTGGCGTTCTTCGTATGTCTCAAGTTCTGCAATCTCCGATTCTGTTTGTGCTGCTATTACAAGTATTTCTGCATTTTCGTTTGCTACAGCTTTGCGAACTGCCTCTACGTGTGCATTGCCTTTTAGTATCGATGCCTCATCTACATTGCATACATACATAACAGGCTTTTGCGTAAGTAGAAACAAACCTTTGGCTATTTTTTCTTCAGCCTCTGTGAGTTCAACAGAACGTGCGTTCTGCCCAGCTTCAAGGGCAGTTTTGAATTTCTTCAGCACATCGAGTAGCTTCTTCGATTCAGGATCTTTTCCGCTAATAGCTTGCTTTTCGCATTTGGCAATGCGAGCATCAACGGTTTCAAGATCTTTTATCTGAAGTTCGGTGTCGATAACCTCTTTGTCGCGTACGGGGTTTACCGAACCATCAACGTGCGTAATATTATCGTCGTCGAAGCAGCGAAGTACATGTATTATGGCATCGGTTTCGCGGATGTTAGCCAAAAATTTGTTGCCCAATCCTTCGCCTTTGCTTGCGCCTTTTACGAGACCAGCTATGTCGACTATTTCTACTGTGGTAGGTATTACCTGAGCAGGGTGCTCTATAGAGTCGAGTACTTCCAAACGTTTGTCGGGCACTGTGATTACGCCCACGTTTGGCTCAATAGTACAAAAAGGAAAGTTTGCCGATTGTGCTTTCGCATTCGACAAACAATTGAATAGCGTCGATTTTCCTACGTTAGGCAGGCCGACTATTCCACATTGAAGTCCCATATATTGATGTTTTTCTCTTGTTTATCAACAAAAAGCGCGACCGATAAGCCGCGCTTCTGACATATTATTTACTAATCGTTAGAATACGTATGTAAACTGTATTGACCAAACACGGTCGTGTGAGTTAGGATTGTAGCAGCCAAATTCGTTTTTGTCGAATACTGGTGTTATACCCATGCTGCAACGGAAATCTACACCGATGCCCGATTCTGAGTCGAAACCTACACCCACGTTAGCAAGTACTGTAAACTGATTTTGCGCTTGGGCAAAACGTCTCAATTGCAATACTTCTCCTGTTGCTTCGTCTCTCAATTGACTCTTTTGTGAAGAGGTCGAAACTTTGTAGTCGAAACGTTGGCTAAACATAGGTCCCGCCTGAATGTTAAGACCATGGTTGAAAAGTGGCAAATAATACTTAAACATTATAGGCATTTGCACGTTATCGGTGAGAAGTTGAAGCATGAAACGGTCGCTATAGTTTGTACCTCCCGTTGCAGGCGCATCGCCATCGTATGCATTAACTTTTTTTACCAACGAGCGAACACCCATTCGTGCATAGTGCAACTCTGGTTGTAATGCCCAATTCTTGTATCGCCAACGACAGATGATACCATCTTGACCCATACGTGCTTGAACGTCGTCACAGTCACTGTCGTATGTGCAAAAGTTCAAACCTACCTTCAAACCATAGGAAAATTCTATTGCCGATTTCGATTTTGAAGTCGTTGTTGTCCATTCCTCATTCTGTGCCTCTTGAGCAAAGGACATTATCGTTGATGTAATAAGCGCTATTGTCAGCAAAGTCTTCTTCATTCGTTTTCTCTATTTGTTAGCTTTACAAATCGGGCGCAAATGTAGATATTTATTTCGCTTTTCCATACCATATTCTCAAACTACCTCTTTTAATCTTCAAACGCGCAAAAAAAATAAACAAGCGATTTTATTGCTTACATTTGTGCCACATACTAACATTATATCAATGATGAAAAAATTAATTCTTTCTGTAGTAGCCGTTTTGTCACTTTCTGTGATGATGTCGGTTAACGCAAATGCTCAAAGTAAATTCAACAAAGGCGACTTCGCTCTTAACGTTAACTATGGCCTCGGTGCATTCTCCGATAACGATTGGAATGGAAATGGTGGCGGTAGTGTTACTCAGCACTCTATCGGCGTTATGGGTGAATATGGTATTATGAATGTTATCAACGAGCGTGGTACTATCTCTGTAGGCGGTCAGTTCGGTATGGGCTTTGGAAGTAAAGATTTTTATGGTACTGATTGTGACTTCCGTCGTATTCGCATTGCAACTCGCGGTACACTTCACTACTCGTTCATTCCTCAAATCGATACCTATGGTGGTGTCACTTTCTGCTTCGTAGATATAAATAAGTATGAATGGGAATATAGTGAGTATGAGAGTGGCGCAGCCAGAACTGTTGAAGGCTCAGAATCAAAAACCAAATTCATCGAGCCTCGTCTCTTCGCAGGTGCTCGCTACATGTTCAACGAAAACATTGGTGTTAACTTAGAAACATCATGGGACCGTTTCGCATTCGTTGCATTTGGTTTCACGTTCAAATTTTAGTTCATAGTACATACATATAATAGATGCACCAATGTCGCTAATTGCTGATGTTGGTGCATTTGTTATTTTTGCGTCACAAATGTCACAAAGTGAGAGGAGTAGTAATAAAATCAACCGGAAGCCACTATGTGGTTAGCATTGCCGAAACGGGCGAAGTGGAGTGCCGTATAAAGGGCGCTATGCGTCTTGAATCTATCGATAGCACCAATCCAGTGGCCGTTGGCGACTACGTCAATGTAGAAACCGATGGAAAAGATTATGTCATTAGCGAACTATTGCCTCGTCGCAACTATGTCATCCGACGTTCTACAAATCTTTCTAAGCAAACTCACGTTCTTGCTGCTAATGTAGACCAAGCACTTCTTGTGGTCACCGTTAACTATCCAGTAACTACACGTGTTTTCATCGATCGCTTTCTTGCATCGGCCGAAGCCTACGATGTGCCCGTAGTTATAGTTATAAACAAAATAGATCGCTACGATGCCGCCATGCTCGACGAAGTTGAAGATTTGAAAAATATCTACCAATCTATTGGCTACGAAGTGCTTACGGTATCGTCGAAACATGATGAAGATTTTGATCATGTGAAGGATATACTTCGCGACAAAGTGAGTGTGGTTGCAGGACATTCGGGTGTGGGCAAGTCTACACTTATCAATCGTATAGAACCAGGATTAAATCTTCGCACCGACGACATTAGCGAGTCAAACAATAGCGGAAAACATACCACCACTAATGCCGAAATGCATAAGTTTAGTTTTGGTGGTTGCATCATCGACACTCCAGGCATTCGAGGTTTTGGCATTGTAAATATTAACAAAGATGAGATAGCTCACTATTTCCGTGAGATTTTTGCCGAGTCGGACAAATGTCAATATAACAATTGTACGCATATGCACGAACCAGGCTGTGCCGTCAAACTTGCCGTTGATGAGCAACGAATAGCTCTGTCGCGCTATCAAAGCTATGTTAATATAGTAGAAACAAGTAGCTCCAAGTATCGCTGATTTTGCTATATTCGCACGCTTTTTTGAGCCGAATGCTCAATTGAGGCGATGGCCTGATAGTTCAAGGGATAGAACGGAAGTTTCCTAAACTTTAGATTCCAGTTCGAGTCTGGGTCGGGCTACTAAACGAAAAAACAAAAGAAAAAATACACATAGCGCATTCAAACCAAAGGATAACGCACAAGTTCAACTAATATCGTAGTAAATCCCAATGAGTATCTTCGATATAATAGTAATACTGATCGTAGTGGTCTCTTTCGCCCAAGGAATGCGACGCGGGCTAATATTTAGCTTGTCGGGTCTTGTGGGCATTGGCGTCGGCATTTGGTGTGCAGCAAAGTTTAGCAGCATAGTAGAAGAGTATGTACGTCCACATATCGAGAATAATTATGTAGGAATAGTATCCTTTGCTATCGTAGTTATAGCAGTTGTAATAGGTGTGCACTTCTTAGCCACCTTTATCAACGGCTTGGTGAAGCATACCATTCTGAGTGTTCCAAACAGAATTTGTGGAGGAATTTTTTCTGCAGCAAAATCTTTGTTCATAATTAGTTGTGTTTTGTATATATTCACATATTTTAATTTTGATATTCGCAAAGTGCTTGATGATGACAAAAAAGAGTCGGTGACGTATCTGCCTCTTGTCGATTTAGCTCCGAGCGTATATCCATATTTGAATAGCCAAATACATAGATATATCGACTAACAAGTGTTACTATGAAAAATATAGTGTTACTTCTTGCCATCTGTTCGTTTGTTCTGACGTCGTGCAGAAAAAAAGACGGCTATTTCGAGCTGTCGTCTATTATCAACGATAATATGGTTATTCAGCAGAATAGCACTATAAAATTCTGGGGAAAAGCCAATCCAGGCGTAGTGGTGAATGTAGCACCAACGTGGGCAGAGAAACGTTCGGTAGTGGCAGGCGCTGATAGTATATGGGAAACTGAGTATGCCACGCCAGCCGCCGACCATCAGTGTCATGAAGTGCATATATATAATGAGATACGCCGATTGATGGTGGCTAATGTCGTTTTTGGTGAGGTTTGGTTGGCAGTGGGTCAAGGTAATTTGGCGATGTCGCTCAAAAAAGATTTTGCCGATCGTCATTATGCCGATACTGCGCTTACTTCGAGTGACGAGTTTCTACGTTTCTATAATATCGATACAAATTTTTCGTCGTATCCAGCTAAAAATACCCGAGGAATGTGGGTCGAAGCCTTGCGAGGCAACGAGGCTGTCATCAGTGCAACAGAATACTATTTTGCTCGTCAGTTGCGCGATAGCTTGAAAGTGCCTATTGGAGTGATAAATGCCGGTATAAGCGGTACTGCATGTGAGTCGTGGACCAGTCGCGATTTGATGCTTGCCGATACTACATGGGGCGAAGCTTTCATGAATGTTGATCAACTCACGCGCGAATATGGTGGCTACGAGCGTTGGCTGTCTGATTTTTTGTCGGTAAGTATTATACGCTTGCCCAATGGACGCGATCCAGTAGAGTCGATTTCGGTATGCGACGAGATAGTCCCTCAGTTTGAGATTAATTACAATGCATGGGATTTGGTTCATTTGCCAACCATGTTCGAAAATACCGAATACGAGACGTTTGACGGAGTATGGTGGTTTGTGAAACGCGTCAATTTGCCGAGTTCATGGATTGGTAAAGATGCTAAGATATACCTTGGAAAAGTAGACGATCGCGACAAAACATACATCAATGGTCAGTTGGTTGGCGAACACAATAAAAGCGGAGAGTATGATGTCGAAAGAATTTACGATGTGCCTTCGTCGCTTACTCGTCAAGGATATTTGAATATTGCTGTTAGAGTAACTGATAGCCAAAACGAAGGTGGCTTCCTCGGTGCAGAAGGAGGAATGCGTATCGAACTTGAAGATGGTTCATCGATTTCCATCGAAGGACAGTGGCGATTCCGTGTTGCAGCGCAATATTTCTGCGATAGACTATATTTCTTCGATATAAAAAAGAATTCTTATGCTCAGCATCCAGTGCTTTCTATGCCTTATAATGGAACCACACCAACAGTTTCGTACAATGGAATGATAGCTCCAATAGTAAACTATAAAGTGGCTGGCTTGCTCTATAATCAAGGTGAGACCAATTCTGGCAATCCTCGCTTGTTTGAGATGCTCATACATAAAATGGTAGCGTCGTTCCGTACGTCGTTTCATAGTTCGAAGATGCCTGTGATTTTAGTTCAACTTGCGCCATCAGATTTTTCCGATGCACGCGACGAACGTCTTGGAGCAAAATTGCGCGAAGCACAACGTAGAGCTTGTGATAATATTGATCGCGCCTATTTGGTGAGTCTTATGGATGTTGGATCGGTAGGCGAAAAGACATCAGTGCCAAAGAAAATTGTTGGTACGCGTGCGGCCAATATGGCTCTTGCTTGCCAATACGATTTTGAATCTCTTAAGCATCAATTCCTAAAACTGAAGAGCTATACCATAAGCAACAATCTTTTTGTGCTTAATCTTGAAAATGGAGAAGAATTAGTGAATTCTAATTCGAACCGCTCGCTCTTCGAGGTGGCTGGTAGCGATAGCATCTATTATCCTGCTACTATAATTACCAAAGAGAATAGCATTTCGATATTCTCTCACATGGTGTCTCATCCTAAAATGGCTCGTTATGCATATAACGATACTGTCATTGGAAATGTGAGCAACAGCTTTGGTATGCCGCTCTCTTCATTTTGTACGGAAAGAAATCCGTATCTGCGATAGTAATATTATGATTGTCGGTCTAAATGTTTAGACTATGATGTAAAAACAAAAAACCTTGACGATTTCTCATCAAGGTTTCTTTTTGTGATCCGTCTGGGGCTCGAACCCAGGACCCCAACATTAAAAGTGTTGTGCTCTACCAGCTGAGCTAACGAATCGCCCTATGTCGGTCTTGCCGAGTGATCCAGCTGGGGCTCGAACCCAGGACCCCAACATTAAAAGTGTTGTGCTCTACCAGCTGAGCTACTGAATCGCCGAATTGCTTTTTCAAAAGCGATGCAAAAGTAGATGTTTTTCTCTGTAATGCAAGCGCTGTTAATCTTTTTTATATATAAAAATATACTTTGTGCTCAAAGTTGCATATTCTAAGCATAATAGCAGCAAAACGCAAGGTATATCTAAGCCTACAATATGTACGGCGTAGTTTGATATACATAGTAGTTAAGCCAATTGGAGTAAAGAAGATGAGCATGGGCTCGCCAAATGACTTGAGGTAACATGTCGGCATCGTCGTTTGGGAAATAGTGAGCCGGCTTATTTATTGGCAAACCGAGCGAGACATCGCGTTTGTATTCGTTTGAGAGTGTGTCGCGGTCATATTCTGCATGCCCTATAACAAAGATTTGTTTCTGATCGGCAGAAATAATTATGTGTGGCCCCACTTCGTCCGACACAGCGAGTAAATGCAAATCTTTGCATGCTTCGATGTCGGCACGTCGTATGGTGGTATGGCGAGAATGTGGCGCTATGAATACATCGTCGAAACCACGCATAAGAGGTTCGTTTTTGTCGAGGACGATGTGCTTGAATAATCCAAATTGCTTGATTTCGGTAGCATGTTTTTGTATGCCATAGTGATGATACAAACCAGCCTGAGCTCCCCAACAGATGTGTAGAGTGTTGGTTACATTTTGCTTGCTCCAGTCCATAATTTCCACAAGTTCATTCCAGTAGTCGACCTCTTCGTAGGCAAGTTGTTCTACAGGTGCTCCCGTAATTATCATGCCGTCGTATTTATGCGAACGTACGTCGTCGAAATTTTTGTAGAAAGTGGTGAGGTGCTCTTCAGAAGTATTTCTGGATACATGCGACTTAACCTTGAGAAGCTCAACGTTAACCTGAAGAGGAGTGTTGGATAGCACGCGTAAAAGTTGAGTTTCGGTTACAGTCTTTATTGGCATTAGGTTGAGAATGAGTATGTTCAGAGGTCTGATGTCTTGCGATAGAGCTCTCGACTCACTCATTACGAACACGTTTTCACTCTCAAGAATTTTTCGAGCCGGTAATGTATCGGGGATTCTTATTGGCATATTATCTATTGTTTTTTTAGGATTTGCAAAAGTAGTGATTTACAATGCGTTTGTTTGTGATGTAGAGCGCAATTCAGTGTTTATAATCTTGGATATTTTTATGTTATAGAATTATTGTCTGTTTGAGAGGCGTTTGTTGAGTGTGTGTAGAATAAATGTGGTGTGATTTTCTTCTTGGCAGATTTTCTTTCTTTTCTGTTATGTAATAATACGTAAATCATATTTTCGCTTCATATCGTCGATATGTTTATTTTCGTATAAATAATAATGTTTTATGAGAATCCTCGTTTCGCCATTGGATTGGGGCTTGGGACATGCCACACGTCTCATACCTATCATACGTAGTCGGCTTGCTAAGGGCGATGAGGTTGTTGTAGCAGGAAGTGGCTTGTCGCTGCAGCTTCTGCGAAGTGAGTTTCCTTTGCTCGAATGCGTTCCTTTGCGTTCGTTTTCTCCAAAATTTTCTTCGAATCTGCCTCAGTGGGTTATGATTTCGTTGCAAGTACCTAAATTCTTGATATGTATGTACGTAGAACATTATCGGACTGAGCAGATTGTGCGTAAGATGCATATCGACAAAATAATATCCGATAATAGGTATGGTGTGCGTAGTTCGTTGTGTAAATCGAGTATTATTACTCACCAATTGAGCCCTTTGCCATGGCGAGGTAGTTCGTACATAGTAAATAGTATCATAAGTAGAATAGTAGGTAGATGGATTTCGCGCTTCGATGAATGTCTGATTCCCGATTATGCCTCAGATGGCAATGGCTTGTCGGGTAGATTGTCTGTAAGCCAATACGTAAAGTGTAAGACTACTTGTATTGGGCTGCAGTCGAGATTGGTAGACGATGACCATAATAGACAGGAAAATATAGATGTGCTTGCATTAATATCGGGCCCAGAACCTCAGCGGAGCATATTGGAACAATTGGTGCTGACTGTGGCTAAGCATTCGCGTAGAGAGTTTCTTGTTGTCAATGGCACTATAACCGCTATAGATAAGGTTTGTGAAAATGTGCGAATAGTAGGTTCGCCATCTGCAGCTGAGTTGAAGGCATATATAAAATCGGCGAAAACTATTATATGTAGGTCGGGCTATTCGACATTGATGGATTTGATGTTGATGGGTAGACGCGCTATTCTTGTGCCTACGCCAGGTCAGGCAGAACAAGAATATTTGGCCGAGAGATGTAAGGATATTGGATTCGATAGTGTAGAACAACGTAATTTTATATTGTTTTGCGAAAAGAAACTCAGAGATTTGTAGTTGTAAAAAAGATACGGAAGTGAATTACGCAATCATAGTTTTCGTTTCGGTGCTGTTGCCAATGTGTTTTCTTGGTAAGATATTGTATGATTTCATTATGGAACAAAAAGCCATCAAGAAACTATGCAAGGTTCTGTTTCCTGAAGGCGAAGAACAGAAACAAGAGGTGATAGCAGGTATGCGCGAATTGACGTCAAATAGGTTTTCGAAAGAAGATTTGCTCGACTATTATCTCAAAATAAAAGGTTTGCAGATGCTCGATCTTCATACGGGAGGCGATGCTAATGTTCGTTCGTTTCTTATGCAGCCTACCAAAATTCGCCTAACCTACCGCGAACTCGTGAAGTTCTACGAGCTATATCTCAACTATCCTCAGGTGGCGGGCATTCCTATGACGTAATCGTCTTATCCATAATACGTAACCTGATACTGCTAACCAAGCACCAACGAAACTTGCAAAAAACATTATTATTTTTCCTACAATGCCAAACATGCGGCCATCGTGCAATTCGAGGTTAGCACGCATAATTGTGTCGGCTGTTGAGGCCTCGTTGTATTTGCCTGCCCAAGGCCCGCTTCCATTTAGTTCTGTTAGACTATATTGATCAAAAAATCTATTGTCCGTTCGATAATACGAGCCGCGTTTGTGTACTATGCTTACACGTATGCACGCAGTGGAGTCGGCTGGTAGGGCGTAGTAAAACTGTACGGCTTGTGGCTCCTCGTAAGTTAATTGGGTGTGTAAAATATCGAGTCGAGTCGCAATAGGTGTAACAGATTCGTGTGTTTGTTGCGAGTGTGGTAGCGTGTAGGGCTGCATGGATTTACCTCCAGAAATGGCAAAATAGACGCCCGTAGAGAACCAACTAAGTGCGAATAGCATTCCTGTGATGCAAAGGGCTATGAGAGGAACGATAGCATAAAGTCCCAACACAGCGTGAAGTGAGACTAAAGTTTTTCGTAGTGTGAATCGCTCTTTGAGCTTGAAAATCTTAATACGTTTGGGTAGCCACACAACAAGACCCGTTATAAGTACTATGAAAAATATAAGAACAGAGTATCCAACTACAAGTTTGCCAATATGTCGTGGTAGCCAAAGTGCAGTGTGGCCACGCAAAATGAAATTCCAAAAGTCGAATTCGCTACCCCTATGCGTTGTTGTGTGTAGCACGTTGCCATTGTAAGAATTGACCCAAACGGTAGTTTGTTCTTTACCCCAATCGTAATAGTCGGCGCGTAGGGCGTCGGTTCGTTCCGAAAAGGTGAGAGCTGTAGGTATGTTGCCATTCATAGCTTCGCTTGCAATGTCGATCAGCTCTGAGGGAGAAATGATTTGCCTATCGCTTTGATCGTCGATGTGGCGCCACGGTTCAGTGAGGTCGGTTATTTCGTCTTTGAATGCATAAATGCATCCTGTAGTGCATACCACAAAGAGCACGGCACCAGTGAAAAGTCCGAGCCACTTGTGTAGCTCGGACATCAATTTCCGTAAGTGCATTTCTATTCTCACAAAAAAACGCTCTATAGTGAGAAAATGCCAGCAACAAATGTTGCTTCGACTTTTGCCCCTTGCGTAGCGGTAGCAGTAGTAGGGTCAATTTTATATATGTAGTTGCTACCATCGCTGTTGGTTATAGTCAGATAGACAAAGCTGCCATCGTAGAAAGCAGGGAATCGACGACCACCATTGCCATTGTGCACTGGTATGCCATCAACATCTGTTGCAGTTTGGTTGTATAGGTCGACTATCATGCCTTTTAGAGCAGTGTCGCTCCATCTGTTTGCTTCTTGTTCGGTGTCACTCAGTGTACACACTTCTACATAAGCCAATCCATTGCCACAATAAATGATGTGTGCAGGACGCATGCCATTGCTAACACTCGCAAAATCGAAAAAGTAGTCGGCATCGACATCCGTTTGACCGCTCTTGATGCGTGTAAACGAGGCTGGTTTGGTCATTTGAGAGAATCCATTGACGATAGACGAACTTGAGAGCAGATACAAATCGCCATTTTCATCTTTGGTTATGCCATTGTAAGCATTCCATGTGCCTATATTGCCAGTGCGTCCATCTTTTATGAGATTGACGAGAGTCATGTCGGGATATTTGTAAACAGCAACATAACCTGAGTCGGTATATTGAGTGGCGTAAGTGTCGGAGTTCATAGGTATATAGCTTATATATACATATCCATCGTTGTATGCACTACCCGAAATTGAGGGCCAATCAAGGTATGATAAAGGTGCAATTGATGAGGTTGTTGTACTTGTTTTCGACAAAGACTTTTCGTCGATAGCGTAGAACGAAATTTCGCTGCCATCTTTAGCCGAATTAGGAATCTCTACGCCCAAAGCAGAACTATTGTCAATCTTGATGAGTTCGCTCAATTTATCGGTGAATACAAAATTGCCAAACTCTTCGAGTTCATTGTCATCGTTGCGTATAATGCCAGTACATTCCGTAACTCCCATACCGCCAATGCAGTAGATTGTGCTGCCGCCTTGGGTATAGTCGTGATAACCATTCTGTTCTATGCCAGTGCCTTGCGCCGATATTGAACCTTCGGTGAGGCTCTCGGGGCTAACTATGTAGTAGGTTGTTACGTTGTCGGAACCTGTTACTCCGAGACAAACTACATAGTCGTTGGCTTTAGATGTCGAATTGTTGTCGTTGTCGTCGCACGAAGTCGTGCAGAGCAATGTTGCGCTCATGCTGAAGGCTAACATTAGGTACTTGCTTTTCATCTTTGTTTATTATGTTGGTTGTTAATTATTTACTTATGTAGTAACGCAGTTTTATGCTGAAATTACGTCCAGGCTTCTGTAGCTTGTAGTTGTCGTAAAGCTTAGCATTGGCTACGTTGTTGCATTCTGCCACTATGTTGTATCTTCCATTAGCTATCGATGCGCCAATAGCAATATCGTGACTAATTTGCATGGGTATTACTTTCTTGCTACTTACGCTGCCAAGTCCAGGGAACGATAGATAGTATTCGTGTACGTAGTTGAAGTTATAGTCGGCTGTGATGGTTATGTTATGTCCACCAATGTTGTCCATCTTAACACCTGCTTCGCCATTGGCAAACAGATAAGGAATGTTAGGTAGCCGCTGTTTGTAAGTAATATTGGTGATTTCTGATGCTCCTACGTATGAGCCTTCAGTCTTTACTGTTCGGGCGTTGTCGATAATATCTTGAAACGTAAACCCTCCGCCAACATGAACAATTTTGTATGTATACATAGCACCTAACTCTACGCCTTGTGTTTGCACTTTGCCGAGATTGTCGTAGCTTGTAGTTGGATTATTGCTGAGCGAGACGCCTTTGCGAATAAAATCTTCGGCGTTGCGGAAAATATAATTGGCATCAAGCGTTAATCGATGAACGTTGGCAAGTACGCCGCAGTAGCCAATGCCTACGTTTAGATTGTGACTCTTCTCGGGACGTAAGTCGGTGTTGCTCTCTTGTATCAGACCATCGCCAAATAGTTCATTTGCTTCGGGCATGCGGCATGCGTTTTCGTAAGATACTTTTGCTTGTAGCTTTTTTGTGACGAACCAAGTGGTAGCCAGACCATAGCCAAGGTTGTTTTTATCGTCGCTCATACGCTCCCAACGTGCATTGTCGGTGTATATGTCAAATTGTTTTTGAGTGCTGCTGTGTAGATGGTAGTTTTTCAAAAACAGATTTGCATTCCAACGGTCGAACGAAATTTTGTAGCCTACGGCCGAAATGTTTTTTGTAAGCCGTTGAGGAATGTTGTTCATTGGGTCGTCTGCATTGGCTTCGTTGCAACTTGTACGTCGGTTCGTCGATAGAGAGTTGTTTATAGTCAAACTTTGGTGCTCTGTAATTATGTATGAGAGGGTAGTGGTCAGTTGCCCTTCATGACTATCAATATGGGTGTCGGCGAGCGAAAATTCGCCACGCGATGTTTTCTCAATCCATTCTCCTTCCCAGTTGTAGCGCCGAGCTAAAGTGTCGACATAATATGTAGATACTTTGCCCCAAGTGCCAAATAGCGATAACGATAATCCTTCTGCGCCGATGTCGTCTTTCTTGTATCTAAGTGTAGATATTATGGTGCTACTTGTAGTATTCACACCGCCATATACGGCGTCCATGGTGGCTCCAGTTTGTATTTGTTTGTCGTTGGCCGAAGCAATGATGCCAGCGAGAAGCATATCTGCCCATGGTTTATTCACAATCCCCAATTCGGCCCATGTGCCCACCGATTTGTACTCATCGGCAAATCGACGTACCCATTTCTCCGAAGATTTGTTGCCTGTTGCCAAGTCGACTACTTGTACGTATACCTTATAATCGTTGTCGCTGCGATTGCCGAAGACATTTAGCCGCAATGTAAATCCGCTTTGTGTGGTGAGTGCTCCGCTCAAGTTCGCTTTATGCGTACCAAACGAGCCGATGGAATATGAAGCATCGAGATAATTAGCATTGCGGCGTGAGACAATGTTTACTGCACCGCCAAGAGCATCGCTACACAGTTCTACTGGTAGAACGCCTTTGTATATGTCTACACGTTCGGCAATGTTGGGCGGAAGGTTGCCAATGTTGAACGACGAACCAAAGTTGTCCATCGGTATGCCGTCGAGAAAAAACTTCACTTGGTTGCCCGAAAAACCATTTATGCTGAAACTATATGTAGAACCTAATCCTCCATCTTCTCGCACTCTTACGCTGCTATTGTTGCCTATTGCCTTTTTGAGCGTAGCCGCCGACGAATATGATTTTGATAGGTCGACAACCGAAACGGCAAACGCAATCTCTTGTTGTTGACGTGCCATAGATTTGCCAACTACTGCTACTTCGTCGATTTCTTGTGAGGCTTCGTTTAGTGTTATGGTGTCAATAGAAGTCTTGTTGCCTTTGGCTATTGTTGCTGTTAGCTTTTTCGTTTCGTAGCCTATGCTATGTATGGTAATAGCTATGTTGCCACTATTTATGTTACTTATGCTGAAGTTGCCATCAAAATCGGTAACCGAGCCAAGTGTCGAACCTTCAACGATGATGGTGGCTGCGTAGATACCATTCCCATTAATATCTACTACACGACCATCTAAGGTTCCGTGTTGTGCCATTGCTGTTGCTGTTGCACCTATTTCTAATGCTATAATTAGTAGTATGTTCCACAATTTGTGGAGTATGCTTTTGGTAAAGGGAAAAGTCATAAATATATCTATTGTCTGAGCATGCAATTTTATCTATGGATTTGCTAATCGTAAATACCTAATAGTGACTATTCTAATAGCGTTGTATACTCGCAAAGTGTGTGTTGCACAGATATATAAAAAAAGAGACGCAACCATCGCGGCTACGTCTCGTTTGACTCAATTATATGTTTAATTGAAGGGATGTCTATTTTTTTATAAGGCTCTTACCCGTCATTTCGGCTGGCTGAGGAAGCCCCATAATAGTCAAAATTGAAGGTGCAACATCGGCCAAAACACCATTTTCAACTTTAGCGCCTTTGTCGTTCGTTACATATACGAAAGGCACAGGGTTGAGTGAGTGTGCGGTGTTAGGCGTGCCGTCTTCGTTGAGTGCGTGGTCGGCATTGCCATGGTCTGCTATGATGATGGTCTCATAGTCGGCTGCCTTAGCTGCCTCTACTACATCTTTTACACAAGCGTCAATAGCAACAACTGCTTTCTCAATAGCCGAGTATACGCCAGTGTGACCAACCATGTCGCCGTTAGCAAAGTTAACAACGATGAAGTCGAATTTTTGCGTCTTTATGGCATCAACCAATTTGTCTTTCACTTCATAAGCCGACATCTCTGGCTTGAGGTCATAAGTAGCAACTTTAGGCGATGGCACGAGTACACGCTCTTCGCCTGGGAATTCTGCCTCGCGACCGCCATTTAGGAAGAATGTCACGTGTGCAAATTTCTCGGTCTCTGCTGTGTGAAGTTGCTTCAAACCTTTGTTTGATAGGTATTCGGCGAGAGTGTTGGATACGTTCTCTTTGTCGAAGAGAATATTTACACCTTTGAATGAAGCATCGTATGGAGTCATGCAGAAGTATTGCAATCCAGGGATGGTCTTCATGCCATTCTCAGGCTTGTCTTCTTGTGTAAGTACGATGGTAAGCTCTTTCGCACGGTCGTTGCGGTAGTTGAAGAAGATGACTACATCGCCTTCTTTTATTGTACCATCGACGTTGGCATTGTTGATAGGTTTGATAAACTCATCGGTTACGCCTTCGTCATACGACTCTTGCATTGCCTTAACCATATCGGTAGCTTGCTTGCCTTTGCCGTCAACGAGTAGGTCGTATGCCTCTTTTATGCGCTCCCAACGTTTGTCGCGGTCCATAGCATAGAAGCGACCAACAATACTTGCAATGGTGCCTGCCGACTTCTTGCAGTGCTCGGTGAGTTGCTCTATGAAGCCTTTGCCGCTCTTAGGGTCGGTGTCGCGACCATCCATAAAGCAGTGTATATATGTATTGTTGATGCCATATTCTTTGGCTATGTCGCAAAGCTTAAATAGATGTACCAATGAACTGTGTACACCACCATTTGAAGTAAGACCCATCAAATGCAAATTCTTTCCGTTCTCTTTTGCGTATGAATATGCTTTTTTGATTTGTGGGTTTTCAAGTATCGAATTGTCAGCACATGCGCGATTGATTTTTACCAAATCTTGGTAAACTATGCGACCTGCACCAATGTTGAGGTGACCTACCTCAGAGTTGCCCATCTGTCCATCGGGCAGACCTACATTCTCGCCACTTGCTTGCAATTGGCTGTTTGGATAGTTAGCCAAAAGAGAATCCCAATAAGGTGTTGGCGTGCAGTAAATAACATCGTCTTTTTGATGGTCGCCTATACCCCAACCATCGAGAATCATTAGTAGCGCTTTTTTGCTCATTTTCTGTTTTGCTTTTATCTGTTTTTATCTCGGGCGCAAAATTACTCAGAAATACAACACAATAGATTAATTGAAAATTGAAAATTGAAAATTGAAAATTGAAAATTGAAAATTGAAAATTGAAAATTGAAAATTGAAAATTGAA